>JADHOC010000015.1 GCA_016779205.1 Planctomycetota bacterium | reverse complement strand
GCCCGAGCGCGCGCGGATCCGCGGCGCGTCCGGGCCGCCCGCGACCTGGACGAAGACCCCCGTGGCCGGCGAGCGGTCCGGGGTCAGGACGACGCCGGTGATGGGGGTTCCCAGCTCCAGGCGGAGCGTCACGCCGTCCACCCGCTGGCCCTCCGCGAGCTCGACCGTCTGCTCGTCGTTGGCGCTCGGCTGACCGCGCACGGCGGCCGTCACCTTCATGGTGCCCCCGGGTACGTCGTCGAAGTGGAAGCGCCCGTCGGCGTCGGTGCGGGACTCGCGCACCGTGGTGACCCAGGTGTTCGGGATGCCCTCGCCGTCGGGCCGGAAGCGCCCGAGGTCGTCGTTGGCGCCGCGGAGCTTCACGGAGTGCTCGGGGATGGGCACGCCCGACGCGGTGGTCAGGGTCCCCTCGATGCGGCCGCCGGGGTGGAGCACGAGGTCCCCGACGTCGACCCGCTCGCGGTCCGCCTCGTCCGCGGGGAAGTCGTAGATGCGCGTGCCGTGGCCGCTCTTCTTCAGGAAGAGCTGGTGGTCCACGAGGGGGTGCAGGGACGTGAGCGCGAAGCGCCCGTCGGCGCCCGTGAGGACCGACACCCAGTCGGTCCTGGAGACGCCCTCGGCCTTCTTCGTGCCGGACCCGGCCACGTAGACGCCCTCGAGCGGGGTGCCCTCGGGGTCGACCACCCGGCCCGTCGCGACGCGGCCCGCGCGCAGCACGAAGTCGACGCGGGTGTCGGCCCGTAGCTCGGCGAACGGGAGCTTCGCTCGCTCGCCGCCGTACCCCTCCGCGCGCGCTCGCAGGTCCGAGAGGTCCCGGCGCCGGACGCCGCCGACGCCCACGAGCTCGTACTCGCCCTCGAGGTTGGTGGTGGCAGAGCGCTTGAAGGACCCGCCGAGCCCGACCTCGGCGCCCGGGATCGGGGTCCCGCTGGGGTCCTTCACGACGCCGTGGATGCGCACCCCGGGGTCCAGGGCCAGGTCCACCCGGGTCCGCACGCCGGCCCGTAGCTCGACCCGCTGGTCCGGGGGGACCGCGGCGTCCACGGGCGTGACCTGCAGGGTGACCAGGCCGGGGGGGAGGTCCTCGAAGAGGAACTCCCCGGCGAGGCCGGTGCGCGCGCGGCACAGCTCGAGCCGGCGGTCGTCCCGGCCGAGGATCAGGGCGCCCTCCACCGGCGCGCCGTCCGTCGCGCGGGTCAGCGTGCCCTCGAGGATCGCCGCCTCCGCGAGCTGCAGCACCAGGTCCTCCCCCGCGAAGACGTGAGACCGGCGCGCCAGGGCGTGCCCCGCCGCGCGGACCTCGAGGTCCAGGGGGACCGCGGTCGGGACGGACAGCTCGAAGCGCCCGGCCGCGTCGGTCGAGCCCTCCACCACCTCCTCCCGCGCCTCCCGCTCGTTCATGTCGGGGATGCGGAACTCGGAGTGGACCCGGCGCGTGACCACCACCCGCGCGCCCGCGAGCGGCGCGCCGGAGGTCGCGCTCAGCACGATCCCCGACAGAAGGCCGTCGTCCGAGGGCGGCGCGGCCGACGCCTCGGTCGCCTCCGTTTCATTGGCAACGCCTGCCGCGACCCGAGCCTCGTCCACCCCGAGCTCTGGCAGGTCCGTCTCACCGACGTCCGCCGCATCGGTCACGGCCGAGGCGCCGGACAGCAGCGGACCGTCGGGGGCCTCCGACCCTTGGAGGGCGAACCAGCCGAGCGCGGCGACGAGCGCCGCCGCGAGGGCGAGGGCGGCCTTGCGAGCGAGCATGGGCACAGTGTTTCACGGGCGAGGCCCGCAGTCGGGCGTCGTGTCGTGGGCCTACCGTGATTTGTCGTAAGCGGACCTCTCGGAGTCACTCAGCGATCGCTGACGGTGACGCCGATCTCGGCGGCGGAGGCCCAGGGGCCGCCCTTGTTCTCGGAGAGAACGCGGACCCGCACGTAGCGGGCGGGGACGGGGGCGGGGAGGTCGAGGGCCTGGCTCTTGCGCAGGCGCTTGAAGGTGGTGGTGGCCGCGGGCGTCTCGGGGAAGCGCTCGGGGTCGGTGGAGAGGTAGAGCTCGGTCTCGGCGAAGGCGCCGTTCCAGCCGCCGTCCTGGCGCGCGAGGTAGCGCAGGCCGGTGACGGCGCGCACGGCGCCCAGGTCGATCACGAGCTCGTGGGGGTGCCGCTCGAGCACGTCCGAGAAGCGCGTGTGCCAGATGGTGCTGGGGTCCCCGTCGATGGCGCGGGCGGCGAGCTTGCCGTTGGCCTCGTTCTGGCTGCTGAAGGAGACGACGGTCATGTCGGCGGCGGGCAGCAGGTCCTTGCCCTTGAGCTGGTTGGGCTTGCCCTTGGGCCTCCTCGGCGCGGGGCGGTCGGGGGACGTGCCCCACTTGGCGTCGCGGTCCTTCTCGTGGCGGGCGCGGGCGGGGTCGTGGTACGTGCCGGGCCGGGCCGGGGTGAACTCCCGGGCGGCGATGGCGGCCATGGCGGCGATGCGCTCGGGGTGCTCGGCGGCGAGGTCGCGCTCCTCGCTCACGTCGCCTGCGAGGTCGTAGAGGGTCCAGGTCCCGGTGCGGCCCGCGAGCACCTCGTCCCAGCCGCCGCCGCCCTTGCGGGAGAGCAGACCCTTCCAGTCGCCCATGCGCACGGCCAGCTGGCTGCCGAACTCCCAGTAGAGGAAGTCGTGCTCCGGCTGGTCGCCGGAGGCCAGCAGCGTCGGCGCGATGGACATGCCGTCGATGCCCTCGGGGGAGGTCGCGCCGGTGAGGGCGGCGATGGTGGGGAGCACGTCGGGCTGGTAGAAGACCAGGTCGCTCACCGTCCCGGCGGGGATGTGCCCGGGCCAGCGGGCCATGGAGGGGATGCGCAGGCCGCCCTCGAAGAGGTTGCCCTTGCCGCCCCGGAACTCCACGCCCGTGCGCGGGTCCACGTTGGGGCCGAAGAAGCCCCGCGGGTGGTCAGGGGAGCGGAAGCGGTCCTGGCCGCCGTTGTCCCCGGTGAAGAAGACCACGGTGTTGTCGTCGAGGCCGAGCTCGTCCAGGAGCTCGAGCACCTGGCCCAGGTTGCGGTCCACGAGGCTCACCATGGCGGCGTAGTTCTTCACGTCCTGCTTCACGTCGTCCCGCTTCATCCACTCGTCGTCCGCGTAGAGCGCCCACACCGGGTCGTCCGCGGGGATGTCGTACATGCCGTGGGGCGGCGTGATGGGCAGGTAGCAGAAGAAGGGCCGGTCCTTGTTCTCGCGGATGAAGTCGAGGCCCGCGTCCATGATCTCGTAGTGCGAGTAGGTCTCGCCCGTGCGGCCGCCGACGTTGCCCGCGAGGGGCACCTCCTCGCTGTTCCGCACCAGGTACGGCGGATAGAAGGAGTGGGCGTGCACCTGGTCGTAGTACCCGAAGAAGGTGTCGAAGCCGTGCTCCTCGGGGACGCCGGTGGAGTCGCGTCCGCCGCAGCCCCACTTGCCGAAGCCGCCCGTGGCGTAGCCCTTGTCCTTGAGCATGGAGGCGATGGTCGGCTCGCCGGCGCGCAGCGGGGTACCCCCGTCATTGGCCCGGACCGAGGCGTGCCCCGCGTGCATCCCGGTCATCAGGTTGCAGCGCAGGGGGGCGCACACGGGCGAGCCCGCGTACGCGTGGGTGAAGCGCATGCCTTCAGCGGCGAAGCGGTCAATGTTGGGCGTCCGGATGTACGGGTTCCCCATGTGACCGAGCTCGAAGTAGGCGAGCTCGTCGCTCATCACGTAGACCACGTTCGGGGCCTCCGCACCCCCCGCGGCGGGGTCGGCGGGGCGCGCCTCGGAGGCGGTGGAGCAGGCGAGGATGAGCGGGCTCGCGAGGAGCAGGAGGCGCTGGAGCATGCCGCTGGTCTAGCACAGTTGAGCGCGGGTCGCTCGCCGGTCGATACCCTCAGGGGACGCGCCGCACTCCCCAAGAACATGATCTCTCTCCTCCTCCTCGCCGCCAGCGCCCCGTTGATCCAGGCCCATGACCCGTTCTCCGACGTGGTCCGAGCCGAGCGCTCCCTTTACTCGGTGGGCGTCTCGAGGGGGGCGGAGGTGAGGCCGGTGGGGGACCTCGACGGCGACGGCCTCACCGAGCTGGTGGTGGAGCTCGACCGGGTCCTGCTCGTGCGCCGCGGCGGGGACGGGGGACCGTTCCTCACCCTCGTGGAGCTCGGTCACCCGGGCGCCTGGGACGTGGGGCCGGACCTGGATGGGGACGGCGCGCCCGAGGTGGTGATCGTCGCGCCCTCGGGCGGCGGCGTCGCGGTGCAGGTGGTGAACTCGAAGGACGGGACCCGGCGCTGGACGACGTCGACCCTGAAGATCGCGCCCACGCTCGTGGCCTGGGCCGGCGACCTGGACGGCGACGGCGTGGCCGATGTGGCCATGGGTGACCCTTCAGGGGGCCTGGTCAAGACGGTCTCCGGCGCCACGGGCAAGCGGCTCTGGCGCTGCAAGGTCCCGGCGAACATGGCCCGGCTCCAGGCCGCGGACGACCGTGACGGGGACGGGGTGGACGACCTGCTCGTCGACCGCGGGCGCCGCAACCTGGGCCCCACCTGGATCTCGGGCAAGACCGGTCAGCCCCTGGCGGACGCGGCGGCGCCTCGGGGCACCTGGACCTTCGACGGTGACCTGGATGGCGACGGGAAGCGGGACGGCGTGCTGCAGCTTGGCGGGAGCATCGGTTCCCAGACGGAGATCCACTTCAGTGCGGCAGGCGATCCGATCCTCTGCACGGGCCCCGACTACCTGCCGGACGACGTCTCCGTGCGGATGGTGGGGGACGTGGACGGGGACGGTGTCGCCGACCTCGCCCAGGGGGATTGCAACTTCAACCTCCCGGACGCCGCGCAGGCCAAGAACCTCGGGGTCGACGCGATCGAGCTCGAAGGGATGAGCCTCGCGGCCGCGCTCAAGCTCGAGTCGAAGCCCTGGTCCGTCTCCATGATCGAGTCCGGCTGCGTCTGGGTCTTCTCCGGCGCGACGGGCGCCGTGATCATGGGGATCTACGGCGAGCCGGGAACCGCCACGGGCCTGGGCCGGGAGGTGTTCCGGGTGGGGGACCAGGACGGGGATGGACGCGCCGACCTGGGCCTGCTCATCGGCGCAGAGCTCCACGTCTTCGGGACCCGCCGCCAGTTCCCCGCCGACGTCTTCCAGTGGCTGCCGGGCCACTGGCTGGGGGAGATGACCTGGGAGGGGACGACCATGACCATCGAGGAGGTCTGGCTCCCCGAGGCCGCGGGCGCGCTCCACGCGGTGGCGCGGACCTACATCCCCGGGGAGCGCGAGGGCGGCAGCTTCGAGTTCCTGCGGATCGAGCGCGACGGGGACGCCGTGGTGCTCCAGGCCCAGCCGTCGGGGGAGCCACCGACGCCCTTCCAGGCCGTCGAGCAGACGGCGGGGTCGGTGCTCTTCCAGCGCGAGGGGACGGGCCTGCCCACCTGGATCCGCTACACGCGGGTCGGCGACGAGCTCCGGGCGGAGCTGGGCGAGACCGACCAGCCGCCGGCGCTCTCCCTGAGCTGGCGACTCAAGGCAGAGTAGCCCCGTGCCCGCCGGGGCCCGGGGCCTGGAGTGCGGAGCCCGGGAATCAGGCGGCTCGTCCGAGGCGAGCGTGGCCTTAGACTGCCGTTCATGGACAGCCCCACGCCCCAGGACGCGTTCCTCCGCACCCTGTTGCGACTCATCCTTGCGGCGGCCCTGCTCACGGCGCCGCTGTTCCTCTTCGGCGAGGGCTTCGAGGCCAAGTACGTGGGGCGGGTCGCGCTCTCCAACGGGGCCTGCGCGGTCCTCTGCCTGGGGCTGCTCGGGCTCGTCCGGCGCGGGAAGGGGTCGATGGCTGGATCGTTGCTGGTCTGGGGCCTCGCGCTCCTGGTGGGATCGCTGGCGTGGGGCAACGGTGAGCCTGCCCACGTGAACGTGATCAACTTCGTGCTCGTGACGCTCCTGGCGAGCGTCCTTGGGAGCCGCCGGGAGGTCCTCCTGCTCGGCGCGCTGTCGGCGCTCGAGATGGGGGTCATCGCGTGGCAGCGGCCCCTCATGCCGCCGGGCAAGGACCTCGCCGAGGCGCGCTTCGAGTCCCTGGTCCAGATCCTCCCGACCTTCCTCGTGGTGGTGGCGATCCTCTGGCTCCGGGCCGGCATGGCGGAGAGCCGGGCGGGCGGCGGGTCCGGCGCCGCCGGGGCGGACCCCCGGCCCTGAGCTACTCCCGTCGCCCCTCATCCAGGAATGAGACGGGATCCGGCGGAGGGGCAGCGGGGACGGGCTCGCGGACTAATCTCGGCCACCTCCTTCCCCGATCTCCAGCCCTGCCGATCTCCATGAGCCGTCCCGCAACCTCCGGCGCCCCGACCTCCCTCCGCGGCCTCCTGACCCGCGCCGCGTGCTGTGGGGGGCTCCTGCTCCTCGCCACCAGCACCGCGCCCCAGTCCAGCGGGTTCTTCCAGGTCTCGTACCTGCCGGACCTGAGCGGCCTCGAGTACGCGGGTATGGACGTGTTCGTCGCGGTCCACGACGCCAAGGACGAGCCCGCGGAGCTCAACCGGCCCCGGGTCAGCCTCGTCATGTCGCCCCAGGATCCGCGGGGCGTCCTTTGGAAGCCCCTGCGCATGGACTGGCCGACGGCGCCGAGCAACGACCTCGAGAGCATTGCGCGCATCGGGGGGAGCGACCGCTACCTGCTCTGCGAGAGCGGGGACGACGACCCGAACCGGACGCCCCGCATCTTCCGCGCGCGCCTCGCGGGGAACGAGATCGACATCGAGACCGAGGTGGACTGGCCGGTCCCCATCTCCAACGTCGAGGCCACCGCGGTGGCGCGGGTGCAGAACCAGCTCTACTTCCTCTACGCCGAGCGGGCGGACAACCAGCCCTCCACCCAGCTGAGCTGGGCGCCCTTCAATCCGGGGACCCTGCAGTTCGGCGCCTTCCAGTCGGTGACCCTCGACAACCCCGACCCCCAGAACATGGTCCGGGGCGTGGTGGGGCTCGATGTGGACCAGGCTGGACGCATCTACACCGTGGCCTCCTTCGACCCCGAGGCCGCGGGCCTGCCGGGCGACCCGGACTTCGGCCCCTTCCGGAGCTCGGTCTGGCGCGTGGGGCGGATTCGCCCGGCCCAGGGTTCGGCCGCCATCGACCTGGACCCCGAGCCCACGCGGGTCGCCACCATCGACGGCTTCAAGACCGAGTCCGTGACCCTGGGCTTCGAGAACCAGCAGCCGACCCTCTACGTCGGCTTCGACGACGAGAACTACGGGGGCACCCTGCGCCCTCTGCTCCCGGTCCAGTGACCCCCTGGGGATCCACAGAGCCTGGTGGCCTGCCGGCTCGGGGGCCGCGGCTGCGCTGGCAGCGGCGGCCCCTCGCCGTTCAGTGTCCCTCGCCGTCCTTCGCCGCGGGCGTCGGCTCCCCGTAGCGCAGCTCGAGCGCCCGGGGCCCCTTCGGGCCCGGCGTGAGCACGTGGACCCGGTCGTAGGCATCGTGGGGCAGGTGCCCCTCGGGAACCCGCGTGTTCATGGACGTCTCGGTGAGGTCCCGGAGCGTGACCCCCAGCCGGGCGGCGATGGCGGGGATCGTGTTGGAGTGGCCCGCGACGGCGATCACGTCCGTCTCCTTGGCCCCCGCGAGCCGGGCGATCAGACCGTCCATATCCCGGGCGGGGATGGTCTCACTGGTGAGCTCTCGCTCCCTGGCCAGGGGCGCCAGGGTGTCCCGCGTGCGCTTGTACTCGCTGTGCACTAGGCCCGTCACGCCAGCGGCCTCGAACATCCGGGCGAAGGCCTCAGCCCGCTCGCGGCCCGCCTCGGAGAGGTCCGGGTCGCGCGGGTCGTTCTTCGCCTTCTCCGTGTGTCGCACGAGGATGACGGTGGCCTTCAGGCGCGGCGCGGCGGCCGGCTCCTGGCCCCCGGCGAAGGCGGGGAGCGAGGTGAGGGGGAGGGCGGCGGTGGCGGCGAGGAACTGGCGTCGGGAGGTGCTCATGGCCCCACGCTAGGACGGAGCCGCTCGCCGCGCACCCCTTCAGGTGGCGTTCGCCTCAGCCCCCGTTCGCCTCGGTGAAGCGAGCGCAGGTCAGGGCGCCGTGGCTGTCGTGCCAGGCGAGGTCGCCCCCGGAGAACCACAGGGCCTGGGGGGACTGATGCTCCACCTCCAGGGCCGCGGTCAGGCCGCGGGCCAGGGGGCGCTCGGCGATCACGTCGATCCACGCGATGCGGACCGGGTCGGCGCCGTCGAGGGTCTTCAGCCACTGCTTGAACTCGAACTCCGCCCGGGTGCTCGTGGGGCAGATGGGGGACTTCTTGAAGACCACCACGTGGGTGTCGGCGGAGGCCTCGCGCAGGGCGGAGAGGGCCGCCTCGGGGTCGGCGGGCAGGGTGATCTCGCGGGGCTGAGTCATGGGAGGAGGGGGGCTAGCTCCGCTTCTTGCGGGCCGTGGTCCTGGGGGTCGCCTTCTTCTTGGCCGAGGACGCCGTGGACTTCGAGGTGCGGGCGGCGGCTTTCTTCCCCGTGGTCGCCTTGCGGGTCGCTGCCTTGCGGACGGGCTTCTTCTTCGCCGCAGGCTTCTTCGCCGCGGCCTTCTTGCTCGTCGCCTTCTTCTTGCGGGCCGTGGCGCTCACCACGTTGGCCTCGTAGTGCTTGATGAACCTCGCCGCGGTCATGCGCTTGACGGCGGCACCGATGGAGGTGAGGCACACGTCCTCGATCTTCTTGAAACGCACGCAGGACTTGCCCATGTCGAGCTTCTTGCCGGACTTCGCCCACTGCTTCTCGAAGCGCGCGGCCTCGGCCTCGTCCCCGTAGATGCAGAACAGGTACACCGCCATGTGGTTCTTCTGGCTGGCGATGCTCATGAACGGCAGCGGCTGCTCCGGGCTGCAGTGGTAGCCGTCGGGGTAGACCGAGTGCGGGATGAAGTAGCCGATCATCCCGTACTGGATGCCCTCCTTGACCTTGGGGTCCAGGTTGGCCTTGACCACCTTGCGGATGGCCTGGAGGGCCTTCTTCCGGTCGGGGTCCAGGGAGGCGAGGTACTGGGTGACGGTGGTGGGCTTGGCATTCATGCCCCCAGCCTAGTCCCTCCCGGAGCGCCAGGAAGGTCCACCCCGCGGGTGATTTGGAGCGCATCATGCGCCCCATGAGAGCGAGCGTTCCAGGCCCCGACGAACGGGAGGCTCCCCGTGCGGCGTGACGAGATCGAGCCCGTCCTCCGCGCGGCTCTGGAGGCGTCCCTCGAGGTCCAGCGGGGCCTCGACGCGGCGCGGGTCTCGGCGGAGGCCGAGGCGCCGGCCCTGGTGCCCCTGCCCGAGTCCGGCGTGGGAGCGGCGCGGGCCATGGCGGAGCTTGTTCGACGGGCCGAGGGTCGGGCGGTGGCGAGTGCCGGACCACGCTACTTCCACTACGTGGTCGGGGGCGTCACGGGGGCGACCCTCGCGGCGGACTGGTTCGCCTCGGCCCTGGACCAGGTGGCCTCCTCGGCCACGGGCTCGCCGCTGGCGGTGGACCTGGAGGAGGCGGCCACCCGGTGGCTGGCCGAGCTCTTCGGGCTGGACCCCGGCGCGTGGACCGGGGTCTGCACCACCGGCGCGACCACGGCGAGCCTGGTCGGGCTCGGGGCGGCGCGGCAGTGGTGGGGGGAGCGGCTCGGCGTGGACGTTGGGGAGGACGGGCTCGCGGGGCTGCCCAGGCCCGCGGTGCTCACCGGCGGCTTCGTGCACGCGAGCGTGATCAAGAGCCTCTCCATGCTTGGCATCGGGCGGGCCAGCTGTGAGCGGCTGTCCCTGGACAACCGCGGCACCCTGGACCTCGACGGGCTCGAGCGCCGGCTCGCGTCCATGGGGGGCCAGCCCGCCATCGTCGTCGCCACCGCGGGGGAGGTGAACTCGGGACGCTTCGACCCCCTGGCCGCCGTGGCGGACCTGTGCGAGCGGCACGGCGCCTGGCTCCACGTGGACGCCGCCTTCGGGATCTTCGCGCGGGTGGCCCCGGAGGTGGCGGACCTCGCGGAGGGGATCGAGCGCGCGGACTCCATCGCGGCGGACGCCCACAAGTGGCTCAATGTCCCCTACGACAGCGGCTTCGCCCTGGTCAAGCAGCGCGCGCTCATGGCCAAGACGTTCCGCCTGGTAGCGGCCTACCTGCCGCCGAGCACCGCCGACGGTCCGCGGCCCAGGGTGCCGGCCAACCTCGGCCCGGAGAGCAGCCGGCGCGCGCGGGCCCTGCCCATCTTCGCCGCGCTCCTCAGCGAGGGCCGCGCGGGGATCCGCGCCATGGTCGAGGGGCACCTCCGACTGGCGGACCGCCTGCGGGAGCTGGTCTCGGGAGCCCCGGACCTCGAGCTGGTGGACGACACCCGCCTGAACGTCGTCCCCTTCCGCTTCGTCCCCCCGGGCGTCCGCCGGCGCGACCTGGACGAGCTCAACCAGAGGCTCGGGGAGCGCATCCTCGAGGACGGCCGCGTGTTCGCAGGGACGACCCGCTACCGCAGCGTGGTGTGCCTGCGCCCTGCGATCGCGAACTGGCGCACCCGCGCGGAGGACGTGGAGCTCCTGGTGGACGTGGTCCGGGAGCTGGGCGCGGGGCTCGCGGGGGGAGGGGCCGCGCCGACTAGCCGTTCTCCGCGACCGTGAAGCCCGCGGGGACCTCCAGTCGGAAGTGGGCGTCGACGTTCCGGTGGAAGGGGTCCTTGCCCACCCGGATGATCTCGAACTCCAGCACGTCCTCGCCGCCGCCGAGGACCCGCAGGCGCGCCGGGACGTCCTTCCCGTCCGCGAAGGTCAGCTCGAGCCGACGGAGCCCGAGGATCTCCACGCCGGGCGAGGGCTCCATGGCGACGATCGTGAGCCGGGGATCCTCCGGGGAGGTCTCGACGGAGCGGACCTCGAGGAACCGGGCCAGGGTGTCCAGGTCGAGCATCAGGGAGGCGACGCCCACCAGGGCGCGCCCGTTGCTCTCATAGCGCCAGCGGCTGGCGTGGCGGCGCTGCACGCTCACCACGAGTCGCTCCTTCGGCGTCTCCAGGACCTGGCGCGCCCTGGACCCGCCGGGGCGGAAGAGCAGGGTCGCCGGGCTACGTCGCACCGAGAGGGGGCCCTCCGAGACGAACTTGGGGCCCGAGGCAGAGACGATCTCCTGACGCAGGCAGAGAGCCTCGAGGACCTGGACCTCGGCCAGGGCCTCCGAGCGGGGGCCCATCACCTCCAGGGCGGCGGCCACGATGGCGGGGTCGCCGCCGAACGTCACGGGCTCGGCGACCTGCGCCGTGCCAGCGCATCCTCCGAGGGCGGCGGTCGTGGCGAGGAGCGTGCCCGAGGCGAGCGAGCGCAGGCGGGCCGTGGCGTGGCAGAGTTCGAGCATGGGGACGATCGGGTGGGGGGCGGTGCCGAGCATCCTAAGGAGCCTGGCCGGCCTCGGGGAGCCGCGCGGGCGAAGGTTGCCGGGTTCGTCCCGACTCGCATGGGGGCGGGTAGGCTAGCCCCGATGACCCCGGACCCTCGACGCACCGCGCGCTACCCAGCGGCCGCTTTCCTCGCGGTCGCCGCGCTGGCGCTCTCGGCCTGCGCAGGCCCTGACCAGGGCGAGCGGGCGCCGTGGGAGCCCTTCCTCCCTCGCCGCGCCTCCGCCGCCACGGATCACGTCCAGGGGATCGTGGGCATCACCCAGTTCTCGTCTGGACCGGCCATCGCAGCGCCCGGGACCAACGTCGTCAACGACGGCGAGCAGACGTTCCCCATGCTCGGCGGCGCCTTCCAGCACGCGATGACCGACGGAGACATCCGCTTCGGGATCGAGGGCGGCCTCTCGGGGAGCTGGCAGTCGACGCGGACGGTGCTCGCCCTCGGCAACGGCGCGATCGTGACGCAGCGCGAGAACGACCTCCTCTTGCTCGACGGCTTCGTCGGGGCCTATGCCAGCATCCCCCTCGAGGGGGGCTGGCGCATCTACGGCGGCGCCGGGCCGCTGCTCCAGTACGCGAGCGTCAAGACCCTCAGCGTCGATCAGCCCCCCGGCTCGGAGCGTGACGCCATCGACGGCGTCGGCGGCGGCTGGTACGCGCGCGCCGGCTTCGAGCTGGAGCTGGGCGGTCCCCTGCTCCTGGGGTTCGGCGCCCGATGGGTCGACTCCTACGCGTACCTCGGACCGGACTTCAGGGACGTGATCGTGGAAGGCGTACAGTTCGGGTTGACGCTCTCGCAGTCCTACTGAGCGGCGAGCTAGACTCCCGCCGTCGCCCCCGCTCCCACGCGCATCGCTCCCCATGAAGCTCCACCTGCTGCCCGCCCTGCTCCTCGCCGTTCTCTGCGTCGCTCCGAGCTGCGTCACCGTGGACGCCGAGACCAACGAGGTCATCCCCCGGGGCGACCAGCGCTACAAGTTCTCGACGGTGAAGGAGTACTCGGAGAACCTGGAGCTGGGCATGACCAAGCTCCAGGTGCTGTCCACCGTCGGCTCCCCGGCAGAGAAGAGCGAGCGGGGCGACGTCTGGGTGTACCTCCCCGAGCGCTCCGCGATCCTGGTGCCCTCGAAGGCGCTCAAGCTGCACTTCGAGGACAACCGGCTCTCGGAGTTCGGCTTCCACGCCATCGTCCTCGGCGCCCAGCTCTGAACCGCCACTCTCGCGGGCCGCGGCCACCGCGAGGGGGCGATCCGGCCTAGAATCGGCGCGATGCTGATCCTCGCCCTCGCACTGCTCTCACCCGCTCTCGCCCAGGACGAGGTCCCTGCGGCGACCTCCCAGAAGGCGGCTTCCAAGGCTCCCTCCGGCATGGTGTGGGTGGAGCCGGGTGAGTTCACCATGGGCTGGGACGGCGAGGAGGGCCGCCCCGACGAGCGCCCCGCCCATCGGGTGCAGGTCGACGGCTTCTGGATCGACCAGACCGAGGTCACCAACGCGCAGTTCGCGCGCTTCGTGGAGGCCACGGGGTACCGCACGACCGCGGAGATCGTCCCCAGCTGGGAAGAGCTCGCGGCCCAGCTCCCGCCGGGGACGCCCGAGCCTCCGCCGGGCACCCTGGTGGCGGGCTCGCTGATCTTCGCCAAGACCCCGGGGCCCGTGGACCTCCGCGACTACTCCCAGTGGTGGGCGTGGACCCCGGGGGCCGACTGGCGCCACCCCGAGGGCCCCGGCAGCTCCATCGACGGGATGCAGGCCCACCCGGTGGTCCACGTCTCCTGGTTCGACGCCACGGCCTACGCGAAGTGGGCGGGCAAGCGGCTCCCCACGGAGGCGGAGTGGGAGCGGGCGGCGCGCGCGGGGGCGGACGGCCAGCGGTACGCGTGGGGGGTGGACCTCGTCCCCGAGGGCGTCCACCGCGCCAACATCTGGCAGGGCCGGTTCCCCTTCGAGAACGCCCTCGCGGACGGCCATGACGTCGCCGCGCCGGTGGGGAGCTACGCGCCGAACGCCCTGGGGCTCTATGACATGAGCGGCAACGTGTGGGAGTGGACGTCGGACCAGTTCCAGCCGGACCTCTACGAGCAGCGCGTGCGGGCCAGCGGCCCGGGCATCGTGATCGTGAATCCCAAGGGGCCCGACCGGGCGGCCGACCCGCGCAACCCCTACTCCAGGGACTCCTACGTCCAGAAGGGCGGCTCGTTCCTGTGCCACGCGGACTACTGCTCGAGCTACCGCCCCAGCGCCCGCATGGCGACGCCGCCCGACAGCGGGATGAGCCACCTGGGCTTCCGCTGCGTCACGACCCCGGCCCTGTGGAAGGCCCACAGGGAAGCGGCGCGCGGCAAGGCGCCCTCCGGCGCTCCGGGGAAGGACGCGGACTGAGGGGTCAGGCGGCGCCGCCGGCCTCGGGCGGCTCCAGCTCGGACTCCTTCTCCTCCACCACGCGCCCTCCGATCCACAGGGCCACCAGCCCACCGATCAGGATCGCCACGTAGAGCTGCCCGATGACGGCCTCCGCCGCGCAGAGGAACTGGGCGCCCGGGGTCATCGGCGTCACGTCGCCGTAGCCCAGGGTGGTGAGGGTCACGAAGCTGAAGTAGACGAAGGGCGTATGCAGGGACTCCGCCATGGCGCCGCCGTGCTCGACCAGGTTGACGCCACCCTGCTGGTAGGAGCCGGGGGTCAGGCACTCGGTGACGATGTGGAGCTCAGCGAACATGAGCGCCAGGAGGAGGTACACGTTGATCCCCCCCATGAGGGTGTCGCTGGAGGGCGAACGCTCCCGGGTCAGGGTCCGCATCAGGGTGACCGCCAGGACGCCGAGGTAGGCCGCGCTGAGCGCGGACCGGAGGATCGTCTTGTCGAGCTCCTCGTCCAGGATCCACCGCGCCAGCCACTGGGCGCAGAGGTTGGTGAGCATGAGGATCGCCGCGAGGGTCAGGACCTTGCGCCCCTCGTTGGCGACCCAGAGCCCGGCGATCAGGACCCCGGAGAAGCCGACCCGGAGGACAGGGAAGCCGAGGTCCGAGCTTCCCATGACGGGGATCAGGACGATGAACAGCACCAGGGCGAGGAGCAGGGTGCCGAAGGGGGCCTGCCGGCGACGCTGAGGGACGGCGATCACGAGTCGGCCCCCTGGGCCTCGCCGCTCGGGCCGTCACCGGCGGCGCCGCGGGCAGGGAACCGCTCAAGGATGGCGCCAATCACGTCGCGCGCCGCCTCGGCCGGGTCCTCCCGCAGCTTCCGCGTGACGGTCCGGACGGTCTTGCCGTGCCAGACGGGCGCGTCCCGTGCGGGGTCGAAGATGTCGATGCAGAGCGTGCCCTCGGTGTAGTGACGGACGTCGGTCTGCTGGTAGTAGGGCCCTCCCCAGTCGTAGCGTCCGCGCCCGTAGAAGCTGGGGTACTCCGTCTCCTGGACTCGGTCCCGGGCCCCAAGGGTGAAGGACACCACGAGGTCGGGCGTCTCGCCCTCGGCGCAGCGGCGGTAGCCGAGGTCCGTGAGGTCGCCAGAGGCCGCGCGCTCAAGGTGCCCGGGGAGCATGGGGTTCATCCCCTCGGGACCCGTGGCCACGCTCGAGGGCTCGAGGAAGCCGAAGGTCTGGTAGGCGCTGAAGTCCGCCGTCGCGTCCAGGTCGGTGAAGACTGGGGGGGCGGCGCAGCCCGCGGCGGCGAGCGCGAGGAGGGAGAGGGAGCGGAGGGACATGATCGCCTGACCTTACCGCCCGGCCCGGTCCGGGCGGGACACCACGCCCGGAGGAACTCCCCGGCGAGATCCCACAGGCCCTACCATGCAAGCACATGACCCTCGCACGATCCCTCCCCGCGTGCCTCTTGGCGCTGGTCCTTGGCGGCCTCAGTTCCTGCGTCTACCCCAAGCTGGACGGCGCCGCCACGCCCAGCTTCGCCTTCGACGGCGCGGTCCGTTCGGGCATCGGCAGCGAGATCCAGGAGGTCCTCTCGCGCCACGGGGACGACACCGGGCTGTACATGCTGGGGGACGGCCTCGACGCCTTCGCCGCGCGCGCGGCGTTGATCAGACGCGCCGAGCACGCGGTCGACGCCCAGTACTACATCTTCCACGACGACATCACGGGTTCGATCCTGCTCAAGCTGCTCCTGGAGGCCGCGGACCGCGGCGTGCGGGTGCGGCTCCTGATCGACGACCTTGGGTCGGACGGGATCGATGATCGCCTCGCCGCCGCGAACGTCCATGAGCACCTCGAGGTCCGCCTGTTCAACCCGCGGGCCCGGGGCCCTTGGAACGGGCTGGCGAAGACCCTGGACCTCATGGGGCGGCCCTTCCGGATCAACCACCGGATGCACAACAAGATGCTCACCGCCGACGGACTCGCGGGGATCGTCGGGGGCCGGAACGTGGGGGACGAGTACTTCGACGCGGCCGAGGACGTCAACTTTGGTGACCTGGACGTGCTCGCCTTCGGCCCCGTGGTCTCCGAGCTGGGAGAGTCCTTCGACGAGTACTGGAACTCGGAGTTCACCGAGCAGCTGACCGGCTGGAGTCCCTTCGAACGGGATGAGGATGACCTCGCCTCCCTGCGGGCCTCCATGCTCGAGCTCGCCACGGCCAACCAGGAGACCCCCTACGCCCTCAGGCTCCAGGGGGCGGACTTCATCAAGGAGGTGGCGGACGACGAGCTGCCCCTCATCTGGGCACCCACCCACGCCCACAGTGACCGGCCGCGGAAGATCGTCGCGGGCAAGGACGAGCTGGCCGAGCTGCTGCTGATCGAGCGGCTGCGGGAGAACATCCCCCCCGCCGAGGAGGAGCTGCTGATCGTCTCGCCGTACTTCATCCCGGGGAAGGCGGGGACCCGCTCCCTGGTCGCGGACGTGGGCCGCGGCGTGAAGGTCCGGATCCTCACCAACTCGTTGGCCTCGACGGACGTGGGCGCGGTCCATGCGGGGTACCGCAAGTACCGGGAGGACCTCGTGGAAGGGGGAGTCGAGGTCTTCGAGATCCAACCCTCCAGCGACTTCACCGACGCCCTCTACGACGAGGGCATGTTCGGCTCGAAGAACGCGAGCCTGCACGCCAAGACCTTCATCTCGGATCGCCGCTACATCTTCGTGGGCTCGATGAATCTCGACCCGCGCTCGGTGCAGCTCAACACGGAGCTGGGCTTCGTGATCGACAGCCCGGAGCTGGCCGAGATGCTGATCGAGGGGATCGAGGAGGTGATGGCGCTGGACAGCAGCTGGACCGTCACTGCGGACCGCGAAGGGCTCCTCTGGACGGGGACCGAGGGGGGGGAGACCGTGGAGTACCGCAAGGAGCCGCAGACCTCCTGGTGGCAACGTTTCAAGTGCGGCCTCGTGGGCTGGCTGCCCATCGAGGCCCAGCTCTGAGGGCGGCCGCGGGGTCTCGCCGCGGCCGCCCTGCGGGCCGGCGGCCTAGAGGCTGAAGCCGATACCGACGGTGCCGGTGACCCCGTCCACGTCCGTGGAGATGCTGGGCAGCTGGATCGAGGTCGTCTCGTACATGAGTCGGAAGTTGAGGAAGAGCGAGTCGGTGAGGTGCAGAAGCGCGCCCCCGCCGGCGGCCCAGCCGTCGTAGGTCTCCGAGTCCACGCCGTTGTCGAGGTCGAAGCCGTGGCGGTAGTCCGCCTCGAGGTAGGGGTGCAGCTTCCAGATCTCTAGGAAGCGGCGTCGGACACCGAGGACGAGCTCGGCGGAGCTCTCCTTACCGAACTCGCGATCATCGACGCCGACGAGGAGGTCCACCACGGGCGTCTTGAGCGCCGCGTGGACGCCGTAGGAGGAGATATCGATGTTCTCCTCCTCGAACGCGGAGCCGTTCTCGACGTCGTCGATATCAGCGTCGTCGATGACCACGGCGCGTGCTTCGAAGGCGAGGACGCCTTCGGACATGGACTGGCAGGAGGCGAGCAGGAGGGAGGGGATCGCGAGGAGGAGAAGTCTCATGGGTCGAATGAGAGGGAGAATAGAGACGGGAATCGATCTCAAGCCCATTCGAGGTCATTTGACCTCGGGGCCCGCAAGCGAGGGGGCAGGGGCCCCCTCGTTGTAGAAGTGGACGTCGCGCTGGGGGAACGGGATCTGGATGCCCTCATGGTCGAAGCGGCGCTTGACGGTCTCGGTCACGTCCCAGAACACGTCCCAGTAGTCCGTGGTCTTGACCCACGGGCGCGTGATGAGGTTCACCGAGGAGTCGGCCAGCTCGTGCACGCGGACGTTCGGCTCGGGGTCTTCCAGGACCTTGTCATGGGAGGTGAGGATCTCGAGGAGGACCTCCCGCGCGCGTGCGAAGTCGGAGCCGTATGAGATTCCGAAGACCATGTCCACGCGGCGCGTCTCGTTGGCGGTGACGTTGGTGATCACGTCCCCCCAGACCATGCTGTTGGGCACGTGGATGGTCCGGTTGTCCATGGTGCGGATGGTGGTCGTCATCAGCGTCATGCCCATGACGCGGCCGAAGGCGCCCGCGGTGTCGACGATGTCGTCCACGTCGAAGGGTCGGAAGACCATGATCATCAGGCCGCTGGCCAGGTTCCCCAAGGTGCCCTGGAGGGCGAGCCCCAGCACGAGGCCGGCGGCGCCGATGGCCGCCAGCATGGGCGCCATGTTGACGCCGAGCGCCGAGAGGGCCATCAGGAAGCCGATGAGGACCAGGCCCTTCTCCACGCTGGAGACCACGAACTGTCGGAGGAGCGCAGAGCTGCTGCGGACGCGCCTCATGGCCCGCTCGGCCACCGCTCCAGCGATCCTTGAGATCAGGAATACAACCAGGAGCGTCGCCAGCGCCTGGAGCAGCTCGAGGCCGATGGCGATCCCGCCGTCGGGGCTGCCGAGCCAGGCCGTGAAGCTCGTGATCGCGGCGTTCACGCCCGTGATGGGCGGTGTAGCGACGACCGAGCTCACGTACGCCTTCGCGGTCGCCCCGTCGCCGCCCTTCTTCTCGAGGGCCGAGATGACGATGTTCACCCGCTCGATGAGCCGGCCACGCTGCCCGCGGAGCAGGACCGCCTGCTCGCTGAAGCGAGCCTGACCTTCATCCGTGCTCTGGAGGCCGGCGATCTCCTTGGCGGAGATCTCGGCGCAGGTGGCCTCCAGGAGTGCCAGCCAGACCCCCAGCTCCTCCTGCACGAGCTCCAGGGTCATGGGCCGAATACGGGCCTTGAGCACCTCCTTGTCGAGCTCGATGGCGGTGGCCCGCGTGAGGGATCCGGCCTCGGTGATGGCGATCTTGGTCGTGGCGTCGCGGGCCGTGACCAGGCGCGCCCGCGCGGGCTCCATGTCCGCTCCCGCCTTGGAGAGGGTCTTGACGAGGCCGTCGGCCGCCGAGATCAGCGTCTCGATGTCCGCGCGGACCTCGGTCTCGCGCCCACGGTCCGGGCTCTCGGTGGGCGCGGCCTCGATGCGGGCGAGCTCGGCGAGCTCGGCGTCGACCATCGCGAGGTAGGCGTCCAGGAATCCCTGAACCACCGGAGTCGGCTGGGCCTCGAGCTCGTCGGAGAGCTTCCCGGCGCGCTCCACGGCATCGGCCGAGGTCGCGGGGGGGGAAGGGGGGGGAGTGACGCTCGCTTCGTCCCCCTGTTCGTCCTGGGCCTGGGCTGGAGCCGGCGCCCCGGGGTTGGTGCTCTCGGCAGCCTCTTCCTGGGCGATCGCCGGGAGGGCGAGGCACAGGGCCAGGACGAGGGGTCGCACGGCGACCGCGGAGGGCATCGAAGGGAGCAACATGGACAGGAGAGTAGTCAGGCCGCCCAGGATCGCGAGGATGAGGCGGCCAGATTGTGGGGAGGCCGGCCCTCGCTTCGAAGCCTGCTCCGTCCCCCGGCCCGACCACGGGTAGACCGCAGGTCGGCAGCGCTTGGGGCCTTCCCTTATGCTCGACCCCCGCCCGAGCCCCGATGACCGTTCCGAACCACCTCCTCCGTGAGGGATTGACCGCCATGATCCACTCAGCTCGCCCGCTCCTCGCCGCCCTCTCCATGGGCGCCGCCCTCCTCGCCGCTGCCTGTCAGCCGGGCCAGGGAGAAGAGGGGGTCCGGATCGCCTACGTCTCCAACGGCGTGGACCCCTTCTGGGACGTGGCGGCCGCCGGGGCGCGCGCGGCGGAGGCGGAGTTCGGCGTGGACGTCGAGGTGGTCTTTCCCTCCCCGGCGACGGCCGAGGTCCAGCGGCAGAAGGTCCAGGACCTCCTCGTGCGAGGCATCGACGCCGTGGCCATCAGCCCGGTGGACGCCGAGAACATGACGCCGTTCCTGGACACCCTGACCGAGAAGGTCCACCTCATCACCCACGACTCCGACGCGCCGAAGTCCAAGCGCCGCTGCTTCATCGGCGTGGACAACTACGAGGCGGGCAGGGCCTGCGGGGAGCTGCTGGTGGACGCGCTCCCCGACGGCGGGGAGGTCGCGATCTTCGTCGGCCGCCTGGAGCAGGACAACGCACGGCTCCGCCGCCAGGGCGTGATCGACGCGCTGCTGGGCCGCCCCGCGGACGCGTCCCGCAGCGACGCGGTGGACGCGGCGCTCTCGGGGAACGGCTTCACCATCGTCGCGACCCGAACGGATGACTTCGACGCCGCGCGCGCCAAGTCGAACGTGGAGGACACCCTCGTCAAGTACCCCAACCTGGTCGGCGTGGCGGGCCTGTTCGCCTACAACGCGCCGGCCTGCGTCGAGGCGCTCAAGGGCGCCGGGCGCCTGGGTGAGGTGGCGATCGCCTCCTTCGACGAGCAGGACGCCACGCTGGACGGCATCGCCGCCGGGCACGTGCTCGGCACCGTCAGCCAGAACCCGTTCCAGTACGGCTACGAGTCGGTCCGGATCCTCAAGGCCCTCTGCGAGGGCGACGAGTCGGTCCTCCCCGAGGGCGGCATCCTCTCCACGCCCCCCACGGTCGTGACCAAGGACAACCTCGAGGCCTTCCGCGCCAAGCTCAAGGCAGACATCGCCTCGGGCTCGGGCAAGTGACCACGCGCCTCTCTGCCAGGGGGCTCGTCCGCCGGTTCCCCGGAGTGCTCGCCCTTGGCGGCGTCGACCTCGACGCCGGTCCGGGCGAGGTCGTGGCGCTCGTGGGGGAGAACGGCGCGGGCAAGAGCACGCTGCTCAAGTGCCTCGCCGGGCTCGAGCAGCCGGACGAGGGGTCCATGACCTACGAGGGCGGCGTCTGGGCGCCGCGCTCGACGGCAGACGCGGCCAGCGGCGGCGTGGCGCTGGTGCACCAGGAGCTGTGCCTCGCGGAGAACCTGAGCGCGGCGGAGAACATCGGCCTCGGTCGCGAGCCGCGTCGCGGGTGGATGCCCCTCGTGGATCGCGACGCGCTGCGGGAGCGCGCGGCCCACGCCCTCGAGCGGGTCGGGGCGACCTTCGGCCCGGACGTGAAGGTGGAGACCCTCGCGGCGGGCCAGCGGCAGCTGGTGGAGATCGCCAAGGGGATCGACCAGGACGCGCGGGTGCTGATCCTCGACGAGCCGACCTCCAGCCTGACGTCCAGGGAGACCGCGCGGCTGTTCGAGCTGGTCCACCAACTCCGGGCGGATGACATCACCGTGCTCTACGTCTCCCACCGACTGACCGAGATCCTGGAGCTGGCGGACCGCGCCTTCGTGCTCCGGGACGGTCAGAACGCAGGGCACCTCACCCGGGACGAGCTCACCCGGGACGCCATGGTTCGGATGATGGTGGGGCGGGACCTCGCGCCGCCCGCCGCGCGCGCCGTCGCCGGTGAGGCCGCGGGCGCGCCGGTGCTCGAGCTCAAGGGGCTGGTGAGCGATGCGTTCCCGGCCGCCGCGGTCGACCTCCAGGTGCGCCCCGGCGAGCTGGTGGGCCTCGCGGGGCTGGTGGGGGCGGGCCGGACCGAGCTGCTCGAGACGGTCTTCGGGCTCCGGCCGCCGGTCTCCGGCGAGGTCCGGGTCGAGGGCCAGCCGAAGCGCTTCAAGGGGCCCCGCGACGCCGCGGCGGCGGGGCTGGCTCTGGTCCCCGAGGACCGCAAGCTCCAGGGCCTGCTCCTCGAGGAGGGGGTGCGGGTGAACACCGCGCTGGCCACCCTCGACCGCCGGAGCCGCCGGGGGCTCGTGGACCGCGCGGCCGAGCGTAACGTCGCGGCGTTGCAGGTGGACCGCCTTGGGGTGCGGACCTCCGGGATCGAGCAGGTGGTGCAGACCCTGTCGGGCGGGAACCAGCAGAAGGTCGTGGTCGGGCGCTGGCTCGCGGCGGAGCCCGCGATCCTGCTCATGGACGAGCCCACCCGCGGCGTGGACGTGGGCGCCCGCGAGGAGCTCTACCTGCTCCTCGAGCGGCTGGCGGCCGAGGGGCTGGCGGTGCTCTTCGCGTCGAGCGACATGGAGGAGCTCCTGCGCCTCGCCGACCGCGTGGTCGTGCTGCACGACGGTCAGGTCACCGGAACACTGGATCGAAGCGTGGCCACCGAGGAGGCGGTCATGGAGCTCGCCACCGGCGGCGGGCTCCGAGCGGAGGGATCGACGACAACATGACGAACTCAAGCGGCGCCAACCTGGCGCAACCCGATGTGAGCTCGCGGCTGGCGGGGTGGGGCAAGGTGCTGGGCATCTTTGGACTCCTGGTGGCGATCGTCGTCACCACGGGGGCCATGAACCCGCGCTTCTTCGGGGCGGAGAACCTGGAGAACGTCCTCCAGCGCACCGCGCTGTTCGGGATCATCGGGATCGGCGCGGCGTTCCCCATCGTCACGGCGGGCATTGACCTCTCCATCGGGTCGGTCATCGCGCTGGTGGCGACCTGCCTGCCCCCGCTGCTGGACGCCGGCGTCCCCGCCGGCCCGGCGGTGATCGTGGTGCTCCTCCTGGCCGCTGGCCTGGGCCTGATCCATGGGCTCCTCATCACGCGCCTGGGCCTCCAGCCCTTCGTGGTCACCCTCTGCGGTCTGCTCGTCTACCGGGGCGTCGCCCGCTACATCGTGGATGACCAGACCGTGGGCTTCGGCGACTCCTACGACGGTCTGCGCACCCTGGCGACGGGCCGCCCCTTCTCCATCGGCGCCCTCGACGTGCCCGCCCCCGCTCTCGTCCTCCTGGCGGTGGCGGTCCTGGCGGCGATCTTCCTGGGGCGCAGCGTCTGGGGCCGCTGGATGCTGGCCCTCGGCCGTAACCCCACGGCGGCCCGCTACGCCGGCGTCCCGGTGGAGCGCGTGACCATCCTCGCGTACGTCATCTGCTCGCTCCTGGCGGGCGTGGGCGGCGTCCTCTTCGCCCTCGACGTGAACTCCGTCCAACCGGCGAGCATGGGGAACTTCTACGAGCTCTACGCCATCGCAGCGGCTGTCCTGGGGGGCTGCAGCCTGCGGGGGGGCGAGGGCTCCATCCTCGGGGTGGTCCTCGGTGCGGCGGTGATGCGCTTGCTGTACAACTCGATCGTGCTGCTCGGGATCCCGAGCCAGCTCGAGTTCGCCATCGTCGGCGGTGTGCTCCTCCTGGGGGCGATCGCGGACGAGGTGGTCCGGCGGCTGGCGGAGGCGCGCCGGGCGCGGGAGCGCGCCCGCGCGCGGACGGAACGAACGACCTGAACGAACGACCTGAAGGAACCCATGACCCGGACCGTGCTTCAACTCCCCCTCCTGCTGATCGCCCTCATGGTCCTCGCCGCGTGCAGCGCGACAGGGGCGTGGAACCCCGCTGACTCACCGGCCGACGTCCGGCCCTTCGGGGCGACCGCCGACGGCACCGAAGCGAGCCTCTTCGTGCTGCGGAATGGCCGCGGGACCGAGGCGCACCTCACGGACTTCGGGGCGACGCTCGTGGCCATGAGCGTGGCCGACCGTGACGGAGAGCGAGCTGACGTGGTGCTCGGGTTTGATGACGTCTCAGGCTACGAGAGTGACGCCAACCAGTACTTCGGCTCCACCGTGGGCCGGGTCGCGAACCGGGTCGCCCGCGGCCGCTTCACCCTCGAGGGCCGGACGTACCAGCTGGCCACGAACAACGATCCCAACCACCTCCACGGCGGAGATCGGGGCTACAGCCACCGCATGTGGCGCGCCGAGCCGCACCCCGGCCTGGCCTCGGTGACCTTCCGGCTCACCTCGGAGGACGGCGACGAGGGTTATCCCGGCCGGGTGGACGCGACGGTGACGTACAGCCTGACCGAGGCCGACGAGCTCGTCATCGAGTACCGCGCCACCTCGGACCAGCCGACGCCCCTGAACCTCACGCACCACAGCTACTTCAACCTCGCGGGGGCGGGCAGCGCCTCGGTGCTGGACCACGAGCTGCAGGTCATGGCGGACCTCTACACCCCCGCCGACGACACGCTGATCCCCACGGGCGCGGTCGAGTCGGTGGCGGGCACGCCCCTGGACTTCCGGGCTCCCAAGGTCATCGGTGCCCGGATCGGGGAGCTGGATGACACCTCGGCGCTGGGCTATGACCACAACTACGCGGTGCGAGCCAGCGCGCTCAAGGGGGGCGCGGAGGCGGTGATGGCCGAGGGGCCGGTGGCGGTCCTGAGGGATCCGTCGAGCGGGCGCACCCTGGAGCTCTACTCGGATCAGCCGGGCCTCCAGTTCTACTCGGGCAACTTCCTCAAGGGCGCCACGGGCAAGGGAGGCGAGGTCTACGCGCACCGCTCCGCCTGCTGCCTGGAGACCCAGGGCTACCCCAACGCGATCAACGAGCCCGGCTTCCCCTCGGTGCTCCTGATGCCCGGCGAGGAGTACCGCCAGTTCACCGTCCACCGCTTCTTCGCCGACTGACCGCACCGAGCACCCCGCCCATGTTTGATCTCAAAGGACGCGTCGCCCTCGTGACGGGCTCCACCACCGGCCTCGGCAAGGCGATGGCGTTCCACCTGGGCCGCGCCGGCGCCAAGGTGGCCCTCAACTTCGCGAACAACGAGTTGCGGGCCGCCAAGACGCTCGAGGAATTCCGCGCGGAGGGGCTCGAGGGCGCCCTGTTCAAGGCCAGCGTGGTGGACCCTGAGAGCGTGACCCAGATGGTCGCTGACATCGAGGCGCAGCTTGGCCCCGTGGACATCGTGGTCTTCAATGCCACTCCCGATCAGCCGCAGATGCCGATCGAGGAGTACGACTGGGCCTTCCATCAGTCGATGCTCGACTTCTTCGTGAAGAGCCCCTATCTGGTGACCCGCGCGGTCCTGCCGGGGATGAAGGCGCGCAAGCACGGCCGGATCATCAACATCGGCTCCGAGGTCTTCGACCGCGGCGTGCCGAACTTCAGCCCCTACGTGGCGGCCAAGGGCGCCCAGCGCGGCTGGAACCGCTCCATGTCCCAGGAGCTCGCGCCGTTCGGGATCACGGTCAACATGATCTCCCCCGGGTGGATCCCCGTGGAGCGCCACGAGAACGACCCCCAGGAGATGAAGGACGGCTACAGGGCCCTGATCCCCATGGATCGCTGGGGCAAGCCCGAGGACATCGCGGGCGCCGCCGTCTACTTCGCGAGCGACGAGGCAGGGTTCGTCACCGGGCAGACCCTCGTGGTGAACGGCGGGATGACGGTCAGCTGATCCGACCGGGGACCCTCGCGGCCCCCTCTCCCCGATGCCCCACACGTTCCTCACGGACATCGTGCTGCTCCTGGCGGCGTCGATCCCCATCGTCGTCCTCCTGAGGCGGGTTCAGCTCCCGTCGGTCGCGGGCTTCGTGGTGGCGGGGGCGCTCTTTGGCCCCCACGCCCTGAGCTGGATCCGCTCCGTGGAGGAGGTGGAGGCGCTGGCGGAGATCGGCGTGGCGCTCCTGCTCTTCACCGTGGGCCTCGAGTTCTCGCTCCCCAGGCTCCTGCTCCTCAAGCGGGCCCTCCTGGTCGGCGGCTTCGGGCAGGTCATGCTGACCCTGCTGTTGGTGGGGCTGGGCGGGATCGCCCTCGGGCGGGATGTGTCCGGGTCGGTCCTGTTCGCCTTCCTGGTCGTCCTCTCGA
The DNA here is from genome assembly GCA_016779205.1 of Planctomycetota bacterium. GTDB lineage: Bacteria > Planctomycetota > UBA1135 > UBA1135 > Saltatorellus. The sequence continues at coordinate 113,401 of JADHOC010000015.1, read as the reverse complement.
GCACGGCCGTCGTGCTGAAGACCCTCACGGATGAGCGGCAGGTGGACACCCCCCACGGCCAGCTGGCCGTGGCGATCCTGCTCTTCCAGGACCTGGCGATCATCCCCCTGCTCCTCTTCGTCCCCCTGCTCGGGGGCGGCGGGGCCGGGGACCTCTCGGAGTTCGGGGTCGCCGGCGCGAAGGCGGTGGTGGCCGTTGTTGTCGTCCTGCTCGCCGCCCGCTACGGCTTCTCACGCATGGCCCCCGTGGTCGTCCGCGCCGGGGGGCGCGAGCTGTTCACGCTGTTCACCGTGCTGGTGGCCCTCGGCGCCGCCTGGCTCACCGAGAGCCTCGACCTGCCCCTGGCGCTCGGGGCGTTCATCGCCGGGCTGGTCGTCTCGGAGTCGGAGTACAACCACCAGGTCGTCGACGAGATCCTGCCCTTCCGGGATGTCTTCAGCGCCCTCTTCTTCGTCTCGATCGGGATGCTCTTCGATGCGTCGATCGTCATCGAGCAGCCGGTGGAGACCCTGTCGCTCTTCCTCGCTGTCGCAACGGCGAAGGCGGGCGTGGTCTTCGGGGTCGGCTTCTACCTGACGCGCTCGCGCCGGACCGCGATGATCGTCGCCGCGGCCCTCTTCCAGGTGGGCGAGTTCGCCTTCGTCGTGGCCAGCCAGGCGAGGGAGCTCGGGGTCCTGGGCGGGGCGGACGAGCAGCGCTTCCTGGCCGTGGCGGTGCTCTCCATGGTCGTCACGCCGGTGGTGATGCGCCTCGCATGGCGGCGAGGCGAGGCCGGCCGGCCCTCGGCGGCTGGCGGCGACGACGGGGGCGCGCCGGTGGACGCGCCGCGGGTCCTGATCGCCGGCTACGGCCTCACCGGAGAGCACCTCGCGAGGGTCCTCGCGGCCACGGGCGTGGAGCACCGCGTGCTCGACACCGACCCTCACCGGGTGAAGCGGGAGCGAGCCGCCGGCGTCCCGATCGTGCTGGCGGACGCCAGCCGGGCGGACGCCCTGGTGCAGGCCGGCATCGCGGGGGCCAAGGTCTTCGTCGTGGCCATCAACGACGCGGGGGCGACCCGGCGGGCGGTGGCGCTCGCGCGCCAGCTCTCGCCCTCCGTCCAGGTGATCGTCCGGACCCGGTTCCTCACGGACACCGAGGAGCTCCTGCGACTCGGGGCGAACCAGGTGGTTCCGGAGGAGTTCGAGACCTCCGTGGAGATCTTCGGCAGGGTCCTGCGGGAGCTGCACGTCCCGCGCGGGACGATCGCGGTGCAGACGGAGCTCGTGCGCCGGGAGGGCTACCAGCTCCTGCGGGGTCCGGTTGCCGAGGAGCGGCACCTGGCCGTCGTGGGGGAGATCCTCGCGAGCACCGCGGTGGACACGCTCTTCGTGGGCGCGGACTGCGCGGGCTGCGGACGATCCCTGGGCGAGATGGGGTTCCGCGTTCGAACCGGCGCCACCGTCCTCGCGGTGGTCCGCGGCGGAGATGAGATCCAGGGCCCCGGCGCCGACCTCGTGCTGGAACCCGGCGACCTGCTCGTGGTGCGGGGGGAGCACCGCGAGCTCGACCTCGCCCGGGACCTGATCGCCGGGACCCTCGACGCCGAGGACGCGGACCGTTGAGCGGCCGGTCGCGGGGCGCGCGCCCTGCTAAAGTCTCGGGCAGGCGCGGGCTCCCCTGCGTCCGCCCAGCGAGATGAACGCCTCCCCGGACCAGAACGCTCCCCCGACAGGACTCGCCGGTCCGACCCCGACGCAGGGTGACCCGGCCGCCGCGGAGCGGCAGCGGATCCTGCGGCTGTTCGAGGTGCTCCGGGACTCGATCCGGATCGCCCTCGAGTCCGGCGTCCCCGCGACGGCCTCGGCGCGCGCGGACCTCGCGCGGTCGAGCCACGCCGAGCTGCTCGAGGCCGGGCTCCCCCCGGAGATCGAGTCCCAGCTCGCGGCCTTCATGGCCGACCTCGAGGCGCGCTACCCGACGGCGTGGAGGCTCAACGCGGCAGCGCAGCTGGTGGAGCGTGCCGGCGCCGCGCGCCGCGCCGATGTCCAGCGGGAGCGGCTCGGTGAGGCCCGGGAGCTCCTGCTCTCGGCCCGCGGGGTCGAGGGGGTCGACCAGAGGGCCATCGAGGAGCGACTCGCCGCCCTGGAGGTGGACCTCGCGCGCCTCGAGGTGGACGCCAGCGCGGTGATCGAGGTGGCCGCTCCGGCGCCGCTGCAGCCCGGTGCGAACGCCGAGGGCCCCCTCGCAGAGGACATGGAGTCCGCGCTCGAGGGGGCGTCGAGCGAGCCGGACGGGGCGCCCGCTGCCCCCCGGGTGGAGATCGACATGGAGCTCCTGCCCAGGGTTCACCTCGCGATGCTCCGGGGGCGTCGGGCCCCGGTCCACGCCGTGCGAGTGCGGAACACCTCGGACGCGCCGCTCCCCCCCGCCACCCTGCGGATCACCGCCACCCCCGCGTTCCTCGCGGATGCGGTCATCGAGCTCCCCCCGCTGGCCCCCGGGGAGGAGCTGGAGCTCGGCGCTGATCGCCTCGAGGGCCCCCTCCGCTACGAGCCCGCGCTCCTCGCGCGGCTGACCGAGCGGGCGGACGGCGACGTGGTGGCGCGGGTGATGACGATGGAGGGCCTCGAGCTCGGCTACGCGCGGGCCTCCTGGCAGCTGCACCCCGCGGGCTCGTGGCCGGGGACCTCGGCGCTCCCCGAGGTGCTGGCCGCCTTCGTCCTGCCGAACGCTCCGTTCGTGACGAGGCTCCTCTCGGCAGCGGCCCAGCGGCTCGAGCGAGCGGGCCACGAGCCGGCGCTCAGCGGCTACCAGTCCCGCGATCCCGTTCACGCGCTCCACATGGTGGAGGCCATCTATGGCGCCCTGCTGGACGCCGAGATTAGCTACGCCAATCCCCCCGCCAGCTTCGAGAGCGAGGGGCAGCGCGTGCGCTTCCCCGAGGCCATCGAGGAGGCGCGCCTTGCCACCTGCCTCGACGTGTCGCTCCTCGCAGCGGCGGCCATGGAGCAAGCCGGGCTGCACCCGATCGTGGTCGTCATTCGCGGCCACGCCTTCGTGGGCGCGTGGCTGGTGGAGCGGACCTTCTCGAACCCCCTGGTGGAGGAGCCCCTGCGCCTCTCGAAGCGCGTGGAGCTGGCCGAGATCTGCGTCTTCGACCCCACGGGCGCCTGCCACCGCCCCTCGCCGGACTTCGCCGGGGCGCGCGAGGTGGCGGAGCGGGAGCTCCTGGACCGGACGGCGTTCCGTTTCGCCGTGGACGTGGCGCGGGCGCGCCGCGGGGGCATGCTGCCGCTCCCCACCTTCGCGGGCGGGACCCCGGGCGAGGCGAGCGAGGGGGTCACGGCGAGCGCGGCGGCGCCGACGGCCTCGGCCCGTGACCTCGAGGCCGACCTCAAGGCCTACCTGGAGGCGGACCGCCTGCGGAGGGAGGCGGAGGAGACGCCCCAGACGCGGCTGGACCGGTGGCTGCGCCAGCTCCTGGACCTGACCATGCGGAACCGGCTGTTGAACTCCTCCAGCAGCAGCAAGCGGGTCATCCCGCTGCTCGGGAGCAAGCTGGACGCCGTCGAGGACCGGCTGGCGGCCGGGCGGACGTTCGCTGTCCTGGAGCGCCCCTCCGAGCTCCCGGGCAAGGGCGCCCCCGACGAGGAGGCGATCCGCGGCCTGGACGCCCTCCTGACGGCCGGCGTCGCGGAGGGGCAGCTGCGGTCGTACCTGGACGCCGCCGAGCTCGAGGTCCGCCTGACCAACGTCTACCGCGAGGCCCGCACCGCCCGTGAGGAGGGGGGCGTCAACAGCCTCTACCTGGCGGTCGGCTTCCTCTCCTACCGCGAGACGCGCCAGGCCACCCGCTCCCGCCGCGCGCCGCTGCTGCTGATCCCCCTGGAGATCAAGCGCAAGTCCGGGCGCGCGGGCTACTCGCTGGTGAAGGGCGGGGACGAGACGCGCATCAACGTGACCCTCCTCGAGTACCTGCGGCGCGACCACGACGTGGACATCACGGGGCTCGACCCGCTGCCGGAGGACGAGAACGGCGTGGACGTCGCCCTCGTGCTGCGCATCATCAAGGACGCGATCAAGGACGAGGACGGGTGGGAGGTCACCGAGGAGGGGCAGGTGGGGCTGTACTCCTTCTCGAAGTACCTGCTCTGGCGAGACCTCCGGGACCGCGCCGAGGTCCTGCGTGAGAACGCCCTCGTGGCGCACCTCCTCGACCGACCCCGGGAGCCCTTCGGGGCCGAGGAGGCGGCCATCGCGCCGGAGGAGCTCGACCGAGCGGTGGGGGCAGGCGAGGTCTTCGCGCCGCTCTCCTACGACTCCACCCAGCTCAGCGCCATCCTCGCCGCGGCCCGCGGGCGGACCATGGTCCTCGAGGGCCCGCCGGGGACGGGCAAGTCCCAGACCATCACCAACCTGATCGCCCACGTGATCGCCAAGGGCCAGCGGGTGCTCTTCGTCTCGGAGAAGATGGCCGCCCTGGACGTGGTGCACCGTCGGCTGCGCGGGCTCGGGCTGGGCCCCGCCTGCCTCGAGCTGCACTCGAACAAGGCCAACAAGAAGGGCGTGCTCGAGCAGTTCAAGGAGGCCCTCGAGGAGGGCCGGGTCCGCGGCGCCCGGCGCCGGCGATGGGAGGAGGTGACCGACGAGGTCGACGCGGCGCGGGGCCGCCTCAACGGCCACGTGGACGCCCTGCACCGGGAGCGGAGTTCGGGGGAGTCCATCCACGGCGTGATCGCCCGCGAGGCCGTCGCCACCCGCCGGGGTGCCTCGACCATCGAGCTCGACCTCGGCGACCCCACCCGCGTCAGCTCGGAGGAGCTCGGTCGGTGGCGGCGGGCCCTGGGCGACCTCGACCCGGTGGCCGAGGAGCAGCTGGTCGCCCCTGATCACCCGCTCCTGCTGGTGGGGCGTCAGGACTACTCGCCCATCCTCGAGGACGAGACCCGCGCGGCGCTCAACGACTTCGACGGGGCCGCGTCGGAGTTCCTGGCGCTGGCGGATACCGTCCTCGACCTGCTCGGGCTGGCCTCCCCCGCTTCCCGTGGGGGGTGGGACCTCCTTTTGGCCTTGGCGAGCGCGCTCGAGGGGGCGCCCGAGCCCGGCGCGAGCGCGGCGGCGCTGCTCGAGGGCGGCGCCCACCTGGAGCGTGCGGCGGCCCTCCACGGGGCCGCGACCGAGCTCGCCGGGCTCCGATCGGGATTTGACGCGAGGTATCGTGCCGCGCCGAACACGCTCGACCTCGACGGGCTCGAGCGCGCGCGTCGGGACACCCTGGCCAGTGGGCTCCTCGGGCTCTTGACCCGCTGGCGCGGGCGCCGGACCCTGCGCGATGCCTTCCGCGGCATCGCGCGGGAGCCCGGCTCCATCGGGAACGACGACGCGCTGCGCGGCCTCGAGGAGGTCCAGCGGTCGCTCGAGCTTGTGGCCGAGGTCGCGGGCGCAGGCGACCTGGAACGCGCCGCCCTCGGACCCGCCTGGGTTGGCGACGCGCCCGATCTCGCCGCCTCCGCCGAGCACCTCCAGCGGGTCCGGTCCATCGCAGAGGCGCTGGCCGCGTTCGCGCCGGACGCGGGGCTGACCCCGCGGTCCGCGGCGGAGGCGCTCACGGCGCGCTGGAGCGATGGGCTGACCGACCCTGCCGGAGCGCTGGCGGCCGCCGCGCCGGAGCTGGCGGCGGCGCTCGCCGCGCTGGTGGAGCGCAAGGCCACCGCCGAGGAGGCCGCGCGGCCGCTCCCTGGAGCGCCGATCGGTTGGTCCCGCGACGAGGTCGCGGAGCTGCAGGGCCTGACCCTTCGGTGGGCGGATCGCTGGGGGGAGCTGCGCGGGTGGACCCGCTGGCAGTCCCTGCGCGCCGCGGCGCTCGAGGCCGGCCGCGGGGACGTGGTGGCGGCGCTCGAGGAGGGGCGGATCCGGGCCGGTCGCGCCCGGGAGGCCTTCGACGGGGCGTACTCCCGGGCGTGGGTGCTGCACGAGATCTCCTCGGATGGGGCGCTCAAGGCCTTTGACGGCGCGGATCAGGGACGCGCCATGGAGCGCTTCGTGGGGCTCGACGAGGAGCGGCTCGAGGCGGCGCGGGAGGAAGTGCGGCAGCGGGTGGGCGCGAAGCGGCCCCAGCCGGCGGTCCTGCGGGAGAAGAACCGCGGCACGGCGCTGGGCGTCCTGCAGCGCGAGATCACCAAGAAGACCCGGCACATGGCCATCCGGCGCCTGCTCGCCGAGCTCGGGGAGCTGGCGATGGAGCTCAAGCCGTGCTTCCTCATGAGCCCCATGTCGGTTGCCCAGTACCTCGAGGCCGACCACCCCCGCTTCGACCTGGTCGTCTTCGACGAGGCGTCGCAGATTCCCGTCTGGGACGGCATCGGCGCCATCGCGCGGGGGAGCCAGGCGGTGATCGTCGGCGACCCCAAGCAGCTCCCGCCCACCAGCTTCTTCAGCCGCAGCGAGGACGAGGCGGTGGAGGAGGACGAGATCCAGGACCTGGAGAGCATCCTCGAGGAGTGCATCGGCGCCCAGGTCCCCACCCAGCGGCTGGCCTGGCACTACCGCAGCCGACACGAGAGCCTGATCGCCTTCAGCAACGAGCGCTACTACGACCAGGGGCTGCTCACGTTCCCCTCGAACTCCTCGGAGGGGCTCGGTGTCTCCTCGCGCTATGTGGAGGGCGGCGTCTACGACAAGGGGCGGACGCGGACCAACGCCGTCGAGGCCCGCGAGGTGGTGGACGAGGTGGTCCGCCGGCTCAAGGATCCCGCGCAGCGCGACCGCTCCGTCGGCGTCGTGACCTTCAGCCAGGCCCAGCAGACCCTGGTGATGGACCTCTTCGACGGCGCGGTGCGGGAGCACCCCGAGCTGGAGCCGTTCTTCGACGAGGGCGCCGAGGAGCCGGTGTTCGTGAAGAACCTGGAGAACGTCCAGGGGGATGAGCGCGACGTGATTGTGTTCTCCGTGGGCTATGGCCCGGACGAGCGGGGCAACGTCTCCATGAACTTCGGGCCACTCAACAAGGACGGCGGGGAGCGGCGCCTCAACGTGGCCGTCACCCGGGCCCGGGAGGAGGTCCTGGTCTTCACCTCCCTGCGGCCTGATCAGATCGACCTGGCGCGGACGAGCGCGCGGGCCGTCCGCGACCTGCAGGCCTTCCTCCGGCACGCGGAGCGGGGTGCCCGGGGGGGGCGCGCACCTGGCGTGGTGGCCGGCGAACGATCAGACGGCCTGGTGGAGCGGATCGCGGCGCGCCTGGTCGAGCTTGGGTGGGAGGTCTCCACCGGAGTGGGGGCGTCGAGCGTGCGCATGGACATCGCCGTGGCGCACCCCGCGAGGCCGGGGCGGTACCTGGCGGGGATCGAGACCGACGGGGACAACTACGCCCGCTCCGCCACGGCCCGTGACCGGGATCGGCTGCGGCCGATGGTGCTCACGGGCCTCGGCTGGGACCTGCTCCGCGTGTGGTCCGTGGACTGGTGGAGGGACGCGGACGCTGAGGTCGAGCGCCTCGACGCCCAGCTCCGGGAGCGTCTCGCCGCCGACCCCGGACCCGGGACCGCCCTCGGCCCCGTCGCGGGCGAGTGACTCTGCGCCGGGGGGGCGCCGGGCTTCAGGCGCCGGTGTCCCTCGAGAACGAGAAAACCTCAGGCCTGGCGAGGTCCAGGTAGGCGGCCAGGGGCATCACGATCGAGCAGGTGAGGGACCCCGCGTTGAAGGCGATCCGGTCGTTCTCCAGGAACGCCTCGTCGAGGCAGTTGGGCGGCGTGAGGATCGGCGGGCCGAACGGGGGGACGCAGCCGGGGACGAGGCCGGTCAGGTCGAGGAGCTCGTCGCGGCTCGCGAAGCGCGCCCGGCTCTCCTTGAAGTGCCGACGGACCCGGTTGGAGTTGAGCTGTCGTGCCGCCGAGAGCACGCAGACCCGGAAGGTGTCGCCGACCTTGAGCACGATGGACTTGCCGCCCACCTCGAGGACCTCGCCGCGGGCGGCCGCGGACTCCTCGCTGGTCCGCGTGGGGCCGTGCTCGACGTAGCGATACGTCACCCCGGCGCCGTCGAGCAGGGCCCGGATGCGGGCCGTGACCTCCGTGGGGCCGATACAGGGCTGTGATTCGTGGGTCATGGGTGCGCTCCGTCGGCGAGCGGTGGGTTCGGGGCTTGGATCGCGGGCTGGCGCGGTATCCTCGCCTCCGCGGCCCTGACCATCCCGGATCCGGGCCGCGCTCCGCACCTCAACTTGCCACAAGCCTGAACGTAATGCGCTCCGCACTTCGCCGCTGCCTCGTCGTCCCGCTGCTCTTGACCGCCTCCTGCTCGAGCTTCGAGCTGGAGGACTCCTTCGTCATCACGGAGGAGTTCGGCGTGGACGGGCCCGTCTCCCTCGAGGTGGCCTGCGACGTGGGGTCGATCGAGGTGGGGGAGGACCCCTCGCTGGAGGGCATCGAGGTGCGCGGCACGGTGCGCCTCACGGAGCGTGACGAGGAGCGAGCCCTCGCGCGGTTCGATCAGCTGGGGGCGTCGATCCAGCGCCAGCCCGGCGGCTTCACCGTGGCTCCCACCTTCGAGGGAGGGCGTCGGCAGTCGGAGCGCATCAGCCTGAAGGTGACCGTCCCGGACCTGGGGAGCGTGCAACTCAAGACGTCCAACGGGGCGCTCACGGCGACCGGCGCCAGCGGCGGCGTGGCGGCCGAGTCGTCGAACGGCTCGATCCGGCTGGTGGACTGTCGGGGGGATGCGCGGCTCTCCACTGACAACGGTGCCATCTCCCTCGAAGGCGGTTCGGGTGATGCGCTGGGTGCCACGGGGAACGGGTCGGTCAAGGTCGCGGGCTTCAATGGCTCTTTGCAGCTCGAGACCGTGAACGGGGACCTCGAGGTCTCCCTGGCGGACGAGGCCACGGGCGCGGTCCAGCTGCGTTCCAGCAACGGCTCGATCAACCTGAGCGTCGCCCACGGGTGGTCCGGGGTGATCGAGGCCTCGACCAGCAACGGGCAGGTCCGGTTCCGTGACCAGGATGGCATGCGCCAGAAGGGCAAGGCATCGATCCTCGCCGTGGGGGCAGGTGGGCCGCGTTCCATCACGCGCACGGGCAACGGCTCGATCGAGGTCGAGGTTCGTGCTCCGGGGCTGATGCGCGGGCCCAGGCTGTAGAGATTCCGGGAGGCGCGAGCCCACGCGGCGCGTGAGCTCAGGTCCACTCCCCCTGGACGAAGGTGCGGCCGTGCTTGGGTTCGCGGAAGGCCCACAGGGAGCGCCCACAGCTGGTCTCCAGCCGGTAGTAGTCGCGCACGGTGTGGGGGGACCCATCGGGCCACGCGGGGCTGTCGTCCCACCAGGGCCGCGCGAGCCGCTCGGGCCCGCGCGCCTTTCGAATCCGGTAGGCGATCCCGCGCCAGCGCAGGCGGGCGGGCCGGCTTCCCGGGCCACCGGAACCCTCGAGGGTCGCGGGCTCGGGCGGGGAGAAGAGCAGGGAGGGGCGGGGCATGTGGCGGGGCTTGCTGGCTCCCCTGGACCGGTGCTCCTGGGGGCGGATCCACGAGTAGGACCGCTCGGGGAGGTGCGAGGGCTCGGCGCGGGCGGCGAGGACGTTCTCGGGGCCGAGGCGAGCGGCGAGGATGTCCACGAGCTCGCCCACGTGTCGATCGAGGGGTTGGGAGGTGGGGGAGCTGGCCGGCTCTGGCTGTTCCCAGGCCCCGACCTGCCGGGCCGGGAGGCGCCCCGTTCGGACGGCGACGAAGCGGACCCGTTCGATGCCGAACCCCAGGTGTACGGACTCGACGGCGGGCCGGAGCATGGTCCACAGGTGCCGGGGGTCCGCGCTGGGCCGGGAGAGGGAGAGCGGCAGTCGCCGCGGGGGTAGATCGGACGGCTCGAGCACGAGGGTCGCCTCGAGCACGCCCTGGCGCGCGCGCTCGAGCTCGCCCGAGAGCTCGGTCACCAGCTCCTCGGCGACCTGGGCAATGGCCTCTGCCTGCCGGACCGGCCCCTCGAACACGCGCTCGGCCTGGGGGGGGCTCTCGAAGGCCAGGGGCGTGACCGACTCGAACGCGCGCCCGAGCGCCTGGTCGAGGCGCATGGCGACGTCTCCACCGAAGCGGGCCGCCACGCGGTCACGGTCGAGGCGCAGGAGCTCCTGGATGGACTCCACGCCGAGCTCGGAGAGGGCGTCGCAGGTGGCCTCGGGGAGCCGGAGCGCGGCGACGGGCAGCGGCCCCAGGGCCACGGCCTCGTCGCCGCCGGGGACGATCTGGCGGGGCGTCCTGCCGAACCGCGCGACGGCGGACGCCGCGCCGACGGTGTCCGCCACCGCCAGGCGCGAGCCGATCTCCAGCCGGTGCATGGCGCGGAGCACGGCGCGGCACAGGTCCTCCTCGTCGCCGAAGAGCCGCTCCGTCCCCGCGACGTCGACGAACAGGCCGTCGGGAGGATCGAGGGCGACCAGGGGCGAGAAGCGCGCCATGAGCCACTGCCCGAGGGCGTGCAGGGCGCGCAGGTCCCGCTCCTCCGAGAGCTCCTCGACCCAGGGGTCCCCGTGCCGTGCACGGACCCGGGGATCGATCAGGGCCTGGGCCTCGGCGAGGGAGAGTCCGATACGCACCCCGCGCCGGGCCGCCTCGTTGCATCGAGCGGCCACCAGGGCCCGGCCGTGGCTCGGTTGGGCGAGGAGGATGCAGGAGGTCTTGGGGGCGCCGGGGCGCCGTGCCGCGCGGCGTCGGCGGCGCTGGGCGAGGTCGATGGACAGGGATCGCAGGTGGATGGCGAGGACGCGCCTCATGGGCTTGCTCGGTCTTCAGGTGTCAGGCCCTCCTCATGGGCAGTTCTCCCTTGTTCGTTTCAGGGCTCCCTCGAAGTCGGCTTCGGGGGGAGCCGCGGGCCGCGGTCAGCCAGCGCCGCGCCGCCGCTCGTGGGGGCTCCGGGTCGCCGCGATCCTGCTGCGGTGGAGCAGCTGGGCCCCCTTGGCCCGCAGGAGCGTCGCGCTCCAGGCGGGGCCGTCGCCGACGCCCCCTCGCCGACCGACCCGCCAGCGGGTGGTGGCCGCCGAGACCTCGCGCTCCTCGCCGGGGGGCCGCGCGAGCAGGGCGAGGGCCCCGGAGGATGTGGCCGCGAGTTGGAGCCGGCGGGTGGCAGCCATCCCGAGCCCCGAGCCGTCCGCGACCACGGCGGTGATCCCGGGGCACCGCAGGGCGGTGTCGATGGTCCAGAGGCGCAGGCTCGCGTCCCTGGGGGCGGCGAAGATGGAGCGCTCGATGAGCCCCACGTTCGCAGGATCGTGGGCGTCGGGCCCTTCGGAGGTCATCCCGGAGGAGTGCTCAGGGGGCGCGTCGGTCCCGGGCTCCAGGTGAACCTCGAGCTCGCCAGTCGAGGCCCCCGCGTTCGCGGTGGCCAGGCTCTCGACCGTGTTGGTTCGGCGAGCGATGGCGCCGGGGTAGGGCCAGACCCGGCGCCCGATCCAGATGACCGAGGCAGGGGCGCCGCGGGAGGCTGCGTCGCAGGCGGCGCGCCGGGCGAGGTGGGCGAGGATCAGGAGGGGGGGGCTCCACCCCCGGACGCCGCGGTCCCTGCGCGTGGGGCCAGGGCCGCCCACGCCGAACCACTCGTGGACGCACCCGCGCACGAGGCCGGGGGCGCCGCTGGCGGAGCCCGTGACGCGATCGATCGAGGGCCAGCCGCTGGGGACCGCGCGGGAGGGGTGTCCGAAGACCTCGGGGTCGTGCTCCGGCGCACCGGTCAGCGGGCCCGCTCGCAGCTGCTCGAGCAGCGCCTCGATGCCTTGGGGCGATCGCATGGCGCCAGGGTAGGGTTTTGTTAGGTCGCTGCCTAGCCCTCTTCTTCGGCGTCCGCCTCGGCCCTCGATGGGGCTCCACGGCCGGAGACGCGGCACGCCACGCGCACCGAGCGCAGGGAGAGGAGCACGCCGACCGCGATGAAGAGCGCGGCCGGGAGGGCCACGATGCCCGCCAGCTTCAGGGTGACCTCGGTCGCCCTGGGGTGGTCCGGGTTGATCGAGCCGAACAGCCCGACGTAGAGGCGGGCGAGGTCGGCGAGCCCGAAGCTGGCGCCGGCGGCGGTGGCCCACCACCCCCACAGCTGGCGGGTGAGGAGCCCGATCGCCCCCAGCGCGGAGGCGCCCGCGGCGAGGTAGGTCAGGAGGAACGGGTGCAGCGAACCCGTCAGGGGAGAGCGAACCGCGAACACTCCGAACTCGCGGTTGACCTCGTCGATGCTCCAGACGGTCAAGAGCGGACCAAGCACCGCGGCGACCAGCGCGAGCACTGCTGCTGCGTTGGTCGCCGCGGTTCGCCGGGCCCTCCTGGCGTCCCGGAGCGCTTGAGCGCGCTCCGAGAGGGGTTGACCTCGTCGGGGAGTCAACGTGCCAGGCTCAGCTGGGGTCCACCTGGTGCATGTGGACGTCCTGCTGCGGGAAGGGGAAGGAGATGCCCTCCTTGTCGAAGCGCAGCTTCATCTGGCGGCGCAGCTCGCAGACGGTCCCGAAGTACTGGCTGGTGGGCACCCAGGCCCGGACATTGAAGTTGACGGAGGAGTCCGCGAGCTCCATGAGCATCACCTGGGCCGCCGGATCGCTCTTGACGTGCTCCATGCTGTTGACCACGTCGAGCATCACGGCCTCGGCCTTCTCGATGTCGTCGTCGTAGGCGATTCCGAAGATCTGGTCGATGCGTCGGGTGTCGTTCGCGGTGATGTTGCGGATCGTGCTGCCCCAGATGGACCCGTTCGGGATCGTCAGGCGCTGGTTGTCCGGGGTGAGGAGGGTCGTGGAGACCAGGGTCATGGCCTCGACCGAGCCGGTCTCGCCGGTCACGGTGACCACGTTACCGATGTCGTAGGGGCGGTAGAGGAGGAGCATCACGCCCGCGGCGAAGTTACCCAGGGTGTCCTGGAGTGCGAAGCCGACCACGAAACCCATCACGCCGACGCCGGCGAGGAGCGGCGCGACGTTCAGGCCGATGGTCTGCAGGGCGATGATGAGACCGACGAAGAAGATCACCTTGGTGACCGTGTTCTCCACGAAGTTCTTGAAGAGCTCACTCGCGTTGAGCTTCGAGCGCTCGAGGCCTCCGCGGGTCAGGCGGGCGAGCCACCGCCCGATGATCTTCGAGACGAAGAGGATCAGGAAGAAGAGGAGTAGGTTGCCGATGAGGCGGGGTCCGTCTTCGACGACCCACTCCTTCAGGACGACGTCGGGCTCCTCCTTCAGGCGCTTGAAGAGAGAGTCCATTTGGTCACCGATGTCCTCCTCTTCCTTCTTCTCGGCCGCGGAGTCCTCTCCGGCGCCGGAGTCCTCGGGAGAGGTCTGAGCGAGGCTGGTGATCGGCTGGGGGTTGGGGGCGCCTGCGAGGGCGGGCGAGCCGAGCGAGAAGAGGAGGCCGAGGCCGAGGGCGAGGGCCCCGATCGCTCTCCAGATGTGGGCTTGAATGGTCATGGCGGAGACCATGAGGTCTATTCCTCTGGTTGGCAATGTGGTCCTGCCCCGAAGGAGGTCCGAGCGATGTCCAACTGGTGTCGGGCATTGGAAACTCCTCCACCGGGGGCCGTCGGGCCGACTTGGTCTTGGGGGGAGATTCCCCTGCCCAGGGGTCAGCAGCGTGCGGGAGCTGACCCGACCTGGGCGCGGAGAACCCAGCCGCCCGAGGTGACGTCGCCGGTCAAGGAATGCTCAAGCCATTGACGATTCGACGGTCCGATTCGCCGGGACCTCGGGGGAGACGGCGAGAGCGGCAAGGCGAGTCGAGATCCGTCGCAGACACCCTGTTTGGAGAGGGTTTGGGCGGCTTCGGGGCCCACGCGAGGGAGAGCTCGACGCTGCCGCTGAGGCGTCGAAGGACGGCGAGCCTCGCTTCACAAAGCGGCTCCTGCCTTCGCCTCGACTTCAAGGGCATTGAGCCGGCGGTTGACCCGCGGACCGCCCAATGCCTGCCCTGCCACCCACGCACAGGGCGGCGGTGAATCACAACAAACTCCAAGAGGCACTCTCGACATGAAGACTCCGCACTTCGCATTTCTTCTCGCGGCCGCGCTCGCGCCACAGGCCATCGCTCAGGACTCCTCCCCCGCCCCCTGGGACGGGCTCCTCGAGGGTCTCCAGGACTCCTTCGTCGCCCGCCGCGCTGGCACGGTTGACGGCGCCGGCGCCGGCGGCTTCTTCCGGATCGGGAACTACCCCATCCTGGACAACCTCGCCGCGGGGGAGTCGATCGATGAGGAGACGGTCTGCGAGATCGTCGCCGCATCCGAGGACGGCATGACGCTGATCTACACGGACAGCGAGATGGAGCGCCTCGGCTTCGTCGACATCACGGACCCCGCCGATCCGCACGGTATGGGCTTCGTCCAGCTCCCCGGGGAGCCGACCGCGGTCTCGGTCTCCGGTGACTACGCGCTCTGCGCGATCAACACGAGCGCCAACTTCGTCGACACCTCCGGGGATCTCCTCGTCGTCGACATCGCTTCCCAGACCATCGTTCGCACCATGCCGCTCGGCGGCCAGCCGGACAGCGTCGCGGTCAGCCCCGACGGGCAGTTCTGCGCCATCGCCATCGAGAACGAGCGAGACGAGGACGACCCCGCGACCGGCGGAGCGCCTCCGCAGCTGCCCGCTGGCTACCTCGTCATCATCGACCTGATCGGGCACGACCCGAACAACTGGACGCTCCGGACGGTCGACCTGACCGGGATCGCGGACCTCTACCCCGAGGACCCCGAGCCCGAGTTCGTCGACATCAGCGCCTTGAACATCTGCGCTGTGACCCTGCAGGAGAACAACCACATCGTGCTGGTGGAGCTCCACTCGGGCGCGGTCGTGTGGGACTTCTCGTGCGGGACGGTGGACCTCGTCGACATCGACACCAACGAGAACGGTCTCATCGAGCAGAACACCTCTCTGACCGCCGTGCCGCGTGAGCCGGACGCCGTCACCTGGATCTCGCCCTTCACCCTCGCGACGGCGGACGAGGGCGACCTCGACGGCGGGAGCCGCGGCTTCACGGTCTGGTCCATCTTCGGTCGGACCGAGATCGAGACCGGTAACTTCCTCGAGCACATGACCGCGGCCCTCGGCCACTACCCCGAGGAGCGCTCGGAGAACAAGGGCAACGAGCCCGAGGGCGTCGAGTACGCATCCTACGGCGGCTTCGACTTTCTCTTCGTCGGTTCGGAGCGCGCTGGCTTGGTGTCGGCCTACCTCCTCGATCGCTCGAGCGCCTCGGGGCTCGGCCTCGGGATGGAACTCTGGGACGTGATGCCCGCTGGCGTGGGTCCGGAGGGCCTGCTGGCCATCCCGTCCCGTGACCTCTTCATCGTCGCCAACGAGAAGGACGACCGCGGGGACAAGCTCCGCGCGTCGCTCATGATCTACGAGTACGGCTTCGCGGACGCTGACTCGCCCCTCTATCCGCAGTTCGGTGACGCGACCTGGGACCCGGCGACCGGCGGCGCACCGCTGGCCTCCCTCGGGGCTCTCTCTGGCATGACCGCGTCGCCCTTCGCCCCTGGCGGAGATGAGACGGTCTTCGGTGTGCACGACAGCTTCTACGGCCGCTCGAGCGTCTACTTCGGTGGGCCCTTCTTCCAGAACAACGTCTCCGTCGTCTACGGCCTCGGCGGCGTCTGGCCGATCGAGGACACCAACGGCCGACTCGAGAATGCGCTGCAGCGCGTGAAGTTCGCGCTGCCGAACACGCCCGAGTTCCAGATCGGCGACATCATCAATGCAGACGGAACGGTGAACCTCGACCTCGAGGGCATCGGCGCGACCGTCGACGGCAGCGGTGATCCAGTCTTCTACGTCGTGTCCGAGGGGACCGGCAATCTCTCCGGCGGCGTGAGCGATCCCAACGATCAGCCCTTCGAGCGCCCGAACGTCATCCTCGAGCTGAAGATCGCGTCGACGCCCCTCGGCGGCGGTGGCGGTCCGATCAACGCCACGCTGGAGATCACCCGGGTGATCGGTCTCCCCTTCGCGCTGCTCGCGGAGCAGCTCCGCTTCGGTCTCGAGGGCGTGTGCGTCGGCAACGACGGAGCACTCTACGTCTGCTTCCAGCGGGCGTGGCAGGGCTTCGGTGACCCCGCTGACCGCGCACGGATCGGCCGGTTCGACCTCTCGACGGGCCAGTGGGGCTTCGCTTACTACCCGCTCGAGGCGCCCGCGTCCGCGAACGGCGGATGGGTGGGCCTCTCCGAGATTGCCAACGTCGGAGACGGCCGCCTCGCGGTCATCGAGCGTGACAACCAGGGCAACGTGGACGCCGCGATCAAGCGAATCTACTCCTTCGACCCCGCCTCGGTGACCTTCACGGCTGACCCGTCGGTGACGCCGCACACGCTGGCGAAGACCCTGGAGTTCGACGTGCTCACCTCCGGCCTCTTCGAGGCCGTCAGCGTGCTCCCGCTCGAGAAACTCGAGAGCATGGTCATCCTGCCGAACGGCGACGTCTGGATCGCCAACGACAACGATGGTGTGGACGACAACAGCGGTGAGACCTGTGTCCTCCCGATCTACGGGCTCTTCGACTGAGCTGCCCCCCGCCCAGGGATAGGAAGGGCACCCTCCGGCTGTAGTGGAGGGTGCCGAGTGCCTCGCGCCGCGCCCCCTTCGGTAGGAGGGGGCGCGGCGCTCCCATGTGGCTCCGATGGAGACTCGGGGTGCGACGATTTGGGCGCATAGCCCACGGGAGCACTCGTAGGGCGTTGGAGCGCTCTGGAGGGGGTTGCAGGGCTGGGATGCTGAGGGACAATAGGGGAGGTGCCGGAGGACCCGAGAGACCCGGCGCCCCACGCCCCATGATTCGATCGCTCCCCATCATCGTCGGTCTCGTCCTCGCGGCGCCTGCGGTTCCAGCCCTGGGCCAGAACGCGCGCGCGGTCCCCATGGCGCGCACACGGGCTGCGACCCCTGCGGGCCCCTCGACCTTCGCCCAGCAGCTGTTCGTGGTCTCCAACTGGCACGCAGAGCTGCGGGTGGTGCTGACCGAGCAGATCGGGACCGGCGCGGACCTCTACCTCCGCAAGGGCGCTCCCCCGACGCTCACCGACTGGGACGCGCGCTCCCGTACGAGCGGCACCTCGAACGAGGTCATCGTCCTCGACGGCGGCTCGGTCCCCGCCCTCGAGTCGGGCATCTGGTACGTCGGCGTTCACAGGCCTGCGGGCACGGTCTACGACCTGGACATCGAGCGCGGGTCCAAGGCCTCATCGCGGCCCGGCATGGGAGCGATGCCCTACGCCGAGGGGACCACCTTCCGCGTCTGGGCGCCGGACGCCGACGCGGTGCACGTCGCAGGACCGTTCAACGCGTGGTCACCCAGCTCGGCGCCGCTCACGGCGGAGGGGGACGGGAACTGGTCGCTGGACGTGCGGGGGCTCGGGGCCGGGGACCGCTACAAGTACGTGGTCGACACGGGGACGCAGCTCAACTGGCGCGCCGACCCGCGCTCGCGGCAGGTGACCAGCAGCGTCGGGGACAGCGTGATCGTGGATCCCGACGCCTTCGCGTGGACCGGGCAGTTCTTCACCCCCCAGTGGAACGACACCGTGCACTACGAGATGCACATCGGGACGTTCAATGACCTGCCCGGGGGCGCGCCAGGGTCGTTCGGTTCCGCGCTGCAGCGGCTCGACCACCTCCAGAGCCTCGGCGTGAACATGATCGCGCTCATGCCCATCAACGAGTTCCCCGGGGAGTTCTCCTGGGGCTACAACCCGGCGCACCCCTTCGCGCCCGAGACCGCCTACGGGGAAGTCGAGGACGTGAAGCGCTTCGTCCAGGCGGCCCACGACCGGGGGATCGGGGTGACCCTCGACGTGCTCTACAACCACCTGGGGCCGAACGACATCCCGCACTGGCAGTTCGACGGGTCGTTCCCGGGTCGAAGCGGCGGTAACTACTTCTACGACGACTTCAACGCCCAGACGCCCTGGGGCAACACGCGCCCCGACTATGGCCGCGGCGAAGTCCGTCAGTACATCCGCGACAACGCGCTGATGTGGCTCGAGGAGTTCCGCATGGACGGGCTCCGCTTCGACGCGACGGCGTACATCCGCGAGGGCCCGGGCGGGGACCTGCCCGACGGCTGGTCCCTGATGCAGTGGATCAACAACGAGGTCGACGCGGTCCAGCCGTGGAAGCTGATCATCGCCGAGGACATGCGGCTCAACGAGTGGGTCACCAAGACCACCGGCGCGGGTGGGGCCGGCTTCGACTCCCAGTGGGACGCCGGCTTCGTGCACCCGATCCGTGGTGCCATCATCACCCCGAACGACTCGGACCGGGACATGTGGTCCGTGCGCGACGTGCTCTACGCCCGCTACAACTCGGACGCCTTTGAGCGGGTCGTCTACACCGAGTCCCATGACGAGGTGGCCAACGGGCGCTCTCGGGTCCCCGAGGAGATCTGGCCCGGCAACGCCTCGAGCTGGTTCTCGAAGAAGCGCTCCACGCTCGGCGCCGCGATCGTCATGACCGCGCCAGGAATCCCCATGCTCTTCCAGGGCCAGGAGCTCCTCGAGGACGGGTACTTCACCGACACGGACCCGATCGACTGGTCGAAGGCGGTCACCTTCGCGGGGATCCGCGACCTGTACCGGGATCTGATCTCCATGCGCCGGAACCTCGGGGGCTTCACCCAGGGGCTCCGGGGGCAGCACATCAACGTCCACCACGTGAACAACGGGGCGAAGGCCATCGCGTACCACCGCTGGGACGGCGGCGGCCCCGGCGATGACGTGGTCGTGTTCGCCAACTTCGGCGCGGCGAGCTACCCGAGCTACCGGGTCGGGGTCCCCCGTCCGGGCTGGTGGCACCTGCGCTTCAACAGCGACGCCTCCATCTACGACCCTGCGTTCGGCAATCACCCGTCGGGAGGCGTGCAGGCGGACGCGATCCCCTACGACGGGATGCCCTACAGCGTCGACCTCTCGGTGGGGCCCTACACCGCGCTCGTGTTCTCACAGTGACCACTGGGCCGCCGCCGGCGCAGCCGGCTGGCGAGGACACGCCCGGGGTCGCCTTTCCACTTCCCTCCCATGACCAAGCTCCTTCCCATCATCCTGGCGCTCGCCACCGCGGCGGGCCTCCTCCCCACGGCCTCCGCTCAGGTGACCGTCGTGGCCTCCGAGACCTTCGAGTACCCCGTCCCCGGGCCCTTCTTCCAGCAGGCCGGCGGCGTGGGCTGGGAGAATCCCTGGTGGGTGAGCGGCCCGACGAACGACGACCTGACCCTGTTCGACGCGACGGTCGCGCCTCCCTTCGCCCTGAGCGACGGCGTCGGGGCCTACGCCGGCCAGGTCAATCCCTTCGGCGAGGCGTACCGCAAGCCTGACGCCGCGCTGCACCCGGACGTGGCGGCGGGGGGGCTGTTCGGCCTGGACAACACCACGCTCTGGTTCTCCTTCAGCCTCGTGGCGTTCTCCGGCCAGCCGGTCGAGCGCTTCGGGGGCTTCGCGCTGATCCAGCAGGGGACCGGCGAGGAGCTCTTCATCGGCTCCCCTTGGAACACCAACGAGTGGGGGATCGACGACGAGGGACCCGCCGGGCCGGGCCCGATCACCATCGCGGGCAGCGACGACACCGCGCCCGCGCGGCTGGTCACCCGGATCGA
This sequence comes from Planctomycetota bacterium, assembly GCA_016779205.1. Lineage (GTDB taxonomy): Bacteria > Planctomycetota > UBA1135 > UBA1135 > Saltatorellus. Next base: position 93,821 of record JADHOC010000015.1, on the reverse strand, counting down.
CTTCCTCCCGGGGATGGAGCGGCTCCGGCTCTACGTGAACCCGGCCACGGACTACCCCACTGGGACCGCAGACCTCGACGAGATGATCCACGACATGTTCTTCAACGAGATCCGGATCTCGTCGGGGGGCAACAACAACGACCTCTTCTACTTCGACAACCTCGTGATCGCGAAGGGGGACCCCTCGGCGGGCGTGGGGACGAGCTACTGCGGACCGGGGGTGATCAACTCCACCGGCGGATCCGGCTCGATCGTCGGGCTGGGTTCCCCGTCCCTCAGCACCAACCAGCTCTCGCTGGAGGCCTCGGACCTGCCGGCGACGTCGTTCGGCTTCTTCCTGACCAGCCAGCAGCAGGCGTTCGTCACGGGCCCCGGCGGCTCCCAGGGCAACCTGTGCCTCGGGGGGTCCATCGGACGCTACGTGGGCCCGGGGCAGATCCTGAACTCGGGCACGGCGGGGAGCTTCACCCTGCCCATCGACCTGACACAGATCCCTCAGCCCACGGGCTTCGTATCCGGCGCGGTCGGCGAGGCGTGGAACTTCCAGGCGTGGCACCGGGACTCGGTCGGAGGGTCCGCCACGTCGAACTTCACGGACGGGGTGGAGATCACCCTCACGCTCTAGGGCCCGCCCGGCTGTGCGGCTCACGGGGAGGGGTCGGGCGCAGGTCGTCCGACCCCTCCCTTCGTTCCGTTGAGTCCTGCGCGATCGTTCGGGGGCCGGGGGTTGCGGCCTGTGGGCAAAGCGCCATCCTCTGGCCCGATGCGAAGCAGGACGAAACGAGACCGCTGGCGGGAGAACGAGGACATGGAGCGGGTCCATGAGCCCGACCTGGCCGAGATCGCCGCCGGAGCCAGCTACCTGCGGGGCGAGTGGTGCGAACGGGTCTTCGCCCAGGCCGCCCCCCTGACGCTCGAGCTCGGCTGCGGGCAGGGGATGTTCGCGGTCGAGCTGGCGCGGCGCTTCCCGGCGACCAACGTGGTGGGCGTCGACCTGAAGGGGCACCGCTTCTGGCGTGGCGCGAAGGCCGCGCACGTGGGGGGGCTGCTGAACGCGGCCTTCCTGCGCGCGCGGATCCAGTGGCTGGATCACTTCTTCGCCCCGCGCGAAGTGGATCAGGTTTGGCTGACCTTCTCCGACCCCCAGCACGCGGACAAGCGGGGGACCAAGCGGCTCACCTCTCCGCACTACCTCTGGCTCTACCAGAGCATGTTGACCGAGGGTGGCGTGGTCCACGTGAAGACCGACAGCCCGGAGTTCTACGAGAACACGCTGCGCGATGGCCCCCTCGCCGAGATGGCCGTGGAGGAGAGCTGCGACGACGTTCACGGCGCGCCGGCGGGCCGCTTCGACGCGGAGCTCACGGACCTCCTGGCCTTCAAGACGGCATACGAGGAGCGGTGGATCCAGGAGGGGCGCTCGATCCACTACGTGCGGCTCCGCCGGAAGGTGGAGGTCTGCGAGGAGCAGCTGGCGAGGGCCAAGCGGATGCTCCAGGGGCCTCCTGGAGCGGCGCGGCCCAGGTTCACTCGACCCGCCCGCTAGCCGGGCGGGAGAAGAGACGGGGGAGGTGCGGCCGTGGGCCCCCGGTCGGCGGATGCGATGGGGATGTGTCCGGGGCGTCAAGCGTGCGTCAACGGCGGCCAGAACCGCGGCTGGGCGCGAATAAACCGACCGGCTGGGGCGTAACGGGGGGTGAGCGCCTTTCGAACGAGGGGGGCGAGCGCGGCCGCTCCGTTTCTGATGGATCGCCTGTCCGCTCCCCAGCTCGAGGGGCATTTGGAGGAGACCGCGGGCGCTGGCCCACGGCCCGATCCCGAAGGCACCTCTCGATGGCGCCGCTCGCCCTATCCCCTTTGGTACCCGACACCATGCGACAGCCCCTCACCCTCCTCCTCGCCCTGGCCCCGATCATGACCTCGGCGGCACCCGCTGCCGCCATGCCCGCCGCCGACGAGCTCGAGGTCTCCGTGCAGGGGAAGGCCTATCCCGTCGATGAGCTCACCGATCACCTGCCTGCCAGCACCGTCCAGGGCGCTCTCGAGCAGCTGGAGCTCTATCGAGACTGGATCGAGGCTCACGACTACCACGTCTCGCTCTCCCGCGACGGTCGCGTGCTGCTGGTGACCTCCTCGAAGAAGGTGGCGCGACGGCGCATGAAGCTGGTCGAGAAGACCCTGGACGGATTCGACGCGCTGCTCTCGCCGCCGGACCGAGCCGGCTCGGACGAGACGTTCCATAGCGCTGCCTGGGGGGTGGGCGACCACATCCCCGACCAGGTCCCCGTGGTGCTGGTGGAGATCAGGAAGGAGCAGGAGTACCACGCGCTGCTCGCCGGCCTCGGCGAAGCGCGAGACGACCTGGCCTCCCTGGCGCACGTCCACGGCATGCGCCCGGGCTTCTCGGAGGAGCAGTTCACCGCCGCGGTCTGGCAGGAGGCGCCCGAGGGCTTCGAGATCGGGAAGGTCTGGCGCTCGGAGAACGAGCTGGTCAACCGCCTCGTCCGGCTGCTCACCTTCCGGTCCTACGGCCCGCAGCCGACCTGGCTCAGCTTGGCTGCGGCCTGGAGCGTCGAGCTCGAGGTGATGCGCGACATCTATTGCTTCCCATACCGGAGCGGCTTCGTGGGCGTCGGCGAGCACGGCGGCTGGGAGACCGAGCTGAAGCGCGAGTTCAAGAAGCGGAAGAAGGACCCGCTCTCCCTGGACGAGTTCGCTGGTTGGCGTCCGAACACCTGGGATGACCACAAGGCCCAGCTCGCCTTCGGGATGGTCGAGTACCTCCTGCGCCACGAGCCCGAGGTGCTGCCCAGGGCCGCCGAGGCCTTCCGCCTCCGCTACAAGGCCGGCTTCAAGACCACCCACCCCGACGGGAGCTGGGAGACCAACCCCGCCTATCAGATCCCCGTGGAGGACCAGCTGGACGTGCTGGTGGCGGCATCGGACCACGAGCTGATGCAGCGGGCCTCGGAGTTCATGCGGTCCTGGAGCCGCTACCGCCCGCGACGCAAGCGGTGAACGGGGTGACGCTCCGGGGGGCGATCCTGGAGCGAGGCCTCAGAAGAGCGTGTCCGGCGTCATCAGGCCGGCGCCCTCGTTGCGGACGCTGTTCAGCCTCGAGCTCACCCGGTCGAGGGTGAGCAGGCCCGCGGGGGCCGGGTCGAGCAGCCGGCGGGTGGCGTCCGGGTCCTCCACCTCCGGGGTCAGCCAGCGGTCGAAGTCGACGGGCTCGATGAGGCACGGCATGCGGTCATGGAGCGGCGCCACGTCGTCGTTGGCGCTCGTGGTGAGGACCGTGAAGGAGGTCCGGGGCGGCTCGGTCGCCGAGCCCTTCCAGCGCTCCCAGAGCCCGGCGAAGGCCAGGGGGCGGCCGTCGGCGCGCTGGATCCGGTAGGGGACCTTGGTCCCCGCCTCGCGCTGCCACTCGTAGAACCAGCTCGCCGGCACGAGGCAGCGGCGCCGTTTGAACGCGGACCGGAACGAGGGCTTCTCGGCGGCGGTCTCGGACCGCGCGTTGATCGTCCGGTGGGCGATCTTCGAGTCCCTTGCCCAGGAGGGCACCAGACCCCATCGCATCGTGGCGAGCGCGCGCCCCTCTCCGGTCTCGTCCCGGACGATGACCGGGGCCTCCTGGGACGGCGCGAGGTTGAACCGCTCGGCGAGGTCGCTCGATCCGCTCAGGTTGAAGAGCGCCGCGAGCACGTCAGGGGCGACGGTCACTGCATATCGGCCACACACGCCCTGATCATAGGCCAGGCCGGGGCGCGCGAGGGCGAGATCGCCCGCGCCGGGAGCCCACGGCGGCCACGATGAGCCCCAACCCCGACAGCGCAGCCACCGCCCCGCTCGCGTCCACCGAGGCGCCCAGCAGCAGGGGCGCGCCCCGCGTGGCGAGCCCGTAGCCGAGGAGGCCTGCGGCCCCGCCGAGACCGACCGAGAGCATCACGTAGGGGCCCATGCGGTCGGTGAGGAGCCGCGCGGTGGCGGGCGGGCAGGTGAGCAGGGCGATGGCCAGGATCGAGCCGACGGCGTCGAAGCTCAGCACGATGGCCAGGGTGGTGAGGGCCATCAGGCCCGCGGAGGTGGCCGCGGGAAGCAGGCCGCGGGAGCGGGCGAAGGCGGCGTCGAAGGTCACGGCGCGGAGGAGGGGCCAGGCCAGGACCACCGCCGCGGCCGAGGCGATGAGGAGGCCCACCAGGCGCAGGGGCTGGGGGGGCATCCCCGCGAAGCTCGACGCGTCGAGGACCTCGGCCCAGGTGGTCGGTGCATTCCAGAACATCAGCTCGAGCTGGCCGCTGAGGACACAGTCCACGTCGAGGTCGACGTTGGCGCCGCCGTTGAGCTCGAGGAGCAGGACGCCGAGGGCGAACATGGTCGTGTAGACCAGGCCGATGGCGGCGCTGCGCTCCACTCGCCCGTGGCGGATGATCGCCGCGATCGTGAGGCCCGAGAGCGCCGCGGCGGCCGTGGCGCCGAGGAACATCGGGCCCGCATCCCTGGAGCCGGTCACGAGGAACGCGGCGACGAGGCCGGGCAGGACCGAGTGGGCCATGGCGTCCCCGAGCATGGCCTGGCGGCGCAGGACCAGGAAGGAGCCGAGCAGGGCCAGCGTGGCGGCGGAGGCCGTCACGGCCACCAGGGGCATCAGGTCGAGGGTCAGGAACTCGTGCAGCTCCGGGGGCATCATGACGCTCCCCCCCTGGGCCGAGGTTGGCCCTCGCTGGCGGCCACCCGCCGGGCGGCGGCTGCGATCCTCCGGTGGCGGAGCCAGCCGGAGAGCAGGCCGCGTTCGGGCGCGATGAGGAGGCTCAACATGAAGGTCGACGCGGCCGAGACGATGATCAGCGGCCCGGCAGGAGCCCCCGGGGTGACCGCCGAGAAGGAGGCGCCCACCCACGCGGCGCCGGCCCCCGCTGCGGCGGCGACCAGGACCATCGGGGCCACGCGGGTCGTCCAGAGCCGGGCGGTGGCGGCGGGGGCCACGAGCAGCGCGGCGACCAGGAGCATGCCCACCGCCTGGAGCCCCGCCATGGCCACGGCGCCCACGAGGGCTGCGAGGATCGCGTCGAGCAGCCGGACCGGCAGCCCCTTCGAGCGCGCGAACCGCTCGTTGAAGGCGACCGCCGTGAGGATCCGGTAGAGGGCCAGGGTGGCGCCCAGCGCGGCGGCGGCGAGGACCGCCATCAGGAGGGCGTCGGCGCGGGTCATGGACGCCGTGGAGCCGAAGATGAGCTCGTCCAACCCCGCGCGGTCGGCGCCGTCCACCCGCCGCGTGGCAGAGAGCGCGACGATGCCTGCGCCGAAGGAGGAGCTGGAGACGGTCGCGACCGCCGTCTCCGGGCTCAGGCGAGTGTGCTTCGAGATCCACTCGATGGCGACGACCGCGCAGGCGCCGGAGGCCGCGGCGCCGAGCATGAGCAGGGGCATGCTCCGTTCCTGTTGACCGAGGGCGGAGTGGAGCAGGAAGGCGAGGGCGACGCCGACGAGGGAGGCGTGGCTGATGGCGTCCGCCACCAGCGCCCTGCCCTTGAGCATGGCGAAGGAGCCGACGGCGCCGGCGCTGATGCCGAGGAGGATCGTGCCGAACAACACGACGTTGGTGTTGTAGCCGCCTTGGAAGGAGAGCACTCGGGCCCACGCCTCCAGCAGACCTCCCTCCGCGGGAGTCGCCGTGGCTCCGGACACGGAGGCGCTGGCGAGGGACGCCAGGGACGCGGTCGGAACGTCGAGCACCCCGGAGCGCTCCTGACCTCAGGCGAGCTGCCGCGGGGACCGGCTGCCGGGCGCGAAGGCCCGCCGGACGTTCTCCTCGGAGAGCACCTCGGTCGCGGGCCCGGTGGCCACGACGGAGCCTGACAGGAGCACGGCATCGTCGAAGCGCGACCGCGCCGTCTCGAGGTCATGGTGCACGGCGACGACCGTGGTGCCTTCAGAGCAGAGCCGTCGCAGGCGCTGGAACAGCGCGTCCTCCGTCTCGGAGTCCACGCCGGCGAAGGGCTCGTCGAGGAGCAGCAGGTCGGCTTGCTGGGCGAGGGCGCGCGCGAGGAACACTCGCTGCTGCTGTCCACCGGAGAGCTGACCGATCGGTCGGTCGGCGAACGCGCCGAGGCCGAGCTCCTCGAGGCAACCGCGGGCTTCCCGCCGGTGTCCCCGGTTGGCAGCCCCGCGGCGCACCCACGCGGGGAGGAGCCAGTCGAGCCGGCGGGCGGAGCCCATCTCGACGACCTCGAGGGCGGTCACCGGGAAGTCCCAGTCCACCGATTCGCGCTGGGGGACGTAGGCCACCCTCGAGCGCGCTTCGGCGAAGGGCTGCCCCCAGAAGAAGGCCTCCCCCGCGAGCGGTCGCAGGGCGCCCATGGCGGCGTTGAGGAGCGTGGACTTGCCGGCGCCATTGGGGCCGACGATGGCCGTCATGGACCCCGCGCGCGCTTCCCACGAGACGTCCCACAGGGCGGGGACGCCGCGGTAAGCGACGGAGAGGGAGCGCAGGGCGAGCGGGGCCCGATCTTCGCTGCTGCGGAGGATCATCGGACGTCGTCCCCCGCTGCCGTCTCCTGCCCCACGCCAAGGGCGCGGAGAATGGTCGAGACGTTGGACTCCAGCATGGCCTCGTAGGTCCTCGCGGCCCCCGGCGCATCGGCGTGCAGGATGCCGCCCAGCTGCAGGTCGTGCCCTTGGGCCCTCGCGCCTTCGAGCAGGGCCTCGACGTTCCGTTCGGAGACCGAGGACTCGAAGAAGACGGCCGGGATGTCCCGTTCGACCACGAGGTTGACCAGCTCCTCGATGGTGCTCAGGGAGGCCTCGCTCGTGGTCGAGGTGCCCTGGATCCCCCGCACCTCGAGGCCGTAGCGCCGGCCGAAGTAGCGGAAGGCGTCATGGGCCGTCAGGAGCACCCGGCGCTCCGGCGCCAAGGCGCTGAAGGACTCCCGGTAGGCCTCGTCCGCGGCGAGCAGCCGGGCCTCGATGGCGGCCGCCCGCGCCATGAAGCTCGGGCGTTCGGAGGGGCGCTGCTGGCCCAGGGCCCCGGCGATCAGCCGCGGCACCCTCGACCAGATGGAGGGGTCCATCCACACGTGGGGGTCAGGCGCGGGGCCGCTGTCGATCCGCTCTGCCTCCAGCAGGGTCTGCTCGGCGACGGGGATGACCTCCACGCCCGAGTCGCCCACCCGCTCGAGGGCGTCCGTGAGGTAGCCCTCCAGGTGCAGCCCGTTGTAGAGGACGAGGTCCGCGGCCATCAGCAGCCTCACGTCGTCGCGGGTCGGCCGGAACAGGTGCGGGTCCATGTCCGTACCGAACAGCGTCGAGACGCTCGCCTCGTCGCCCGCGATCTCCCGGGCCAGGTCCCCGATCATCGCCGTCGTGCAGACGACGCGGGGGCCCTCGGTCCGACCGGCATCGACGCTGTCGGAGCAGGACAGCGCGAGGGCTGCGAGGAGGGGGAGGAGCTTGTACGGGGCCATGTGCACCGGGCGCCGTCGGGCGCGCACCCAAGAGCGTATCAGCCTTCTTGTAACCATTGCTATTAGATCCGCAGACTTTGCGCCTGTGGAGTGTCTCATTATGGGATCACGGGGTGTCCCTGGTGCCCTCAGGGCCGGATAGCTCGGCGAAGCGTTCCAGGGTCCGGCGGCTCACGTGGTGCTCAACCCCCTCGGCGTCGATCTCCGCGGCGGCGGCGGGGACCCCGAGGAAGAGGAGAAAGCGTAACACCACCTGGTGCCGCTCCCTCGACCGTGCGGCGAGGGCCTGGCCCCCGGCGGAGAGGAGCAGGGGGCGCCGGGGAGGGCTCACCACGTGACCGGAGCGGCGGAGCCTCGCCACCACCCGGGTGACGGTCACCTGCGCCACGCCGAAGCGCTCGGCGAGCCACCCGACGCGGGCCTCACCCCGCTCACGGATCATGTCGTCGATGGCCTCGACGTAGTCTTCGGTGAGCTCGCTCGCGTGGGCGGCGCGGACCCGCGCGAAGCGGGGCGCCGCGTCCTCGGCGAGGGGGCTGGGGCTGGCCGCAGCGGGGTCGGCGCGCCCGTCCCGGGGATGGGCTGCGACAAAGCGGTCGAAGGCCGCGAGGGATTCCGGCCCCACGTGGTGCTCCATCCCCTCCGCGTCGGCCTCCGCGATCTCTGCCGGGAGGCCGAGCGCCAGGAGGAACTCGAGGACCGCGGCGTGCCTGGACCGTGACCGCCTGGCGATGGCCCGGCCCTCCTCGGTGAGCTGGATGGCCTCCTGCTGGCCAGAGCTGACGAGGCCGTCGCGGCGCAGGCGCTCGATGACCGAGCAGACGGCCACGTGGCTGATCCCGAACCCGGTGGCGAGGTCCCGGACCCGGGCCTCGCCGCGGTCCTCGATCAGGTCGTCGATGGCCTCCACGTAGTCCTCGACGAGCTCCTGGCGGTTGGCGCGCCGCACCGCCTCATGACCCGCGCGGATACGCGCCATGGGCGGAGGTTGGGCGCCGTCCTGGGGGCGCGCGGGGTCGATGGGGTCGGGGCTCACTGCGGCCTGAGCGTAGCCGACGGAGGCACCGCCATGGCGCCCCGTCGTGTACGGTCTTCCTCGAAGGAGAGTGCGCGATGAACTACCGGAAGATGGGCCGCACGGGCCTCAAGATCAGCAGCGTCTCCATCGGTGGGTGGTTGACCTTCGGGGGAAGCGTCGACGCCGAGGGCTCCGCGAGGATCCTCCGCCGCGCGGTGGACGGTGGCGTCAACTTCATCGACCTCGCTGATGTGTACTCGGCGGGCGCGGCCGAGGAGGTCGCGGGCGCCGCGATCAGGGGGGTGGACCGGGCGTCGCTGGTGCTCTCCTCGAAGGTGTTCGGCAGGATGGGGGACGGTCCCAACCAGCGCGGCCTCTCGCGCAAGCACATCATCGAGAGCTGCGAGGCGTCGCTGCGGCGGATCGGAACCGACTACCTGGACCTCTACTTCTGCCACCGCTCGGATCCGGAGACGCCCCTCGAGGAGACGGTGCGTGCCATGGACGACCTCGTTCATCAGGGCAAGGTGCACTACTGGGGCACCAGCGTCTGGGCGGCGGATCTCCTGGACGGCGCCCACGACCTGTGCGACCGGCGCGGTTTCTATCCGCCGCTGGTGGAGCAGCCGCAGTACAGCCTGCTCGAGCGCGGGATCGAGGCGTCGGTGCTCCCGGCGGCGCGACGCCTTGGCATGGGCCTCGTGGTCTGGAGCCCCCTCGCCGGCGGCCTGCTCACCGGGAAGTACGACGACGGCGTCCCCGCAGGGAGCCGAGGCGCGGAGACCAAGTGGTTGGACGAGAAGCTCGAAGGCGACGTTCAGCAGCGCCTCAAGGCCTTCAGCGCGCTCGCCCGCGAGGCCGGCGTGACCCCCGCGCAGCTCGCCCTCGCCTGGATCCTGCGCAACGACGCGATCACCAGCGTGATCACCGGCGCGACCTCCACCGCGCAGGTCGAGTCGAACCTCGAGGCCGCCGAGGTCCACCTGAGTGACGAGCTGGTGCAGCGGGTCGAGGCGCTGTTCCCCGCCTGATGTCCGGCGGAGAGCGTGCGACGAGCAGGGGCTCCATCGGCCGCCGCCTCCTGCTCTCGGTGAGCGCCGCGGCGCTGACGCTGCTGGTGATCGAGCTCTCCGTCGACCGGTTCTTTCCGGTCCTCGGGCAGGTCTACCAGCTGGACCCTGAGCTCCTCCACGACACCATCCCTGGCTCGCGGCGGATCCAGCCCATGGAGCCCTCTCGGCTCGGGGAGGGGGATCAGGCGCGGGTCCTCGTGGAGGTGGGGGAGGACGGGTTCCGGGGCGACAGCGAGCGCGGGATCGAAGGGGGTCGCCGCGTGCTCGTCCTCGGGGACTCGTTCGTGATGGCGGAGAACGTGCCCCTCGAGGGCACCTTCGTGCGGCGGCTGGCTGCGGACCTGGAAGCGCAGCTGGGCTGCGCTGTGCAGGGGGTGAACGCCGGGCGCTCGGGCTACGGTCCCGATCAGTCCTTGCTGCTCCTGCAGCGCGAGCTCGACGAGGTCGCACCGGACCTCATCGTCTGCGTCCTCTGTGCGCACAACGACGTGGGAGACCTCGCCCGTAACAAGCTCTTTCGGGAGGAGCCCGCGGGGACCCTGGTTCGCTGCGCCCCACGGCTTGGCGCGCGGCTCTTGGATGAGTTCGCCCGCCGAAGGGAGCGCTCCGGTGGGCTCGGGCTCCAGCGCCTCGTGCGCTTCTGGCGCGAGGCGCCCGACCGGCGCCCGGTGGACTCCGTGCCCGTGGGGACCGTCGACCTCTACCTCGCCGCCCTCGCGGCGCAGCACGACGAATTCTTCCTGCGCGGCGACCTCGAGGTGGTCTCTCTCTTCGAGGACGTCTACGACGCCGACGTCGCGATCCGCCCCGACTCGACGGCGGTTGCCGCGAAGCTGTCGCTCATGACCGCCGTCGTGCGCGGCATGGTCGAGCTGGCGGCGGCGCGAGGGATCCCGCTGCACTTCGTGGTCGTCCCGTCGGCCGTGGACGTCTGCCCCGACTTCGGGATCCAGGTGGACCCGGCGCGCTTTCCGGGCTACTCACCCCGGCGGCTCGTGGAGCAACTCACGCGCGCGGTCGTCGAGGCCGGTGGCCAGGCCACGGACCTGTCGGAGGCGCTGCGAGCCGAGGGCGCCAGCGTCTGGGTGGGGGGCACCGACATTCACTGGAACGCGGCCGGACAGCGAGTGGGGGCCGCCCGGGTGGCCGCGGACCTGACGGGCCGCGCCGATGTGGTGGAGGCCCTCCGGCCGCGCTGAGTCCGGTCTCCCTCGGCGGCCGGTTTCCCTTCGAGGCCCCGTTCCCTTCGATGCAGGGGCGCTGCCCTGGGAAGGGGAGGGTGGTACGCCCGACAGGATTCGAACCTGTGACCTTTCGCTCCGGAGGCGAACGCTCTATCCAGCTGAGCTACGGGCGCCCGATTTGGGGGCGGAAGCTTAGCGCCCGTGGGGCGGATCGCGCCACCGCCACCCGGCTTGAATGGGACGCGAAGGCCGCCGAACCGCGGGATTTCCCTCTGATCCCCACTGGGAGTGCTGTGGGGGCCTTCGAAAAAGGAAACCTTGCCGTATCCACCGACGTGGGCGACGCTATGTGCCTTGCACCCGCGGCATCGTCCGGGGTCACGCAGCAGCCCTGCATGAAGGAACACACCACCACCAGCGACTCCAGCCCGACCCTCTGCGCCCCCTCGAGCGGGCGTCGAGAGGCTCGAACCCGTTGGCTGGTCCCCGTGGTGGCCCTCGGCGGTGGGCTCCTCCTGCTCGCTTCTCCCGGTGATCCGCTCCGTCCGGTGGACGAGGTGGGCGCACCGGTGACCGAGCTGAGCGCGGGTGTTGGTGCAGCGGACTTTGACGCGGACGGGCTCACGGACGATCAGGAGCTCCTCCTCGGGACTTTCCCCTACGTGGCGGACTCCGATGAGGACGGCTTCGGAGACGGCGAAGAGATCGCCCGACAGTCGGACCCCCGGGACCTGATGTCGGTGCCGCAGTCCTCGCAGATCAGCGCGAACATCACCGCCCGCGGGGAGGGCAGCGCGCTACAGCTGGTGCTGCTGGTCTATGAACCCTCCGAGGAGCTTGGAGACTCGTTCCTCCGCCTCGGCGCCCTGCGATCGGGGCAGGTCACAACGGTGCCCCTGGCGCGCTTCGCGTTATTCACGACGGTCTCCACGGTGCCTGCCTCCGGCGGTGGACAGCTCACCTGCATCGAGCTGCCCGTGCACCCCTCCTTCGTGGAGGTCGCCAACCAGGTCACCTTCTTCCTGGCGGCCGGGAACGCCCCGACCCAGACGTACACCGCCGCCGCCAAGGTGGACATCTCGTCCGTTGAGGGCATCCTGCTGATGCAGCGCTTCGCGGCTGCTCAGTCGCAGATCCAGGCCTCGCAGGGAGGCGGGAGCGTCCGGCTGCCCATCCCCGGCAACGCCTCGCCCAGCATCCCGAACAGCTGGGTCCCCGGCTCGATCTGCTTCCAGCGCTCGGCCGTCGTGGGCGGCAACGGTCCGGTCATGCTCCATCAGGTCATCGAGGCGGACTGCCTCCAGGGCTGGGACACCTTCTGTGTGTCGACCTGCAGCGCGGCCCTCGGATCGACCTACGAGACCATCGACCCCATCGCGCTGATTGGTGGCTGATGGGAGCCTCCCCGTCCTCCGGGGCGGGTGGTCGTGTGAGACTCCCCAGGACCCCAGGCTGGAGCGCCTGCCGGGGTGCAGGCGAGCGGTCTCGCGGCTGGAGTTCATATTTTGAGACATCGTCGGGTGTCTGCTCCCTCACGGAGCGCTGCCCCGTACCGGGTCCCAAAGCATGAAACGGTCCCCAAGGAGCCCATCCAGCGGGAACCCCACCTCCCTCATCAGCGTCTAATGATGCCCCCGGTATGCCTGGACCTCTCAAGACTGACCCCGACCGCGACCTGATCCTCGAGTGCCAGCGCTCGTTGGGAGAGGGCTTTGGCGGGGCGTTCAGGGAGGTCTACGAGCTCTACAAGGACCGCGTCTACAACGTCTGCTACCGGGTGACCGGGAACGCAACCGATGCCCTCGACGCCTCGCAAGAGACGTTCGGCATCGTCCACCGGAAGATCGGGGCCTTCCGATTCGAGTCTCGCTTCTCCAGCTGGGTCTACCGGATCGCGGTCAACGCCAGCATCGACATCAAGCGCCGGGCGGCCTGCCGGTCCCTGACCTCACTCGAGGCGCTGCAGGCCCCCCTGGATCGCGAGGGCGGCGCGTTCGATGTCGAGGACGAGCGGACCGAGGCTCCGACGGCCTTCGCCTCCCGCCACGAGCTGGAGAAGGACATCCAACGGGCCATCGACCGTCTCTCCCCCAAGATGCGCGCGATCATCGTCCTGCGCTATCTGGAGAGCCTCAGCTACGACGAGATCGCCGAGACCCTGGACATCTCCCTCGGGACCGTGAAGTCTCGCCTCTCTCGGGCCCACGCTGCCCTGGACCGAGAGCTCACTCCGATTGTCGACCGCCACTTCATTCACGAAGAAGGTCGCTGACGACCGCCAGATCCTGCCGATCTCGCTCCTGCCAACACTCTTCCCATGTCCTCCGCATCCGATCCCCAAGAAGATCGCTTTGAACCCACGCTCCCCGAGTCGTGGCTCTGCGAGGTCTTCGCCCCCGCCGAAGAGCGGGGGGCCAATGGCGGTTCTCCGGAGGGGTACCGGGAGGCCCTGCTGGTGGAAGGCGCGCCGCCCAGCGAGGAGCAGCTGAGAGCGCTCCACGCGGCGCGAGGGCACCTCCGGGCGCTCCGCTCCCTCCCCAGCCGGGTCGCCCCCGAGGAGCTCGAGGGTCGCGTGGTCGCGAGCCTCGAGGCTGGTTTCCGACAGGACCGCGCCGCCGACCTGGTGTCCGGGCTCGAGGCGCGGACCGCTCCGGAGGAGCTCGTTCCCCTGGTCGAGGCGCGGGTCGAGGAGAACCTCGAAGGCGTGGGGGCGCCCGCAGTCCTGGAGCGACTGGTCGAGGAGCGAGTCGCGACGCCCGAGAAGGGCATGATCGAGAGCATGGCGAGGCGCCTCGATCGCAAGGTCGCGCCCCATGAGCTCGATGAGCGGGTCCGCGGGGCCGCGCCCACGTCCTCCGTGGGCGGCCGAATCCGTCGCTTCGCGGTCGTCTTCGGAGCCGCGGCGATGGTGCTCGTTGCCGTGCGACTGGTCGTGGAGCCGACAGAGCCCGGCCCCAGCGGCCCCACCTTCAAGATCATCCGCGTGGACTCCCTGGAGTCAGTGTGCGCCTCCGCCCTGGACCGCGCCTTCCTCGGTTCCCTCACCGGTGAGTACCCGGGAGGTGCCCGATGATGCCCCGTCGAATGGCGACGTGGCTCGGTGTGGTCACCCTCGGGCTCGTGGGCTGCAGCGTGGATCCCCAGGGCGCTGGGGGTGAGGGGGCACCGACGACCGCGGAGTCCTCCAGCGGGAGCCTGCCTCCCTTCCTCGACCTGGTCGGTCGCGCGAAGGACAACACGCCCTTCCGCGGCACCCGGCGCTTCCGCCTGGTGAAGGGGCAGGGTGTGCTCGAGGTCCGAGAGGACGTGGGCGCCGACGGCACCGGTCAGTTCGCCATCGAGTTGCTCGACACCGTCTCGCTGCTCCCCGACACCGACCCTGTGTCGTTCCCGCTGGTGCACGAGAACGCCGCGCGCTTCCAGTGGCAGATGCGCGACTTCCGCATCTGGAGCCTCCAGCAAGCCAGCGCCAACTACTCGATCAACCTGCTCCCCACGCCGCCGCCGGTCGCCGGGATCCCCTGCGAGCGCGTCGAGTTCGTGCGCTTCTCCAGCCCCGGGGAGCGCCCGGGGCACTTCGAGGCCGACATCGACCCCACCACGGGCTTCGTCCTCGCCTGGAGGGAGTTCGACGAGTTCCAGCAGCCCGTGGCCGAGTCGGTCTTCGAGACCTTCGCCTACGGCGGTGACGTGAGCAACCTGAGCCTGAGCCGGCGGTCGTTCGCGGCCCAGCCCCTCGACCTCAACTCGTCGCTCTCGTCGCAGGTCGGCGCAGAGGTCTTCGTCCCCGACGTCTTCCCGTCCGGCTACGAGCTGGTGGGGGGCGAGGTCTTGACCATCCCGAACCTGCCCTCGCTGAGCTCCTCCGCGCTGCTCCAGCCCGGGTCCTGGGTCCGCCTGATGGCCTCGGACGGCATCCAGACCCTGAGCTTCGCTCACTCGGTCTCCCAGGCGGTCTCCAACGCCGCCCCGGGTGACCTCCGCGTCGTGTCGCTGGGGGACTGGGAGGTGGGCTTCGGGGAGTTCGGCGGGACCCGATTCGTGGTCGCTGGTCGGGTGAAGGTCGCTGGCCTCGCCAGCGTGGTCCAGTCCGCCTTCTGAGCCTGGGCCTCGCGCCCCGGCCGCGGTGGTCCCGGATCGGGGCATCGACGGGCTCCCAGGGGGAATCAGGGGCCCTCGAGGCGGTCTTGCGACCTCAGCCCACGGGCGGGGTAGATTTGTGTGCGTCGGGAATGGTCCCGCTCGCACCAAGCACTCCCGACCCCGCTGACGATGTCTGACGAGCCCTTCAAGGAAACCGACCTCGAGTCCCCCGAGTATCGGGAGCGCCTCATGCGCAAGCTCAACACCCTGATCGCGGTCCTGGAGGTCGCGAGCGCCAAGGTGAAGCGATCCCTGGACGGGCCGGACCCGGACATGGAGCGGCTGATCAAGATCCGCACCAACCTCTCCAGCACGCTGGAGGTCTGCAAGCGGGCTCGCCGTGCCCTGCAGCGGCGGGAGAGCCTCCCCGAGGGGCTGCCGGAGAACCTCGCCGAGGTGGTCCGGACGGCGGGCAAGGTCAAGCGCTTCCCCAAGCGTCTCCCGGTCGGCTCCATGGCCGAGATGAGCTCCGCCGAGGAGCGCAAGCGCTTCGAGCACATGGGGCGCATCACGCCGGCGGACCTCGCCGATGTCGATCTGGACCAGCTCTCCCTGAAGCTCCAAGGCTGAGCCCAACGAAATTCGGGATCCCCGGTAGGATCCCAGCGCGGCGCGGGCCCTCCAGCGTGGAGGCTCGCGCTTCTCCATAGGGAGGCGGGTCGACCCGCCAGAGCCACCCTCCGATGCAGTTCAACTCCTGGATCTTTCCCCTCTTCTTCGCCGTGGTCTACGCGGCGTACCTGGGGTTGGGTCCGAGGCGCTTCCGGGCGCAGAACGCGCTGTTGCTCGCCGCGAGCTACCTGTTCTACGGCTACTGGGACGCGCGCTTCCTGCTGCTGCTCGGCGTCTCGACGGTGCTCGACTTCCTGATCGGCGGTCGGCTGGATCGCACCGACGACGAGCGCGTGCGCAAGCGCCTCGTGACCCTCTCCGTGGTGATCAACCTCGGGATCCTCGGCTTCTTCAAGTACTTCGACTTCTTCATCGACAGTACGGCGGAGCTCCTCGCGGCCCTGGGCTTCTCCGTGCACCTGCCGACCCTGCAGGTGCTGCTGCCCGTCGGCATCAGCTTCTACACCTTCCAGACGCTGAGCTACACGATCGACGTGTACCGGCGCCGGATGCCGGCCACCCGCGACTTCCTCGGCTTCGCGCTGTTCGTGAGCTTCTTCCCCCAGCTGGTGGCGGGACCCATCGAGCGCGCGGCGCGCCTGCTCCCCCAGATCGAGGCGCCGAGGGAGGTCACCGCGAGCAAGGTTCAGGCCGGGCTCTGGCTGCTGGTGTGGGGCTACTTCAAGAAGACGGTCATCGCGGACCAGGCCGCCCTCGTCAGCAACCCGCTCTTCGGCGGCCAGTGGGAGAGCCTGCACGGGCTGGAGCCCTTCGTGGCCGTGCTCGGCTTCACGATCCACATCTACTGTGACTTCTCGGGCTACTCCGACATCGCCCGCGGGCTCGCGAAGTTGATGGGCTTCGAGTTCCTGCTCAACTTCCGGCTGCCCTACCTGGCGACGGGGCCCAGCGACTTCTGGTTGCGCTGGCACGTGAGCCTCTCGACCTGGCTCCGCGACTACCTCTACATCCCCCTCGGCGGGAACCGGGGCAGCCGCCTCGTCACCTACCGGAACATGTTCGTCGTGATGGCTCTCGGCGGGCTCTGGCACGGCGCCGCCTGGCCCTACATCCTCTGGGGTAGCTACCACGGCGTGCTCCTCGTGATGGAGCGGGTGTGGGCGGACGCGCGCGGCATCGACCCCCGCCGCCCCCTCACCCTGGCGGGAGAGTGGACGAGGATCGTGCTCTTCTGGCCCCTGATGCTCATCGGGATGGCCGTGGTGCGCTGCACGTCGGTGGACCAGTTCTGGCACCTGTTCACCAGCCAGTCGTTCCTGCTGACCGATCGCGCCGCCGCCGGTCTCTCGAGCCTCGCCTACTTCACCTGGCCCCTCGTGGTCGTCCAGCTCTTCCAGCACGCCACCAAGGACCTGCTGGTCCCGCTGCGGCTGCCCCTCGTCCCGAGGGCCCTGCTCTTCGCCGCCCTCATTCTCGGGATGCTCGTCTTCGGCGTCCGCGAGCCCGTCGAGTTCTTCTACTTCCAGTTCTGATGGCCGGCATCGATCGACTTGCAGGCGAGCAGGAGCACGCCACCGGAGCCAGGGCCTTCGGCCTGATGCTTGCCCTCATCGCGGCCGTGGTCCTCGGGGTCAACGCCGCCGCCATCCGCCTCTCGCCGGTGAGCGAGCGCACGTTCGATGGCCGCACGGTGGCGACCAAGTGGACGCTCGCCAGCGCCGGTGCGCCCGCGGGCGGCGTCGTGGCCATCGGGGACAGCAGCGGGAACTTCGCGGTGGACACGGACGTGCTGGAGGAGCGGCTCGGCGTCGAGGCGCGGAACTACTGCACCTACGGTCGCTTCCTCAACCTGGGCGCCGGGTGGTTCCTCGACCAGGCGTTGGAGGCGGCGGAGGCGCCGCCGTCGGTCGTGCTGGTGGTCATGGGGTCCAGGACCTTCGCGCTGGAGGCCGACGGGTTCACCTTCGCGAGCATCCCCGCGCCCCTCGGCGGCTGGGCGGACCGCATCCCCTTCGTGGCCCTGCCGATGGCGGAGGCCCTCCAGTTCACGGCGGCGCGGCTCTTCCCCCTCTACGCCCAGCACCGCAGCTTTGAAGGCGGCATTCGCAAGGGCCTGTGGCAGATCGACGGGAGCCGGCTCCCCATCCGACCGGGCGGCACGTCGGTGCTGCCGCGAGCCTACCCCAACGGCGTCGCCCCCTTCGCCGAGAAGGTGCTCGGCGAGATCGCCGCCATGGGCGACGGCCCCATCCCCTCCGACCGTGATCGAGCGGCGATGGTGGGGCTGGCTCGCGCCGCCGAGGAGATCGGATTCGACCTCGTCTTCGTGGACGGTCCGGTCTGGGAGGGGCTCGCGGTCCGAGAGGAGCACCGCGCGTTCCTGACGGAGGTCCATGGGTTCATGGATGAACTCTGTGACGGCTCCGAACGGGTGCACCGGCTCCCCGGCGGCCTCCAGGTCTTCCAGAAGGAGGTGATGGAGAACCCCTTCCACCTCACCGGTGCCGCGGCCTCGGTGTTCACGGCGGAGCTCGCAGACCGGCTCGGAGAGCTCGGTCTGCCGCGCTGACGTCCAGGGTCGAGGCACGGCCAGGGGCGCGGTGAGCCCCGACGGTTTTGCGGTCCAGTCCGGGCCCTTCCCTGCCGATCCCCCTTGCGTCCGCGCGCGCCCCCTCCGGGCGCCCCGCGCGTTCACTCCAGCGAGGGCAAAGCAGATCGACATGAAGGGGACCGGAATCGCCGCCTGGGTGGCCGCCGCCACGGTGGCCGCCGCCACGGGTCTCGCCGCGGACGGCGACAAGACCGGCGGTGTCGCCGCCGCCGTGGTGCTCCCCGCCGTGAGCGCAGTCTCGCCCTCCGGCGAGGTCCGGGTCACCGTGGTGGAAGGGCGAGCGAATGCCCCCCGACCGCTGACGGTCCACGCGCTCATCGTCCAGCCGGACGCCCTCGCGTCCTGGGTCCAGCTCCCCCTCACCGAGCTCCCCCAGCAGCTCTTCGTGCCCGACGAGGCGTCCATCGTCTGCGTGGATCGGTCGCTGGGTGCTCCGCGCATCGTGCAGCTGGGCCTCCGAGGCCAGGAGCTCCGGAGCCGGTCCCTCGCCTCCTTGCTCACGACGCCCCGGGACCTCGCCGGCGCGGGGGCCATCAGCCTCGCGTTCACCGAGGCGGGCCCCAGCCTCGCGGTCCACCTCGAGGGCGAGGACATCGCACTCATCAGCCTCGACGGTGCCGAGGGAGAGGCCCTCGAGGTCTGCTCCGTCGTCCCGAACCACGGCCCGGCTCCGGATGTCGAGCAGTGGCTGCGGGAGAGCCGTGACCTCCTCCTCGCGGGCGACGAGGCCGCGGCTCGCACGTCCCTCGAGGCCGCCAAGGAGGCGTTCCCCGCGGAGCCCCGGGTCTATCAGCAGCTGGCGAGGATCCACCGCAGCGCAGGCGACCAGGCCGCGCAGCTGGACTGCCTCGAGGAGGGGCTCCTGCGGAGCCACAGCGCCGCCCAGAAGGCGGTCACCCACGACTGGCAGGTGGGGACCCCCGAGGCCCGGCTGGTGCTCGAGTACGTGGAGACCACCCGCAAGGTCCGCGGAGACCAGGAGGCGGGCAAGGCGCTCGGGCAGGCGATGACCCTGTACCCGTGCATGGAACAGGCCGTCATGCTCCGGGCCGAGCTGCTCTTCGCCTCGGGCAAGGGCGAGCAGGCCATCGCCTCCCTGGAGAGAGCCGTGGGCGCGCTCGAGGGGAGCAGCGAAGCGGGGGCGGCGCTGCACGACATCGGGCGCTTCCTCGAGCGCCAGGGGCACCACGAGGAGGCCCTCGCCTTCATGGAGCGTGCGGTCGCGAAGGGGGAGTTCTCCGAGTTCCTCATCCGCGATATCGCGGACCTGCACGTCCGGGCCAATCAGCCCACCATCGCGGCCAGGTGGCTCTCCCGGCTCGCGGATCACTGGGGCTCCGTCGCCAACGGCGCCTCGGGCGCGGACCGCGCCCTGCGGGGCCGTCGCCGGCTGGCCGACCTCAGGCAGGAGATCGAGGAGCTCGAGGGTTCGGGCGCCGTGGTCACCGACCCCTGATCAGGTTCACTACCCGAGGGCTGCTGCCACCGCTGCATCGGCGAGGTCGTCGCGACGCACGGCCCTGGCCTCGCCCTCGTAGCTCAGGATCAACCGGTGGCGCAGCGCTGGCCGCGCCACGGCCCGGATGTCCTCGTCGCTGATGTTCAGGCGGTTCGCGAGCAGAGCGCGGGCCTTGGCAGCCAGGAGGATCGCCTGGCCACCCCGCAGGCTCGATCCGTACCGGACGTGGGAGCGGATCGGCTCGGGCGCCGTCTCGTGGTCGGGGTGGGTCGCGAGGATGATCGCCGCGACCTTCTCGACCACGTCCGAGGGCGCGGCGACCTCTCGCACGAGGGCCTGCAGGCGAAGCCACTCCTCCCTGCTGAAGGAGGGGGGCTCGGGCTCCGCGGAGCCGCCGGTGGTCGCCGAGAGGATCGTGGTCAGGTCCCCGTGGTCGGGGAGCTGTAGCTCGAGCTTGAAGAGGAAGCGGTCCAGCTGCGCCTCGGGCAGGGGGTAGGTGCCCTCCATCTCGATCGGGTTCTGGGTCGCGACCATGAAGAACGGTGGCGCGAGCGGGTACGTCTCGCCGTGCAGGGTGACCTGCCGCTCCTGCATGGCCTCGAGGAGCGCGCTCTGGGTGCGGGGGGTGGCGCGGTTGACCTCGTCGGTCAGGAGGACGTTGGTAAACACCGGGCCCTTCTCGAAGTCAAAGGAGCGAGCGCCCGAGTCGTCGTCCACCCGCAGGACCCGGGTCCCCAGCACGTCGGAGGGCATCAGGTCCGGCGTGCACTGGAGCCGTTGGAACTGGAGATCGACCGCGTCCGAGAGCGCGTGGACGAGCGTGGTCTTGCCGAGGCCGGGGGCGCCTTCGAGGAGCACGTGCCCGCCTGCCATCAGGGAGAGGATGAGGAACTCGACCGTCTCCTCCTGGCCGGAGAAGCGGCCGTTCAGCCGGAGGTTGAGCTCGCGAGCAGCGGCGCGGAGTCGCTGGAGCTCCTCGTCGAGGCGTTCGGTTTCAGTCACGGTGCACCGGGCTGGGGAGGGATCTCTGCCGACGGTGAGCCAGGCAGGTGAGGGCGGCGGACGCCCCGCCGCGAGCACGATAACCGGGCGCCGGGATCTGGTCGCCCCCGGGGAGGGTCTCCGCGAGGCTCTCCGGACCGACGCCGGGAAGATCTCCCATCCCATCCGCCCCGCGTGGCCCTTTTCATCTCGGGTTCAGGTTTGCATCTTTGGGGGATGAGCGGCGCAGACGATTGCACCGATGTCACCCGGTTCGAGGGCCCGGTGGCCGGCGTGGAGACCCTCGTGGAGCCTGAGGCCGAGCAGCGCCTCGCGCGTCTCTGGAGGGTGATCTGCCACGATGACCCGCACACGACCATGGACTTCGTGGTGGAGGTCCTGATGACCGTGTTCCGGCAGCCGTCACCCCGGGCCTTCGAGCTCATGCTCTGCGTTCACCACTCCGGGAGCGCGCTGATCGGCTCATGGCCGGAGTCGGTGGCCCGCAAGAAGGTCGCCAAGGCGCAGGCCAGGGCGAGGTTGGACGGGTACCCGCTCACGTTCTCCGTCGAGATCGACGATTGACCCCCTCCGCCGGACGGAGGTTGGAGCCCCCTCGGGCGCACCCCGTCGGTCATTCGGTCCATGAGCATGACCACCACCTACGTCCCCAGGCAGCGCCAGTGGTCCCTGGAGGCGCTCTTCGAGGGCGTGAGCGCCGCCGAGGTCACCTGCTCGAAGGAGGACGCGATGGCGGCGGAGCCCCGGCTCTGGCTCGACCTCGCCGCAGAGTGGGACGCGCGCCTGCTCCAGGCGCACATCGTCGAGGGCGACCGCGGCTTCTCCCAGGAGTTCCATGCCTTCCTCCGGGTGTGGGCCGAGGACGAGGAGCGGCACACCGAGGGCTTGCTCCGGCTGTACTCCCTGGTGACAGGTGAACCTTCCGACTCCGTGCGGAGCCGCCTGATGGCGAGGGAGGGGGACTTCCGCGCCGTGGAGTCCCTGTTCGACGGGGAGTTCGAGGTGCTGGTCCTGCTCGCCTACGACAAGGCCATGAGCACGGCGGGGTACGGGGAAGACATCCCCTTCTATCGCTCCCTGGGACCCGCCTCCTTCGGCCGGCTCTTGCGGGAGCTCAAGAACGACGAGGCCATGCACTACCGCAATGCCGTGGAGCTCCTGGTCCTCGCGCACAGCGATCGGCTCGCGGAGGTCCCGGAGGTCGTGGCGCGCGCCGTGAAGTTCGACGAGGCCCAGGAGGAGTACCGGGCGACGTTCGTGCTGGACCACGCCACGGACCAGTTCGACGGCGCCAGGATGGAACGGGTGGGGGCGTCCGTCGTCCGTACCATCCAGCGCCGGATGCGCCGTCACCTGGATCGCTAGCGGGTCAGGACGAGGGCGGCGGTCAGGCCGATCTGGGCCAGGGCGACGACGGTGCCAAGGCGCGCCTCCCGGCTGGACGATCCCTGCCGGTTGAGCCAGTCCGCGAGGCCAAGCGCGCCGGCGGGGATGAGGTAGGGCGAGATCGGCGCGAGCTCGGGTGAGCCCGCGACGATGGGCGCGAGGAAGGGAAGGCACCAGGCCACCATCCAGACTGGAGCCCGCTTGGCCTCGACGCTGCGCTGGGCGATGAGCAGCTGGTAGATGCCGAACAGGCCGGCGCCGAACCCGAGGGGCGCGGCCACCAGCCACCCGAGCCACGCGGACGGGGACGGACCCTCTGCCCCCGCGAGGGTCCGGGTCACCAGGTGATCCACCCTGAGGGACTCCGAGGGCCCGGCGAGCCCGATGGCGATGGACATGAGGAGGACGGCGACCACGGAGAAGGCCGTGATCTGAGCCTCCCGTCGGTACTCGGGGTGGCGCGCGACGGCCCAGGCCGTGGCAGGGACCAGGAGGACGAGCTCCATGTGGAGCATGAAGGCGACGCCGAAGCAGACGATCGCGCGCCACTGGTAGCCGCGCTGGGTGTCCTGGGACTGGCGGAAGAGCGACCAGAGCAAGAGGCTCGCGCCGAACATGCCAGGGGCGTAGTCGATGGGGGAGGTCGCGCCGATCCAGCTGAAGGGAGCGGCGAAGGCGGTGATCGAGGCCGGGAGGCTCGCGGTCCGGCGGAAGCCGAGCCCGCGCAGGAAGGCGAGGGTCAGCGTGAAGGCGCCGCCGAGGCAGAGGGCGGCGATCAGCCTGATGGCGCTGTCGCCGTCCATGCCATCCACGGTCCCCACGAGGCCGCTCCCGAGCGGGTACAGGAGCCCCTGGGTGATGACCTCCTCGGCCCCGTTGAGCCGCAGGGCTGCCTCACCGCCGCCCGCATAGGGAGAGCTCGCGGGCCAGGCCATGGCGAGCGCGGCGACCAGCAGGCCGTAGCCAAGCTCCTGGACTCGCTGCCGCTGCTCGATGGCGCCCATGACGCGGCGGAGCCGCCGCAGCAGCCGGCGGCGCGTCAGGGGGTCGGCGCCCCCCGTGGTGGGGGCTTCGGATTCGGGCGCCATGCTCGGTCCGCTACTCCGCCCCGCCGCCCTTCACGCTCCGTCGCACCTGACCCGTGTCGGGGTCCAGGGTCCAGGGCGCTCCGTCGTTGCCGAGGGAGATCACGCGCCCGGACCCGCCCACGGGGGATGCATCCGTGACCGTCGTGCCCAGCCGGCGCCTGAGCAGGTAGGCCTCGTCTGAACCCAGGTCCTCGACGACCACGATGTCTCCGGCCCCGACCTCTCCGCTGCCCTCGGCGGCGAAGAAGGTGGTGTCCGCTGGAGCGAGGCGGACGGCGAGGACGGAGAGGCCCACCTGGGCAGCGGCCAGCAATACAGCCCAGCGCAGGGCGCCATCGGGCCTCGCCCGGCGCGAGAGCGCGTTCGCGACGAGCACGGCGAGGGCGGGCACGATGGCCGCCCCTGCCTGGGCGCCAGCGACGAGCGCGAGGGTCACGCTCGCGACGAGCCACCCCACGAGCCACAGGGGCGGGGGAGCCTCCTCCTCCTGTCGGAGCCAGCCGAGGGGGACGACCAGGAGCGCCGCGCCGCCGAGCAGGGCGAGGTCTCCCCAGGCTCCGAAGATCGCCTCACCGTCCAGGGCGGCCGAGGCCCTCGACATGCCGCAGATGGCCAGGAGGCCGGCCGCGGCGAGGGCCAACCGGATCCGGTAGCCCTTGCGGCCGCTCCGGCCGTCATCGTGGGGCGCCGCGACGGCGGCGAGGAGCAGGGCGCTGCAGAGGGCGACCAGCGGGCCGTCCGAGGGGAGGCGGCCGTGCATGAGCAAGAGCGGCGACATGACGGCGATCAGGGCGGAGACGAACGCCACGCGGCCGTTGAACCCGGTGGCCCTGAGGGCCAGGCCGACGGCGGTGAGCGTGGCGCCGAGGGCGACGGCGGACGCGAGGAACGCCGCGGCTTCGATGCCGATGCCTCCCCTTCCGATCGCCGCGAGGATCGCGTGGAAGGGCGCCAGCGGGCCCGCGGACTCGGCGGCGAACTCCGTGGTGGAGCGGATCAGGACCTCGGCGATCGGGGTGCCCGCCGCCAGCAGGGAGATGCCCGCCCCCGAGAGCACCCAGGCCGCCGCCGGGACCTCGCGGTCCCGCCAATCGGAGCGGGCCACGGCCTCGAGCAGGTCCTCCCTGGGGAAGAGGTTCCCGTCGTTTGCGATGTCCAGGGGTTCAGACTTCAAGTGCGGTCAGGCGAGCAGTTCGGCGAGGAGGTCCTCGTCGAGGGGTTGCCCCATGATCACGTCGCCCGCTCCCCGAGCGAGCACAAACTCCGGAGCGCCGACGGCGCCCTTCTTGTCATGGGCGAGGCCTGCCCGGAGGGCCGCAGGGGTCAGCCGCTCCTCGAGGCCGTAGACCCCGCGGAGGGCCCCCAGGGACGAGGGCAGGCCGGCGCGTTCCAGCAGGAGTACCGTGCGTTCGGTCAGCTCGCTGGGGGCTCCGCATGTCGCCTCCGCCGCGCGGGCGGCGAGCCCGAGGCCGACTCCGACCGCCACCCCGTGGGGGACGGCGCCGTAGCCCGCGGCGCTCTCGATGGCGTGGGCGAAGGTGTGCCCGAGGTTGAGGGCGCGGCGCGGCCCGCGCTCCTCGGGGTCGGAGACCACCACCTGGGCCTTCACCCGCACGCAGGCCTCGACGACCGCCGTCAGAGCGCGGGGGTCGCGCTCGATGAGGGAGCCCATGAGCTCCTCGGTCTGGCCCAGGGCCGCCTCGCCGCCGATGATGGAGGTCTTGATGACCTCGCCGAGACCGCTCGAGAACTCGGCGTCGGAGAGGGTGGCGAGCAGCGCGGTATCGCAGAGGACGCCCGCCGGCTGGTGGAACGACCCCGCGAGGTTCTTACCCGCCGGGAGATTGATCGCCGTCTTGCCGCCCACGGAGGCGTCCACCTGGGCGAGGAGGGTCGTCGGCACCTGGAGGACGTCGAGTCCGCGCTTGAACAGCGAGGCGGCCAGCCCGCCGAGGTCACCCACCGTCCCGCCGCCGTAGGCGACCAGCAAGGACCCCCTGGAGAGCCCCGCGGCGGCGCAGAAGTCGAGCACCTGGGCCAGCCCGTCCATGGACTTCAGGGGCTCGCCCGCGTCGACCTCGAGGGTCGACGCGCCGTCGATGAGCGGGCCGTGCAGGGCGGCCACCCGCCGGTCCGCGAGGATCGCCACGCGGTCGCGCCCCGCCGCGAGGGCGGGGGCCTCCGAGGAGGCCCCTGCGCCCACGATGACCTCGTGTCGCTGACCCTCGAGGGCGATCGGGATGGAGACCATCGGCGGTCTGCGGACCTCAGACGGCGGCGGCCTCACGGCCCTCGCGCTTGCGACGACGGCGGACCATGTCCTCGCGCAGCCTCGCGCTCTTGCGGCGGTCGGCGCGCAGCAGGAGGAAGATCACGATGACCATGAAGATGGTCGCGCCCACGATCACCAGGGCGATGGGCGCCACCGGGTTGGAGCCCTTGAGCTGGAAGACCTCGAGGTCGTGGAGGACGAAGACCGGAGAGCGCCGCGGCTCGCCGGACTTGTTGCTGAAGAGGATGTTCCGGAAGAAGTACCCCTTGGCCTGCACGTAGCGGTGCGGATCGTCAGCGCCCTTCAGCCCCTGGGTGCGCAGCAGGTCGCGCCGGATGAACGGCCCCACCCACTTGATCGTCTTGACCGAGCCCTTCCAGTTGTTGTTCCCGATCCAGCCCTGGGTCACGCGGTCGAGCCGGAGGGGGTTGTCTTCGACGGAGGTGGAGTAGGTGTCGAGGTTGATGCTGACCGGGACCCGGAACGGGGTCCCGCGGAACGCGTCGCCGTCCTCGTAGATCTGGGACAGGACCTCCTGGTTCAGCTCGGCGGCGGCGTCCCAGTCCGTCTCGGCGCCCTTCATCTGGGCGTAGGCCATCAGGCCCCACTGCTGCAGGTCGAAGGCGTCCTTCTCGAACGTCCGTGAGACCTCGTCATCGAGGACGGAGTCGAGACCGAGCAGGAGGGCCTGGGCCCACTCCTCGGTGAACTCGTCGGCCGCGGGGACGGCCGGAGTCGAGGGCGACGCGCGGAACCCCAGGACGAGCGGTCCGCTCGCGGACTCGAGCGTCTCCGAGCCCATCGCGTTCGGGACCGCGGCGCGATACACCTTGTGGAAGATGCCGTCGACCCGGATGTAGTCGCCGGGCCGCAGGGACTGGGGCGCGCTTGGGTCCCCTTCGAGCCTCGGCGCGTCCTGCACGAGGAAGTACCCCAGGGACCCGTCGTCGGTGAGGACGCTCCCGATCCACCCGGAGCGGCTCCCGTCCGATCCCTGCCGCTCCGAGACCTGAAGGATCTGGCCGCGGAGCAGGATCGGGTCGAGGCGGTGGCTGGAGGGGGCCGCCATGAGCTCGCCGGAGACCTCGGCGTCGAGGGTGCGCATCCCGGCGGACTCCAGGGCCTTGCGCGTCTGGAGCTTGGCGTAGGAGAACACCTCCTGGAGCGGGGCGGACTCGAGGAACTCCTGCTGGGCCTCCGTGGAGTCCTCGATCTGAGCGAGGACCTCCGGCTGGTCGAAGGGGATCTGCTGAACGGTCTCCTCGGGCGTGGGGACGCTGCTGGCGGACTCCTGGTTGAGCTTCTCCTGCTCGGCGAGCGTCCTCGCCTGGGAGTAGAGGTAGAGGGCGCCGATCAGGAGGGCGCTCACCGTCAGGCCGAGGATCCGGAAGCGGTCCCGGCGGGCCATGCGGGCCGCCTCTTCGGGGGTGATCTTGCCGTACTTCATCTGGTGACCGGTCGTTGGTGGGCGCGTGCAGCGTCGATGAGGCCGCGGAACAGCGCCTCGTGAACGGATTCGCCGGGGCTGAGTTCAGGGTGCCATTGAATACCGATCGCGAACGAACGGTGCGGGTGTTCGATGGCTTCCACCAGACCCTCCTCGTCCACTCCGGAGACGATCCAAGGGGGCGGGATGGTCCGAAGTGCCTGATGGTGCCGTGAGACCACCTGGACGGGGTCTAGCCCCACCAGGCGGGCCAGTTTCGAGTGTGGTGCCGGGTGGACCGGGTGGACCGCGCTGTCCGCGTGCTGGACGCGGCCCGGGCGCTCGGTGGGCAGGTCCTGCCAGAGGGTCGCACCCCCGGCGAGGCCCAGGCACTGCAGGCCGTAACAGATCCCCAGGATGGGCAGGTCCCGCTCGAGGGCGAGACGGGTCAGGGCGAGGTCGTAGGCCTGCTTGGAGCCCTCGGTCACGTCGGCCGAGGGGTGGGTCGGGCCGAGGCCCAGGCCCTCCGTGATGAAGTCGTCGCCGCCGGTGAGGACCAGGCCGTCCACGCGGTCGAGGACGGCCTCCAGCTCCTCGGTCTGTCCCTCCGGGTCGAGCATCGGAGCGAGGGCGAGGGGGAACCCGCCGGCCCGGCGCACCGCATCGGGGTAGCGCTGCCGGAGGCGCAGCATCGGATCCTCCGCGTGGTAGAGGCCGTTCACGGCGATCACGGGGGCGGTCATCCCACGAGTATGGCGCGCCGACCGGCGTGGACCTAGGCCCGCGCGGGCGACGTCTGGAGAGTTTGGGCTTGGGGGGGGCCTCGCCGAATCCGGGGCGGTAGCCTCGGCCTCCATGTTCCTCGACCTCGCGTTCCTGCTCCTGGGCTTCGTCCTGCTCGCCAAGGGTGCGGACTCCCTCGTGGAGGGTGGCGCCACCCTGGCGACCCGGTTCGGGATCAACCCGTGGGTCGTGGGCCTGACCGTCGTGGCGTGGGGCACCTCGCTCCCCGAGGTCGTGGTGTCGACCCTCGCCGCCGTCGACGACCAGCCCGGGGTGGCCCTGGACAACGTGCTGGGGTCCAACGTCGCCAACGCGGGGCTCGTGCTCGGGACGATCGGCCTGATCCTGCCCCGGGCCCTGGTCGGCCGACTCTCGATCCGGGAGAGCATGCCGCTGCTCCTCTCCCTCGCGGGCCTCTTCTACGTCCTCGGGGATGGGGTCGTGACCCGGGTCGAGGGGGGCGTGATGCTCGCGGTCTTCGGGGCCTACACCCTGGAGCTGATCCTGTTCCGCGGTCGCGGGGAGGACTCACCCGCGGCGGACATGGAGCCCGGTGAGACCCACGCGCCCTACCCCTGGCTGCGGGTCATCATCGGCGCGGTCGCCATCCTCGCTGGCGCCCGGCTGGTCCTGATGGGGGCCACCGGCGTGGCCGAGTCCATGGGGCTCAAGGACGGCGTGGTCGGGCTGCTCATCCTCGCCCTCGGCACCTCCCTGCCGGAGCTGGCCGCCGGGGTCGTGAGCGCTCGCAAGGGGCACACCGAGATCGGCCTGGGCAACATCGTCGGCAGCAATGTGTTCAACACCCTCGCCGTCGTGGGGGTCTCCGCCGTGGTGGCCCCGTGGGGAGCATCTCCCACGGGGCAGGAGGCGTGGGCCACCGCCGTGGACCGATCCCTCGCCCGGGACTTCCCGGTGAACGTCATCTTCTCCCTGGTCCTCGTCCTCGCGCCCTCGGTCTTCCGCGGGCGGGCGGCGCGCCTGCGCGCGGGCCTGATGCTGGGCGGCTGGCTCGCCTACATCCTGTGGATCAACCTGTAGGGGACGCGGTCCTCTTCCGGACGGCACGGCTCACGGTGCGTCGGCTCGGGCCCGAGCACGTGGCGGACCTTCTGGCGGTCTACGGGGACCGCGAGACCGTGCGTTGGGTCGACGACGGGGAGCCCCTCTCCGAGCATGACGCCCGCCGCTGGGTCGACGTGACGGAGCGCAACTACCGCCTGCGGGGCTACGGGATGGCCGCGCTGACGCTGGCGGAGACCGGCGAGGTGGTCGGCTTCTGCGGCATCGTGAGGCCGGGCGGGCAGGAAGAGGACGAGGTGAAGTACGCCCTGCACCGTTCCCGCTGGGGGCAGGGGCTCGCCACGGAGGCCGTGGAGGGGATGCTGGCCCACGGGGCGGGGAGCCTCGGCCTCGTGGAGATCATCGCGACCGTGGCCGCCGAGAACGCCGCGTCCCTGCGGGTCCTCCACAAGGTCGGGATGGAGCCGGCAGGGGAACGTCAGGAGGAGGACGGCTCGATCACCCGCGTCCTGCGCTGGGTCCCGAACTGACCCCGCGCCTCAGGCGCGAGCGACCTCGACCACCTCGGCGTCGGTCAGGTTGCGGGCCGAGCTCTTGGCGAAGTCCAGGACCCGGGCCACGGTGCCCTCGTCGGCCTCGATGCCGTTCTTCTCGAGTACCCAGCTGACGTTGGACTTGCCGCTCATCGGGCCCACAAGAATGCGCTGCTCGAGCCCGACCATCGCGGCGGGGACGCCCGAGTAGACCCGGTCCGCGAGCCACGAGTCACCCTTGCGGAAGGCCTTCACCACGGCCGCCGCGTGGACGC
This sequence comes from Planctomycetota bacterium, assembly GCA_016779205.1. Classification (GTDB taxonomy): domain Bacteria; phylum Planctomycetota; class UBA1135; order UBA1135; genus Saltatorellus. Next base: position 64,512 of record JADHOC010000015.1, on the reverse strand, counting down.
CGGTGGCCGTCTCGAAGGCGTCGCTGCCGAAGACGGGGTAGTTGTCGGGGAAGGGGATGCCGATGGACTCCGAGGCCTTCTTGACGTAGTCGCCCAGGGCCGTGAGGTCCCGGTCGATCCAGCCCACGAGCCCGAGGTTCACCAGGAGCATGTCCATCTCCGTGTTGCCCGCCCGCTCGCCGACGCCGAGGGCGGTGCCGTGGATCCGGCTCGCGCCCGCCTCGATCGCGACCAGGGCGTTGATCAGCCCGAACCCGCGGTCGCGATGGCCGTGCCAGTCGATCCCGACATCGGCGCCCCGCTCGTCTGCGATCTCCCGGACGAACTTGAGCAGGCGGCGCACGCCGGTGGGGGTCGCGTGGCCGCAGGTGTCGCAGACGCAGAGGCGAGAGGCCCCGGCGTCGATGGCGGCTCCGTAGAGGGCCCTCAGGGTCTCCGGCTTGGCGCGGGTCGTGTCCTCGGTCACGAACATGACCGGCATGTCCTCCTTCACGGCGAAGGCCACCGCCTCGCTCGAGAGCTTCACCATGCGCTCCAGCTCCCAGTTCTCCGTGTAGAAGCGGATGGGGCTGGAGCCGATGAAGGCGCAGACCTCGAGGGGCGCGCCGATCTGCTGCTGGATCTCGGCCGCGGGCTCGATGTCGCCGATCATCGTGCGGCACGCCACGTTGGGCGTGATGGCGAGGTCCTTCATGGTCCTCGCGAGCTCCAGGATGTGCGCCCGGGCCCGGTCCCCGGCCCCGGGGAGCCCGATGTTGGCGGCGTCGATCCCGAGCTGGTCCATCATCTGGACCAGCTCGATCTTGTCCTCGAGGCTCGGATCGAGGGCGCTGGGGCTCTGCAGGCCGTCTCGCAGGGTCTCATCCACGAGCTGGATCTCCCCGAACCCGGCCGGGTCCTCGTCGTTCCAGTCGTGGATCAGCGAGTCGTTGTCCTGTCCGTTGGTTTCCATCATCAGCAGTTGGGCAGGAGCGGGATCGGGGAGTTGGTCGCCCCCTGCGCCGTCTCGTATCTTAGCCCCTCCGCCGGCATCCGTTTTGCGTCCCCCCGGGACGTGTCCGGATCCCGATCCGTCGCCCGCCCGCCCCTCGCTCTCCGGCGTCCGCTCCGAGCCTCCATGACCGCCCCTGACCCGAGCCTCGAGGCAGCGGAGACCGCCTTCCGTGACGTGCTCGCGGAGTCACCCGCGCGGGCCGCGGTGCTCCTCGTGGACATCCACCCCGCGGACGCCGTGGAGTGGCTCCGTGACACGGAGGACCGGGACCGCAGCATGGTCTTCGGGGCGCTCTCCCCGACCTGTCAGGCCTCGATCCTCGAGCACGCCGACGAGGCCCTGACCCAGGAGCTGATCGCGCCCCTCGACGCGCGCCTGCTGACCCAGGTGCTTGAGGAGCTCCCCTCGGACGAGGCGGCGGACGTCCTCATCGAGGCCGACGACCGGGTCGCCAACGACGTCCTCGAGCGCCTCTCGCCGGCGACCGCCGAGTCGCTCCGGACCCTGCTCAGCTTCGACCCCGAGAGCGCGGGCGGGATCATGGCCACGGACCTCGTGACCACCCAGCCCGGGGAGCGCATCGGCGACGTGGTCAAGAGCGTCCGCAAGGGTGCGGAGGACATCGAGCCCGACGTGGGCGTCTTCGTCCTCGACCAGCAGCGGCGCCCCATCGGCTACCTGTCGGACCGCGCGCTGCTGACGCACACGATCCACTCGCCGGTCGAGGAGGTGATGTGCGAGCCCTTCGTGGTCGCGGTGGACGAGGACCAGGAGGGGGTCGCCCAGCTGATGGCGAAGTACGGGCTGCAGTCGGTGGCTGTGGTCGACGACGCCGGCGCGCTGCTCGGGGTCATCTCCGCCGAGGACGCCGCCGCGATCCTCGAGGAGGAGGTCGATGAGGACATCGCGCTCCTCGTCGGCGTGGGCGCGGACCAGCAGCAGACCCGCCTCCCTGTGCTCGTCCGAGTGCGGCAACGCCTCCCGCTCATGGGCCTCACGGTCATGGCCGGGCTCGCGAGCGCCAAGATCCTCGCCCTCGCCCTCGCCCTCGGTCATGGATCGGGGGACGGAGGCGGCGTGCAGCAGGCGATCCTCCGCTACCTGCCCCTCATCGTCGGGCTGGCTGGGAACGTTGGGATCCAGTCCTCGACCATCTTCGTCCGGGGCTTCGCGACCGGGGAGGTGGACGAGGATCGTGAGTGGCCGGTGTTCTTCACCGAGTGGGGGGTCGGCACGATCATCGGCGCCCTGTGCGGGGTCGCCACCTGGCTGGTGGCCGGCTTCATCGAGGCAAGCACTCCCGGCCTCGGCGCGGCGGTGGGCTTCGCGGTCTTCGCCGCGGTGGCCTGGGCGGCGATGCTCGGCGGGATCGTCCCGATCGCGTGCCGGAGCCTTGGGATCGACCCGGCCGTGGTGGCTGGCCCCTTCCTCATCGCCCTCTCCGACGTCTCCGGGTCGGCCATCTACATCTTCGTGGCGCGCGAGATCGCCATGCGCTGATGGAGGCGGGTCACGAGGGGGAGCCCGTCGCGGGGCGTCGAGCTCGCGTCCTCTGGCGGGTCGCGATCTCGCTCGCGTGCCTGGTCGTCGTCTCCGTCATCTTCAAGAAGCAGGTGGGCTGGTTCTTCCCCGTGGTCTCCGGCTCGATGGAGCCCACCGTGGAGACGGGCGAGTGGGTCTTCCTGCGGTACGGCGTGGATCCGTTGGAGCGGTTCGACATCGTGGCCTTCACGGACGTGGGCGGGGGCGCCTCCATCAAGCGGGTCATCGGCCTGCCGGGGGAGGTGATCGCCCTCGACCCCACGGGGGACGTGCGGGTCGAGGGCGCGCCCCTGCGTGGAGAGGCGCGGCGCCCACCCCTGACCCCGGTCTTCGATTCCAGGCTCCAGTCCATCGATGAACACTGGCGCCACGGCGGCGCGTACGCGGATCCCTGGTCCAGGGTCGGCGGCCCGGAGGGAGGGCCAGGTGAGGTGTGGGAGATGGACGGCAGCGCGGTGGCCCGCTCGGCCAGCCTGGGGCTGCTCGGCTTCCATGACCGCGTGGACGACGGCGCGCTACGACCTGATGGCACCGTGCAGCGCGGGCAGCAGGTGGTGCATGACGTGGCCGTCTCGTTCGAGGTCAAGCTCCTCGACGCGGGCGGTCGGATTTGCGTCCAGCTCATGGAGCAAGGGGACGTGTTCGAGGTCTCTGTGCCCATCTACGAGGGTGAGGAGGAGGCCCGCGTCGACCTCTTCCGCCGCAGGGCGTCGCGGGAACCGGTGGAGTACTTCGTCTACGGGCGGACGCCGGTCCCCATCGGAGAGTGGGTGCCCGTTCGCTTCAGCAACATCGATAACCTGCTGCGCTTCGAGCTCGGGGACTTCGAGCTGGAGTTTGACTACGACTACCGCGGCAACACCCTCCATCCGACCGCCTTCGACATGGGCGCGATCAGCCTCGGTGAGCGGGTGCGGTTGGGAGGGGAGGGGGTGGTCCTCCAGGTCCGGAACATCCGAGTGGAGCGGGACTTCCACATCTCCGCCCGCGGTGCCTTCGGCGCGGGGGCGCCGCTCCAGCTGGGGCCAGACGAGGTCTTCGTGGTGGGGGACGCCACCGCGGTCAGCCGGGACAGCCGGGACCGAGGCCCCGTGTCTCGGAGCAGGATCTTTGGGCGCGTGGATGCCGCCGTATGGCCCCTCAGCAGGGCCAGGTGGCTGCGCTGATTGCCCGCGCGGCATCCGGGCGGGCGATGGCCGATAAGTCCTGGAGATCCCGTGGAACCCCACGGCCATCCGGCGGTTCCACCGCCCCGTCATGACCCTGCCCAAGGATCCAGCCCAGCGCCCCCGCGGAGAGGGGGCCCCGGAGAAGCGGCCCGACCGGGGCGCGGAGCTCATGGTGGCCTGGCAGCAGGGGGACGACCAGGCGTTCCATGAGCTCGTGGACGCCTACTCCGGGCAGGTCTTCGCCCTCCTGACGCGGTTCCTCGGTCGCCGCCACCCGAGGCGAGAGGACCTCGTGCAGGAGACGTTCCTGCGCCTGGTCCGCGCCCGCGACCGATACACCCCCAGCGCCCGCTTCTCCACCTGGCTCTACACGATCGTCTGGCGCCTCTGTATCAACGAGACCGAACGTTCGCGAAGCCGCCGCGAGCTCTCCATCGATGGCGCGGGGGAGGATGGCCAGGTCGTCGAGCTGCCGGACAGCGTGGAGCTCGACCCCTTCGACGGCGTGGCCCGGGCGGACGTCATCAAGGAGGTCCGGGCGGCGATCGCAGCGCTGCCGGACAACCAGCGCATCGCGATGGTGCTGGCGCGCTACCACTCACTCAGCTTCGCCGAGATCGCGGACGTCGTCGGATCCTCCGACAAGGCGATCAAGTCGTTGATTCACCGCGCCCGAGAGACGCTCCGGGCGCGGCTCCAGCCGCTCTTCGAGAGGGAAGCCATATGAACCCCCGACGTGAACAAGACGAGGGCGCTCCCCGCGACCCCCGGAACGAGCTCGACGAGTTGCTCGGGCTCGACCCCGAGCCCCGGCTGCCCGACGTGGTGCGCCAGAGGATCCACGACCAGCTCGCGGCCGAGAACGACCGCATGCTGGACGCGGTCCTGGGGATGGACGAGGTGGTGGCTCCGGTGGACCTCGTGGATCGTGTCCACGCGGCGGTCCGTGCGGAGGCGCGGCGGCGTCGATTCCGGCCGGTGGGTTGGGTCGCGGTGGCCGCCGCAGCGAGCCTGTTGCTCGCCGCGTCGCTCGGCTGGGACCCCCGCGGGCGGAGCACGGAGAGCGGCGCGAGCGGCGGCGAGGGAGCGGTCGCGGCCCTTGATGTTCCCAGCGCGGAGCTGCTCGCTGTGCTCCCCCTGCTGGAGTCCCTCGAGTTCCTCGAGCAGGAGTTGGACCCCTTCGAGCGGGAGGTCGCGCTCATGGTGGACCCCCGTGACACTGTCCTCCTTGAGCTCGTGGAGCTCGGTGGCTGATCCGATGAAGTTCCGCTGGATCTGCACCTGCTGGCTCGCCCTGGGCCTCCTCTCAGCGGCATCGATCGCGGCTCCTGCCCTCCAGAGCGAGGCCGCGCGCTCCATCGACGAGGGCCGGCAGGCCGAGCTCCTGGAGCGCTGGCGGTCCATGGATGACGCCACCCGGGCGCGCATGAAGGCGCGCTTCGATCAGCTCCAGTCCCTCCCGCAGGAGGAGCGGCAGCGCGCTCTGGAGCGTGGACGTCGGTTGATCGAGGAGCTCGAGGCCACGGAGGAGGCCCTGGACCCCGAGCAGCGGGCCGTCCTGGATCGGTTGCCGGCCCCGGAGCGGCGGCGGGTGGTGCGCGGTCTGTTCGGCGACGAGGCACGCGGGACGGCGGCGCTCCTGCGACGGATGCTCACTGAGGAGGAGCGCGCGCGGCTCGAGTCCCTGGGGCCGGACGAGCGTGACGCGGTGGTGGCCCGCCTCAGGCGGCGGGCCATGGACCAGGCGTTCAAGGACCTCTCCCGCATCGGGCGCGACCTCGGGCTGAGCACGGAGCGGCTTCGGTCCCTGCGTGAGCTGCCGCTGGAGGAGCGACGCGTGGCTGTCGTCGCCGAGCTGCGGATCCGCTGCCGGGAGTACGTGGCCGGGCAGGGGCTCCCCCCCGGGCTCACCGAGGAGGCCTGGGCGCACATGGACTCCCGATCGGACGAGCAGTTCGTGCGGGGCCTCGCGAGGATGCTGCGGCGTGACCCCTCCTTCGGCATCCCCCCTGAGCGTTGGGAGAAGCTCCAGCGCAAGCGGGCCGGTCAGGCGCGGCGGTTGGCGGCGCTCTCCGAGCCCTCGATGCAGCTGCGGTCGGAGCGCCCCGAGCTCGCGGGCCGCGCACTGCGACAGGAGGCGCTCGCCAGCCGGCGGGCCGAGGCCGTGGCTGCCCTTGTGGCCACCGGGGGCCTCGGCGATCCGGAGCAGGAGCGCCTCAGGTCCCTCTCGTCCGAGGACCTCTGGTCGGTCTACAGGGCGTCGCTCGAGCGGCTCGGGCGTGGCCTGGACGGACGCTCCGCAGTGACCGAGGCCATGGTCGTGACGTCGAGGCGGAACGGGAAGGGGCGCCGTGGTGATTCACGCGGTGACGCGAAGAGCCCTGGCCGATCCCGCAGCAGGCGCTGAAGCGGCGGTCCCTGGGGGAGCGGATCTCGGTTAGCTTTCCGTCGTGCAGCTGGACCCGCCGACGCCCTCGCCCCTCGAGATCCCCTTCGTGGGGATCGACCGGATGCCGCCAAAGGAGCGGCGGGCGGCGATGATCGACCTGCGGGCGCCGTCGGAGTTCGCGGAGGATCACGCGCCGGGCGCCATCAACGTCCCGCTCTTCCAGGATGACACCCGATCCTACGTCGGCCTGCTCTACCGCCAGTTCGGGCCGGAGGCTGCGTTCCAGGAGGGGCGCGCCGCGGTGGTGGAGGGGGTCCAGACCCTCGTGAGCAACATCCTCTCGGCGATCGGCCGCCCCATGCCAGCCGATGACCTGCGGGGCCGGGTGCTCGAGCTGACGGGCGGAGGGATGGCCCGCATGGAGGGGGCCCTGGAGCTCTGTCCCGCGGGCGACCTCGACGACGACGCGGTGGTGTTCTCCTGCGCGCGGGGCGGGCTCCGGTCCCGGAGCGTCGTCGCCCTCATGAGATCCATCGGCCTCGACACCGCGGTCGGACTGGAGGGTGGTTATCGCGCCTATCGCCACAGCGTCATGGAGCGGCTGGAGGCCTGGGCGCCGCCTGCGCTGGTGGTCTCCCTGCGCGGGCTGACCGGCGTCGGCAAGACCCTCGTGCTCCGCGCGATCGAGGAGCTGCGGCCTGGCTGGACGCTGGACCTCGAGGGCATCGCCGGACACCGGAGCTCGCTGCTCGGGATGGTCGGCCTCGCCCCTGTCTCGCAGAAGGCCTTCGAGTCGGGGCTTTGCCGCCGAGCCGAGCGCGGCTTTCCCGCGGGGGTGATGGTCGTCGAGGGAGAGAGCCGCAAGGTGGGCGACGCGGTCATCCCGTCGTCTTTCTGGGCGGCCATGGGGGCTGCCACCAACATCGAGATCACCGCGCAGACGCCGCGCCGGGTCGAGGTCCTCTCGGAGGATTACCTCGCGGATCCAGCCGGCCTCCCGCTCCTCCGGCGTCAGCTGGAGACGGTCTCCGAGCGGATGCCTGGGGCCCCCGACCTCGCCGGGATGCTGGACCGGGGAGAGATCGGTCCGCTGGTGGAGCTGCTGCTCGAGCGCTACTACGACCCCCTCTACCGCCGCAGCGAGGCGGGCAAGGAGTACGCGGTGAGCATCGACGCGGCGTGCGCGGTGGACGCGGCCTCGGCCGTCATCCAGTGGGTCGAGGACCGCCTCGCGTCGGTCCGAGATTGATCCTTTGCAAGGCCTGAACCTGGCAGGACAGTGATCCCGGGCGTTGGGGCTGGCGGGGTCGACCCGGGGCGTTTCTCCTGCGGGCCAGTCTCGCACCCCGACTCCGATGAATCCGATCTTGCTCCTGATCGCCGCCGCTCTTCCCGGGGCAGGCCTCGCGATCCACGCCCAGCCTGCGCCCCTCTCGGTGGCCCAGGACATCACCGAACTGATCGCCCAGCTCGAGGGGGACGACCCCACGCAGAAGCTGGCGGCCGCCGAGCGGATCAAGGGCCTCGGCAAGCGCGGGGCGAAGGCTATCCCGGCGCTCATGCGCCTTCTGCCCTCTGGTGATGGCCCGCTGGTGGGCGCGAGCGTCGAGGCGCTGGTGGCGGTCGGCCCGAAGGCGCGGGCAGCGCTGCTCGAGGCGCTCGAGAGCGGGAGCTTCGAGGGCGAGCCGATGCCCCCCGGGCCCGTGTCTGCCGCGCTCCTCCAGCTCGGCAAGCGCGCGCGGGTCGCGGTCGAGGCCTATATCCAGGCGGCGGAGCGCGGGCCGGCGCTGTTCCTGACGTTGGAGGAGCTCGGCCCCGCCGGGCTTCCCTTCCTCGTGGACGCCGCGGCGGAAGGCGGCGCGACCACGCCGGACGCGCTGCGGTCGATCCGGCGCCTCGCGGCCCGCGAGGTGCGCACCGACGAGCCGCTCGCCAAGGCGCTCAAGCGCGTGGACGACGAGGACCTCGCGGGTGCGATCACCGTGAGCTGGACCCAGGCGCCGGGGCGGGCCGACGTTGAGGACCTGGGTCGATGGATCGAGAGTGACCGGCCCGAGCTGGCCGAGACCGGGCTCTGGGCGGCTGGGCTCATGGGCGGCGGCGCTGCCTCCCTCGCCGGGCAGGCGCTGTCTCGGGCATTCGACCCCGACCCGTTCATCCGCCGGTCCGCGCTGTGGGCCGTTGGGTCCATGGTGTCCGGCGAGCCCGGGAGCCCTGTGGACGTGATCCCCGCGAGCTTCCCCGGAGCCAGCGCCTCGGCGCGCAAGCGCGTCGAGGCCGCGGCCGAGGGCGACGCCGTCGTCATCTGGCGCGAGGCCGGGAAGCCGCTGGGCTTCCGCGGGAGGGTCGGTGACCAGGCCCGCAAGCTCTGGGCCATCGCGCCCACCTGGACGTTCGCCGTCGAGCCGTACCCCGCAGCCCCGGACCCCGACGTTGCGCCAGCCCCTGTCCAGGCGGCGATCGGCCGCCTGATCTCCTCGGCCTCGGGCTGGGCCGCTGACGCGGAGACCGAGATCGACGCCGTCCTCGCCTCCCGCATCCTCAGCCAGGCGGGGGTGACCTCCGAGGCGGCGGTGGCGCTCTGGGCCGGGTGGCTCGAAGCGGAGAGCGCAGACCTGCGCCGAGAGGCCCTGGTGGGGATGCGCTCGATCGGCCGCGGGGCGATCGAGCACGAGGCGCTGGTGATCCAGCAGCTCGCCGATCCCACCACCCAGGTCGTCGCGGCGCAGGTCCTCGCAGCCATCGCCACCCCCACGGCGTGGACCGCCGCGGTGGAGGCCGTTGCCGCCATTGACGGCAAGCCGCCCTTCGCCATGCTCGCGGCCATCGGCCGCTTCGACCTCGCGGCGCTCCGCCCGGGGCTCGGTCGATTCCGGGAGCTGTACCGGGAGGGTCACTACATCATGGCCGCGCTGATGATCCGCTTCGGTGATGAGGTGGTGGAGGACTTCTCCGCCGAGCTCGGCGCCGGCCTCGCCGACCGGCGCATGGTCGCCGCCGAGTCCCTCGGGCACCTGGGCGCCTCCGCGCGGCCGGCGCTCCCCAAGCTCCGGGCGCTGAAGGAGCGCAGCCCCATCGCACAGAAGCTGCTGGTGGACGCGATCAGCAGGATCGAAGCGGGCGGCTGAGCTCCGCGGCGACCTGGGAGAGGTCGTCGAAGCGGTGGTCCACGGTGCGCGACAGGCGCGGATCCTCCGCTGGCCGCTCGCCGTGCTGGATCAGGCCGCTCTGGACCCCGGCGCGGCGCGCGCTGAGGCAGTCGTCCACGTCGTCTCCGACGAAGAGCACGGCCTCGTGCCGGGGCGGGTCGTGCTCGTGCGCCACCACGGGCGGGAAGACCTCTCCCAGGTCCCAGCGCCGGATGATCTCGTGGACCGGCTCGGGGGAGGGCTTGTTCTCGAGCGCGCGGTCGAGGTGGGGCGAGTGGTGGGAGCGGGCGATCTGGACGCGGAAGAGCTCGGCGCTGGGCCGGTAGCCCCGCCCCCGGAGGAGCCGGTCGAACGCCTCCAGGGCCTCATCGTTGTTGCGGGTGCAGATCGCGGTGTCGAGGGACGGCCCCCGCGCCTCGAGGGCGGCGACCAGCGCCGCGAAGCCGGCGCCCAGCTCCATGCGCTCGAGGGCGATGCGCTCCTCCTCCCAGACCATCGCCTCCATCCGGGTGCGGTCGGTGTCATCTCGCGCGTGGGCGGCGATCCAGGCCAGGATCGAGCCCGAGGTGGGCATGCCGATCCGGGCGCGTATCCGGTCGAAGCGGATGGCGCCCGGAGCGGTGAGGGTCCCGTCGAGGTCGAAGATGACGCCGGCGTATCGGGGGCTCATCGGAACCTCCTCCACGGCGCGCTCTCGCAGGCGGCGATCAGGTCCCTCAGCGGATACGAGGTCCCGCGCCAGACGACGGACCGGGTGACGAGGGCCGTGAGCGTCGAGCGCCAGAGGGTGAAGAGGAAGAGGGTGAGGCCGATGGGGAAGAAGGCCGCGGTCGCAGGGGGGAGACCAGACCGTTCGGCGGCCTTCCAGGCAGCACGAAGGTGGAGGAGCGCCGCGAACGCGGCGAGGCCCCGGGCCAGGGGGGGCACGCCGGGGACCCATGGGAGGACGAAGGGGGCGATCAGGAGCAGCCCGATGAATCCGGTCGCGCCGATGACGGCGGTGAGCCTGAAGTCGACGCCGGCGAAGGCGTTCTTGACGAGGCCGCTCATCATCGAACGCAGGCTCGGGTACCACTCGATGTTGATCAGCGCGCTCGCGTAGACGAACTCCGAGCGGCCGCCGGTGGACTTCATCATTCGGCCAAGGCCGAGGTCATCGATGACGCACATTCGTAGGGCGGAGTGGCCGCCCGCCTCCGCGTAGGTCCGGCGGCGGACGAGGTTGAGGGCGCCGATGCCGACCGCGGAGCGGGCCCCGGGAACCGGCGCACGCCAGGGCTGGGTGAAGAGCCCGAAGAGGACTCCGAACGCGGCGATCATCCCGGCCAGGGTGAAGGACCGGGTGCGGATGGCCGGGCCGCCGGTGAGGTGGTCGAGTCCGCGCCCCGCGGCGTACCGGACGACGCTCTCCACGGCTCCTCGTGCGAAGACCACGTCCGCATCCGTGAAGACGATCCAGTCCACCTCCCCTGCGGCCTCGGCGCCCCGCGCGAGGGCGTGGCTCTTGCCGAGCCAGCCCCCGGGGAGCTCATCCACCCGGACCGAGCGGAGGCGCCCGTACTCGGCCTGGAGTTCGGCGAGGATCCGGGGGGTCCCGTCGGTGGAACGGTCGTCGACGACGACCACCTCGGTCGCGGGCCCCAGGCCGTCCAGGAGCGAGCGCAGGGCCGGTTCGATGGTCTGCTCCTCGTCCCGGGCCGCGATCACAACGGCGACGGGCTGGGCCTCGAGGTCCTCGGGGTCCGGCTCGAGGAGCCTGATCCGTGCCATCTTGGGCGCCACCCACAGGGTCCCGAGGAGCGCAACTAGCGCGAGGATGCCGGCGAACAGTGTCATCTCTGAGAGTCCATCCCCTCCGGGGACGTGCCCGGGGTCACCCACGGGCCCCCGGTGCTAACCTCTTCGGCCTCCCAGCGCACCCTGTTCCTCCTCCGCCGTAGCGAATCCATGACTGTCTCCACCGATCACACCACGGACGCCCCCCAGCCGAAGTTCCGAAAGGACTACTGCCCGCCGGACTTCCTGGTGGACTCCGTGGACCTCGAGTTTGACCTCGAGGAGGAGGGCACCACGGTCCGGGCCCGGATCGCGATGGTGCGCAACGGCGCCGCCGACGCGCCCCTGGTGCTGACGGGGGAGGAGCTCGAGACGCTCTCGGTGGCGGTCGATGGTGTGGAGCGTGGGGCGGATGGCTTCACCGTGAGCGGGGACGAGCTGGTCATCCCGGACGTTGCCGACACGTTCACGCTGGAGACGGCCGTCAGGATCCACCCCGAGAACAACACGAGCCTCATGGGGCTCTACAAGTCGAGCGGCAACTTCTGCACCCAGTGCGAGGCGGAGGGCTTCCGGCGGATCACCTGGTTCCTTGACCGCCCCGACGTGATGGCCACCTACCGGGTGACGCTGACCGCGGACCGCGCGAAGTACCCGGTGCTGCTGTCGAACGGCAACCGCATCTTGGAGGAGGACCTCGAGGGCGGGAAGTACCGGGTCGTCTGGGAGGACCCCTTCAAGAAGCCGAGCTACCTGTTCGCGCTCGTGGCCGGTGACCTGCACTGCCACCGGGGCGACTTCAAGACGATGACGGGGCGCAGCATCGACCTCGAGATCTACGTGGAGCACCGCGACGCGGACAAGTGCGAGCACGCGCTGGGGTCGCTGCAGCGCTCCATGAAGTGGGACGAGGAGCAGTTCGGCCTCGAGTACGACCTCGACCTCTACATGATCGTGGCCGTCAGCGACTTCAACATGGGCGCCATGGAGAACAAGGGGTTGAACGTCTTCAACTCCAAGTACGTGCTCGCCCGCGTGGACACCGCCACGGACGATGACTTCGAGGCGGTCGAGGCGGTCATCGCCCACGAGTACTTCCACAACTGGACGGGGAACCGGGTCACCTGCCGGGACTGGTTCCAGCTCACGCTCAAGGAGGGGCTGACCGTCTATCGGGACGCGCGCTTCACAGCGGACATGACGTCGGAGGCCGTGAAGCGGATCGACGACGTCGCGGGCCTCCGGTCCCACCAGTTCGCCGAGGACGCCGGGCCGATGGCTCACCCCATCCGGCCCGAGCAGTACATCGAGATGAACAACTTCTACACCTCGACCGTCTACGAGAAGGGCGCTGAGGTCATCCGGATGTACGAGACCCTCCTGGGCCGAGACGGCTTCCGGAAGGGGATGGACCTCTACTTTGAGAGGCACGACGGCCAGGCGGTGACCTGTGATGACTTCCGGGCCGCGATGGCGGACGCCAGCGGCAAGGACCTCGCCCAGTTCGAGCGCTGGTACCTCCAGAAGGGCACGCCGGGCCTGCGCGCGCAGGGCTGCTTCGACCCGGACGCGGGCACCTACACCCTGGAACTGACCCAGTCCGCCCCGGACAACGAGCCGGCCTTCCACCCCGCGCTCATGCCCGTGGTGACCGGCCTCCTCGGCCCGGGAGGGGAGGCGCTCCCCATGGCCCTCGAGGGCGAAGACCCCTCCGCGGCGCCCACCGAGCGGGTCCTGGAGCTGACGGGGGAGACCCAGTCATGGACCTTCCACGGCCTGAGCGCCAAGCCGGTGCCCTCCATCCTCCGCGGGTTCTCGGCGCCCGTTCGGCTGGAGGTGGAGCGGACGCGCGCCGAGCTCGCCTTCCTCTACGCCCATGACACCGACTCGTTCAACCGCTGGGACGCTGGCCAGACGTTGCTCACCGAGGTGATCCTCGACCTCGCCCAGCGGGCGAGCCGCCGCGAGGAGCTCGTCATGGACAGCGCCGTGGTCGACGCGGTCCGGAACGTGCTGGCCGACGACGCGCTCGACGGCTCCCTCAAGGCTCAGGCCATCTCGGTCCCGGGGCTGAGTGTCCTCTCGCAGGCGGCCACGCCCGTGAACCCCTCGGCGCTGATCGAGGCCCGCGACTTCGTGGTGAGGTCCCTCGCCCGCGAGCTCCGGCCCGAGCTCGTCGCCGTCCGCGAGGCGGCCAAGCCGGCCGGTGCGTACCAGGCGGACAAGGCGTCCATCGCAGGCCGCCGGCTCGCCAACGCCGCCCTGGGCTATCTCAACGCGGTGGACGACGCCGAGGCGCGGACCATGGCCGCCGAGCAGTTCGGCGCCGCCGACAACATGACGGACGCCCAGGCGGCCCTCGCCTGCCTCTGTCAGCACGCCTGTGAGGAGCGCGACGCGGCGCTCGCGTCGTTCTACGACCGCTGGCGGGACGATGGGCTCGTGATGGACAAGTGGTTCTCGCTCCAGGCCGCCTCCCGCCTCACGGGCGCCGACGCGGTCCGGTCGCTGCGCGAGCACCCCGACTTCAAGCTCGAGAACCCGAACCGCGTCCGGTCCCTGGTCGGGGTCTTCGCCATGCAGAACTTCCGCGGCTTCCACGCCGAGGACGGCTCCGGCTACGAGGTCCTGGCCGACACGGTCATCGACCTCGACCCGAAGAACCCCCAGGTGGCGTCCCGGCTGGTCCGGGCGCTCAACCCGTGGCGCCGATTCGAGGCGCCCTGGGGGGGCATGATGAAGGCCCAGCTCGAGCGGATCGCCGCGCGAGAGGGCCTTTCGAAGGACGTCTTCGAGATCGTCACCAGCGCGCTCCAGAGCTGAAGGGTCGCCGGTCGGGCCGGAGGGCGCGCCCTCCGGTCGGCTCAGAGCTCCTGGGAGATCGACGTCACCCGGACGCCGTATCTGTTGTCGATGGTGACGACCTCGCCCCTGGCGATGACCTTGCCGTTGACCAGCACGTCCGCCGGCTCGTGGGCCTCACGGTCGAGGGGCACGAGGCTGCCGGGGCTGAGCTGGACTAGCTCCCCCAGCGTGAGATTGGCTCGGCCGATGCGGACGGTGACGCGGACGGGCACCTCCATGAGGGCGTCCATGCCGATGGGGTCGCCGTTGGCGTCCGTGGCCCCAGCCAGTTCGCCAATCTCGGCGGCCTGGACCGCCACCGACTCGGTCGCCCGATCGATGGCGTCTTCAAGGTTGACCTGGTCTTGGTTGGTGATTTCTTCGCTCATGGGATCAGTCAGTCGTTGGGCAGGACGGGGGGCAGGACAGCGCCGACCGCGTCCAGTTGGATGGCGAGGAGGCCCTCGTGGGCGCCGAAGCGTCCCTGGGCACAGGTTGTCTCTTCCACCTCGAGGGTGACGGGGTCTCCGAGTCGCGCGTCGAGGGGGATCACGTCGCCCACCTCCACGCCGAGTAGCTCGGCCAGGGGGACGAAGGTCCCGCCGAGCACCGCGTCGATGCTCATCTGGACAGGCGCGAGGTGGGTCGGCGCGGCCGCCTGTTCAGTGCCCTCATCGCCCGACTCATCCCCGGGGATCCCGGGGATGTAGATCCGGATATCGCTCGCGTTCCCCCCGTTGTCCTCGAACGACAGGTGGATCATGAGCCGCCGGGAATCCGCGTCGGGCCCGAGGTCCTCGAGGGTCGTGAGCTCTTCGGGCTCCTGCCAGATGGTCCCCGGCATGAGCTCCAGCCCGAACTCGTTGAGGATCAGCCCGACGACCTGGTCGAGCATGCGCGCGATGACGCGGCGCTCGGTGCGGCTCAGGATCGGATCGAGCGGCTTCTCTTCCTCGGGTTCCGCGGCCTCCTCTCCCTCGGCCTCGACCGGCGGTGGCTCCGGTCCGGAGAGGATGAGGTCGCTGGCGATTCGCCCGGCGTCGGGGTTCCACATGACCCAGCCCAGCTGGTCCGCGGTGTGGAAGCCGTGGATGAGGAAGGGGCTCCCGATGTCGTCGAACAGGCCCTGGGCGTTCACCTCGCTGACCTCCCCGATCGTGAGCACCGGGTGCCCGCGGAGGGGGCCAGCCAGGAGGTTGGCCATGGACTGGAGGCGCGCGGACAGGGTCTTCTGGATCCGATCGATTCGGTCCGCTGACAGGGTGCGCGGCTCGGTGAAGTCACGGGGAACCACCACGGAGACGCGCGAGCTTCCGCCCTCCTCCTCCGAGTTCATGGTCGCCGCCAGCGCGGCTGCTTCTTCGGGTTCCACCATCGTGTTCCTCGCCAGGTTGCTCGGCCTCTGGCCCTTACTGGGCCGTGATCGTGCCGGTGATCAGTCGTCGGATCCGGCCCTTGACGCCGATCCGGATGCTCCCTTCGAAGTCGTCGATGAGGCCCGTCACGTCCACGTAGACGACCTTGCCGTTGCGGTCCTCGACCATCAGATTGGTCTCCGAGCCGTTGAAGGACTGGACCGGGCCGTCCCCGCCGATCTGGAGGGTGCCCTTCTTGGAGTTCACCTTGATCTCGTGCGAGTAGAAGTCCCCTCGGAACGTGCCAGCGGTCGCCTGGCTGTCGCCCATCATGAGGCCGCTCTGGGGGTCCTGACCGTCGGACGTCAGGGCGTCACCGACGCAGACGGGGAAGAGGATCGGCTCGGCGGCCTGCCGCAGCTCCTCGTTGAACTCCTCGGGGTGGTCGTAGATGTGCGCCAGCTCGTACTTCAACACCGTCCGGCTCATCGCCTGCCTCATGGCGACCATGAAGCCCTGTTCGGTTCGCCGTTGGGTCGGGTACGCCTGGTCATAGGCGAACACCAGCGACGTGGGCTCGAACTTGATGTAGCGGCTGAAGTTGTTGTCCTGGGTGTTCGTGATGACGTTCGTCTGGTCCTCCTCCGCGAAGAAGGCGAACTCGAAGGGCCCGGTCATCCGAGGCTCCACCACCTTGGACGGGATCGCCATCATCGCGAGGGCGGAGCCCGTGGCGATCAGCCCGACCAGCCCGCCGAGGAGCTTCGCCGCCCCCCGGTCCTTCTTGGTGGGTTGGGCCTCGCCTTCCGTGGGCTGCTCTTCAGCCGGGTTGTTCTCTTCTTCAGCCATGGTGTTTGATCCTCTCTGCCGTTGGTGGCCGATCAGCGGCCGTCGTTCTGACGTGAAATGAGTCGTCCGTCGACACGCGAGGCGGACTTGGTGGGCTCCCCCGACTGGTCAGCCCACGTTCTCACGAGGACCTTCTCGGCGTCGAAGCTGTGTTCGTTGACGAGGTACGCCTCGACGGCGCGGCCCCGCGCGAGGGCGAGGAAGCGCCCCGCGGAAGCCTCACGCTCGACGGCGAATCCCTCGAGTACGAGGGTCTGCTCCGAGCGCGGCCTCAGGGACTCTGCGAGGGCGTCCAGGTACCGGCGGGAATTGTCGTCGAGCGAGTCTTCACCCGGTCCGAAGCTCGCGATCCGGTGCTGCCGGACCTCGTCGTGGGGGACGAGATTCTCGACGCTGCTGGCTCGGATGAGCTCCTTGAGCGAGGCGTCCTCGTGGACGGCGCGGCGAGCGGGGTCATCCTCCGGGGGGAGGTTGAAGCGGCGGCGCATCTGCTCGAAGATCGCCTGCTCCTCGTGCCCCGAGAGGACGCCGGTCAGGCCCATGGAACGGACCGTGACCACGAAGGAGCCCAGGCCGCGGGCCATGAGGCCGAAGTTCCTCGTCTTCGACATCGCGACCAGCAGGATGAAGAAGCAGAGGATCAGCGTCATCATGTCGCCGAAGGACACGAGGTACGCAGGGGCGCCCTTGCCCTTTACCTTGCGGATGACGATCTTCGGCTTCAGCCGCTTGTGTGCATCAGACGTCATCGCTGGGCCGTCTCCTTGCGAGCGAGGTCGACCTCGCGACTGAGGGAGACCAGGCGGATCTCGACGCGGCGGTTGATCGTGCGCTCGCTGGCCGTCTGCGCGGTCGTCGAGCGAGGGCTCGTATCCCCGTGGGCCTCGAGCGCGATGAGGTCCTTCGGGTAGCCTCCGTCGTCCGCGAGGGCGTCTGCAGCCGCCTGGGCACGCCCGAGCGAGAGCTCGTCAGCGTTCCGGTGCCGGCGCGTGGCGAGGAAGCGGTTGTCGGTGTGGCCCTCGACGACGAGCTGGACGGGATAGAGCGCCGTCATCTCTGCCAGCTCCCTGAGGGCCTTCCTCAGGGCCGCCGTGGGCGTGGTGCCCCCGGGGGCGAAGCTGCAGTCCGGGCCAAACCGGACCCGCAGGCCGTCCTCGGCCTCCTGGATCTCGACCTCGATCTGGTCCTCCTCGAGGGCCTGGCCCATCTCCTCCATGTTCTGCCAGAGGTGCTGCACCGGCCGTGTGTGGCGGAGCCGTGAACCACGGTGGATGTCCATGGCGAGCATCAGGTCCTCCTGGGGCGCGATCATGGTGTCGTTCGAGCTGCTCTTGAAGAGGCCCGAGGTGGAGAGGATGTTCTTCGGGTAGGTGAAGGCGTCGTACGGGCGGATGCTGGAGAAGGTGTAGAGGAGGATGAAGAACGTGACGAGCAGCGAGACCATGTCCACGAACGTGGTGATCCACATCGGCGCGCCGTCGAGGCCGTCTTCGACCTCCTTGATCTTGATCTTCCGCTGAGCCATCCGAGGTCACCTCTTGGCGTCGATCAGCTCGCGCATGGGCGGCGCGAGGAAGCCCTTGAGCTTCTCCTTGATCAGCTGCGGCTTCTCGCCGGACTGGATGGCGACGGTGCCCTCGATCATCAGGGCCCGGAGCTGCTGGTTGGTCTTCGCGACCATCTCGAGCTTGCCCGCCATGGGGAGGAAGACCATGTTCGCGCCCATCGCCCCGTAGAGCGTCGTGAGGAGCGCGGTCGCCATCCCCAGACCGATCCCGTTGGGGTCGGAGAGGTCCTGGAGCATCTGGACGAGGCCGACCAGCGTGCCGATCATCCCGAACGCCGGCGCGAAGGCGCCGAGCTGGTCCATGATCTTCTTGCCGCTGGAGTGCCGCGCGTCCTCCCATTGAGCCTCCAGCTCCATGATGTCGCGCACGGTGTCCGCGCCGAAGCCGTCGATCACGAGCTGGATCCCCTTCGCGAAGAACGGGTCGTCGACCTGCTGCAGCTTGGTCTCGAGGGCGAGCAGGCCCTCCTTGCGAGCGAGGTTGGCGAACTCGACGATGCGGTCGATCTCCTCGGTCGGCGTCGAGGCCTTGCGGACCGCCGTGACCATGATGATCTTCGCCACCGGCTTCAGGTCGGAGAGCGGGAACGCCAGCATGGTGACGGCCATCGTCCCGCCGAAGACGATGATCATCGACGGGATGTGGATGAAGACGGCCACGCCTCCAGGTCCGATCGACATTGCGCCTAGGACGAGGATGAACGCCAGAACGACGCCGATGACGGTGTTGAAGTCCATTTGGGGTGCGGGGAAGCGCTCTCAGCGCCTTCTGCTATCGACGGGTCGGTGAGATCGCTTGATGGATCTGGTGGGCTGCTTGGAATTTTTTTCGGACCAGCAACGGCCCTGGAGCGCCTGGGGAGGGGCCTCAGCGGGGGGCCTTCTTGGTCGTCGAGGCCAGGGCGCGGCTGAAGGCGTCGTAGTACGCCTTGAACTCGTCCGGCTGCTGGGTCTCGATCTGCTCGAGGAGCTCCGTCTGACGGGCAGCGTCGAGGCGGACGAGGATCTGGGCGGCGCCCGTGGGCGTCTCCGCGTTGAGGAGCATGCGGGCAGCGGTCTCCGCCTTGTTGTCCGCGTACACCTGGACGAGGTTCGCGAGGCGCGCCTCGTTCTCTGCCTTGAGATCAGCCCGGGCCTCGGCGATCTGTTCGCTCTTGCTGTCCAGCTCGGCGCCGCGCGCCTCGTTGTTGTCGCTGGCGGCGAGCAACGCGGAGCGCTGCTGTTCGAGGGCGCCCTCCAGGTCAGTGAGGTGCTCCCGCGTCCGCTCGATCTCGATCTCGCGTCGGTTGAGGTCCGCCTCGCGCTCCTCGAGGAGGAGGAGCTTCGTGGTGAGCTGCTGCTCGAGGTCATTCAGCTCCGCCACCGAGAAGGGGCTCGGAAGCGAGAAGGCACTCAGGGCGACACCGGCGTCGGTGAAGACCTGGCGGTTGCCCCTGGAGTCCGCCTGCCGCTCTGCCCTGGCGGTGACGTCCTCGGGCGCGGGGGTAGGCTCGACCTCGGCCGTGACGTTCTTGGCGAACAGCGGACCGACCCCCTTGAGGTCCTGGACCGGCGTCCCGCTGAGGACGATGTAGCCGATGAACGAGGCGCCCATGATGGCCGCGCCGCAGATGCCGTACGTGAGGTAGTTGAGTGCGTTCTTCATAGTGACTTGCCGCACTGGCGTGCGATGTGCTCCTGGCGGTCTCGGTCTTCGCGGCGGCGCCGCTTCTTGCGGCGGGCTGCCTTCCAGCGCTCTTCGAGTCGCCGGAGGGCTTCGGCCTCCCGCCTGCGCTGGTCGTAGGGGATGCGCGCCTCCTCGGCGCGGAGGTCTGCCTCGGTCACCGCGCGCTCCTGCTGGAGCTTGCGGTCGCTGAGGTGGTCGAGGGTGGTCTCGGCGGCGAGGCGCTCGCCGGGGTTGATGGAGGCGCCCCGTTGGCCCGAGAGGTCGCGATAGGCGTCTTCGAGGGACGCGCGCCCTGCGGCGCGCTCCTCCCGAGCGTCGAAGACCGCCTTGAGCGTGGCCGCCCAGCGGAGCTTCTCCTCCTTCTCCTGACGCTCCCGGAGGCGCGTCAGTCGTCCCAGGCGGAAGCCGCTCATGCCGCCGCCGCCTCGTCGGTATCGACGATCAAGCCGAGGACCTCGACGGTCTCCGCCAGGGCGGTCGGGTCGTCCACGTCCTGGCGCAGGAAGGCCTCGATCATGGGCATGCGCTCGAGCGCGGCGTCCAGCAGGCGATTGGAGCCCGGCTGGTAGGCGCCAACGTCAACGAGATCGCGGCCGTCACGGAAGGCGGCCAGCAGCTCCCGGATGGCGCGGGCCCGGGCCTGGTGGGGGCCGTCCGCGAGCTTGGGCATGAGCCGCGAGAGGCTGTCGAGGACGTCGATCGCGGGGTAGTGGCCGGAGCGCGCGAGCTCGGGGGAGAGGCTGATGTGGCCATCCAGGAGCCCCCGCAGCGCGTCGGCGACCGGGTCGTCCTCCTCATCACCGTCGACGAGGACGGTGAGCAGGCCCGTGATGCTCCCGGACTGCAGGCGGCCCATCCGCTCGAGGAGCTGGGGGACCGTCGCGAAGAAGCTGGGCGGGTAGCCCCGCACCGTGGGCGGCTCGCCGGCGGCGAGGCCGACCTCCCGCGCGGCGTGGGCGAATCGGGTGATCGAGTCCACAACGAGCAGCACGTTCTTGCCCTGAGCCTGGAAGTGCTCGGCGATCGTGATCGCCACCCAGGGCGCCGTGAGGCGCTCGAGCGGGGAGCGGTCGGACGTCGCGGCGACGAGGACCGTGCGGGCCATGGCGTCGCCGACCGTGTCCTCGACGAAGTCGCGGACCTCACGCCCGCGCTCGCCCACCAGGCAGGCGACGACGACGTCGGCCTCGGTGCCGCGGGTGATCTGGCCCAGCAGCGTCGACTTGCCCACCCCGGCGCGGGCGAAGATCCCGACGCGCTGGCCGCTTCCCAGGGTCATGAGCCCGTCGATGGCGCGGACGCCCGTCGCGATGGGTTGGTTCACGCTGGCGCGCTCCAGCGGCATGGGGGCATCCCTCCGGATCGGGCGGCGCTCGCCGTTCTCCGGCGTCGGCTTACCGTCGAGCGGTCGACCGAAGCCGTCGATCACGCGGCCCAGGAAGTCGTCGGAGACGTTGAGGCCGAACGCCCGCCCGAGGCACTGGACGGTCTGGCCGGGCGCCAGGCCCACCAGGTCGCCGTGGGGCATCAGCAGCGTGCGGTCGCCCTTGAAGCCGATGACCTCGGCCTGAATGGGCCCCATCAGCCCCCGGTCGATCTCGCACAGGTCGCCGATGGCGGCGGGGATCCCGGTCGCCTCGACCATGACTCCGGCGACGACGTCCACCTGCCCTCGATAGAGCGGGCGCTCGGCCGATCGAATCGTCTGTGCGCATCGGTCCAGGTCGAGGAGGCTCATCGCACGATGTCCTGGAGCAGCTGCTCTCGAATGTCCTCGAGGACGGCCTCGGGCTCCCTGACGAGGAGCCCCTTGGGGGTCTCCAGGACCACCGTCCCAGGCGCGATCTCGGGGTCCGCGGCGATCTCGGTCTCGTCCCGGAAGGTCACGCCCTCGAGGGCGGCCACGTCGTCGGGGTGCAGGTGCACCACGCACCGGCCGCGCTTGATCTCCGAGGCGGCGAGCGTCGACCGCACGATCTCCTCCAGCCCATAGTTCTGCTCGGCGATCTCGATGCGCAGGAGCTGGCGGGCGATCTCGACGGCGAGGTTGACGGCGTCGGACGCGAGGGCGTCCTGGGCCGCCTCGCGCGCCTCGGTGAGGTCCTGACCGGCCTGCTCGAGGGCGCCACAGGCCCGCCGAACGGCCTCGGTGTGGGCCCGCTCGCGGGCCGAGCTCTGGAGCTCCTGGTGGAGCGCCTCGCTGGTCCGCCGGACGAGCCCCTCGAAGGGCAGGGCACTCGCGAGCGCTGCTACGGGGAGCGCGGCAGACTCGATCCTCACGCGGTGCGAGGACGGGATGGGGATAGAGCGGAGCTTCAGCATGGCTCAGTCCACCAGCTCCTCGCCGGCACGGGCCGGGCTGAACTCACCGCGGTCCATCAGGGCGCGGACGGCAGTCATGATCTCGGAGCGGGCCATGAGCACGTCGCTCATGGGCATCGAACCGAGGAGTTCCTTCTCGTCGATGACCATCTCGCGGACCCGCGATGAGAGGTTGTTCATCACGTTCTCGAAGACGGGATTCGAGCAGGCCTTGAGCGCGATGGACAGCGTCCTCGTATCGACAGAGGCGAGGATCTTCTGCATCGCACGCTTCTCGATCGAGGCGAGGTCTTCCCAGGTGAACATGAACTCCCGGACCTGGCTGGCGACGAGGTCATCCTCGGCCTCCAGTCCGGTGAGGACGTTGTGCTCGACCTCGGTGTCGGCGAAGGTCAGCATGTCTGCGACGGTGCGCAGGCTGTCTTCCTGAGCGCGCGGGGCGGGGACCAGGCTGGCCTCGCGGATCCGCTCCTGTAGATCGTCGGCGATGGTCAGCATCGTCTCGATCCCTGGCGGCGTCACCGTGGTCATGCGTCGCACGATCTCCAGCGTGGTCTCGTCATCGAACGTGGCGAGGACCTCGGCCGAGGTGGACGGAGCGACGTGACTCAGGATCAGCCCCACGACGCCGGGGGACTCCTCCTTGAGGACCCGCGCGGCGAGGCTGGACGGCGCGGTCTCGAGGAACGCGAAGGGCTGCTCACGGCGCCGTCGGTCGTGGATCTCGGTCAGCACCCGGTTGGCCTCGGCGTCGCCGTAGGACGACTCGAGGAGGGCATAGAGCTCGAAGTCGTCCTGCGGGCGGACGCCCGTGCGCTGGTGGAACGTCTTCGCCAGGTCTCGGTAGAGACCGTCGACGGCGTTGACCGAGCACAGGTCAGGGTCCAGGTCCGTCATGGCCTCGGCGATCTTGGAGACGACCTTGGGGTCGAGGTTACGCATGACCTCGGCGCTCACGGTCTTCTCCAGGCTCAGGAGGAAGGCGGCGGCCCGCTGGGCGCCGCTGGCGCCCTCGGTGGAGGGTTCGTTCTGGGTAGACAAGTCAGTTCCTGGTCAGTTGGAGCTGGTCTCGGCGAAGCGTTCTTCAGACAGCGCCCAGCGCGAGAGCAGCGCGCTCACGCGCTCCGGCTCGTTCTGGAGGAGCTCCTCGATGTGGGCTCGGGCGAGGGCGTCGAGGTCGACCTCCTCGGTGGCGGCCTCGCCGCCGGCGGCGCCCCTCCCGAGGGGTCCATCGCCGTTCATCCCTGAGCCGGCGCCAGCCTCCGCCGTCTGGCTGCTCGAGCGGGCGCCCTTCAGGCTCTTGGCGAGCATGAAGAGGAAGGCGAGGCCGGCGATGATCTCCAGGCCGTGCTCGAGGGCCTTGATGAGGAGAGGGTTGGTCGGCTCCGGGGTAGGCTCGGCCGCGGGCATCGAGACGGTCCCGTCATCGGCGCGGTCGAGGTGGGGGAACCGGACCACGGACTGCGCGACCGCGTCGCCGCGGGTCTCGTCGAATCCGACGATGTTCTTCACCTGGGCAACCGCGGTTTCGAGCTGGTCCGCGACCGACTCATCCACAGCTACGTTCACGGTCAAGCGATCCAGCTGGTATTGCTGAGCGACGCTACGGGTGAGCTTGCTCCCGAAGGCGTAGGCGGCTTCCTCCTCGCTGACGCTGGAGGTCGAGGGAGTGGCGGCGCTTGCGGAGGACTGTTTGTTGGTGGAGCCCTGGATGTTCCGAGAGACGCCGAGGGGACCTCCGATGGTCTGCTTGAACTCGCTGCTCTCCGTGGTCCGCGAGCGGAGCGAGCGCGGCTTCTTGGCCGGCTCGAGCTCCTCGGAGATGGACTCCTCCTGGACGTGGATGAAGGACGCGGTGACCGTCGCCGTGGCCAGGCCGGGCCCGAAGAGCTGGTCGAGGAGCGCTTGGGCGCGGCGCGTCCCGACGCTGCTCTCCTTGTCCGCGAGACTCCGGAGCGTGTCCCTGCCGTCGCTTGTGGTCCCGTCGTAGATCGAGTTGGAGTGTTGATCCACGATGGTGATGCGGCTCGGATCAGCGTTCGTGCCGTTCCTGATCAGGCCGACCATGGACTGGGTCTGGGAGGCGCTGGGGGTGTAGAGGCCATGCAGCGTGAGGACGACGCTGACTCCGCGGTCGTTGTTCTTGCGGGGCACGAGGGGGGAGTCCGGGGCGCCGGACTCGAGGACCTTGGCCTTCGCGATGAACTCCATGCCCTCCAGCTGGAGCTCGAGCTCTTCCCAGCGTCGCTTGTCGGTCCGCTGCTGGCGCTCCTGGCTCCCCAGGAAGACGGTGCTCGAGCCCTCGAGTGAGCCGTTGATCCCCCGGGCGCTGTTCAGGTAGCCGCCCTTGTTGTGGATCGCCTGGCGCGCAGCGAACTGCTCAGACTCCTCGACGCGGATGAGGTAAGGCGCCGAGCCGAGGGTGGTCTCGTACCGGATCCCAGCCTGGGAGAGCGCCGAGACGGCCTTGTTGAACTGCTGGGTGTCGAGGTCCGCAGCGAGGACGACGAAGTGCGGGTTACGCGCCTGCCAGGTCAGGAAGGCGCTGGCCATCACGGCGAGGCTGAGGCACGCGCCGAGCGCCCAGCGCACGGAGGAGCTGGACTCACGGAGCTGGCCGAGGAGGGATTTGATCAGGTCGTTCATGGTTCAGACCGACATCCGCATGACTTCGCGGTAGGCGTCGAGGAGCTTGTTTCGGACCGTGAGGGCGAACTGGAAGGTGATCTCGGACTCCTTCAGTTGGGCCGCGACTTCGTGCAGGTCGACGTCGCCCTTGACGACGTCCAGGTGGATGTTGTTCGTGCGCTGGACCGAGGACTCGACCGCGCCGAGGCCGCTCTTGGCGGCGTCCTCGATCTTCGACGACCCCTGGGGCTCGCTCGAGACCGCGGGGAACGGGCTGCTCGAGGCGGCCGACTCCTGGCTCTTGGAGCGCTGGTTGAAGGACCGATTCATCTGTGCGAATCGATCGACAACGCTGCCTCCGCCAATCTTGGGGTTCGTCATGGTTCAGCTCCGTGCGGGCCGGATCAGTCGGCGAGTCGCAGGGCCCGGTCGGCCATGCGCTCGAAGTTCTCCTGGACGGAGATGTTTGCCTCGTAGGAGCGGACCGCCGTCACCAGGTCAGCCATCTCCTTCATGGTGTTGACGTTGGGGTACAGCACCACGCCGCGTTCGTCGGCGTCGGGGTGCGTGGGGTCGAAGACCTCCTCGAAGGGCGACTCGTCCTTGACGATCTCGTCCACGCGGATGCCGACGAAGCGGTCCTTGCCGCCGGCGATGCGCTCCATGATGGGCGCGAAGGAGACCTCCTCACGCTGGTAGGGGAGGCCCGTCGCGGGGTCCTTGGTGGTCCGCGCGTTCGCGATGTTCTTCGCGATCGTATCGACGCGCTCACGCTCGGCGGAGAGCGAGGAGGTGGCGATGCGCATCCCGCGGAAGACCGCGTTCAGGGGGCGCCCTTGGCTTGTGTCCTTGATGTCCATGATCAACGGTCGTGGATGATGGCCTGGCTCACCAGCGACTGCTGGCTGCGGAGAATCGTGGCGTAGAGCTCGTACCGGATTCGGTTCTCGGTCACGAGGCTGGCCTCCTGTTCGGCCGAGACGTTGTTGCCGTCCGCGCGGCCTGGGGTCTCCCAGTCGGTGACGATCTCGGGCGTGATCTGCTCGAGCTCCTTGGCGGTTCCACCGCGCTGCATCTCCTCGAAGAGCAGCTTCTCGAACTGAACGTCCTGGCGGCGGTAGCGGGGGAGGTTCTGGCTCGCGATGTTGTTGGCCAGCACGTCACGCCGCGTCGTCGCGGCGGACATGAGGCGGACCAGCATGTCGGTGCCTTTGGAGTGGATCGTCATGGCGCAGGTCTCAGGCGACGAGTCCGGCGTGGCGCCAGATCTTCATCTTGTTGGAGAGGGTTCGGGCCGTGACGCCGAGGCGGCGGGCCGCCTCTGTCTTGTTGCCGCCCGTCCGCTCGAGCGTCGAGAGGATCGCGACCCGCTCCACGTCGGCCATGGACTCGTTGGCGATCGCCTCCTGGAACGCAGGGTGCTCCAGGTGGAGGTCCGAGGCGACGGCGTCCGGTCTCGCCGCGCTCGTCGGGCCGAAGAGCAGGTCCTCTGCGGTGATGCTGGGGGAGCCGTTATCGGAAGCCCCGAGGATGACCGCACGCTGGATCACGTTCTCGAGCTCTCGCACGTTGCCGGGCCAGCCCCAGGCGCCGAGCCGCTCGGCGGCCTCTGGCGTGATGGTCGGGGTCGGGAGCCCGTTCTGCTGGGCGTAGACCTGAGCGAAGCGCTCGGCGAGAGGCATGATGTCCTCCGCCCGCTCGTTGAGCGACGCGATGTGCAGCGGGAGGACGTGGAGTCGGTAGTAGAGGTCCTCGCGGAAGCGGCCATCGGCCACCTCCTGGGCGAGGTCTCGGTTGGTCGACGCGACGACGCGCACGTTGACCTTCAGGGTCTTCTGACCGCCGACGCGCTCGAACTCGTCCTCCTGGAGGACACGCAGGAGCTTGGCTTGCATCGCCGGCGAGATCTCCCCGACCTCGTCGAGCAGGAGCGTGCCGCCGTCAGCGAGCTCGAAGCGACCGAGGCGCTGCTTGTCGGCGCCGGTGAAGGCGCCCCGCTCATGCCCGAAGAGCTCGGACTCGAGCAGCTGCTCCGAGAGAGCGGCGCAGTTGACCCGGATGAAGGGCTGGTCGGCCCGCTCGGAGGCAGCGTGGATGAAGTGTGCCACCCGCTCCTTGCCGGTGCCGCTGGCGCCGGTGATCAGGACCGTGCCCTTGGACCGGGCGACGCGCGCGGCGGAGTGCAGGAGCGCGCCCATGGAAGGGCTCGCTGCGACCATCTGGTCAGGGGCGGCGCTTTGGGCTTCCTCGCGGAGGTAGCGGTTCTCCTCCACGAGGCGCTGCTCGCGCTGGAGGCGCTTCAGGGAGAACTCGAGGCTGTCGATCGAGATCGGCTTGAGCAGGACATCGCGGGCCCCGTACTTCATGGCGGCGACGGCGGACTCGACGGTGGCGTGTGCCGTGCAGAGCATCACGGGGAGGTCCGGCCAGCGCTCCTGGATGCGCTGGGTCAGCTCCACCCCGTCCATGCCGGGCATGCGGAGGTCCGTGAGCACCACGTCGGGTTGCTCACGCTCGATCATGCTGAGCGCAGCCTCCGCACCGTTGGCGGAGATGGCGCTGTAACCGAGGCTGGTGACAGCCTCTCCCAGGTACTCGCGTGCCAGGGACTCGTCGTCGACGACCAGAATGCGTTGAAGCGTCATGTGAAAGGGAATCAGGCTCGTTGGCTCGGAATCGTGAGGACGAAGGAGGCTCCGCCGAGATCAGCAGGTCTTGAGTCAGGTTCGAAGGCACCCGCGTGGAGCTGGGCGACGCGCTGGACAAGGGCGAGGCCGAGTCCCGTGCCGTCGGCGCGGGTGGTGAAGAAGGGGTCGCAGAGGCGGTGGATGTCCTGGGGGCGAAGGCCGGGGCCTGCGTCGCTCACGCGGAACTCCACGCCGGCCTCGCGCTGGGTCGCCGAGACGCGGACGGCACCGCCCTCCGGCTGCACGTCGCAGGCGTTGGCGATCATGTTGCGGAGCGCCTGCCGGACCTTGATCCGGTCTGCGATCAGCAGGCCGCCCTCGATCTCGACGTCGATGGACCACCGATCGTCGTCCCCGCACTGTCGGAGCGCGGCGAGGCGGGCGGCCTCGACGAGCTCGGCGACATCGCACTCCTCGAGGTGAAGGTCGCCGTCGCCTGCGATGCCGAGCATGCCGGCGACGATCGCTTCGATCTCGAAGACGCCCTCGCGGACTCGGGTGGCGAGGTGGGTGGCGCGGGTCTCGCCAGCGGACTCGCGGACGAGCAGCTCGGCGAAGCCCTGGATGGCGTGCAAGGGGTTTCGGATCTCGTGGGCGATCCCTCCGGCCATGGTCCCCAGGGCCGCCGTCTTGTCGAGGCGGTGCATGCGCTCCTGGGCATGGACGAGGTCGCTCTGGTTCTCGATCACCTCGACGGCGCCGCTCACCACCTCACCGCGGGTCACGGGGGAGTAGCGGTGGGCCAGCACGCGCGTCTCTCCGTCGGCGCAGAGGACCTCGACCGGCTCACCGGAGGCGTCCTGGCCCGACAGCCCGTCCCACTCGGTGGCGCCGAGGATCTCGTCCTCGCTGGCCCCGAGGATCTCGAGGGCGGCCTGGTTCGCGGCCTGGACCCGGCCGGCGGCGTCGTAGACGACGACGCCCGTGGGGATCGAGGTCACGACGGACTCGAGGTGGCACTTCACCTCGTCGAGCTCCTCGACCTTCGCCGCGAGCTCGGTGTTGGCGGCGCACAGCTCCGCCTCGACGTGGGCCGCCCGCTGCTCGAGGCGCGCGTGGCTCACCTGCAGGTCCTCGAGGACCGCGGTGAAGCTCGCGATCGCATCCTCAACGCTCATCTCAGGTGAGAGCGAGAGTGCGGGGCGGGTGGAGGAGGACATGGTGGGGTGCGTGAGGTGCTCGGAGGGGGTTGCTGCCAGGCGCGCGATCAGCGCTTGCTCGGGGCGGTGTTGCGGAGCTGGCGGCTGAAGTCGACGAACTTGAGGTCGCGCTCCGCCTGGTGCTGGAAGTCCGCGGCGGCCGGGTCGTTGAGGAGGCTGCGGTAGAGGTCCGCGGCGTCCTCGTAGCGCTCCAGCGACTGGTACGCCCTGGCCAGCCAGTAGGTCCTGGCGGGGGAGGTCGGCGCGGGCTCGAGGATCGTGACGGCCTCCGCGGCGCGGCCGCGGCGGACGTAGAGACGGCCGAGACGCGTGGGTGCGGCCACGTATCCCGAGCCCTCGAGGGCGACCGCCTCCGCGCCGCGGCGCCGCGCGGACTCGGTGACCGAGTCCAGCGGGAGCAGCTCGGAGTTGATCTGCTGGAGCATCGCGGGGCTCATGCCGCCGCTGACGGTGAAGACGTCGAGGCCGGGGGGCGCGAGGGGAGGGCGGCTCGCGCCGGTGTCGCCGTTCGGGGACGCTCCTCCGGGCGCCGGGGCGGTCGCGGAGGGCGCCGCGGGCGCTCCCGCGAGGCCGAGCGAGCGCACCACTCCACCAGGCAGTTGCATGATGGCCTCGACCTCGGAGGGGTTTCCGAGGAGGCGATCGAGCTGGAATCGGAGGCGCGCGAGGTCGTTCTGGAGGGACTCGAGGTAGGTCCCCCCCGCGCGCTCGGGCTTGCGAGGCGTCTCCGTGGTGGCGACGATCGCGCCGATGGCGTCCTTGTCTCCGGTCGCAGCCCGATCCCTGAGGTCGGAGAGGTAGTCCAGGGAGTTCAGCGTGGCGCTGAGCTGAGACTGCAGCGAGTGCACGCCTTGGTCCTGCCCGGTGACGGCCGGGACCACGAAGACGGTGGCCAGGGCAAGCTGAACGGTTCCGATCGATTTCATCATCTGGACTTCTCCAATCACAGGCGCCCTTCGAGCGCCTTGATGGCCAGGTCGAGGTCGCCCGCCTCCTCGAAGAGGCTCGAGGCGGCGAGGTAGACGCGGCGACGGTCTGCGGGGTAGACCTGCTCCTGAGCGGTCTTGCGG
The DNA here is from genome assembly GCA_016779205.1 of Planctomycetota bacterium. Lineage (GTDB taxonomy): Bacteria > Planctomycetota > UBA1135 > UBA1135 > Saltatorellus. The sequence goes on along the minus strand of JADHOC010000015.1, from coordinate 35,345 downwards.
AGCACGAAGACCGCGGTGTTCATGCGGCCCGAGGCGGAGAGCGCCTTGGCGTAGGTCAGGCCAAGGTCGAGCCGGAGCTGGGAGTCACCGAGGGTCTTGCGGCGGTCGAACATGGGCCTCAGCGACTCGGCGGCCTCGGCGGACAGCCCGCGCTTGAGGAGGTTGGCGCCCCGGTCGAGGATGTCCCGGTCGTTGAAGGCGTCGAGGTGACGCGCGGGCAGGTCGAGGGCGGCGAGCGCCCGGTTCTCCACGTTCTTGAGGGCGAGGGTCTCCTCACCGGAGTTGGCGGCGAGCTTCGCGATCGAGATGGCGGTCAGGTGAGAGCCCCCCTCGTGGGCGGCCTCGGCTGCACGGAGCAGCGCGTTGGCGCGGACGTCCTCCTCGGTCATCTCGGCGTACATCAGCCAGGCGCGGACCGCCTGCTCGTACTGCCCGGCGTACTGGAAGGCCCTGGCCCGCAGCTCGGAGACCTCGGGGTCGACCGCTGCGTCGCTGCCGTTGGCGCGCGCGAGGTCGAGGTACCGGAGGGCCTCGGCGGGGTCCCCCGTCAGGGAGTACGCCCGGCTGCGGACGATGTACCGGCGGCGCCGCTCCGAGGCGCTGACCGCACCCTCCTCGGCGTCGAGGACGTCCAGCTGGAGGTGAGCGCGCTCGGCGTACTCGACCTTCGCCTGCGCGCTGGGGGTCTCGTCGGCGAGGTTGGTCAGGGCCTCGGCGAGCAGGCGGCGGGCTCGGGTCCGGGTCGGCCTCGGCGCCGCGCTGGCCAGGAGGCGCTCGAGGCAGGTGATGGCCTCGGTCCACTCGCGGGCCTCGCTGAACGCGCGGCTCGCCTCGATCCGCGCTCGCGAGGCCAGATCGGAGCTGGGGTAGGTCTCGTAGAGCTCCGTGAAGAGGCGCCCAGCCTGCAGTTCCTCGCCGGGGAGCTGCTGCCACATCCGGGCGCGGTTCCAGAGAGCCTCGGGGGCGAGGATGCTGTCCGGGTTGGCCGACATGGCGCGGGCGTACCAGGCCTGGGCGCGGGTGTAGACCTCCCTGCGGGTGGGGTAGGGGCCGAGGTCCTCGGCGACGACGAGCACGTCGGCCTTGAGCGTGGCGCGCAGGCCGACCGACCCGGCGATGACGAGCAGCGCCTCGCGAAGGTCGGCGCCCTCGAGCAGCGCCGTGACCTCGGGGTCGCGGCTGATCAGCTCGCTCCCCTCGACGGTTCGACCGCACTCTGCGGCGATCTTGGCCATGAGGCTCTTGAAGGAGACCTGCTTGGCCTTGACGTCGATCGTGAGGCCGTCGGGTCCCTCGACCACGGCGACCGTCGAACGGGGGAGGGCGATGTCCTGCGCCATGGCCGAGGGGGCCAGAAGCAGACAGGTCGCGGCAAGGGCGAGGCGGGAGATCATCGGGCTTCCTCCGGCGCGATCAGGTTCCCCTGCTCGAAGTAGGTGAACGGGATCAGGTAGTCGATCTCCTCGCGGAGGCTGTTGCGGAGCGGAACGCAGTCGCGGTTCGCGAGCACGAAGTTGAGGAGCATCCGGGCCTCCTCGGGCTTGCCCTGGGCGAGGAGGGCCTTCGCCCTGCCCACGGCGAGCTGGTGGGTGTTGTCGTACTCGAGCGGGTCCTCGAGGCGATCGTCGGGCCCCTCGGGGAGCTCGGGGAGCTCGGGCTCCGGATCAGACGACTCGATCACGTGCTCGACTGCCGGCTCGGCGTTGGCCGGAGCGGCGGCCTGTGCGTCCCTGGACTGTTGCTCGAGCAGCACCTGAGCCATCAGGCCCGTGGCGTCCGCGATGGTCTTGTTGAACCGGTCGCTGGCTTGCTGGGCGAGGAAGAAGATCCCCGTGTTCACCAGGAGGAAGCAGCCGACGAGGGCGACCAGGGATCGGTTCCGCTCCCAGGCCGACGAGTTCGGCAGGTCCTCGGGGAGGACGATGGTGGGACCAGCGTCCCTGAGCATGGAGGGGGCGGCGGGCACCGTCTTGGGCGGGAGGTCGTCGGCCTCCTTGGCCTTCGGCGACCCGACCGCCTCGTCGTCAGCGCTGGAGGTCTCGAAGACCGACGGCTCGGACGGGGCGGGCTGCTCCTCGGCGAGGGGCTCCGACGGCTGCTCCGGCTGGAGCGCCGCGTTCGAGGCGGGTGCCTCGAAGGGAGCCGGTCCCGCCGACCCGGCGAGCGGGGCGTTGGCGGACGAGTCGAAGTCGAACAGGTCGAGGTCCAGGTCGTTGACCTCTTCGGGTACCGGCGGGTTCGGGATCGGGTCGATCTCGAGGAAGTCCCCCGTGGAGGTGGGGGCGCTGGACTCGGCGGCGGCCGCCGGGGCGGGGTCCTCGAAGCCGAAGCTGTCCACCCCCCTTACCTCGGGGAAGTCGAAGAGGTCGTCTCCGCCGTAGATGTCTTCCGTGCTCATGGTCTTCTAGCTCCAGAGCGCCGCCTGGAGGGTGCGGCGAGGGTCAGGGCCGACCAGGAGTCGACCGGCGACAACGGCCAGCGCGGGAGACAGCACGACGGGCGCGTCGGGGTCCTCCTGCAGCGTGGCCAGGAGCTCCTTGGAGGTTCCAGGAGCGAGGAAGTCGAGGTCGCTCAGGTCGATCCGGTGCGGCTCATCGAACTCAAGGACGCTGATGCCGAAGCGGACGCGGATCGCGGTGCCGGCGCCGAGCTCCGATGCGATCTGCATCTCTTCGCAGAGGGACTGGGCGCGGCCGAGACCGGTGTCGGAGCCGCTGGCAGCCTCCGCAAGCACGGCGGCCGTGTCGAAGCCAGGGCCGTCGTCGCGAATCTCGACCTCGAGCTCGCGGGCGGTCATGGTGGCCTCGACCTCGATCGTGGTGGCGCCGGCCTCGACGCTGTTCCCGATGAGCTCGGCGACGGTGGATCCGATCCGTGCGCGGGCTGCGGGGGTGATGTCGCAGCGAACGGCCCAGCTGATGAGGTCGCGTGCGGCTGCCTCGCCGGCGCGCGGGTGAGCGGCGAGGATCAGCTCGAGGGTGGCGTCCTCGCCACCGGAGGGAGCGTCGTCGTCCTGGTCGAGGCTCCCGGCGGCGGCCTCAACGGCGGCCACGAGCTGCTCGGGGAGCAGGGGGCGCTCGAGGAGGTCATGGACCCCGAGGCGGACGGCGCGGCGGTAGTCGTCGTGGCTGGGGTCGACGCCGACGAGCACGATGTAGGGATCGAGTCCTGCGGCGCGGATCCGCTCGACGAGCTCGAGCCCGTCCAGCGCCCCGGCGGGCCCCCCGAACTCGGCGACGACGACGTCGCAACCGGCGAGGGCAAGCGCGTCGGCGTAGCAGTCGGCCGTGGCAGCCTGGAGGTCGTTCGCCTCGAGGATGCTCGCGAAGGCGTGCCCAACGGTCACGTCGTTCATGGCGAGGAGGACGATCAGCCCCTCGGTCACGGTGATCTCTGCGCTCTTCACGCGGCACCTCCGACGCTGGCAAGCTCCAGTCGTGCGGCCCTTTGGGACTGGCTCAGGCCACCGTCGCCGCGGGGGAGCGAGAGGACGACGCAGCGGCGCTCACCGGCGTCGCGCAGGGAGACCCGCCCGCCGAGGGCGATCAGATCGCGCTGCAGGATGGACTCCGCGAGCTTCTGGGCCGGGTGGATCTCGTGGCGTGATCCCGCGTTGATGAGGCTGATCGTGGCCCACTGCTCATCGGAGTGGGTGTGGACCATGAGCTCCTCATCGGCGCCCTCGGAGGCCTCCAGGGCGAGCTCGATCACCCTCGAGACTCCGTCCACCAGGAGGCTGCCGTCGGTCGTGACGGCCGAGTCGCCGTCCTCGATGACGAAGCGGCAGCGCTGCCGCAGGGGGCGATCCAGCGCGCTGGAGAGGCTGAAGGCCAGCTGGGAGAGCTTGCACCGGGACGGCCGAAGCTCCCGGGGCGCGGACCAGCGGATCAGGTCGGTGGCCGCGCGCTCGGCGCGGAGGAGCTCGGCGATGGCGCGCTCGGTGAACTCCCGCTCCGTCGCCTCGAGGCCCGCGCTGCGGCGGCCCTCGAGGAGGGTGCGGAGGGCGCCGAGGGGCCAGCGCAGCTGCCGACCAGCCTGGAGCGAGAGCGAGTCGCTCCCGCGCTGGGTGGAGGTGCGCGCCGCGGCGGGCGAGCCTTGAAGGTGGTGCTGTCGATCCATGGGTCGTTCCACGGGCAGCGGCGCAAGACCGGTGCCAGGCGTGGTTGTCGACCCGCCTCGACCGATCCCTTGATGGCCCAGGCGCTGTTTTCCGGAAGGTTTTTCCGGATCGAGAAGGTCCTTCAGGCCCCCTGCGTGAGGGCCGAAAGTGTCGCTTCTTACGGCAGCGTGTCGTCTATCACGACACCGTCTGCGCTGACGCCTCCGGGGGCGCGGTCCCCGCTCAACGTCGGTGTCGCAGCACGCGACAGCTCGCCCTCAGGCGGGCTTAGGCTTCGATGTCGTACGCCTCGAGCTTCTTGTAGAGCGTCGAGCGATGAATCCCCAGCGCGCGCGCGGCCCGCCCTTTGTTTCCGCTCGTCACGTCGAGGGCTCGCCGGATCAGGGCGGCCTCCATCCGGTCGAGGGAGAGCTGATCCTCGGGCAGCGCCTCGGGGGACCAGGCGGCCTGGCCGGCGCCGCCGGGCTCGCCGCCCTCGGCCAGGGACACGGCGCGGGCGTCCACCTCGCCGCCGCTGGTCATGATCGCGGCGCGCTCGACGGTGTTGCGGAGCTCGCGGATATTGCCGGGCCAGCTGTGAGCTTCCAGGCGAGCCAGCGCGCCGTCGCTGAACCCTATATATGGGCGGCCGAGCTCCTCGGCGAATTGCCCGAGGAAGTGGGAGGCCAGGGCGGCGATGTCCTCCCTCCGGTCCCGCAGGGGCGGGACGACGATCGAGAACACGTTCAGGCGATAGAAGAGGTCCTCCCGGAACTCGCCGTCCTCGACCATCCGGGCGAGGTCCCGGTTCGTGGACGCCACCACCCGGGCGTCCATGGAGAGGTCCAGGGTGCCCCCGACGCGCCGGAATGAGCGTTCCTGGAGGACCCTGAGGAGCTTGGCCTGCAGGCCGAGGTCGAGCTCGCCCAGCTCGTCGAGGAAGAGGGTGCCCCCCTTGGCGGCGGTGATCAGGCCGTCTCGCCCCTTGGGATCGCCTCCGGTGAAGGCCCCGGGCTCGTACCCGAAGAGCTCGGCCTCGAGCAGGCCCTCGGCGAGCGCGGCGCAGTTGAGGGCGATGAAGGGGCCCTCGGCGCGGTCGCTCTGTTCATGCACCGCGCGGGCCACCAGCTCCTTGCCGACCCCGGACTCGCCGGTGATCAGCGCGGTGCTCCGCGGCGTGGCCGCCACCCGACCGACGTGTTCGATGACCCTCTTGATGGCCCCGGAGTGGCCGACGATCGGGCCTGCGCGGAGCTGGGCGACCTCCTCCCGGAGCCGATCACGCTCCTCCTTGATCCCCCGCGCCCCCAGGGTGCGCTCGAGGATCTCCCGCAGGCCCGGGGGGTCCACGGGCTTCTCGAGGACCGTGGCGGCCCCCAGGCGCATGGCCTGGACCGCGGTCCGGACGTCGGCGAAGCCGGACAGGATGACCACCGCGGGGGCATCTTCCATGGCCGCGAGCTTGGGCAGGATCTCCAGCCCGTCCCCCTCGGGCATCCGGAGGTCCAAGAGCACGAGGTCCGGGCGCTCCTCGGCGGCGAGCCGGAGGGTCTCTGCCCCGGTGCCTGCCTCGGAGGTCCTGTGGCCGCCGGCCATGCAGATGGCCACCAGCCCGGTCCGGATCCCCGGCTCATCGTCAGCGATCAGGATGTGCGCCACGCCCGGACTTTAGTGAAGGGGCGGAGTCGAAGTCCACCGCGCCAGCCCGCCTGTGGGGGCGGATCGCGAGATCCGGGGGGGAGCAGGGAGTTTTCGAGCGGAAACGATTTCCGGGTATCGGCGCTCGCGGCGTCTGCGGGGCCGGTTCGGGCTCCGGGTGGCGGGAAATCCACGCGGCTCGCTTCACCGAACCGCCCCGCCTCCGAGAACCCCAGTGCGCCCCGCGGCCGGCCAACGCCGCCACGGAGACGCAACTCAGCAATCAGCAACCGACGCCACCTTCAACCCCTCTCGGAACTTTGGGACTTCGAGTCAACACCAACATCGCATCGATGACCGCTCAGCGAAACCTGAGCGTCTCCTCGGGCCGCCTCCAGGGCAACTTCTCGCGCCTTGCCTCTGGTCTTCGGATCGCCACCGCCGCCGACGACGCGGCCGGCCTCGCGATCTCCGAGCGGATGCGCTCCCAGATCAAGTCCTACACCGTGGCCGGGCGTAACGCCATGGACGGTGTCTCCCTGGCGCAGACCGCCGAGGGCGCCCTCGGCGAGGTCAGCGGCATCCTCACTCGGATGCGGGAGCTCACGATGCAGAGCGCCAACGGGACGCTCAGCTCGAGTGACCGGGCCACCCTCGACAACGAGTTCGACCAGCTCAAGGACGAGATCGACCGGATCGCGAACACCACGGTCTTCAACGGGATCAACCTCCTCGACGGCTCCGCCTCCACCGGGATCCCGATCCAGGTTGGCATCGGCAACAGCCTGACGAACGACGTGATCAACGTCACGCTCGACTCGACCTCCGCGTCGCAGCTGTCCATCGCGGCCGCTGACCTCAACACGATCACCGCCGCTCAGAGCGCGCTGGCCAGCATCGACAGCGCCATCGGCGCGGTCAATGACGCCCGCGGCGTCCTCGGCGCGCAACAGAACCGGATGCAGAGCTCGCTCCGCAGCATCCAGGTCCAGCGCGAGAACCTCTCCGCCTCCGAGAGCCGCATCCGCGACGTCGACGTCGCCATGGAAACCGCGGACCTCACCCGTAACTCGATCATGCAGCAGGCCGCCACCTCGATTCTCCAGCAGGCGAACGTCCAGCCGCAGATCGCGCTCTCTCTCCTTCAGGGCTGATCAGCCCCGTCGGAGTCACAACGAAAAAGAAGCGGCCTTCGGGCTCGATTCGCTGAGTGGGGGGGGGACCTCCCAAGGGTCTCCCCCCCTTTTCCACCCGGCATCGACCTCGGTCGCACCTGGCCCCATCGCCAGGACCGTTCTCTGAAACCAGATCCTCGTCCTCTCGCAGGCGCCGCTCCAAGGCGCGCTGCGGGGAGCCCCCGCGGCCGCACTCGCCGCCGGGTCGGGGCACGTGGACGACACCGCACGACGACCAGCGCCTCCAACGCGCAGTCAAGCGGAGGCCCGAGCATGTGAACGGCTCGGACCTCTCCGCCTGGCCCTGCCGCTGGAACCAAAACGCGCCGCTCGTTGCCTACCTGTTCACCAACTCCAAGCAACCAAGCAGAAACCATGGGACTTCGCGTCAACACCAACGTTGCGTCAATGAACGCGCAGCGCAACCTCTTCAACTCGTCTCAGCAGCTCGGCGGCAACTTCGCCCGCCTGTCCTCAGGACTCCGCATCGCGACCGCTGCGGATGACGCCGCCGGCCTCGGTATCTCCGAGCGCATGCGTGCGGACATCCGCTCCTACTCCGTCGCGCGCCGTAACGCCCAGGACGGGATCTCTCTCATCCAGACGGCAGAGGGCGCCCTGAACGAGGTCAGCAACATCCTTGGCCGTATGCGAGAGCTGTCCATGCAGTCCTCGAACGGCACCCTCAGCGCCACCGATCGCGCCACCCTCGACGGCGAGTTCCAGCAGCTCCTCGACGAGGTCGATCGCATCTCGGAGACGACGCAGTTCAACGGCGTCGACCTCCTGGACGGAACCTCGACCGCGATCTCGATTCAGGTTGGCCTGAACAACTCGGCGAACGACACCATCGCGCTCAGCCCGGCGGACGTCACCGTCAGCACCCTCAGCCTCGCGTCGAGCTCGATCTCCACCCTCGGAGCCGCGACGACGATGCTGACGACGATCGATAACGCGATCGACTCCGTGAACAACGCCCGAGGAGTCCTCGGTGCGCAGCAGAACCGCCTGGACAGCACGCTCCGTTCGCTCTCGAACGTGCGTGAGAACACCAGCGCGGCAGAGAGCCGGATCCGCGACGTTGACGTCGCAATGGAGACGGCCGACCTGACCCGCAACTCCATCCTGCAGCAGGCGTCCACCGCGATCCTGCAGCAGGCCAACTCCCAGCCGCAGCTCGCGCTGTCGCTCCTGGGATGATCTGAGCCACTCGCTTCGGTCAGCCCCCCCGGCGTGCATTTCGGGGGGGTGGGCCTGCGGCTCGAGAGAGCTTGCAGGTCTCGGCCGGAGGCGAGGGCCTGCCAAGACTGGTCGCGCCCCACCCTTGAACTCGGAGCCCTCTGTTCGTGAACGGCAGAGGCCAAGCCGGGGGAGAGACGGGCCAACGTAGCGACCAGGCGAGGCGACTAATCGTTCGCATATCGACTCCATATCCGACAACTGAGAAACTCGAATGGGACTTCGCGTCAACACCAACGTTGCGTCAATGAACGCGCAACGCAACCTCTTCAACAGTAGCGCCCAGCTGGGTGGCAACTTCGCCCGCCTCTCCTCCGGTCTGCGCATCGCCAGCGCGTCCGACGACGCCGCCGGCCTCGGTATCTCCGAGCGCATGCGGGCCGACATCCGCTCCTACGGCGTCGCGTCTCGCAACGCCCAGGACGGTGTCTCCATGGTTCAGACCGCCGAAGGCGCCCTGAACGAGGTGAGCGACATCCTCGGCCGTATGCGGGAGCTGTCCATGCAGGCCTCGAACGGCACCCTGAGCGCCGACGACCGGACCACGCTTGACGGCGAGTTCCAGCAGCTCGTAGACGAGGTCGACCGGATCTCCGCCACCACGCAGTTCAACGGCGTGAGCCTCCTGGATGGCACGAACACCGCGATCGCCATCCAGGTCGGTATCGACGGCACCGCCAACGACACCATCTCGGTGACCGGCGCGGACACGACCGCCTCGACCCTCGGCGTCAGCGGCGGGATCACCACCCAGGGTGCTGCCACCTCGATGCTCGCCTCGATCGACACCGCGATCAACAGCGTCAACTCGTCACGCGGTACGCTCGGCGCCCAGCAGAACCGCCTCGACAGCACCCTCCGCTCCCTCGCCAGCGTGCGTGAGAACACGAGCGCTGCCGAGAGCCGGATCCGCGACGTGGACGTCGCCTTCGAGACCGCGGACCTGACCCGCAACTCGATCCTGCAGCAGGCCGCCACGTCGGTCCTCGCCCAGGCGAACGCTCAGCCCCAGCTGGCGCTCTCCCTTCTCGGCTGATCCGAGAACCCAAACTCCATCGTGACTCGCCCTTACGGGTGGGTCACGGCGGATCGTGCGCCCCCGGCAATGCTTGGATGTCGGGGGCGCCCCTGTTCCTGCCCACGATCCAGGCCTCCGTTGCGCCCCGCAGCGGGTGGAAATCTTTTCCCGATGGTTCCCTGGGCGGACCAGCCGATCTCCCTGTCTCGGGACGAGCCGGGGCGGCCTCTTCAAGGATGCCCCTCTAGACGCTCAAGTCAGCCGCGGCAGCGCCGAGAACCCTCGGGGCGTCCCTCGCGCCACCCCCCCTCATCATGGTCAGCACCTCAGGAATCAGCTTCTCCGGCCTCGGAAGTGGCCTGGATACCAACGCGATCGTCAGCCAGTTGATCGCCGTGGAGCGTATCCCGATCAACGTGCTCCAGGGCCGCAAGAGCACGGAGCAGAAGCGGCTGGACCTCGTCGGCCAGCTCGGGGACCTGGTCAAGACGCTCCAGGACAAGGCCGATGACCTGTCCTCGCCGGCTGAGTTCTATGCCTATGCGGCGTCGATCTCCGACGAGACGGTGGCCGCGGTGACCGCAGGCTCCACCGCCGAGCCCGGGTCCCACTCGCTCGAGGTACAGCGCCTCGCCGGGACCGACCGATGGGCCTTCGATGGCGTCAGCGCCCGCGACGTGGATCTCACCGATACGGCTGGCCAGCAGGTGAGCTTCAGCGTCGGGACCACCAACTACTCGCTCACGGTCGACCCTGAGGCGTCGACGCTGGACGAGATCGCCTCGCAGATCAACCAGATGGCCCCGGACGATGTGACGGCTTCCGTGGTGAACACCGGGACGGAGTCGAACCCCAGCTTCCAGCTGGTGCTCACCTCCGAGACCTCGGGCGAGGAGGGCCGGATCACCGACCTCTTCTCCGATGTCGCCGGCACCTCGGAGTCGCTCTCCGTGGCCTGGGCTGCTCCTGACCTCAATGGCGAGTCCCAGAGCGCGAACAACGTGACGGTGGGGAACGACGCCCTGGCGACGATCAACGGCCTCGAGGTCCGCCGCTCGGACAACACGTTCGCGGGGGTGATCGAGGGCGTGACTCTCGACCTCCGATCCACGACGACCGCCGGGCCGGTCAACATCTCGGTCGACCCTGACCGCGAGGCGGTGCGAGGCAAGATCGACAGCTTCGTCACGGCGTACAACGCGGTCATGGAGTTCATGAACACCCAGAGCAGCTTCACGCCGGCCGAGGGTGAGGACGGCGGCGGAGAGACAGGGGGCCTGCTCTTCGGGGACTCGCTCCTCAGTAACGTCCGCCGGAGCCTTCAGCGCGCGCTCTTCGACGTCGACGTCAACACCGTCGCGAACGACACCGAGGGTTACAGCACCCTCTCCCTCGTGGGCATCGACCAGGCCCAGGACGGCACCCTGTCCGTGGACTCGACGGTGTTCGACGAGAAGTTCACCGACAACCTGGAGGCCCTCATGGACCTCTTCGCGGACACGGACGGGTTCGACAACGGCGGCGCCGCGGTCAACACGCCCGAGTACTACGTCGATACGACCACCGATACTGGCCTCATGAATCGGCTCGTGCGTGAGGTGGACCAGATGTTCGGTGACCTCGCAGCGCCCGACGGCGTTGAGGTCCAGGGGGTCTTTGACCTCCGAGAGGACGCGATTCGCCAGGCGATCGACCGTTACGAGGACCGCATCGAGCGCCGTGAGACCCGGCTCACCAAGTACGAAGAGACCCTCATCCTCCGCTTTGCGAGGCTCGAGGAGCTCCTGGGCGGCCTGAACGCCCAGGGCACAGCCCTGAACAGCATGCTCGGCTGATCGCCCGAACTCTCCAAGCTCCGTCGCGCAGCGACAACACCTGCCAAGAATCCAATCGCATGGCTCCCAAGATGACCGCCGCCGAGGCTTACCTGAGCTCCTCGGTCGAGAACGCCCCGCCGATCAAGATCGTCCGCCTCCTGTACCAGGGCGCGATCCGCTTCCTCGGCCAAGCGGCGCTTGAGGACAGCCGGGACCCCCGGTCGAAGTTCATCAAGCTCCTCTCGGACGCGGACGCGATCGTCGCGGAGCTCCGGCTGTCCCTCGACGCGGACGCGGGCAACCCGGACGTGGTCGGCAACCTGGAGAGCCTCTACCTGTTCTGCGAGGCCGAGATCCAGCGGGCCATGCTCGACCGATCTGCCGAGCCGCTCGGTGGGGCCAAGGCCGTGCTCGAGACGCTGCTCGAGGCCTGGTCCAAGGTCGAGGTGGAGGCCGCGCGCGCCGCGTGACGGACGCCAGCGCAGCCTTCGACCGCCTCGCCGAGGCGCGCCGGGTGATGGAGAGCGGACTCGCGCTCCTCGACGGGGCGTCGGTCGAGGACGCAGACGTGCCCGCTGCGCTCGGCAGGATCGCAGCCGTCGTGTCCGAGGCGGGGGCCTACCCCGCGATGCGTGAGGGCATCCCTGCGGCGGAGCTCGAGCGCTTCGACGATGAGCTGGAGGACCTCCTGAGGCTCAACGCGGTGCTGACGGCGGCCGTGAAGCAGGACCGGGAGGCGCTGACCCAGCGCCTGAAGGCGACGCGGGAGTCTCGGCGTGACCTCGCCCGCCAGGCCCCGGACGTGTCCGAGGGCAGCGGCGGCCGCTGCGACGTGTCGGGCTAAGCGACAGCGACCGTCGCGAAATCCAACAGTGGCGAGTGCGGAACGCGTGTGACGGCCCCGAGAAGGCGGTTGGCACGCACCTTGCAGTAGAGCGTGTCCCGGCGAATCCGTCCGGGGCCACATGACGCTCCCCTTCGCACTCCAACTCCAGAGCAGCGCGACCCTCGCGCCGCCCCTCGGGCCCACGAACGGGCCGGACCTCGGCTGGCTTCTCGCCACCGTCGCGGTCTTCGTCGTGACCATCGCAGGCCTCGCCTTCCTCTTCCGGAGGGTGGTCGGGGGTTCGATCCGGGCCCGCGCGAGCAAGCGCGACCTGCACGTCCTCGATGTGCTTCCCCTGGGCAACAAGCGGCAGCTCGCGGTGGTTCGCTGCTACGACCGGACGTTCGCGCTCGGCCTCGGCGAGCGGAGCGTCGACCTCGTCGCCGAGCTGGACTCGGAGGCGATCGACCACGACCGGTCGAACCAGGAGCAGGAGAAAGAGGCGCCCTTCATGAGCCGGCTCGAGGAGGCCAAGTCCAGGCTCCTGGGGATCCGGGAGCTCGAACCTCAACCGCCGTCGCCCGCCGCCACGCAGGGCGCGGCGCCCAGCGTGCGGCCGGCGGAGACCGCTCCCTCCAGCGGCGCGACCCGGGAGTTCATCGCATGAGGTGCATGGCCCTCATCTCGGTCCTGATCCTCGCTCTGTGCGCCGGCGCCCCGCCGGCGCTGGCGGCGTCTCATGCGGCCACCCCGGCCCAGGCGGACCTGGCGGGGCAGGGGGAGATCACCCCCGCGCCACTCCTGCCGCAGGAGACCGCCGACGTCGCGGGCGCCGCGCAGGAGGACTCGCCCGCGGTGAGCCAGGAGGAAGGGCGGCTCTCGTCGGCGGTGGAGATCGCGCTCCTCCTCACCGTCCTCAGCCTCCTGCCGGCCATCCTGATCACGCTCACGAGCTTCACCCGCATCGTGATCGTGCTCTCGTTCGTGCGCCGGGCGCTGTCGCTCAACGAGCTGCCCCCCAACCCCGTGATCATCGGGCTGGCGCTGTTCCTGACCATGTTCGTCATGGCCCCCGTGGGCACGGACCTCTACGCGAACGCCTGGACGCCCTACGAGAAGGGAGAGATCCAGATCGAGGAGTGCGCGGACCGGGCTTGGGGGTCCCTGAGCGGCTTCCTGGTGGCGAACACCCGCCAGAAGGAGCTCGCGCTCTTCGCGGAGATCGCCGGGAACGACCAGGCCGTGACCTTCGCCTTCTCGGGGACGCTCGAGCCGGACGAGCTGGAGGCGATGGAGAACCCTCAGATGGAGGCCAAGGACCTGCCGCTGACGGTGGTGATCCCGGCCTTCATCCTCAGCGAGCTCAAGACGGCGTTCCAGATGGGCTTCCTGCTCTTCCTGCCGTTCCTCGTGATCGACCTCGTCGTGGCGAGCGTGCTGCTCTCAATGGGCATGTTCATGCTCCCTCCCGTCATGATCTCGACGCCGATCAAGGTGCTCCTGTTCGTCCTCGTCGACGGCTGGCGCCTGGTCACGGCCTCGATCGTGACCTCCTTCGCAACCGTGGCTGGAGGCTGATCGATGGCGCTGGATACCTACATCGTCGACCTCGCCCGGGAGCTCATCCTGGTCGTGCTGGTGATCGCCGGACCGATCATGGGCATCGGGCTCATCGTCGGCGTCTCGGTGAGCCTCTTCCAGGCGCTCACCTCGGTCCAGGAGCAGACGCTCTCCATGGTCCCGAAGATGCTCGCCGTGATGGGCGCGACGCTCCTCATCCTGGCGCCGGCCCTGCAATACCTCGGCAACTACACCGCTGGCGTCCTCAGCCGGCTGACGGAGTTCGGGCTGCAGTGATGGCGACGCTCGCAGCACAGCCGGGGGCCCAGGGCCTCCTCGACGCTCTCTTCATGCCAGGCATGCTGGAGAGCATCGGTCTGTTCGCGACGCGCACCGGCGCCTTGCTCCTGCTGACACCGCTCATTGGCTCCGGGGCGTCGTTCCAGGGGTACAAGATCGCCCTCGTGGTCTCGGTGAGCGCCGCCATGTTCCTCGCCCAGGGCCTCCCGCCCGTGGTCGTCAGCTCCCCGGTGGAGCTCGCGCTGCACGTCGGCCGGGAGATGGCTGTGGGCTTCGCGCTCGCGTTCGTGCTCCACCTCGTCCTCACGGCCATGCGCGTCGGCTCGGAGCTGATCGGCAACGAGATGGCCTTCACCATGGCGAACTCAGTGGACCCGAGCACGGGCGAGTCGATGCCGGTCCTCTCGCGGATGAACGAGTCCCTGTTCTTCCTCGCGCTGCTGTCCGTGGACGGCCACCACTGGGTCATCCGCGCCCTCGCCGAGTCCTTCGAGCGGGCCCCGGTCGGCGCGCTCGCGGTCGGGGCGGACCTCCCGCACATGATCGCGACCTTCTTCTCGGAGATGTTCTCGGCGGGTATCGCCTTCGCCGCGCCCATCCTGGCCCTGCTGATGATGGTCTCCCTGACCATCGGGCTCATCGCCCGTGCGGTCCCCCAGGTGAACGTCCTCGAGATGGGCTTCAGCCTCCGCGTCGGCGGCGGGCTGGCGGCCATCGGACTCCTCAGCCCGACCCTCGCGCCGGCGATGCACTCGCTGCTCGAGCACTTCATGGCCGGCCTGGAGGCCGGACTCGACGCGATCGAGGTCTGACATGGCGGACGAGGACAAGGACGCGAAGACCGAGGAGGCGACCCCTCGCAAGCTCGAGGAGGCTCGGGCTGACGGGCAGGTCGCGATGTCCACGGAGTTCGTGGCGGGCATCATGCTCGCGGCGACGGCGATCTCGATCATGACCGTCGGGGGCGGCCTGACGGAGGCGGCGGGCCTGCTCGTCGTGGACGGCGCCCAGGAGGCCTCTCGCCTCGCGGTTCAGGAGCTCGTGGTCGGCGACTTCACCGGGCTGCTGCGCCGCGCGGGGAACTCGGTCTTCGGTCCGCTGTCCCTCCTGGTCGGCCCCGTGCTCCTCGTAGGGCTCCTGGTGGGCTACGGACAGATCGGCCTCCAGCTCTCCCCGAAGGCCGTTCAGATCAAGGCCGAGAAGCTCAACCCCATCAGCGGCTTCAAGAAGGTGCTCGGCCCCAGGGGCTTCATGCGGACCGGGCTCGGGGTCCTGAAGATCGCCTGCATCGGCACGGCCATCGCGACGGTCTGCTGGCTCGAGGTCCCTGCCGTCTCCTCGGTGGCGGGGACGGACGTTCAGACCTGCCTGGTCGCCATCGGTCGGCTCCTGCTCAGGGCCACGGCGGCGGGGCTGCTGGTGATCATCGCGATCTCGCTGATCGACCTCATCTATCAGCGCCTCCAGTTCGCCAAGGACCAGCGGATGTCGAAGAAGGAGATCCGCGACGAACACAAGAACGCCGAGGGTGACCCGCACGTCCGCGCGCGGATCCGACAGATCCAGCGCGAGATGGCCATGAGCCGGATGATGGACGACGTCCCGGACGCGACGGTGGTCATCACGAACCCGACCCACTACGCGGTCGCGCTCCGCTACGTGGATGGGACCGACGCCGCGCCGACGGTCCTCGCCAAGGGGCTCGACGAGGTCGCGCTTCGGATCCGAGCCATCGCGGCAGAGAACGACGTGCTCGTCGTCGAGGAGCCCCCGCTCGCGCGGGCGCTGCACCGCGCCTGTGACGTGGGGGACGCCGTCCCGGAGGACCTCTTCGAGGCCGTCGCCAAGGTCCTCGCCTACGTCTACAAGGCTCAGGGGGCGGCCGCCGCTTGAACTGAATCGCCATGGCAAGCCTGATGAACAACGGGGCCGAGGGCTCTGACCGCCTGAAGCGGATGACCGACTGGATGCTCGGCTTCGGAGTCCTCGGGCTCCTGCTGACGCTCGTCGCGCCGCTCCCCCCGGTCGCCCTGGACCTGCTGCTGGCGCTGAACCTGTCGTCGGCCATCCTCATCCTGATGGCCACGATGCACGTGCGGGAGTCCACCGAGCTCTCCACGTTCCCGACCATCCTGCTCTTCGCCACGCTCTTCCGACTGGGTCTCAACGTCGCGAGTACGCGCCTGATCCTCTCGGGCGGCGAGGCCGGCAACGTCATCAAGTCCTTCGGTGAGTACGTCACCGGGGACAACCTGGGCGTGGGGCTCGTGGTCTTCCTCGTCCTCATCGTGATCCAGTTCGTGGTCATCACGAAGGGCTCCGGGCGCGTCAGCGAGGTCGCCGCACGCTTCGTCCTCGACGCGATGCCCGGCAAGCAGATGGCGATCGACGCCGACCTGAACGGTGGCCTCATCGACTCGGACGAGGCGCGCTCGCGGCGAGAGAAGGTCGCCCGCGAGGCCGAGTTCTACGGGGCGATGGACGGCGCCTCGAAGTTCGTGCGCGGCGACGCGATCGCCGGCCTCGTCATCACCGCCTTGAATCTCGTTGGCGGGATCGTGATCGGAGCCTCCGGCGGCGCCTCCTTCGGTGAGGCGGTGGACCGGTACTCGATGCTTACCATCGGTGACGGTCTCGTGAGCCAGATCCCCGCGCTGCTGATCTCGACGGCCGCGGGCGTCCTCGTCACCAAGGACTCCAGCGACTCGGGCCTCGGCCCGAACCTCGCGCGCCAGCTCGGGCAGCGGCCCAAGGCGACGTTGATCGCGGCGGCGACGATCTTCGCGATCGGCCTGCTGCCGGGGATGCCGTCCCTGCCCTTCTTCGTGCTCGCCATCGCCCTGCTGCTGATGTGGCGCGGCGGAATGGCCACGGTGAAGGCCAAGGAGGAGATCGAGCAGGAGGAGGAGCGCGCCCGCGAGGAGCAGGCGGCCCAGGCGTCGGAGGACGCCGACGACGGAGTCGCGGACCTGCTCAAGGTGGACCGGGCGAGCCTCGAGATCGGGTACCAGCTGATCCCGCTCGTCCAGGACGCCTCGGGCGCGGGCATCCTCGACCACATCGCTCAGCTCCGTCGCCGCTTCGCGCTCAAGGATGGGGTTGTCCTCCCGCCGGTGCGCATCCGCGACAACATCAAGCTCGGGCCCAAGGCCTACCGCGTCCTCCTGGGCGGCCAGGAGGTTGCGGCCGGCGAGATCGAGCCCTCCAAGCACCTGGCCATGGACCCGGGGACCGCCACCTCGAAGATCTCGGGCAAGGCGGCGGTGGACCCGGCCTTCGGGCTCCCCGCGGTGTGGATCGAGGAGGCGCGCCGTGACGAGGCCGAGATCCTCGGCTACACGGTGATCGACCCCACCAGCGTGCTCGTGACCCACCTGGCCGAGATCCTGCGCAGCTCCCTCGATGAGCTGCTCACCCGAGACGACGTCAAGGACCTGATCGAGAACGCCAAGGCGGTCGCCCCGGCGGTCGTGGAGGAGCTGATGCCCGAACGCCTCACCCTGGGCGAGGTGCAGCAGGTGCTCCGCAACCTCCTGATGGAGGGGATCCCGGTGCGCAACATGCCCGCAATCCTCGAGACCCTGGCCGACAACGCGCCCCGGACACGCGACGTGGAGACCCTCACCGAGCTCGCGCGGCAGCGCCTCGGCCGGGCCCTCTGCGAGCAGTTCGGCGACGAGGCCGGCGTGATCCACGCGGTGACGCTGGACCCCTCGATCGAGTCCCGTCTGGCGGCCGCGGTGGGTCGAAACAACGACCCCGACGCCGAGGCCGTCGGGCCCGCCTTCCTCACCGAGCTCGTCGAGCTCATCGGGAAGGCCATCGCGGAAGGCACGGCCTCGGGCGACGACGTCGTCCTGCTGGTCCGCTCCAACGTCCGCAGGTTCCTCTCCGAGCTCGTTCGAGCCTCGCTCCCGAAGGTCTCCGTCCTCTCGTTCAACGAGGTCGTCACCGCGAAGGCGGTCGAGACGGTCTCGGTCGTTCGCCCCCCTGTCCGCAGCGCCGCTGCCTGACCGCATCCCAACCCCGACACCGTAGTCACCGATGGAATCCACCAGTCAACAAAGCACCGCGCAGCGCCCCGAAGGGACCCAGCGCCAGGGCGGGGGCGAGCTCCGGCTCGTCAAGGGAAGGACGATGAGGGACGCGCTGCTCGCGGCGCGGCGGGACCTGGGCGCGCGGGCGGTGGTCGTCGATCAACGCACCTTGCCCGGCGGCGTCTCGCTCGTCGTCTCGGACACGGTCCCCCGGAGCACCCAGATCCTGGGCGCGATGCGGGAGACCGCGGCGCAGATGCTGGAGCCCTCGGCGGAGCTGGCGGTGGAGCCGGAGCCGGCTCCCGCGCGCAAGCGGACGCCCCTGGCCGACGTCGAGCGACGGCTGCGTGAGCACGGCGGGAGCCCCGGGCTGCGCGAGAGCGTCCTCGAGGGCGTCTGCGCCCTCGAGTCCGACGACTCGCACCCCCTGGACCTGGCGGCCAAGGTCGTCGGTGAGCAGTTCTCGCTGGCCTCCCTCCCGGCGGTGGCCGGTGAGACCGCGGTGATCTCCCTGATCGGCCAGACGGGCACGGGCAAGACGACCACCCTCGCCAAGCTCGCCAGTCGAATGGTCCGCGCGGGTCGCCGGGTGGTCCTCGCGACGCTGGACTCGGGCCGGATCGGCGTCGAGGCCCAGCTGCGGGCCTTCGGCTCGGAGCTCCGGGTCCCGACGATCTCCCTCGACGACCCCGCTCGCCTCGCGGCAGAGCTGGGCCGGGTCCCCGGGCGGGTCGACGTGCTCCTCATCGATGGGAGCGGAGATGAGGGACGCGACATCACCGCGCTCCAGGCCTTCGAGGATCACTGCAGGGCGTCGGGCGCGCGGACGCGCTTCTCGACCCTCCTGGTCCTCGCCGCCACCGCCTCGGAGGACGCCATCCGCGCCGCGATCAACGCGGCCGAGCCGATCGAGCCCGTGGGGGCGGTGATCACCAAGATCGACGAGACGGAGCGACCCCTGCCTGCCCTCGAGCAGGCGCGGGAGGCCGGGCTCGGGCTCGCGTTCCTGACCAACGGGCCGGACCTCGCGCCGCACTTCCACCGCGCTCGACCGGAGCGCGTCGCGGACGTCGCCCTGCTCGGGAGGATCGCATGACCAGCGTCATCGAGGCTCCCTTCGTGCTCGTCACCGGCGGCAAGGGCGGCGTGGGCAAGACCACCGTGGCCGCGAACCTCGGCGTGGAGATGGCGGGCGCGGGCAAGCGTGTGCTCATCGTCGACCTCGACCTCGGGCTCGCGAACCTCAACGTGCTCCTGGGCCTCGACGCCCCGCGCACGATCGAGGACGCGCTCTCCGGGAAGGCCGAGCCGGCGGAGTGTGTGGTCGAGGGCCCGGGAGGGGTTCACGTCCTGGCCGCCAGCTCCGGCACGGAGCGCATGGGTCGCGTCACCGGGGACCAGCGTGAGCGGATCGTCGAGCTGATCGCACAGGTGGCGGGGGACTACGACTTGGTCATCGGAGACAGCGCGGCCGGCATCGGTCCGGACGTCATGGACTTCGCCTCCATCGCCGACCGGGTGCTGGTGGTGACCACGCCCGAGCTGGCGGCGCTCACCGACGCCTACGGGCTGATCAAGGCCCTCGACCAGTTCGGGTCCAGGACGGAGGGGGACATCCCGACGCCTGAGATCGTGGTGAACCACGCCAGCGGCGTGGAAGAAGGGGAGGCCGTGGCCCGGAAGCTCAAGGCGATCTGCGAGCGCTTCCTCGCCCGCTCGCCGCGCCAGGCGGGCTGGCTGCCGCGCTCCACCGTCGTGGCCCGGAGCGCCGACCGGCAGCAGCCCTTCGCCATGCGTTCCCGCAAGGCCCTGGAGCACCTCTGCCTCCGCCAGATCGCGTCTCGACTGCAGCGCCTGGCGCCCTCTTCGGGGGCCCGGCGAGAGGTCCTGGCAGTAGGAAAAAACTTCTAAGGGTCCTCCTGATGAAGGTCGATAGCGCAATGAGCACGAGGGATCTGGTCCGCACCTGGGCCGCGTCAGGCCGCATCTTCGCGGTGACGGCGGGATCACTCGTTGCGCTCACCTCCCTCATGGCCAACACCCCCATCCACGTCGCCTCCATCCGGGGCGGGATCGCCTTCATGGTGGTGCGGGCGCTCACGTCCCTGGGCGGCTGGCTGCTGCCGCGGGTGACGGAGCCCGAGGAGCCTCAGCAGGCGGATGAGCCGCTCGCGCCCGGCCTGGAGGCCGGCGAGTGATGCGAGCTCTCGGGGATTCAGGCCCGCTCAGGGCCGCGGTCCGCCTCTGCCTGCGGGCTGATGGGGCGTCGACCGCTCTCGCCGCGTGCCTGCGCGGGGGAGGGATCCGGTGACCGACGGCATCGAGCGTATGGACCGGCTGTCCGGAGAGGACCGAGACCAGCTGATCATGGACCACGTCCCGCTGCTCAAGCACATCGTCGGGCGGATGTTCTTCGATGTCCCGGGCTCCATCGAGCGGGACGACCTCTTCGGCTTCGGGATGATCGGGCTGATCTCGGCGGCGGACAGCTGGGATCGCGGCCGCGGGATCGCGTTCTCCACCTACGCCTACCCCAAGATCCGCGGCGCGATCCTCGACGAGCTGCGGCGGATGGACTTCCTGCCGCGCGGCCGCCGCGAGCGCGTGCGCGAGGTCGAGGCGGTCATGGAGCGCCTCGAGCAGGAGCGCGGGCAGAAGCCCGCGCCCGAGGAGATCGCGTCGGTCCTGGGATGGACTGTCGACGAGGTGGACGAGGTGTTCGTCACCGCCTCCGCCGCCGTGAAGACCTCCCTCGACGCCAGCACGGACGGGGACGGGATCAGCGCCGAGCTGGGCGCGATGCTCACCGACCCGCGCTCCGATGACCCCGTGGGTTCCGCCGAGTTCGAGGAGATGAAGGAGGTGATGGTCAAGGCCATCAGCGACCTGCCCACCCAGGAGAAGACGGTCATCACCCTCTACTACGCCGAGGAGCTGCTTCTGCGCGAGATCGCGGAGGTCCTCGGAGTCACCGAGTCACGGGTCAGTCAGATCCACTCCCGGGCGATCTACCGCCTCAATCGGGAGCTCGAAGGCAACGGTCAGCACGGCTCGACGGAGGCCGCTGCCTGAGCCCAACGGCGAAGAAGGAGTATCCAAATGCAGGACGGCATCATCAGAGTTCACAGCACGCCCACGCCGGCGAGCCCGCGGGGCCGCCAGCAGCGGCGCCCGAGCCGACCCTTCACGCTGCCGGACGACGAGTCGGGTGACGAGGTGGACGGCCAGCGCCAGGTGGTCCTGCAGCCCAGGCCCGGCCCCGCTCGCGGCGGCCGGATCGGCTCCGAACCGCTCGCCGAGGAGGCGGGCCAGTCCCTGGACGTGAGGGCTTGACCATGGCCAGAGTCATTCTCAAGGGCGACCGGGTTCAGGCCCAGGACAGCGCCGAGGTGCGCCGCGCCGCGGCCATCGCCAGGGGCGCGCAGCCAGAGGTCCGGGTCCTCGAGGTCGACGGAGTGGTCCGTGGCCTGGAGGTGCGCTGCTCCTGTGGCGAGCTCGTGACGGTCGAGCTGCAGGTGCCCACCGGTGGAGAGCGCCCCGCGGGCGGAGAGATCTCATGACCAAACAGCCCTCACGCATGCCGTCCCGTCGGTGGTGGGCCGCCCTCGCCGTGGCCCTGTCGATCCTGATCGTGGCGCGCACCAACACCGTGGACGCCCCGGCGGACGCGATGATGGTGGACCTCGCTGACACGGGGGAGCGCCCGAACATCCAGACGGACCAGCGCGGCGCGGGCTTCACGCTCCCGAGCCCTGGCGCGCCGTCGGACGGTGACAGCAGCCGCTACCTGTGGACCCTCGAGTCCGAGATCCGCGCGCTCGAGTCCGAGCTCGCGGTCGAGCGTGCCCGCGCCGAACTCCTCCAGCAGAGCTACAGCGCCCTCGAGGCCAAGTTCATGCGCCTCACCGCAGCCCTGCCGCTCGTCGCGGCCCCTGCGCGCGGACCGATGGTCCAGCAGTCCTCGACCGGCAGCGAGCCGGGCGCTGACGCATCCCACCGGCCCCACGTCCAACCGACCCCGCCCTCTGTTCTCGATGGATCCCAGCGATCCGGTCTCCAGCGCGAGAGGAACCCCCGATGAGTCTCCCGATCCGAATCGTCGCCGCCGCGGCACTCCTTACCCTCACCTCGTGCCGCACCGGCCTCACCCTCGACTCGATCCGTTACGGGTACCCCGAGGGAGCCGTCGAGTCCGCGGTCGAGGCCCCGTCCCAGGACCAGCTGAACAACGCTCAGTCCGGCTACGCCCCCAAGCCCGACCCCAAGGCTGAGTACGACCTCCTCGGCTGGGACGGGTCTCCCGTCGGCCCGAAGGCCCCCGGCGTGGTGACCGAGACCGCCAACCCCATCAACCCCGGCCTGGATGCGGGGACCCTCGGCGGCGGTTCGCGCTCGACCCTCCTGGACCGCTACCAGGAGGCGGTGGAGCGCGCGGAGCGGCTCCAGAAGGAGAACGACGACCTGTCGACGTTCCTGACGACGACCGAGCAGAGCCTGCTGGTCACGACCCAGGAGCTCAACGACGTCAAGGCCATGGTGGACGAGCTCTCCACGGTCAAGACCCAGGTGGAGCAGCAGAACCTCGACCTCGCGGCGCGGCTGGCGACAGCGCAGATCGCCCGCCTCGAGGCCGAGCGCTCTCTGCTCGAGGCCACGATCGAGTGGCGCGCCATGAACTCCAAGAACAACGATCCGAGCTCCGAATCGAACGACCTCTCGGTCGGGCAGGTGCGCTGATGCTGGCCCGTCGCCTCATCGGCTGCGGCCTGCTCGCGTCCCTCGCAGCCAGCTGCGCGACGACCGTCGCGGTGCCCCCCCTCGGCTCAGCGCAGGTGGTCTCTGACTTCGAGAGCTACACGATTCGGCGGGTCGGCTTCCTGCCCTTAAGGCCCCTCCACGGGGCCCAGCTGCCCTCGTCGGACGTCGCGTCCATCGAGACCTACTTCCACGCGGAGTTCTCGGCTGGGACGAGGTACGACATCGTGCCGCTCTCGCCCGACGACCTCTCAGAGATCCCGTACCTCGAGCCGTTCCGCAAGGGCACGTACTCCCCCGAGGCGATCCTGGCCATCCGCGATCGCTATCAGCTCGACGCGCTCCTGGTCGGTTCGGTGACCGCCAGGAAGGTGACCCCGCCCCTGGTCCTGGGGGCGCAGATCGACCTGATCTCCTGCGAGACGGGCCAGACCCTCTGGTCTGCGGACCTGCTCCTTGACTCGTCCGTCGCGGCCACGCGGGACGCGCTGGAGCTCTGGGCGTCGGAGGAGCTGGGCGAGGAGCACGCGGCGCGCATGGCCATGATCTCCCCGCGCAAGTTCGCGCACTTCGCGGCGTACCAGATGGCGCGCCTGCTCTGAGGAGCCTCAGCCCGCCGCGGCCTCTCCGAGGCGGGACTCCACCAGCTCCACCCAGAAGCTCGCCCCCAGGGGCAGGGCCTCATCGTTGAAGTCGTAGCGGGGGTGGTGGAGGTCGAACTCGCCGCCAGTGCCGAGCCAGACGTAGGTCCCGGGGACCTGCTCCAGCATGAAGGCGAAGTCCTCGCCGCCCATGCTCGGCTCCGGGGAGCGGTCGATCGCCTCCTCGCCGAGCATCGCCGCCGCCACCGCGCCGGCGTGGGCCGTCTGCTCGGGGTGATTGACCGTGGGCGGGTACCCGCGTGAGTAGGTCACCGTGGCGGTGGCGCCGAGCGCCGCCGCGACCCCGGTCGCGATGCGCTCCACGCCGGCCTCGAGCATGTCACGGGTCTCTGGCCGGAAGGAGCGGCACGTCCCCGTCAGGGTCGCGAGTCGAGGGATCACGTTGGACGCCGAGCCTGCCTCGACCTTGGTGATGGAGACCACCGCCGCGTCGGCCGGGTTGGTCGAGCGAGACACCAGCGACTGCAGGGCGCTGATCACCTGGCTGGCGACGTAGACGGGGTCCACACCCCGGTGGGGCATCGCGGCGTGGGCGCCGACGCCCTCGATCTCGATCTTGATGAGGTCGCTGGCGGCCATCATCGGGCCGGAACCCACCGCCATCTGGCCGAAGCCAAGCTGCGGCCAGTTGTGCATCCCGTAGACCTCCTCGCAGGGGAAGCGCTCGAAGAGCCCGTCCTCGATCATGGCCCGAGCTCCCGCGAGCCCCTCCTCCGCTGGCTGGAAGATGAAGTGCACCGTGCCCGCGAAGCGGCGGGACTCCGCGAGGTGCTTCGCGGCGCCCAGGAGCATCGTGGTGTGCCCGTCGTGGCCGCATCCGTGGAAGACGCCGGGGTTCCGGGAGCTGTGGGGGGCGCCCGACTCCTCCTGCATGGGGAGCGCGTCCATGTCCGCCCGCAGGCCCAGCGCGGGGCCGTCTCCGAGGTCCCCTCGGAGGACGCCGACGACTCCGGTCTTGCCGAGGCCGCGGTGCACCTCGAGGCCCCACGACTCGAGCCGGTCAGCCACCGCGGCGGCGGTGCGCGTCTCCGCGTAGCCGAGCTCGGGGTTCTGATGCAGGTCTTGGCGCCAGGCGGTCATCTCGGCGGCCATCTCGAGGAGTTCGGATCGGGGTCCCATGGTCTGAAGGTGGTTCGGGAGGGGCGGGGCAGTTCAGGGGCGGTTGACGACGAGCAGGGCGGTGGCGCCCAGGGAGGGATCCGGTCGCCCGGCGAGCGACGCTTCGATCGCGGCGCGGGTTCTGGGGACCTCCCCGACGAAGGCGGGCTTACCGTTCCAGCTCACCGTGATCTCCCTGTCGAGGTCGATGAGCCGATCGTGCAGGTGGAGGGAGAGGCGGGTCACGTCCTGGGACGTGATGGAGATGTGCTGACCCTCGACGCTCGCCTCCACCCGGGTCCGGGGCTTGCGGTCCGCCTCGGCGGCGCCGAGCCAGTAGAAGCGGTCATGGGCGACGTCGTCCTGGAGCCAGACCACGCGCTTCGGCCAGGCGACCCGGGTCCTCGCCGCCATCCAGGGGAGGGCGACGCGGTCCTCCCGCTGCATCCAGTGGCCCATCTCCGGGAAGATGGTCACCTCGTGGTCATATCCACCGGGGTCGGCCTCGCGCAGGGCAGCGAGGGACTCCTTCCAGCTGGCGGCGATCTTGTTGCGGTCGTAGGCCCCGTCCTTGCCGCCCATGAAGAGCGCGAAGGGGAGGTTGCGGAGCCCGTCGGGCTTCGTCTCGTTGGGGTGCCCGGCCATCATCGCCGCCGCGGCGAAGCGGTCGGCCATGCGCGGCGCCAGCTGATACACACCGTCGCCACCCGCGGAGTACCCCATCAGGTAGACCCGGTCCGGGTCGACCCCCCGCAGCGTCACGTAGGCCGCGATCATCCGGTCGAAGAGGGGATCGATGTGCCCCTGGTGCCAGAGGTTCCAGGTGTCCGTTGGAGCGCGAGGCGCCACGTAGATGCCCTCTGCGGGCTCATAGAGCTTGATCTGGTTCTCCCACTGGCCGTCATTGACCTTGGCGGGAGCGCCGCCGCCCCCGTGCATGGAGATCCACAGGCTGTGGCCCCCCTTGGGGGCGTCGCCGAAGACCCGCTCCTTGACGCGGAGCGTCTGGCCAGCGGCCTGGTACGCCTTGGCCTCGGCCTCCCCCTCGAGCTCGGCGGCCAGGGCCCCCTTGCGCATCTTCCAGAGCTCCATCAAGAGGCGCTGGGAGGCCTCCTCGCCGAGCGGCTCCTGTCCTCCTGCGAGCTCGCCCAGGGCGTCGGCCACCTTCTCCTCGTCCCCGAGGTAGCGGGAGGTCACCTCGACGGCCGCCACGGAGGCGTCCTTCGGCGACCAGGCCAGGGGGAAGGACGAGCCTGACTTCGCCCAGCTCGATGCCCAGACGCCGTGCTTCACGTCGCCGGCCGTGGCCCTGGCGGCGTCCGCCACGAACCAGCCGCGATTGAGGCCCTTGGGGTCATACTCGTCGGCGCCGGTGAACTGCCAGCGACCCTCCACCCAGACCTCGGGCCAGGTGTGGTTGCCGCGATCATCGTGCCAGAGGAAGACGCCCGCGGCGCGGGCCGGGATGCCGACCGAGCGGCAGGCCTCCACGAGCAAGATGGTGAGCCCGGTGCAGGTCGCGCGGCCCTGCTCGATGGACTCGGACGCGCAGGCGTTGGGGCGCTTGCGCCCGGTGTTGTAGTGGACCTTGACCTTGTCGTAGAGCTCGCGGTTGATGGCCTGGACCGCCTCCTTGGAGGTCTTGCAGTCCGCGACGATCGGGGCGGTGAGCTCCAGGATCATCGGGCGCCAGCTCTCGCGCTTCTCGTCGAGGATGGCGTAGGGGAGGACATCGTTCAGAAACAGCTCGTCCGGGAGGTCCTTGGCCCAGGGGAAGCGAGCCCGGGCCTCGAGCGCGAGCCGCAGGTTCTCGATCAGCAGGTCCGCAGGGAGCTCGGCGTCACGCCGGGGGCGGTGCTGGCGCAGGAACCGCGCCGCCTCCGCTCCCCGCTCGCCCAGCTCGGCCTGGGCCATGGCCTCGAAGGCCTCCCAGCTCCCGCTCGAGGCGGCCTCCTGAGCCGACGCGCGGCCTTGCGGGCCGGCGGAGCAGGCGGGGGGGAGCGCGGGCGAGGAGATCAGCGGGGCCAGGTGGAGGATCGCGAGGAGCATGGCCGGAGCCTATCAGCACCGCGGCGATCTGCGGTGCCTTGGACAGGCCCGGCCCTCCGTGGGGGCGGCGTCCGATCGACGGCCGGGGAGCCGGAACATGGACCAACGACTTCCGCCGCAGCGGTCCAGGAGAGGATCGCTGCGGCTCGTACGGGCTTCGTCTCGGGTCAGACGGAGTCGCTCAGAAGGCGTTCCGCAGCGCGGGCCAGACGGTCGCGATCGAAGAGAGAGCCGTCCTCGACGGCAGCTCGAAGCTGGGCGATCCGCTCACTGCGGCCGCTGCTTGCTTCCTCGACGAAGTTCTTTGCGCCCTCGGAGAGCTCGATGGAGTCCAGGCTCTTGCCCAGCTGCTCCGTCTGCTCCTGGCGCTCTTCTACGCTTTTTCTGACCCGGTCAACGGTCTCTTGGAGCTCCGCGTTCCGCGACTCCGTCACCTGCCGGATGTCGGCGTAACGGTTCGCGGGCGGGAGATCGCCCTGGTTGTTGTTCCTGAGTTCCATGGTTTCCCCTCCTTGGAGGGCGCTCGACAGGCGAGCAGGCAACCGACCTCGCGGTCGGCTTGGGCAGCGGGCTTCTCATTGGCACGAAGAAAATTCCGCCAGAGGGGTGATCGGAATCTGAGGGCTGAGCTTGAGAACGAATCCGAAGAAACCTCCTGGCCGTTCATCCAGCCCCCCCAGGGGGATAAGGAGCGGGGCTCGCGGTGTCTCAGCGCCGGAGCGTGCTCGTTGCAGGACCGTGCCCCAGATCGAGCCCGGGACCGGGTGCGAATCCTGGTGAGCATCAACCGGGGGGGGCGCCGAGGTCGATGTGCAGCCCAAGGGCTCGAAGGGGCCCCCTGCCATGCAGACACGACAGGAGCCGAGCTTCTTCCAGGACGCCGATGCCACAGCCTTGCTGGACATCATCTCCGAGGAATTCGCCGACACGATCGGCCTCGTCATGCCCTTCTCGTTGGAGGAGCCGCTGCTGCTCGACTCGGTTCACCCGGGCCTGCCGGGCGCCGAGGAGGAGGTCCGAGTGGCCTTCAAGCTCGGCTTTCGGACCGCGATGGGGACCCGCGCGGGCTTCGTCCAGGTCCCGCTCGAGTACGCCCTGATTCTCTCCGGCGGGCTTCAGACGCTGCCGGCGGACGAGATCCGGGCCATGAGCGCCCGCAAGGCGCCCAACGAGGAGGACAAGGCGGCCATCCATGAGTGCGGCAAGATCCTGGGCTGCGCCATCGACAGCCGATTCAAGGCGGCCCTCGCCCCTGACGTCGAGGTGATCTTCGCGGGCTGTCAGGGGCTCGGACCGGGGTCGGCCCCGTCCCTGCCGGGCTACGGAGGGGAGTCGTTCACGGTCCGGTGGCAGCAGGCCGGCTTCCCGGGCTTCGACTTCTTCGAGCTGCTCATCGCGATCCCCCTCTGAGGGCTGGCGCTGCCCGGCAGCGAAGGCCCGATTCGGGGAGGCCGCCAGCGAGGAAACGCCCTGGGTTGTGCGGTTGACGGACGCGCCACAAACTGGCGGGTATGGCTCTCTGCTTCTCCTCGGCTTCCGCCGGCCTCCTGCTGACCCTGCTGTCAGCCACCGCCTCCGCCTCTCCCCACCCGCCGGCGCAGGACGCGGGAGACGGCCGATCCTCCGAGGCGGACTACGTGATTCGGGCGCGGGTGGACGACGCCGAGCCCGACGACCTCGATGACGGGGTGCAGAAGCAGCTGACGGGCACCATGAGCCTGACCTGGCGGAACGGATCCGGTGAGGAGGTCAGCGACCTCTGGTTCCACCTCTATCTGAACGCCTACGCCAACAACCGCAGCCTCCACATGACCGAGGCCAAGGGCCGCCTCCGCGGGACCAAGGTCGACCGGGGCTTCGGTTGGCAGGAGATCCGGTCCCTCAAGGTCGGTGACGTGGACCTCACGGACGCCGTGACCTTCCGGGTGCCCGACTCCCGGGCGCCGCTCGACCGGACGCTGTTCAGCGTGGACCTGCCCGAGCCCGTCCCGGCGGGCGGCGAGGTGACGGTGGACATCGAGTGGGACTCGCGCCTCCCGCGGGTTCTGCGGAGGACCGGGACGAAGGGGGACTTCATCTTCCTCAGCCACTGGTTCCCCAAGCTCGCCGTCTACGAGGGGGGCAGGGGCTGGAGGGCGCACCCCTTCTACATGAACACCGAGTTCTACGCGGACTACGGGACGTACGACGTGACGCTCGACCTGCCCGCGGAGTACACGCGCAAGATCGCCGCTTCGGGCAAGCGGGTGTCCGCCGAGGCGCTGGACGATGGACGGTATTCGGAGCGGTACATCGCGCCGGCTCCCGAGGACCAGGAGTACGCGGACCCGGTGGCGGCCCAGGGTTCGGGGCTCCCGCCCCGGGTCCATGGCTTCGCCTGGACCGCGGACCCGGACTACGTGGTGTTCGAGAAGCCCTTCGTGTGGAACGAGTGGGCGAGCCGCCACGAGGACGAGGTCGCGGAGGTCGCGGGGGCCCTTGGCGTGGAGCCGGCGGCGCTCGCGGGGCGCGACGTGCTGGTGCGCGTCATGGTGCACCCCGAGCACGAGGGGCAGGCCGAGCGTCACTGGCGGGCCACCTGCGCCACCCTCTTCTACTACGGCCTCTGGTACGGGCCCTATCCGTACTCGGAGGTCACCGCCGTGGACCCCGCCTGGGGGGCGCGCGCCGCCGGGGGGATGGAGTACCCGACGATCTTCACGTGCGGTTCGCGGATGCTGACCCGGCCGCGCATGTACACCCCCGAGTCCGTCACCGTGCACGAGGCCGGCCACCAGTTCTGGTACGGGCTGGTGGGGAACAACGAGCCCGAGGCGGCCTGGCTGGACGAGGGGTTCAACTCCTTCAGCGACAGCGAGACCCTCTTCCGTGAGTACGGCACCCGCAGGGCCTCCACGGCCTACAGCAAGCTGCCCGTCTGGGGGGTCCCTCCCTCGGCGGCGCCCGGGACCCGCTCGCTCGAGGGCAACATCTCGCTCCAGAGCGTCGGGTTCCGCAATCCGATCCGCCTGGGCCTCGACAAGCTGGACGTCCGCCTCGGTGGGGACCTCCAGTGGCTCGCGCCACGGCAGATCCAGGCCCGCCCGCTCACGGCCTCGCCGTTCGTGCGGTTCTGGAGGGACCAGCCGCAGCTGACCTTCGTCGAGCAGGTCACCGACCCTCGCTGGGGCGACAGGTCCAGCTACCTGCGGGACCCCGAGTCGGACCCCATCGAGCGGAACGTGTGGGACTACGTCGACCGCACGAGCTACAGCACCAACAGCTACCCGCACACCGCCGTGGCCCTGCGTTCGCTCCAGGCGCTCGTGGGCCGCGACGCGTTCCTGCGGGGCATGCGGAAGTTCGCCCAGGACTGGCGCTACCGGCACCCTTACCCCGAGGACTTCTACCTCGCCTTCCAGGAGGGCGCGGACGTGGACATCCAGTGGTACTTCGAGGACGTCTTCCGCTCGACCAAGACGGTCGATTGGAGCTGCGCCGTCGCTCAGACCCAGGACCCGAAGTCCGCGGGCTGGTTCCGCTGTGAGGACGGGTCGTGGACGTCGGACTGCTCTCCCGAGGCGTTGGCCAGCGCGGCTGCGGCCGAGGAGGCCGCGGACGACGAGGCCGCCGAGGAGCCCGACGCCCCCAAGCGCCCCTGGGTCCCCGACGTGGTCCTCCGCAGGCGAGGGGACCTGATCCTGCCCGTGAAGGTGCAGGTCGCCTACGAGGACGGCGAGAAGGTCACCTTCGAGTGGACCCGCGAGCTGCAGGGAGAGAAGAACTGGTGGCGCTTGCCCCTGGCGGCGGACACGCGGAAGGTGACCTCGGTCGTCATCGACCCCGAGCGCCTGTGGTTCCTCGACCGAGACATGTCGGACAACCAGTGGTTCGCCGAGCGGGACAAGCTCGCGCCATCCCGGTGGGGCGAGCGCGCCGCGGCGCGCGCCGCGAGCGTGCTTCAGTGGTTCATGGCGGTGGGGGGCTGATCCGATGCCGAACTACGACGAGAACATCGACCACGACAACCACAGCCGGCCGGACTGGAGGCTCTTCCTCCGGGGCTTCAAGGCGGCGTTCTTCCGCACGAAGCTCTGGGTCTGCACCTGGCTCGTCCTGCTGCTGCTGAGCCTCGTTCCGGCCTTCCAGACCGCCTCGTTCTTCCAGAACACGGTGGGGAGCCGCTACCCCTCCGCCGAACTGGCGCAGGACCTGCACTCGAGCATGGGCGCGCCCTCCATGGGGCTGGGCGCCGTGTTCCGCCAGGACCACGCCGAGGGCCTGGCGCAGCTCGACTCGAGCGTCGCCAGCGGCGGGGCGGTCCTCGCGCTCATCGCGTTCCTGTTCGGCGTCTTCGCCGCCGGGGGGTGGCTCCAGGTCACCTTCGAGCAGCCTGAGCGGCAGACCCTCCGCCGCTTCGGGTTCGGCGGGGCGCGTTACTTCGGGCGTATGCTCCGCGTCGCGATCCTCACCCTCGTCGCCCTCGCCCTGGTGAACTGGCTGCTCTACGGTGACCCGTGGAAGCGGCTGGTGCTCGGCGGGATCATGGAGATCCCCGAGCGTGACTGGGGCCGGCTCGAGACCCTGGAGTCGGAGCGCACCGTGGTGCAGCTGGGGTGGATCCAGGACGGCCTCGCGGCCATCGGGTTCGTCAAGGTCATGGCCTGGGCCATCTACACGCGCACGCGGCTCGTCCTCCGCGACAGCCGCTCCGTCCTCATCGCGGCCCTCGCGACCTGGTGGACGATGGTGAAGCACCCGGTTCAGACGATGCGTCCGCTCGCCCTCCTGCTGCTCCTCGAGGCCGTGTTCGTGATCGGGGTCCTCGGCTGGTGGCACGGGCGCCTGGAGGCGGGCTTCGAGGTGGAGCCGACGTACTGGCGCCTCGCCGCCATTGGCGGCGTCGGGCAGCTGGCGATCATCTGGCGGCAGATCACCCGCGGGGCGTACTACCACTGCGCGGGGCGCGTCAGCCAGGCGCTGGTCGTGCCCACGGACGCCCACCCCGATCCCTGGTCTGGGACCATCGGGGGGCCGGGAGGTCCGCAGTACCCGATCAACGACGACGGGTACCACGTCTCCGTCTGAGCGGCGAGCCTCCGGTCAGGCGACCGGGCGGCTCCGCCTCAGGAGTCGTCCCGGGAGCCCGCGAAGCTCGGCTCGGGCTCGGTGGGGACCGGGGCGTCCACGGCCCGTCGCCAGCGCACGAGGTCCGCGTACATCGCAGCGGCCCGCTCGGGGTCTGAGCCAGACAGGTCGGTGCGCTCGAGGGGGTCGGACCCCAGGTCATAGAGCTCGACCCGCGGCGAGGCCGAGGAGCCGGGGTGGAAGAACTCCACCAGCTTCCAGCGACCGTCGCGGAGGACGCCGCCGGGGGTCGTCCTGAAGTGCTCGAAGCGGTCACTCTTGCCCTGCAGGTAGCAGGGGAAGTGCCAGAAGAGCGGGCGTTCGGGCGGAGCAGCGCCCGTGGTCAGGAGGGCCGAGAGGTCCACGCCGTCGAGGGCCGCCGGGGTCTTGGGGGCCGCGCCCGCGAGGGAGAGGAGCGTGGGGAGCAGGTCCACGTGGTGGACCAGCACGTCGCTGACGCCGGGCTTCACGCGGCCGGGCCAGCGCACGATCCAGGGGACGCGGACGCCGCCCTCGTCGAGGGTGCCCTTGTACCCACGGAGGATCTCCTGGTTCGTCACGGGCATGTGTCCGCCGTTGTCAGAGGTGAAGACCACCACGGTGTCCTCCGTGAGTTCGGCCTCGTCCAGGGCAGCGAGGAGGCGGCCGACCTCGTGATCGAGGGCCTCGACCATGGCGGCGTACTTGGCGCTCTTGGCGCCCGCGGCGCGCCGCTCCTCGACGCGCTCGGGCGGCGCTTGAAGGGGGGTGTGCACCGAGTAGTACGCGAGGTGCATCAGGAACGGCGGCTCCAGCTCACCGACCAGCCCGATCGCCTCGTCGGTGAGCCGGGTGGTCAGGTACTCCCCCTCGGGGCCGTCCGCGAGGTCGGCGTTCTTGTAGGGCGAGAAGTAAGACTTCGGGTGGCCGGCCTTGTTGCCCGCGACGTTGACGTCGTAGCCCTGGGTGGTGGGGTCGGGCCCGAGGTGCCACTTGCCCAGGTGCGCCGTGGAGTACCCGGCGACGCCCAGGTGCTCGGCCAGCGTGACCTCCTCGTCAGCCAGCACCGTGGTGTTCTGCACGGGGATCAGCTCCCGCTGGTGGGGCTTGCCGCGGGCGGCCGTGCCCACCGTGTAGATCCCGTGTCGGGGCGTCATCCGGCCCGTCTGGAGGCTCGCCCGGCTCGGCGCGCAGTTGGGCGCCGCGGAGTAGCCCTGGGTCAGGACGAGTCCGTCGGCGGCGAGGCGCGAGATGTGGGGCGTCCGGTGCTTCTCCCGGCCGCCAATGCCGGCGAGGTCCTCGCCCAGGTCCCCGTAGCCGAGGTCATCGACGAGGATGATCAGGAAGTTGGGCTGGGTGGAGTCAGGCGTGGACGCGGGGGCGGGGGCTGCCTGTTGGGCGCACGCGAGGCTGAGCAGGAGGTGGGTGAACATCACGGCTCCATCCTAGGCAGAGTCCCCCGGCGCGGCTCCCTCAGCCGAGCGTTCGTGCTACGTACTCCGCGAGGGCGCCCGCGATCTCCTCGCTCTGCCACAGGGCGCGGACCTCGTCGCAAGCGGCGGGGTCCAGTCCGGTGCCGCGGAGGACCTCCCGGGTCCTCCGCTTGGTGAACGAGAAGGAGGTGGGCGGAATCGCGGCGAGCCGGCGCGCGGTCTCGATCGCTCGCTCTTCCAGCTCCTCGGCCTCCACGAGCTCGTCGACGAAGCCCAGCTCCAGCGCGTCCTCCATGCTGTGAACCGCGGCGTCATAGAGCGCCCGCTGGAGGTTCCGGGGGCCGACGGAGAAGCGGACGAGCTCGATGGCGAGGGGCGGGAACGGCACGCCCACGGCCAGCTCGGGAACGCCGACGCGTCCCTTGCCGCGGGCGCCCAGCCGCCGGTCGCCGCAGCAAGCGACCAGGCAGCCGCCTGCGATGGCGTGCCCGTTGCACGCCGTGACCAGGGGCCGGTCACAGAAGAGGAGCCGCGAGATGGCCCGGTCGAGGGCTGGCAGGAAGGCGTCGATGTACCCCGCGCCGCCCTCCAGGAGGCGCTTCAGGTCCACGCCCGCGGAGAAGATGCTCCCGGTGCCCGTGAGCACACAGGCCCGCGCGTCGCTGGCCTCGAACTCGTCCATGGCCTTGCAGAGTTCCTCGAGGAGCTCCAGGTCGAGGGCGCTCGCCTTGCCGTGCGCGAGCCTGAGGAGCAGCACATCACCGTGGTCTTGACGTTCGATCATGCCCCAGAGCCTAGCCAGAGCGTCGAGGACGGATCGAATCGGGTGGAAGGAGGTCTCGGATCCGGGTTTCTCCGCAGTTCTCTACGGAAAGGGATGGAGTTCTGGGGGATCCCCGCCGAGAGTTCCTGCAGAGGGCCAAGCCCCTCGCGCCGCCGAGGCCGCCTGAAGAGGCGCGCCCACGCGGTTCATGTCATCGGGCCGCGCAGAACAAGCGGTCCTCGGCGCTCGACAGGATTATCGGTCCGGACCCAAGGGGTCCGACTCGCATCGCGCCGCTCCAAACCACCGCTTTCTCCCTCGCTGTCGTTGGGATCAGCACACGCGCCGCCCCACAGGCGGGCGCGTCCCCACGAAACCCCATGACGAAGGACTCCCATAGTCCGCGCCGTCGACGTCGTTCACGTCGCGGCGGCCGCCCCACGACTCAACACAACCCGCCCGAGGACCAACGTCCTCCCCGCGAGCCCCAAGCGGAGGCGCCCCACGAGGGCCGCCCCGCGCCCGAGCGCAGCGCCCAGTCGCCCGGCGGCGGCAAGCGCGACGAGTTCAAGACCTTCGGTCTGGACGCGCAGGTGCTCCGCGGGATCCAGGAGCTGGGCTTCACCGAGGCCCGTCCGATCCAGCGCAAGGCCATCCCTGCCGTGCTGGAGGGCAAGGACGTCCTCGGCCTCGCACAGACCGGCACCGGCAAGACCGCGGCCTTCGCGCTCCCGATCCTCGAGCACCTGCGTGCCGGCGGCGGACAGCGCCGCGGCCCGCGCGCGCTCGTGATCGCTCCGACCCGGGAGCTCGCCCTCCAGATCCACGAGGAGTTCTCGAGCCTCGGGAAGTTCACGCGGGTGCGCTCCACGACCGTCTTCGGCGGCGTGCCCCAGAACGCCCAGGTCCGCGCGCTCAAGTCGCGGCCCGAGGTGGTCGTCGCCTGCCCCGGCAGGCTCCTGGACCTCGCGGGCCAACGAGTGATCGACCTGCGCGACGTGGAGGTGCTGGTCCTCGACGAGGCCGACCACATGTTTGACATGGGGTTCCTTCCGAACGTCCGGCAGATCCTCCGGCTCCTCCCCGAGCGGCGTCAGAACCTGCTCTTCTCGGCGACCATGCCGAAGGAGATCCGCCACCTCGCCGACGAGGTCCTCCACCGCCCGGCGGTGATCGAGCTCGCCCATAGCCGTCCCGCGGACACCATCGAGCACGCGCTCTACGAGTGCGCGCAGCCCCGCCGCCTCGACCTCCTGGAGGAGATCCTGGGCGGGCCGGACTTCCGCTCCGCGATCGTCTTCCTGCGGACCAAGCACCGCGCACGGAAGATCGCGCGGCAGCTGGACGCCCACGGACACCGCGCGATCGCCCTGCAGGGCAACATGTCCCAGAACCAGCGGGTCAGGGCCATGGAGGGCTTCCGCCGGGGTGACTACGACGTCCTGGTGGCGACCGATATCGCGGCGCGGGGCATCGACGTGGCGGACGTGAGCCACGTGGTGAACTTCGACGTCCCGAACACCCCCGAGGCGTACACCCACCGGATCGGCCGCACCGGCCGCTCGAAGAAGCAGGGCAAGGCCTTCACCTTCTTCGCCCGCGAGGACGGCGACCAGGTGCGAGCCATCGAGCGGCACCTCGGGAGCAAGATCCCCCGCAAGGCGCTCGAGGGCTTCGACCCCGGCGACGTGAACGCCCTGCCCAAGCCGGCGCCTGGCCGGGGCGGCGGCGGCGGTGGCCGAGGCGGCCGCGGTCCTCGTGGCGGCGGCGGCGGCGGCGGCGGCGGCGGCG
>JADHOC010000029.1 GCA_016779205.1 Planctomycetota bacterium | reverse complement strand
GGTACGCGGCGCCGGCCTGGTCGCCGAGCTCGTCCTCCAGGAACGCGCCCGCGATCGCGAGGCCGCCATGCAGGGCCACGGCGTAGCCGAAGGCGTCGCCCCCCTCGGGGTCGGTCGGGACGAGCTTGCCGAGCTCCACCCCCGTGGCGAGATCGAACTCCCAGGCGACGCCGCTGACCGGCGCGGCGGGCGCGCCCACGAGAATCCGCTCGTCGTCGATGGCCAGCGACGAGCCGAAGGCGGTCCCGAAGGGGTCCTCGGAAGGAATCAGCTCGAAGAGCTGGTCGCCCGTGGCCACGTCGAACACGTACACCGTGGGGTCCCCAGGGATGAAGCCGATGGACCGGAGGCTGGAGACCGCGGCGCGCTGCCCCTGGAGGTCGACGTCGGTGCCAAAGAAGTCGATGGACGCGCTGACGTCAGGTGTGATCTTCCTCAGCTGCTGCCCCGTCGCCACGTCGAACAGGTACGCGGCGCCCGACGAGGCGCCGTTGCTGTCCTCCCCGTACGCGCCGACCAGGGCGAGCCCGCCGCTGATCGCGACGCTGACCCCGAAGTAGTCGTCCTCCTCGCCGTCGGCGGCGAGCAGCTTCGCGACCTGCTGCCCTGTGGACAGGTCGAACACGTAGGCGGACCCCGAGTTCTCTCCTAGGTCGTCGTCCCCGAAGGCGCCGACGATACCGAGCCCGCCGTCCACGTCGACCGCCGAGCCGAAGCGGTCCTCGGGAGCGCCGTCGGTCGGGACGAGCTTGTGCAGCTGCTGGCCGGTCGAGACGTTGAAGACGTATGCGGAGCCGGAGTTGGGGCCGTTGTCGTCGTCGCCCCCGGCGGACACGAGCGCCGTCGTCCCCTCGAGCGCGACATGGTCGCCGAGGAGGTCAAAGGCGGCCCCGTCGAGGGCGGTGAGCTTGCGAAGCTCCGTGCCGGTGGCGGCGTTGAAGGCGTACACGGAGCCCGACTGGGACCCGTTGTCGTCGTCGAGGCGGGCGCCCACGATGGCGGTGCTCCCGCTGATGGCCACGTCCACGCCGAAGTAGTCCTCCTGGAAGCCATCCGAGGCGACCAGCTTCAGGGAGGTCTGCGCCCAGGCGCCCGCGGAGAGGGTCGAGAGGGCGAGCGCCCAGAGGGAGGCCTTCAGCGCACGGGCACGCCACCGTGGAGCCCTCGCTGTGGGTCCGGGTGCGGTCGCCGTGGGGGGAAGAGGACAGGTGGTCGTCATGGCGGCGGCGGGCTGGCGAGGACGGGGGAGGCCGCCGGACTCAGCAGGGCTCCGGCTCGTTCCCTTGGCCGATCGTACCGTCGGTGCGACCGGATGCTCCGAAGTCTCGAATTGCGCGCGGACCTGGGGCCACGCCAGCGGGCCCCGCGGGTCGGAGCCTACCGGGGCTCCACTGGACCGCGGAGGATCTCCTCGACGGTCCCATCGGGGGAGAGCATCAGGGTCGTCGGCAGGGGCAGCCGCGCCAGGTCGACCACGTCCTGGATCGAACGGACTCCGGGCCTTGGGTCTCCGGCGAGGTGCACGCCGAGGGCGGGGGCTCGCTGGCTCAGCAGCTCGAGGGCACGGGTCCGGTCCGAGGGGGCGTCCACGGAGACCGCGATCACCCGCATGTCCTCGCCTGCGTCCCACTCCTCGAGGAGCGGGAGCTCGGCCACGCAGGGGGCGCAGTAGCTGGCCCACAGGTTCAGGGCGACGCGCTCGCCGGTGGCGGCGGGGTCGATGAGCACCGGCGCCCCGGCCGCGTCGAGCACCTCGAACGGAGCGATCCTGTCGCCGACGCTGACGAGCAGCCCCCTGGGCTTGGGGTCGGGGAGGGGGCGCGGAGCGGCTCCATAGGCCTCGGCCTCGCTGGCGCCCTCCACCAGGAGCACGCGAGCCCCGAGGGTGACCTCCCCGAAGGCCTCCACGGCGCCGCCCGGCCAGCGGACGGTGACCGTCGCGGCGGGTGCGCCCCCGAGGCCGAAGATGAGCTCGGGGGCCTGGCAGGAGATGAAGCCGGCGCCGCGGGAGAGCACCTGACTCACCTTGCGGTCCCCGGCGACGACCTCGACCTGGGCGCCGATGGCCTCGGCGTTGCCGGTGGTCGCGCGCAGCTTGATCTTCACGAACCCCGGCGCGGTGCCGAGGTCGTTGCGGTACATGGCGTGGCGCTCGCGCTGGGTCTCGTGGACGAAGAGGTCCACGTCGCCGTCGTCGTCCGCGTCGAAGGCGATCACCGCGCGACCGTCGTTGGGGGAGTCCGCGCCGGAGAGGTCCGAGAGGTCGAGGAAGGAGCCGGCGCCGTCGTTGAGGAACAGCTTGTCGCGCTCGTTGCCGCTGAAGGAGCGGCCCTCGGCGAAGATCTGGCCGTTGTGTCTGGCCAGGAAGCCGTCGTTCCCGACCTCCTCGCGGGCGAATTTTCCGGACTCAGGGGCGGAGGAGCAACTCGACGCCACCACGTGGCGCCAGTAGGTGCTTCATGTGTCGAAGGCGAGCTCTCCGGTGACGAAGCCGTTCGTGCAGAAGACGTCGAGGTCGCCGTCCAGGTCCACGTCGAACAGCGCCGGGGACCAGGCCCAGCTCGCGCCGATGCCCCCCTGTTCACCCGGCACCCGGGCGAAGGCGTCCCCGTCGCGGGTGAAGATGGAGTTGCCGGCGGCCAGCTTCTTCAGCAGGGCGTGGGTCTCGGCGTCGATGTCCTCCTTGAGGCGGCCAAGGATCCGGCTGCCCGCCGTGGACGACATGTTGGACACGTAGAGGTCCAGGGAACCGTCGCCGGTCAGGTCCCCGAAGGAGGCGCCCATGCCGCTGCCCTTGTCCACCACGCCCTGGTCCTCGGACCCGTCCACGAAGGTGCCGTCGCCCTGGTTGATCCAGAGCCGGTTCGAGCCGTAGTCGTTGGCGACGTAAAGGTCCGCGTCCCCGTCGAGGTCCACGTCCGCGGACGCCGCGGCGTAGCTCCACCGCACGTCCTCGATCCCGGCGGCCGCGGCCACGTTCTCGAAGCCGAGGAAGCGGCCCTCCGCGTCGGTGCCGAGGTTCCGCAGGAGCCCGTTGGGCGAGCCGTTGGTCGCCTCGGTCCAGGAGTTGTTGTGCTCCACGTCCACGCGGCCGTAGCCGCAGACGTGGACGTCGAGCCAGCCGTCTCCGTCGAAGTCGAACACGGTGAGGGTGTACGCCACGAAGGGCTCCTGGAGCCCGGGCCCGCCAGGGGCGTCGGTGAACTGGCCGGCGCCGTCGTTCAGGAAGATCCGGCAGCGCTCGCCGCCCATCTTCCCGCCGGCCAGGGGCCAGCCCGTGTGTCCGACCATCAGGTCCTGGTCCCCGTCGTTGTCGCAGTCGAAGAAGACGGCGCCGGTGCCGCGATCCGGGCTGCCCACGCCGCGCTCATCGGCCTCGTCCGACCAGGTGCCGTCGGGCTGGGCGATGTAGAGGAAGTTCTGGTCGTCGCTGGGGACGAACAGGTCCCAGTCGCCGTCGCCGTCCACGTCGCCGGCGGCCGCGCCGTTCCAGTGGAAGCTGTTGTTCGCGTCCGTACCGAAGCGGGCCCAGGTGTGGGCGAGGCCAGTGGAGGCCGCGACCTCGGTGAAGATCGGAGCCGAGCGGCGCTCCACCTCCCACTTGTGCAGGAGAAGCTGGTCCAGGAGGAAGCGGCCGCGGGTGCGGGTGACGCGCGCGTCGCCGCGGCCGTGAACGGAGACCATGCCGCCCGAGGCGTCCACGCCCGTGATGTGGATCTTCAGGTCGAGCCGGCCCCAGCGGGAGCGGCCGCGCTGGAAGCTCGCGCCCTTCACCTTCCAGAGCATGGAGTCCACGCTGCGCCACTCGCCCAGGAGGGAACGGAGGGAGTCCATGAACCCGTCCCTTCCCACGCCAGCGGAGGCCTCCACGTCGTACTTGATGCGCTCGACGCCCAGGGGGAGGGCCGTGCGGCTGGCCTCGGAGTGACCGACCGCGGCGTGGGCCACGAGCTCGGGAGAGAACCACTCCTTGGCCTCGTCGAAGCGGCGCTTGCGCAACACCTCGGCGAACTCGATCAGGCTGTCCGCGAGGGCCTCGGTCTCGTCCTCCACAGCCTCGACGCTCGTGACGGGGCGGTCGGGGGCGGCGATTTCCCCGGGGAGCTCGAGGACGGCGTCCTTCTCGGGCTCGGTCGGAGCCCCTCCGCCGTCGCCGCCACAACCGGGCGTCGAGGCCAGGCAGAGGGCGAGGGCCATGGCTGAGGTCCAGGCGGTGGAGTCGGTTCGGCGGTGCATCTGGGCGGACGATACGGGGGCGCGGCGAGGCGGTGAGAGGTTTGTCAGCAGGAGTACCGGTTCCGGTCATGCCCGACCGGTGTGAACTTGGCCCGGGGGGGCCGGGCGGTCGCCTCCTGTCTCCAAGGACCTCCTCTTAGGCCATCGATGTGCCCGGGGGGTGCGACAGATGACCCGTACGACCCCAGGGTCGCAGGCGGGGCCCGGGCCGGGGGCCGAGGCGGTCCTCAGCCCGGGCTCCACGGCCGCCGCTGGACCGTCGTCGGTCGTTGCCCGGGGAAGGGACCCATGACACCATCCGGTCCATGCGCGTCGTGTACCTCCTCGCCGAGTACAGCCTCCACAATCACATCGTGGAGACGCACCGGAGCGCCCGGCCGGGGGACCACATCGCGATCTGCAAGGTGCCGCTGGTCCTTCGTGGCAAGAGTCGGTCGGAGACGGTGCAGAGGATCGTGCCCAAGCTCTCCCAGCGCTTCCTCCTGGGGAAGGTGGTGGAGGGCGTCGCCATGCTGGCCATCACGGCGCTCCCCAAGCTCATGGGGAGGGGCCCCGTGTTCCGCCGGCTGCGGTCCATCGCGCGCCGCCACCGCCTCCCCTTCCACCGCACCGAGGACATCATGTCCGCGGACGCCATGGACTTCATCCGGGCGCAGCGTCCGGATCTCGTGGTGACGCTCTTCCACCAGATCGTCCGTCAGGCGCTGATCGATGTCCCGCGCCTGGGGGTCGTGAACATCCACCCCGGCCTGATCCCGGACTTCCGCGGGATCCAACCCTACTTCTGGGAGTTGAGTGAGGGGAGCGCGCGCGCGGGCGCGACCATGCACTTCATCGAGGACGAGTCGGTGGACAGCGGGGGGATCCTGGCCCAGGCGAGCTTCGACGTGCCGCCGGGGGTCAGTGTTCAGCGCAACTACTACCTCACCTGCCAGGCGGCGGGCCGGCTCCTGCCCCGGGTGATCGCGGCCCTCGAGGACGGGTCGCTGACCGCGACGCCCCAGGATGGAGAGGCTGGCGCCTACTGGCGCTGGCCGGACAGCGCTGCCTTCACTCGCTTGAGGGCGCGTGGCCACTCGCTCGTGTCCTGGCGACAGCTCGTCGGCCTGCTCGCGGGCGCCGATGACGGGCACGTCTCGGACGAGCGGCTCTCGGGCGGGTCCGACGGCGTGGCCTGAGAGCGCCCGCCTCCAGGGGCGAGGCAGGTGGCGCTCCCGGCAGGAGGGGCGCCATACGCCCCCGGAGACAGGCAGTGTTCAGGCATCGTCGCAGCAGGCGGTGCTGCGCAGGGCGGTCACGTGTGCGGTGACCAGCAGCATCCCGCCCGCCATGGTGAGCAGGCTCGCAAGGGGCACGAAGAGGCTCGACTCGCGGACGGAGGCGCAGCACTCGTCGACGCACCCGGTGGACTCCTGAACCGAGAGCCAGTCGGGGCAGGGCATGTCGAGCCCCACAGTCTGCGCCCACGCGGTCCCTGGGACCGCGAGGCCCAGGAGGATGAGCAGGGAGCCCACCGAGGCCAGGGAGGTCAGGACCCGGCGGGAGCGTGGCGACAGCCGGCGCATGTTGCGGCGCAGGAGGGAGAGCGCCGCGGGCAGGGAGACGGCCGCGAACACCCAGTGCGTCGCCGGGGAGGTCCATACGCCACCGATGAGCGGGGCGAAGGCGAGGATCACCGGCGCGGCCATGCAGTGCACCGCACAGGTTCCGGCGGCCAGGACGCCGAGGCGGTCCGCGATGTGGGGTGAGAGCTGCATGGTGCGGTGGTGGGGTCTGGCCCCGTCAGCCGTCCTTGAGGGTGGACTGCGCCTGGATCCAGCGGAGGCGGCGACCGGCCGGCTCGAAGGAGGGCTCGAGGTCCTGACACAAGCGGTAATGCCGCTCGGCGTCCTCGAGTTCCCCGAGGTCCTCTGCGATCAGTCCTCGGTGATAGTGACTCCGCCAGGAGGTCTCGCCGGCGAGGGCGTCGGCCCGGTCGAGGGCCTCGAGGGCCTCGGGATAGCG
Organism: Planctomycetota bacterium; assembly: GCA_016779205.1. Lineage (GTDB taxonomy): Bacteria > Planctomycetota > UBA1135 > UBA1135 > Saltatorellus. The sequence continues at coordinate 40,604 of JADHOC010000029.1, read as the reverse complement.
CTCCTCCACGAAGAGCAGCGCGGCGTGGGCCTCGTGGAGGCCCGGCGCGTCGGGGCGGGTCCGCAGTGCGGCCTCCACGCGGCGGTGGGCCCCGGCCAGATCGCCGCTCCGGGCGGCCACCTGCACCGAGAGCTGGACGGCGTCCACGTTGTCGGGCTCGGCCTTCAGCGCCATGTCCAGGAGGGACACCGCCCGGTCGGGGCGGCCAGTCTCGATGGACAGCGCCGCGTCGGCGATCAGGGTTGGGACGTGCTCCGGCTGCTGGAGGCTCAGGGAGCGCAGGTCCCGCGCGAGCTCCGGGGCTGGCGCGTCCTGGGTCTCCAGCAGCTGGTCGAGCTGCTCGTCTGCAGAGGGGCGCTCGTTGAGGGGCGGGGTCACGCAGCCCGTGAGGAGGGCGCCGAGCGCGAGGCCCGCGAGGAGCGCCGGGAGGGAGGGGGTCGATCGAGGCATAGGTACGGACCGGATCAAGGTTGCCCTGTCAGGGCGGAGCCAGCGAGGCGAACGAACTCGGCGACGGCGGGGCCGAAGGTCCAGACGAAGACGCCGGGGAGGAAGCAGATGACGAGGGGGAAGGCGAGCTTGGTGGGGAGGACCTGGGCTCGCTGGATGGCCTCCTCGCGGCGGCGGGCCCAGAGGTCCGTCGCCTGCCGACGGAGGGTCTCGCCCAGGCTGGCCCCCTGGCTCTCCGCGTGAATGAGGGCGGAGCTGAAGGCGAGAAGGGAGGGGACGTCGAGCTCCTGGGCCACCGACCGGATCGCCGTGGCGCGGGGGACGCCGGCCATGGTGGCGGAGCGCATGCGCGCGAACTCGACGGCCAGCACTCGCTCCTGCCCCAGGGCCTGCTCGACCCGTTGCACGGCTGCGTCGAAGCCCATGCCGGACTCCACGAGGCTCGCCAGGAGGCTGAGCACCGTGGGCATGTCCCGCTCGACCTCGTCCACGCGGCGCTGCCGTTGTTGCCGGACCCACACTACGGGGAGCATCACCACGAGGAGGGCGACCAGCCAGGTCGCCGCCCGCATGACGGGGATGAAGATGGTCGCGAACCCGCCGGGCACGCCCTCCAGCCACTGGACCGCCGCGCCGGTGAAGCCAGAGGCGTCCAGCATCAGGGCCAGAAAGGCTGACGTGAGGGCGGCGCCGAGCATCAGGAGGAGGAAGCGCGACGGGGCCCCGGAGTCGGTCATGCCGGCGCGGATGAGCCAGCGCCTCAGCGCGCCGGCGCCCGCGGTCAGCCCGACCGTGGACCCGTTGGTGGGAGCGGCGGCGACCGCGGTGGCGGCCGGGGAGGTCGCCTCCCGGAAGAGGAGCGACGTGACGCGACGGCGCCGCCGGGTGTGGCGGAGGTAGAGGGTCAGGAGCAGCAGGCCGCCAGCGCCCAGGGCGAAGAGCAGGGGCCTCTGGGCCAGGGGGCCCAGGGCTGCCGTGGGGAGGTGCTGCACGGTCAGACCTCCACCTGGATGGTGCGCGAGATCCAGGCCACGCCGACGGCCTGGAGGAAGACGGACAGCCCCACCGCGGAGAGGCCCAGGTCGTTGGAGAGGAAGCCCTCCACCCGGTCCGGGTACTGCTTCCACATCAGGAACGCGAGGCCGTAGGTGATGGCGAGGATGCCGGCCACGGAAGCCTGGGTTTCGACGGCCTGTGAGCCGGAGCGGCGGATGACGTCCACCCGGTCGCGGATCGTGCGGGCGACCACGCTGAGGGATTGGGCGACGCTACCGCCGCTGTTGAAGTGGGACGCGAGGGTGAAGGCGAAGAGCCGGACGCCCTCCTGGGGGTAGCGGTCGACGATGTCGAACATCACCGCCGAGGGCGGGTCGCCGATCCGGATGCGGTCGCAGATCTCCTCGAGGATCCCCGCGGTGCGGCCTCGGCTCTCCTTGGCCGCGGTGTTCAGGCTGTCCACCAGCGCTGCGCCCGCGCGCAGGGACGCCACCACCAGGTCGAGGGCCGAGGCCAGGTCCATCTCGAGGGACACGTCCCGCCGCGACTCGTGGGTGTTCAGCGCCACGTGGCAGCCGACCCCGGCGAAGAAGCCCACGGCCCCCGCGATGATGGACGGGAGGCCAGCGGCCAGCCCGACGAGGGCCGCCGCCGGGACCAGGGCGAGGCTGACGAGGGCCCTGGTCCTGGCGCGGTCGCGACCCTGCGAGGATCGGGCTGACCCGCTGCCTTCACTGCTTCCGCCGCGGAGGAAGTAGATCAGCGCGCCGGTGAGCACGGCGATGGTGAGGATCAGGAGGAGGTCCAGCATGGCACCTTCGGGCCTAGGGGTTGGCGCGGGCCTCTCCGGTCGGCTCGGCGAAGATCTCCAGGGGGATGTCCTCGCCCGCTGCACGCAGGGCGTGGACGAAGCGCGGGACGATGCCAGTGGCCTCGAAGCGGCCCACGAGGCGGCCATCCTTGGATCCCTGGGTTCGATAGACGAACAGGTCCTGCAGGAGCGGGGTGCCCGCCTCCAGGCCGGTCACCTCGGAGATCGACGCGATGCGGCGGACCCCGTCCTCGTAACGTCGGACGTGGATCACCAGATCTAGCGCGGAGGTGATCTGCTCGCGGATGGCCCGCGACGGGAGGTCGGCCCCGGCCATGAGCACCATGGTCTCCAGCCGCGCGAGGGCGTCGCGGGTCGAGTTGGCGTGGACCGTGCACAGGCCACCCTCGTGCCCGGTGTTCATGGCCTGGAGCATGTCCAGGGCCTCACCCGAGCGGACCTCGCCCAGGATGATGCGGGAGGGGCGCATGCGCAGGCTGTTGATGAGCAGGTCGCGCGCCGTGAGGGTGCCGCTGCCCTCGGCGTTCGGGGGGCGGGTCTCCAGGCGCACCACGTGCTGCTGGTCCAGGGTGAGCTCGGCCGTGTCCTCGATGGTGACGACCCGCTCGTCCTCGGGGATCGCCTCGGCGAGGATCCCGAGGAGCGTCGACTTGCCGGCGCCCGTGCCGCCGGAGAGGAGCACGTTCTGCCGCGAACGGACCGCGGTGGAGAGGAGCGTCCACATGGCGTCGTCGAGCATGCGTAGCTTGAGCACGTCCACCGAGCGGAGCCGGTTGCGGCCGAAGCGACGGATGGACAGCGTCGGCCCGTCGATGCTCACGGGGGGGATCGTCGCGTTCATCCGGCTGCCGTCGGCGAGCCGCAGGTCGACCATGGGGGAGGACTGGTCGATGCGCCGCCCGGCCGAGACGGCCAGGCGCTCGATCATCCGGAGCAGGTGCTCGTTGCTCGCGAAGCGGACGTTGACCTCCTGGAGGCGCCCGAAGCGCTCGACGAAGACCTGGTCGAAGCGGTTCACGAGGATGTCCGTGATCGCAGGGTCGAGGAGCAGCGGGCTCAGGGGGCCGAGCCCTGTGGCCTCCTCGCTGAGCTCACGGGCGAGCTGCTGCTGCTCGGACTGGTTGAGGGGCAGCGACTCCGTCCGGAGCAGCTCCTCCACCCAGTCGTTCACCGCGGACTCCAGGTCTTCGGGGCCGAGGCCGAGGAGCCCGTCCTCCTGGAGCTCGGAGATCATCCGGGCGTGGAGGTCCGCCTTGAGCGCGGTGTAGTCGTCCTGGCGGGGTGCCGTCTCCGCCGTCGTGGCGCCGCGGTTGGGGCCGGTGGTTCGCTGGGTGACGGCGTTGTCCTGGGGGCGTGGGCGCAGGAACAGGGAGCGCACGTCGAGGATGTCATTGCGCTCCATGTTCGACGCCTCCCGTGGTGGCTGCCTGGATGCGAGAGCGGTCCGGCTGAAGCTCGGTGGGGGCCGACTCGTTCACCGGCGAGATGGTGGCCGTGATGGCGTCCTTCACCACGCGGTTGATGGCCCGCTGCCACGCGCCCATCCGGTTGAGCGAGATGAACCGCGGCTTCCCGGAGTTCGCCGCGGAGAGGACCGACCTGGAGTAGGGCACCACGTGGTCGACCGGTCGGTCGAGGCGGGTCGCCACGTCCGTGGGCGTGATCCCGAGGCCGCGGCCGGGGTGCGTGCGGTTGAGGACGACCCGCGAGCGGGACCGCTCGACCCCGACGCGCTCCAGCACCCTGAGGAGCTCGGCGGACCCGTTGATGGTCGGACCGGAGTCGTTGAGGACCGTGAAGGTCAGGTGGGAGAGGTCGAGGATGGCGAGCGTCACGCTGTCGAGCAGGGGGAAGGTGTCCACCACGACGAAGTCGTAGGCCCGGCGGGCCACCGAGATGACCCGCGTGATCACCGCCTCATCCACCGCCGCGGCGTCGATGGCGTTGGAGGGGGCCGGCAGCAGGTGCAGCCCCGAGGAGTGCTCCGTCACCAGGCCGGCGAGGAGCCGCTCATCCAGCCGGTCCACTTCCCGGGCGACGTCGGCGAGGGTGGCCTCCGGGGTGAGCCCCAGGAGGTCCGCCGCGACCCCATGCTGGATGGACGCGTCGACCAGGAGGACCGACCCGGAGCGGCTGAGCCCGACCGCCGTGTTGATCCCCACGGTCGACTTGCCGACCCCTCCCTTGCTGCCGACGAAGGAGAGCACCTTGCCCACGCTCCGGGGGTTCTGCTCCCCCCGTGCGAGGAGCTCGCGGTCGATGAGCGCTTGCACCTCTGGCCTTGAGAGCGGGCGGCTCAGGAAGTCACGCAGGCCCGACCGGAGGAGCTCCACCAGGCCGGCGCTCAGGGCGTCCTCGCCGTCGAACTCTTGCCGACGGTAGGTGGCCACGAGGACGGGCGGATGGTCCACGCCCCGCAGCTCCTGCGCGAGTCGCTTGGCCTGGCGAATGTCCTGGCCGAGGTCCACGATGAGGAGGTCGACCGGACGCTCGGTCGCATGGCGGATCGCCCGCCGCTCATCCTCCTCCACGTGGAGGACGAAGCGGACGTCGTCGCCGATGTCGTCGGTGGCCGCCGTGAACTCGGTCACCAGGCCCGGGTCGTGGGTGAGGATGAGCGTTTGAATGGTGCGCTGCACGGCGTGAATTCCAGGGGGTCGGGGAGTGAGGAGCGGCTCAGCGCGCGAGGACCGGGGCCAGCAGGCGGGCGTCGGAGGGGGCCACGGGCGGGATCGAGGGGGCCAGCGCTGCGGAGGGCTGGGCAGTGGCGTTGCCCGGCGCCACGGTGTCGTCGAGCTTGATCCCGACGAGCCGGAGGGTCGGACCGGGTTCCACGGCGGCCACCTCGATCTCGACCGCCACGAAGCCGCGGAGCTGCAGGGCTCCGGTCCCCTGGTCGCGGGAGTGCAGGGAGGCATAGGCCAGCCCGTCGAGCTCGGGGGAGGGGGAGCCGGGAATGAGCACGGGTCCCTCGAGGGCCAGGGCGCCGAGGCGCGGGGTCCCGGCGATGGCGACGCCGGCGGCGGTCCCGCTGATGACGCCGCTGGCGTCGAGTACGGCGGTGAAGGGACCCTCCACAGGGACCGTTGCCCACGCCGCTGCGTCGAAGGACAGCCAGCGCACCTCGGTGGTGGTCGCGCCGGTCGCGAGGGGGGCGAGCCCGGGGAGGCCCGGTCGCGCCAGCCCCGCGGCGGTCACGGGGCGGGCGTCGGCGATGGCGGCGGCCCGGACCGTGATGCCGTCCCGGCGCGGGTCGTAGGCGGCTGGGTCGGGGGTGCCGAGGGCCGCTGAGCCCAGGCCGAACAGGTACGGAAGGGTCGGCCCCGCGGAGCTGACGCCGGCGACCCGATCGAGGGGTTGGCCGGGCCGCGTCCGGCGCAGCCGCGCGAGGAATGCCGTCCCGCCGGCCTCCGGGCTGAAGTCGAGGCGCGAGTAGTCCGTGGACTCGTCGTGCCAGTCGACCCTGGAGGGGTCGGCGGGGTCGAGGGCTGAGAACGCACCCGCGACCAGGTCTCCGTTCTGGAGGTTCGAGGCCACGTTGAGCTGGAGCGAGGGGACCCAGGGTGCCCCCGGGTCGAGCACGCCGCCGGTGGGGTCGTTGACCCCGCTGACCCCGGTCCCCAGCACGAGGCCGGCGCCGAGCCGGTACTGGTCCGGACCCGTGGCGGGGTCGAGGTCCTCGTCGAACACGAGCTGGGCCAGGAGGGAGGCGGTCTGACGTCGCTGCTGGTCAGGGTCGGGGACCGGCGCGTCGCGGCCGGAGAGCCCCTCGAGCGCCGCCACGTCGGCGCTGGTCTGCATCTGGAGCTGGGTGGTGCGGGCGATCCCGAGGTCCACCACGACCGCACAGAGGCCGAGGAACGCGATGAAGAAGAACGCGAAGAACAGCACGACCACACCACGCCGGCCCCGGGGGGCCGCGCGGAACGGCTCGCGGGAGAGCCCGCGAGGTCTGGTGGTGGAGCTGGCCTCGGTCATCCGATCAGCGCTCGCGGTTCCCTTCGCTCCGGGCCCTGGGGACCGGGGTCAGCACACGCTCACCGCCGACGATGGTCTCGATGACGGTCATGTCCAGGTCCTCGTACCCAGCGGGCAGGACCGACGGGGCCTTGGGGCCGCCTTCGGACTCGTCGTCCTCGGAGTCATCGTCCGCCAGGAGCCCCGGGGTCAGGCTCTCGGCCGGATCATCCGGGTGGCCGGAGCGCGCCACGCAGGTCAGGTCCGCCTCGAGGCGCATGGCCGCCATGAGGGGGGCCACCTCGGAGGGCGCGAGGGCGATGATCATCTCCTGGACGGGGCGCGTCCCGCTCACCTGGCCGGCCGTGAGGCTCGAGCTGGAGGTCGGGATGAAGCGGGTCTCGATCGGTGAGACCACCACGCCGTTCTGCACGATCACGTCGACCCGCGCGCGCTTCTCCGCGCCCTTCCCCGAGGCCGCAACCTGCTGGTCGCGGCCCTTCTGGATCAGCTCGGAGTAGACGCCGCTGAAGTCGGGCCCATCGTCGGCGCGGGAGATGGCCGAGGCGGGGCGGGGCGCCTCGAGTTCGCGGGCGGCCACGAGGTCGAAGCGGTCCCCGGGGTTCAGGCCGATGATCCCGCGGACGAGCTCCACATCGATGCGCAGGGCCCGCTTGCCGGGCGGGATGCCCGCGGCGAGTCCGGGGCGGGTGCCCTTGGGCAGGAAATCCGCCTCGGTGAAGGCGAAGCCGGGGCGCTTGGCCCGGGCCATGACCCGCCCGACGATGCCGCTGGTGCCGACGAGGACCCCGTTCTCCCCGACGAACGCCTCGTCCAGGTCGATGTAGCTGAAGGCCCCGCGCCGGTTGTCGAAGAGGTCATCGCGCGTCACCCGGGCATAGGCCTCGATGGGGCGCGAGGAGATGAGCACGCGCACCTTCCCCTCTGCGGGGGGCTGGATGGTCGGGCCGGTGATCGGGCTGGCGGCGACCACCGGGGCGGGGGCCGGCGTGTAGAGCCCGAAGGGATCACGCAGGGCCTGTCCGGTGACCCGCAGGTACAGGATCCAGCCCAGCCCACCGATCAGGAGGGTGAGCAGGATGAGGGGCCCATAGGGGCGTCGACGGGATCTGCGGGGTGCAATGGCCATGGGAGAGCGGGCGCTACGGCGCTAGAGGATGAGCTCGCGCCGGAAGAGCGCCTGAGCGGCAACGAGGCGGCGGAAGGGGCGGACGGAGGTGCCGAGGGCTTCCTGGCTGCCGAGGCCAAGGGAGCCGGCGTAGGGGCCTGCGCCATCGGGGCCTGGCCCGACGATCACGTTGGTGCCGCCGAGGTTCGTGCTGGCCTTGATCGCCCGGCCCTCGCCGCCGTCGGAGATGAGGTACGCGGTCAGCGCGGCCGCCTGGAAGGGGACGTTGAGGCGGATGCCGGCGATGCCGCCCCGTGAGAGGGCAAAGGCCCCCGGCTGTCCGCTGCGGGCGACCTCCTCGAGGACCGGCGCCAGCTCGATGCTGGTCTCCTGTCCTGTGATCGGGTCCCGCTCGAGGATGCGGGGGACGAGGACCGACAGCCCCGTGGGGCTCGTGGATGAGTCGACCAGGGCCCCGGGCATGTGGAGCAGCCTGCGGGTGCCGCTGGGGGTGACCACCTTGGACGTGATCATCAGCGGTCGGAGGGCCTGGTTGACCACGGGCATCTCGGCGAAGAAGGTCTCCAGGGCGGGTCCTGGCGGCGTCGCCTCGAGGTCCACCACCACGTAGTCCGGGTTGTAGACCGCGCCCCTGAAGCCCGGCTCCGCGAGGGCCTCCTGGAAGCCGAACTCTGCCGGCAAGGGGTACAGCGCGAACTCCCGCGCGGCGAAGCGCGCGGCGTCCTGGGCGGCCTGGCTGACCGCCATCCAGCGCCCGAGGGACAGCATGCCCGCGAGGACCAGGTACAGGCTCAGGGAGATCAGCGCGAACTCCACGGCGACGCCGCCCGCGCGGGAGGCGTCAGCCTCCGAGCGGCGGGTGGTCGGGCCCTTGGCTGGCCGAGTCGTCGTTAGCCCTGAAGCCATTGGAGGGGAAGGAGCGCGAGGAGTCCGAGGAGCATGGCGGGGGCGTAGGCGAGCTCCTTCTCGCCATGGCGCCTCGCCCGCAGGGCCAAGGCCCCGCCGAAGAGGGTGGTCGCGACGAAGAAGGCCAGGAAGGGGATGAGCCCCAGGGCCGGACCGAGCGCGATCATGAGCTTCGTATCGCCCCCGCCGAGCCAACCGAGGCGGAAGAGGGGGAGGGTGATGAGGGTCGCCGCAACAATGCCCCAGGCCGCGTGGCCCCACCCGAGCGGGTGGAGGCCAGCGGCCGTGAGGACGAGCACGCAGAGGAGCAGGCCGCCCGGGATCGCGTTCGGTATCCGTCGGCTGCGCAGGTCAAAGGCCGAGGCCAGGGACGTGGCGCCGAGGGCGAGTAGGAACACGGTCAGCGGTGGAGTTGCGGCGTGCCCCGGTGCGGGGCGGAGCGGATCACTCGCCGACTTCGAGGACGAGGCCGCCGACGCCGCCGGCGCCGCCGGTGATGCCCAGGTTGTTGTCCAGGCGCGGGGTGTCCGTGTTGGCCAGGATGGTGGCGACGTCGATCTGGATCGGGCCGGCGTCGGCGCCGGTGGTCTCGATGATCTTGCCGCTCTGGATCGGGCCGTTGTCGTCCGCGTGGGCGCCGGGCATGATCGCCGCGACGGAGCTGATGAGGTCGTTGGTCTTGTGACCGAAGACCGCAACACCGGCGGCGGAGATGAGGGCGACGCCAGCGGCGAGGAGGGAGTACTCGAGGAGGGCGGCGCCCTTCTCGTCACGGATGAGGTTCTTGAACATGGTTCTCTTGAGAAGAAAGTTGGGAGTGCTGTGGGGACCTGCGAGCGGGTCCACAGCGCGGCTAATGCCGTTCGTTGGCCGCCGGTTCCCCGGCGGCCTCGGATTCTTGGGGTGAGACCGCCGCCCTGCATCGTTCGAGGATCTCCTCGGTGCTGGGGAAGGCCCAGAGCTCGGCCTCGGGGCGCGGTTCACGGATCACGCTCGGCGTGACCACGATGACCAGCTCACTCTCCTGGTCGTCGTCCGCCTCGTTGCGGAAGAGCCAGCCCAGGACCGGAACCGACCCCAGGAGCGGGGTGCGGGACTGGGCCGACTGGGTCCGAGCAATGGAGAGGCCGCCGATGACGAGGGCCTCGCCGTCGTAGACGCGGGCGGAGGTGCTGGTCGCCCGGGACTCGAAGGCGGTGGCGGGGGTCGACTGACCGGTGGCGCTCCCGATGGCCGCGGTGAGCGCGAGGTCGGGGGTGGAGATGCGCGGGATGACGTCGAGGGTGATCCTGCTCGAGCTGCGTTCCTCCACGAGCGGCCGGACCGTGAGGTCGATGCCGTAGTCGCGGAAGTCGACGCTGTTCAGGACCTGGTCGGTCCCGCCGCCGACGGTCACGGCGCTCGGGACAGGGATCTGCCCGCCCACCTGGAACTGGGCCAGCTCCCCCGAGAGCACCGCGAGGGACGGGTTGGACATGCTCTTGGCGATCTCCTCCTCGACGAGGAGCTGGAAGAAGCTGTCCACGGCGAAGCCGCCTGACACGGCCTGGCCGCGGCCCGAGAAGGTGCCGTTCAGGAAGCCGAGCAGTCCCTGGATGTCGCCGTCGCTCACCGACGGTGCGCCCGCTCCCTGCAGGCCGGTGGACTCCGGGGCGGGGAGGAGCCCGGGCTGGTCGAAGTTGGCCTGGGCCACCGTGAGGTCATTGCGCCAGCTGCGGAGCTTGCTGCTGTTGACCTCGTAGAGGCGCACGTCCACCCGAACCAGGGGCAGGTACATCACCTGGATGATGGAGAGGATCCTGCCTCCCGCGGCCTCCACGATCTTCGCCCGACCGACCTGCGAGCCGATGCGGTTGGCGATTTGCTGCTGGCCTCCGTTGTTCAGGGCCGAGCCGCTGAGGCTGCCGAGGCCCTGCTGCTGGTTGCCGCCGCCGCCTCCACCGCCGGCGCTGGCGCCGAACAGGTTGCGGGCCATGGTGAGGGCGCCGGCCTCGTCCGCGAGGGCGCGGACCTCGCTGCTCCTCGTGGCCGCGCCGGAGGCCCCTTGAACGGCCCTGGAGGCCACGAACAGGACGCGGGTCAGGGTCACCTGGTCCGGGACGGAGCCGTCCAGGACGAAGACGTCGTTCGCGTCGTTCGGGAAGTCACCGACCTGGACGCGGCGAACGCTGACCTCTCCCAGGGCGAGGGGCGCGATGGCTTCGATGATGCGCGCCTCCAGGGAAGGGGCCAGGGCTGAGACCCGGAGGAGGTTGACGACGCTGGAGCTTCGGGCGCGGCCGTTGCCGCCTTCCGCTTCCCCGCTGACGGCCGTGACCTCTCCGTCCTCCCCTTCACTCAGGATCGGGACCGGGGTCCGCGCGCCCAGGTAGGCCTCCACCGTGGCCTGGGCCGCGTCGCGAATCTCGGCGCTGGGGACCACGCCGCGCAGGACCACGAAGTCCCGGTCGGCGGCGAACTCGACCTCGATGCCACCGTTGATCTCGCGGAGGAGGTCCACGAGGAGGGTCAGGTCGCGCTCGACGGCGACCAGGCGCTCCAACGGGGGGCCGGACTCGAACCAGATCGTGAGGGACGTGATGCCGATGGCGGCGCCGGTGATCAGGACCTCACGGCTGTCCAACACCTCGGAGCGGAGCACCTCGCCGTCCGCCACCGAGACCCGGCGGACGTCGCGATCGAAGGTCAGGCGCTCGCTCTGTCCAAGCCGCAGGGCGGAGCCCTCCTCCTGGACGGGAGCTGCCACAGGCCGCGCCGTTGCGCCGGCCGCCGCAGGCGGGGCCTGGGCGAACGAGGCGGAGAGCGCGAGCACCAGGGAGACGCTCAGCATGGGTCGCCCTCCGGGGAGTGATCGTTGAGGATCCGCGTCAGGGCGGCGCGGGCCCTCGAGGTGCGGGATCGAACGGTGCCAATGGGGAGGCGAAGCCGGTCAGCGGCCTCGTCATAGCTGAGGCCTCGCCACGCCACGAGCTCGAGGACCTCGCGGTGCTCCTGGGTCAGTCGCGACGCCAGTGCAGACATGTGGCGAATCTCATCCCGCTCTGCAGCGCTGGCTGCCGGGTCGGCGGCGGCGCCCTCCGGATCCATGGGGCAGCAGCGGCTGGTGTGCTCATGGGCTGCGCTGAACTCGTGGTCCGAACGGCGCCGGGAGCACCGGAGGATGTGGAGGCACGACTTGCGAACCAGGGAGAGGAGCAGCGGCAGCGGCTGGTCCGGCAGCTCCGGGTAGGACCATGCGCGCACCAGCGACTCTTGAACCGCATCCCACGCGAGGTCATCCGAGTAGAGGATCCTCTTCGCGGCCCGATGCAGGTCGGCGATGTGCTCGGACACCAGCTCCTCGAACGCCACCCGTCGGGCGTGGAGCGTGCTCTTGTGCGTCTTCTTCATGGTCCTTCGGGCACCGGCGCGGACCGTGGCGGCTGCACGGACCGGGGGAACCAGAAGGGAAGAAGCTAGGCCCAGGGATAGTTGGAAGGATGTGCAACGATTGAAGGCACGGGGCGCCAGGCCGTCGATTCCCCCGTTGGGGCGCCGTGCGTCGCGGCGTGCCCCGTACTGGTCTGGCCCCTTTTGCAGATGTTCAACCCGGGGCGCGGCGAATCCGCGCACCCTGCGTTCGGGGTCGGTGGGTCCCGCCCGCTCAGGCGAGGAGCTCGTGCAGGACGCTCCCGTGCACGTCCGTCAGGCGGCGGTCGATGCCGTCCGTGCGGACGACGAGCTTGGTGTGATCGATACCGAGGGCGTGCAAGATCGTCGCGTGCACGTCGTAGTTGGTCGTGGGGCGGTCGACGGCCTTCCAGGACCACTCGTCCGTGGCGCCATAGGTGATTCCGCCCTTGATGCCGCCGCCGGCCAGCCAGTTGGTGAAGCCGAAGGGGTTGTGGTCGCGGCCCAAGGAGCCCTGGCTGCACGGCATGCGGCCGAACTCCGTGGTCCAGTGGACGATCGTGTCGTCGAGGAGCCCCAGCCGCTTGAGGTCCTGGATGAGGGCGGCGGCGGGGCCATCCATGGAGCGCCCCATGGCGCCGTGGTCGCGTTCCAGGTCCTCGTGGCTGTCCCAGTTGCGGCGGGGGAAGCCGTTGTCGGCGCCGCTCCAGACCTGCACGAAGCGCACCCCACGCTCGAGGAGCCGGCGGGCGATGAGGCAGCGCCGGCCGAAGCTCGCGGTGGAGGGGTCGTCCACGCCGTAGGCCTCGCGCGTGGCCTTGCTCTCTCCAGAGAGGTCGAGGACCTCGGGGCCGGCCACCTGCAGGCGCGCGGCCAGTTCGTAGGCGCGGATGCGAGCCTCGAGCCGACTGTCCCCGGAGCGGCCCTCGAGGTGCCGACGGTTGAGCTCGGTGATCAGGTCCCGGTCCGCCGCGTCGCGGCCCGACGAGAGGCCGGCGCCCGCCGGGGGAAAGAGGTTCGGGATCGGCTCGGGCGAACCCGGCTTGATGACCGTCGCCTGGTGCTGGGCCGGGAGGAACCCGGCGCCCCAGTTCTTCGGCCCACCCGGCGGAAGGCCGCGGTCGTCGGGCAGGCACACGAAGGTGGGCAGGTCGTCGTTCTGGCTGCCGAGGCCGTGGGAGATCCAGCTCCCCATGGAGGGGAAGCCGGGGTTCAGGAAGCCGGTGGACTCAAGGAAAGTCGCGGGTCCGTGCACGTTGGAGGTGGAGGTCATCGAGTGCACGAAGGCGATGTCATCCACGCACTCGGCGAGGCGCGGCACGAGTCCGCTCATCCAGCGCCCGCACTCCCCGTGTTGGCTCCACTTCCAGGGGGAGGCCATGACATGGCCAGGGGCGGACTGGAACAACTCCACCTCCTGGCCCGGGTTCCACGGCTCGCCGTTGCGTTCGATGAGCAGGGGCTTGTGGTCGAACATGTCGCACTGGCTGGCGGCGCCGGACATGAACAGCTGGACCACGCGCTGGGCCCGTGGGCGCGCGCCCAGCGTCGGTGACTGGGCCAGGGCCTGCTCCCGCCCCAGGAGCTGCGCCAGGGCGATGCCTCCCAGCCCGCCGCCCGCCCGCCAGAGGAGCTCCCTCCGGCTGACTCGGCGCGGGCCGTGGATCTCCTCTCCGGCCTCAGTCCACATAGAGGAACTCGTTGCTGTTGAAGAGGACGCGGCACAGGGCGGGGAGCCCGTGGGTCTCCGCGTGGAGCGTGAGCAGGCTCAGCTCCTCCGGGGAGGGAGGTCGCTGCCAGGCGAGCCACGCGGCCCGCTCCACGGGCTCTGTGTCTGCGAGCTCCGTCTGGAGCCGGTGGGCGAGGTGGTCTGCCTGGGCGAGCATGAAGCGGTCGTTCAGGAGCGAGAGCGCCTGCAGGGGAGTGGTCGTGTCCGAGCGCACCGGCGTGCTGTTGGACGGGTCCGCGCAGTCGAAGGCGGTCATCCACGGGTCGGTGACCGAGCGCACGATGAAGCGGTAGACGCTGCGGCGGTGGGTCCCCGGTGCGTCGGGGTCGGCCTCGGCGTACAGGTAGCGCGGGGAGTGATCGTCCTCAAAGCGGAACAGCTCGAAGCCAGGTCCACCGGCGGTGAGGTCGAGGCGCCCCGAGACCTCCAGCACGGCGTCGCGCAGGGCCTCCGCCTCCAGCCGCCGCCGGTTCGCGCGCCACAGGAGCCGGTTACCGCTGTCGAGGGCAGCCGCGTCGACGCGGTGGGCGGAGCTCTGGCGGTAGGTCGCGCTGCGCACGATCATGCGGTGCAGATCCTTGAGGGAGCCGCCGCCGTCGCGGAAGCTCGCGGCCAGGAAGTCCAGCAGCTCCGGATGGGACGGGCGCTCGCCCATTCGCCCGAAGTCGTTGGGGGTCCCCACCAGGCCTCGACCGAAGTGGAGGTGCCAGGCCCGGTTCACCGCCGAGCGCCAGGTGAGGGGGTTGTCGGGGTGGGCGATCCAGCGGGCGAGGGCGAGGCGGCGCTGGCCCTCGTCGGTCATGTCGCCGGCACCCGCGAAGGACGCGGGCGCGTGGCCCACGGCGGCCACCGCGCCAGGGACGCTGGGCTCGGCCGGCCGCGTGATGTCCCCGCGCTCGAGGCGGTGGATCAGGCGAGGGGCCGGGCCGGGGGGCGGGGTGAAGGCGCCCTGGGCCGCGAAGTTCGCCGTGGGGGCGTACACGCGGCTCCGGGCCGGCAGGGCCGTGAGGGCGGCGTCCACCTCCGCGAGGCGAGCGGCCCGGCGCGTGCGGGCCTCGCGCGCGGCCGAGCCTTCGAGCCGGGCAGCGGCGGCGTACCACCGGCGCTCGGCGTCGTCGAGGCGGGCCATGGCGGGGGACCAGGGGGACACGCCGTCCACCAGCATGCGCCGCCCCCAGCGCGCGCCGGCCTCGATGGTGTCGGCGGCGGTCACCTCCGCCCCGGCGGCGACGTTCTCGCCGTCCGACCAGACCTCGAGCTCGGCCAGGGCGAAGCAGTGCTGATCCGTCCGCTTCCAGAGGCGGGGGACCTGCACCTCCACGAAGCGCGCCATGGGGCGGCCCTCGGAGACCAGGTGGATGGGGCGATTCCCGTGCCGGTGGGGCTCGTCGCTCGCGCGCCAGGTGCCGAGGGACGTCCAGGCGTCGCTCGTGCCGAGGCGCACGGTGAAGGACGGTGGCAATCCAAAGCCCGCGCCGTCGTGGTCACCGAAGACCTCGTCGCAGGGATGCACGGTCACGCTGTCGATGGGCCGCGGCGCGCCGAGGTCGACGCGAACCCATTTCTCATGGTCGGCCGTGGCCTCGAGGGCGCTGTGGTAGCCCATGGAGCCCGAGCGATCGGGGGCCGCGACCTCCGCCGCGAGGGCCTCGCGCTCCGCCCGGAGCCCGGCGATCCTCGGGCTCGGGTCCTCGGCGATCCGGCGCGCGAGCGCCTCCTCGGCCGCGGCGAGCTCGTCGGTGAGCGAGGCGCGCTCCGCGTTCAGGGCCGCGCGCCGCGCGCCGACCTCGGGGTCGGCGTCGTACTCGCGGTCCGCGCGCTCGACGCCGGCGAAGACGGCCTGAACGTTGTAGTAGTCCGCCTGGGAGATCGGGTCGAACTTGTGGTCGTGGCAGCGGGCGCAGTGGACCGTCAGGCTCTGGAACGCGCCGAAGACATTCTTCACCACGTCGTCGCGGTCGATGTTGCGGGTCTTCTTCTTGTCGACGGTGCCCTCGCGCAGCTCAACGTGCCCCACGAAGTCCCAGGGGCCGGCGGCCAGCATGCCCGTGGCCGCGACCGCTCCGGGGGTGGCGCCGGGGAGCACGTCGCCGGCGATCTGCTCCAGGACGAACTGGTCCCAGGGCATGTCCCCGTTGAGGGCGTCGATGACCCAGTCTCGGTAGGGCCACGCGTGGCGTCGCGGCTTGTCCTTGTCGTAGCCGTGGGTATCGGCGTAGTGGACGACGTCGAGCCAGTGCCGGGCCCAGCGCTCGCCGTAGCGGGGGGAGGCGAGCAGGCGCTCCACCTCCAGCTCGTAGGCCTCGGGCGAAGGATCGTGCAGGAAGCGCTGCACGTCCTCGGGGCTGGGCGGCAGCCCCACAAGGTCGAAGTGGAGGCGCCGCAGGAGGGTTCGGCGGTCCGCCTCCATGGAGGGGTGGAGGCCCTGGTCGAGCAGCGCCGAGAGGACGAAGGCGTCCACGGGCTCGCGCACCCAGCCCCGCCATGGTCCAGGGAGCTCGGGCATGGCGGGCGCCTCGACCGGCTGAAGCGACCACCAGGCGTCGCGGCCGCCGCCGGCGCCCACGACGCCCGGGGTCCACGGCGCGCCCGCCTCGATCCACCGGCGCAGGGTCGCGACATCGCCTTCGGACAGCGGCGGCGCCTTCAGCGGCATCTCCGGTTCGGGCCCGCTCACCAGCTCCAGAAGCAGGCTCTCGTCCGGGTGCCCGGGCTCCACGATCCCGTCGGGCAGGGCGTCGGCGGTGAACGTGACCCCGCCCTTGGCCGTGCCCTCATCGTGACAGGAGAGGCAATGGGCCTCCAGGATCGGGGCGACCTCGGTGCGGAAGTGGTCCGCGCCCTCCTGCAGCGGCAGGCCGAACGCCGTGGCGGAGGGCGCGAGGAGCAGGAGGGGGCAGAGCATGGGCGGCATTCGGTCTCGGATCCGAGCGTACCCCATGCATCTTGGATGCGCCCCGTCCGACCCCCTTCCGAGCCCCGCCGCCGGCCGCGCGGCGCGGCCCCGACGCCCCTCAGCGGAGCGGCCGGTCAGTGGATGATGGTCAGCTGATGATGGTCGGGAGGATCGCAGCCATGGCTGCGGCGGCGAGCATCGCCGACTGGGCGGCGGCCGCTGCCTTGGCGGCCTCGCCGACCTCGCCGCTGGCGATGGCTTCAAGGCGCGCCTTGCGGGCGTGGAGCTCGCGGCGGGGGAACGTCGCGTTGAGCAGGCCGACGGCGCTCCCCAGGGCGACGAGGGCCGCGGTGTGGGCGGAGACCTGGTCGGTGTCCGTGAAGATGGCCTCGGTCAGCTCGGCGACCAGCGCGGCCTCGGGCTCGGGGTCCACCTCGGGGTAGACCTTGCGGGTGAAGAAGAGGAGGACCTTGCCCTCGTCCTCGCGCAGGATGCCCCGCTGGCAGAGCTGCCGGGCGATGCGGTGCCTCAGGTCGCGCAGCGCGGCCAGCCTGGTGATCCAGTGCTGGGCAGGGCGCGGCCTCGACGCTGCGCCGATGAGCCGGAGGCACTCGTCGAGGAGCCCGTCCCCCGTCGGGCTGCCATCGGCCACGCGCAGGACGTGGTGCTTGCCCTCCGAGGCGAGGCGGTCCTCCAGGAACAGATCGGAGAGCAGGGCGCCGGCGAGGGCGTAGCCGCAGTTGCTGACGGCGACGGTCCCTTCCCGGTCCTTCAGGATCAGGAGGAGGGCCTTCTCGTAGAGGCGGACGGGGTTGGAGTCATTCATGGTCGGCGGGCGCGGTGGCGGCCCTTCTACGGCGGGCGGGGCAGCGCATTCAACGTACGGGGAGATCCCCCCTGCGCCTCAAGCCACCATGACTTCGCTCGGGATCGGGGCGTCGCGCTACTCTCGGTGGGGAACCGGCAGCCCAGACTCTCCATGAACCCATCACGAACGACCACCCCGCGACTCGCCGCGGCGCTCTTGTTCGGCGTCCTCGCGGGCTGCGCCTCAGGACCCGCCCCCGCCGAGGCTGCTCCCTTGGGGCGGATCACCTCGCAGGGCGCCCCCGCCGTGTTGGTGACGTCCGCGGACGATCCGGCGCTCGATCTCCTCGACCGGGAGCGTGGGGCGCTGACCGAGGCGGGCATGACCAGCGTGGCGATGCCGTTTGGGGTCCTGCTCGCCGCGGACGAGGCGATGCCCCTGGGCTACGTCGCGCAGGCGGCGGCGATTCTCGCCGAGATGCTGGACCAGGACATGGACGGCGTGGCGGACGACCCCGCAGTGGCGGCCGCCCTCGCGCGCCGCGACGTGGCGTGGCTCGCCATGCCCATGGACCCGGAGCGCTGGGAAGAGGAGCAGCTCCCGCGCCTGATGGAGGACCTCGGCTACGACATCATCATCCCCGAGTGGTGGATGGAGGTCTCGGGTCCCGAGCCGGACCGCCGCGGACGCGCGGTCATGGTGGAGGAGGTCCACCACTTCATGACGCAGTTCGGCTTCAGCGTGGTCTACCCGGAGGTCTTCGGGGTCGAGGACTGGACCTCGGTGCTGGGGCGCGAGACCGAGCGGGCCCGCTGTGCCTTCTGGCAGCACCCCGAGAACGACTGCCCCGGGCGGCCGGCCGAGATCCCCGGTGACTGCAGCGACCCCAGCTGCGACGCCGTCGAGTTCTACCAGCAGGTGGCGGTGATGAGGGCGGGCATGGAACCGGGCTGGCTGGGCATCGGATTCCCCCCCAGCCGGGGCGAGCTGGAGGCGCGGCTCGGGGACGAGCTCAAGGCTGCCATGGACGACCCCCGCTACCACCAGCTCCGCGAGCCCCTCACCTTCGAGTACCCGGCGGATGTCGCGCCGCGGCGGACGCCTCGCGCTGAGATCCCCTAGGGCGCCTTCGCCTCGGCGCGCATCGCCAGGCAGGCCGCGATGCCGAAGTACGCCAGGGTCACCATCAGGGCGAGCCCCAGGCCGGCGAGCGCGCTCGCCGCTACGGCCAACGCGGTCCCGTTCGGCTCCTCCCCCTGGGTCGAGGCGTAGACGGCGAAGAGCACGGCGAGGCCGAAGAGCACGAGGTGCCCCACGGTCGCGTACGTGGCGAACCTCCTCCAGCGCCGCTGGCTGGTGGGGAGGTCGAGCCTCCCGGCGAGCGCGGTGAGGGACCAGCCGGCGATGAGTATGGTCATCGGAAGGAGGCTGCCCCGCCAGTCGAAGTGGAACCCCTCCTGCGCCACCGCCTCCTGGAGACCGTGGGAGGTCAGGGCATCGGCGAAGATCAGGCCCTGGAGTCCGACCAGGAGGGCGAACCAGCCGCGCAGGGCGCCCGAAGCGACGCGGCGCAGCGCGAGGAAGGCCAGCGCGAGCAAGGCGGCACCGAGCTCATCTGGAAACACGTCGATCAGGAACCCCGTCTCCGTGGCGGGGTCGGGGCTGCCCCACGTGGTCACGGTCTCCGTCTGGTTGAGTCCGACGGTCACGTCGGTGGCGAGGAGCGCGGCGCCCGCGAGGAGGAGCGAAATGCTGCGAACGATGGGGGGCTGCGGCGGATTCATGCTCGATGGGCAGCATACCGATGCCGGACCGCCGTGGCGATGAGGCCCCGTGTGGCTGAGGCAGCCCTTGGAGCCCTGCGCTGGGGGACCTGCCGTCGCCATCACGGGCGTCGCCCCTCGAAGCTGCCACGGCACGGGGGGTGTTGGTACCGTCGCCTCCACTCCCCGCGCTGGTCTCGGCGCACTCCTTCCTGGCCTTGCCATTCCAACCATGAAGACTCTGTCCCTTCGAATCGCCGCCATCGCCCTCCTGCTCCCCGCGATGACCAGCTGCGCGACCACCATCCGGCCGGGCGCCCCCAATGCCAGCGACTGGTCCGGTGTCATCGATGCCGAGGACGAGCGGTCGCGTGGAGGGCGCGCGGTCCTCGACGCCTACCTGGCGAACAACCCCGCGGCGATGGGGGCGTGGATCGCGGACGACGCCGAGATCTGGTTCAACTCGGAGCTGGTCGACAAGGCGACGTTCCTCGCCGGGGTCTCGGAGCGTCACGAACAGTTCGAGATCTCCCTCTCCAACCCGATCGTGACGACGATGCTCTACAACAACGGGGCGGTCTTCACGAACCTCTGGACGAGCTGGGAGGGCGTCGCTCGGTCCAGCGGAGCGGAGGTCGAGTTCCCGGTCCAGATGTACATGACATGGCGGGATGGGAAGATCGCCACGTTCATGCACTTCTTCGATCCCGGTCCCCTGGACGAGGCCATCGAGTCCCTCTGATCGGGCGCCCACGGTCCGGTCGCTGGGCTGGGCCCAGGGGCACAATGAACCGGCGCGCCTTCTCCGTGCAGGAGGAGGCGCGCCGGTTGCATTCGCCGCCGGGGGCGGCGCTCAGACCAGTTCCAGTGGCCCGTGGTTGTCGCAGTGGTCCCCGTGGGGGTGGTGCAGGTGACCGTCGACCAGGTAGTCCACGTGATCGCCGTGGGGGACCGCCTCATGCCCGCAGCCGGGCCCGTGCACATGGGAGGCGTCGTGGGTGCCGCACGAGTGCTCGGGGGTGCAGTCGGCGGGGTTCTGGGCGGTCACCTCGATGCTGTGCTCGTCCACGTGACCGTCGTGGGGGTGGTGCATGTGACCGTCGTGGAGGTAGTCCACGTGGTCCCCGTGCTTGACGCCGGTGTGTCCGCAGTTGGGTCCGTGCTCGTGGTCGTGATTCTCGTGCTTGTTGCAGTTCATCTAGGTTCTTCTTCGGCGGCGTGCTCGAACACGCCCTGGAGTAGCTCGTCGATATGGTGGTCGGCGAGGGAGTAGTACTGGTGTTTGCCGTCGCGCCTGCGGGTCAGGAGGCGCTCGCTCCTGAGCACGCGCAGCCTGGCCGAGATGGTGGACAGCGAGTCGCCCGTGAAGTCAGCGAGCTCCGTGACGCAGCGTTCCCCCGAGCGGAGGAGCTCGAGGAGGCGCAGCCGGCCGGGGTCCCCCGCTGCGCGGAGGATGGCCGCCGCCCGCTCGAGCACCCCTTCCGGGGAGACCGCGGGAGAGGTCGTGGAGTCGTGATTGCAGTCGGGGGTCTCGCTCATTGACTAATACAATCTATCAATTGAGCAAGTGTTGGGTCGACCTCGGGCCGCGAACTCTGAAGTGGAGCGGGCCCGTGGGGTCGTAAGTGTTTTCATATAGGCGGCTTGAGGCGTGGCGGGTCGACGGTCCAAGGGACGCAAACTCGGTCCGGGGGTCCCGCCCCGTCCCTTCGCTGGCGGGGCCAATGCGGTCGAGCGAGCCCGGGCGTCCCCGTGCTGCCGCCCGAGCATCAGCTTCGAAGCTCCGTCGAACTGGAGGTGTGGGATGTCGGCTTCGCGCGCCACCCGAGGTGCCCGGAACGGGCCCTGCTAGGCTCGCGCCATGGCGACCGTCTCCGAGCTCTCCCTTCCCGTCCGGGCCTTCCTCCGGGGCTACCGGTGGCGGCGGATCGACCCGGTTCCGTTCGCGGCGCTGCCCCGGCCCATGGAGGAGTGCACGGTCGGGCTCGTCTCCAGCGCAGGATTCGTCCTCCCCGGAATGACCCCCTTTGACGGGACCCTGCGCGGGGGCGACAGCTCATGGCGCAGGATCCCGGCCGACGCGGACGGGGCCGCGCTCATCGACGGGCACCGCTCCGACTCGTTCGACCATGGCGGGATGAACTCGGACCCCGAGCTCGCCTTTCCCCTCGGGCGGCTGCGTGAGCTGGCGGCGGCGGGGGAGGTCGGGGCCGTGGCGCCGAACCATGCCTCCTGTATGGGGTCCATCACCGCCACGGGGCGGCTGGTGAAGGAGACCGCCCCCGAGATCGCCGCCCGGTTCGTGGAGGACCAGGTGGACGTGGCGCTACTGGTACCGGTCTGACCCATGTGCAACCAGACCGTGGGTCTGGTCGCCGCCGAGCTCGAACGGCACGGCATCG
Source organism: Planctomycetota bacterium (assembly GCA_016779205.1). Taxonomy (GTDB): domain Bacteria; phylum Planctomycetota; class UBA1135; order UBA1135; genus Saltatorellus. The sequence goes on along the minus strand of JADHOC010000029.1, from coordinate 19,325 downwards.
TCACCGTGGCGCTCCAGCTCCTGCGAAGCGTGGCGGAGAAGGTCCAGCCGCCGCGGGCGCTCTGCGTGCCGTTCGCCCACGGATACCCCCTGGATACACCCGGCGACGCGGAGCGGCAGCGTGCGGTCCTCCGCGCGGCGCTCGGGGCGGCGGCGCTCCCCGGCCCCGGACCCGTGCTCGTGGACTTGCCCGTGGGGCCGAGCGCCTAGCTCGGTGCGGCGGCCCTGCGCTTGCGGGCACGGAGGCCGCGGGAGGCGAGGGGTGGACCGCCAGCGGACCGGGCGCCCCACTGAAAGCCGACGGGTGTCCTTCCCAACAAGCGGGCACCCCTTGCCGGTCGCGCTTCTGCGACACTCCGGTATCGCCCGCGGCTCGCTTCCGTCTCCCGCTGTTGGCCCGGGCGCCCTTCCCCTCGCGGCCCGGCCGCGCACCGCACCCCTTCCCATGCGCCATCGCCTCGTCGCTGCCCTCTCCGCGACCGCCTTCCTCGCCTCCTCTGGCTCTGCCACGCCCCAGGACCAGGCCCAGGGGGCTCGCTTCCCGGTGTCCACGGCCCTGGCAGAGGGACTCTCCCCCGAGGGGCTCGAGTCCCTCGATGCGCTCGTGGCCCGGCTGGTCACGGAGGAGGAGGTGGTCGGGGCCGAGCTGATGGTGATCCGCAACGGGCGAACCGTTCTGCACAGCGCCCACGGCTGGAGAGACCGCGAGGAGGCGCTCCCCATGGAGGTGGGGTCGCTCTTCTGCGTGCGGTCCATGACCAAGCCCCTGGTGGGGGTCGCGATCCATCAGCTGGTGGAGGACCGGGCCCTCAAGCTGAGGGACCGGGTCGCGGAGTACCTCCCCGCGTTCGACGTCGACGGCAAGCGGGGCATCACCGTGCAGCAGCTCCTGCAGCACACCAGCGGCCTGCCCATGTCGGAGATCATGGCCACGAATCCGCGCGACCTGACGAGCGTGCGGGCGGTGGCGGACCTCGGCGGAGCCTCCGAGCTGGAGTTCGAGCCAGGGACGGGGTTCCGCTACAGCGACCAGGGAACGGACACCCTCACCGCGCTGATCGAGATCGTGAGCGGCCAGCCGGCGGAGGCGTTCATCCAGGCCCGGATCCTCGATCCCCTGGGTATGGACGAGAGCCTGTGCTTGCTCACGCCGGAGAGCCCGCTCCTCGAGCGCAGCGTCTCCAAGTACGCCGGCACCGCCGGCAACTGGAAGAGGTACTGGGCGCCGAGCGACGGCCCGCTCTTCCCCGTGTTCCTCGGGTCGCAGGCGCTGTACTCGACCGTTGAGGACTACGCGCGGTTCCTGGACATGCTGATGGCCCGAGGGCGCGGTCCGGATGGGCGCCTGCTCAAGTCCAGCTCCGTCCGTCGCATCACCTCGGCTGGCCCGCACCCGATGGTGAGCTCGACCGGGCTCCCGGGAGCTGAGACGGGCTACGGGTCGCTCATGCAGCTCTGGACCAAGCCCGCCGAGAAGGAGGGCCGGCGAGACCTCGTGGCCTTCGGGCACACGGGCTCCGACGGGACCTACGCCTGGGCGTTCCCCGAGGAGAAGACCCTCGTCCTCTACTTCACCCAGTCACGCGGCAACGTGACCGGACTGAGGTTGGAGGAGGTGCTCGGGGAGTTGCTCCTCGGCGTGCCCTTCGATCCGATCCAGGCCGCGCCGCCCCTCGAGCCCTACCTCGGCTACTACTTCGAGGGGGAGGGGGATCGCTACCGGGCCATCATCCGCGACGGGGACGGGCTCGCCCTCGAGATCCTCGGGCGCGCGGTGGTGCCCCTGGTCTACGTGGGAGACGACCGCTGGAAGCTGAAGCCGAGCCCCGCCAACGTGATCGCCTTCGATCGCGATCCAGAGGGGATCGTCACGGGCTACCACATCGGGGACCACCAGGAGTTCAGGTTCACGCCGGCGGAGGACCTGCCCTCCATCGACCAGGTCTGTGAGCAGGTGCAGGCGTTCCACCGCATGGACCTCCTGGAGGCGGTGGGCTCATTGCGGATCGAGCGGACGCTCTCGATGCCCAAGCTCAAGCGCGAGGGCACTTCAACCTCCCTGATGGCGTGGCCCAACCGCTGGCGCTTCGAGGAGTCCATGGGGGAGGAGTTCGAGCGCGGCGCCTTCGATGGCGAGCAGGTCTGGACCGAGTCGAGCGCCGCCCCCCGCGCGGCGGCGGACGCCGTGCGAAGCGCGCAGCTCATGGGGGAGGCGCCCCAGGTGCGCTTCGGGGATTGGAGGGAGGCCTTCCCCGGGGTCCACGTGGTGCAGCGAATCGAGGCGGGCGATGACGTCGTGCTGCTGGTACGCGGCGGGGACACCTCCGGGCCTGCGCCGACGTTCTACGTCAAGGACGGGGCCGGAGAGGTCGGGCGGGTCGACGATATGGCCGTGATCCCGGGGGTGGGTCGCCTCGGGCGAGAGACCACGTTCCGGAGCTTCCGCGAGGTCGAAGGAATGCGGCTCCCCGAGCGCATCGAGGTTCAGCTCGCGAACCCCATGATCGGACCGATCAAGCTGGAGCTGTCCTCGGTCACGGCCGGGGCCGCCACCCCTGAGGGGTGGTTCCGCCTGGAGGGTGAGCCACCCCGGGACCGATGAACCCACGCCCGGCTCCGCCCGCCGCAGGCCCTCGGGGGGCGAGTCCCCACGACGAGGCGGGGGGCCTTCCTTACCAGTGGGCCGACTCCTGGTAGGCGCGCCCGGTCTTGGGGTCGTACAGGATCCTGTGCGAGGTGCCCCTCGCCATCCACATGTCGTAGTTCACCACCCCCTCGTGCCAGGGCCAGTCGACCCCCCCGGAGCCCTCGAGGACCCTGTCGAACCACTCTTCGTCGATGGGGTCAGGACCCTCGAAGCCCTGGAAGTGCGCCTCGAGGAACCTCTCCAGGTCTGCCTGGCTGACGGTGTACTCGGCGGTGTGGTCGAGACCGGCGGCGTGGAGCGTGATGTCCGTGGCCTTGGGCGGCGTCAGGTCCCCGTACATGGGGAACATGCTGCTTGGGGTGTCGTGGTGCGACGTCGAGAAGAAGGTCAGGTAGCCGAGGACCCCGACGAAGAGGACGCCGACCAGTGCGGCGACGCCCGCCTTGATGAGGCAGCCGGCAAGCGCCGCACCGCCTCGGGACTTCGATGCTGCCCGCTTTCTGGAAGGGATGATCTTCATGGTCTCCGTTCGGCCTTTGTCGGCGCGACTCGTGTTGGCTTGTCACGGCTCTCCAGTGGACACCCTAGCCTCTCGGGTATCGAAAGCTCGCTATGGCCAAGTTTGGTTTATCCGGCGGACCTCCTCGATCGGCCGCGCTCTCCAGCCCGGTCCGGTGGCCTCGGCGCGGGCCGTCGCGCTACCGCGGACCGACCTCGAGGGGCGGGCTCTGGGCCGGGCGCCACGGCGGCGAGGTCGGGTGGAGGTTTCCGGTCAGGGTCATGACCTCCGGGTCACAGCTGTCGTAGCGGAAGCTGGCGACGGACTCGGCGCTGACCAGGGTGTTCCCCTCCAGGTGGCAGGGGCCCGCCATGTGGAAGCGCACGGGGGAGCGGGCGATGGAGTGGACGACGTTGCCCGAGATGGTGAGCTCGCTGGAGCCCTGGTCGATGAAGAAGCCGTTGCTCCCGGCGCGGCCCAGGTTGATGGGGACGTCGTGGATCAGGTTGTGGCGGAGGTGGCTCTCGGGGTGCCGGCCGATGGTGTAGATGCCGCCGCCGTCGGAGAGGTCCTGCATCACGTGGTGGATGTGATTGCGCTCGATGACGTGCCCACGGCTCGGGCTCGCCCGCGGGCTCCAGATCCAGCCCAGGGAGATGCCCGTGTAGGGCAGCTGGTGGACCTCGTTGTGGTGGACGTGGACGTCCCGTGCCATGCCGATCCAGATCCCGACCGCGCCCTTGTAGATGGCGCCGCAGCGGGTGACGGTGGTGTCGGCGCAGGTGATCGCGCCCGTGAGCCCGGCGTCGAGCTCGTCGGGGGCGGGCTCGGAGGGCGTGCCGATCATGAGGCCGTTGGCGCCCACGTCCTCGAAGCGGCAACCCCGGACCTCCGCGCCCTGGACCCCGGCGCCGAGCCAAAGGGCGCTCGCCCCGAGCGCGCGAAACTCGCAGCCGTCGAACCGCACCCCGCGGGCGAAGCGGACCTGGACCGCTGCGGGAGACGCGCGGTCAGGGTCCGTCGCTCCGTCCGCCCGGTCGTCGTGGAACGCCGCCTGGATCCCCGCGTAGCCGCCGGTCGGTGACATCGCGCGGGTGTGGGCAAAGGTGAGGCCCTCGAAGGAGAGGCCGCGCACGGGCGCGGCGGCGGTGCCCCTCACCTGGACCAGGTGCAGGAGCGCGGGGGCCTCGGGTCGCGTTGCGGCCGCGCGCTCGCCCTCGAGGGGGCGGTAGCGGATCCGGCCCTGATCCACGTCGTGCCACCAGTCACCGGCTTCGCGCCACCCAGGTGCCACGTTCTCCAGGGCGTACCGGGGGTGGGGCTCGAAGTTGGTGAGGAAGAAGAACGGGAGGTGCCCCCCGATCCGGTCGGTGGCGGTGAGCCAGCGGTCCTTCCCGTCGATGGTCGCCACGCCGATCCGGCTCATGGACCAGTCGTGGAGGAAGAGGAGCTCGGACCCGGCGAGGCTGGCGGGGGGGAGCTGTTCCCAGGGGGCGAGGTCCCCGGCGTGGAAGCGGAAGGAGGTCCGCCGGTCCGGGCCCTCGGACTCCAGGCGCAGCCAGCCCTCACGGGGCCAGCGGGCTCGGTGGCAGCGGCGGCCCTCCACGAACAGCTGGCGCACCAGGGGCCCCGGCCACAGGGTCGACCAGGTCCCGTCCGGGTCGACGCGCCAGGGGAGGTCCTCCGCCGCGCCGCTGACCACCACCGAAGCCCCGGCGGCGGCGCGCCAGGTGACCCGGCGGGAGTCATCTCCTCCGTCACGGGCGTCCAGCACGAGCGGCTCGGCGAGCCTGTAGGTTCCCCCTTCGAGCTCGACGACCAGGTCACGCTGCGGATGCTCCGCCAGGAGCTCCCGAACGGCCCGCGCGGCCTCGTCCAGCGCCGACCCTGACTCGACGCGGAGCAGGACCGGGTCTCTCCGGGGAGAGGCGTCGCGGGGGGCGGTGGCCTGGGAGGCGACCGCAACAAGGAGGAGCGACGGGGCGAGCCAGGGCATGGGGAGAGCTTAGCGCGCTCCATCCGGTCCACGGTTGGGGGCCGCAGGCAATGCGCGTCGCACGACGGGAGGAGGCGCCTCGCCTTCCTCTCCACGCCGAATTCGACGCCCCACGGGCGCCCGAAGAGGGCAGGCTGTCCCCATGTCGGAAGAGATCGAGCGGAACCTGGGTGAGCAGCCGCTGGTGGCGGTGATGGCCCGGAGCGGGTTGAAGGCACAGGCCCTCGTGGAGGCGTCCACCGAACAGCTCACCCACAAGATGGTGACCCGCGCCTGCAAGGGGCGCCGCTTGACGCCGAAGGCCAAGGCCAAGGTCTGCGCGGCGCTCTGCGCGGCGTCGGGAGAGGCCCACAAGGTGAGCGAGCTCTTCAACTACTGACACTGGCACCATGAGCGGCCTGGACGCCGGGATGGCGACCGACTCTTGATCCGAACGGAAGCTCGCCTGGTCTGCTTCCGCAGCCCCGCCGGATAGTACGACGGACCTGGGCCATGGGCCCCACGCCGCGGGCGGCCCGCGGCCTACCAGTCCGTGGGGGCGTAGTCCTTCAGGAACTGGCCCCAGCAGTGGTGGCCGGTGTTGAAGCCCACGAAGATCGGGTCGACGCAGCGGGCGGCGCCGTCCACCGAGTCGAGGGGGGGCGCGAAGCGCTGGGCGACCTCCTTCTCGGTGGCCTTCTCCAGCTGGTCCTCGTCGGTGACCCAGCCGGTGTCCACGCTGTTCATGTGGATGCCGTCCTTGACGTAATCCGCGGCGGAGGTACGCGTCATCATGTTGAGCGCAGCCTTCGCCATGTTGGTGTGGGGGTGGCGAGTGGTCTTCAGGGCCCGGTTGAACTGGCCCTCCATCGCCGACACGTTCACGATGTGCTTGTCGTGGGTCTCGACCGCGAGCATCAGCGGCTTCAGCCGACTGTTGAGCACGAACGGCGCGATGGAGTTGACGAGCTGGACCTCGAGCATCTCCACCGTCGGGACCTCATCCAGCTGCATGCGCCAGGAGTTGGTCGGGCGCAGGTCGAGCTGCTGCCCCTCCCCGTCGGTGATGCCCTCCGGGAAGAGGTGGCTCTGGTCGCCTTCGCCCAGGAGGTCCAACTGGCTGAGCTGGGCCACGTTGCCCGGGGCCCGATGGAGCGCGAGGGCGCGCTCGGCGGTCGGCTCCCCCAGGAGCTTCTGCAGGCGCTCGGGGAGCTCCGCTGGGTTCTCCCGGGCCGCCATGTCCCGGTAGTAGTCGGGTGGCCGACGGACGGTCTGGCAGGCGTTGTGGATCAGGAAGTCGAGCCGCTCCTCGGATTCGAGGAGCTCGGCGCAGAAGCTCTCGACCGTGGGCGTGTGCCGGAGGTCGAGGGCTCGCAGGTCGAGGCGGTCCCGCCAGTCCGCGAAGTCGGGCTCGGACTCGTAACGGCGGGCCGCGTCGCAGGCGAAGCGCGTGGTGGCGATGACGCGCGCACCTGCGCGCAGCAGGAACAGGACGATCTCGTAGCCGATCTTGACCCGTGAGCCCGTCACGAGCGCCACCCGGCCGCGCAGGTCCGCGGTGGCCGTCCGCTTCAGCCAGTTGATGTCCGCGCAGCTCCCACACATGGAGTCGTAGTGGTGGTGCAGCCGGGTGTACGGCTCCTTGCAGACGTAGCAACTCCGGGGTTCATTCAGGACGCCCCGGTCCTCCTTCGGGCGCTCCCGCGCCTGGTGCTCGAGCAGGGCCCGCTGCTCCTCCGTGAGCTCCAGCCCCTTGGGCGCGGTCGGGAAGGCGAGGGCGCGCTTCAGCGCACGGTTGCTGGTGGCCTCGAGGGCCCGGTCGTCCTGCTCTCGGACCTTGCGGCGCTCCTCTCCGCGCCGGGCCTTGGAGAGCCGCCGTCGAGTCAGGCGGTCGGGGAGCGCGATCCTGCCGGCGGCCTGGCGGAGACGCAGGAGGGTGTCCTCGTCCACGTCGAAGAGGCACTCCTCGGCGGCGGCGAGGGTCTCCAGCCACTCCACATGGGCGAGGAGCGTCTCCTTGCTGGCCACGGCCTCCCGCGCGGCCTGGAGGAGGCGCTGGCGCTCCTCCTCCGCTGCAGGGGCCTGGGGGTCGGGCTCGGGGGGCTGGGCAGCCGTCATGGGCGGAGACTCTACCGGAGCGGCGGTCGCGGGTGGGCGGGGTGGTGGGCTCCTCGCCGCCCTCCCCCCGCGGTGGCGGGTGGCCGCGGGGAGCGCACGGCGTCCGTCCTGCCGGGGTGAATCGAGCCTGTTCCGGGGGAGGGGGGATCCAGGCCGCCCTCGCGGTCGAATGTCACATCGTTCCCCATGCAACTTGCCCTCGAAGTCTGCCGAATCGTCTCGCTCGTGGTCTTCCTCGGCTACGGCGGGCTCTGCCTGCATCGCAGCGCCATGGTGGCCGAGTTCGAGCGGTTCGGCCTGGGGCACCTTCGGGTGCTCACGGGGTGGCTTGAGATCCTCGGCGCCCTGGGCCTCCTGGTGAGCTTCCGCGCCCCGGGGTTGCTGCCCTTCGCCGCCGGCGGGCTGGGGCTCCTCATGGTCTTCGCCGTCGCCGCCCGCGTAAGGGTGGGGGACGGCCTCCTGCAGATGAGTCCCGCCCTGATCCTCATGGTCGGCAACGGCTTCCTGGCCGCATGCGCCGCGGGAGGCCTGCTCGAGCCATGAGTACCCACGCGGAACGGACGACCTTCACGCCGGCACCTGACCCCGGGAGCGCCCCTCTGGAAGGCGAGGCGTCCCTGGCTCGCAGGGTGCGGAGCATCGCGTGCGTCGCGCTCGCGCTCCCGTTGCTCGGGTCCGCGGCGAACTACGCCAACGGATTCATCGAGCCCCCGGCCGGTGACGAGTTCCCGGGCGGGGCCATGTGGCGGCTGATGAGGGACAGCGGCCTGTTCCTGTGGGTCATCCTGGGGCATGGGTTGACGGGCACCATGCTCCTCGTGCCCAGGTGGCGCTTCGCCGGCGCCCTCTTCCAGCTCCCGATCTCGCTCGGGATCGCCGCCTTCAACCTCACGATGTTCCCGCCAGGGATCGGCGCAGCCCTCGTGATCCTCGCGCTCAACCTGGTGGCCGTCGCCCATCCGGCGCGGCTGCGGGCCCTCCTCGGAGAGCCATCAGCCTGAATTCCTGCTCACCGAACCACGATCCTCTCCACTCCTCTGACCACGACTGCAATGCCTGAAATGAACCTCGATGTCCTGCTTCAAGTGATCCTCGGACTGGGCCTCCTCAATGTCTGGCTCGTCCGGACCCATCGCGCGACCACCTATCGGGGGGGCAACGCCGCCACGCTCCGGGAAGAGTTCGCGGCCTACGGTCTGCCGACCTGGTTCTTCTACCTGGTCGGGGCGCTCAAGCTGGGCTGCGCCGTGTCGCTCCTGGTTGCGATCTGGGTTCCGCAGCTCCTGCAGCCGGCGGTGGGGCTGCTCGTCCTCCTGATGCTCGGCGCGCTGGCCATGCACGTGAAGGTCAATGACCCGCCGATCAAGTCGCTGCCTGCCGCGCTGATGCTCCTGATGAGCGGGACGCTCCTGTCCCTCTCGCTCTGATCGCCCGGAGGCCTGCGTCACCCTGTCGGTGGCGCGGTTCGAGGTAGGTGCTGGCCACCGGGCTCGTACGGGAAAACGCCCCTAGAAATAGTCCCTTCGCCCATGGAGTCATGGCCTCGGAGGTCTCGATAAGCCTCCATGGGTCACCGTTCCCGACCCCCGTCGCTGCTTCCCGCCGACAACCCATGCTCGCAAAGTCCACCTGCCATGCCCCGGCCTCAAGGCGCAGCCTCTTCCGGTCGCATTCCTCTCTTCCTCTGCCTTCCCAGGCAGCGGGTTCCCCGTCCTCCTCTGACGTCATGGCCAAGCTTGGGCGGCGGGGAGGGGCGCGATGAGCGAGATCGAATGGTCCGTGGTCGCGGGAGTCGTCGCGGTGGCCCTGGCGGGTCTGGTCCGGATCGTCGTGGGGCGATTCCTCCGTTGGCGTCGTGAGCAAAGCCGGGAGCCCCTGCGGGCGCCGTTCAAGCTCCAGGAGTTCTCTGGCGCAGAGCAGGGTCTTCGGATTCCTGCGAAGGAGGACGGGCCGGCGGCGCGCCGTCCACGACGTCCATCGAGGGCAGAGGAGCAGGGCCTGGCCCCTTCGGCATCGCCTGTACCCGCCGCACGCGAGGGGGGCGAGACCACACCGCAGGGCCGCGCGCCCCATGAGCCAAGATCCGCTCCGGACGACCTCTGTCCTGGGAACGGGCCCAAGGGCCTCCCCGAGGATCAGGAGCCCGCCGGGATCGACGCCGCCGAGACGCAGCTCCGACAGCTGCAGGTGAGGCTCAGCCGGGAGAAGGCGCGCTTCGAGCAACTGAAGGAGGCCTCGGGCGACGAGCTGGCGAGGGCACTCCTCAAGTATGGCGCCTCGTCGGTTGCGGACCTCCCCCAGCCAGCAGCGAAGAAGGCGGGCCAGCACGGCGAGGCACTCCAGCGGCTCGCGGAGGAGCTCGAGCTCATGGAGCGAAACGTGAAGCGCAAGGCGCTCGAACTCGTCGATCTCCGGCGCGTCCTGAAACGGTCCACCGAGAGTGGATGGGGCCGCAAGCTCGGGGCGTGAGCGTGTCGCCGCCGGCCGCGCAGAGTTTAGGCCTGCGGCCTGAACGGCGCGGAGCGGCCCCCTCCCGGGACCCTGCGTGGGGTCGGTTTCCCTCTGCTGCCCTGTGGCGCTACCCTGCGGAGATGAACCGCTGGCTACTGCTGATCTTCGGGCTGTTGACCGCCGGGGCCGTGCACGCGGCGATCACACCGGGGTGCCTCTGGGATCGTGACACCCGCGCGATGGAGCGGCAGCGATTCCCGAGCGTCCTCGAGGTGATCACGGGGAAGTTCCTGCGGCACAGCGACGAGTACTACCGGTGGCGCGTCCAGGACCGGCAGGCGCGCGTCGATCGCGGAGAGGTGGGGGCGGAGCTCCTGGATGATCTCGCGGTCGCCCACTCCAAGCTCGGCGACGACGGACGAGCGATCGCGTTGATGGAGGAGCTGCTCGAGCAGGACCCCGTGCGCTATGAGACCCTCGCGAACCTCGGGACCTTCCATGTCCACGCGGGGGACCTGGAGGAGGGCGCGGGGTTCATCGCCCAGGCGCTGGAGGTCAATCCCGACGCGCACTTCGGTCGGGAGCGCTACCAGCTCCTCGTGGTCGAGTACCTCCTGGGCAAGGAGGCGGGAGCCGGCGAGGGGCAGCTGCCCCTGTGCAGGACGGCGGCCAGCCAGCCCGGTGGCGGCCTGGAGCCCAACTTCTGGACCTTCCTGGCGGGGCGGATCGGGGCGGACCCTCGGCTGCCCCATGAGCACGCCGGGGCCATCGACGCGGCCGTGCGCGGGGTGACCGGCATGCTGCGCTTCGGGAATCACAGGTCCCCCGTTCTTCTCGAGGTGCTGAGCGATCTGCTCCTCGCGGACTTCCAGCGGGACGCCAGGGGGCTCGCGGCGCGGGCGCTCCTCAGGGCGGCAGACAGCTGTCAGGACGCGGGCGTGGCGGCGGCCTACCTCGGGAAGGCGCGGGAGGCCCTGGCCTTCCAGACGCCCGAGTCCGGTGAGTCCCGGGGCCTGAGGCTGGAGGAGCTCGAGGTGCAGTTCGCGCTCGAGCTCGCGGAGGCGGAGGCCTGGTGGGCCTCGCTCCTGGAGAACGAGCTCGACTGGATCGCCTCAGGGGAGGACGTGGACGCCCGCTTCGCCGAGGCCTACTACAGTGAGCCGTCGATCGGAGCCGGCGGCGGGGGCCGGAGCGCGGCGGCGCCGGTGCTCCTCGGCCTGGGTGCAGCCCTCATCGCGGCGGCGCTGGTGCTGCTCGCCAGGCGGCGCTTCTTGGCCTCGCCGGGATCGGCGGGGGGATGACCGCCCGCATCGTGGAGGCGGAGGCGCGACGCCTCATGGGCGACGGAAGCTGAGCCACGCCATGCCGCCCGCGGGCACCTCGACCTCCAGGGCCGCCCGCCCACGCCCATCCAGCTCCACCTCGCCGAGGGCGCGCGTGGCGGGGAGCTCCGCGCCGCTGCCGTACTCCACGGCGGCGTGGCCCGTGAGGCCGGAGTAGTAGAGGTCTGCCATGATCGGCCTCACGATGGCGGCGTCGGTGGGGTTGTGGATCACCATCAGCGCGGGCTCATCGAGGCTCGGGTTGGCGTGCAGGACCCAGTCCAGGTCACGGCCATCCGCACGCCGCGATGCGGCGTGCACGATGGGGCTCTCCAGGATGTCGCGGTGGGCCTTGAACCAGTCCACGTGGGCCTTCACCGCGTCCCGAACCCGGGGCGTGTCGTAGAGGCGGGGGCCCCGGTAGCAGGCCTGGACGCCAGCGCCGAGGTTGCCTGCGAGCATCGCCGTGTAGTGCTCGAGGTGCTCATCGAGCGGCTCGACGGTCGCCGCTGCGCCGCCTCCGTGGTACTGGGTCAGGGGCACGAACATCCACCCCATGCTCGGGAGCTTGTACTTGGTCCCGTCGAAGATGTTCTGGCGGGTGTGGATGACCTGCTGGGCGCGGGGCAGGGACCAGTTCACCTCGCGGTAGCCCATGCCGCACTTGTTGGTCCCGACCAGGAAGTACCAGTCGGGCGCGTTGATGTAGACGCCGCGCGCCCGGAGGTCCGCGTAGAGGTCCCTGGACAGCATCCAGTTCACGTACCGGGAGTCCTCCACCCCGCGCTGAAGCGGGGGGCGAGCCGCGGCGTCCAGGTTCCCCGGGTAGGGACCGTCGTGCTCGAGGAGCATGGCGCCCGTCTTCGCGAAGAAGCCCCTCAGCGTCCGCAGGTACGCCTGACCCCATCCCGATGCGAGCGATGGGGTCCCCCCGTGGATCATCCCCTCGCCGCCGGGCTCACCCGTGAGCGGGTTGATGCAGTTGTCCCCGGGCGGAGTGACGCGGCGTGAGGAGAGCAGCGAGTAGGTGCCGACCTCGACGCCCCGCTCGGCTCCGTAGGCCACGTACTCCCGCATCCGGGCGAGGTTCTCCTCGGAGGTGTCCTCGACGTTGAAGCCGCTGCCGAAGGTGAGGATCACCATCTCGAAGCCCACCTCCGCGCACTGGTCGATGGCCAGGCGAACCGACTCGGGGTCCGCGTGGCGCACGTGCATCATGAGCGGGTTCTCGGTGACCCAGGGCGCGATCGTCCGGTAGATCTGCCCGTCGGTCAGGGCGCGGCGCGTGACGTCCTCGGAGTCATAGGCGCCGACGAACGCGCGGAAGGACTCGAAGGACCCGCCTGGCTCCACGTCTCGCAGGACCTGGTTCTCGGGTCCCACGTCGAGCAGGCACGGGGTGCGCTTCAGGTAGTTGACCTGGCTGGTATACGCCGGATCCTCCAGCCACCGGAAGCCGTGCCGGCGGCTGTTCTTGTAGGAGAGGCCGCCCATGGAGTACTCGGTCTCCACGCGGAGGTCGGGCGGATCCATAAGCTCGCCGGGCCTCGACTCGACGATCGAATCCCTCTCCACGACCGACAGACGCTCGACGGAGAAGTCATCAACGCGGACGGTCTGGGCGCCCGCGTTGGAGACGGTCAACCACTTCGCGAGGACCGGGACGCCGTCGTAGAGCTCGTAGTGAACGGACACCGTCACGCCTGCGACCGACGGCATGGAGGCGGGGGCCTCGAAGTCCAGGCGCAGGGCCACCCCCGGCGGGGGCCAGGCGACCCCGGGGGCGTGCCGTCGGACCTGAGCCCAGGCGAGGCGCTCCGCGGGGAGCCCTGCCTCGAAGCCCGACAGTCGCCACGAGCCCGGCGTGGGCTCCATGGTCTCGAGCCAGGCGGGGTCCAGGTAGGCGAGGTTCGGCTGACCGCTCAGCCCCCCGATGTCATGGGTCACGCCGTCCAGGGTCACCCGGGCTTCGGGCTGCACTGCCCGGAGCAGGGCCCGGCCGGTCATCAGGTCATCGAGTCCCACCGTCGCGGCGGTTGGCGTCACGCGGATCGTCCGCCGTAGCAGCCCGTTGTCGAGCACGATCGCCCGCCCGGATTCATCACGGAGGATGGCGGCGGGCCGCGGAGCGCCCTGGATCAACCAATCCTCGGTGGCCGGAGCGAGGGGGTCGAGGGCGCGCGCGGGGAGGGCGGAGAGGTCGAGCGCGGCCTGGGGAAGCTGGAGCCCGAGGGCGAGGAGCGGGAGGAGCATGGGGGCATCCTAGCGAGCCTGGGGGCCGGCTCCCGCGGACTCCGCCGCGCGGGGCCGCTCCCCTGTGAAGAGAGCCGTCGCGCGGGGCCCCATGGCGCCCGCCCGACGGCTCGCTCCGCCTCACCTGGGGCCGCTACTCGAAGGTGAGCGAGACGGCGTTGGTGAGGTTCGAGGTGATGGTCGGGTTCGCGTCCCGGTACCAGGCCTGGAAGTACCAGGTCTCCCCGGGCTGGACCGCGATCGGCCCGGTGGGCTGGGCCATCGCGTTCAGGTCCACCGTCCCGCTGAAGGTGCCCAGCGCGCCGGAGCTGAGGATGCCGCCTCCGATCCCGCGCCCGATGCTCCCTCCCACACAGAGGATCCCCTGGCAGTTGGTGGGGAACGGATAGAGGACGCGGGTCCTCGAGGCGAAGAAGAAGCCCGCCGAGTTCGCCGGGAGGTGACAGGCCGTGATCGACAGGTCGCCCTCCGTGATCTTCGCCGAGCCAAGCATCCCGATGGTGGCCTGGGCGCCGACGGAGTTCAGCTGGCCGGCCGGGCAGTAGCTCGAGCCGACGAGCTCGCACTCGTCGAGGATGCCGTCTGCGTCGAGGTCCACGGTGGGGTCGAGCTCGCGCTCGATGGCGTCGCTGATGCCGTTGGCGTTGCAGTCGAGGTCGTAGAGCAGATTCTGGTACCAGGCGATCTTGTTGTCGCCTGCGCTCGCGGAGATGACGTCGATGTCCAGGTCACCGTCGAGGTCGGCGGCGAAGACCGCGCGGCCGTTGAGGGCCTCTTCGGAGATCACGTTGGCGTCGCTGAAGGCGCCGCCGCCGAGGTTCTCGAACCACGCCACGCGGTTGTCGGCGCGTCCGAGCGCGATGACGTCGGCGTCTCCATCGTCGTCGAGATCCGAGGTGTAGGCCGAGCCGGGCCCGTCGAGCTCCGTGGCGATGTAGGCGGCGGTGTCGAAGTTCCCGCCCCCGAGGTTCCTGTACCAGGCCAGCCGGTCGTCCCAGGAGCTGGCCACCAGGACGTCCACGACGAAGTCTCCATCCACGTCGGTGGGGTAGATGGAGAGCACGCCGTCTGCCTCGGTGGTGATGATCTGCTTCGGGCCGAAGTTGCCCGCGCCGAAGTTCCTCCACCACGCCACGGTGTCGTCGAGGAAGCTGCCCACGATGATCTCCTCGAAGCCGTCCCCGTTCAGGTCCGCGGTGTAGACGGAGATGGCGCCCTCGCAGTCGGTGGCGATCGGAGTGCGGGGTCCGAAGCTCCCGCCACCAAGGTTCTCGAACCAGGCGACGGTGTTGTCCATCGCGCTCGCGGCGACGAGGTCGATGTCCGCGTCACCATCCAGGTCCACCGCGTGGACCGAGCGAGCGCTGTCGGCGGCGTCGGTCAGGATGATCGCCGGGCCGAACAGGCCGTCGCCGAGGTTCTCGTACCAGGCCACCGTGTCGTCGAGGGCGCTCGCGGAGACCACGTCGAGGTCTCCGTCGTTGTCGAAGTCCGCCGCCTCGACCCACTGCGCGCCGTCCGCGTTCGCGTTGATGATCTGGCGTTCGGAGAAGACGCCGCCGCCGAGGTTCTCGTACCAGGCGATGGTGTCGTCGCCGCGGCTCGCCGTCAGGAGGTCGGTGAATCCGTCACCGTTGAGGTCGGCGGCGAAGACGTCGCGGGCGCTCGACGCCTCGGACTCGACCATGGTCGTGTCGCCGAAGTGTGTCTGGGAGAGGCTCGGGCCTGCGAGGGCGATGGCGACGGCGGGCAGAATCGCCATGGGGGTCTTGTGGTGTCGTTCCATTTCGAGGCAGTGGCAGGTGGGGGCGGTATGGTGAGCGCGTAGCCTTGGCAGAGGCTTCACCTAGGGGTAGACACTTATGCTCACGGACTCGGGAAGGCCATCTGTGTGTCGGGGCGGCGTCTGTGCGGCTAAGCCCCTTCAACACATCGGCTTACCGCCAGCGAGTCGTGCCCCGATTCCGCTCAAACTGAGCCATGGTCGGCGCGTCCCCAAGCGCCGAACCGCCCACCAGGGTTGGACTCAGGTCCCCTGGGCCCCGCCGTGGAGGGTCTCGAGGAGCGCTCCGGTGGCCCGGTAAACGCCGCTGCGTGCCCGGGTCTGCAGGGCGGCTCCCAGGGCTGGAGCCCACGGAGCGAGGGCCTCATCGCGGATGTGCCGGGCGAGCTCCTGCTGGCGCGCGTCGCCGTCCAGGCCCCGGGCGATCAGGCTGCAGAGCAGGCCGGCGTGGTCCAGAGAGAGGCGCCCCGCCACCCCGCTCTGCTCGACCGACAGGGCCTCCATGGCGCCGTGGACGAAGGCGGCGATGCGCTCCGCCAACTCATCGGGCGCATCCTCCGGCGCCCACGCGCTGGCGAAGGGCGGGGTGCCGCCCGGGATCAGGAAGAGCTCGGCGAACTCCTCTGCGAGCTCGTCCAGATCCAGCTGCTCCTGACCCACACCGGGGGCCAGCCGCTCGAGGAGCGGGGCCGCGGTGGGGGCTCGGAGCGCCCGGATCAGGTCCTCGTCCACCTCGGAGGTGAGGAGGCGCGCGAGGAGCTCGTAGAGGGGGGCGAGCTCCCTCATGCCTTCGCGATCGCGACGACGTTGTCGAACCAGCTCTGGCCGCCCACCAGGGGCGTCGGGTTGATGGGCAGGGCGTCGTTGAGGTGGCGTCCACCGCCCGAGCCTCCGCGCTTCTTGGACCACCACACTCGATCCGTGACATCCGCGTCGCACTCTGCCCCGAAGCCCGGCTGGCCCTTGGAGGGAGTGTCCATGTCCGCGCGCGCCACGTTGCCCTGTTCCCAGTGCCCCATGTGGTGCGAGACGGCCACCACCTTGGGGTGGACGCGCTCCAAGAGGCGGACCTTCTGGGTGAAGGTGCCCACGGGCTCGTCCTCGCCAGCGCGGTAGGTGTGCTGCGCCGGTCGGAAGACGGTCAGGGTGACCTCGTCGCCCTCGCTGAGCCCGAGGGCCTGCGCCGTCTTGGGGTTCATGAAGACGGGGTTGGTGTGGACGATCTCCGAGCTGTACTTCCACCCGGCGCTCCGGCCCTGGGTGTGCACGTTCCACTTGAAGGTGGTCAAGACGAAGCGGTCCTCGGGGAGGTCGACGTGCTCAGGCACCGGCCCCCAGGTGGGGAGCTCGAGGGCGTTGATGTCGTCGAGGGGCAGGCCCACGTGGGACGCGGCGAGCGGGTACAGGGGCTCCTGCACGGTGATCCGGCGCGTCGGCGTGTCGAAGCCCCGGACGATCTTGCCGTCCACCTCGATGCCCACGGCCACGCGCTTGGCTCCCTTGTCCGCGGTGACGATCTTGGTCTCCGGGTCGACGCTGTGGTTCACGAGCTCCTCGGCGGGGACCTCCCGCAGGTAGAGCTCGTGGTCCAGGGGGCGCTCCGGGTCGGTCCAGATGCCCTCGCGCTTCAGGGTCTCCCAGTCGCCGGGCACCTGGGCGTACCACTCGCGGTAGTAGTCCTCGAGGTCCTCGAAGTCGAAGTGGGCCTCCATGCCCCCGCCGATCGTCCGGGCGAGATCGCGCAGGATGATCTGGACGGGCCGCGCCTCACCCATGGGCTCCACCAGCGGCTGGCGGATGCCGGTGTAGGGGCGCAGGCCGTAGTTGTTGGTGGAGTGGGCGTCCCAGCGTTCGAGCGCGGTGGCGTCCGGCAGGATCCAGTCCGCCAGCGCGGCCTGCTCGCTGTAGCTGATGTCGATGGCCACGTGCAGGGGGACGAGCTCCTCGTCCATGAGCACCTCGCGAGCCACGTCGGCCTCGGGGTACCCGAAGGCCGCGCCCAGGGTGTAGCTGATGTAGGCGCCGACCTTCTGACGGCCCTCCTTGATGTACGGGTAGACCAGCTGGCCGACGCGCATGTTGTACCAGTGCCAGGAGAGCGGGTACTCCGACGGCGTCGCGAGCTCGCCGAAGTACTTCTTCTGCCACATCTCCGGGAATGCGGCGACGCGCTCCTGGACGTCCGCGGGGAGCATCTCGAACTCGCGCGTGCCGGGCCGCCACGCCTTGGGCTTGGAGGGCTTCGGGCCGGGCTGGTCGATGACCGGCAGGCCCCACTGGCCGTAGCGGTTCTTCCACATGCGCAGCGTCGACAGGCAGAAGCCGCCGGGCTTGCCCACGTTCCCAACGAGCACGTCGAGCATGCGGATGGCGCGGTCCGCCTGTACGCCGTTGTAGTGCTTGGCGCTGCCCCGGTTGGACATGGTGCAACAGGCGGGCGCGGCCTTGGCGAACTCCACCGCGATGCGGGCGATGTCGTCCGCGGGCACGCCCGAGATCCCCTCGGCCCACTCGGGGGTGTAGTCCTTGACCTGCTCACGGATGGTGTCGAGGTCCACGTTGGCCCAGGTGTTCCAGAACGCGGTGTCCTGGAGCCCCTCGCGGAGGATCACGTGGGCCATGGCCATGGCGATGGCCCCGTCGCTCGCGGGGTGCACCGTGTGGAACTCATCGCTGATGGAGGCGGTGGCCGAGGGGCGGACCTCGAAGGTCACCAGCTTGGCCCCGCGATCCACGCGGGCGTCCATGAGGCGCCGGATCATGAAGAGCCCACCCTGGTAGGCCTCCATGGGGTTGCCCCCGAAGTTGATCACGTAGTTCGTGCGCTCCAGGTCCTGGGACTCCCACTCGAACTCGCGGCCGTACATGCTCATCAGGGGCACGCGGCGATTCGAGCTGCAGATGGAGCGCCGGTTCAGACGGTTGGGCGTCCCGAAGGCGTCGGTCCAGC
The DNA here is from genome assembly GCA_016779205.1 of Planctomycetota bacterium. Classification (GTDB taxonomy): domain Bacteria; phylum Planctomycetota; class UBA1135; order UBA1135; genus Saltatorellus. Next base: position 1,328 of record JADHOC010000029.1, on the reverse strand, counting down.
GGCTGGTGAAGCCCTTGGTCTTGTCGCGTCCGTAATGGAAGACGAGCTCCTCGGGCCGGCCCTCGTCGCGGAGGGCCTTGAGCTTGCCGCCGATCTCCGTCATGGCCTCCTCCCAGGTGGCCCGACGCCACTTGCCCTCGCCGCGCTTGCCGACCCGCTTGAGCGGGTAGACGATGCGCTGGGGGTCGTAGGTGGCCTGGATCACGCCCTGGGCCTTGCCGCAGATGGCGCCCTGGGTGTTGGGGTCCTTGGGGTTGCCCTCGATCTGGCGGACGCGACCATCCTGCACCCAGCCGATCACGCCGCAGTGGGTCGTGCAGCCGAAGCAGATGGTGGGCACGGCCTTCGCGCGGCCGTAGTCGATGCGGGTGGCCATGGCGTCGCCCATGGAGGGGAGGGCCTTCCCGTCACCGCTCGAGCTGCAGCCCGAGAGGAGCCCGCCGGAGAAGGCCGCGGCGCCCAGGCCGCCAGCGAGGGTCAGGAGTTCGCGTCGATCGAGGCTTACCATTGCTCGTAGATGGGGTCGGGGTCCTCGGGGGAGAGCGCGACGCCGGCGTTCATGGCGTCCTCTTGCCAGCGGGCGTGACCGCGGTAGACGACGCCGTCGCGGGTGTCGCCCTTGCGCTCGAGGGGGCGTGACTCGGGGGGCGCTTCATCCACGATGGCCAGCGCCTTGGTCGGGCAAGACATGACGCAGGCCGGCTCCAGCCCGTGCTCCGCGCGGTTGGCGCCGAGGTCGCAGGTCTCCGCGAACACGGGCAGGAAGGTCATGCGCCCATCGCCGGGCTCCGGAAGCCAGCGGACCCGGGTGCGGAACGTGCCCAGGGGCACGCTGTGCTCGGTCTTGCAGGCGACCGAACAGGCGTGGCATCCGATACAGCGTCGGACGTCAACGAACATCTTGCTCATGGCATCTCCTCGTAGCGGACGGTCTGCTCGACGCCGTCGAGTCTGGAACCGTCGAGTTCGGCGAAGGTGTGGATGAAGTAGTTGAGGGCGGGGCCCTGGTGGTCGTCTCCGAGGCGCAGGTCGCGGCCGCGGGTGAACAGGACGCGGTCCGGCTCCTCGCCCCCGAAGTGCAGCTCGCGGTCCTCGGGGTGCTTGGCGGCCTCCGACGCGTCGAGCGGAATCCAGCCTGCGCCGGGGAGCCAGAGCTCGACCCAGCAGTGGTAGCCGCCGATCGAGCCGGACGGGCGGTCCATGGGGATCGGGAAGCCCATCTCGAAGCGGCCGGGGATGCCCTCGGTGCGCGCGAGGGCGAGGAGCAGCGTGTGGAAGTCGGTGCAGTTGCCGTAGCGCTCGCTGCAGGCCCAGAAGATGTCGCCGTT
>JADHOC010000014.1 GCA_016779205.1 Planctomycetota bacterium | reverse complement strand
ATCCCGGCCCCGCCCCGCGGGGGCCACGGACCCAGCCGCCGCGCGCCCCGCTCCCGCGGGCCGCGCGGCGGCTTCCTTGTGGGACGAGATCGGGCACGCAAGGGGCGCTCCCCCGTTCACAGGGACGCCAGCTTGCCGTATCCTCTCCCGCCCGCTTCCTGGTCCCCAGGAGCGCCCGAGCCCGCATCCCGGATTCCTCGACGCCCCCGGTCACCTCTCTCATTCAGCGGACTAAGACCCGGTCGAAGCCCCACGCCGGCCTCCCCCCAGCGAGGCCCTGCGAACGCGACGAACGAACATGACCATTTCATTCAGCGCCAGCCCCATCCACCGCCAGCTCCTCCTCCTCACCGCCGCAATCGGCCTTTCCGTCCCGGCCGCAGCGCAGTCGAGCTCGGAGAAAGCCGTCGAGGCGGAGATCGACTTCGCGCGCGGACTCGCAAAGGAGTGGGCCTTCGTCGATATGGCCGAGTCAGTGCTCAACAACGTCGCAGAGAAGGGCGTCTCGGGCCGGATGGAGTCCGAGCTCGAGCTCGTCCGCTGCGACGTCTACTACATCGGCGCCAAGGCCTCGACCGACCCCACCCGGCGCAACGAGCTCTTCGAGCAGGCCATGTCCGCGTACGAGGACTACGTGACCGCGAACATGGGGGCGGACAACCGCATCGACGCCCAGCGCACGATGGTCGAGCTCGCCAGCTTCTACGCTCGCAGCCTCGACATCTCCCTCGAGGAGGCTGTCGGTGAGGAGGCCGAGGCCCTCCGCGAGCGCAAGGTGGCCGTCCTGGAGAAGTCCGTGAGGCTCTGCGAGGAGCTCATCGAGGAGATCGATGCCACCGACCCGATGACGCCGGCCCTCAAGACGAAGCGGGACGTGCTGATGCTCGACAAGGCGGGGCTCTATGCGCACATCAGCTCCGCGACGCCCGACGATGCCTTCTTCAGCGAGCAGGCCATCGAGACCTACTCCGAGCTCATCTTCGACGTCGGTGAGGGCACGGAGATCGCACTGCGCGCCAACGCCGGCATCGGCGACGTCTACGCGAGCACCGGGTTCCCAGAGGAGGCCCGCGACTTCTACATCGGCGTGATCAACAGCGTCATCCCGATCGACCCCGACAAGCGCGAGGAGATGCTCGAGTGGTCGAAGCTGCCCCTCGACATCAAGCAGAAGCGCTTCCTCTACGTCGAGCTCGTGATCCCCGGCGTCCAGAGCACCTCCCGCGAGCTCGGTGAGCTTGAGGGAGCGATCACCGCCGGCCTCTTCTTCTACAACCTGTACCGCCAGGAGGGCTTCTCGCTCTCCGTCCTCGGAAACTCCGCCATGCTGGAGTTCGCCAGCACCCTCGTGGACGCCGGCGGCTTCATCGGCGGCGACCTGGGAGAAGGCAGCGCCCGCTGGTTCGCCACCGAGGCCGAGATGCGCGAGGAGGTCAAGTCCCGCCGCCAGCAGCGCGACAGCATCACCTTCGCCCTCGACCTCGCCAAGCAGATCGCCAGCGACAACCCCGGCACCGAGGCCGCCCGCAAGGGCGGCGAGCTGATCGCCTCGATCAACGAGCGCCCGGGCATCGAGATCCCCCCCGCCCAGCTTCTCCAGGCCGCGGACGCCAAGCGCGCCGGCGAGAACTACGAGGAGGCCCTGGCCGGTTACCGCGAGCTGCTCACCCGCCTCGACGCCCTGGACCCCGCCGACCGGGTCGAGTTCGGCGCCAAGGTCTACAACGGCATGGGCCTCACCCTGCGCCGCCAGGACCGTCAGCTCGAGGCCGCCATGGCCTTCCGCGAGGCGCTCCTCAACTGGCGCGACGACGACTTCAACCGCTCCAACGCCCGCGGCTACCAGAACACGATCAAGGCCTGGGCCCGCGGCCTGGGGATCGACAATCAGGACGACGTGGCCGCGCTCATCCGTGAGGCGGAGAACTTCGTCATCGCCTTCGACGAGGAGGGCTCTGCTGACGAGATCATCTTCAACCGCGGCGAGGCGCGCCGCAGCGACCGCGACTGGGACGGGGCCATCGCCGAGTACGAGCAGATCAAGCCGGAGGACGGGTTCTACGAGCTCGCCCAGATCCAGATTGGCCTGTGCAAGCTCTCGAACAAGGACCTCCGGGGCGCCCGCGGCGCCTTCGACGACTACCTGACCGGCCGCGCCAAGGACCCCAAGTTCACGCCCACGAGCCCCCTCGAGGAAGCGCGCCGCAGCCAGGCCCTCTCCCGCGCCGAGTTCTACCGCGCCTACATCGATCACGTGATCGCCAACGGGCGCTACAGGAAGTCCGAGGGCGCCGACGACAGCGGCTTCGCCAAGGTCATCGAGGAGCTCAAGGACTACGGCACCACGTATGGCAACGCCGGCAAGTTCGTGATCCGCGCCCAGTCCATTCTGGCCGACTCCTACGCCAAGAGCGGCGACGCCGCCTCGGCGGCCGCCATCGTGGCCGAGATGGTCGCGTCCAGCCCGGACGCGCCGGAGACCGCGAGCGCGTCCATCGACCTCTACCTCGCCCTCAATGCGCGGCGTGACCGCATGGAGGCGGCCGGAGTTCCGGACCCCAACGCCTACCAGAAGGTGACGGGCGAGATGGCGAAGGCCCTCGAATTCGCCAACGGAATCACCCCCAGCCCCGAGTTCAAGAACCTCCGAGCCGAGAGCAAGCTCTGGCTCGAGCTCCAGGAGTGGCAGAAGGCCAAGAGCCCCCTCGAGCGCATGGCGTCCAGGTTCAAGGACGACGCCGAGTACGGCAGGACCGTGGCGACCCAGGTCACCCCGGATCTCGCCGAGTGCCTGGTCGAGCTCGGGGAGATGGAGGTGGCGAAGAACCTCCTGGCCCCGCTCATCGTCGGCGAAGACGCCCCCCTCAAGTCGCGACGCCCCACGCTGCTGCTCAGCCGCGCCATGCTCGGTTCCGTCAACGGCGGCGGCGGCGGCGAGCGGGTCACCGCCACGCGCGGCGCGGGCGGAACGGAAGAGGAGTTCCAGTTCATCACCGGCCGCCTGAACACCTTCGCCATGTCCGGTGACAAGTGGTGGGCTTGCGACTGGTACGAGGCCAAGTTCATGTCGATCTACGCCTACTACGTCTGGGGCCTCCAGGACGACCGCAAGGCCGCGAGCGCGAAGCGGATCATGGACGAGGTGGTCGTGACCCTCGAGAACGACGTGCAGTTCTCCGTCGTGGAGGAGAACTGCTCCGGGGAAGAGACCGAGCCCGCGCTGCGCGCGCGCCTCGGCAACGGGGTGCTCGCCGCCCGCTACCGCTGGCTCTACGAGCAGACCCGCTGATCGCCCACGCTCCCCTCCCCGCCCCACGCTCCCCACGTCCGCGACGCCCGATCTCCCCGAGACTGTGATGAAGATCGCCACCCTCCCCTCCCTCGCCCGTACCGCCCTCCGCCTCGCCCCCGCCGCCATGGCGGCGGTCGCGATGCTCTCGGCACCCGCGCTGGCCGCCCCCCAGGCCAAGCCGGACCAGGTCTTCCGGATCAACCCGCGGACCAACAAGGCCAGCACGGTCACCGGCACGGTCACCGAGGACGGCCTCGACAACGTCAAGGTGACCCGCCGCGACGGCCGCGAGATCTCGATCAAGTCGGCCGAGGTGATCCAGATCGCCTGGGGCAGCGGCTCCACGGCCTTCAGCGACGGTGGCACCTACGCCGGCCGGGGCGCCTGGGAAGACGCCGTCAAGAGCTACCAGGAGGCCGCCGGGGACAGCGCGGTGCGCGACCCCCTGCGCGCCGAGGCCCGCCTGAGGGCAGCCACCTCGCTCATGGCCCTGGCCGCCAGCGACATGACCCGCTTCGGAGATGTCGCCGGCGAGTGCGACCGGTTCATGACCGACTTCCCGTCCGCGCGACAGGTCCCCGAGGTGCTCGCGCTCAAGTCGCGGGCCCAGTGGCTCAACGGTGACGCCGCCGCCGCCCGGGATGGGTATCGCTCGATCTACGACGCCGGCAACGGCGGCGCGGAGGGTTATTCCCCCATCACCACCGCTGACGCCGCCATGCATGGCGCCTACGCCGCCATCAGCGCCGGTGACAACGTCGGGGCCCGTGAGCTCTTCGACCTCGCCGCGGCGGCCTACGGGGCCATCGAGAGCGAGAACGCATCGGTCATGGCCGCTGCTGCCGCAGGGGCCGAGGTCGCGGGCATGGGCGAGGCCATCACCAAGGCCTCCTCTGGGGACGCCAAGAGCGTCCGCCGGACCTTCGAGTCGGCCTCCAAGAGCAGCGAGACCTCGGCCGGAATGGCCGCAGCGCACCTCGGCCTGGGGCACGCCTGGCTCGCCGAGGGCGACTTCCGCAAGGCCCAGTTCGAGTTCGCCTGGGTCGCTGGCCTCGATCACACCTCCGCGGATCGCCGCGCTGAGGCCCTGGTCGGGCTCGCCGAGGCGGGCCTGAAGGCGGGTGAGGCCGGGGACGCGAATGCCGCCAAGACGGCCCTCCGGCAGGTCGCGTCTCAGTACGGCGCCACGCCCTCTGCACGCAAGGCGGCGCAACTTCTCGAATCGTTGTAAAACATCACGGTTGCCGACGGCCCAGCGAGCGGTACGTTCTCTGTCGGGAAAATGGCCCTGCGGCCAGCATCCACCTAGCCCTCGGGCTCCGCATGCCTCTCGGCGAGCGGTTCCCGTCTGGTCGGGATTCGATCCCCCCGACCAACCCAACCCAATCCAATTCATCCCCTCACCGCCCTGGTGACCATTCGGGTCACCTCCCGGGTCCGGTGAGCCCACGGTCCCTCGGCTCCGCCCCCTCCGATCCACGGAGATCCGGACAGAGCCCGATACGCCCCCAGCCATCCCAATGAACGCGAACTCCCTCCTCGCTCGACTGGCACCTGCAGCTGCCGCTGGCCTCGTCTTCCTGTCGACGGCGACGCCGGCCATGGCCCAGAACACCACCGCCGGTGACGTCTTCAAGAACGCTGGCCCCGTCGGCTGGTGCATCATGCTCCTCTCGATCGTCGCCCTCGCGGTGATCATCGAGAACATGACCTCCCTGAAGCGCGACAAGCTCGCCCCGCCGGAGCTCATCGACGAGATCGAGGTCCTCTTCAACGACGAGAAGTTCCAGGAGGCCATGGACCTCTGCGAGGAGGAGGAGACCTACTTCACCCGCGTCTGCGGCGCCGGTATCTCCAAGATCGGCCACCCCTACGAGGTCGTCGAGAAGTCCCTCGAGGAGATGGGCGACGAGGAGTCGATCAAGCTCCACCAGAAGATCGGCTGGCTCTCCCTCATCGCCAACGTCGCCCCGATGATGGGTCTGCTCGGCACCGTGATGGGAATGGTCACCGCGTTCAACGAGATTGCCCGCTCGCAGGGTCAGGCCAACCCGGCCGACCTCGCCGCCGGTATCTCCCAGGCGCTCCTGACCACCATGCTTGGTCTGATCGTCGCCATCCCGGTGACGGCGGCCTTCGCCTTCCTGCGCAACCGCCTCATCAAGACGATCATCGAGACGGGCGCCATCGTCGAGGACCTCTTCGAGCGCTTCCGCCCGCAGACCTGAGAGGACGCCGGCTGACGGCGCGGCCCCCTCGGGGGCCCGCCGGCGGCTGGCCCGCGTGTCCGGTCCCCCGGCTCGCGCCCCTCACCGACCGTAGAGTTGCCCCCGGACGGCCCGAAGCCGCCCACCGCGCCCACAGAGACTGCACATGAACCTGGCCAAGCACGACGCAGAGACGGATATGGAGATGGATATGACGCCGATGATCGACGTCGTTTTCCTCCTCATCATCTTCTTCATGATCATCACGGACATGACCCAGCAGGACCTGGAGGACGTTGACCTCCCGGTGGCCGAGCATGCCCAGCCTGATAAGCCGGACCCCAAGGAGTGGCGGCCGATCATCAACGTCCCCCACGGCGGGGACATGATCATCAAGAAGAAGACGTACTACGACCCGGACGTGAACACCGGCCCGGACAAGTGGAACGATCTCGACGTCTGGCTGAAGTCGGCGGCCAACCGGATGAAGAAGGAGCCCATCGCCCCTGGTAGCTCCACGATGATCCCGGACGAGCCCGTCCTCATCCGCGCCGATCAGGTCACGCCCTTCAAGTACGTGCAGTACATCATGGAGCGCTGCGGCCAGGAAGGAACGCAGATCTGGAAGCTGCAGCTCGCCGTCTCCACCCCCGACACCAACGAGGCCGGCAACTGATCGGCGGGGCGAGCCCGCTCGCCCCCCTGTCCGCCACGCCCCACCACAAGGGAGTCAAAAAGACATGGCCAAGAAGAAAGGAAGCGCCCTCAGCGAGATCACCAACGAGAAGTGCGAGCTGCAGATGACGCCGATGATCGACGTCACGTTCCTGCTGCTCATCTTCTTCATGTGCACGCTGAAGTTCAAAGTCCTCGAGGGCAAGCTCGGGGCGTACCTGCCCAAGGACGTCGGCGTCAACACGAGCCAGGCCGAGCCCGTCGAGAAGGTGGACATCCGCCTCGACGTGCTGCGCCCCGGCAACAAGATGCGCGAGACCCGGGATGGCCTCGTGCCCTACACCGACGAGGACGTGAAGGCGAACCGCCGCTTCGTCTACGACGACACCCGACAGATCCGCTACACGGTGGGCACGAAGCGCACCACCAAGCTGGAAGAGGTGGTGAAGGCCCTCAAGGCCTTCATCAAGGCGGACCCCGAGAAGAAGGCCACCATCGATCCCCGGACCGACGTCACCAACCTGGACGTGGTCCTGGTCCTCGACGCGGCCATGGACGCTGGCTACACGGACATCACCTTCAAGGGCTCCTTCGAGCGCTGATCTTCCAGGATCTCCGCCCCAACAACGCAGCGCCCCCGGACGACCCGTCGTCCGGGGGCGCTGCTCGTTCCACCCGAAGGGTGGTCCCACGGGCGCTTCCCCACTGGTGGCCCGGACAAGCGGCCCTGGGCCCGAGGCGCGCGGCTCGTGGCGCCCCCCTCGAAGCTGCCCCCCCCCTCCCCCGGGCGGACCCACGGGGGCCGGCCGTCCGGACGCCGGGGACTCCAGGGCGCTGGAGGGGATCGTGGCCTGGATGGACCGGGGTTCGGGGCACGACGGGCGCACATTCCGGGGAGGCGGCTCCGCGATGGGGCTCCGGTCCCAGACCCCTGCCCCAGCCCGGTTCGCCAGTCCGTTGCCCTATTCGTCGCTCCTCCGCCGGACGAGCGCCTATCGGGAGACCGGTGACCGTCACAGCACCCTCCGGATCGCGGCTCGCCCGTGCAGATCGTGGGGCTGATTCGCCTCAGGGCCTTTGACGGTCCACGACCCCTTCCTTACTCTTTTGGACCCGTTCCTTCCTCCCGTCGGGCGCAGCACGCGCTCGCCAGGATGAGCGTTCGGCTGCGGCAGCTCCCCAGCTGCCGTTGATCGCGACTCAGGGACTCGATCCTCCCCGGAGGTCCCCCCTGGTGGCGTGTCCATCCCCCCCACAAAGCTCGTCGGCCGCGAACCGTCTAAACCTCGGTAGCCGGTCGATTTTCTACCGGTAGCTGCCAAGGTCTCGACACCTTCAAGCTCCCTCCCCCCACCTCCTTGCATTCGACGTGAGTCTTCCCCGCATGAGGATCACCGGCCCCGCCCTCAACGTGTCCTTCCTGCTCATCACCGGCAGCGCCTCCATGGCTCTCCTGGGTTGTGCATCGACCTCTTCCGAGGCTCCCCAGGACGCTGAAGTCAGCACGACCAGCGAAGGTCGCCGCGCCACCATCGACCCCTCCACGATCGAGCGCGCCGGCGGCCTTGCCGCGGCGCAGGACGATCAGGCCGGGGCGGACGCCGAGCTCCTGACGCTGCGCGAGCAGAAGAACAGACTCCTCTTCGACGCCGCCATGGCGCGCGCTGCCGACATGAAGCAGCAGCTGATGCTCGAGGAGGCGCTGGCCCAGGTGGACCGCGCCCTCGCGATCAACAGCGAGAGCCTCGAGGCGAAGCAGATGCGCGCCGAGCTGGCCGCGCTCCTCGATCGCCCCGACGGCGTGAACGCCATCGGCGACGCCGAGGCCTCGCGCTTCGCGCTCAAGCTGGAGCAGCTCAAGGTTGGGGTCCGTCAGGACCTCAGCGACGCCCGCAAGATGAAGCAGCGCGGCGACTACGCCGGCGCCGTGGCTGAACTGCGGCTCGCCCAGACCAAGATCGAGGTCGGCGGTTACGACATCGACTGGGAAGGGACGGACGTCGAGGTCCGCGACCTGCTGGCCCAGACCGAGCAGGAGCGCGCCCTCGCCGAGGAGAACGCCAAGGACCTCTCCCGCCGCGAGGCCTTCGAGCTCCTCAAGCAGAAGGAGACCGCCGAGGCCAACCGACAGCAGGCGCAGATCGACCTGATCGTCGCCGAGGCCGCCACCGCCTTCGAGGAGGGTCGCTACCGCGACGCCGAGGAGTCGGCCCGCCTCGCGCTCTCCAAGCAGCCGAAGAACGACCAGGCCGAGGAGATCCGCACCGCGGCCTTCCGCGCCGATCGTCAGCAGGTCCAGGCCGACTACATCGTCAAGAAGTCGGAGCAGTTCAAGAAGTACCGTGAAGAGCTCGAGGATATGCGGATCGCCCGCAACGAGATCATCACGCTCCCCGACGCCGACGAGTGGCGCCGCAAGTCGATCCTGCGGACCAAGCGCGTCTACAACCCCTCGAAGAAGATCTCCCCCATCGAGGCGGAGCTTCGCGCGGCCCTCGCCACCACGAAGGTGACGCTGCCGAGCATCGAGGACGAGGAGAGCCTCAAGGTCGTGATGGGCTACGTGTCCGACTTCACGAACCTGCCCATCATCGTGGACCAGGCCGCCGAGGACCTCGTGTCCGACGAGGGCATCGTCTACAACTTCAACTTCCAGAACGAGCTGACGGCCGAGCAGGCCATCAACCGGATCGTCGCCGCCTCCGGCGAGGAGATCCGCTGGACGATCATGTTCGACGCGGTGCTCATCACGAGCGCCAAGAAGGCGGTCGGCGCCCCCGAGCCCGTCGTCCACGACGTCTCGGACCTGATCTTCGCGCTGACCGACTTCCAGGGCCCGCGCATCGACCGGATCCGACTGATCGACCAGCTCGAGGACGACGACGGCGGCGGCCCCTTCGGCGCCATCGGCGAGGCCCCGCGGATCATCGAGCTGGAGAACCTCCAGACGCTGATCACCGACACGGTGGCCCCGGACTCCTGGGAAGTGGAAGGCGTCGGCATCGAGGTCGGCGAGACCAACCTGCTGGTCACCCAGACCCCCGAGGTCCAGATGCAGATCGTCGAGTTCCTGAACGACCTCCGTCGCTTCAACTCGTCGCTCGTCACCATCGAGTCCAAGTTCCTCGAGGTCACCGACAACTTCATCCAGGAGATCGGCAACGACTTCCGGGGCCTCGATAACCGGGTGCTGGAGGACGTGACGAACGGCCTCGAGGACCAGGCGTCCCTCGGCCTCGACAACGGCGGAACCGGCACCGACGGCACGAACGCCGCTGGCGCGCCCAGCGCGGGTCTCTTCTTCGACGATGGCCTGGACGGCGCCTTCAGCGCGACCACCCAGAACTTCTTCGAGACCGCCCTCGGAAGCAGCCTCAGCACCATCGGGGGCCTCAGCTTCCAGATGACCTTCTTCGACGACGCCGAGGTCTCCTCGATCCTGCGCGCCGTCGAGAAGAGCGAGAAGAGCCAGATCGTCAACAGCCAGATGCTCAGCGTCCAGGACTCCCAGCGCGCCTACGTGGCGGTGCTGAACCAGCGCGCTTACATCCAGGACTTCGACGTTGAGGTCGCCCAGTTCCAGGCGGTCGCCGACCCGGTGGTCAACGTGCTGAACGAGGGCGTCGTCCTCGACGTGCGCCCCACGATCCTCGAGAACCGCCAGTGGCTGCGCCTCGAGATCCAGCCCACCGTGGCCAAGGTCGTCGCGCTCCGGAACTTCTCGACCACCCTCGGCGGCAACACCGCCCCGGTCGAGTTCCAGCTCCCCGAGCTTGAGGTTCAGAGCGTCAACACGAGCGCCTTCCTTCCGGACGGCGGCTCGCTGCTCCTGGGCGGGCTCTCCCGGATCCGCAACATCGAGCGTCGGGCGGAAGTCCCGTGGATCGGGCAGATCCCCGTCCTCGGCTTCCTCTTCAAGAGCGAAGGCTTCAACGACGAGCGCAGCTCGCTCATGGTGCTCGTGAAGGCGACCATCACGAACATTCGCGAGTCGGTCGAGTCGAAGCTGGAGTCCCAGTGATCAGCGGCGGGCCCCGGCGGCCCGCAGCCTGAACGCCCATGAGAGCCCGGCGTTCCCCACCTCGGGGAACGCCGGGCTCTCTCCTTGTCCCCCCCGAGGCCCCTGGGGGGACCAACGCCAGGGTTCTCTCGAATGGGCGCGAGTCGCCGCGCCGGCGTTCCGATGGAAGAGAGATCGACCTGTGTGCACAATAGGTCGCACCCGAGTCCGCCACCCGCGATCCCATGAAGGCCGTCCTCTTCGACATCGACGACACCCTGTTCTCCACCACGGAGTTCGCCCGGAACGCCCGCGCGCGTGCCGTGGACGCCATGATCGAGACGGGACTCGACGCCACCCACGAGGAGATCGCCGCGGAGCTCCAGGAGGTCGTGCGCGAGTTCGGGTCCAACTACAACCAGCACTACGACAAGCTGATCCAGCGCCTCCCTCCCCACCAGAAGCGTGACGTCAACCCGGCGCTGATCGTGGCGGCCGGCATGGCGGCTTACCACGACACCAAGTTCAAGGACCTCCGGGCATTCGACGACGTGGAGCCGTTCCTCAGGGCCCTCTCTAACGCCAAGATCCGGACCGGGATCATCACCCACGGTTGGACCACCAAGCAGTCCGAGAAGCTCATCCGCCTCGGCCTCGTGCCGCTCCTCGGGCCGCGGAACGTCTTCATCTCGGACCAGGTCGGGATCAGCAAGCCGAACGTGAAGCTCTACCAGCACGCGCTGCGCGAGATGGGCCTCCTCCCGGGCGAGGTCCTCTACGTGGGCGACAACCTCGCCCATGACATCGTGCCGCCCGTGAGCATCGGGATGCACACCGCCTGGATCCGGCGGGCCGCCCGCGAGGGGCAGGACGTCGAGGCCGCGAACCCCGAGTTCATCGTGAACGACTTCCGCGAGCTCGCCGCGATCCTCAGGGAGCGCTTCCAGGTCCCCCTCGAGGAGTTCTAGGGGAGGGCACCGAGAGCCCTCAACCTCACGGCCGCGCCGTGGTCGGGCTCTGGCAGCCCTCGAGCAAGCGGAGGCGGTGGTGCGCCGACCCGTCGGTGAACCCCGCCCGCGGCGAGAGGTCGGCCATGACCATCCCCGCACGCTCTCGCTCGCCCGCAGCCTCGACTCCCCCATCCGGTCGCACCACAAAGGGCGCGAAGGCGCTGCGCGCCTTCGAGGTGTTGCTGCCGACCACCCAGAGGTGATTGCAGACCGCGTGGGCACGTGCGGTGGCCGGGATGACCTCCATGAGCCCCTTCCCCTCGCGCTCCCACGCCTCTGATTCGTACGCCCCGTCGTACCAGAGGTGGAGGACAACGTCGGCGCCGAGCCGCGCGTACTCACGGTACACCTCCGGGTAGCGCCACTCATGACAGATGGCGACCCCGCAGCGATAACCGTCCACCTCGAACAGGAAGGGCGAAGAGCCGGGCTGGAAGTGTGCGAGCTCGGAGCGAGCCAGCAGGCGCTTGTCGTACCGCCCCTGGACGCTCCCATCCGGGGCCAGCACGAGCGCGGAGTTGCGGGGGCGGTCGGGGTCGCCCGAGCGCGCGATCGTCCCCAGGACCACCCAGAGGCCGGCCGACGCAGCCGCCTCACGGACCCGCTCGGTGACTCGGTCGAGCGCCTCCCAGTCGAAGGTCGCGAGGTCAGGGAACTCCGCGGGCGTGTACCCCGAGAGAGCGGACTCGGGGAACACGACGAGCCGGGCCCCTCCAGCTCGAGCCGCATCCATCAGCGAGCAGACCTCGTCCGCGTTGGCGGCCGGATCGCCCCCCACCGGGAACTGCGCCGCTCCGACTCGGAGGTTCATCGCCCGGACACAGCCTCCATCAGCCGTCGTAGAAGCAGGGCTCGTGCAGCCCGATGAGCTGTCGCTGCCGCAGGCTGCGCGCCCGCTCCCGCGCCGCCGGGCCAGCGGCGCTGCAGCGCTCGCTCGGGAGCACCCGAGGTGCGATCTCGCGGCGGGCATAGATGCACTGCACGAAGTCCCTCCCGCGGGTGCCCTCGCCCTGGGGCATACGACGGTGCCAGGTGTCCGATACGAACAGCGTCACGTCCCCGGCCGACGCGGTGTGCACGGCCGCACCTCTCCCCTCGTAGGTGAGGTCGAGGTCCCACATCCGTTCGTGGGGCGGAAGCGAGCCGGACCGGTGGCTCCCCGGGAGGATCGCCGTCGGTCCGTCCTCGAGCCGGACGTCCCGCAGGTAGACCTGGGCCGTCACCACAAAGACGGGGTAAGGGATCTCCTCCGGCCAGGGCACGCCAGGCGGCCGGACCACATGCGGGCCACCATCCACGTGCCACTGCTGACCGTCAGGGGCCGAGGAGCGATCGGCGGGGTTGCGCCAGGACGTGTTCGCGATGATGTGGCAGTCCTCCCCCAGGAGAGGCTCGACCGCTTCGAGGATCCTCGGGTTCTCGATGGCTGCCTGGACGAGTGAACTCCGGTTGAACATCTCGTACCGGAACATCTCTGAGCGCGGCGGATCGGGCGCGCCCACCCTCCCATCCGAGGGATATTCACTGAAGACGCGGTCGACGCCCTCCCGGATCGAAGCCACCTCGTGCGGATCAAAGACCCCCGTGAGGAGGACGTGCCCCTCCCTCTCCAGGGCCTGCGCTGACGACGCCGCGGCGTCCCCACGGTATCGGTTGTAGTGCAGGTGTTTTCGCAGCATCGTCGTCCCTTGGAAGCGTCGGGGGTCCCGACCGTATGGCCCCGCGAACACCGAAGCAACGACCGGACTTGGTCCCCCGACCGAGGTGGGGTCCGCTCGTCATCGCTGCACTCACGCCACCGTCGCCCCGACCTGCCGGGGGCCAGCCGGCTTCGCCTGCCCCCGGGGCGTCAGGCGCCGCTCCCGGCGCCCCCCGAAGCCTCCCCCAGGTCCCCCTCCGCAGCCTGAAGCCGTGCCTCCAGGGGCTGGACCTCGGCCTCCAGCTCCTTCATCCGCAGTCCGTCGCCGCGCTGGGGCGCCGCCACCCTCCCGGCGGCGCCGCTGGCGGGCATCGCCGCGACCAGGACGAGCTTGATCAGGCCGAACGCGAAGAGCCCGGCGAGGAAGGCGACGGCTTCCATGGGTGGGTGGTCGACGGCCGAAGACCGCGGAACGGGGAGAGCGGCGAGCCTCGCGACCGAGCGCCTTCTGCTGAAGGGCAGCGGGGAGCCACCCGTCCCCCGGCCTCGCTACATGCCGAAGAGGAGCGCGAGGACGGCAACCCACATGACCGTGAGGAACCGCCAGTACTGGTACAGCATCTGGAGCGAGCCGGACTGGGGGCCGCGCCCGCCAGTGGAGCGCGCGAGGACGATGCCGTTCGCCACCACGCCGCCGAGGACGTGCGCCGCGTGGGCCACCGTGAGCATCAGGAAGAGGAACCCCTCCATGCGCAGGGTCCCGTCCCCATCGGGGTCCCCCTGGGCGATGAGGGGGAACCAGCTGAAGCTCTGCACCACCACGTAGATGGAGGCGGTGATGAGCGTCAGGCGAGTCAACCGGAAGGCCCGAGGTTGATCGCGCTCCTGGCGGAAGGCCCGTGCGGCGGCGACATCGGCGATGACCAGCAGGACCGTGGCCGCGGCGAGCCGGATGACCTCGCCGCTGTCCACCGCCCCCTGCCAGTCGGCGCGGTTCCGCCACCAGATGATCCCGTAGGCCGCGAACGTCGCGCCGAAGATCATGGTCAGGGACGCGAGGAACAGCTTCATCCCGAAGCCCAGGACCTCCGACTCGGAGGCCGGCGCCTCGGACGGGGCGACGCCGCGCGCACCCGCGCCGGCGTAGCCGCCGTCGGGCACTTCACCGGAGGCCTCGAGGCGTCCGTGGCGGTCGAGATGGCGGAGGGGGCCGGGGGTGGAGTAGCTCATGGGTCGAGGAGGAATCTAGTCCATGTTCGCCGGCAGGGAGCCCCCTGATGCCCAGCGGGTGACGATTACCGCTCCCGCACGGGGCGGGAGCCACGCCAGGGGAGCGGGCGGGCGCGGAACCGTCGAGTCCCGAGGAGGGAGGTGCCGCAGAACGGGAACGGCCCCGCTTCCCCCTGGCAGGGAGAAGAGCGGGGCCGCTCGACGCCGGCGTGGCACACCGTCACAGGACGGCGCGCGGCGGCTCGGGGGTCACTGCCCCAGGTCGATCGCGATCTCCTGCTGCTCCTTCTCGTTGATATCGACCTGGTACTGGCCACGGTCGATCCAGACGAAGCTGATGAACAGGAAGACGAAGAGGAAGGAGCCGTAGATCAGGAGCGAGTGAAAGCTCTTGTCGAACCCCAGGTGCATGAAGATCAACATCACCAGGGTCGCCTTGATGGTCGCGATGGCCATGGCCACCGGGAGGTCGAAGGCGCCGAGATGGAAGGTGGAGGCGGTGACGGTGAAGATCGTCAGGCCCATCAGGGCCGCCCAGGTTCCGATCAGGAGCCAGAGCGGGAGGACGTGGTGGTCGCCGTGGTCATGACCCTCGGCGTGGTCGTGTTCCGTGGAGGCTGCAGCAGTCATGGGAGTCTTGTGGCTTGCGGGGCGTCGCTGGTGAGGGGGAGGTCAGCCGCGCGGGCTCAGTTGATCAGGTAGAGCAGCGGGAACAGGTAGATCCAGATCAGGTCGACCAGGTGCCAGTAGAGGGCCGCGAAGTCGATCGGACCGTAGTAGGTCGGCGTGAAGTGCCCGCGGATGGCCCGGGTCAGGAGCCAGCCCAGGACGAGGATCCCGATGAGCACGTGGATACCGTGCAGGCCGGTCATGCAGAAGTAGATGCCGAAGAAGATCTTCAGCTTCCGCTTCGTGGCCTCCGGGACGTTTGGATCGTTCCAGGGGGCGAGCTCCTCGCCGTCTTCCTCTGCGAGCGCTGCCTCGGCCGAATCTCCGTTGGAGAAGGCGACGCCCGGCTCCGCCTCCTCGGCGCTCTCCTCCTCGTCGGGGGACGTGAAGGCGACCGTGTTCGCGTTGCCCTTGCTCTCGTCGCCGTAGGCGCCCTCCTTGGCCTCGTACTTGTCCCCGGGGAACAGGCCCTTGTCGAACTTGTGGGAGTACTCGAGGTACTTGATCCCCATGAACCCGAACGCGCACAGGATCGTGATCGAGAGGTTCACGATCAGCCCGGTCTTCTGGCCAAGCTGGGCGTTCCGCACGGCCCAGGCGGCCGTGAGGCTGGAGAAGATGAGCACCCCGGTGTTGATGGCGCCCATCTGCGTATCCAGCGCGTTGGACGCGAAGGTGAAGACCTCCGGGTGCATCGCGCGATAGATGACGTAGGCGCAGAAGAGACCGCTGAAGAACAGGATCTCCGTCACCAGGAAGGCCCAGATCCCCAGCTTGCCGGAGTCAAACTGGTGATCTTCGTCCTCGAAGTGGTGGGCGAGGAAGGGCTTGTCGCCGTGTCCGTGAGCGTCAGACATTGGGGAGCGTCGTTCCAGCGGCCGTTGAAGGGATCAGTGAGGCCGCGGTTCGAGGGGGAGCCCCGGGGACCGGGGCAGGGAAGGGTTTGAAGGAGTCCGAGAGCCGGCCGAACGCCGGCCCCCGGGCTGTGATTGGATCAGTGGGCCGTCGGGCGGTGGCCCACGGCGGGCACGTAGCCCTGGACCTCTTCGTCCCACTCCACGCGCTCCATGTCGTACGGATCGGTGGCGAGGGGCGGGTGGTCGAAGTTGTGGTGCGGCGGCGGCGAGGGGCACTCCCACTCGATCGTCGCGGAGCCCCAGGGGTTGGCCGGGGCCTTCTTGCCGCCGAAGAGGGAGCGCAGCAGCGTGTACGCCAGGAGCGCGAGCCCGACGCCGAGGATCAGCGTCCCGGTCGTGGAGAGGCGGTGGTAGAGCTCGAAGTCCGCGGTGTAGTCCGCGTACCGCCGCGGCATGCCGCGCGAGCCCATGATGAACTGCGGGAAGAACGCGAGGTTGAAGCCGATGAAGGCCGTGACCGCCGCGATCCGCCCGGAGGTCTCGCTGTACATCTTCCCGGTCATCTTCGGCCACCAGTAGTGGAGGCCGCCGAGGAACGCGAAGAGCGTGCCCCCCACCATGACGTAGTGGAAGTGGGCCACGACGAAGTAGGTGTCGTGGAGGACGACGTCCGTGGAGAGCACCGCCAGGAAGAGCCCTGTCAGGCCCCCGATGGTGAACAGCCACATGAAGCCCAGCGCGTAGAGCATCGGGGTGTCGAGCGCCACGGAGCCCTTGTAGAGCGTCGCCAGCCAGTTGAAGACCTTGATCGCCGAGGGGATCGCGATCGTGAACGTGATCGCCGAGAAGATCAGCGTCGCCAGGGTCGACTCCGAGCTCACGAACATGTGGTGACCCCACACGAGGAAGCTCAGCAGCGCGATGGAGACCGAGGAGTACGCGATCATCCGGTAGCCGAAGATGTGCTTGCGGCTGAAGGCCGCGATGATCTCGGACACCACCGCCATGGCCGGCAGGATCATGATGTAGACCGCCGGGTGGCTGTAGAACCAGAAGAAGTGCTGGTACAGGACCGGGTCACCGCCCTTCTGCGGGTCGAAGATGCCGATCCCCAGGGTCGTCTCCATGATCAGGAGCAGCAGGGTGATGCCGAGCACCGGAGTCGCCAGCAGCTGCATGATCGCGGTGCCGTACATCCCCCACAGGAACAGCGGGAGCTTGTGCCAGGTCATCCCCGGGGGGCGCATCTTGTGGATGGTGACCAGGAAGTTGAGGCCCGTGAAGATCGAGCTGAAGCCGAGCATGAACACGCCGGCCGTGGCCTGGATCACGCTCGTGTCGGTGTAGCTCGTGGAGTACGGGGTATAGAACGTCCAGCCGGTATCGAGCCCGTTGGAGAACAGCGTCCAGATGAAGAACGCGGCGCCCGAGAGCCACAGGTAATAGCTGCACAGGTTGAGACGGGGGAAAGCCACATCCTTGGCCCCCAGCATCAGCGGCAGGACGACGTTCCCCAGCGCGGCGGGGATGCCCGGGATGATGAACAGGAACACCATCACCGCCCCGTGCAGGGTGAAGACCTGGTTGTAGGTCTCGGCGTCCATGAACTGCATCCCCGGGGAGAACAGCTCGAGGCGGATCGCCAGGGCGAACAGGCCCCCCAGGAAGAAGGACAGGGAGATCCCCGCCAGGTACATCAGCCCGATCCGCTTGTGATCGAGAGTCAGCGCCCAGGAGAGGAAGCCCTTGGAGTGGTTGATGAAGTTCTTGTCGAGGTGCTGCACCGGGCGGACCGGGCTCTCGACGGGGATGTCAACTTGCGTCATCGGAGTGTCTTGCACCAGTCACCGGAGGATGCCAGTGAGCTGGGTGGTTCTTGGTTGGTTTGTCGCGTGGTCGTCCCCGTTCGGGGAGGTTTGCCGGGCTGATCCCGCGCGCCCGGCGTCCGCGCTGTCCCGCGGGAAGGAGGGGTGAGCCCCCGCCCCGCGGCGCTGTGTCGTTCTCTCGGGTCAGTCCTTCCGGGGCACCCCTTCGAGGGACTTGATGAACTCGATGATCCCGTTGATCTGCTCAACCGGGAGCATCGGGCTGTAGATGGTCATCTGCTTGCCGTAGCTGACGCCGTTGGCGTTCAGCACCACCTGGCTGTAGGGGTCGCGAATCGACTGGTTGATGTATTGCTCGTCCGCCACTGCGGAGGAGCCGTCATCGAAGTCTCGCTTGAGACCCCAGAGACCCGCGAAGGTCGGCCCGGTGCCCATGCTTCCGTCGATGGAGTGGCAGGACTTGCAGCCCCGCCGGTTGTAGGTGAGCTCACCGATCTCCAGGAGCGGCTTCATCTCGCCGTTCTCGTCGACCATCCAGTTGCCCGTCTTGGTCAGCCACGCCTCGTAGTCTTCGCGCGGCTCGACCACGAGCTTCGCGTACATGTTGCTGTGGTCCTTGCCGCAGTACTCGGTGCAGTACACGCGGTACACGCCGGGCTCGCCCGAGTTGAACCAGACCTTGGTGTACCGGTTCGGCAGCACGTCCGACTTGGTGCGGTAGGCGGGCAGGTGGAACGAGTGGAGCGTGTCCGTGGAGGTCATCACCATCTCGATCGGCGTGTTCTCCGGCACGTGGAACTCCTGGGGGCTCTCCACGCCGTTGGGGTACTGGAAGTTCCAGCCCCAGCGGTAGGCCGTCGCGTTCACCTTCATGGAGTCGGGCGGCGGCGTGCGGAGGTCCAGGAAGGTCACGTAGCCGCCCCAGAACATGATCGCCACGAGGATCGTCGGGATGATGCTCCAGGTGATCTCGAGGGGCGTGTTGTGGGTGATCGACTGGTCCGCGCGGACCCCCGGGCGGCGGCGGTACTTAACGCAGAACAGCACCATCAGCCCGCCGATGATGGCGGCGAAGATGTAGTTGATCCACATGATGAAGTCGAACATCCGGTCCACGTCCTTCGCGGTCTCGGACGCGGCCTTGGCCATCCAGAAGGTCCCGTTGTCGACCTCCGGAGCGAAGGGCATCATGTGCGAGCTCTCGTGGGTGATGACCGGCGCCCTGCCGGCGCTCGCGTTCGACGTCACCCGGAGCTCTTCACCGTTCCGGTTGATGATCACCACGTTCGGATCGGTGGACGGGATCGCGACGTAGCCCTGGTGGGCGGCGTCGATGTCACCGGGCGCGACGCCCGCGCCGATCCAGGAGCGCTCCTCGGCGGTGAAGGTGCGGTCCGTCCCGCTCTCGGCGTTGAAGGCGGCGATGACGGCGTCCACGTCGAGGTCCTCGACCACGCGGATCGTCGCCGGCGCGGCCGGCGCCGACTCCCCTGCGGGAGCTTCCGCTGCGGGAGCATCTGCCGCGGCGGGCGCCGCGTCATCCTGAGCGAGCCCAGCGCTGGCGCCCGCGAGTCCGAGGAGGGTGGTGAGTAGGAAGGCTTGAAGCTTCATGGTCCTGGTTTCAGTTGCTCGGGTCTCCGCCCGCCGCGCCGGCCGCGGGGGCCGCGAGCGACCCCTGCTGCGCTTCGCCGCGCCGTAGGAAGAAGACACCGCCCGCGACGGACATTGCCGTCAGTGCAGCCGCGATCTTGAGAAGCATGATCGCGTCGGTCGTGTACTGACCCGTGGTCGAGTCAAAGATGAGGCAGTTGAGGAACGCGTTCTCGAAGAGCGTCCCGATCTTTCCCTCGCCGGCCTCGAGGAGCGCCGTGTGGAGGGTCTCCGGGGACTCGAGGCCGAGCCCGGGGAGGTAGCGCGTGATCTGCCCGCGGGGCGAGCAGAGGATCGTCGCCGCCTGGTGGGCGTACTCGCCCTGGGACTCGACCCAGCGGTAGCTGAAGCCCGCCGCCGTGGCGACGCGGTCGATCTCGAGCTTGTCCCCCACAAGGTAGGACCAGCCACCCGCCGGCTCGGGCCGGGCGACGTCCTGCTTGTCGGAGATAAAGAGGTAGTCGCTGAGGTAGCGCTCCTCGGCCCCCGCCGCCTTCTCCGGCGTGTCCCGGGGGTCGATGCTCACGGTCAGCACCCGGTAGTCCTCGCCGAGGCTCAGGTCGATGGCCGCCATGGCCTCCGTCAGCTGCGACAGCTGCATGCTGCAGAGCTGCGGGCAGTCCACGTAGTTGAGGGTGAGGATCGTGGGGCGCTCCCCGTCGAAGTAGTCCCCCAGCGCGACCTCGGCGCCGGCCGCGCTCAGGAAGCTGGCGTCCAGGGGGAGCATGGCCTCGAGGTGCTGCTCGATGCCGACACCGTCCAGGAGGTCGTCGGCGGTCACGGCCCCCAGGGGCTTCGCCACGCCGTCGCCCGTGACATCCTGCCCCATGGCCATCCCGCCGAGCGCCGCGGTCGCGGCGAACAGCGTCAGGGAGCGCAGCGCGCCCGTCTGGTGGAGATTCATGGGGATCATGTAGTTGCTACCTGTCAGGCTTCGATGCCGGAGCACCGGAGACTTCAGCGATTCGCGTCCTCGATCACCTTTTTCATCCCTTCGGAGACCGGGATGCTCACGGTGCCGCGCGTCACATTGCCCTGCCCGTCGTCGATGTCGGGGTGCTTGAAGAAGCCATCCACCACCATGGCGTCGATGGCCTGCTGGGCCTCGAGGTCGGTGATGCGCGCGTCGGCCTCCTGCTGGAGGCGCTCCTCACGCTGCTCCAGGGTGAAGTAATAGACGGCGGTGAGGAGGATCACCGAGACGGCGATGAGGATCGTGGCGACCCCGCCGAGCCACGCGATGAAGCCGACGTTGACGACGTCCTCTTCGATCTCGCGCTCACTGGTCTGTGCGTGCTCGTTGGCCATGGAACTGGATGTGTCCTGGGGAAGGAGGGGGCTCAGATGTTCTGGAAGGCCATGGACTCGGGCAGGCGCGGGTCGCCGATGGCGAGCGCGGGCTTCCCGTCGATGCGCTTGAGGACGGCGAAGGCGAACAGGCCGCCGACGCCGATCATGGCGGTGAGGTCCATCAGGCTGAACTGCGGGCCCGTGGTGGCGGGGTCCCCGCCGGGGACGCCGTTGACCATCTCAGGCATCACGTTCCAGTACAGGTCCACGAAGTGGAACACCAGGCAGTACACCGCCCAGGCGGCGAGCACCGAGCGGTTGCGCTTCACGTGGCGGGACATGAGCCCCAGGAGCGGGATGGCGAAGTGCCCCACGAGGAGCAGGAGCGCGAAGCCGTTCCAGTCGCCCCAGACCCGGTAGTTGAACCAGTAGGTCTCCTCAGGGATGTCGGCGTACCAGTACAGCATGAACTGGCTGAAGGCCACGTAGCTCCAGAACACCGTGAAGGCGAACATGAGCTTGCCGATGTCGTGGTAGTGCTCCGAGGTGACGACGCCCTTGAGCTGGCCGCGCTTCTCGAGCCACATGGTCAGCAGGGCGAGGGTCGCGAGGGAGGACCAGAAGGCGCCGGCGAACATGTAGACGCCGTACATCGTGCTGAACCACTCCGCGTTGAGCGACATCATGAAGTCGAACATCGCGAAGGTCAGGGTCAGGCCGAAGGCGATCATGCAGATGCCGCTGCGCCCCTGCATCTTCAGGGTGCGCGACTTGTCCTGGTCCACGTCCTGGGCCAGGGACTGGCCGCTGAAGAAGCGCGCGACGCCGATCCATACCGCGAAGTAGGCGATGACGCGGATCAGGAAGAACTTCGCGTTCAGGTACCCCGCCTTGTGCTGGATGAGCTCGTGGGCCACCACGAAGTCATGGTCGGCCCAGTCGTAGGTCCACGGCTTGCCCGCAAGGACGGGGCCCACCAGGACGACGAGGACCAGGAGCCCGAGGATCGGGAAGGCCGCCGTCATGGCCTCCGCCACCCGGCGCACCACCACGGACCACCCCGCGCTCGTCACGTGCTGGAGCAGCGTGAAGAACAGGGCGCCGAGGCTGATCGACAGGAAGAAGACGATGGCCACGAGCATGGAGTGCCCGAAGTGGCGCATCTCGTCACCCGCCGACGTCCCGAGGGCTGCGGTCGCGGCGAGGCCGGCGATACCGACGCCCAGGCCGATCATGGCGGGCTTCGACAGGCCGGTCACCGTCACTTGGTCGGTGGTGGGAATTTCGATGGGTCCGTGCATGGAGCTGCGAGTGGTCGCTGTCTCGAGGGCGCGGGAGGGCCGTTAGAGGGTCAGGAAAGGGGCGGGGAACGGAGAGATCAGCGAGCCTCGCCAGCGGGCTCGGTGCCGCCGGCGGGGGCGTCGACGCTGGCCTCCGAGAGCCGCACGTCTTTGATGGTCGGGACGGGCTCGAAGTCGACGCCCTCGGGGAGGTCCCCCGGAGCCTTCGGGAGAGCCTGGGACGCCTGGATGGCGCGGACGAAGGCCACGATGGCCCAGCGATCCTTGGGGGTGATCTGGGATCCGTACCCCTTCATGGAGCTGATGCCGTGACTGGCGATGTGGAACAGCTCGCCGTTGGTGTACGCCTTGGCCGAGTCGGACTGGAGCGCCTTGGGCGACACCCACCCCCACTGCTCGGCGTCGATGGCCTTGGCGCGCAGCGCCACCGCCCCGAGGCCGTTGCCCTGGGCACCGTGGCAGACGCCGCAGTAGATGCCGTAGCGCTCACGGCCGCGCTCGAGCAGCGCCTCATCCACGACCACCGCGGTCGGGAAGGACTGGAGCCACTCGTGCTTCTCCCCGCCCATGGAGCCCGCGTCGTAGGTGGCGCGGGGCGGGACGGACGAGCCCTGGGCGACGCCGAAGTAGAGCTCGAAGTCGTCGCGCAGCTCGCCGCGCGGGATCGTGCCCTCCACGGGCAGACGCATGGAGCGCCCGTCCTCGAAGCCTTCCCATCCGGTCTGGGTCTTGCGCTTGCGCTGGAAGTCCATGTCCGGCCACACGTGGTAGCGCGGCTTCTCGGACGTGGCGAAGCGCCCCTTGACGGCGAGCGAGAGCGGGATGAACGTCGCGCAGGTGACCAGCGCCATGACCGCGTGGAACCACAGCGGCAGGGCGGCCCTTGAGGTATCGACGGGGCAGTCCTCCATCTCGGAGGTGTCCGCCCCCAGGATCGCGCGCACGCGGTCGGCGTCGAAGTTCGGGTCCTTCGCCTCCACGCAGATGGCGAAGCGGTCCGCGGTCACCCGGCGGAACTTCGGCAGCTTGTGGAGCGGGTTCGACAGGTGCGGGAGCTTGTTGAGCCCCAGCATCGCGAAGAACGCCGTGTACGCGGAGAACAGGATGACCACCTCGAAGGTGACCGGGATGTTCGCCGGCAGGCTCCAGTTGGGCTTGCCGCTGATGAGGAAGACGTAGTCGTACGCGTTGGTGTACCACTGCAGCAGCAGGCCGCAGGCCATCCCCGTCAGGCCCATGCCGAGCACGATCCAGGGCAGGATCGTCGGCTTGGTCCCCATCGCCTCATCGATCCCGTGGACCGGGAAGGGCGTGTAGGCGTCCCACTTCTTGTACCCAGCGTCGCGGACCTTGCGGGCCGCGGACATCACGCTATCGACATCGTCGAAGTAGGCGACGACCCCGTGGATCTCGTCGTTCTTCTTCTGGTCTGACATCTGTTTCAGCTCCGTTGAGTCGTTGACGGCTCAGGCGTCGTGGCGGGAAGCGGGTGCGGCGGCGGAGCCGCCTGCGGAATGACTTTCACCGTGGTCCTCGCCATGGGCGTGGGCCTGCGGCATGACCGTCTTGACCTCTGCGATTGCCACGACGGGCAGGAAGCGCAGGAAGAGCAGGAACAGCGTGAAGAAGAGGCCGAAGCTGCCAATGAACATCGTGACGTCCACCCAGGTCGGGCTGAAGTAGCCCCAGCTCGAGGGGACGAAGTCGCGGCTGAGCGAGGTGACCGCGATCACGAAGCGCTCGAACCACATCCCGATGTTCGTGGTGATGCTGACGATCATCACGACCCAGAGGTTGGCCCGGAGCTTCTTGCTCCAGAACAGCTGCGGAATGATCACGTTGCACGTGACCATGATCCAGTAGGCCCACCAGTAGTTGCCGAAGGCGCGGTTGACGAAGGCAAAGCTCTCGTACTGCACGCCGCCGTACCAGGCGATGAAGAACTCGATCGAGTAGGCGTAGCCGACCATCAGGCCGGTGGCCATCAGGATCCGGCACATCACGTCGATGTGCCGCATGGTGATGATGTGCTTCAGCCCGAAGAACTGTCGCGCCGGGATCATCAGCGTCAGCACCATCGCGAAGCCACTGAAGATGGCGCCCGCGACGAAGTAGGGCGGGAAGATCGTGGTGTGCCAGCCCGGGAGCTGGGAGACCGCGAAGTCGAAGGAAACGACCGAGTGCACCGAGAGCACGAGGGGCGTCGCGAGGGCCGCCAGCAGCAGGTAGGCGCGCTCGTAGACGTGCCAGTGACGCGACGAGCCGGTCCAGCCCAGGGAGAAGATCCCGTAGGCGATCCGGCGGGTGTTGTTCACCGCGCGGTCCCGGAACGTGGCCAGGTCGGGGACCATGCCCATGTACCAGAACAGCAGCGACACCGAGGCGTAGGTCGAGACCGCGAACACGTCCCAGAGGAGCGGGCTGCGGAAGTTCGGCCACATGGCCATCTGGTTGGGCAGCGGGAACAGCCAGTAGGCGACCCAGACGCGGCCGATGTGGATGCCCGGGAACATGCCCGCGCAGACAACCGCGAAGATCGTCATGGCCTCGGCCGCCCGGTTCACCCCCGTCCGCCAGTTCTGGCGGGTCAGGAACAGGATCGCCGAGATGAGCGTGCCCGCGTGACCGATGCCGACCCAGAAGACGAAGTTGACGATGGGCCAGCCCCAGTAGGCGGGGTTGTTGTTGCCCCAGACCCCGACGCCCGTGGTGATCAGGTGCAGGATCAGCATCCCGAGCATCCCGAGCAGGGAGACCGAGATGGCGAAGCAGATGATCCAGGCGCGGTTGGTCCGCTCGACCGGGATCTCCGCGATGCCGGCGACCGCGTCCGTGACGCTGGAGAAGTCCTCGTTCACGCCCTCGACGAGGGAGGGGCGCACGCTCGGGTCGTCCTCGCCCGAGGGCTGACTCCCGAAGGCAGAGGGATCAGTGATCGTCATGGCTGGTTGCCTCCTCACCGTTGTGGCTGTCGCCGTGGACGTCGTCCGGGCCGTGCTGATGGCCGCGGTGGCCGTGGTCGCCCTGGCCGTAGGTCGCGGGGTCGTAGTCCTCGCGGCCCTTCACGCCCTGGGGCATGGCCTCCGCGAGGCCCTCGTTCGGGTTCGAGATTCGCGCGAGGTACTGGGTCCGCGGGCGGATGTTGAGCTCCGCCAGCATGGAGTAGTCCCGGCCCAGGGCCTGCTTCTTCGAGACCTTCGACTCGGGGTCGGTCAGGTCACCGAAGTTGATGGCGCCCGAGGCGCACGCCGCCTGGCAGGCCGTGATGACCTCACCGTCGCGGATCTTGCGGTCCTCGTTGCGCGCGGTGATGCGCGCCTCCGAGATCCGCTGCATGCAGTAGGTGCACTTCTCCATGACGCCCCGGCTGCGGACCGTGACGTTCGGGTTCTGCGCCAGCTGGAGCCGCTTGTGCTCCGGCTTGTCCATGTACTTCGTGTAGTGGAAGTAGTTGAAGCGCCGCACCTTCACCGGGCAGTTGTTACCGCAGTAGCGCGTGCCGATGCAGCGGTTGTAGACCATGTCGTTGGTCCCTTCCTCGCCGTGCACCGTGGCCGCAACCGGGCAGACCTGCTCGCAGGGCGCGTTCTCGCACTGCAGGCAGTTGATCGGCTGGGTGACCGCGTCCACGGTCGAGGCCTCGTCGGCGTCGCCCTGGAAGTAGAGGTCAATGCGCATCCAGTGCATCTCACGGCCGCGCTTGACCTGCTCCTTGCCGACGATCGGGATGTTGTTCTCCGACTGGCACGCGACGACGCAGGCGTTGCAGCCGTTGCACGTCGACAGGTCGATGGTCATCCCCCACTGGTGGGTGCCGTCGTAGACCTTCTGGTCGAACAGCGAGGTGAGCTTCGGCACGTGATAGACGTGCTCGGTGAAGTTCGGGTCCTCCTTCCACTGCTCCTCGGTGCCCTCCATGGCCAGCTTGTAGAGGCGCTCGCGGCGCCCCTTCATGCCGATGGCGTCGATCAGGTGGTGCTCCTGGGTGGTGGCGAACGTGTAGTCGCCGGACCCCTTCGCGATGGAAGCGCCGGTGGCGATCCCCATCCCGTCGGTGCCGCGCAGGGCGTAGGCGTCGAAGCCCGCCGCGCTCACCTCGGCCTTGTCGGAGCCGGCCACCAGGCCAGCGGCGCGACGGCCGTAGCCCAGGGAGATCGCGAGGCTGTCCTCGGCCTGCCCGACGGCCACGAAGGCCGCGGCCTCCAGGGTCCGCCCGTTGAGGGTGACCTGGACCATGTCTCCGGTCGTCACCCCCATGCCGTCGGCGGTCTTCTTCCCGATCATGACCGCGTTGTCCCAGGTCATCTTCGTGGTGAAGTCCGGGAGCTCCTGCAGCCAGCCGTTGTTGGCGAAGCGGCCGTCGAACACCTTCGGGCAGGGGAAGAAGGTGATCTCCGTCCCGTCGCTGCCCTCGGCGATCGCCGGGAGAGAGCCGACCGTGAGGTCGAGTGCCGCCATCCGGGTGCCGTCCACGACGCCGTCGTGGATCGCCTGGCGGAAGCGAGCCTCGCCGTTGCCGGCCAGCCCCATGGCGTCGAAGGTCGCGCGCACCTCGGCGCGGGCGTCGCCCTCGCGGCCGAGCAGCGCGGCGCACAGCTCGATGGCGCTCATGCCGCCGGCGATCGGCTTGATCAGCGGCTGGGCGATGTGGGCCGAGCCGTCCCAGGAGCGGGCGTCGCCCCAGGACTCGAGCCAGTGCGCGGCGGGCATGTGCCAGTCGGACATGGCCGCGGTCTCGTCACGGTAGAGCCCGTGGTGGAAGACCATCACGTTCTCGGCCGCGCCGGAGAAGTCCAGGTCCGCCGGGGCGTCGTAGGCGGGGTTGCCGCCGATGATCAGCAGCGACTTGACCTCGCCCGAGCGCATCCCGGCGACCAGGGCGGCGAGCCCGGCGTCGGTGGCGCCAGCGGCGGGCTCGTCGGTGTAGGACACCGTGGTGCCCACCGCGCCCATGGCGGCGTTCACCGCGTGGACGTGGGCGTGGACCTCGGCCGGCTGGTTGACGCCAGGGATGATCACGCAGCGCCCCTTGGCGCCCTTCATGTCGTCGGCCACCGCCTTGACGAAGGCCGCCACCTTCTCGTTCTTGCCGAGCGCCGCGGCGCGGGCGCCGGGGGTGCCCATGCCGAGGCCGGCCTCGATCAGCTGGAGGATCGCTCCGGCGTCCGAGCTCTTCACCGGGAGGCGGTGGTCGGAGACCACGCCCGTGGTGGAGAAGCGGCTCTCGATGGCGTAGAGGCGGGACATGTCCCCCAGCTCCGGCTCACGGCGGGCCGCGAAGTCCGCGGACATCCGGACGGAGTCGGGGTGGCCGTTGAGGAAGTCCCCGTCGAGGCTGACCACCACGTCGGCCTTGGAGAGGTCGTAGTGGGTTCGGACCGGCTTGCCGAAGGCCATCTGGGCCCCCGCGAGCTCGCTGTCCCGGCCCACCGGCGACCACCAGACCCAGTCGGCACCGCTGGCGGCGAGGTCGCCGCCGAGCCGCGCCAGGGTCGGCGAGCTGTGCGTCGAGGCGAGCACCGCCATGCCGCCGGCCGCAGCGGCCTCCTTCATGGCCGCGATGGCGTCGCCGTAGGAGGCCCCGTTATAGAGCCGCTGCTCGGTGCGCTTGAGGACACCCTGGCTACGGTCGGGGTCGTAGAACCCGAGGACCTCCGCCTGGCTGTAGACGTCCGTTCCCTGGCCCACCAGCGTGTTGGGCTCGACCTTGACCGGCCGCCCGTCGTAGCTGGTGACCGTCACCGGGCGCGCGGCGCCGGCGAGGTCGAGGACCGAGGCGTAGTACTTGGGCTTCCCGGGGATCGTCTCCTCGGGGCGCACCGCGTACGGGAGGATCTCCTCTCGCTCCCAGCGGCAGCTCGAGGCGCCCGCGAGGGCGGCCGAGGCTCCCAGGATCTGGAAGAAGCGGCGCCGATCGACTTCGTTCAGTTGATCGAAGTCGTCGGTCGGGAACTCACGGCCGACGAAGTTCGCGACGTCCTGATCGGAGTCGGAATCGGCTGCGGCACGGTCGAGGGACCCATCGAACTCTCGAAGTGACTGCCAGACTGCAGGCTTCGACTCGGCGTTCGGATCGTCGAGGATGTCGCTCATCTTGGCGCGCTCAGCTTCTAGGCCTCGCGCGAGGATGTTGGGGTTGGCGCCCCGTTCGGGGCGAGCGCCGGAAATGGCGGTGTGGGACGGGAAGAGACGAGCTCCGGCCTCAGGCGGCCGCGGAGCAGAGGTCGCGAATCAGCGGTGACAGGTGCTGCAGGTCTCGCGGGGGTGAATCTCTTCCGGCGTGTAGAAGAGGGTCGAGGGGTCAACGCCTTCGGCCGGGGGCTCCCAGCCGAGGTTGGTGACCTGATCGAGGGGCCGCAGGTGCGGCTCCGGGTTGCGGTGGCACTCGAGGCACCACCCCATGGACAGGGGCTCCTGCTGGCTCACGACCTCCATCTGGTCCACGCGACCGTGGCAGGAGACGCAGGACACGCCGCGGCGCACGTGGGCCGAGTGGTTGAAGTAGGCGTAGTCGGCGATGTCGTGCACGCGAACCCACTCGACCGGGTCACCCGACTTCCACGACTCCCTGAGCGCGGCGAGCTTGGGGCTGTCGGGGCGGATGTTCGTGTGGCAGTTCATGCAGGTCGCCGTCGGCGGGATCGCGGCGTGCGCCGCGTCCTCCACCGTGTTGTGGCAGTACCGGCAGTCGATGCCGAGCTCCCCTGCGTGCAGGGCGTGGCTGTAAGGAATCGGTTGCTCCGGCGCGTAGCCGACCGCGAGGGTCTTCGGAGAGAAGCCGATCCACACAAACACGATCGCGTAGAGCGCCCCGCCGAGGGCACCCGCCGGGATCAGGAGCTTGAAGTGGTTGGTCCAGCGCGGGAAGTGGAAGGTCGTCATGGTGCGCAAGCGCAGTCTGCCGAGGACGTTGGACGGGGGGAGCCGTCGGGCCGTCGCGACAGGATGAGGGGTGGCGGTTGTGCGCACGGGAGCAGCCCGCGCGCTGGGCTGAGACGCGGCCGCCTCCACGCCGTGGCGGGAGGAGAACGCTGTTCAGTCGCGAACAGAATAGTGACCTTGGACCCCGTCTGGAATCTCCGAACGCCTCGCAATCGAAGGAAACTCCAGGCGGGAGCAACGGTCGCGCGGCGGCCGATCGCATCCACTCTCCCCCTGGGATGGCGCCAGTTGAGAACCGGTCGCAAGAAGGCTGCGCCGAAGCGTCGCGCCCCCCCCCTGCCAGCGAGCCTCGGCCTCGCCCCCGGTGGAGACCCCGGTGGAGACCCCGGCGGCGAGCCGGGGCGGCCCCGCCGGATCCGGGCGTTCCGCCCCTCCGGACCGAGCGCCAGGGCCCCACAAACGACGATCGGGGCGCGGAGCTCGTGAACTCCGCGCCCCGACCGGATGGGCGATGGGAAGGACGGGCGGGCGACCCTCCCCCAGCTGGCCCTCTGGCTCAGTTCAGGACTTGCCGCGCTCCTGGGGAGCGTTCCGCTGGAGCTTGCGCTGCAGGGAGCGACGGTGGATTCCGAGGCGCCGGGCGGACTCGGAGATGTTGCCGCCGCAGTCGGAGAGGACCCGCTGGATGTGCTCCCACTCCATGCGCGCCAGGGACGGCGCCCGATAGGAGGAGGTGACGGCCGGGCCATCGGCGGTGTCCCCACGCTCGTACTTCTCGAAGGCGGCGACCACGTCGTCCGCGTCCGCGGGCTTGGGGATGAAGTTGACCGCGCCAAGCCGGACAGCCTCCACGGCCGTGGCGATGGCGCCGTAGCCGGTCAGGATGATGGCGCGGGTGCCGCCGTCAATCCCGTTCAGAGCCTTCAGGACCTCGAGGCCGCCCTTCCCGGGCATGCGGAGGTCGAGGACGGCGTACTCGGGGGAGTCGGACGTGGCGAGGGCGACGGCCTGGTCGAAGCCGTCCGCGGTACGAACCTCGAAGCCGCGCTCACGGAGCGCGCGGGCGAGTCGCTCGCGGAAGATCTCATCGTCGTCCACGATGAGCATGGACCTCGCGTCCACGTTGAGAGCCGATGCAGGGTCCATAGAGAGTTCAGTCATGATCACGGGTGGCCTCCTTGCCACGCGGCGATTCGCACCACGTGGACGAGAGGATCAACGGATTCCGTAGTTCCAGCATAGGCCTCCGTGGCAATTCGCGTCAGACGATGCGCCGCGGTGCGACAAGCCGCCCCATCTCCGCGGCGGAATGTCGCTCAACGCATCCCGCTGTGGGTCGTCACCGTCAGCTCGCCCGACTTCGCGAGCGGCAGGACCAGGCCGACCACCGTGCCGAGCCCCGGCGCGGAGTGGATCTCGATCTTGCCGCCGAGGTCCTCCACGAAGGAACTCGCCAGGTAGAGCCCGAGGCCCATTCCGCTGCCGACGTCCTTGGTGGTGAAGAAGGGCTCGAGCGCGCGCTCCGCCTCCTCAGCGGTCATCCCCGAACCCCGGTCCCCCACCGTGACGATGAGCGCGGACTCCTCCCGCACCACCCGCAGGCGTACGGTGGCGTCGGGGGGCGACGCGTCGATGCCGTTCTGCACGATGGCGCGGATGGCCGTGGCGAGGCCCTCCCGCGGGAGCTCAAGGGCCGCGCCATCGGCGACCTCCATCACGTCGACCTCCACGCGCTCCGCGGCCGCCATCTCCCCGACGATGATCTCGGCGAGGTCGCGGGCGCTCATGTTCGTCATGGCCTCGCCCACTCGATCCCCGGCCGTGGCCGACATCCGGTTGAGGATCCGGCGGCAGCGGGCGACCTCGTCGCGGATGAGCCGCGCGTCCGCCGTCACGGCGTCGCCCACCGCGGGCTCCTGCTCCAGCGCCAGCTCCAGCTCCTTGGCCACCAGCGCGATGGTCGAGAGGGGGGTGCCGAGCTCGTGGGCCGCGCCCGCCGCGAGGGTGCCGAGCGCCTCGAGGTGACGCTGGCGCTCGCGGCGACCACGCTCCGACTGTAGCTGCTGGGCCCGGGTGGCGAGGGTGGACACCACGCGGTTCACGAACAGCACCGTCAGGAGAGAGGTGAGGGAGAGCGCGACCACCGTGCCCCACCCCCGAAGCGCGGGGTTGGCGTCCAGGGCGGGCACCGGCATGGCGTACTCCATGATCATGATCATGGCGAGGCCCAGCGCCCCGACCGCCACCAGCGAGTGTCGAAGGGGCAGGAGCACGGAGCCGAGCGCCACGTGCACCAGGAGGAAGCCGCAGAACGGATTGGTGGCCCCGCCCGTGAGGGAGAGCAGCGTCGCGAGCAGCCCGATGTCCAGCAGGGTCACGCCCAGCTTGACGAGCTGTAGCCTGCGGTCGGTGAACTCGTTCGGCCCCTCCCCCGCGTCCGACTCCCGCATTTGCAGTTCGTTCTGCTGGAACAGGAGCAGCCCCGCGTTGGTGCCGAACTCCACGAGGAGGATCGTGAAGAGCGCCGGCAGCGGGATCTCGACGTCGAGGCTGTACCGCACCACGAGGATGGTGATCAGCTGCCCCGCGATGGCCGCCCACCGCAGGTGGATCAGCCAGTGCAGGTTGACCTCGCTCAGCCGGCGGTCCGCCACCGTGGACGGCCCCTTCAGGACCGACCAGCGCACCATGCCGATCAGCCCGTGGAACCAGTTCGGGGCCCCGCGAAGGGGATACTCGTCCACGCGCGGTGCGCCCGACTCGGCGCTGGACGCCCCGCTGGAGGCCTCAGGGGCGCCCCCGGCGGGAGGGTCAGGGGTGGACGGCTCGGGCATCACCCACAGCTTCGTCGGGCCACGGCCTGAGGGCGAGCCTGCGTCGGAATTCTCGCCCAGGTGGCGTCCCGGCACGGGGCGCTGCCCCGGCACGGCGGCCCCCGGGCGGGGCCACCTCCCCCGCCGGAGCCCTCAGGAACGGGGCTCGATCAGGAGAAGGGCTCGGTGAGATGGCACGCCGCGAGGTGGCCGCCCTCGCCCACCTGCCGGGTCTCGGGGTAGGCCATGTCGCAGCGCCCCGCCTCGGCGACCGGGCAGCGGGTGTGGAAGAAGCAGCCCGACGGCGGGGAGATGGGCGAGGGCACATCGCCCGTGAGGGGGATGCGCTCCCGTCGCTCCGAGCGGTCGGCGCGCGGGATCGCGGAGAGGAGCGCGCGGGTGTAGGGGTGCTGGGGGTTGTCGAAGACCTGGTCCACGGTCCCGATCTCCACGATCCGCCCCAGGTACATCACCGCCACCCGGTCGGAGATGTAGCGGACGACCGAGAGGTCGTGCGCGATGAAGATGTAGGAGAGGTCGAACTCCCCCTGCAGGTCCTTGAGCAGGTTGATCACCTGCGCCTGGATGGAGACGTCCAGGGCGCTGACCGCCTCGTCGCAGACGATGAGCTTGGGACGCAGCGCGAGGGCTCGCGCGATCCCGACGCGCTGGCGCTGGCCGCCGGAGAACTCGTGCGGGAAGCGGTTGGCCACGTCCGGGCGCAGGCCGACCTTCATGAGGAGCTCGGCCACCTGGTCCTGGAGCTCGGAGCCCGAGGCGAGCCCGTGCACCTGCAGCGCCTCCCCGACGGCGTTGCCGACGGTGATGCGCGGGTTCAGGGAGGCATAGGGGTCCTGGAAGATGATCTGCAGGTCGCGCCGGAACGAGCGCATCTCCGCCTTGCCCAGCTTGAAGAGGTCCACCTCGGTGGCGGCGTCCGGGCGATAGATCGCCTCGCCCGCCGTGGGCTCGATGAGCCGCAGCGTTGAGCGGCCAGCGGTGGTCTTGCCGCACCCCGACTCCCCCACCAGCGAGAGCGTCTCGCCGCGGCCCACCGTGAAGTCCAGGCCGTCCACGGCCTTCACGTCCCCCACGTGCCGCTGGAGCACGCCGCGCCGGATGGGGAAGTGCTTCTTCAGTCCGCGGACCTCGAGCAGGTGGTCGGTCGCCGCCTGGGCGCCGCTCTCCTCGTTCGTTGCGCTGGTCATGGTCATCAGAGTTCCTGCGCCTCGTCGAGGTGGTGGCACGCCGCCGTGTGGGCGGACCCGGCCTCCACGGGCTCGAGCGCGGGCACCTCGCTGGTGCACCGATCCGTGGCGAGCGGGCAGCGGGTCCGGAAGCGACACCCGCTCGGGAAGTTGGTGGCGCTCGGCACGATGCCGGGGATCGTCGTCAGCCGCTCGCCCGCGACCGCGAGGTCGGGCAGGGAGCGCATGAGGCCGATGGTGTAGGGGTGCCGGGGCCGGTCGAAGATGTCGTCCGCAGAGGCGTACTCAACCACCCGGCCCGCGTACATGACGGCCACGTGGTGCGCCGTCTCGGCGACGACGCCGAGGTCGTGGGTGATGAGCAGCACGCTCATCCCCGCCTCCTCCTGGAGCTCCTTGATCAGGTCGAGGATCTGGGCCTGGATCGTCACGTCCAGGGCCGTGGTGGGCTCGTCCGCGATCAGCAGGGACGGGTCGCAGGCCATGGCCATGGCGATCATGACCCGCTGGCGCATGCCGCCCGAGAGCTGGTGGGGGTACTCGTCCACGCGCTTCTCCGGCGCGGGGATCCCCACGCGGCGCAGCATCTCGATGGAGCGCTCGCGCGCGGCGTCCGCGTCGAGGCCCTGGTGCAGCCGCACCGTCTCGGCGATCTGGTTGCCCACGGTGAAGACCGGGTTCAGGGCCGTCATGGGCTCCTGGAAGATCATCGCGATCTCGTTCCCGCGGATCTCGCGCAGGCGCTCCTCTCCGGCGGAGAGCAGGTCCTCACCGCGGAACAGGATCCGGCCGCCTTCGAACTTCCCCGGAGGCATGGGCAGGAGCTGCAGGATGGAGAGCGCCGTGACGCTCTTGCCCGAGCCGGACTCCCCCACGACCCCGAGGGTCTCACCAGGCTTGATGGCGTAGTTGACGCCGTCCACCGCCTTCGCGGTCCCGTCGTCCGTGTGGAAGTAGGTCTTGAGCCCCTCGATGCGGAGGAGGTCCTTGCCGTCGTGATTGGAAGCCGCCATCAGACCTTCATCTTGGGGTCCATGGCGTCGCGGATCGCGTCGCCGACGAGGTTGTAGCAGGTGACGGTGACGAAGATCGCCACGCCCGGGAACATCTGGATCCACCAGTTCTCGGGGTTGCGCGACTCGTTGACGATCGCGCCCCACGAGGCGTCGGGCTCTCGGATACCGAAGCCGAGGAACGAGACCGCGGACTCGGTGAGGATGCCCGCCGCCACCGAGAACGCGGCGGCCACCAGGACCGGCGACATGGCGTTCGGCAGGACGTGCTTGAAGATCGTCCGCCGGGAGCTGAAGCCCAGCGCCTGGGAGGCGACCACGAACTCCTGCTCGCGCAGCCGCAGGAATTCACCGCGCACCAGGCGCGCCACGCCCGTCCAGCGGACGATGGCGATGACCAGCACGATGGCGAACATGGGCGGCACGGTCTCGGGGTCGGTGAATGCCAGCGCCAGGAGGATCAGGAAGAACGCGGGGATCGACTGCAGGATCTCGATGCCGCGCATGATCCCGATGTCCACCCAGCCCCCGAAGTAGCCCGCGATGGAGCCGATGATGACCCCGATGATCGTCAGGAGCGCGGCGGACAGGATGCCCACGGAGAGGCTGACGCGCCCGCCCCAGATCATCCGGCTGAGCACGTCGCGGCCGCTCTCGTCTGTCCCCAGAGGGTGACGGCTCGCGGCGTTGAGCTCGGGCTCTCCGACTCGCACCTGGATCGCCACCTCGGCGGGCGCGAGCCCTCCGGCCAGCTCCTCGCCCACCAGGTCCAGCGGCAGCCCGGTCTCGGGGTCCCGCGCGCTCCCCTCCGTCCACGTCGGCGGCCGGAACTTCTCGTCGGCGTGAAGCTCGTCGTAGCCGAAGGGGACCATCGGCCACACGAGGGCTCCCTGGGCGGCCTCGGGGTCTGCCGCGAGGTCCGCGGTCGTCTTGCCCTTGGCGAGCAGCACCACGCTCCCGTCGGTGATGCCCTGCTTGTGCGTCGCGAAGTCGAACTCGGCGGTCGGACCGAAGGTGCTGCGCCAGAGGCCGCTCGAGAGGATCGCGAGGCCGAAGCACGCCGCCAGCTTGAGGCGCCGCGACCTGCGGATCCGCTCGCGGTCTCCGCCGAGGAGCACGCCGTTCCAGAGTCGGTTCCACAGGGGCCAGGAGGCCCACAGGAGCCAGAGCACCATCAGGACCACCTCCCAGGCGGCGATGGACTCCAGGAGCGGCCGCTCGGTGCGGCTGATCAGCGGTACGCCGCCAGCGTCCGGCTTGGCCGGGTCGAGGGCCTTGAGGTCCTTTCGCAGGGCGCGAGCGACGGTCTTGGCCTCGCCGAACTCGGCGGCGGCGCCTTCACTATCGCCGGCGTCGAGCAGGTCGGCGCCCTTGGAGAAGTGCTCCTGGAAGGCCGCCAGCGGCTCCGCAGCATCGTCGGGCAACATCGAGCGCATGGTCGCCAGCCGCAGCGTCGCGGCCTCGAACTCGACCCTCGCCGCGGCGGCCCGGGTGGTGGGAGCGCCCGCCGCCGCGTCGGCCAGGGACGCGGCGAAGTCGGCGTCCGACTGCTGCGCCAGCCGGTTGGCCGTGGTGGCCATGGGGCGCAGGATCCGCAGGGCGCTGCCGTAGCTCTTCAGGTCCACCGACTCGACCTTGAAGGGGCGATCGTTGGCGATCACGGGCGCGAAGATGGCGACCCCGTAGAGCAGGGTCAGGATGGCCACGCCCACCTTGAACAGGGTGCGCTTGCCCAGCTGCTCGAACACGAGGTCCCAGTAGTCCTTCGAGTACTCCGACGCGAAGCCGGACTCGTCCAGCTTCATGTCGTTGAAGCTCGGCTTGCGCTTGGGCGCGCCGTCGTTGCTGACTTCTTCGACCATCAGTGGAGGCGGATCCGGGGATCGACGAGGGAGTAGGCGATGTCCGACAGCAGGATGCCGAGCTGGGTCATGACCCCGACGAAGATGGTGGTCGCCATCACGATGGAGAAGTCCCGGCGCAGGAGGCCCTCGTAGGCGTACTTGCCCATCCCAGGGATGTCGAAGATGAACTCCACGATGACCGAGCCCCCGATCAGGATCGGCAGGATCGACGCGAGCAGGGTCAGCACCGGGATCATCGAGTTCCGCAGGGCGTGGCGGTAGACCACCCGGTCATCGCTGAGCCCCTTGGCCTTGGCCGTGCGGATGTAGTCCTGGCGGATCACGTCGAGCATCCCCGCCCGCATCTGGCGCGAGAGGTAGGCGAGGCTGCCGTAGGTCAGGGTCAGGACCGGGAGGATGCAGTGCAGCACCGTGTCCCAGGCGTAGGCGAAGGTGTTGGCGGGGTCCGCGTCCTTGTCGTGCAGGCCCAGGATGGGCAGCAGGTCCGTCCCCGTCTTGCCGAAGATCAGCACGAGCATGAGGCCCGCCCAGAAGGTCGGGATGGAGTAGAGGACGAACAGCACGATGGTCAGGCCGCCGTCCAGCGCCGTGCCCTGTCGCCGCACGCTCGCGATCCCCAGGGGGAGCGCGATGATGTAAGAGAGGATGACCGCCACGAGGCTCAGGGGCACCGTGACCTTGAGGCGCTTGAGGATCTCCTCACGCACCGACTGGCCCGACTGCATCTCCTCACCCAGGTCGAAGGCGAGCAGGCCGCCGTAGGGCTTCTCCCCGGAGTTGGTCGTCCGGTCGCCGCCGCCCTCGGTGTAGTACCAGGCGAACCAGCGCCGGACCTCGTGCCGCGCGCCGTCGCGCTCGGAGAGCTCGGGGGAGAGCTCGGGAGCCGCCCCGACGACCGCCGTGAGGCAGTCCGAGACCCGCCGGATGGCGGGCTCCTGGTTCGGCCCGCCCAGGCGCTGCTCGAAGAGCCCCTGGAAGATGCGCGCCAGGGCCTTGTCCCGCTGCCCGGGGGCCTCGCCGGCGAATGCCACCAGGGCGGCGCTCGCCTCGTCCGCGGCCTCCGGGGTCGGTGCGTCGACGAGGGTCTTGACCAACCCGTCGAGGGTGCTGCGCTCCTCGGCCTCGGTCTCGTAGAGGTGCTCGATGGGCGACGGGCGGCCCTCCACGATCGTCTGCCCCTCGGCGCCGGGCACCTCGCGCTCCTCCACGGTCCGCTCCGAGCGAGGGGAGCTGAACCAGGGGTGCCCGTCCGCGCTCAGGTTGATCGGCCCGATGTAGTCGAGGAACTGGATGGCGATGTTCCGGTCGAGGCCGTGCTCGCGCCGGAACTTGTCGATCTGCGACTCGTTGTCGCTCGCGGCGCCCAGATCCGCATCGCTCTGGCTGCCCACCGCGATGAGCGCGGGGTCGCCGGGTGCGATGTGGTAGAGCGAGAAGATCACCAGCGAGACCCCGATCGTCGTCGGGATCATCAGCAGGAGTCTGCGCAGGATGTAGGCGAGCACGTCGGGGAAGGGACTCGGTGAGGGTCGGGGCGCCTTGTGGGCGGGCCATCAGACAACAGGGGCGGCCCGCTGTCGAGTCCGACTCGACAGCGGGCCGCCGCTTTTTGGATCCTGGCGGCCGGGGAATCCCCAGCGCCGGACCGGCCGTTCACTTCTCCAGGCTGCTCCGTGTCCCCTTCACCGAGGGGTCCACGAAGTACCAGTCGCGGATCACGTAGCCCGGATCGATCGCCGAGTGCCGGATCCCGCGGACCTTGAGGGACGCGCCGAACTTGCGGGGCACGTTGTACATGAACATGTACGGCTGGATGTCCTGGTAGATGTAGCGGTGGAACTCACGCCACAGCCCCATGCGGGTCTCCCGGTCGATCTCGGCCTGGATGCCCTCGATCATGGCGTCGACCTTGGGGTCCATGACGCCGGAGTTGTTGGAGGACTTCTTGTCCCGTGCCCCCCACTTGGAGTGCCACAGCTGCTCGGGGTCCGACTCCAGGGGCGGGACCCAGGCCAGGTTGCAGGCGTCGAACTCGCGCGACTTGATGCGCTCGAGGAAGGTCGCCCACTCCAGGGAGGCCAGGTTGATCTTGATCCCGAGGTCCTCCACCGCCGACTGCAGGGCGATCCCGAAGAGCTTGGACGCGTCGTTGCCGCTGGGGTAGAGGAACTCGATCTCGAGCTCCACCCCGTCCTTGTCCGCGATGCCGTTGCCGTCCCGGTCGTACCAGCCGGCCTCCTCGAGCAGGTCGAGGGCGCCGTCGGGGTCGTACGGCAGCGCCGGCATGTCCCTGGGGTACCCCTCGCTCTGGTACGGAACGGGGCCGGTGATCTGGCGCGCGAGCCCGTTGTACTGGGTCGCGAGGTAGGTCTGGAAGTCGAAGGCCATGGCGATGGCCTTGCGCACGGCGATGTCCTTGACCTGCGGCCGGTAGAGGTTCCAACCCGTGTAGCCGTAGGCGCCGAGGTAGAAGAAGCCCTTGTAGAAGTCCTCGCTGAACGACTCGCTGGTGGCCCGGCCGTTGAAGTAGTCCTCGGACTTCACCCGCTCGAAGAAGTCGACCTCGCCGTTGAGCAGCGCGTTCATGGCCGCCTCGTCGTTGTCGATGTAGCGCCAGCGGATGGTGTCGAAGTAGCCCGGGCGCGTGGCCGCGTCGAAGTACGCGGGCTTGCCGTCGGCGTCGACGAAGCGCTTGGCCTCGACGTACTGCTGGGTCCACTCCGTGACCTGGTACGGCCCGAGGCCCACCCACAGCTTGTTGTGCGGGTTCTTGTTCAGGTGCTCGGCCTGCTTGCTGAGCGACGCGCCGGCGTCGTGGTCGGGGCACTGCACGTCCAGCAGGTTGTAGATGTGGGAGGGCAGCAGCG
Organism: Planctomycetota bacterium; assembly: GCA_016779205.1. GTDB lineage: Bacteria > Planctomycetota > UBA1135 > UBA1135 > Saltatorellus. Next base: position 110,621 of record JADHOC010000014.1, on the reverse strand, counting down.
TCAGCGACGTGCCGATGGACTCCAGCGCGTAGGCGTACTGCTTCTCGTAGAAGAAGCGCACGGTCAGCTCGTCCACGACCTCACAGGCCGAGATCTTCTCGAACTGGAAGCGCTTCTCGTCGCAGTTGACCTCGGGGTTCCGGTAGATGGACCACGAGTAGTACACGTCGTCCGAGTCGAGGAACTGCTCTCCGAACTTGGCCGCCTGCTCCGTCGAGTAGACGAGGGACGGCTGCCAGCGCACCCCCTCGCGCAGCGAGACGGTGAAGACCGTGCCGCGCTCGACGCGCTCCACGGCTCCCTTGGGCACCTGGACGGGGCCGGCGATCGACGAGCCCTTGGACATGGGCGAGATGGTCCAGTTCGCGCCCGCGTCGGTGATCGAGCCGTACACCGCACGCACCTCGCGCAGGCCCGTCTCCCCCTCACCGCGGCGGACCACCTGGGCGGCGATCTCGCCCTCGATGGCGGGGGCGTCGGGCTTCAGGACCACCAGGTCCTCCTCGACCCAGGACGCGGCCGCGTCGGGGACGTATTCGTGGGACCACCAGTCCTGGAGGAGGAGGGTCTCGTGCGTCTCGTAGAGGAACCGGCGGGTGACCGCCGAGTTCTCGATCGGGTAGCACATGTTCTCCGGCAGGGAGGGCACGTGGACGATGGCCCGGCCGCCGTAGAGCGGCGCCTTGCCGTCGCCCTTGTCCGGGTGGAACTGGTCCACCACCGCCTCGTCAGCGTCGTCTCCGCCAACGGCGTGGGCGACGGGGCTCGCGGCGAGGGCCGCCACGAGGCCGAGGGCCAGGGTCGGGCTCCAGGAGCGGGCGGAAGAGAACGTGGACTCGAGCATGGATTCAAGCATGGGGCGTTCGGGAACTCGCGGATGGGTCGCCTCGGGTGCCATTGCACCCGCGGGCCCTTACCTTAGTCCCCGCGGGCTCGGTGGCGACAGCCGACCTCGCCGATCCAGCGCGGGCGCCCTCCACGCCGCCCCCCACCGCGTCGCCCACCACCCGCTCCCCCACAGCCCCCATGCTCCTCCGCGTCCCCAGCTCCCTGCTCCTCCTGATGGGCGTCGCGGCGCTCGCCTGCCAGTGCTCGCGGGCTCTGACCGATCCTGAACCCTCGACCCCGACGGCGGCACGCAGGGCCATCGACGGAGCGGTCGACCCCGAGCTCACGGCCGCCCTCGCCCGGGTCCTCGAGGGCACCGCGATCCCGGGCGCCGTGGGTGCCATCGCCCGGTTCGATGGGCCCACGAGCCTCGGCGCCTGGGGTCTGCGCAAGGCGGGAGGCGCCGCCCCCATCGCGGCGACCGACCCGGTCCACGTGGGCTCGGACACCAAGGCCATGACCGCCGTCCTGGCGGCCCGGCAGGTGGACGCCGGGCACCTGCGCTGGGACTCGACCCTCGAGGAGGTCCTGCCCGCCCTCGCGGCCAGGGTGCACGAGGGTTACCGCGGGGCCACCCTGACCCAGTTCCTCCGCCACACCAGCGGCGCCCCGGCCAACGCTCCCAACTGGCGTGCCTACACGGACCGCTCGCTCCGGGAGCGCCGCATCGAGCTCGCCGCCGCATCCCTGCAGGGAGCCCCGGCCCGAGCGCCGGGAACCGGCTTCCTCTACTCCAACCTCGGCTACATGGTCGCCGGAGCCATGATCGAGGCCGTCGGGGACGCCACCTGGGAGGAGCTGATCGTCAAGGACGTGTTCGAGCCCCTGGGCATCGAGGGGGCCAGCTTCGGGGTCCCGGGGACCCTCGGTGAGGAGGACGCCCCCTGGGGCCACACGGTCCGGCGGGGTGAGGCGCGCCCGGTCCAGATCGACAACGACCCGGCCCTCGGGCCGGCCGGGACGGTGCACCTGCCCGTCAGCGACTGGGCGCGCTTCGTGCTCCAGTTCACCGACGGCGCCGCGGCGGAGACCGAGGACCCGTTCCTCTCGGCGGCCTCCCGTGAGCAGCTCCTCCAGGTGGGCCTCGAAGACTACGCCTTCGGCTGGCTGGTCACGGAGCGCGGCTGGGCCCAGGGCGTGGCCCTGACCCACAGCGGATCGAACACCACCTGGTTCGCCACGGCCTGGGTCGCCCCGCGCACCGACCGCGCCTTCCTGGTGGCCGCGAACGCCGCCGGCCCCGGAGTCCCCGGCCTGGTGGACCGCGCGATCGGGGCGCTCATCGCCCTGGAGCGGTAGGGACCCACCGCCGGGGCCTGCTCCTCGCCCGGTCGGGACGGGAGAGCGGCCGCCCGACGGCGGGCGCGATGCCCTAGACTGCCCCGGGCACGGCCCCCTCCCCGTCGCCACAACGCTCCCATGGCCCTTCAACGAATCGCCCGCCAGGTCATCCCTGTCGCCCTCCTGGCGAGCCTCCTCGGGGGGGCGATCTACGCCACCCGCGGGGCCCGCCTCGAGCCCGCCGACTTCGTCTTCAACAACGGGACCGAGGTCCAGACCCTGGACCCCGCGACCGTGACCGGGGTGCCCGAGGGACGGGCCATCCGGATGCTCTTCGAGGGCCTGCTCGTGTCTCACCCCGAGACACTTGAACCCCTCCCGGGGGTCGCAGAGCGGTGGGAGGTGTCCGAGGACGGCCTCGAGTACACGTTCCACCTGCGCCGAGACGCCCTCTGGTCCAACGGCGACCCGGTCACCGCCGAGGACTTCATGTGGTCCTTCGAGCGCTTCCTCGACCCCCAGACCGCGGCCGAGTACGCCTACATGCTCTGGTACGTGGAGGGCGCCGAGGCGTTCACCACGGAGGTCGAGGACGGCAAGGCGGTGCACGGGTTCGACACCGTCGGGATCACCGCGCCCGACGAGTACACGATCCGCTTCCGCCTCAAGGCGCCGACGCCCTTCTTCCTGGAGCTCATGGCGTTCTACCCGATGTTCCCGGTGAACCGGCGCAACATCGAGGAGGCGAAGGAGCGCTTCCCGGACCGCTGGCAGCAGCAGTGGCTGCGCCCCGAGAACATCGTCTGCAACGGGCCCTACGTGGTGGAGTTCCGCCGCGTGAACGACCGCATCCGCTTCGCCAAGAACCCCAGGTACTGGGACGCGGACAACGTCGCCTTCGAGACCGTGGACGCCCTGGCCGTGGAGTCGTACACGACGGCGCTCAACCTCTACCTCACGGGGGAGTGCCACTGGATCGACGTGCCCCCGGCGAACGTCATCCAGGAGCTGATGCCCCGGGAGGACTTCAACCCCATCCCCTACCTGGGCACCTACTTCTACCGGGTCAACGTCACCAAGCCGCCCCTGGACGACCCGCTCGTGCGGCGCGCCCTGTCCCTGACCATCCCGCGCAAGGACATCTGCGAGAAGGTCACCAAGGCCGGCCAGGTCCCCGCCTACGCCCTCGTGCCCCCCGGCCTCGCGGGGTACACCAACGCCAACATGCCCCACGGGGCGAGCTACGAGGAGGACGTGGCCGAGGCCAAGCGGCTCATGGAGGAGGCGGGCTACGGCGCCGGCGGCAAGACCTTCCCCACCATCGAGATCCACTACAACACCGCCGACGCGCACATGCAGATCGCGCTCGTCATCGCGGACGCGTGGTCCAAGTACCTGGGCATCAACGCGAAGCTCCTGAACCAGGAGTGGAAGGTGTACCTCGACACCCAGTCCAACGTCGGCTACGACGTCTCCCGCTCCGCGTGGATCGGCGACTACGCGGACCCCAACAACTTCGTGGACCTCTTCGTCACCGGGGGCGAGAACAACAAGACCGGCTGGGGGAACGAGGACTACGACCGGCTGGTGCGCGACGCCGCCGCCGAGCTCGACCCGGCGAAGCGCATGGCCATGCTCCAGGAGGCCGAGGCCATCCTGGTGGACGAGCTGCCGGTGCTGCCCATCTACAACTACGTGACGCAGACCACCTTCAGCCCGCGCCTCGGCGGCTACTTCCCGAACGTCAAGGACGAGCACTTCCCGAAGTTCTGGTACTGGATGGACGAGGAGGAGCTGGCGGCCAAGCGCGCGGGGCACGGGGACCGTGACGACATGCAGCCCGTGGAGGCCTGGGGCCCCGAGGAGGGGCTCTACCCGCCGGCGCACCCCAAGGGCCGCGCCCGGACCTCCAGCGAAGAGGGAGGGGACTGAGCCGTGCTGCGCTTCCTCGCCCGCCGCTTCCTGTGGTTCGTCATCACCGTCTCCACGGTGATGACCGTGTCCTTCTTCCTCATGCACTCGGTGAAGGGCGGCCCCTTCGATGGAGAGCGCAAGCTCGACCCCGTCATCGAGGCCAACATCAAGGCCCGCTACCACCTGGACTGGCCGCTCTGGCGCCAGTACCTGCAGTACGTCGGCCCGTTCAACCTGGACGACCAGCGCGCCCTCGCCGCCTTCGACGAGGAGGGCGGCTTCGCGCTTTGGCGGTCCGAGGGCGCTGACGGTGAGCCCACCCGCGCCTTCGGCGGCGTGCTCACCGGGGACTTCGGCCCCTCCTTCCGCTACAAGGACTTCACCGTCAACGACATCCTCGAGGAGAGCCTCCCCATCTCGGCCCTGCTCGGGGTGCTGTCCATGATGTTCGCCATCGCCCTGGGGGTCTCGGCGGGCATCGCCTCGGCCCTGCGTCCAGGCTCGGGCATCGACCTGACCCTGCGCATCGCGGCCACCGGCGGCATCGCGCTCCCGAACTTCGTGATCGCGAGCTTCCTGGTCATCCTGCTGGTGTTCCTGATCCCGCTGCTCCCGGTGGCCGGCTGGGGCACGATCCAGCACATGCTCCTGCCCGGCCTCTGCCTGGGGCTCGTGTTCGCCGCCTACATCGCGCGGCTCACCCGCACGGGCATGCTGGAGACCCTGAGCGCGGACTACATCCGGACCGCCCACGCCAAGGGGCTCGCGCCCCGCACGGTGGTCATGCGCCACGCACTCAAGGGAGGCCTGCTGCCCGTGGTCTCCTACCTCGGCCCCGCCACCGCGGGCATCCTCACGGGCAGCCTGGTGATCGAGAAGATCTTCTTCATCCCCGGCACGGGCTCCCACTTCATCAACGCCGCCACCAACCGCGACTACACCCTCGCGATGGGCGTGACGATCCTCTTCACGGTGCTCGTCTACACCCTCAACACGGTGGTCGACATGGCGTACACGCTGCTCGACCCGCGGATCACCCTGGAGGACGAGTGAGATGAGCGACGCCCATCAAGACTCCCGGTGGTCCATCGACGAGGCCGAGCTCGCGCGCCTCACGAAGGAGGCGCGCCAGTTCAAGGGTGAGAGCCTGTGGTCCGACGCCTGGCGCAGGCTCCGGCGCAACCGCGCGGCCTTCCTCGCGCTGCTCTTCCTGGCGGCCTTCGGGGGGGTGTCCCTGCTCGCGCCCTTCCTGCCCATCCCCTCCCCCAAGGCCATCTCCCTGCGCGATGAGCCAGGGACGCCCGAATGGCTCTGGAGCGTGCCCGCCGCCCCCACCAAGGCGCCCGACCGCGGCGCGGCCACCACCCGCTCGACCCGCAACCTGTGGAACGACGGGTGGCGCCACCGCTCCACGGTGATCCTCGCCGCCGACGACGAGGGCGCCGCCGAGAAGGCCCGCGCCCGGGTCGAGGAGACCAGCGGCCGGGGCGCGATCCTCGAGACCTACCCGGCCGACGAGGGCGACGGCCTGGAGGTCTACGCCTCGGTCCCCATGCTCGAAGGCGACGCCCCCGAGGTGGACTACCGCGCCACGGACTTCGGCGGCACCGCCACCTGCTGGGATGTATCCACCGCCGGCGCGGACGAGCCGGTGGGCGCGGTCCACTCCCTCCGGCTCCAGAGCGCCGACGGGACGGACTTCGACGCCGCCCAGGTCTCCGGCTGGTCCGTGGAGGCCCGCGGCCGCTCCGTCCGCCTCTTCCTCGGCCGCGCCGAGGCACGGCCTGGCCTCGGGGACTGGGTGGTCGCCTACCGCCTCGCCGCCGAGCTGGGCTCGCTGCCCACGGCGGTGCTGCTGGACGGGACGCTCCTCCCCGGCTCGGCCGAGGTCGCCTGGGAGGGCACCCCCCGCGGCGCCCAGACCGTGGACGCCGAGCTGCTCGAGGGCGTCGAGGCCATGGACCTCGGCCGGCAGGTGGCCGCCTCCCTCGCGGCCTCCCCCATCGAGGGCGTCACCTACCTCGAGACCCGCCACGAGGACGGGTACTGGGAGTTCAAGGGGCTCGTCGGCGCCATGGACCGGGCCCTGCGCCGGGCCCGCATCGCCACCTTCGGTCTCTGGCAGACGGGCAACTGGATGGGCACCGACGGCCAGGGCCGCGACCTGCTCGCGCGCATCGTGTGGGGCAGCCGGACCTCGATCATCGTCGGGATCATCGCGTCCCTCTGCTCGCTCCTGATCGGCGTCTTGTACGGCGCCTTCTCGGGCTACATGGGCGGGCGCATCGACAACCTGATGATGCGCATCGTCGACGTGCTCTACTCGATCCCGTTCATCTTCGTGGTCATCTTCCTGATCACGGTGGTCAACGAGTACCGCACGGAGCTCGAGGACCAGTTCGGCATCGACCGCGAGAAGATCTTCTTCCTCGTGATCGGCGCCATCTACTGGCTGACCATGGCGCGCGTGGTGCGCGGCCAGGTCCTGAGCCTCAAGAACACCGAGTTCATCGAGGCGGCGCGGGTCATCGGCGCCTCCACCACCCGCATCCTGCTGTCCCACGTGGTCCCCAACGTGCTCTCCATCGTGATCGTCTACCTGACCCTCACGATCCCCGCGGTGATGCTCTTCGAGGCGTTCCTGTCGTTCCTGGGTCTGGGCATCGAGCCGCCTAAGGTCAGCTGGGGCCTCCTGGCCGTGGACGGCACCCAGGCCATCAACCCGATCAAGATCTACTGGTGGCTGGTGGTCTTCCCCGCCGGCGCCATGGGCTCCACCCTGCTCGCCCTCAACATCCTCGGCGACGGCCTCCGCGATGCCCTCGACCCCAAGCTCCGGGGGAAGAACTGATGCCGATCCTCGACGTTCAGAACCTCCGGGTTCGCTTCGAGACCCACCACGGCGTGGTCCGCGCCGTGGATGGCGTATCCTTCTCCCTGGAAGAGGGCGAGACCCTCGGCCTCGTGGGAGAGTCCGGGTCGGGCAAGTCCGTCACCAACCTCGCCCTCATGGGCCTCATCCCGAGCCCCCCGGGGGTCGTCGAGGCCGACGCCCTGCGCTTCGAGGACCGCGACCTCCTCGCGCTCAGCGACGAGGAGCTGCGGGGCGTGCGCGGGAACGAGATCTCCATGATCTTCCAGGACCCGATGACCTCCCTGAACCCGCTGCTCACGGTGGGCCGCCAGCTCACCGAGGTCCTCGAGGTGCACGAGCGCCTGTCACGCCGCGAGGCGCGCAAGCGCGCCGCGGCGGGCCTGGCAGACGTGGGAATCCCCGAGCCGGAGCGACGCCTGGATCAGTACCCCCACGAGCTCTCCGGGGGCATGCGCCAGCGAGTGATGATCGCCATGGGGCTCCTGTGCCGCCCCAAGATCCTCCTGGCGGACGAGCCCACCACCGCGCTCGACGTGACGATCCAGGCGCAGATCCTCGAGCTCATGCAGAAGCTCCAGCGCGAGTACGGCACCGCCATCATCCTCGTGACCCACGACCTCGGAGTCGTGGCGGGGATGAGCGACCGGGTCAACGTGATGTACGCGGGGCGGCTCGCCGAGACCGCGGGCGCCGTGGAGCTCTTCGATGACCCGCGACACCCCTACACCCGCGGGCTGCTCGGCAGCGTCCCGCGGCTGAGCGGCGACACCGACGCGGACCTGGATTCCATCAAGGGCTCACCGCCGGACCTGGCCGACCTCCCGGCGGGCTGCGCCTTCCGGCCCCGCTGCAGCTTCGAGACCGAGCGCTGCGCCGCAGAGCCGCCGCCCCTGTTCGACCTCGGCGGAGGGCGCAGCTCGGCCTGCCTGGAGCGCGACGCCCTCGGCCAGCCCGAAGGGGGTGCGCGATGAGCGCCCCGCTGCTCGAGGTCCGCGACCTCCACAAGCACTTCGAGGTCGGCTCCCCTGGCCTCTTCGGTGGCCAGCAGGAGATCCTGCGCGCCGTGGACGGCGTCTCGTTCGAGCTGGGTCGCGGCGAGACGCTCGGCCTCGTGGGCGAGTCCGGCTGCGGCAAGAGCACCTGCGCCCGCACCCTGGTCGGCCTCTACCCGCCGACCTCGGGTCAGGTGCTTTACGAGGGCGAGGAGATCAGCAGCCTCTCCCACCGTGACCGCGCGCCCTTCCGCCGCAAGATCCAGATGATCTTCCAGGACCCCTACGCGTCCCTGGACCCGCGGCAGACCGTGTCCTCCATCCTCACGGAGCCCCTGCGGATCCACCGGCTCGCCCGCCCCCGCCAGCGGCGGCTGCGGGCCATGCAGCTCCTGGACGCCGTCGGCCTCAACCCAAGGCACATCCACCGCTTCCCCCACGAGTTCTCCGGAGGCCAGCGCCAGCGCATCGGGATCGCCCGGGCCCTGGCCCTGGAGCCCGACCTGATCATCTGCGACGAGCCGGTCAGCGCCCTGGATGTCTCCATCCAGGCCCAGGTCGTCAACCTCCTCGGGGAGCTGCAGGAGCGCTTCAACCTCGCCTATCTCTTCATCGCCCACGACCTCGCGGTGGTCCGCCACATCTGCGACCGGGTCGCCGTCATGTACCTGGGCAAGGTGGTTGAGATCGCCGAGCGCGACGCCCTCTTCGACGACCCTCGCCACCCCTATACCCGCGCGCTGCTCTCGGCCGTACCCCACCCCGACCCGAGGATCGAACGCGGCCGGGAGCGGATCGTGCTCGAGGGCGACGTGCCCTCCCCCCTCGACCCGCCGACGGGCTGCCGGTTCCATCCGCGCTGCGTGGAGCGGGGCAAGGTGACCGGGGATCAGTGTGCGACGGTGGAGCCCGCGCTCGGATCGAGGAGCGCGTGTCACCTGGAGTCGGACGTATGAACGAAGTGTTGCTTCTGTAACGAGCAATCCGCGATCCAACGCCGAGGCCCCCTGGCGGGCCCGGGCGGAGCAGATCGTCGCAGCCCTTCCACGGGTGAGCGCAGGTTTCCGCGCCCGAGCGGTTACCGCCCGTGACGCCGGGACTATTCATCACCGGAAAGGCAGGTGAGCCTGGGAAGGTTCACCAAGAGAGCAGTAAGGAGCTCTGTTGCGGGGCCGAGCGTCTGTTGACGTTCGGTCCCGCGCTTTTTGGTCTCTCCCCCGTCGTGGGCAGCGCGGTTCCCGCGCGTGCTCCGTCACCGCCGGGGCGCCGGCCGTCTCAAGACGCGAGGCTTCCGATCAGGCGGAGCGCGCCTGGGGAGACCTCAAGTTGGACCTCGTGCGCCGCCTCCATCGGGTCACCGTCAAGTTGCCAGGTGAGCGGCGGCCCTCCCGAGGCCGACGCGATGCGCGCCCTCGCTCCGGACGTGTCCGTCGCGAGCCGGCTCGAAATGGGACGCTGCAGCTGGGCGAGGGCAAGCACCGTGGCCCCGACCAGCGGGTTCGCACGCTCGCGCACGTGGACGTCGAGGAGACCGTCGTCGGGGCGCGCCCCTGGCGAGAGCCACATGGACTTGCCGTAGGTGCGCGTGTTGGAGGCGATGGCGGACACCGCCCGAGAGGCGCGCACCTCTCCCCCGATGGACACCTCGAACCGCGGCGGCGCGAGCCGCAGGAGCTCCCGCAAGCCGCACCAGCCGTAGAGGGTGTTGGCGGACCAGCGGTACCAGCGAGCGCCCAGGCGGCCGCCGCGCGCCGCGTCGATCCTGGCGGAGATCCCTGCGTCAAACCCGAAGCCGGCCATGGCGAGGAAGATCTCGGCCGCGCCCCCGTCCGCCGTCGCGCGCCCCACGTCCCAGTCCATCGCCCCCGCCACGGCGATCGCGTCGATGGCCAGGACCGGGTCCAGCGGGAGCCCGAGCTCCCGGGCCACCACGTTCCCGGTGCCGAAGGGCAGCACGCCTAGCTCGGGGCGGTCCGCCCCGTCGAGTTCAAGGAGGCCCGCCGCCGCCTCACGCAGCGAGCCGTCCCCGCCGAGAACGAGGACGCGATCCACCTCGCCGGCGACCTCTGCCGCCAGCGCTCGGATGTGGCCGGCGCGCTCGGAGCGGCGCTCCAGGGCCCCGTGGCCGAGGGCCTTGAGCCGCACGCTGACGGACCCTGCCACCTGCACCGCGCGGCCCCGGCCGGCGATCGGGTTGTAGAGGACGGCGTACCTCACGGGCTCAACCAACAAGGGCCATCCCGAGTCGCGCGGCGCCCACCGCGAGCACGACGTTCAGGGCCACCACCAGCGCGGCGGTCCCCATGGACCCGTCCCTCATGAGCAGGACGACCTCCAGGCTGAAGGTGCTGAACGTGGTCAGCGCCCCGAGCAGACCCACGGCCACGAACTGGCGGTGGGACTCGTGCCCGTTGCCCGCCTCGATCCAGGCCCACAGGGCCCCGATGGCGAGGCTGCCCAACACGTTGACCAGCAGCGTCCCGAAGGGCAGCGCCGCACCCGCCAGCGCCCGCGACACGCCGTAGCGCGCCACGGCGCCGATGAATCCACCGCAGCCCACGAAGAGGAGGTCCCGCATGGGTGGCGAGCATACGGAAAGGCGGCTCGCGCTGTCCTCCGGCCGCAGCAAGGGCTCAGGGAGCGGGGTCCCGTCCGGCGGGGTCCCCTCGGGAGGGGTCTCTGTCAGAGGGGCGGCGCCGCGCGCGCGGCCCCGAGCCCACGGGCCCGGGTGGCCTGGGCCTTGAAGAGCGCCACCACCGGCGCCCCCGGGGTGAGCGCGAGCCGCTCCACCGCGCGCTCGGTGACCTCGGCCAGGACCGGCGCCTCGAGGCCGCAGTCCACCTGCACCAGGCACCGGGCCTCGGTCCGCGTCACCCGCTCGACCGTGCCCGCGAGGTGATTGGTGAGCGACAGCTGGGCGTCCATGGGCGGCACCGCGAGGACGATGTCGGCGGGGCCGAGGATGACCTCCACCTCGTCGCCCACCTCCGCGGTCACGTCCCCGCAAGCGACCTCGGAGGCCGCGGGGTTCGCGCCCCCACGCCCCGTGAGGGCCACCCACCCAAGGCCCGTCCTGTCGCGACGGACCATGTGGCCGGGGAGCGAGAACGAGAGGCCGCTCCCGGCGAGCAACTCCACGGCCGACTGGTCCGCGGCGATGGTCGGGAGGTCGCCCTGGCCCGCTGCCCGTCCGCCGTCCATCAGGAGCAGCTCGTCCGTGAGGGCCAGGAGATCCGAGAGGTCATGGCTCACCATCAGCGTGGGCAGCCGGAACCGCTCCTGCACCCGGCGCAGGAACGGCAGCACCTGGAGCTTGAGCCCGCGGTCCAGGCTCGAGAGCGGCTCGTCCAGCAGCAGCACCCGCGGCGCCGCCAGCAGCGCGCGCCCGATGGCCACGCGCTGGCGCTGCCCCCCGGAGCACTCCCTGGGCAGGCGGTCGAGGAGGTCCCCGAGCTCGAGCAGGTCCACCACCTCCTCCAGCTCGACGCTGCCGCCAGGGACCATCCCGTAGCAGAGGTTGCCCTGGACCGACAGGTGGGGAAACAGCCGGTGGTCCTGGAAGACGAGCCCGACCCGCCGCCGGTGCGCCGGCGGCAAGACCCCGGCCGCGAGGTCCACGAGGACCTCACCGTCCACCGCAACCCGGATCAGCTCCGAGGGGAGCAGCCCCGCGATGGCGTGGAGCAGCGTCGACTTGCCCGAACCCGAGGGGCCGAACACGCCGGTCGCTCCCCCGCCGAGGCGCAGGTCCAGGTCGAGGGTGAATCCCCCGCGCCGGACGACGGCGCGGATCTCGAGCCCGCTCATGTCTGCCCTCCGCCCGCCCCACGACGGAGCCGGCGCACCACCAGCTCGCTGGCCAGGAGCGCCGCCGCCGAGAGGAGCACCGACACCACCGTGAGCCGCAGCGCAGCGCCGTCGCCTCCCGGGACCTGGGTGCCCTGGAAGATCGCCAGCGGCAGCGTGCGCGTCTCCCCGGCGATGCTGCCCGCGAGGGTGATCGTGGCCCCAAACTCCCCGAGGCTGCGGGCGAAGCCCAGGCTGAGGCCCGCCACCACCCCCGGCGAGGCGAGGGGCAGGGTCACCGTCCGGAAGCACCGGAGCGGGCCCGCGCCCAGCACCGCCGCGGCGTCCTCGAGGCCGGGGTCCACCAGCTCCACCGCGGTCCGCACCGAGCGCACCACCAGGGGGAGCGCCACCACCGCCGCCGCGAGCACCGCCCCGAGGGTGGTGAAGGCCACCTCGATCCCGAGGGCCTCCAGCAGCGGCCCCAGGGGGCCCGAGCGGCCGAAGGTGAGCAGCAGCAGGTAGCCGACCACCACGGGCGTCAGCACCAGGGGCAGGTGAACCAGGGTGTCCAGCAGCAGCTTCCCCCGGAAGTCACGGCGGGCCAGGAGCCACCCCAGGGCCACGCCGGGCCCGGCCACGGCCGCGGTCGCCAGGAGGCTCACCCGGAGGGAGAGCCAGAGGGTCTCCCACTCCGCGGGCGTGAGGATGGCGACGGCGCTCATCGCGCCTCTCCCCCCGGCTCCGCCGGCAGGAACCCGCGGGCCGCGAGGCTCGCCGCTGCCTCGCCCCCGGCGAGCCTGGCCAGGAACCGCCTCGCCCCCGGCCCCGCCGAGGGCGCGGCGGCCGCGCAGTACCGGATCGGTCGATGGAGGGCCGCGTCGAGGTCCCGGAGGACCTGGACCGACCCGGACCCGACCGCGTCGGAGCGGTACAGGATCGCCCAGTCCACCTCCCCGAGCTCCAGGAGCCGCAGGGCGGCGCGCGCGCTCCCGGCAGGGATCAACCCGTCCGACAGGCCAGGCCACGCGCCGTCCGCCACGAGGGCCTCCCGGGCGTACTGGCCCAGGGGCACGAAGTCCGGGTCCCCCGTGGTCCAACGCCCGGGGGGGAACGCCGCGCTGTCCGCCGGAGGAGCGGTCGCCATCGAGGCAACGCCGGGCCCCGGCGAGCGGTGCGCCACCACGAGCCGGCCCCGCGCGAGCTCCACCCGCGCGTCGCCGTCCAACCGTCCGTTCGCCGAGAGCTCGTCGATCCAGCGCTCATCCGCGGAGAGGAAGACGTCGAAGGGCGCTCCGCCCTCGAGCTGCCGCGCCAGGGTCGAGCTCGAGCCGAGGGTCAGCCGAGGGGCCGGCTCGCCCGCTGCCACCCAACCGGCCACGAGGTCCTCCACGACCCCGGCGAGGCTGGAGGCGGCGGCGACGGTGAAGCCCGCCTCCGCCTCGCCCTGCGTCCGAGGGGGCTCTCCACACCCGCCCCCCAGGAGCATCAGGCCCGCCGCCAGCAGGGCGCGCATGGGGCATCGCGCAGGGCGGCAGAGGAGGGGGAGCATCGGGCGCGAGGATAGCGTCTGGCCCGGCCGCGGGGCCGACCCCAGGGGCCGGACCGTGATCGAGACACGGCGAAGGCAATCTGCCCCGGATCGCACCCGCAAGGGCCCGTGGCGGTTGCAATGGGGCGCCGCCGCTCCCTGGGCGGCTCCCCTTCCCGACCGAAGGTCCCACTCACCCGAGGCCCCCGAACATGCGCCTGAACCAGCTCGCCGCCCACCTCGCCGCCCGCCTCGCCCCTGGCCTCGCCCTCGTGGGCGCCGCCGCGGCCCAGACCGTCCACGTGGACGCCAACCTGACCACCGGCGCCAACGACGGGTCCTCCTGGGCCAACGCCTTCCAGGGCACCGACGGCCTGCAGGCGGCCCTCGGCGTCACCATCCCCGGGGACCAGGTCTTCGTGGCTGACGGCACCTACCGCACGAACAACTCGGGGAGCCGCGCGCTCTCCTTCCGCCTGCAGAACGACGTGGAGATCTACGGGGGCTTCGCGGGCGGCGAGTCCTCCCCCGACGAGCGCCCCGCCTTCGGCGTCGCCCCCTCGATCCTGACCGCCGACCTGAACGGCAACGACGGCCCCAACTTCAGCGGCAACGCCGAGAACTCCTACCACGTGGTCCGCACCCAGGGGACCAACGCCTCCGCGGTGCTCGACGGCTTCACCATCACCGGCGGCAACTCCAACGGCAGCTCCAGCGGCAACGCCGACCGGGGCGGCGGGATCCTCTGCGTGGGCAACGTGAACCCGACCATCCGCAACTGTGACTTCGTGGCCAACCGCTGCACCTTCGGCGGCGGCGCGGGCTACATCAACAGCTCCGGCCCCGACTTCATCAACTGCTCCTTCCGCGACAACGTGGGCGGCGCCTTCGGGGGCGCCTTCGACATCGCCACGGGCGGCGCGGTGGTCTACGACGGCTGCTGGTTCGAGGGCAACCGCGCGTCCCGCGCGGGCGCCCTCGAGATCTTCTCCACGGGGAACGTCTCCGTCCTCAACTCCGTCTTCACCGGGAACGTCGCCACGGGCTCCTCGGGCGGCGGGGCCCTCTGGATCGGTTCAGGCGGTTCGACCCGGGTGCGCAACTGCACCATCGTCGGCAACAGCTCCACCTCCCAGGCGGCCGGCGGCATCCGCGTCCAGGGCGCGACCCCGACGATCCGCAACACGATCCTCTGGGCCAACACCGGTCCGGGCGGCGCGCAGGGCCCCTTCAATCAGGTGTCCAACGGCGCCAACGTCCGGCACTGCCTGGTGGAGGGCGGCTTCACGGGCACCGGCAACATCAGCGCGGCCCCGCTCTTCGTGGATCAGGCGGCCGGCAACTTCCGACTCCAGGTCCCCTCGCCCGGCATCGACGCCGGTGACAACGCCAGCCTGCTGGCGGGCTTCACGGAGGCCGACGCCGACGGCGCCCGCCGACGGTTCGACGAGCCCACCGTCCCCGACACCGGCGCGGGCACCGCGCCCATCGTCGACATGGGCGCCTACGAGGCGAGCAGCAACATCGGCGCGGTGTTCTGCGCTTCCAACCCCAACTCCACGGGCCAGGTCGGGCGCATCGACGCCAGCGGCTCCCTGGACGTCAGCCAGAACAACGTGACCCTCACGGCCTCCCGCCTGCCGCTGAACGCCTTCGGGTTCTTCATCGCCAGCCGCACCCGCGGGTTCGCCCTGAACCCCGGCGGCAGCGCCGGCAACCTGTGCCTCTCGGGCTCCATCGGCCGCTACGTGGGCGCGGGGCAGATCCTGAACACCGGCACCGCCGGCGCGTTCTCCCTGACCCTCGACCTGGGTGCCATCCCCCAGCCCACCGGCTCGGTCGCCGCGGTCGCTGGCGAGAGCTGGTCCTTCCAGGCCTGGCACCGGGACACGGCCATCTTCTTCGCCACGTCCAACTTCACCGACGGCGTCCGGCTCACCTTCCAGTGAGCCCCGTGGGCGGCGCCGCGGGAGATTCCGGGGCTCCGATCGACGGCCCCGCCAGCGCCCAGGGCGCTGTCGGGGCCGCCTCGTTCCAGGCCCACTCTGCCCGGACAGGACGGACGGCGCCGTCCGACCGGTGCGTCAGTTCACGCCGAGGCGCACCTCGTGCTCCTGGCCGGCCTGCACCTCGACGGATTGCGACTCAGTGCGTGCCGAGCCTTCTGTGGGTGCCCCTACAAGACTGAACCGGTGCCTCCCCGGGGCCAGGCCGCTGAAGACCGCGCGGCCATCCACCACCTGCTTCAGCTGCGGTGTACCTCCTCCCGGCGCGCGAGCCATGACCATGACACCCGCCGCGCCGCCCTCCACGAGGACCGTGACGGTCCCGGCCTCGGGGAAGCGCAGATCGACGCCCTCGGTGAGGGTCCCGGCGTCGACCACCATGGGCTCCGACTCCACCGACCCGTCCTCATCGCTCTGAGCGGTCACGATCAGCTCCACGCCTCCAGCCACGCCGCGCAGGGAGTAGCGGCCGTCCTCGTCCGTCCGAACCGGCTCGGAGAGGTCAGCCTCGCCCCCGATGACCTGGGCACCTCCCCCCGAGGAGCCGACCATCACGATGCCGATGGATCGCTGCCCGCCGGCCTGGGGCCGACGCGCGGAGACCCGCACGCCTGCCGCAGGCTTGCCCTTCGAGCCCAGCACTCGCCCCTCGATGAGGGTCACCGGCAGGTCCATCTCGAAGCGGGTATCGATGGCCTCCACCTCGGCGTCGAAGCGGTCATCCATGATCCGCGTGGGGTGGCTGACGCGGAGCTCGTACTCCCCCTCGGTCACCGCGTCGAACCGAAATTCGCCCCGTCCGTCGGTCTCGGTGCTCGGTCCCGCGGGGCCGAGCCCCAGGATTGGGAACCCCGCCCCGGAGCCCTTGGAAGTCGCCAGCACGACCCGCGCCCCGGCCAGGGGCTGGCCGTTCTCGGTGACCACACCTGTGACCACCACCCGGTTCGGTGCCACGAGGGTCAGCTCCGTGATCGCACCCTCGACCACCTTGGCCTCGGTCCAGGCTCCGTCATCCCCGCCGCCGACGCCAAGACCCTCGAAGTCGAGGGAGATCATCCCACCCTGGGCGGGCTCTTCGCCCACCCGGAAGCGCGCCGGACCCGCCGAGAATGCACCGAGGGTGACGACTCCATCGGGGCCCGTCCGCGCCGGTTCGTGCTCCTTGCTCCGGCGCCCACCGTCCTGGCGGAACTCCACGATGGCGTCCGGGAGCACACGGCCGGAGCCGTCCACCACGGTCACCGCCACCCATCCAGGCGCGGGGAGCCGGACGAGGTGCTCGGTGGTCGTCCCCGAGGACGACACGGTCACCGGCCCCGTGCGCGTCTGCGGATGATCGGCGTGGGAGACCGTCACGTCCACGGTCGACCCCTCCTCCAGGGCGAGCACGCAGACGCCCTCGCCGTCGGTCTCACCGCTCGCAGAAGGACCGGAGAGGTCCACCGGCATGGGCAGGTCCCCCGGGCCCTCGGAGCTCATGCTCATGCTCACGCGCCGCCTGATGGTCCGGCTCCCGTTCCCGGCCGAGGGAACGTGCTCCGTCGCCCGCACCCTGGCGCCCTGGAGCGGGTCACCCTCCGCGGTGAGCACGGTCACCCGCAGGGAAGCGCGTGAGAGGAGGCGCACCACCCTGAGGTCCACCCGCTCATCCGGCTGGACCCGGACCTCCCCCTTCCAGGGCGCCTTGCCCTGGGCCTTCACCTCGACCTGGAGGACCTGGCCGCCCTCCTCGGGGAAGAGGCGCTCCACCCGAGCGACCCCCCCGGCCAGCTCCTCGTCCTCCGGGATCACCTGCGACGCCCAATCGAAGCCCGCCAGCACCTCCGCGAGGAGCACCGGCTCCCCCTCCTCGTCCACCAGCCGCATCTCCACGGTGGCGCCCTCGCTGTAGGGGACCTCGACCCCGCGATCACCGGCGCGGACCGTGACGCTGTTCGAGCGTTGGGATTGCCCGGGGAGGATGCCGCCGCCGGAGCCCTCGAGCTTGACCCCGTAGTCGGCTTCAGGATCGAGGCCGGTGAGGCGGAAGCGCCCGTCCAGAGCGACCTCTGCCTCTCGGTCCCCGGGCCCGATACCGCTGCCCAGGGCCCAGAAGCCCTGGCCCGACCGGGTCGCCGAGACGCGCCAGGAAGCCTCCCCGTGCCACTGGGGTCGACCGGTGACCCGCCCCTCGACGACGCCGCCTCGCCCGAGCGTGACCAGGATCCCCTCGACCTTGCCGCCCGCCCGGCTCAGCTCGCCGGTGAACTCCGCCGCGACGAACGCCTCGTGGCTCACCCTGTACTCGTACGGCCCGACGGCCTGGTCGGTGATCGTGAAGCGGCCGTCCGAGTCGGTCTCGACGCCCTCGGACCGCTCGCCGAAGCCGAGGATCAGGTCCTGGATGCTGGAGTCCTTCCCGGCCCGGATCCGAGCCCCGGCGACCCCCCTCCCCTCTCGATCCACCACCCGTCCCGTGAGCAGGCCTCCCTGCACGAGGGAGAGGTCGCCGAGCTCGAGGGTCGAGCCGGTCTCGAGGCGGAGCTCCCTCTTCAGCGTCACGTAGCCCGGGGAGGCCACCTCGAGCTGGGCCTTCCCGCCGGCCCCCTGCACCAGAAAGCGGCCCTCGTCATCGCAGGTCTCGCTGGGTTCATCCGGGCGATCCCCGCCCCCGTAGAGCCTCACCTCCGCCCCCGCGAGCGCGCGGGAGGCGGCCCCCAGCACACGCCCCTCGACAGCGGCCTTGGGCGCAGCGCGGTCCCCGCTCGAGGCCGCTTCGGTCACGGCGGCCATGGCCGGTGCCACCTCCCCCGTCGCCTCCTCCCGGGCGAGTTCCTCGGCCCTTGGAGTCAGGGAGGCGAGCTCGGGGTCCGCCGCATCGCCACCGATCGCCGCCGGAGCGGCCGCCTCCCCCACGAGCGGGGTAGCCGCGTCCAAGGAGGTTCCGGGGTCTCGGAGCAGCAGCATGCCGCCCCCCAGGAGGCCGGCCGCGAGCACGATCAGGACGAGGAGGAGACGCATGGCGATGAGCGGGGTGGGGCGCCAGGAGCGGCGGCGAAGGAGCCCGATACGGCGGCCCTGCCGGTGGGTTGGGATGGGCCCTCGAGGATAACTCCGCGCCTCAGGCGTGGCAGAGCTGGTCGACCAGCTTGCCGAGGTCCGCCTTGCTCGTCTGACAGAGCCGCACCATGTCGGAGAAGCCCACCCGGCGGGGGCCGCGCTCCGCCAGGAGGTCGAGGAGCCGGAGCCACAGGGCGGCGGTCATCTCTGCGTCCGCGAGCGCGCGGTGGAAGGTCCCCTCGGTGGGGAGCTCCAGGTGCTCTACGAGGGTGCCCAGCCGGTGATTGGGCGCCTCGGGGCAGAGCCGCCGCGCCGCCAGCATCGAGCACGCGAGGTCCCCGTCCGGCTGGCGCCCGAGCCGCCCGAATTCGGCCTCGAGGAAGCGGCGGTCAAAGGAGGCGTTGTGCGCCACGAGGTTGGCTCCCCTCGCGAACGCGGCGAAGCGCTCCATGACGTCCTCGCAGGGTTCCGCGTCGCGGAGCATGGCGTTGCTGATCCCCGTGTACTCCTCGATGAAGGAGGAGACCGGCACGCCGGGGTTCATGAGCGACTGGAAGCGGTCCACCGGGACGCCGCGCTCGAGCCGGACGGCGCCGATCTCGATCGAGCGATCCCCCTGGCCCGGAGAGAGCCCGGTGGTCTCGAAGTCGAAGACGATGCATGTGCTGGCGTCACCTGTGGCGTGCATGGGGAGACCCTACCCCGCCCACGCTCCGATTCCCTCCCCCGGGCACGGATCGGTGGCGCCGCGTCGTCCCTGGACCTGGGGGGGCCCGCAGGCAGAGGCCGTCCCATCCGGAGGCGAGGGGCGACCCAGGGCTCCCAGGGGCCATGCCTTCCGCGGTCGCGAGCGGGGCTGCCCGGCTTTGGTAGGCTCGACGTGCCTTTCCAACTTGTTCAACCCCTTCCCCCAACTGCCCATGAAAGCCCTGCTCCTCTCCGCCGCCGCCGCCGCACTCTGCTCCGGGACGGCAACGGCACAGACCTGCCTCCAGACCACCTTCGCCAGCAACAACGGCGGCGCCACCGGCTGGGCGAACTACATGGACGTCACCGTCCTCAACCCCACCACCGTCGTGAGCCTCGAGGCCAACTTCAACGTCGCCGCCGGGTCGACAGTGAACCTCGAGGTCTGGACGCGGTCGGGGACGTACGTCGGCTCCGAGCAGGACCCGACCGGCTGGACCCTCGTGGCCCAGGGAGACGGGACCGCCCTCGCACTGGGCTCGGGGAACCCGACCCCCGTCCCGCTGATCGCCCCCTTCGACTTCGTGCCCGGTGGCGTGACCGGCGTGGCGATCGTCTACACGGAGGGCGGCAACCCGTACACCAACGGCAACGGATCCAACCAGCTGTTCACCGACGGCAACATGACCATCGAGCTGGGCTCGAGCTGCTCCGCGCCCTTCGTCGGCGGGAGCGTGTTCACCCCGCGCGTGTGGAACGGCTCCTTCTGCACGGGCTCGGCCCCCAGCATCGGCACGAATTACTGCCAGGCCGAGCTGAACTCCACCGGGGCGGCCGCCTCCATGAGCGCCACCGGCTCCGCCGTGGTGGCCAGCAACGACCTGGTGCTCGAGGCCAATGACCTCCCGCTCAACTCGTTCGGCTTCTTCCTGGTCGCCTCGACCTCCGGCTTCGTGCAGAACCCCGGCGGGAGCGAGGGCAACCTGTGCCTCGGCGGATCCATCGGGCGCTACGTGGGCCCCGGGCAGATCATGAGCTCCGGCGCCTCCGGGACCATCTCCCTGGCGGTGGACAACACCGCGGTCCCCCAGCCCAACGGCGCGATCGCCGTCGCGGCGGGAGAGACCTACTTCTTCCAGCTCTGGAACCGTGACGCGGTGAACGGGACCGCCACGTCCAACTTCACGGACGGGTACGAGATCACCTTCCAGTGATCCAGGGCCCCGCGCCCAACCAGGACGGCCCCCCGGAGATCCAGTCTCCGGGGGGCCGTCCTGTTCAGGGCCGGGCAGGCCGCGCCCTCACTTCCCGATCAGGAAGTGGCACACGTCCCCTTCCCGCATGACGTAGTCGCGGCCCTCCGTGCGGAGCTTGCCCGCGGCGCGGATGGCGGTCTCCGACTCGTGGTCCACGAGGTCCTGCACCGCGTAGACCTCGGCCCGGATGAAGGCCTTCTCGAAGTCGGTGTGGATGACGCCGGCGGCCTCGGGGGCCTTGGAGCCGGTGGCCGTCGTCCAGGCTCGGATCTCCTTCTCGCCGGCGGTGTAGTAGGTCTGCAGGCCGAGCAGCTTGTAGGTGGCCTGGATGAGCCGGTCGAGGCCGAGGGACTCGATCCCGAGGTCCGCCATGAAGAGGTCCCGCTCCTCGTCCTCCATGTTGCGCAGCTCCGACTCGATGTCGCCGCAGATGGGGATCCACTCGGAGCCGGTGGCCTCCGCCCGGGCCGCCACGGCCTTGGCGTAGTCGGACGAACCGTCCAGGTCTTCGTCGGTGACGTTGGCCACGTAGAGCATCCGCTTGGTGGACATGAGGCACAGGGGCTTGAGGAGCAGCCGCTCGCGGTCCGTCCAGCCGTGGGTGCGCAGCAGGTCACCGTTCTCGAGCATGGCCTTCGCCCGCTCGAAGAGCTCCTTCTGCTCGAGGGAGTCCTTGTCCCCCGAGCGCGCCTTCTTGGACACCCGCTCGATGGCGCGGTCCACGGTGTCGAGGTCTGCAAGCGCCAGCTCGAGCTCGATCACCTCGATGTCCTTCAGCGGATCGACCGGCTCCTCACGCACGACCTTGGAGCCGCCGAAGCAGCGCACCACGTGCATGATCGCGTCGGTCTCGCGGATGTTCGAGAGGAACTTGTTCCCGAGGCCCTCCCCCTTGGACGCGCCGGCGATCAGGCCGGCGATATCGACGATCTTCACCGACGCGGGGATGACCTTGTCCGTCTGGATGAACCGGTGGATGGTCTCCAGGTTCGGGTCCGGCACGGCCGCCACCGCCACGTTGGGGTCGATGGTGCAGAAGGGGAAGTTCCCCTCCTGGGCACCGGCCGCCGTGAGGGCGTTGAACAGGGTGCTCTTGCCGACGTTCGGCAAGCCTACGATTCCACAGGAGACGCTCATGAGGGCGGAGAGAATAGCGTCCCGGGGCCCTCCGGGGTCAGCTCAACTGCCCGGCCCGGCGAGGGCGAGGCAGTCGATCTCCACCAGGACGTCCTTGGGGAGGCGCGCCGCCTCGATGGTGACCCGCGCGGGCGGCTCGGCGCAGTCGAAGGCCCGACCGTAGATCTCGTTGACCGTGGCGAAGTCGCCCATGTCCTTGAGGTAGATCGTGCACTTGACCGCGAGGGCGAAGCTGGACCCGGCGGCCTCGAGCACGGCGCCGAGGTTGGCCATGACCTGCTCGGCCTGCTCGGCGACCCCGCCATCGACGATCTCCATGGTCTCGGGGATGAAGGCCACCTGCCCGGAGCAGTGCACGAATCCCCCGGCCACGATGGCCTGGTTGTAGGGGCCGATGGCCCCGGGGGCCTTGTCAGTCTTGATGGCGATGCGCTCGGACATGGGCGTGTGGGAGGGGGGGCTGTTTCGCGAGGGGGCGCCGTGGCACCCGGTGGACAGGATCAGAAGCGCCCGGCGAGCGCCAGGACCACCGAGGGTGGAACGAAGGGCGAGAGGTCCCCGCCGAGGCGCGCGATCTGGCGCACCAGGGTGCTGGACACGTGGGCGTGCTCGGGCGAGGAGAGCAGCATGACGGTGTCGAGCTCGGGGGCCATGGCCCGGTTGGAGAGGGCCAGCTGGCGCTCGTACTCGAGGTCCGCCGCGCTGCGAATCCCCCGCACCACGGCGGTGGCCCCCATGCGCCTCGCGCCGTCCACCAGCAGCCCGTCCAGGGCCGTCACCTCCACGTTCTCGAGCTCGGCGGTCGCCTCCTCGAGCAGGGCCACGCGCTCCTCCACCCCGAGCACATGGCGCTTGTCATGGTGGGCCGCGACCGCCACGACGAGGTGGTCGAAGAGCGCGGCGGCACGCTCGATCAGATCGATGTGACCGAGGGTCACCGGGTCGAAGGTGCCCGGGAAGACGGCACGGTGTTCCTTGGGGTTGGCCATGGCCCGTGATGATATCCGACCGGGCCCCCCCTGGACCCGTCGCCGTCACCGACCGCGGGCTCGCCCGTTCCACCGGGGTGAAGGAGATCGCTGGACAACCAGGCCAGGGCACCTCCCCGGGACCCTGGCGGCGCGTCCCTCCGGACCAGGGGGCTCTCCTCCAGCCGTCCCGATCCGACCCCACCACCTTCTCCCCCGCTCCTCGGGCGCCAGCGCCGGCGCTGATGGCGGCGGGGGCCGGCTGCGTTGGCGCCTGGATCGGTGCCACCTGCGGTGCCCCGGCCCGTCCGCCCCTGGCGGCCACCGTTGGCACATCACGCGAGGCGCCGCCCGACGCCCCGACGCCCCACGCGCTCGCCGGGGATCCGGGCGCATGGTCGATCGCCGCGGCGGGGGCGCTCGTCCTCCTCGCCGCCCTCCTCAAGACCCGCGGGACTCGGCCCCGGACCCACCGGCTCCGCGCGCCGCTCCTGATCGGAGCCCTTGGGATCCTCTGCGCGGGCCGCGCGGCCACGGCCCGGCCTGTCCCTTGGCGCGGCGACGGGCAGGCGATCGTCGGTCACGTGCACGGGCTACGGAGTCCCTCGGACCGCGGGCACGGCACGGAGGCCTGGGGCCTCGGCACCGAGGCCGGGCTGCTGGTCGTCCCCCGCGGCTCGCTCGCCCCCGGTGACCTCATCGCCGTGGACGGCGGGGCGAGGCGAGCCGGCCGGGCCCGGAGCCTGCACCGGCCGGTGGCTCCGCGAATCAGCAGCCTGCGTCCCCGGTCCGATGAGGTCGTCCGGCGACCGAGTGGGCCGGCCCCACCGCCGGCAAATACTGGCGCGGTCCACCGCCTCCGACGGCGAGGGATTCGTGCCTGTCTGGCTCACCCGGACCCCGCCTCTGCGGGCCTGCTCGCCGCCCTCGTCTTCGGGGACCGGAGCGGGCTCACGCCCGAGCTCACCGACCTCTTCACCCGGACGGGCACCCGGCACCTCCTGGCCCTCTCGGGCTTCCACGTGGGCCTGCTCACCGTCCTCCTCCTGCTCCCGCTCGCCCGGGCGATCGCGGCCCTCCTTCGACAGGGGGCCGCCGCGACCGGACGGACGGCCCGTCCGGGGGGAGCGCTGCTGGCCGCAGCCATGGTGGTGGCCTTCGTCCCGCTCTCGGGCGGCGGCGCGCCCGCGACGCGGGCCGCCGTCGGGCTCGGCCTCGCGCTCGTCTCCGGACGCCTGCGGCGCCGACCCTCCGTCCTCAACCTCATGGGCGTCGCCGCCCTCATCGAGCTCGGCCTCGATCCCCTCGCGCCGACCCGGCCTGGCACCCAGCTCTCCTACCTCGCGACCGCAGCCCTCGTGCTCGCGGCGGGCCCCGTCGCCCGTGCCCTCTGCGGCGCCGCCGCCGGCGAACCACGGGGCTCCGGCTGGCTCGCCCCGGTCGGCCCCACGGGCTGGCCACGGCCAGCGCTGCTGGTCGCCCTGGTGGAGCGGCTCCGACTCCTGTGCTGGGCGGCGCTCTCCGCCGGGGCCGTCGCCTCCCTCGCGACCCTGCCTGTGGTGTGGAGCGTCTTCGGGGAATGGAGCCCTGCCAGCCTCCTCGCCACGCCCATCGCCACCCCCCCGGTGGCACTGCTGGTCACCACCGGATGGCTCCGACTCCTGCTCCCCTTCGAAGGGCTCGACCACCTCTCGAGCTGGGGGGCCGCGGGCCTCATCGCCTGGCTCGAGTGGGTCGACCGACTCCCCTGGACCCCCCTTCCCCTCCCCGAGCGATCCCCGGCGCTCGTGCTCCTCGCCTGCGCCTTGCTGGGCGTCGCCTGCCTCCATCCTGCTCGACGATCCAGCGGGCGACTCGCGTACCTCGGCGCCGCGGGTCTCGGCGCGCTGCTCCTCCCATGGCCAGGCCCTGCCCTCGGGCCCGGCGCCCCAGGACCGATCCCCGCCACCCTGGAGGTCCACGTCCTCGACGTGGGTAATGGAACCGCGGTCGTGGCCCGGGCACCCCGCGCCCCCACATGGGTCCTTGACGCGGGATCCCGGGATCGACTCGCCGTGGGCGACGAGGGCGTCGGCGCGCTGCTCCGAGCCCTGGATACGGGGGCGATCCGGGTCGGGGTCTCCCATGACCACGCGGACCACGCCGCCGCCCTCCCCTGGGTCACGGGCCGCTGGGAGGCGGAGGGGTACCACGGGCCGAGGGGCGGGGATGCCGCCGGCGTGGCGCGGCACCCCCGCGGGATCGTCTGGCTCGACAGCGCCCTCAACGGGGACGAGCGCCCCCCAATGCGCGTGGCGGCGATCGCCTCGGGGATGGCGGACCCGAACGAGGGCTCGGCCCTCTTCGACCTCCGCTGGCGCGCGCCATGTGGGCGCACCTTCCGAGTGGTCCTCTGCGGCGACGCGGAGGGACAGGGGCTGAGGGCGATCCTCGACGGTGGCGGTGGGTCCCCCTGGCTCGAGCCGGGCCCGGTGGACCTGCTGCTCCTGCCCCACCACGGGTCGCGAACGCGCTACCTCGCGCAGCTGCTGGACCGCCTCCAGCCCGCCCTCGCGGTCGTCAGCGGGAGCACTCCGGAGTATGCGGCCGAGCTCGCGCGGCGGGGTATCCCCCTCCACGTCACGGGGCGCGATGGCCCCCTGCTCTGGCGCCCCACCTGGGCCCCTGGGGGCCCCCGCCGCGCCCCCGCCGAGATCCGCGGCGCAGACCGTCACCCGCCGCGCGCCGAGGCGTATACCAGACAGTTGGCCGCGCCCATCCACGCGACCGGTGCTCCCCTCGGAGGAGCCGTGCCCATGCTGAAGCCCCTCTTCATTTCGCTCACCATGGCCCTGGGCCTGTCGGCCCCGGGCCATGGCCTCGAGGTCGCGCCACGGGCCAAGGGGGAACTCCCCGCCCAGGATGACCCCGCGCCCTCCCCCGCGCCCTCCCCCGCGCCCTCCCCCACGAAGGAGCGCGCGGTGAAGCGTGTCCTCCGGCTGCGAGGGGGCAGCGTCCTGCGCGGCCCGAGCCGCAGGACCCCGGCGGGGCAATGGAGCATCAAGGCCGGGAGCGAGTGGCGCACGGTACCCGCCGCCACCGTCCTCGAGGCCGTGGAGGAACGCGTGGCCCTCGAGCAGCTCCGCGCCCTCCGTGAGGAACCGGGCCGGTCCCCCGCCGAGCGGGTGGACGGCGCCCTCGCCCTCGGGCTCCTTCCCGAAGCCTGTGGACTCTGCGACGAGCTCCTCGAGCTCCACCCCACCGACACCGACCTCCGCGGCGCCGCCGCCCGGGCGGGTCGCTATCTCGGAGGTCTCCCCGGGAGGGGCGACACGGACGAGCTGGAGCGGCTCCTCGACCTGGGAGCCAGCCCGTCGCTGCTCATGCGGGAGGTCGTGGTCGAGCGGCTGGTCACCGCCACGGATCGGTCGAACCTCGCGCGCACCCTGCGCGCCGAGCTGCGGGCCAAGCGCCCCTCACGGCGCGCCTTCGCGGCCTTCGCCACCGGGCGGCTCTTCCCCCGCGAGGACCCGCGCCCGCTCCTGATCCACGCCGTCTACGACCCCTCGCCCCTGGCGAGGGAGTCCGCGGCCCGGGCCATCTCCGATGTGGGCGCCTACGAGGTCGCGGGCCCCCTGGTCCGCGCGGTGGAGTCCAGCAATGGTGCGGTCCGCCTCCGCGCGGTGGAGGCCCTCGGCGCGAGCCGCGACGCCGCCTTCGTGGAGCCGCTCATGGGCCGGCTCTACACCCTGACCGCGGGGGCCGGCGGCGGCTCGGGATACCGGCCGCCCCGCTCCCACCTGTTCGTCGGCACCCAGCGCGCCTACGTTCAGGACTTCGACGTCGAGGTGGCCCAGGGGTCCTCGGTCGCGGACCCGGTGGTCAACACCCTCGTGGAAGGCGTCGTGCTCGACGTGAGCGTCATCGGCGTGCAGGAGGTCGAGGTTCGCACGGAGCTGCGCGTCCTCCGCGGCGCCCTCGGACGGATCACGGATCGCAAGCCGGGCTCTTCCAACAAGGCCTGGCGCTCCTGGTGGGAGAGCGAGGAGGCCGCGCCCTTCCGCCGCCCCGCAGAAGAGGAGACGGACGCCCCGCCGTCCTCCCACGGCGAGACGTCCCGCCGGCGCTAGAGCGCGCAGGCTCCCCGCTAGCCCTGCCGTCCGGTGAGGTTGCAGCGAGGAGCTCGAGATTCGGCTCCATGCTTTCAGCGTGGAATCCGCCCTCCGGCGAAGGGTAGGGTGGGTGTCCCTTCGACGAGGGGAGCCCATGGGGAGGGAATCAGAAGCAATGGTCGCTGACACCGGCGACGGGGAGGCTGGCGCCGCGCTGCGCGTCCGGGGCCTGCGCAAGCGCTACGGCGCGACCGAGGCCGTGAAGGGTGTGGACCTGACCGTCCAGCCCGGGCAGGTCTACGGTCTCCTGGGCCCCAACGGCTCAGGCAAGACGACCACCCTCTCCTGCGCCCTCGGCCTCCTCGCCCCCACGTCGGGGACCTGCGAGGTGCTGGGCGTGCCCTCCAGCGCGCTCCACCGCACCCGGGGCAAGGTGGGCTGCGTCTTCGATGTGCCCGCGCTCCTCAAGGGGCACACCATCGCGCAGAACCTCGCCTACCAGTCCAGGCTCCGCGGGCACGCCGGCGGCCGGGACATGAAGGACGCCCTGCGGCGCGTGGGCCTCGAGGGGTTCGAGCGGCGCAGCGCCGGCGGGCTCTCCCTTGGCCAGGAGAAGCGCCTCGCCATCGCCGGGGCGATCATGGGGACGCCGGAGCTCGTCGTGCTCGACGAGCCCCTCTCCGGCCTCGACCCCATGGGCGTGCGCGGGATGCTCGAGCTCCTCGAGGAGCTGGTGGAGGGCGGACAGACCCTCGTGCTCTCCAGCCACCGCCTGCACGAGATGCAGGAGATCCTCACCCACGCGGCGGTCATCCTCGACGGCGAGGTGATCCGCGAGGCTCCCCTCGACGCCTACCTCGGCCAGAAGGACACCTGGACCGTGGCCGTGCGCGATGAGGACGCCCTGCGGGGCGGCCTCGACGCAGGCTGGACCCTCAAGCCCGGCCCCGTCGGCGAGGGGACGCTGCTCCTCGAAGCCCCCGGGATCGGGGGCGAGGAACTGCTGGCTCGACTCGCCGACACCGGCGCAGGACTCCACCACTTCACCGCGGCCCGGATGGGCCTGCAGGCCTCCTTCGAGGCCCTCGTCGAGGAGCGCCGCGCCGCGGCAGGAGGGTCCCGATGAGCGGCGCCCTCCGGGTTCTGCGCGCCGAGTTCATGCGCATGCTCGCCTCCCGGGCAGCGTGGGTCGGCGCGCTCATGATCATCGCGGTCCCCGCGCTCCGGATCTGGGCTGCGTCCTTCGCCCAGCGGGCCAAGGCGGTGCAGGCCATGGGCTCAGGGGAGGCGGTCACGGGCCTGAGCGAAGGCACCGGCTGGGCCATGCTGATCGGCGGCTGGCGGGCCGGCATGATGCTCGCCACGGCGCTCCTGCTCGTACAGGGGGCGCGCTCGATCGCGGGTGACCGGGAGACCGGGGTCCTGCGGCTGGCCGTGACCCGCTCCGCCTCAAGGTCCGGCGCCGTGGTCGGCAGGGCCCTCCTCGGGCCCGTCCTGGTCGTGGGCATGGTGGCGCTCGCGGGCGTCACCGCCTTCCTTGCCACGACGGTCGCGGGGGGTGACTTCGGCGACCTCGTGGAGGACGACTACGCGATCTTCACCGCCGACGAGGTGATGATCGAGCTGCGACGCGCGCTGCTGGTCTGCTCCCTCGGGCTGATGGCCATCCACGCCTTCGGGCTCCTGATCTCGAGCCTGGCGAGGGGGCCCGTCCTCGCCCTCGCGGGATCGCTCGCGGCCCTCCTGGTGTGGGACGTGTTCAAGGACGACTTCGGCGCGGCCAGCTGGTGGGTCTTCGCCTCCCACGCGCCGACCTTCGCCGACGCCTCGGCCATGTTCGAGATGGTGAAATTCGCCGGCGGGTACTCCGACGCGGGGCTCCCCCCGGCGATCCACAACATGGGGCTCATCCTCGCGCCCCTGGAGGGGCTCGCCTTCGTCCTGCTGGCGGCCCTGGCCGTGCGGCGCCGCCCCCTCTGAGGGACCCCCGGGCCGAGCGCCAGTCCCCCCGGACTCGGCGACCTAGCAGCGCCGCCGGGCCGGTCGCCCGGATAACTCAGGAGCTACGACTTAGAAGCGGCGTGGCGCTGGAACCAGGACCTCTCAATCCTCACCATCGCCGGTGATGGCTCTCTCCTCCCACGCGCGCCGGCGCGCCGCGCTCTCCCTCTGCCTCCTCGCCGCTGGCACCTCGTGCCAGTACGCGCCGGAACGGACGATCCCGGACCCCCTGCCCGAGCCCCTCGAGTGGGCGATCCCCCAGGCCGGCGCCTCGGCCTTCCTCGGGGTCGAGGTGCGCGAGAACGACAGCGGCTCCCTGGAGAGCCTCTCCTTCGACCCCGGCGTGCGCGTGCACGCGGTGACCGAGCGCTCCCCCGCCGCCGCGGCGGGGATCCAGATCGATGACGTCCTGTTGGACTTCAACGGCACCGAGCTCGCCGTCCCGGAGGACCTCCAGGCCCTGCTCGAGGGCTTCAAGGCGGAGGCGCCTGCGACCCTCCGGGTCCAGCGCGGCGACACGGTGTTCGCCGTCGAGGTCGCCCTCGAGGCCGGCGCCAGCGCCGCGGCCCCCGCCGAGGAGCTGTTCGTGTTGGACAGCGCACGCACCCTGGGTGCATGGGGCACCTCGGAGGGCGCGGTCCTCGTGTCGAGCAACCCCAAGGGCCCCCTCCGCGGCCTCCCCATCGGCACGCGGGTCGTGGCCCTCGACGGCGAGCCGATCGTCTCGGGGCGCGGGCTGGTCCGTCGGCTGGTGGCCATGGAGCCGAGCTCCCGGGTGTCGCTCACCACCGAGGGGGACGACGGTGAGCGCCGGTCGCGCTCCGTGACGCTCCTGGGCGAGGGGCGCCGGGTCACGCGCGCGTCCGTCCCCATCCTCACCACCTACACCGCCACCGCCGACCGCTCCCGCACCTCGTTCGTGCTGCTTGACCTCTACGTCATCTCGCTCGTGCGGTACTCCCGCGAGGGAGGCGAGAAGCAGATCCGGGTCCTGCGCTTCTTCGAGTGGAACACCGGCGTCGGAGAGCTCGACGGATGACCCTCCTCGCTTCACTCCTGGGCGCCGCCGCCCTCGCCGGCGGGGGCGACGCGTCGTTCATCGACGCGTCCGTGCGCGTCGATGGGAAGGTGCTGGACTGGCGCTTCCTGGACGTCGAAGGGGACGGCCCGATCGAGCTCGCCATCTCGCTCCGGACCCCCTCGGGCTCCCGCGAGCTGCAGCTCTTCCGGTGCTCCGAGCGCGCCATCGAGCCCGAGCCCTTCCGCAAGATCCCGATCCTCAAGGACATCGTTGCCTGGACCTTCGCCGACGTCCGGGGAGACCTCGATGGCCGCGAGCTAGTGCTCCTCACCCGGCAGGGCGCCTGGTCCTTCGATCCCAGGCGCACCAGCTACAGGGGCAACATCGAGCGTCTCGCCGAGGTGCAGCTCATGTTCGACTTCCCGAGCACGCGGCAGCTGCCCTACTGGGCCTACGTGATCCAGAGCGCCGAGGGAGAGCTCGACCACCTGCTGCTGCCCCGACGCAACGGCTTCGAGGTCGTCGCCCCCCTGGGCCGAGCCCCGGCGGAGGGCGAGCTCCCCTACGCCTCCATCGCGGACTTCACCGCCCAGCGCAGCACGGCCGCCACCGACCCCGAGGACAACAGTCAGCGGGCGGATGAGGCCCGCGCGCGGAACCGGGAGCGCGAGGCGCGCTTCGAGGTGACCGTCGGCGATCGCTTCCAGCCGTTCCTGGGCGAGGGCCTCGGTGACGCCCTCGTCAACGACGCCACCAGCCTGCAGGCCCCCGCCATCGTCGACCTGAACGGGGACGGGCGCGACGACCTCCTGCTCGTCGGGGACGACGAGCTCCGGGTCCACCTGAGCGGCCCGTCGGGCATCCCTGGTCGGCCCACGCGGGTGGAGCCGATCCCGGACTACCTCCGCTCCGGGGGCGAGGACGCGGCCCTCCGCCTCGTGGACGTGGACGGGGATGGACGCCTCGACCTCGTCGGCCTCTGGCGCGCCGAGAGCCGCGGGCTGGAGAACGGACAGTGGCGCATCTATGTGATGCGCAGCACGCCCGACGCCCTGATCCCGGCCAAGCCCACCCAGGTGCTTCGGTTCGAGGGGGCGGAGCTCCGGGCGACGGTCGCGGACGTGGACGGCGACGGGCGCCCCGACCTCGCCCTGCGGCGCTTCGAGATGCCCAGCATGATCGAGACCGTGACCGGGCTCGAGTTCAAGTACTCCTACCTGCTCTACCTCGGGACCAAGCGCGGGATCTTCGACCGCCGCCCGGCCCTGAAGAGCGAGCGCACCTTCGACGAGAACTCGATCCGCGAGATCATCGCGAACCGCGACCTCTCCATGGACTGCAGCGGGGACGGGGTCGCGGACCTCGTGGAGGTCGACCTGAAGGGCCGCCTCGGGGTCCGCCGCCTGCGGAAGACCTCGTCGCTCTTCGGCGGCGACAGCTGGCAGATCGACGAGGGCTACTGGAAGCAGTATGCCGCCCGTGGCTCCGTGGAGTCGCTCACCGTCATGGACCTGAACGGCGACGGCATCGGCGACATCGTGAGCTCCGCAGACTCCGTCCTGACCGTCTACCTCTCCCAGCAACGATGACGCTCAAGAGCCTTCAACTCGGACTCGTGGCGCTCCTCGCCGCCACCGGCGGGGCCGCCCACGCGACGCCGCTCACAGGGTCAGCGTCCACCTCGCCTCCCCAGGACGCGGACTTCGCGGAGACCCGGCTCGCCGTGGCCAAGAAGGGGGGCCTCCTCGCCCTCCGGGACCTGACGGGTGACGGCAAGATCGAGCTGCTCTCCGTGACGCCGACCGGCATCCTCGCCCAGGCCCTGGACGCCGGGGGCAAGTACGCCGCCGCCGGCGCGCTCCTCCAGTGGCCCGCGGGCAGCACCGGCTGGGACCTGGCCGACCTCGACGGCGACGGTCGGGTGGAGGTCCTGATGGTCTCGGACGGCAAGACCCTGGTGCGGCGGTCGCTCACGGCCGCCGGCGCGTGGTCCGAGCCCGAGACGGTGCTCGAGACCGGCATGTACCTGCCGGCGGCCACGGTGCGCGTCCCGTTCACCCGGGACCTGGACGAGGACGGCCGGCTCGACCTCGTCCTCCCCGGCCCCGGCCGCTTCCACATGCGCCTCAACCGGGGCCTGGATGACGCCGGGAAGCTCGCCTGGTCCGACCCGATCGAGGTCGAGTACGAGCCCGAGATCGACTACCGGACGGGCGACCCCGACCGCCTCTCATCCACGTTCTCCCAGCGGGTGCGCGTCCCCTGGTTCAGCATGGACGACATCGACGGGGACGGGCAGCTCGACCTGGTGTCCGAGACCTCGGAGCGGGTGGCGTTCCACCTCGCGAAGCCCGAGATCGACGCGCGGCCGACCTGGAGCCTCGACCTCTCCGAGCTACGGAGCGCGCCGTCGGCCAGCGACCTCGACCTCGACAACCTCCTGGGCGCGGTCAGCGGGCTCGCCCAGTGGCGCGCCGTCGACCTCGACGGCGAGGGGCCCAGGGACCTCATCGTGAGCTCCGAGGGCACCTTCAAGGTCTACCGCGGCGCCACCCTCGCGGGCCCCTCCGGCGCGCCGGACCAGGTCCTCAAGGCCTCGGGGAACGTCCTCTACTTCTTCGTGCGCGACGTGCTCGGCGACGAGGCGCCGGACCTGCAGATCGTGCGCGGCGAGCGCATCTCGCTGGCCCAGCTGGTCAAGTTCCTCGTGGTCCCCGGCAAGCTCGACTTCGACGTCTTCACCTACGAGAACAAGGGGGGCACCTTCGACCGGCGCCCGACCCGCCGGACGACCCTGGCCCTGCGGATCCCGCGCATCTTCAAGCTCTTGAACGAGTTCGAGGAGGTCTCCGAGCAGCTTGAGGCCCAGTGGGACATCCCCGCCCGCAGGATCGACTGGGACGGCGACGGCGAGGCGAACGACATCGTCGACGTGGTCGACGACCAGCTGATGGTCTTCGCCAACTGCGCCCCCGCGCAGCAGCGCTTCGAGGACCTCTCCGTGGAGGACGGCGTGGACGGCATCATCGAGAAGGTGGTGCTCAACGACCTCGACCGCCTCGGCGACGGTGAGGAGAGTGTCATCGACCTCGGGGAGCTCGACCGCTTCGCCGTGGCACCGGGCAAGGGACTGCGGGACGCGACCGCCGGAGAACAGCCGGTGGCCAGCTTCCCTACCTGGCCGGGCAAGGATGACCGCGGCGTGCGCGCCCGCGACCTTGATGGGGACGGCCGACTCGACCTGATCACCGTGGTGGACGGGCCGGAGGGGCTGCAGGTCCAGTTCCTGGTCCGGCGCTGAGCCTCGCTCCCGCGGTGCCGCACTCGCTGCACTTCGAGGGTGTCATCTGGAGGACGATTCGCCCGAGGCCGCGGGCGATTCAGGGGAATCAGGAACTGGGTTCCCCGCGACCCGGCGCCCCTTGGGCCGCAGCCGGTGGGCCAGGTAGGCCCCTGCCCAGACCAACGAGGAGAGGCCGTGGGCCCACGCCCAGAGCGTGCGGCTCGCCTCGGACTCGGCGAACTGCAACAGGACCCCGGTGATCACCATCGGCCCGAAGAGGAGCGCCAGCCCGAGCCCCGTCGCCCGGCGGGCCCAGGGCCGAAACAGGCGCGGCGCCACGTGACCGCTCCAGATGAGTCCGACGGCGAAGACGAGGAGCGGCGCAGCGAGCAGATGCAGGTTGCGAAGCGCCGGCTCCCAGGGGTGAATCCCGCTCCACTCCATCGCAAGCACCGGGTCCTCCGGCTCGGGGCCGAGGTCGTGCACGTAGCGCAGATACGCCCAGATCGCGCCGCTCCCGATGACCAGGAGCGACGCGATATGGAGGAGCCGTGCAGAGGAGCGCGTCACGCGAGCATCGTGTTCATGGGGCCCGGGAGGTCAGGGAACCGAGGGCGCCGAAGCCCTGGCCTTCTTGCCCGCCTTCGCCCGGCCCACCTTGGTGCCGAGGACCTCGTGCAGCGCGAGGGCCCGCCGGGAGGCGTTGGCAACCGCTCGGCAGGTGAGGGTCGCGCCCGTCGTCCCGTCGAGGCCCCGTCCTAGCGTCAGCGGCCGGCCCTGCCCACGCCCCTTGAGCGAGTCGTAGAAGGCGTCCTGGGCGAGGTACTCCGGAGGCTCCGCGAAGGCCACGGTGTCCACGCAGCGCAGGTCACCGCCCGGGTTCACCGCCACCATCAGCGTCTCGCGCTTCGAGCGGACGACGTGGGAGTCGAAGAAGGCGGTGCCGACAATCTCGCCCTTGCGGCGCGCGACGTACGCGAAGGTGGTCTTCTTGCGGAACTTCTTCTGGTCCGCGAGCTCGTTGACCTTGGCCCGCTCGGGGTCCCCGAGGCGGCAGACCACACGCTCGATGGTGCAGCCGGGGAACGCCCTCTCGAGCGCCTGGTCGATGACCTCGCTCCCCCCCCGGCTCCAGGCGGAGTCGAAGGAGAGGGCCATGGCCGTGAGGGCGAGGGGAATCAGGGTTCGGAGGCGAAGCATGGCGAGATCAGAAGGCGTAGCCGATCAGGAAGCGGTACACGTCGTCGCCCTCGTCGAGCATGGTGTAATCCGTCTTGAGGACCACCTGGTCCAGGGGGCGGTAGTTCAGACCCACGGTGGTGTACTCGTCGACCTTGCCGCCCGAGGCCGAGAACCCGGTGGCCATCTTGGCCTGGGTGTCCAGGTCCTCGTAGCGCACGAAGGCGTCGAGGCTCTGGCCGGCGGGCGCGTCGATGAACGAGAACAGGTCATAGCCCGCCTCGAGGTACCAGCCGCGCATCTGCTCGGCGAGATTCTCCCCGGTCCGGGTGTTGAACGCGGCGGTGTCGTCGATGTTCGAGGACGCGTAGAGCCCGCGCACCGTCCAGGGCCCCTCGTTCCACTCGCCGTGCAGGTCCCAGATGGTGGTGCCGAGGTCCTCCGGCGTGTTGACGCCCGAGTTGCCGTGGAAGACCGAGGCCCCCACCGTGACCCCGGGGATTGCGATGTAGTCGAGGCGAGCGGTCAGCGCGACGGTGTCGATCGAGGCGCGGTTCGCCTTCTGGCGCCCCCCGCGGACGCCGCTGGCGTCGAACTCCTCCCCGTTGAGACCGTTGATGGCGTATCCGGTCCAGGCGAAGTCGCCCAGCTGGCCGTAGCCGCCGATCCCCGTGGAGCGCCAGGTCGACGGGATGATGCGCTTCTCCGTCTCGGGCCGGGCCGAGGCGAGGAAGGTGGTCGGCTCGTGGCGCTCGTTGATGAACCCCAGCGGCACCAGGACCACGCCGCCACGCAGGGCGGTGCTGTCGTTCAGCAGATGGTCCAGGTACGCGAACTCGATGGAGACGCTGCCCGCGGAGTCCGTGGTCGCGGAGGAGGCGCTCGTGGTGCCGTGCTCGATCTCGATCTCCGAGTTGAAGATCCAGTCGTCCGAGAAGCGGCTGCCGAAGTACATGACCCAGCGCAGGGCATCGAAGTCGTCCCCGCTCTGGTTGCGGGTCACCTCGCCCAGGAACTCCCCGTAGCCGCCGAAGGAGAGCCCGTCGGCGGAGTACACCGCCGAGGCCCGGGGCGCGAGGTTGCGGCTGGCGAGCGCCTCCCAGGCGGCCTTCTTGTCGGGGTCGACGTCGGCGGCGACGTCCACCTCGACCTCGGCGTCCGCGAGGGCGTCCATGGCCGACTCGAGCTCGGCGGAGATCCGGTCGCGGTCCGCCTCCAGGGCGCGGAGGCGGGCCTCGATGTCGTCAGCGGCAGGCTGCTGGGCGGGCGGCACCGCGGGGGTGAGGGCTGCGAGGAGGGCGAGCGGGAGCATGGAGGATGGTCGAGGTCGGGGTTCGGGCAGGCGAGCGTCGGGAAGGGACGCTTGCCGAAGGCGCAGACCTCAACTGAGACCCATTCTCAGCACAAGCGCATTTGAGACTCATTCGCAATAAAGATCAGTAAACCGCACTCCTGGCCCTCGAGGCCGACCTCGGGCCCATCCCTGGGTCAGCCCCGGGGAGTGGACTCAGCGCCGGATCGGGCGGAGCTGGATGTCCCGGAACTCGATGACGGCCCCCTCGGACTGGAGGCAGATCGGTCCCCAGACCTCCTCGCACCAATCCGCGGTGTTCTGCAGCACGCCGTTCACGCGGAGCTCCACCCGCGGTCCATCCACCAGGATCTCGTAGCGGTTCCACTCGCCCACGGGCCGCTCGGAGGAGGGCGCCCGTCGCCTCGTGTTGCGGCCCCGGAGCCGGGTGGGATCGGTGCGCATCCCGAAGGCGTCGATGTTCCAGAAGTCCCCCGCGTTCCGGTGCTGCAGCTGCGCCTCGATGGACCGCGGCCAGACCTTGTCCTCGCCGGTCATGCGAAGCAGGACGCCGGAGTTGCCCGGACCGCTCGCGGGATCGAACCGCCACTCGAGGGTGAGCAGATAGCTCTCGAAGCTCTCGCGCGTCTTGAGATAGCCGGACGGCCGCCCCTCGCAGCGGATCACGCCGTCCCGCAGGGACCACACGTCACCGAAGGCCACCGAAGGGTCGGACAGGTGGTACGTCCACGCGTCGAGCCCTCCCCCATCAAAGAGGACCACCGGATCGCCGAAGTCGGGCTCGGCGCCGTGGTCCTCCCCGAGGAAGGCCACGAGGTCCGCGAGCTCCTGGGGCGTGAGGTCCGAGGCCAGCCCCTGGGGCATGGTCGAGACCTTCTGCTTGGTCCGCTGCTTGATCTCGTCGCGCCCGAAGGTGACGCGCTCACCGTCCGTCTCGAGCAGCGCCACGGTGGCGCCGTCCGCCAGCAGGAAGCCCGAGTGCAGGAGGCCGTCCTCGGTCTCCAGCAGGTACGTGTCGTAGCCAAAGGCGATGGAGGCGCTCGGGTTCAGGATCGCGTCGAAGAGCGCCTCCCCCGTGAGCTTCTTGCGGATCTGGGTGAGCTCGGGGCCCAGGTCGATGCCGACGCGCACGTCGCCGAGCTGGAACGCGTGGCAGGTGACGCACCGCGCGCGCTCCTCGTCCAGGAAGACCTTGCGGCCCCGCGCCGCGTCCCCCTCGAGCGCCATCAACTCACCGATCGAGGGGATCTCCGTGCCCTCCATTCCCGGCCGCTCGAAGTGCTCGCTCGCCAGGGCGCGGATCGCGAGCTGGTCGCTGCCGTGGAGCAGCGCCGCGACGTCAGGCACCAGCGCGGGATCCAGGTCGCCGTCGCGCTTGGCCTGGATCAGCAACAAGGCGCCCTGCTCGTTGGAGGCCAGCCGCTCCATGGCCGCCCTCCGGGTCTCGGCCGAGGCGTCCTCGGCCGTGAACTCCGCGAGCCACTCGAGGACCGCGGCGGGTTCGTCCGCGCGCTCGATCCAGACCTCGAAGGTGACCGACGTGCTGGACCCGATGTTCTGCTCCGTGCCGCCCCGCTCGGGGCCGCAGCTGCCCAGGAGCCGCACGGCGCCCGCGGGGAGCGAGAAGGCCACCTCGCTGTGGGCGTGGGTCCCGATGCCGCGTTCGTAGGTCACGTCGCCCACCTCGAGCGGGCCGCCCTGGGGGTCGCGGTTGGAGTTGACGCTACCCCACTCCGCCCGGGCCTCCACCCAGCCGCTCGAGAGCGACACCTCGCGCCCGTCGGCGAGCACCACGCGCGGGTCGATCCACGCCGCCCAGTCACAGGAGTTCCCGTCGCCGCCGTTGGTGACCACGAGCCACGCCATGGACGCGCGCTCCAGCGCCACGTCGAAGTCGACGGTGCCCTCGCCCATGACCTCGCTGGCCCAGGCCCGCTCCGCGTCCGCGAGGGTGCCGGTCGAGATGTTCAGGCCGTAGTCGCGCCAGTCGTTGCCGCTGCGGTGCTCGACCCACCAGCCGGCGTAGCCGCGCAGGTCCTCGGGGCCCGCCACCGCGGCCACGGCCACGGCGTCCGCCGCGGCGCGCCCGGGGGCGAAGGCCAGGGCGTCCAGGGCGCGCCGGCGGGCGGCGGCGTCGAGCTGGGGGCTCATGGCGCGCGCTGCGAGCCCGGCCACGGCGCCCTCGGGGTGGAGGCGCCAGGCCAGCGCCTCGAAGCGTTCATCCCAGGCGAGGGGCGTGTCGGCGAAGGAAGCCGAGAGCTCCGCGTAGGCGAGATCAGGGTCCGCCTCGAGCACCTGTGCCAGGGCTTCCAGGAGCCAGGGGTCAGCGCCATCCACGCGGGCGGCGGCCTCCAGGCAGAGCTCCAGCACGGGCCCCTCGAGCGCCTCCCCACAGAGAGCCCGCAGCACGCGGCGGAGCATCGCCGGCTCCATCGTCTCCACCGCCCCGTGGCCAACGAGGGACGCCGCCGTGAGCTCCGCGTCCTGACGGAGCGCCGCCTCGATCACGAACACGCTGTTCGGGGGGAGCGGCAGCGGGGCGGGGGCCCTGCCTGCGGCCGGGGGAGGCGGGAGCTTCAGGAGGTCGGCGGCGTGCTCCGACGAGGTCAGCACCTGCGCGCAGCGGGCGGCGAAGCGCTCATCGTCTCCGTCGCTCACCGCCGCCATGAGGAGGGCGGGGGCGACCTCGGCTCCCATCATCACCAGGGCCTCACGGGCGAGCTCACGCACCGCCGGCGCCGGGGACTTGAGGGCCGCGAGGGCGCCGGGGAAGCGGCTGACGTCCACGGTCGGCGTCTTGACCTCGGCGCCCGCGGGCGCGATGCGCAGGATCCGTCCGTAGGCCTCCCGGTCCCGCGCCGCGTGGCCCCCGACGCCCGGGTCGTACCAGTCCGCCACGTAGACCTCACCCGCAGGCCCCACGGCCACGTCGCTCGGCCGGAACCACTGGCCGGTCTGGCCGGTCTCGTCCGCCCGCGGGCGGATCAGGAAGCCCGGGTCCAGCTCGATCCCCGCGCCCACGGCCCGTGGCCGGTGGGCGTAGACCACGCGCGCCCCGGCGTCGCAGTTGAGCACGGCGCCGTCGATCCAGCGCGCCATGAGCTCGCCCTCGTACACCGCGACCCCCGTGGGGCCGCCGCCGCCGTTGATCGTTCCTGCCGGGAGGACGCCGGGGTCGGTCTGGTGCCAATGGGCCTCCTGGGTCGTGAGCCCCGGGCGCCGGTCCGCCTGCCACGAGCGCGACCCGTCCGAGCTGAAGAAGCCGTAGTTCCCCCCCGGCATGACCCAGGTCGTCCGGCACGAGCGGTTCCCGTCGTCGTCGTTGTCGGCGGTGAACAGCTCCCCCATGGCGTTGACCGCCACCTCGTAGTTGTTCCTGAAGTTGTGGCCCATCACCTCGATGTCCGACCCGTCGTGGTTCATGCGCAGCACGAGCCCGCCGGTCCACACCTCGCCGTCATCGCTCACGAGCCCGGGCCGGTTCTCCACCGAGCGGGGCCCGCCGCCGCGGTAGAGGCTGCCCGATCGCAGGGACCACCCATCGGGGCCGGTGACCATGTGCGGACCCGCGTTGCCCACGGCCACGTACAGCTTGCCGTCCACGTGCGGCACCACCGAGTGCAGCCCGTGGTCGTGGTCGAAGCCGCCGAAGCCGGTCAGCACCACCTCGCGCCGGTCGGCGATGTCATCCCCGTCGGTGTCCTCGTACACGTAGAGGTTGGGCGAGCAGGACACGTAGATGCGGTCCCCCACGACGGCGATCCCCAGCGGCGCGGTGAGGTCGGGGTCCTGGACGAAGACCTTGGACGCGTCGCAGACCCCGTCGCCGTCGGTGTCCTCCAGGATCACGACCCGGTCGCCCCCGTCGAAGTGCTTGCCGGGGTTGCGCCCCCCCCACTGGCGGTAATTCACCGCCTCGGTGACCCACACGCGCCCCCGGGCGTCCACGTCCATGGCCGTCGGGTTGAAGAGCGACGGGGACTCCGCCCAGAGGGTCGCGTCCAGGCCCTCGGGCACCTCGAAGGAGCTGAGCAGCGAGTCGCCAGGGGAGGCGTCCTGCGCGAGGAGCGGCGCTGCGAGGAGGAGTCCGGCGGGGAGGATCGAGGCGGCGCGACGGGGGAAGGGGAGCATGGGCCCAGTCTAGGGCGCGGGCGGGATTCTGCGCGCAGGTGAAGGCGCGCTCGCCTGGCCGGCGTGGCGCCCTCCGCGGGTCCTGGCCGCCCCGGGAGGCCGGGTCGCCGCCCACCATCGGAGCGGCCCGTTGGCCGATGGACCGCGCCGCCCCCTAGCTGGCCCCGCTGACCGCGGCGCCGTGCTCGCGACGCCACATCAGGAGCACCAGGGACACCACGAAGACCCTGAAGATCAGCGGCAGGTCCTCGGGGAGGTCCGCCTCGGCTCGCTGACTCCACCACGACGTGCGCTCGAGACGCCCGAGCACCCGCGAGCCCTGACGAAGCACGTAGGCTCGGCTCCACATGCTCCCCGCCGCGACCGTGAAGCGCTCACGGCCGTGCTTCAGCTCGAAGGAGCGCTTGAACGCGCTCGGCTTGTGCGCGCGAAGGAGCACGCTGCCGTTGCACTCGAGCAGGAAGGGCCCGCCCGACCAGTGCTGCCGCTTGAGCTCGTATTGGTCCCCGTCGAGCTTGAAGGAGCAGCCCTCCCTGAACCCACGGGGAGAGAGCAGGAACTTCGTCCCGGTGGACGGTTCGGTCACCTCGAAGGCGGACCTCCACCAGCTCTTGGGTTCGATCAGCAGCATCTCTGGAGGGCTTCTACCCAGCGAGCCTATCGGCATTCACGGTCCGGACGGAAAATACAGCAGCACGCGCTGGCCCTCCTATTCCCCCCCCACCTGCCATGATCATCCCCAACCTCCTCGTCGCCGACATGGACCGCTCCATCGCCTTCTACCGGGACCTCCTGGGCATGGAGGTCACCATGAGCGTGGACGCCGAACAGGGCTATTCGGAGGGCGAGCTGCGCCCGGGGTCGATCTTCGCCGGCCTCCAGTGGCAGGGGGCCCAGATCATGCTCCAGACCCGGGAGAGCCTCGCGGCGGAGCTGGTCGAGGTGGAGGTGGGGCCCCCCGGCGGGGTCTGGGGCACGGTCTTCATCCGCGGCTATGACCCCGACCCGATCGTCGACCGAGCCCCGGCCGAGGCGCGGATCAAGGGGCCAGGGACCACCTGGTACGGGATGCGCGAGCTGACCCTCCGGGACCCCGATGGGCACCTGGTGACCCTCGCCACGCCGGCCCAGGGAGCCCCAGGGGAGGGCCCCGCGGAAGCCGCCCATGGGGCCGCGGGCCACTGAGTCGTTAAGCTCGTCCCATGCTCGTCTCCCTCAGCCTCCTCTCCGCCATCGCCTCCTCCGTCCCTCCGGCCCCCGCCCCCCACCAGGTCCCCGCCGCCGTCGCCGACGTCTACGCGGCCGACGCGGTGAAGGTCGACCGCCTCACGATCCCGTTCCGGCTCATGGGTCCGGCGAAGATCGAGGAGGGCGAGCGATACCCCCTGGTCCTGTTCCTGCACGGCGCCGGCGAACGGGGCGACGACAACACCACCCAGCTCAAGTACCTGCCGGAGTGGATGGCGTCGGACGAGCGGCGGGCCTCCATGCCGTGCTTCCTCCTCGCCCCCCAGTGCCCGACGGACCTCAAGTGGTCCGACGACGCCTGGGGCGACGCGGTCTCGAGTCCCCTCAGCCCGGAGCCCACCGGCCCCATGCGCGGCGCCATCGAGGCCCTCTGCCGTGTCGTCGCCGAGCACCCGGTCGACCTCGACCGCATCTACCTGACCGGCCTCTCCATGGGCGGGTATGGCACCTTCGACCTGGCCACGCGGCACGCCGACTGGTTCGCCGCCGCCGCCCCCATCTGCGGCGGCGGAGACGAGACCCAGGCCGACCGCCTCGCCGGGCTACCGCTCTCCATCTGGCACGGCGACCGTGACGACGCGGTCCCTGTGGCCCGTAGCCGGGCGATGGTCACCGCCCTGTGGGCCCTCGACCAGAGCCCGGTCTACCGGGAGCTCCCGGGCATGGGGCACAACGCGTGGGACGTGGCCTACGGGCCGGGCGGCTGCCTGGAGTGGCTGTTCCAGCAGCGCCGGGATCCCGCCCGTCGCCTCGACGCCGCCGCGCGCCTCATGGCGAAGAGCCTCGACGCCAAGGAGCGCGTGGCGTTCCTGGGCGACTCCATCACCCAGGCGGGCAACAACCCCGGCGGGTATGTGGACCGGCTGCGCACCGCGATCAAGGCGGAGCACGCCGACGCGGTCGTCATCCCCGCCGGGATCAGCGGGCACAAGGTCCCCGACCTGCTCGCCCGCGAAGAGCGCGACGTCCGTGCCCAGGGGGCGACGATGGTCTTCACCTACATCGGGATCAACGACGTCTGGCACTCCCAGTCGGGCCGGGGCACGCCCCTCAAGGAGTACACGGCGGGTCTCGGGACCCTGATGTCCACCTTCGAGGAGGAGCTGGGCGCGGTGAACATCGTGGCCACCCCCACCCTCATCGGCGAGCGGCCCGACGGCGACAACGACCTGGACGCCATGCTGGTGGGTCACGTCGGCGCGGCGCGGGCCGCCGGTCAGGTCGCTGGCCGGACCCCCTGCGACCTGCACGCCGCCTTCCGCGACCACAACCGGATCTTCAACGCCGCGGGCAAGGGGCGCGGCTGCCTCACCACGGACGGCGTCCACCTCAACCAGGCGGGCAACATCCTCGTGGCCACCGAGGCTGCCATCGCCATCCGCCGCGCGGCCCTCGCCCGCGAGGGCGCGAGCCGCTGACCGGACGGGCGCGCGCGGTCACTCCGCAGCTTCAGCCGGGCCGAAGTGGCCGGCGACGAAGCTCTTGAAGCCCTGGACCGCGGTGCGCTGGGTGTAGAACTCGAGGCCCCGGAGGG
The DNA here is from genome assembly GCA_016779205.1 of Planctomycetota bacterium. GTDB lineage: Bacteria > Planctomycetota > UBA1135 > UBA1135 > Saltatorellus. The sequence goes on along the minus strand of JADHOC010000014.1, from coordinate 68,461 downwards.
CGCCGAGCTCCTCGCCGCCGCCCGCGCGGCCGGGGCCGCCGTGGACGAGGGTCGGCAGGACCATGCCGGGGGGCAGGGCCTGCTCGGCCATGCGCTCGGAGCCCATCCAGATGCGCCCGTGGTAGGGCGCGGCGTCCACGACGAAGCGCTCCCCCCAGGCGTCCTCCGCGAAGTAGGCGCTGACCACCAGGCCGCCGCCGCCGCGGTTGACCAGCTCGGCCGCGCGCTCGGCGGTGCCGTCGTAGGGGATCAGCGTGAAGACCGGGCCGAACACCTCGAGCTCGTGGAGCACGTCCTGGTCCGCGTCGCTGGCGCGCAGGATCGTGGGCGAGACGAAGCAGCCCTCACGCGGCGACTCCGCGCCGCCGTGGACCACCTCCGCCACCTCGGAGAGCCGACCGATCCCGGCCTGCACGTCCGCGAGCTGGGCGCTGTGGGCCACGGGGCCGAGGCGCGTGGTCTTCTCCTGGGGCTCCCCCATGGGGTAGCGCGCGAGCTCGGCGATGAGGTCCGCCTGGACCTCGTCCATGCGGTCCTCGGGCACGAAGACCCGGCGGACCGCGGTGCACTTCTGGCCCGCCTTCTGGCACATGTCGAGGACCACGTTGCCCACGAAGAGCCCGTAGGTCTCCGAGGAGGCGTCCACGTCGGGGGCGAGCACCGCGGCGTTGATCGAGTCGGCCTCGATGTTCACGCGCACGTTGTTCGCGGTCAGGTTCGGGTTGCCGCGGATGATGCGCCCCGTGGCAGCGGAGCCGGTGAAGGCCACGCAGTCCTGGCCGTCCAGGTGGTCGAGCAGGTCCCCGGCGCTGCCGCAGATGAACTGGAAGGCGCCCTCCGGCACGAGGCCGGACTCCACCACCACCTGGGCGATGCGCCAGGCCATGAGCGACGTGGCCGCGCCCGGCTTCTCGATGACGGGCACGCCCGCGAGCAGCGCGCAGGCCGCCTTCTCCATCATTCCCCACGCAGGGAAGTTGAAGGCGTTGATGTGCACCGCGGCGCCGCGGCGGGGCACGCGGATGTGCTGCCCCCAGAAGCGCGCGGTGCGGCCGAGCTGCAGGCCATCGCCGTCCGGGAGGAACGGGCGGTCCCCGAGGCGCTTGCCGAAGGAGGCGTAGGCCGCGAGCGTCCCCGTCGCGCCGTCCACGTCAAACTTCGCGTCGCCGCGGGTGTTGCCGCCGTTGACCGCGCCCATGTCGATGAGCTCCTCGCGGATCTCATGGATGGCGGCGGAGAGCCCCTTCAGCATGGCCGCGCGCTCGGCGAAGGTCATGGCCCGCAGGGCAGGCCCGCCCACCTCGCGGGCGTGCCGGACGACGGCGCCGAAGTCGACGCCCTCGGTGCTGCACGTGGCGACGGACTCGCCGGTGGTCGGGTTCTCGAGGGTCGAGCCTTGGCCCGATCCGGCCATCCACTGGCCGACGACGTAACTCTGGAGGGTCTGCATGCTGCCTGGGGTGGGGTCTGGGCCCGGGTTCGGGCCGAAGACGATATCCGATCCCGGCCCGGATTAGGTCCGCCGCGCCCGCTACCCTCGGGACAATGAGCAGCGAGGATTCCACAGGGGCCGCGGACGCGGCCAGCACCGCCGGAGGGCACCTGCCCGCCGGCTCCTTCGAGGGCAAGACCGTCGTGGTCACGGGCGGCGGGACCGGACTCGGCCTCGACATCAGCCGGGGCTTCGCCAGCCTGGGGGCCACCGTGGTCATCCCCTCCCGCTCCCCGGAGAATCAGGCGGCGTTCCTGGAGGAGGCGGCGGACCGAGGCTGGAAGGCCGCCGGGCGCCAGGTGGACGTCCGCGATGCGGCGGACGTGCGCCGGATGGCCGACTCCGTCAAGGAGGAGTTCGGGCCCGCAGATGTCCTCATCAACAACGCGGCGGGCAACTTCGTCTGCCCGGCGGAGCGCATGAGCTCGAACGCCTGGCGCGCCGTGCTCGGGATCGTCCTCGACGGGACCTTCTACTGCTCCAAGGAGTTCGGCAAGCAGATGATGCGGGGCGGCGACGACGACGCGCCCCGCGGCGGCTCCATCGTCAACATCATCGCGACCTACGCGTGGACCGGCATGGCAGGGGTGGTCCACTCCGCCAGCGCCAAGGCGGGCGTGCTCGCCATGAGCAAGACCCTCGCGGTGGAGTGGGCGCGCTACGGCATCCGGAACAACTGCGTCGCCCCCGGCCCCTTCGAGTCCGACGGCGCGAAACAGAACCTGTGGCCCAGCGACGACGTGGAGCAGCGCATCCGCGAGTCGGTCCCGCTCCAACGCTTCGCCGACCGCAAGGAGGTCGCCGCCCAGGTCCTCTGGCTCGCGAGCGACGCGGCGGCCTACGTCACCGGCGCCAACATCACCATCGACGGGGGGATGAGCCTGGGGGCGGGGCGCATGTGGGAACCCGGACAGCGGCTCGAGCGGCGCCGACGCCCCGGCGCGGAGTCGTCATGAGCGGGGCCGCTGGACCTGACCGCGGGCACCTCGCCACCGAGGCCGCCAACCCGCGTAGCGAGGACCTCGAGCGCCTCGACGCTGGCGCCGCCGTCGACCTTATGGTGAGCGAGGACCGGGCGGCCGTGGCGGCGGTGGAGGGGGCCCGCGAGGACCTGGCCGCGCTCATCGAGCTCACCTCGGCCCGGCTCGCCGCCGGCGGACGCCTGGTCTACGTCGGCGCCGGGACCAGCGGGCGGCTGGCGGTCCTGGACGCCTCCGAGTGCCCCCCCACCTTCGGCGTCGATCCCGGCCTGGTCCGCGCCATCATCGCCGGTGGAGAGCGGGCCCTGCGGCACGCGGTGGAGGGCGCGGAAGACGACGGCCCTGCGGGCGCCGCAGCGGTGCAAGAGCTGGAGGTCTCCAGCGCCGACGTGGTGGTCGGCATCACCGCGGGCGGCACGACCCCCTTCGTCCACGGCGCCCTCGGCCGGGCCCGCGAGCTCGGCGCCGCCACGGGCTTCATCGCCTGCGTGCCCCGTGAGCAGCGGCCTGACGACTACGACATCTCGATCCGCCTGCTCGTGGGCCCGGAGGTCCTCGCTGGCTCCTCCCGGCTGAAGGCCGGGACCGCCACCAAGCTGACCCTCAACGCGCTCACCACCATCACCATGTCCCGCCTGGGCAAGACCCACCGGGGCCGCATGGTCGACGTGGACACCAGCGCCAACGCCAAGCTGGTGGACCGCGGCGCGCGGCTCGTCGCCGAGTTCGGCGGCGTCGACCGTGAGCGCGCCCTCGAGCTCCTCCGCGAGGCGAACGGGCGCGCCAAGGTCGCCATCCTGATGGCCGCCCGGGGCCTGGACGCGCCGGCGGCCGAGCGGGCGCTGGAGGCAGCGGGCGGCATCCTGGATCGCACCATCAACCCCGACAAGACCTGACGAGATGCCCGACTCCCCGCTCATCCTCGCCGTCCTCGCCATCGCCCTGGCGATGTTCTTCACCTGGGCCCTGGAGATGCACCGGACCCTGCGAGAGGCCTTGCTGGAGCTGCGTCGCATGCGCGACGAGCTCGAGGTCATGAACCGGCGCGACTGAACCGCCTCAGGGGCGTCGCCTCCGAGAGGCGGCGCGACCGAGGCCCCAGTGGCGCGCTCAGAGCCGGAGCATCCGGGTCTGCACCCGGACCAGGAAGCGTTCCCAGTCGAAGGCGGGCCCCGGGTCCTGCTTCTGGGCGGAGACGTGGTAGTGCCCCACGATCCCGCCGAACTCCGCCTCCTCGGCCTCCGTCATGCGGGAGGTCGTCACGCGGCCGAGGGCGTCGCGGGGTGCGTCCGCCTCCATCTCGGGGAAGTGTCGGCAGAGGGCCGCCGAGAGCTTCACCAGCGAGTTGTACTGCTCGGGGGTGAAGTCGTACTGCTCCCGGACCTCCCCCTGCACCGGGCCCACGATCTTCCGTCCGCGGGCGGGCCGGCCGACGAATCCAGGGGTCAGCACCCCGAGCGCCCGGGGGTCGCCGGGCGGAGTGATCCGCGGCCCCTTGGCGTCCGTGTCGTACCAGCGATCGAAGATGAGCGCGCCGTCCGAGTCACCCACCGGGTAGGCCCCGATGTTGGCGATCTCGACGCCCACGGAGCGGGAGTTCACCTGGCGCGCGTGCCACGCGGTGTCGCGCAGGTCGAGGGTCTGGTAGATCGTCCCGTCGATGTCGATCATGAAGTGCACCGAGAGACCGCGGCGGTCATGGAGCACCTTGAAGCAGGTCTGGCTCACCCCGCAGACGTCGTAGTGGACGACGAACATGTCGAGGGCACGCTGGAGCGCGAGGAAGCCCCCGGTCTCCGGAGCCACGAGCACCTCGCCGGTGGCCCGGTCCACCCGTCCCGGGGCGTAGCGCAGCTCGCCGCGCTCGGGGGCGGTCACCGAGGGCGCTGGCTGGTCGAAGTGGAAGTCCGTCGAGTACGCGTTGTAGCCGAGGGGGTCATCCCACAGGACCACGGGAGCGCCCACGTAGATCTCCTCGCCGCAGGCGATGATCGACTGGTTGATGTCGACCGTGAGGACCTCGGAGGCGAGGCCGGCCTCCTCGGAGGCGCAGGCGGAGAGGGAGAGCAGCGCGAGCGCGGCGGGGATGACGGACTTCATGGACATGGCGCCAGATTAGCCCGTGGGACCCCAGACGCCCGCGGATTCCTCAGGTCGTGGCCCCGCCACAGCTGGACCCCGCTCCCGCGGTGCAGCCGAAGCAGTGGCGCCCCGTGGCGATCGCCCGGTGCGCGACATCGTCGAGCCGGAAGTCGTCGATGTGGGCGGGCGCCCCGTCCACGAGGCCGATCTCCAGCATCTGGTTGAAGTCACAGTCGAACAGCCGCCCGTCCCAGCCCACCGAGAGGGTGTGACGGCACATGACGCCGGCGACGGAGGCCGGGTTGAAGGCGTCCACGAGCTTGCGCAGGTACGCCTCGGTCTGCTCCTTCGACTCCAGCCACTCCAGGTAGCGGCTGATCGGCATGTTGGTGATGGTGAAGAGCGCGTCGAAGTCGATGTCGTACGCCCGCTTGAGCTCGCGCTTCCACTCGGCCTCCAGGGACGCCTGCCCGGCGGGCAGGAAGGCGCCCACGGGGTTCGTCACGAGGACGAGGCGCAGCCTGGGATCCCGGCCATAGCCCCGCGCGTTGAGCCGCCGAAGGGCCTCGATGGAGTCGTCGAAGACCCCGTCCCCCCGCTGGCGGTCGGTGCCGAGCTTGCGGTAGTGAGGGAGGGACGCGACCACCTCCACCTCATGCTCCGCGAGGAAGTCCACCAGGTGGGCATAGGGTCGGGTGAGCAGGATCGAGAGGTTGCATCGATCGATCACGTGTCGCCCGGCGGCCCGCGCACCCCGGACCAGGAACTCGAACTGGTCGGACATCTCGGGCGCGCCCCCCGTGATGTCCACGATCCCCGCCCCGGAGGCCTCCATGACCTCGAGGCATCGCTCGGCCGTGGCGCGGGACATGTCCTCCTTGCGATCGGGCCCGGCGTCCACGTGGCAGTGGACGCAGGCCAGGTTGCAGCGGCGCCCGAGGTTCAGCTGGAGGACCTCGAGCCCCGTGGCGAAGAGCGGCGCGCCCAGCGCCGTCTTCGCCGCCGCGGCGAAGTCACCGTCGCCCTCGGGGAGCTGGACCCCGTCGAGTCGCGCGCGCTGCCATCGGGGGTCCGCCAGCGGGGAGCGGGACCTGTGGAGGGTGGGGCCTGGCGGGGTCGGCATCGCGCTCACATCCCCAGGGAGTCGGCGACCTTGCGCATCTGGACACCGTGCACCAGGGCGGCGCCCCCGCGGATGGCGGCCGCCACGTGCACCGCCTCGGTGAGTTGCTCCACGTCACACCCCTGCTCCAGCGACCCCTTGGTGTAGGCGTCGATGCAGTAGGCGCACTGCAGGGCGTGGGCCACGCCGAGGGCGATGAGGTTCTTCTCCCGGGTGGAGAGCGCGCCGTCCTTGAAGACCTCCCCGTACCACTCGAAGAACTTCTTCCCCATCTCGGGCGCGTGGTCGGCGATGTCCGCGAACTTCCCCAGGTCATCCGTGTCGTAGTACGTCTCGCTCATGGTGCGCCGAGCCTCGCCTGTCGGACGGGTCTTCGCAAGGCAGGATCCCCGACGCCGGGCAAGAGGTCGTCACCCACCCGCGCGCCGCCCGTCTCCGTTGACGATGAAGACCGTCCGTGTCCACAGCGCGTGCCTCGAGGGTGCGGGCGCCTTCCTCGTCACGGTCCAGGCCCGCTTCGAGCCGGCCCAGCAAGGACCCACCGAGTTCCACCTCACCGGCCTCCCCGACGCTCTCCTGCGGGAGAGCCGGGGGCGGCTCGCCTGCGTGCTCGCGGCCGGCCGCCTCAAGGCGGGTCCCGGCCGCCTCCACCTGCACCTGACCCCCGCCGCCCGGCGCAAGTCCGGGGAGGGGCTGGACCTCGCCCTCGTCCTCGCCTGCGCCGCCGCCGTGGGGCACCTGCGGCCGTCCCAGGTGAGCGGCGTCCTCTTCCTGGGCGAGGTCGGCATCGACGGCTCACTGACCTCCACGCCGGGCGGGCTCGCCGCCGCGCTGGAGGCGCGCCGGCAAGGCATCACCGAGGTCCTCGCGCCCCCCACCGCGGCACGGGAGGCCGCCGAGCTCCCGGACGTCTCCGCCTTCGAGGCCTCCACCCTCGCCGAGGTGCTCCAGCACCTCACGCGGGATGCCGACGATCCCGGGCGGCGCCCTGCCCTCGATCCCCGACCCGCGCCCGAGGACGAGGCGCCCTCCGGGCGGTCCCTGGACGAGGTCCGGGGCCAGGCAGGGACCAAGTTCGCCCTGCAGGTGGCCGCCGCGGGCGGACACGGCCTCCTCCTCGTCGGGCCACCGGGGGCCGGGAAGACGATGCTGGCCCGCCGCCTCCCGGAGCTGCTCCCCCCGCCCGACCTCGACGAGCGAATCGCCGCCACCGCGATCCGCTCCGCCGCGGGTCGATCCCCGGAGGGGCTCGTCGGGGAACGCCCCTTCCGGGCGCCCCACCACACCACCAGCTTCGCGGGCCTGCTCGGAGGGGGGAACCCGATCGCACCTGGCGAGATCACCCTCGCCCACGGTGGCGTCCTCTTCCTGGACGAGCTGCCTGAGTTCCGCAGGGAGGCCCTCGAGGGACTTCGTCAACCGCTCGAGGAGGGCCGGGTCCACATCGCCCGGGCCGGGCGACGCTTGAGCCTCCCAGCCGACTTCCAGCTCATTGCAGCCATGAACCCATGCCCGTGTGGGTACGCGGGCCACCCGCGCGTGGTCTGCCGCTGCCCCCCCTCGGCCGTCCGCCGCTACCGCCAGCGCATCTCGGGGCCAGTGCTGGACCGGATCGATCTGCGCGTCGCCCTCCGCCCCGTGCCGCTGGAGGACCTCGTCCCGGGAACGGCCTGCACGGCGAACCAGGCCTCCGCAGGGGGCGAGGGGGCCCGGCTGATCCAGGAGGCGCGCGCGGCGCGCCGCCGCTCCATGGGCCGCGGGGCGCAGGGGGCCCGGTGTAACGCCCGCTTGCAGAGCGACGAGCTGGACGCCGTCGCCCCCCTCGACCCAGGCCCCGCCGAGTTGCTTCGACGCGCGGCCGACGGGCGCCAGCTCTCCAGCCGGGCCGTCCAGTCCCTGCGCCGGGTCGCCCGGACGGTGGCTGACCTCGCGGGCCGCGATCGGATCGACGCCGAGGCCATGGCCACGGCCCTGGCCCTGCGGGAGGGGCTCACCTGAGGCGCGCGGCCAGGGCTGCCCGCCTCACTCGTGGCGCAGGGCCTCGACCGGGTCCATGTTGGCTGCTCGCCAGGCGGGGTAGAGCCCGAATACGATCCCCACCAGCACCGAGATACCGAAGGCCAGGATGGGCGCCGCAGGCTCGACGATCGTCTCGAGATCGGCGGCCCGCTCCACGATCCATGGGATGAGCAGGCCGACCCCGACCCCGACCACGCCGCCGGCCCCGGAGAGCACCATGGTCTCCACGAGGAACTGGGTGACGATGTGCTTGCGCTTCGCGCCGAGGGCGCGGCGGATCCCGATCTCGCGGGTCCGCTCGGTCACGGTCGCCAGCATGACGTTCATGATCCCGATGCCCCCCACCAGCAGGGAGATCCCCGCGATGGAGCCCAGCACGATGTTGAAGATGCGCTTGGTCTCCTCCGCCCGGGCCAGAAGCTCGAGGGGCACGATGACCTCGTAGTCCTTCTCGTCGTGCTCACGCTTGAGCATCGAGCGGCAGGCCGCGGCGATGACGGGGACGTCAATGTCACGCTCCGCGGCGACGATGATCTCGTGGAGCTGGACCTCCTGGATGTCCATCGAGCCGCTGCGCATCTGGGTCTGGCGCTCCCCGTAGTAGGCCCGCCCGGTGGATAGCGGCACGAAGACCTCCCCGCCCGCCTCGCTGGAGGGGTCGAGGGTGATGGTCCCCACCGGGAGCCTCGAGTTGAGCACCCCCACCACCTCGAGGTAGTGCTCCCCGACCTTCACCCGCTCTCCGAGCGCCGTGTCGAAGGGGAAGAGGAAGCGCGCGACCTCGTAGCCGAGGACACAGACCAGCGAACGACTCGCCTCGTCCTGCTCGGTCAAGAAGCGGCCCGAGAAGAGATCCCGCCGCGTCACGGACTGGAAGAGGTGTGGCGTGCAGAGGACCCGCGGGCGGCAGAGGAGCTGCCCGCTGCGCACCTCGGCCGGGGTCTGTAGCACGGGCACGGACTGATCCACGCCGGGGAAGGTCTCGGAGATGCGCTCGAAGTCATCGCGGGTCAGCCCGTAGCTGAGCACGCGCATCTCGGCGTCCTCGTCGCCGACCTGGGGCGGCTTGACGCTCCGCAGGATGACGTTTCGACTGCCCAGCCGTCGGATCTGGTCCTGGGCCTCCGCGCTCGCACCCTCCCCGACGGCGAGCATCGCGATCACGCTGGCCACGCCAAACAGCACCCCGAGGGTGGTGAGGAAGCTCCGGAGCTTGTGGAGCAGGAGGCTCGACACCCCCAGCCGAACGGCGCGCATGAGTGAGCTACTGCGCATCGGTCCCCTCCCCTTCACGGCTCACCCCGCGCTCGACGGAGTCAATGTTGCCGTCCTTCAGGCGCAGGATGTTCTCGGCGCGCCGGCCCACCTCGGCCTCGTGCGTCACCAGCAAGATGGTCTTGCCTTCGGCGTGCAGCTCATCGAAGAGCTCGAGGATCTCGTCCGCCGTCTTGCTGTCGAGGTTACCCGTCGCCTCGTCCGCGAGGATCAGGGCCGGGTCGTTGATGAGCGAGCGCGCGATCGCAACCCGCTGCTGCTGGCCGCCAGAGAGCTGCATGGGGCGGTGATGGAGACGCTCGCCGAGCCCGACGCGCTTCGCCAGCTCAAGGGCTCGGTCCTCGATCCCCTCGGGGACCTCGTCCTGGTACATGACCGGCATGAGGATGTTCTCGAGGACGTCGAGCTGCGGAATCAGGTTGTACGACTGGAAGATGAACCCGAGCTCCGCGCCGCGGAAGGTCGACAGCTCATCGTCGTCGAGGTCCGCGACCTCCTGGCCCCGGACCCTGTACGAGCCGCCCGTCGGACGGTCGACGCACCCGAGGATGTTCAGCAGCGTGGACTTCCCGCTGCCAGAGCTCCCCATGATGGCCCAGTACTCCCCCTTTCGGAAGGTGAAGGAGAACCCGTCCAGGGCGTGCACCTCCTCGTCCCCCATCCTGTAGAGGCGGGTGATGTTCGAGAGCTCAGCCACCGGCTCGGAGGGGACCGGAACCCCCGCCGCCGCGGGCTCGGCGCTCTCCGCCGTGGAGCCGCTCAACGGTCCTGGCCCCCGCCGCCGCGACCGCCGCGTGTCGACCCGCCGGCGCTGCGCTCGCGCATGCGCTTGGCGAACTCCGCCTTCTGCTCGGCCGTGAGGCTGCCGCCCGGCTGCCCGCCGCGGCCGGCGCCGCCCATGGACGCGCCCACGGGCATGGCGCCGCGGCCGCCCGCCGCGCGCGCGCCGGGAGTGGCCCCGGAGTCTTGGGCGCCAGCCCCGATCTCGGGAGCGGGCTCGTCGGGGACGGGCGCGGGCTCGAAGTCGGCGGGCGGGGCGAGGAGGACAACGTCCCCCTCGTCGAGTCCAGAGTCGATGGCGACCCACTTCGTGTTGTCCATCCCGACCTCGACCTCGCAGCGCTCCACCCCGGCCTCGGTGCGCTTGAAGACGATGGTCTTTCCGCCGTCGAGGAAGACGCTCTGGCGAGGGATGTAGGTGGCGTTCTCGAGATCCTTGACGAGGATATCGACGCTGCACGACATCCCGGGCCGCATGTCACGGATCGGGTTGAGCAGGCTGATGTCGGCCTTGTAGAGGCGCTGGTTCGGGTTGCTCCGCCAGCTCCCCGAGTCCGCCATCACGGCCACGAAGTCGACCCGCCCCTCGAAGGTGCGGTTCGGGAAGGCGTCCACCGTCACCAGGCAAGGCAGCCCGGCCTGGATCTTCTTGAGCTTGGTCTCGTGGATGCTCGCCTTGACGGTCATGCCGCCCTGGCGCGGGATCGTGCAGAGTTCCTGGCGCTCCCGCACCTCGTCTCCCTCCTCGATCGTGTCACCGGAGCCCCAGCGGCTCTTCTCCCGGGCGTAGACGAGGAGCCCGGGCTCAGGGGCGTAGATCTTGGACTTGCCCACCTGCTCCTTGAGCTCCTGCAGCTGCTCGCGCTCGCGGTTGAGCTTGAAGCTGGCCGACTCGCGCTCCGCCTCGAAGTCGGCGAGCTTCGCCGCCGCCTGCTTCTCGGTCTTGCTGATGTCCCGGCGGCGGGTGTCCACGTCGGACTGGAGCTCCGCGAGCTTCCGGCGGTTGCCGAACTTGACGATGAGGTCGAGCTCCCGCTTCGCCTGCCCGAGCTGGACCTCGGCGCGCTGCTTGGCGAACTGCTTCTGCTCCAGCTCGTTCTGCGACTTGAACTCCTCGGCGTGCAGCTTGATCGCCCAGGTCAGCTCCTTCTCCGCGGTGGCCAGCTGCTCCTCCTGGAGCAGGACGGTCTCCTCCGCCTTGGCGAGCTCGTTGTCCCACTCCCCCGGCTCATTCGCCTCGGGGTTGCCGGTGTACTTCGCGAGGTCCAGCTCCGCCAGCTCGAGCGCGAGCTCGGCGGCCGCGATGTCGCTCTCGTTCTGGATGACCTGAATGTCGTACTGCTCGCGCGCCTTGGTGAACGCCGCCTCCGCGTTCTTCACCTCGATCTCCTGGGCCACCAGCTCATCCGCGAGCTGGGACACGTCGAGCTCGACGACCAGATCTCCCTCGTTGAGGAAGGTCCCCTCCTCAGCCAGGAAGATGATGGTGGAGCGTCCCTCGATCTCACACTTGAGGCTGATGCTGTCTGAAGCCTCGAGGTTCCCGCGGACGACCTCGGAGATCCGCAGCGGCCCGGTGCGAACCGGCGCGCCGTCGATCTCCACCTCGGTGTCTCCCTCGAAGATGCCATTCAGGATCCCCGACTGCCACGCCCCCGCGGCGACGACGAGGAGCACCAGAATGACCGTGAGCGCGCCACCCCGGCGGGAGGCCGAAGGGGCGGCGGTGGAGCGAAGGTGATTGGAGGGAGTCATGGGTGATTCCATCGGTCGCGGGCTCGAGGGTCGAGGCCTCACTGGAGGTCGGGCGCGAGGGCGTCGCGCTCGCGTGTCCGGATTCGGAGGTCCTCGGCCAGGACGGGGTCGACGTAGACCCCGGACTCGTCCACCCGGAGGAGCTCGAGCTCCAGCCAGAGTTCGAGGAGGGCGAGGGTGAAGGCGATCCTGGCAGCCGTGGCCGAGTCCCGGCTGGAGCGCAGGGAGCTCTGGGCCTCGAGGAGGTCCCGGGTGATGGCCTCTCCGGCTTCGAGGCTGAGCTCGGCGCCACGCACGCGGCGCTCGGAGAGGGTCACGGCGCCCTCCTGGATCTTGAAGCTCTTGTAGCTGTTGCGCGCTCGACGGAGCGCGTCGCGCACGGAGACGGTCACGTCGTCGAGGGAGCGCTCGTAGCGGCGGCGGGTGTCCACGAGGGTCAGCTCGGCCCGGCGCCAGGCGTTGCGCAGCGGCAGCAGGTCGACGGGCAGGTCCACGTCGACCCCCGCGGACCAGATCGCGTCGCTGAAGGAGTAGTTGAGGACCTTCCCCTCCGCGGTGACCTCGTTCATCGAGGCCCGGACGCTCAGGCCCGCGCGGAGGGCGTCACGCGCGATCGCCTCCTTCCGCGCCGCGTCCTGCACGCGGTCGAAGGAGGTCATCACGTCGAGGCGGTTGGCGAGGGCGAACTCGACGGCCACGTCGTCTCGCAGCTCGTTGAGCACCGGGCTCTCCACCTCGAGGCGCCGGAGGATCCCCTCCTCGAAGAACAGGTCGCACTCCACCGGGAGGCCGAGGAAGACCTTGAAGGTGTCGAGCTGCCGCTCCGTGTTCCCCTGTAGCGCGACGAGCCGGTTCTGGGACCCGAGCTCGTCCTGCCGCGCCTGGTCGGCCTGAACCTCGGAGAGTTCCCCCGCCTCGGCCAGGCGCTCGTTCCTCACCCGGAGGATCTTCAGGTTCTCGAAGTTGAGCCGCTCGTTGTTCAGCTGGTCAAGCGACTGCTGGACGCGATACACGCGGTCGCTCACGTCCACGGCGTACGTCCGCCGGAAGCGCTCGTAGGCGCGCACCGCATAGATGAGCGTGCGCTCGGACTGGCGGAGCGGCTCAAGGGTGACCAGCTCTCCGGTTCCCTTGAGGAGCGGCTGCGTGATGCTCAGCCCGAGGTTGGTGATGCCGTCCCACCCGTCCCCTGTGGACACCACCCGGAAGAGGTTCGCCCCCACGTCCGCGAGGATCACCGCACCCGTGCCGAGCACGCGGGTCACGGACGCGCTGAAGCCCTTCGACGCGGTGCCCAGGTTGCCGTTGATCTCTCCGCTGGCGCCGGCGTCGGCGCTGGCGTCGTACCGGTAGCCGAAGCGCCACTGCTCGAGGGTGAGATCGAGCGCGGAGCGATAGAGCGACTCCTGCTCCTGCTGGACCTGCTCGCTGTTCTCGGCCGCGATCGAGAGGGCGCCGACGACGTTGAGGGGTCCCACACCCTGCACCGCTCCGGCGAGGACCTTCTCCCGCATCGTCCAGTCCTCCGGGTCCCGCGGCTCGCGGCCGAAGGCAGCGGTGGGCGACGGGAGGCTGAACGGCGAGTCCTCGTCGAAGAGCTGCTTGCGGCGCGCGTCGATCAGCGCGTAGGCATCCCGATCCGCCCGATCACGGAGTTCCGGTGGCGTGAAGCAGCCCTGGAGGAGCAGCGCGCTGCCGGCGACGGCGAGCGCGAGGCGCACGGTATGGGGGGGGTAGCTCAAGTGGAAGGCGCGGAAGATCGAATGGGGCTTCCCCCATGTTCCGTTTCACGCGGGGTTTTCGTGCTGAAAACCCCAACGGATTCCGTGATCGCTCACCCCTTACGCTGAGCCAACGTGACGCGATCAGCGCTGCCCGAGGAGCGTCGCGCGGACCCGCTCATGGGCGGGAATGCGAGGCCGGTTCCAGAGCTCGAAGCGGCGCTCGTATTCTTCCCTCGTAATGGCGCTCGCGACCCGCTGGCCGCGGGTGAATCGCAGGAAGCTCAGTTCCGTCCCCCCCTCGGAGATCCCGACCTCCAGGGCTAGCGTCCCGTCGGAACGGGTGGCGCGGAGCACCCGCGAGGCCGTCTCGGAACCGGGCAGCCCTTCGACCTCCAGTTGCGAAGCCCTCGCAGCGAGCGGGTCGAGCATGGACACCGAGGTGGCGGGCACACCGGATCGCAGGTCGTCGAGGAGCTCCAGGGGGCCCTTGAGTTCGGCGGGGGCCACGAAGATCTCGTGGGTCGAGCGGTGCCACCCGTGCCCCAGGATCCGTCCGCGGCCGCCCTCCGCGTGCCACTCCGCCTGCCACGTCCTCGCGCCCGCCGGTTGAATCTCCCGGTAGGTGAGGGTGCGCCGCTCTCCCTTGATCCGCTCGGTGTGCAGGACGCGGAGGCTGCCCTCCTCGAAGAGCACCTCGCGCTCCAGGAGGACCTCACCGGGGCGGGCCACCCGGCGCTGGGCGATGAGCGCGAGCCCGCCTCCGGTCGGCCCGGTGGCCTCGCCCCCTTCGCCCGACTCGGGGGCCAGGAGGAAGTACTCACACTCGGTGATGGGGGCCGTGGAGGCGGCCTCCAGGGCGCGGGTGAACCAGCCCTTGGCAACGGGCCTTGCCTTGACCGCCGCGGGGCCGGTCCCGTCGACCTGGGCGCGCTGGACGAACTCCGGCGCGGCCGCCGCCCCGCTGGCCATGGCCACCATGAGGACCACGATCAACCCGAGCCGCTCGCGTGCAGAGCGGCTCGGGATGAGGGCGTGAAACAGGGGGACCAGCGACGGGCGCATTGGGGGTGCATCGACCGGATCCCCCGAAGCCTTGAGCCGCAGGCCTGGGCGGCGCGCCAGGGGCGCCCAGGAGGGCCTCCGCCCCCGTCAGTCGCCCCTGGCGAGCCGGTAGAGGGCCGCCTGGGGCCCCTCGAAGATCCGCTCGGCCCCGAGCCGGACGAGGACCGAGTCGGCCCCGCGGGGGCCCGTCCCACGGTCCGTGGTCCGCCTCCGGTCCTGCTCCGTGACGATCACCAGCAGCGTGGTCCCGCGGGCCACCTCCGCCCGGAGGACGCGGTCGAAGCGCGGGTTCCACGCGTTCCGATCCCTGAAGAGGGCGTCCCTGAGGGCGCGACGGTCCACCCACCGATCACCCAGGGAGGTCTCCCCGGAGGACGCCTGGCGCGCCGCTCCCAGCCTCGGCTGGCGAGTCCCCGGCGGCGCGGCGTCGCCCACCCAGAGGCCCGCCCCGGCGAGCAGCGGCGCGAGGGACGGGCTCTTGCCTGCCCCCGGGCTCGCGGCGCCCCCACGCAAGAGGGCCACCGGGCCAGTGGCCTCGCGGGCCACGCGGCGTGCTTCACGGAACGCCTCCCCGAGCCCCTCGCAGAGGTCCGGGTCCCGGGCGAGCTCGAGCCCGGCATCCCCCACCGTGAACGGGGCCGCGGGAGGAGGAGCGCCACCATCTGCGAAGCCAGCAGGACCGAACATCCCGGCGAGACCGACCGCGGCGACGAGGCCCCCGGCCGCTCCCACCTTCGGCCCCCACGCGGTGAGCCCCCGGGCAGCGAGCAGGCCGAGGGGGAAGAGGGCGAGCCCTTGCAGCGCACCGGCGTCCCAACCCAGGGGGGCCAGCGCGAGCGCGACGACAGACGCGGAGCCGAGCAGGTGGAGCCCCAGGGTGGAGACGCTCTCCGAACGATCCCAACGCCGCAGGCACATCAGCCCGGGGAGGAGCAGCAGCAGGACCCCCGTGTTCCAGGCGAAGGAGGGGGCCCCCGCGCTGGTCACCTGATCGAGGGAGAAGCCGCCATAGGTTCGACCGATCCAGAACGCAGGGAGCCCGGCTCCCATGAGCATCGGCACCAGGAAGGCCCGGCGCGCCAGCAGCGCAGGGAGCAGGAACAGGAGGACGAGCGCTGCGCCGGCCCAGGGCTGCGCGAGCGCGGTCGCGCCCGCGAGCGTGGCGGTCAGCCCGGGCCACGGCCGCGCTCCGCGGCGGACGGCGTGCAGCCCTGCGAGCAGGGTGGTGGACCAGTAGACGCGGGCGAGCACTGCCGCGGGGTCCAGGTCGAGGGCGCCCTGCGCCAGCACCCAGCCTCCGGACCTGAGCGCCTCCCACATGGGCGCCAGCCCCCCCGCCGAGAGGCAGAGCGCGGCGGCCAGGAGGTCCCGTCCACCGGCCCGCTCCGCCCGCTGCTCCCGGAATGCCGCGGCCGAGGCGAGGTAGCCCGCCAGGGTCAGGACCAGCAGGGACCAGCCCCCCACGAGCGGGAGGACCTGGATGACCGAGAGCTGTCCCGGCGCGGCCAGCCCGGCGAGGGCGATCCCCACGGCGGGCCGAACCTCCAGGGCGCCACCGAAGAACCACGGGTTGGGCATCGCCGCGCCGCCCGTGGCGAAGTCGGCGAGGGTCAGGTGAGCCACGGCCGCGGGTTCGGCGAGCCAAGCGGTGGCGCCCCCCGTCGACGCGAGGACAGCCCAGCCCCCCACCGCCGCGAGCCCCCCGAGCAGCATCGCGCCGAGGGCCGCACGGCCGGGTGGGGCGACACCCAGGCGCCGCCTGGAGGCCGCCGCGGCCGCGAGGCCCGAGAGCATGAACGGGAGGGCCCAGGCCACCTGGGGATCGGCCCCGAGGAGGCCGTTCGCGAGCGCGAAGGTCCCGCCCACGAGCGGCAGCCCGAGGAGGGATGAGAACAACCAGAGCTTCAGCGGCGACGGCTCCACGGGCGTCCACAGCAGCAGCGGCCCGAGTCCCACGCCGCCCCCCAGGACCAGCAGCGCGGCGAGCGCGGGCCGCGCCGGCCCCCCCGCCCCGGAGAGGATCATGCACCCGAGGACGAGGCAGGCGATCGCCACGGGGACGGTGACCGGCGCCGCCGCGCGGGCGCCGGGCCGGGGATCGTGCTCGCTCATCTGCCTACCTCGCTCATCAGGGTCAGCTCACCGGGCCCAGTCCGGCACGGAGTCCGTGACGCCAAGGAGTCCCTTGGACCATAGCTGGAACACGAGCGTGATGATGGCGGCCATCAGGACGTTCATCCAGATCCCGGCGCGGGCCATGCGGGCCATGGGGACCCGGTGGGTGGCGAAGACCACGGCGTTGGGCGGCGTCGCCACGGGCATCATGAACGCCGCGGACGCGGCGAGGGTCGCGGGCAACATCACGACCATGGGGTTGAGCCCCGCCGTGGTCGCGGCCGAGGCCATCACGGGCAGCAGCACCGCGGTCGTGGCGGTGTTGGAGGTCACCTCGGTCAACGTCGCGACGAGGACACAGACGGCGGCGACGACGACCCAGCTGGACTGCCCCTCGAGGACCGGAGCCAGCGCTCCACCCAGGACCGCATCCAGGCCGCTGACCTTGAAGGCGTGGGCGAGGCAGAAGCCGCCGCCGAGCAGGAGCAGGACGTCCCAGGGGAGCCGCGAGGCGGTCCGCCAGTCCATGAGGAAGCGACGGTCTCCCTCCTGGGCGTCGACGCCAGCCGCGGCGCCGGTGGGGCGCCAGCCCGAGGGGATCACGAACACCAGGATCCCCAGGAGCGTCGCCACGGTGGCGTCGCTGATGTCGTTCTTGTGCTGGGCGTACCAGGCGGGATCGGCGGCCTCGGGCCCCATGAAGAGCCTCGACCAGCCGGGGACCTCCAGGGGCCCCACCCGCAGGTCGGCGCGGAACACCCAGAGCAGCGCGGTCGCGCCGAACAGCAGGGCCATCCGCCACTGGGGAGTCGTCATGGGCCCCATGCGGCGCCGCTCCTCGGCCACCGCCTCCCGTCCGGACCCCTTCACGTCGGAGATCGGATAGACCACCCTCGTGAGCAGGAGCCACGCCAGGGGTACGAAGAGCACGGTGAGGGGCGCGAAGGCGATGAACCACTCGCCGAAGGTCAGCTTTGGCCCATCCGGGAAGAGCGTCCCGAACTGCCCCAGGAACTCCTGGTTGGGCGCCGTCCCCACGGGGGTCGCCATCCCCCCCACCGAGGCCGAGTAGGCCACGCCGAGGAGCAGACACCATCCGAAGCGCCCGCCGTCCGAGGGGCGACCGGCGACGTCGTCGTCCTCCTCCACCCGGCCCAGGACCGCCGTCACGATGGGGAGCATCATGAGCGTGGTGGCCGTGTTGTTGATCCACATGGAGAGGAACGCCGCCGCCGCCATGAACCCCAGCACCAGGCGCCGACGCGACGAGCCCACGGCCTGGATCACGGCCAGGGCCAGGCGCCGGTGCACGTTCCACCGCTCCAGCCCCAGGGCGATGATGAAGGCCCCGAGGAAGAGCAGCACCAGGTCCCGCAGGTAGATCGGCGCCACCTCCCGCGCATCCAGAACGCCCAGCAGCGGGAAGAGCGCCGCGGGGATGAGCGAGGTCGCGCCCACCGGGATCGCAACGCTCAGCCAGAGCGACGCCGTGAGCGCCGTGACGGCCGCGACCTTCCGCTGCATGGGGTCCAGCGGGAGCCCGGGGACCAGCAACAGCCCCAGGAAGAGCGCTCCCCCCAGCCCGAGGCCGATCCGCCTCGCCGCCTTTCCGCTGCGCTCCTCCCCAGCGACGCTCATCGATCACCCGCCCCGCGGAGCTCGTCCGTGACCCAGGCGCCGTACTCGCGGGCGACCGCGTGCGGGGAGAGCACCGAGACCGCGGGGGTCTCGTAGGGGTGCAGCTCCACCACCCGCTCCACCAGCTCATCCGAGAGCTCCCGCCGGCTCTTCATCAACGCCAGCACCTCCGGCTCGTCCTGGACCCCCCCCTCCCACCGGTAGAGGCTCCGCACGCCCGGCAGGATGTTCACGCAGGCCACCAGGCCCTCCGCGAGCAGCTGCCGCGCCAGCGCCGCCGCGACCTCCTCCCCGGGGAAGGTGGCCAGGGCCAGCACGATCTCTCGATCCTTGTTCACCATCGTGAGCGTCCTCCGGAGAGATCCTATGATCCACGGGCAGCCTGGTCAGCGACTGGCCGGGCTGGGTTCCATATGACCTCCTGATCTCTCCTGAGAGGGTCCACGAAGTGAATCTCCTCGAACGCGCCGTCCTCTCCGCCCTCCCCGCTATTCCGCGGCCGCTCATGCGGCAGCTCTCGGCCCGGTACATCGCCGGAGAGACGCTGGAAGAAGCCCTCGGCAAGCTGCGCGGGCTGCAGGCCCGCGGCTTCCTCGGCGTCCTGGACATCCTCGGCGAGGATGTGGCCGACGAGGCAGAGGCGCGGGATGTGCTGCGCACCTACCAGGAGGCCGCGACCGCGGCCTCCGAGGCGGGGCTCGACAGCTACGTCTCCATCAAGCCGACCCACTTCGGCCTGCGCATCTCGAGGGACCTCTGCGAGGAGCTCTACGCCGATCTCCTCTCGCACTGCGCCAGCATCGGCGTCTTCGCCCGGGTCGAGATGGAGGATCACTCCACCACTGACGACACCCTCGAGATCTTCCGCTCCCTCCGCGCGCGCTTCGACAACGTGGGCATCGTGCTCCAGTCGCGCCTCTTCCGGACCCCGGAGGACGTGGCCGCGCTGCCCGAGAGCTGTGACGTCCGCATGGTAAAGGGCATCTACCTCGAGCCCGCGGAGATCGCCCACACTCAACCAGAGCCGATCCGGCAGGCCTTCATCGACCTCACGGACACGCTCCTCCGGTCAGGGCACACCGTCGCGGTTGCGACCCACGATCCGGTGATGGCCGACGCCGTCCTGGAGCGACAGGGGGCCGCCAACGTCGCCGAGGAGCGTACCTACTTCGAGGTACTGCTCGGCGTGCAGGAGCGCCTCTGGGAGGACTGGAGGGCGCGCGGGAAGACCGTCCGCGCCTACGTCCCCTACGGGCCCGAGTGGCGCGCATACAGCCAGCGGCGCCTCCGCAAGAACCCCGAGATCCTCCGGCACCTGATCAAGGCCACGCTCAGGCTCTCCTGAGCCGCGCCCCGTCTCTCACTTCCCGAGGGCGAGGCGACGCGCGAGGACCTCGCTGAGGGCGTCCTTCGCGAGGATCTTGTCCATGGTGCCTCGGTAGTCATAGGGCACCCGGTGCCACGTGAGCGAGTCCTCGGTCAGCACGGCGTAGCACGCGCGGTTGTCGCCGTCCCGCGGCTGGCCGACGGACCCGACGTTCACGATCCGCTTCTCCCCCGGGGGCAACTCGATCGTCAGCTCGTCGGCGCCCTCGAGCCCCTCGAAGCGGAGGTCCTCGGTGTGGACGCCGGGGTGATGGGTGTGACCGCAGAGGGTGACCCCTTCGAAGGACTCGAAGATCCCGCGCAGCTTGCTGGGGTTCAGGAACCCGTCGGTGGAGAGGATGTACTCGCGCACCGGGTCCCGGGTCGACCCATGGACGAAGTGGAAGCGCCCGATCCTGTGCTCGAGCGGGAGCTCGCGGAGCCACCGCCAGCGGCTCTTGGTCTCCGAGGAGCTCCACCACCGCGGCCGGAGCTGCGCCCGGGTCCAGTCAATCGCCGTCCGCGCGTGCGGGTTGAAGTCCTCGGCGCCGTGGAAGAGCGCCTCGTCATGGTTCCCCATGACGGTGAAGTCCGCGTGCCCGCGGATCAGGTCCGCGCAGTGCGCGGGGTCGGGGCCGTAGCCGACCACGTCCCCCAGGCAACACATGGCCTCGACCCCGAGGGAACGCATGTGAGCGAACACCGCGTCCACGGCCTCCATGTTGGAGTGCAGGTCGGAGACAATCGCCAGCTTCAAGGTGCCCCCAGTCTACGCTCCGCGCTTTCTCCTTTCTGCCTCGGCCGCCGAGCGCGGCTTGGCGCGGCGGTCCTTGGTCCCGGCGAGCTGCTCCACGGCGGACTCCACGAGCTCGAGGCGCGCGTGGATCAGGGGCTGCTCGATCGTCGCGCCGGCCGCCTTGGCGTGTCCTCCCCCCCCGAAACGGTGGGCGAGCTTCTGGACGTTGAAGGCGCCCTTGCTGCGCGCAGAGAGCTTCGTCCTCGAGGCCCCGATCTCTCGCACGATCAGGGCGACCTCCACCTGTTCCACGGACCTGAGGATGTCCAGGGCCACGTCTCCGTCCGCCGCCGAGGATCGGCCGTCCGGTCCGAGGGGCAGGTCGATGACGGCGATGGCTCCGTCCGCGAAGTAGGCGGTGCGTGCCAGGGCAGCGGCGAGGGTGCGCGGGTGCTCCGACTCCTCCCGCTGGAAGAGGTCGCTGTAGATCTGGGCTGGCCGGACCCCCGCGCCCAGCATCTCGGCCCCGATGAGCATGGTCTCCTGGTCGGTGTTGGAGTACTTGAACCAACCCGTGTCGGTGACCAGCGTCGTGAAGATCGCGCGGGCAATGCCCGTGTCGAGCTCGGCCCCCAGGTGCCCTGCGATGCGGCGGACGAGGACCCCGGTGGCCGAGGCAGAGGTGTCGATGAAGGCCGCGTCCCACCACTCGCCGCCCTCGTGGAGGTGGTGGTCGACCACCAGCTTCCGGGAGGGCGCCGCCTCGAGCCGCGGCGCCAGCTGACCGGTTCGAGAGAGGTCGCCCCCGTCCAGCATCACCACGAGGTCGTGCTCGGGGATCTCACCACCGTCGTCGACCAGGAATTCGGCGAGCTCGGTCACCTCGCCATACCGCGACTCCGGCGGGTCCGGGTTCAGGACGAAGGCGCTCTGCCCTCTCGCGTTGAGCACCCTGGCGAGGGCCGCCTGCGAGCCGAGGCAATCCCCGTCGGGCCGCTCGTGCCCGGTCAGGAGGACGCGCTCCGAGGATCGAAGGAGCTCGATCGCCTCGAGCTGTGCAGGCGTCGCCTGGGGAGGTTGGTACTCGGTTCGAGAGGTGCTCATCTGAAAGACTCCATTCGGCGCAGACCCCTTACCTGTAGCGCCCACTCGCGGATTTCTCAGCACCTTGCCCCAAATCAGCCCTCGATTCGCTCGCCCGCCACCCAGACCTCCTCCACGGCGGGCTCCGAGAGGGTCAGCAAGTCGAGCAGTCGGTCGCCGTCGCGGCGCGCCGCCGCCACGCCCTGTGCAGGACGCAGCCGTACGAGGTCTCCCGCATCCCCGACTCCGAGGCGCCCGGTGACGTGGGCCCAGGGGGCAAAACGTGCCCCCTCCTCGGTCGCCATCCTCCATGCCTCGGCGCCGCTGACCCCGAGGGTCTCCCTCGCCAGCCTCATCTCACGGCGCATGTCGAGGTCCCCGTTGCTCGCGGCCGAGTCCGTCCCGAGGGCGACGGCGATGCCCGCCGCGCGGAGATCTCCGAGGGCGAATCCGGGGCGCGAGAAGAACAGGTGGCTCCCCGGGCAATGCACCACGGCCACGCCGCGTCCGGCGAGAAGCGCGAGCTCCCCCGGGGCAGGGCAGTTGCCGTGGACCAGGAGGGTTCCATCGAGCAGCCCGGCGCGCCGAAGGCGCTCGGCGCCGGAGGAGCGCGGCGAGGGACCGAGCCAGTCAGCGAACGGCCCGCTCCCCTCGAGCAGCCAGCGGGTCTCCTCGGGGGTCTCGGCCCAGTGCGTGGCCACGGGGACGTCCCTCGCGAGCGGCGCCAGGTCGCCGAGGAGCACGTCGCTCACGGTGTGGACACCATGGGGCGAGAGCCCGGACGCCCGCCGCTCGGAGACCGGCGCGGCCACGGCCTCGCGGGCGAGCGCCAGAGCCGCCTCGGTACGCTCGTTGCCCTCGGCCGGCGAGCCGTCGATCACCTCGCGGAGGGAGACCAGGCGGATGGGCGAGTCCGAGAGGCCCATCCCCGCCACGCCAGAGGCGTCGATGTCGAGCACGGTGGTCGTCCCCGTCTCGAGCAGCCGATCCGCTGCGGCTCGAGCCCCCTCCGCCACCTCCGCTGGCGACCTCCCCCCACGCGCCTCCATCACGGCTGCGACCCACTCCAGGAAGGTCTCCCCGCGCGCACCAGCGGCCGCGATCCCGAGGTCCAGGTGGGCGTGCGCGTTGACGAGCCCCGGGGCGAGGACCGTCTCCCGCTCGCCGTTCGTCAACCCCACCGCGGGCTCGATCGAGGCGACCCTCCCCCCCTCCAGTCGGACAGCAGCGTCGAAGCGCACCTCGGAGGCGTCGATGACCACGGCCCCTGCGCGCTGAACGTCAGGGGCCTTGGGAGGTGAGGAGCCGCGGGGGTTCAAGCTGGCTTCGACGGGGGGGAAACGGGAGGAGGCCCGCCCGCGCGAGGCGCGGACGGGCCTCCCCGATCCTCGGACGATCCGGAGATCAGTCCGGGAGGGCGACGATCTTGAGGTTCGTGACCCCGACGACCGTCTCGTTGATGAGGGTCTGACCCGGGTCATCGCCCGGCTCGTTCGTCCGGTCGAACAGCACGCAGAAGCGAATCATGTTCGGCGTGTAGTTGGCGCCACTCGGGGTGGTGACCAACGCGAGCTCCGCGGGGTGGGAGACCCAGGGGGTGAGGGAACCGGGGAGGACCTCACCGAACGGGTCGGTCTCGTCCACATTGCACGGGTCGACGAGGCTCGAGGACTGGGAACGGCCGCCCTGGAAGCGGACGACGATCGGCGACGAGCCGAAGGTGTTCCCGAAGGTCCCCTCCCACTCGTTCGGGAACGCGGTGCTCGTCCCGCGGAAGGGCCGAAGGGCGCCGCTGGAGAGCTCGATGTCCATGGTCCAGCCCTGCTCCTCGACGGAGAGGCCGGTGTCCTCCTCGAACAGCAGCTGGAGGAAGTTGCCCTCCGGCCGGATCCAGCAAGAGGTCCCGCCACTGAGCGTGTCGGGGCGCTGCGTGCCGACCGTGGACGGGTCGAGGTAGCCCGGCGCGACGCTGAGGAAGTCCACCGCCGAGTCCGGGTCCAGGGGGTTGAACGGGAGCACTCGATCGCGGGCCGACTCGAAGCTGATCGGGTCACCGCTCGTGGAGGAGTCCTCGACGCGGACGAGGCCCGGGCTGCCGTTGCCTCCGCGGGACTGGACCGCCACCGTGTTGAGCGACCACGGGGCGTTACCGCCGAGACCGCCGTTGATGTTGATCTGCGACGTCGCCGCGAGGTTGACGATCGGAGACCGGAGCCGGAGGGCACCACCAGAGCCACCGCCGCCGGGCATGGCGAAGGAACCGTTGGTCGCGAGGACCGACAGGGCGCCGCCGCCGAAGCCGCCCGAGGCGTCCACCAGGCCAGCGAGGATCGCCTCCCGCCCGGCGAGGAACTCGACCGCACCGCCACCGGCGCCACCCCTGGCGCCGCTGTGGTCCAGCCACATGTCGGCCTCGATGGTGACGAAGGTGAAGCCCGCGCCGACACAGTTGCCGATCGGCGGGGGCAGGGCCGCGCCGCCAGCGTTGTTGATCGTGCCGAAGATGTGGTTACCGCCACCGCCGCCGGCGCTTCCGCCGCGGAGGTCGCCCTCTTCCCAACGGAGCAGGCGGGTGTCGTAGCCCACGTTGTTGACGTTGGGGGCCGCGAGACCGAGGGCGGTGACGTCGCCACCCGGGGTGTTCCCGGGGCTGAGCGGGACCCCAGCCGGGTTCTCACCGACGGCGGCGCCGACCGGCTGAGAGGTCCCCTCGCCGCCGGCCAGGGCGAAGCCTCCGCCGCCGCCGCTGGCGCCGAGCTGCTGGATCGTGCAGGTCTCTTCCGAGGGGTTCCTCGGGTTGACCGCGACGTTGTAGGTCGTGTCTTCGATCGACCCTGCGAACACGGACGATTGGGTGGGAAGGGTGTTGGGGAACCGGACGCCGCCGAGACCGGCCGCGGTCGCGCTTCCGCCAACGCCGCCGCCCGCGATTCCGTCACGGTTGGCGCCGGGGTTCGAGATCCCGCCGGCATCGGCCAGGTTGTTCCCCGTGAGGTCAGCGCGGTCTGCGCCGAGGCCGCCCGAGGCGCCGTTGGGCCCGCCGAGGGTCTGGGTAGCGCCCGCGACCTGGTCCCCGGGGAGCGAGGAGTCGTGCTCGGGTGCGGACTCACCAGAGAGGTCCACGACCGAGCCCGGCTGAAGGTCACAGCGACCGCGCACCAGGATCCGGGCGGGATTCGAGCCCCGCAGGATGAGAGTTCCCGTCGGCTCGATGACCAGCGAGGAGAGCTCGAACACACCGTCCGTGACGGTGAGCGTGTAGGGGTAGACCGGGGCCCCGGGGGCGCCGCTGTCGTTGCCCAGCACGTCGATCTGCGCGATGCCCGTGGCCGGGAAGGTCTGGGAGTCCGTGTCGAGCACGAGGCTCTCCCCGGCGGCGACCCGGATCGAGCCGTGGCGGCCCGAGCCGCCCGTGAGGCCGACCGAGAGTCGACCAGCACCCCAGGCGGCGCCCGTCTGGGCCGTGTTCTCGAGGTCCGAGTTGGTGAAGCCTTCGCCGTCTTCGTCGGGCAGGATGATCTGGGAGAACGTGAGGATCTCGGGGACGGCGACCAGCACCCCCCCACCGCTTGCGCTGGTGACGGAGTTGTTGGCGATGTCCTTCACGAGCGTCGTCACGCGGACCACCAGGAGCCGGCGGGTCTGGCCAGCCGAGGGGATATCACCGAAGGGGGTGAAGGTGGCCGAGGTCGTGAGGGTGAACTGATCCACCTCCAGCTCGAAGGCACCTGGGATCGGGATGCGGTCCGCCCCCGAGGTGGAGATGTCCCCGTCGGTGTCCAGCTCGACGAAGATCGTGAGCGACTCGCCCGTGACGACGTTGGCCACGGTCGGGAGGTTCATGAGCTCGTTGAACTCGAAGTAAATCTTCGAGGAGGCAGCCACGTTCTCGACCGCGTTCTGGACGCTGCTTCCGATCTGGGTCCGCTCGGTGGTGAAGGGGCCACCGGGCGCGGTGACGTCCACGTCAACGAAGACCTCCACCTCCGGGTTGCCCGGGACGATGTCCTCGATGCCCTCGGTGGTCTCGATCGTGCAGAGCATGCGGCTCTGGTTCGGTGATCCGCTGACGCTCCGGATGAACGGGCCCGAGTCGCCCTGCTGGACCCCCGGAACACGGATCTCGTAGCTGCGATTCTGCTGCAGCGAGAAGGCCACCGAGCCGCCGACGAACGTGATCGCCGGGCGGAAGATGACGCGCCGCGGGTCGAGCGGGTCGAGGAAGCGGAGGCCGTCAGGGGCCGTGCCGTTCCCGACGTCGGTGACCTGGAAGGTGGAGGGCGTCAGGCTGGTCGGGTCGATCGGATCCGAGAAGGTGACCGAGACCTCTCCGTTCTCCGTGACGTTCCGGACGATGCAGAAGACCTGATCACCGCCGGTGCCGACCGAGCAGTTCAACGAGCAGGTCTGGATGAAGAGCGAACCGGTGCTCCCTGATCCGCCCGAGCCGGAACCACAGCCAGCAAGGAGCGCGAGCCCGGCGAGGGCCGCGGGAAGGTAGGTACGTGCGGAGATGACTCGATCGCCAGAGGAAGCCTGCGTTCGCATGGTGCTTTCTAGGGGGGCCCGGTAGTTCGGGGGAGGCGGCCCGTCGTCGGGGGTCCCAGGCACGGGCCTGGAGCATCGACTGGACCGACAGGCCTACGCGATGAGAGGCTCATCGGGGGGGGCCTGACGGAGACGGGCGGCTGATAGCCGGCCAGAGAAGCCTGGCCGGTGGGTCAAAAGGGGGGAGGCACAACATAGTGCGCGGAGGGCCCCTGGTTTGCCAGTCCTCTTCCGGCTCTGTCAGCGCCCAGGGCTCCCGACGTTTGGCATCCTCTTGGCCCGAGATTCGCCTCTCCCGAACTGCATGGACACCTTGAACCCCTCCCGGCCCCCTGCTGCCCCGAGAAGTCCCCTTGGGCCCCTGGCGCCGCTGCCCCGAGCGCTCCGCCGGGGCACGCTCATCCGTGCGATGTCGCACAGGCCTGGGAGCCCGCTTGGGGCCGCAGCCCTGGCGCTCGCAGCCATGGCAGCCTCCTGCTCCGGCGGAGAGGGAGAAGGTGCGGGCGACCCGGCCGGGTTGACGTCCGCCGAGTCCTCCACCTTCACCCCCTCCATCCGCCCCGAGGACCTGATCGAGCCCCTGGTCGGGGAGCGGAGGCTCGCCCCGGACGCCCTCGAGATCGACCCCCTGGCCCTGATGCCGGCGGACCTCCCCATCAGCGACTCGGACCGCCAGCAGGTGGCGGAGCTGCTGCGATCCCTGCAGCCACTCGACCCCACCCTGACCAGCGACCACCACGACCGCTGGTTCATGGACAACAAGATCCTGGTGGAGCGGCTCGAGGCCACCAGCCGCCCCCAGGTCGGGTGGGCCGCGCTGCACGCCTTCACCAACTACCCCCAGCGCCACCACGCCATCCGGCGGACCCTCCTGGCCCTGGGCGCCCGGGTGTCCCCCGAGGAGGCCGAGCCGCTGCTCGCCGAGCTGGCATTCACCTATGGGCACTTCATCGAGGACCGCTCCGAGGCGTTGCTGCTCCTCGCCGAGGTGGCCCCCGAGACCTTCTTCGCCGGCGCGGAGGCCCATATCCAGCGCCAGGACATGCCCAAGCAGACCGCCCCCAACGACGAGTTCTTCGTGGAGGGCTGGCGAGTTGCGTGCGAGCGGTCGGGGCGCTCCCCCGTCCCGATGATGGCGCAGGTCGCCACGAACTACGCCCTCGAGCCCTACGCCCGTGTGATCGCCGTGCGCTCCCTGGGCGCTCACTCCGACGACCCCCGGGCGAGCGGGGCCATCCGAACCACCCTCGTGGAGTCCACCGGGAACGGCTACCTGCGGATGGTCTCCGCACAGACCGTGCTCTCCAGCTTCCCGAAGGAGACCGCCTGCGAACTGCTCACCGAGGTCCGGAGCCGCGAGTCCAATGTGAACTTCGCGCGCTTCCTCGACGACGTCATCCAGACCAACTGCCGATGACCGTCGGGATCACCGACTCCCACTGCCACGTCTGGTGGGACCAGTTCGACGCGGACCGAGACCTCGTCCTCGAGCGCGCGCGGGAGGCGGGCGTCCGGCGGATGGTCGTGGTCGGGACCGACGTCGAGACCTCCCGGGCGTCGTTGGACCTCGCCGCACGGGAGCCTGGACTCCACGGAACCGCAGGTCTACACCCCCACGACGCGGCGAAGTTTGACGAGGGGACACGGCGTGAGATCGAGGCCCTCTGCCAGCGGCGCGACTGCATCGCCGTGGGCGAGACGGGCCTGGATTGGTTCAAGGAGTGGGCCCCGCGGGACGCCCAGCTCGACTCCTTCAGGTGGCACCTCGAGCTCGCTCGCTCTCTCGACAAGCCCGTCATCATCCACTCCCGAGATGCGCACGAGGACACCCTCGCCCTGGTGCAAGGCTGCCCGGGCGTCCGCGGGGTCATGCACTGCTTCGTGATGGGCCCCGACGAGCTCCCCTTCTACCTCGAGGCTGGCATGTACATCTCCTTCAGCGGGATCGTCACCTTCAAGGGTAGCCAAGCGAACCAGGAAGCCGCGCGGTGCTGCCCGGAGGACCGACTCCTCGTGGAGACCGACGCCCCCTTCCTGGCCCCCACCCCCCACCGGGGCAAGCGCAATGAACCGGCGTTCTGCGCGGACACCCTCCGCTTCGTGGCGGAGCTGCGGGGGACCACCGCGGAGCACCTCGCGCGCGTGACGACCGAGAACGCCTCGCGCCTGTTCGGCTTGCCGCCACTGCAGGCAGGTCACAAATGAAGGAGCGCCCCAGGCATGACTGCCAGGGGCGCCCCTCAGCGAGCCGTCAGGCGGCTCGGCGGATCAGACTCGATCAGTTGCCGACCGGGGTCCAGATGTTGGCGTCCACCGCGGTGAGGCCAAGCTGGGCGAGCGCCGGGTCGGAACCCATGTCGCTGGCCTCGGTGTAGGCGGCGTAGCAGGTGGGGACGTCGTCGAAGGCGTCGTAGACCTGGCCGACTCCCGTACCGCCAACGCGGTTCTGGGTCGACATCACATCTCCCTGCTCGTTGATGAAGAAGGCGCGGTTGCCCGTCTTCGTCGTCTGGACCGGCCAGGCGTAGCAGCACCAGATGAGCTCGGCGTTGTCGGGGTCCGGGAGCGTGCCCGGGTTACCGCCCGTACCAGCCTCACCGATACCAGCAATCGAGGTGTCGCCGGAGCCAGTGGTGGCGTCCGGGAGCCAGATCTTGAAGTAGTAACCCTGGCGCTCGACCACGCCGTTCGACCCGTCGCTGACGACGTTGCCGAACTGAACGGGGAGGTAGGTCGGGTCCAGGATGTCACCGGTGGCGTTGCCGATCGCGGCGCCGCCCGAGGTGTAGACGCGGACCGGGTCGGCACCGGCGAGCTCGCCGAAGAAGCCGTACTCACCGCCGCCGTCCGCGTCGGTGTCGATCGCGGCCGAGGCCTGGAGCTGCTGCT
Organism: Planctomycetota bacterium; assembly: GCA_016779205.1. GTDB lineage: Bacteria > Planctomycetota > UBA1135 > UBA1135 > Saltatorellus. The sequence continues at coordinate 39,795 of JADHOC010000014.1, read as the reverse complement.
GCGCCGCTGCGATAGAACGAAGCGTCGCGATGGCGGCGTTCTCGTTGGCGGAGATGCGCGCGCTGATCAGCTTCGGAATAGCGACGGCAGCAATGATTGCGATGATGGCCACCACGATCATCAGTTCGATGAGCGTGAAACCAGCTTTGTTTGAGGTGCGATTCATCTTGTCGAGAAGTGGTAGGTTTGAGGAGGCGGAGCCCCCTGGGCCCTGCGGAAGGGACCGAGTCATTGGTTCGGATTGACAGGCGAGGCCCCCTCCGCGGAGACCAGGCGAGGCTCGACATCGACAGACCGCCGAGCCAAGAGAGGTTTCGACGCCGGCGATCGGGTTTCTTTAGTGGTCGTCCCTACTTTTGGGATTTATTTGAGACGCCCGCGGGGGAGATCGGAGACGAGAGAGGGCCCGGCCGCCCAAGGCGGTGGAGCCCCTCGCTGTCGCGGGTCAGTCGGACCGCTGATCAGGTCTGCAGCGCCGTGACCATGTCGAGGATGGGCATGAAGATCGCGAGGACGACCCCCCCCACCACCACGCCCATGAAGGCGATGAGGAGCGGCTCGATGAGGCTCGTGAGCCCCTTGACCTGGGCCTTGACCTGGCTGTCGTAGAACTCCGCGATCTTCTCGAGGAGCATCTCGAGCGCGCCGGTCCGCTCGCCGATCGCGATCATGCGAGTCACCATGGGCGGAAAGATTTTCTCCTCTGCCAGCGGGTCCGAGAGGAGGTTGCCGCCCCGCACCGCGTCCCGTGACTCGAGGACCGCTCGCTCCAGGACCCAGTTGCCGGAGGTGGCGGCGACGATCTCCAGCGTCGACATGATCGGCACGCCAGAGCGCACGAGCGTGGCGAAGGTGCGGCTGAAGCGCGCCAGGCAGACCTTCTGGAACAGCGGACCGAAGATCGGAAGCTTGAGCGTGACGCTGTCGAGGACCCGCATTCCCATGGGGGTCTTGCGGAACATCATGAAGGCGATGAAGGCGCCGAAGAGGCTGCCGTACACCGCGATGGCGTTGTCCCGGAGGAAGTTGGACGCGTCGAGCACCGCCTGGGTGATCAGGGGCAGGTCGATGTCCATCGAGTCGAAGACGTTCTTGAACGTCGGCACGACCCCGATCATGAGGAAGCCGGTGATGCCGAGGACGAGGATCATCGAGATGATCGGGTAGGTCATGGCCGACTTGATCTCTCGCGCCAGCTCCTCGGCGGACTCCATGTAGTCCGCGAGACGGTTGAGGATGACGTCCATCTGACCGGAGACCTCACCGGCCTTGACCATGCTGATGTACAGCACGGGGAAGCACCGCGGGCACCGCTCCATGGCCGCGGAGAGGTCCGAGCCGCTCCGGACGGAGTCGACCAGCGTCGAACAGACCTTGCCCATCTCCTTCGACTCGGCCTGGTGCCCCAGCACCTCGAGCGACTCGAGGAGCGAGAGGCCCGCCCCCACCATCGTCGCGAGCTGCCGGGTGAAGATGACGAGCTCCTGCTTCTTCACCCGGACCTTGGCCACCTGGGCGCGCTGGTTGTCGGCGGCGCCAGCGAGGGTGGCCTTCCCGGCGCCGAACGGCAGGCGACGCGCCCTGTCTTCATCCAGCCGGATGATCGTGAGGTTCTTCTTGCGGAGCTCGGAGACGGCGGCCGCCTTGGTGTCCGCCGAGATCGTGCCCTCGACGGTGGCGCCGCCCGCGCTCTTCGCGGAGTACTTGAAGTCAGTCATTTTGAAGGAGGTCTGAGTGGCGTTGAGGATTCAGGGAGGGGCAGGGACCGCTCAGTGCTCCTGCGTGATTCGCAGGATCTCTTGGACCGAGGTGACGCCGCGCATCGCGTTCAGGACGCCGACCCGCCGCAGGGTCAACATCCCGTCCGAGAGGGCCTGAGCCTTGATGTCGTCCCTGGGCCGCCCTTCGACGACCATGCGGCGGATCCGCTGCGTCATGGGCAGAGTCTCCAGGATCGGGAAGCGACCCTTGTAGCCGCCGGCGCAGCGCGCGCAGCCGTCGGCGTTGGGCTCGAAGAGCTGGAAGGGGGTCGCGAAGTCCTCCTCCTTGAAGCCGATCTTGAGCAGCTCCTCGCGCGGCGGCTCCTCGATGGCCACCTTGCAAGAGGTGCAGAGCCGACGGCCGAGTCGCTGAGCGCAGATGACCAGGATCGAGCTCGAGACCATGAAGGGGTCGATCCCCATGTCGATGAGCCGGGTGATCGTCGCGGCCGCGTCGTTGGTGTGGAGCGTCGTGAGCACGAGGTGCCCCGTGAGGGCCGCCTTGATCGCGATGTCCGCCGTCTCCTTGTCCCTGATCTCCCCGACGAGGACGATGTCGGGATCCTGACGCAGGATGGACCGCAGGGCGCCAGCGAACGTGGTGCCCCGCTTCGGGTTGACGGGGACCTGGTTGATCCCGTCCATGCGGTACTCGACGGGGTCCTCCACGGTGGTCACGTTCACCTCGGGGTGAGCGACCGCGGCGACGCAGGAGTAGAGCGTGGTGGACTTACCTGAACCGGTCGGGCCCGTGACCAGGACCATCCCGTAGGGGGAGTGGATCGCCTCCTCGACGTCCTTCAGCGACTGCTCCTCGAAGCCCATCTTCCCGAGGTCCATCGAGATGCTCCCGCTGTCGAGGATCCGGATGACCGACTTCTCTCCGCCGACCACCGGAAGCACCGAGATCCGGAAGTCCACGGTGCGCCCCTGGTACTTGATCCGGAACTTGCCGTCCTGGGGCGCGTTCCGCTCGGCGATGTCGAGCTGCGCGAGGATCTTGAGTCGACTGGAGAGGGCCGGCTGCAGGGCCTTCGGCGGCGTCATGATCTGACGCAGGCGGCCGTCGATCCGGTAGCGGACGCGCAGGTTCCGGTCCCCCGGCTCGATGTGGATGTCGCTCGCCTTGTCGCGCAAGGCCCCGAGGATGATCGCATTGGCGAGCTTGACGGCCGGCGCATCGGCGCCGTCAAGGTCTGCCATCTCGATGTCCTCGGCCTCGTCGCCCTTGACCTCGATATCGTCGGTCTCGCCGACCTTCTCCATGAGCTCCTCGACGGACGTCCCGCCGCTGAGCACGCGCTTGAGCGCGCTGTTGACCATGGAGCGGTGCGAGAAGACCGGTCGGATGTGGCAGTGGGTGACCCGCTTGAGGTCGTCGAAGAGGAGCACGTCGAACGGGTCGGAGACCGCGATCGTGAGCACGTCGCCGGTCTTCGCGACCGGGATGAAGCCCCGCTCGCGGCAGAGCTCGGGGGCCACGGTGTCGACCACTGCGGCGTCCAGTTCGACCCGGCGAAGGTCCACGGGAGCGATGCCGGCAGCCCGCCCCATCACCTCCATCAGGGCGTTCTCGTTGAGATCACCCGCCTCGAGGAGCGTCTCGATGGGCTCGCCGTCGCCGCTGCAGGCTCGGGACCAGTCATTCTCGGAGACGAGCCCCTCGCCGATGAGGAGGGCCTTGACCTTGGATGAGACGGTGACCATTTCAGGCTGCGTTCAGCGCGCTTTGGAGTTCCTTGGGGTCCGAGAGCAAGCGCTCGGCGTCGGCGAGTCGACAGGCCCCGGAGCGGACCAAGTTGGCGAGGCTCTGGGACATGGTCTGCATGCCGTGCTGAGCCCCGGTCTGGATGTGCGAGTAGATCTGGTGCGCCTTGTCATCGCGGATGAGGGCGCGGACCGCGGGCGTGGCGATCATGATCTCCGCCGCCAGGGCTCGGCCTTCTCCCCGCGCCGTGGGCACGAGGGCCTGACTGAAGACCGCCTCCAGCGTGAACGAGAGCATCGTCCTGACCTGCTCCTGCTGGTGCGCAGGGAACACGTCGATGATCCGGTTCATGGTCTGGACCGCGTCCGAGGTATGAAGCGTCCCGAAGGTCAGGTGGCCCGTCTCCGCCAGCGTCAGGGCGGCCTCGATGGTCTCGTGATCGCGGAGCTCGCCCACGAGCACCACGTCCGGATCCTGCCGGAGGACGCTCTTGAGGGCGTTGGAGAAGCCGTGGGTGTCGTCCCCCACCTCTCGCTGGGTCACCATGCACCGCTTGTGGCGGTGGGTGAATTCGACGGGATCCTCGATGGTGACGATGTGGTCACTTCGGGTCTCGTTGATGTGGTCGATCATCGCGGCGAGCGACGTCGACTTGCCGGAGCCGGTGACCCCGGTGAACAGGACGAGCCCCGAGGAGAGGTTGCACAGGCGCTTGCAGAGCTCGATGGGCATGCCGAGCTGCTCGAACGTTGGCGTCCCCTCCGGGATGGCCCTCAGCACACAGGCGACGGCGCCCCGCTGGTGGAACGTGTTGACCCGGAAGCGCCCGAGCCCCTCGATCCCGATCGAGCAGTCGAGCTCGAGCTCTCGGTCGAGGCGGGCGATCTGCTCCGAGTTGAGGAGGCTCGTGGAGAGCCTCCGGGTGGTCTCCGCGTCGAGGGGCGGATGGTCCACGGATACCAGAGCGCCGTTGATACGAAGTCGGGGGGGGCTACCGACCGAGACGTGCAGGTCGGAGCCGCCCTGACGCATCAGGAGCGCCAGGAGTTCTTCCATTGAGATCATGGGATACCGCCCCGCTGGCAAGCGGGCTCGAGTCTCCCATCGACGCACCACGCCCAAATGCTTGAACGAAATGGACTGAGGGCGTTCGGTCCCCTCCCCTCCACCCACCGGACCACCGGGTCCCCGGCCGGGGGGGCTGCGGTCTCATTCCAAGACAAGACGGCTGGCCCGGGGTGCTCCCCGGACCAGCCGTCTGACCTCACACCACGCGCGTACGCGTGGGCCGGGACCGCTAGCGGCGGTCCTTCACGACGATCTCGACTCGGCGGTTCTTGCCCTTCTGGGCCCCCTTGTTGGGGGCCACGGGCGCGTACTCGCCGTAGCCGGCCACCACGAAGCGGCTGTCAGGGATCCGCGCGTCCGCGACCAGGAACTGGAGCACGGCCATGGCGCGCTGGATCGACAGGTCACGGTTCGACTTGAACTTGGACTTGCGGATCGGGTCGCTGTCGGTGTGCCCCTCGATGTGGAAGGTGGAGTCCTCCGGGAAGTCGGACTTGAGGCGCGCCGCCACGGAGGCGAGAGCGCGGCTGCCCTCCTTCGAGATCGTGGCCTTGCCCGAGCCGAAGGTGATCTCGGTGGGGACCGAGATCACCGTATCGCCGGCCCTGCGGCTGACGGTGATGCCCTGGTTCTCCAGCTCGGGGAAGGGCACGAGGGCCGTATCGCCGGTGAAGGAGGCGGGCTGGGTGGAGGGCATGGCGGAGCGCGCCTTGGCGAGCTGGTTGCGGAGGTCCTCCGCCTCGTAGGTCATCAGGGTGACCCGCTCCTGGAGCTCCACCTTGTCCGAGCGCAGCACGGCGATCTCACGATCGCGCTCCTCGACGGAGAGGCGCATCTGGGTCTCGGTGACGCAGGAGGTGAGTGTCGGCGCCGCGAGCAAGGTGAGTGCAAGCGCGATGCGGCGGTGGATCGGCGCGCTGGTCATGGGCTGGTCAGACGTGTTCATGGTGTCCCCTCAGTCGGATTCGATGGCCCTGCCGAGGCCCTGGGTGAGATCCCTATCCCAGCCCGAAGGGCAGCAGGTCGAGCACATCCTTCCAATCGAGGAGCACGATTCCAATACCCAGGGCCAAGTACGGGCCAAAGGGCAGATATCGGCCCAGGACCCTGGCCGTTCGGAGGGCCTGGGAGGACCCGCGGCTGGAGAGCGGGCGCCGGCGCTGGCGGGCCCGGACGACCAGGTACCAGCGGAGGATGTTCAGGATCCCGATGAGCGACCCCGTGAAGACCGCGACCTGGAGGGCGAAGAAGGTGCCCTCGACGCCGAGGAGGCCCCCCCCGGCGGCCATCAGCTTGACATCTCCGAAGCCCATGGCGTCGGCGCCGGACGCCCGCTTGCCGATCCATCCGAGGCCGTACAGGACGCCCCCTCCCGCCGCCATGCCAGCCAGGCACTCCGCCAAGGACGCCACCCCGTCCACCGTCCCGTCCGGGGCCAGCGCGCCGGCGACCAGGCCGGAGCCGTGCAGCGCGGGCAGGAGGAAGGACACCACCGGCGCCGCCCACATCCCGCCAATGGAGACCTGGTCGGGGATCTCGTAGCGCTCGAAGTCCACGAACGTCGCGACGATCAAGGCAGCGAGTACGACCGAATCGAGCAGCAGGAAGCTCCATCCGTCCGCGGCAGCGGCTCGCCACGCGATGAAGAACCCTGCGGCGCCGATCAGCTCGACGAGCGGATAGCGCCAGTGGATGGGCGCCGCGCAGCCCTTGCAGCGGCCGCGCTGGAGCACCCAGGAGAGGACGGGCAGGTTCTCGCGCCAACCCAGCTGACGATCGCACGCCGGGCAGTGCGACCTCGACGGGCTCCAGACGGAGGCCCCCTCGACCGGGAAGCGGTGGATACAGACGTTGAGGAAGGAGCCGACGAAGAGCCCCATCACCGTCCAGAACACGCCGAAGCCCACGCTCTCCAGCGGGGGGAAGGGTTGGAGAAGACCGAGGCAGCTCATCGTTCAGGGCTCCAGGCCAGGTCAACGCGATCCACGAAGGGAGGATCCCAGGTCCCGCGGTGGGGATAGACGACGAGCTCGACCCGCATTCGGACCGGGGCTCCCCCACCTGAGTTCGGATCGAGCACGAGCCCCGGCTGGTCGAAGCGCGCCGCCCTCGCGAGCCCCTCCTCTCCGCCCTGGAGGATGTCCGCCCGGAGGAACTGGACGCGGTAGTCCCCGCGGGCTCCACGGTCGCCGAGGACCTCGGCCTCCTGCCAGAAGCGGGGCCGCTGTCCCTTGGGGACCGGTGACGACAGGGCGACGAAGGTGAGCGGGCGGGCCAGCGGGTTGTGCAGCGGCTCGTCGATGATCAGCGGCGGCACGACGATGGGGCTCGCATTGGGGTTGTGCTGGTGGGGAAGCTCGAAGCCCCCGCCTTCGCCCAGGAGCCAGAGTTGACCGTCGGCAGCCTTCGGCCTCCCCGTCCCTCGGATCCGTCCGCCCGCCACCAGCAGCAGCGGGGTGTCCACGTCGATGTCACCGCTCACCACCAGATCCCCCCCGGCGACGATCACGGTCCACGGGTGGTCGAGCGCTGCGGCCCGCTCGAGCCAGTTGGAGAGCGACTCGGCGTCGCCATCGGGCAGGATCAGCTTCGAGGAGTCCCACATCGCGGGCGCCGGGTCAGCGGCGGCTCGCCGGGTCAGGTCCCCCTCGAGGTTGATGCGTCCCTGGGCCCTCAGCACCACCAGCCCCTCCCCTGTCAGCTGGGTGGTCGTCCCGGCCGGGATCGAGAGCCCGGTCGCCTGGGTGTCCTTGCCCGCCTCCGTCTCGCCCAGGACGATCTCTCCCGATCGGCCATCCCCCGCCGCCGCCGGGAAGCGGATGTCGACCCTGCCGTTCCCGACCCATCGCGCCGTCCCGTCGCTCCCCCGGTCGAGCACCGGCACGAAGTCGAGGTCGTCCACGAAGTCGAAGGTGTAGCTGTCGTCCCCCTCCGGGGAGCGGAGATCCTCCCGCGCGACCGTGAAGCGGATCGGTCGCTGGCGCCGCCCCACCGCGGCCCCAGAGAAGTCACGGATACCGCCGCCAGGGGCACCCTTCAGGTGCAGCTCGAAGAGCACAGGGCCGCGACCGTTGGCGACGGGGAACGGGGTCCGTGGATAGAACCGGAGCCGCGCACCCGCCACCCCGCTCCCGTCCCGAGTCAGCCCGCTCTCCCCCTCGTTCGCCACCAGCTCGATCTTGGCGACATCGAGCGTGGCCGTGAGCGGAGCGGCGGACGGATCCGGAAGGGAGCTGCCTTCAGGTCCCAGGGCCAGGCGGAACTCGTAGTCCGTGGGGCGGATGGACCTTGGATCAACGGGCTCGGCGCAGGAGAGCACCAGCGCCTCGTCCCAGGGCAGGGGCAACGTGTCCGCCGACCCTGGATCCCCCGCAGCGACCCGCAGGACCTCCGCTCGCCCGGGCGAGGCGTCCCGGAGCACGGCCGCCCCCTCATCACCGGGGCTCGCGACTCCCTCCACCGACACCACCCGATAGTCCAGCGACGTCGAGCGCTCGAGCGACGCTCCGCCCGTGGATCGGATCGCGCCGAGGAACGGGAATCCCGTGAGCGTCAGACGGTAGGTCTGCCCCGGACTGAAGCCGCCGTCCGAGAGCGCCGCGTTACGGACCCCCGCCGGTCGAAAGAGAACAAGGCGCCCATCCACCTGCCAGTCCCCCTGGGCCTCGACCCCCGTGCGTCGATTCACGAGCCTCGCCGATTCGCGCGTCACCGAGGTCGGGTCCACCGGCTCGCTGAAGGTCAGCCGGATCGCGTCGTTCAGGAGGAGTGGCGAGCCGTCGCTCGCGGGGAAGGTCGACTCGAGCCCGAGGCGGCCGCCATCCGCGTCAGAGGGGCTGCATCCTGGCACGAGGGCCAGGAGCGCGAGGCCGAGCCAACCGAGACCGGGCGCCAGGAGCCGGGTCACGCGGGGCCGTGCACGGGACCACAGGGCGGACAGGATTCCGCGCGGCCGCCGGGGCCGGCCTGTGCTCTGGTCGAGGCGCATGGTTGGATCAAACGGATGAGGCCCGCTGATCGCAAGCGCGATCAGCGGGCCTCGGTGCACTAAGTGCCGGACGGGAGGATCAGAACTTGTACTGGATCCTGAGGTAGTCGAGCCCCGGCCGCGGGCCGGCGAGGTCAACACCCGAGTTGTCCACGTCCAGGTTGAAGACCGCCTTGAACCGGATGAAGCCCCAGTCCGCGGCGTTCAGCGCCGAGATATCGGTCGCGAAGGCCGAGAGATCGCCACCGCTGAACGAGTCGCCGGGCAGCGCGCTCGGCTCACCCGTGAGCGGGTTCTCGATCGTCGCGTCGAAGGAGAGCTCCACCGAGGTGTTCAGCGGGAACGCATCCTCGACCCCGCCGGTGCGGAGGCGATAGAAGAACGGGACCACCTCGACCTCGACCGTGCCGTTGCCGACTCCCAGGGCCACGAGCGTGTCTTCCAACTCGGTACCGCGGGGGTCCACCACGAGCGACAGGGCGTCGCCGGCCTGGTCGTACTCGCCGGACTGGACGATGAACTCGGAGAACGCCGGACCGGCGCCGTCACGGATCCGGACCGCGAACTCGCGCGTCAGCGCCGGGTTCAGCTTGTAGATCTCGTCGAAGCCAGCGCCCGGGAAGGTGAACGTCGCCGTCGCCCCGTCCACCGACGGCAGCGCGCCGCCGGTGTCGTCAGGGATCGGGGTGAAGCTGAAGATCGCCGGAAGCTCGGCCGCCACGGTGCCCACGCGGCCCACAGAGCCGTCAGCGGGGTCGGTGCCGTCGAAGAGCAGTTCAACCTGCTCCGACGCTCCGCCCGGGTTGAGGCGAGCGAGACCCAGCGGAATCCAGACCGAGAAGGCCTCGGAACGGGCGCTGAAGAACGGGATGAGCACGTCCGCCGGCGCCGTCGGGCTCGTCCAGCCGATGGGCGGGGGCACCATCGAGCGGGTCGGGTCGAGGTTGACACCGTAGACGCCAGTCGCGTTCGGGAACTGAAGCTGGGTGGCCGGGTCGGACACGTGCAACTGGATGATGCCCGGGCCGCCGTCGCCGCCGCCGCCGATCACCGTGCCCTCGGGGGGCTGGATCGTGGCGCACGCGTCGATCGCGTTGCACTGGAGCCAGATGTTCTGGTTCTGCGGCGGGATCGTGACGTTGCCCTCGAAGTGGGCGATCGGGATGGCGTCGGAGCGCCACTGGGTCGAGCCGTTCTCGTTGGCACCGCAGCGGCTGTCCTTGCCGCAGCCGCCCTGACCACCGAGCGCACGAAGCGGGCGCGTCTGGTGCACGGGGACGTTGCCGTCATCGCTGTAGAAGTTGCCGACCGAGGACGCCGTCGCCTCGGACTCGATGATGATCGCGCCAGCGCTCGAGAGGACGATGTGTCCACCGGAGCCGCCGCCGGAACCGCCGCCGATCCGGTCGAAGAAGATGGTGTTCTCACCGCCTCCACCGTCACCGCCGTTGGCGGAGAGCTCTCCGTCGCCGAGGAGCTCGATGTTGCCGATGGCCAGCACGAGGAGGCCGCCGGCGCCGCCGCCGCCGCCGGAGCCCTTCTCATCACCCGTGGGGTTGAAGGGGCTCTGGGGGAACGTCGCCGTGCGGGAGGCGTCACCGCCGCCGCCGCCGCCCGAGCCGGCGATGACGCCGGTCAGCTCCCCGAGGATCTGCTCGCCGCTGGAGGTCAGCAGCGTGCCGAGGAAGTCGTTGTCGTCCCGCTCGTCCGAGAACGGCGAGGGGGCGAGGGTGCCACCCTCCGCAGGACCGGAGCCGGAGACGGCGCCGGTGGAGTCGGGGCAGCCCGTGAAGCCGGGCTCAGCGTCCATACCCACGAGGGTCTGGCAGCGGATGAGACCCGTGGGCGAACCGGTGGTGACGTTGAAGCGGATGTCCTTGCCGGTCACGCCGCCACCGCCGCCGGCGCCGCGACGGTTCTCGATGGAACACGTCCCGGGAGGCGCGTAGGTGGTCTCACCACCCCCACCACCGAGGCCGGGGATACCGAAGGCTCCCTCACCCGCGCCGCCCCTGGGCGTCGACTGGGAGGTCAGGAACGAGGCCGCACCGCCAGCGCCACCGCCGGCCTGGCCTTCCGCGCCCTCCTCGGGCTGGTTCGTGGTGTTCAGCGTACCCACGCCCGCGTTGTCGCCGCCGTCCAGCGAGACCTCACCACGGATGGTGACGCTGCCGGTGGCGAGGATCGTGCAGGTGTTCGGGCCCTGGATCACCAGTCGCCCGCCGGCCTCTACCACGAGGTCGTTGACGTCGACGACGCCGTTGAAGACCGGCTGGGTGAAGAACGGCTCGCCGTTCGGGCCGCCAACGATCTGGTCGCCGGAGGTGTTGAGGAAGATCGTCTCGCCCGTCCGGATGTACCAGTCGAAGTCGCCGCCCGGCCCGCCGGTGCCGTCGAAGTCGAAGGACGCGGCCAGGACCCCTTCGTTGGAGGCCGTGGACCAGTTCGCCCGCGGGAGGGCCGAGGCGATGGCCGTGTCCTCGAGCGAGCCGGCGCTGGCGCCGTTCAGGGTGAAGGTCTCGAGGATCTCATCGCTCCCGTCGTCCTCCGTCCCCGGATCACCGCCGGGGTTGGCGAGCGTGGAGTTCATCCGCGCGAAGCTGGTCTGGGTGGCCTGGACGCTGTCTCCGGTCAGGTCCTGGAAGCCCTCGCGCACGATCACGCGGAGGAACGCTCCCTGGGGCACGACGCCCCCCGGCGTCACGCGGAGGGACGAACCGGACTGGGTGCAGTTGTCGATGAGCGCGACGGTCGAGGGAACGCGGGACCAGTTGACCTCGTTGTAGCTGTACTGCATCTCGATCAGCTGCGAGTTCACGTTGGTGGTTCCCGCGAACACCGGCTGGTTGAACCGGAGGACGACCGAGAACTGCTGGGTGACGTCGCTGTACAGGTTGAGCGGGACCTCGCCGCTGATTCCGCCGAGCTGGGTCAGCGGATCGAAGGCGAAGTACTCCTCCGTCCCGTCGCCGAACTCCACGGCCGACGCGTTGAGCGAGTCGAGGGGCTCACCGTTGAGGCCGCGCACGCGAACCTGCGGCGGCCCGGCGACCACGTCGACGAACAGCACCAGCGGGTCCGTGGACTCCGGCGTGGAGAACGAGATGTTCAGCCCCGTGCCGAGGGTGGCCCCGGAGGTGCTGAGGACCGTGACACCCGCCGGGTCGGAGATGACGCGCAGGCTGTATTCCAGCCCCTGCTTGAGTCCTCCGTTGGAGTTGTCGTTGTTCGTCGGGCAGACCGGCTGGAACCGGACGGTCCGAGGACCAGCCGCGGTGAACGAGCCGATCGCCGGGCCTCCCTGGGAGTCGATGATCTGGATCGTGCTCAGGGAGACGGTCGAGAAGTCGACGTCCTCGTTGAACTCGACGTCGATCGCCCGGTTGAGCTGCCAGATGGACCCGTTCAGCACGTTCGAGCTGACGACGGCAAAGCTGGAGCCGGGGTTGGTGCCAGCACCACCCCCGGAGTCGCTGCCGCTGCCACTACAGGCGACCAGGGTGAGGGCGCCGAGGGAGGCAGCCAGGAGGGTCTGAAGGCGTCGTTGCAGTCGCGGCATGGTGGTGATGTTCGCTTGGGGGGTGTTGAACATGCGGGAGGTTGCAGTCGCGTGTGGCGGCGAGGAGAGCGCCGCGAGTGGACGTCGAGTTGGGGGCTTGGCGCTCGGCGGAGTCCGCGCGAGCGAGGTCGTGGTCGCGTGGCGGGGCCTATTCCTGGGCCCAGGTCATGGCGAAGGCGGACAGTTCGGGGGTCTGCGCCGTCACCGGGTTCCCGATGAAGGTCAGCCGAACCTGGTAGAAGCGAGCGTTGTCGATCTCGTTCACGTCGCTCTTCCAATCATCCGTCGCCCCGAGGAAGCTGATTCCAGGGTTCATCGCGTTGGTGTCGTGGTTGATCGACCCGCCGATCGCGGCGGTGTCCACCTCGTTGTAGTAGTCGCCGTACAGGTCGAGCGAGAAGGCGTCCTCGGTGTAGTCGATGATGCCGTTGCCGAGGCCTCCATCGTCCGCGTCGTTGTCGACACGGTAGAGGCCGCTGTTGTCGTAGGTGAATGACTGGGCGCCGCGGAAGTTCGCGACGATCTCGGTGCCCGGAGGCTGGGCGTCGGGGCTCGGCTCGAGGGTCGGGGGGTTGTAGACCCGGGTCGAGAAGCTGGCCTCCGAGGGAATGATGGACTCGTACCAGAGCGAGTGAACCTGGCTCACCCGCGTGATGTAGTCGATACCACCCAGGTGCACGGAGTTGTCCCGTCCGAAGGTGGGCGCCCCGGGGTTCGGGAGGGAACCGGGGTTGAAGCCACCGTTGGCGATGCTCTGGGAGTCCGGGTTAACGAAGACCGTCGTGCCCGACTGGTTCACGCCGCCGGTGCTGAAGGCCCGGAAGTACGGCCGCGAGGAGGAGTTGACCGCCAGCGCGAGCACCCAGGCGTTGAGGCCAATGGCCTCGGGGTCCGGGTAGGTCGAGAAGTCCATCAGGAGCGGGAGCCCCACGGTCTGGACCTGACCCGGCCGGTAGAACGGGACGAGCGGCGAGTCGATACCCAGCGCGAGCAGGTAAGCCTGCGGCTCCACCCCCCCGTTCGAGATGCCGGCGCGATCACGGATCGTGGTGTCGCGCCAGGTGTAGTAGGTGTAGTCCTCGGGAGCGATCCCGCGGTTCATCGGGAACGGCAGGAGGGTCGCGCCTGTGGGCGTGGTGAAGAGGTTGCCCGAGTCCACGGTGTAGCCGCGCTCGCGCGGGTGCACCGTCGTGCGGGGCGCGCCGGGCAGCACGTTGCTGTCGTACTGGGTCCGGAGGCCCGAGTTCTGGAACTGCGGGAAGAGACTCGAGGGGTCGATGATCTCGTCCGGGGCGTAGCGGCAGTGGGACAGCTGGATCTCGAACTGCGAGAACGCGTCCGGCGTGATCACGCCGCCCGAGGGCTGCCAGTTCAGGCCCTCAACGTCGATGTTCGCGTTCTGCGGGTCCGTCAGCGAGAAGCCGCAGTCGCAGTAGCGCCAGAGGGTCTGCATCTTCGAACCGAAGTTCGAGAGCGGCGTGACGACTCCCTGGGGGAATTGGGTCATCTGCTGGACGATCGCCTGACTCTCGTTGACGGCGACGAAGCTCCGGATGACCGGGCGGGGCCGGATGAGCTGTCGGCCGCTGTCCACGAGGAACTGCCCGCCCCACTCCGGCTTGTTGCCGAAGGGAGGCTCCTCATCGATCGAGGTGAAGCGGCTCACGCGGCCGCCCGTGAGCTGACTCGCCTGGTCGGGGGCGACCCGCATGTCAATCGCGGGGACGGTCTCGACGATGTTTCCGGCGAGGTCCCGCGGCGGGAAGTCGTCCTCCTCGTTCGCGAGGGTCAGGAAGTAGCTCTCCGTCACCCCCTGCTCGTGGGCCAGGGGCTGGCCGGGCACGAAGGTGACCCGGCGCAGATCGGCTGACTGCCCGACGCTGCCGACGACGTAGTCCGAAGTGGGCAGGTTGCCGATGGACGGGATCGGCTGACGGGTCAGGGTGAGGGAGTCGAAGGCGGTGAGCGACAGCGGGTCCATGGGCTCGCTGAAGCGCAGGGTCATCCGGGCGCCGGTCGAGATGCCGAGGCCGGGATCCTCGGGGAAGCCGGCGGCCTGGGGCAGGACCTGCGTGTAGCACTGAGGGCGCTGGGCGTCCGCCAGGGGGTCGAAGGCCGTCTGGTAGGTGGCGGGGAGCGCTCCGAAGAGCTCCCAGTCCCCGGGGCCGCTCCAGGCGGAGGGGTAGCTGAGCAGCTGGACCTGGACGTTGTTGACCACGCCGGCGATCGGGGGCGCCGCGTCCACGGCGACCTGGGCGAAGACGCCGGACTGATCGATCACATCGCCGGCCTGGGGCGGCGAGGAGCAGAGGGAGGACTGGAAGACCAGCTGTGGGATCACGAAGGACGTGCTCTCGGCTCCGCCGACCTGGGTCGGCGCCAGCGGCACATCGATGGGCGTGGACCCGACGACCACCGGCGGGACCTCGTCGCGCAGGAAGCCGTTGGACGGATCGGAGATGAGGTCGGGGCGCCCGCCGGTCCGGAACGCTCGGGTGACCGGACGCGTCGAGGAGGACAGGTCCACCGGACCGTTGTTGCTCGTGCCGAGCTGATGGTCCGTCAGGTTGGAGATCACCGTGGTGATGCCCTGGGCGGCGTTGGTCCGGGTCGGGATCCGAAGCTGGCCGTTGGCCTCGCTGAGCACGAGGCTCGCGGGGAGACCGATGCCGTTGATGACGAGCGGCGGGTTCGAGGCGAAGGCCTCGAGCTCGCTGATGGTCAGGTCGATCACCACGCGCGTCGGGTAGAGCTGACCGCCAGGACCGATGTCCCCGTAGAAGTCGGACGGGAAGATGCGTGCCTCGAAGGGTGCGGCCGGGGGAAGCCCCGTGACCAGCTGGATCGAGTTGCGGTTGATCGTGTCCGGATCGATCAGGTCGTTGAACGTCAGCACCACCGCTGCGTTCCGGGGGAGCATCGAGAACACCCCCGATGTGCCGAGGTCCTGGACCTGAATGAGGTCGAGCCCCTCCCCCGCCTGCTGGACGAGAAGGATGAACTCTTCGAGGCCCTCCCGCGTAGTGACGTCCCGGAGGACCGTGAGGTTCTCTTGCCCCGTGACCGCGTTGAGACTCAGCCGGAAGTCCACCTCATCGGACACCAGGCTCTGGGGCACGACGAAGTCGTTCCCCATGGGAACCTGGACTTCGTTCTCGTCGAGTCCGAACAGCTGCACGAGGCGACCGAAGCGAGTGGAGACGAGGCCGATCTCGGTGGCCGCGCCGCCCGAGTTCAGGTCCGTGAAGTAGAAGGACCCTCCTGTGACGCCTTGCCCACCGCCAGGGTTGGTCTCTGCGGCTGAGCCGCCTCCGCACGCCGAGGCGCCAAGGCCCAGGAGCAGCGCCGCCATCACTCGGGGAGCTCGACTGGTCAGGGGCGATTTGTGGGGCTGATGAAAGGTCATCGGCATCGATTCGTCATTCATTCGGAGGGGCCTGCAGGCCCCGGCACTCCATGAGCGTCGGGGGCGCAGGGCCCAACGGGGGGTAGGGAGTCGCCTTCTCGGTGGGGGCCGTGGCGCGACCTGGGGAGCGGACTGCCTCAGGCAGGCCGCAGGGCCGACATTGTTCCACAGAGAGGGCGAGGGTCAAGGGAGCGTACCTGAGCAACACCTGTGCCGGAGCCGCGAATCACCCCCAGATCACGCCTGGGGCCCCGATTCGGCCCTAAGGATCGGTCGCACGCCCCGAATCCGTGCGGAACCGCACAGACGCTCCGAGAGGTGGAAGGGGCCGCCCTGGCCCGCGCGGCGGCCGGCGCTGGGATCCGGTGGACCCGGGGCCCTCTGCCGAGGCCATCGCGCCCCCTCTCGTGCCCCCCCCTGGGGCGATCCAGCGGCTCCGATCCCTTCGCTACCCGCCCCTGTTGCCCCCTCCGGCAGGCTCGACCCCGCCATCGACGAGGTGGGCCGAGCCCGAGCGGCGACGGGCGATGGCCCCTCAGTGCCCTGCGAGGCTGGCAGCCGGCCGGAAGCCGGCGCCGAGGGCCGCCTCCTCGTCCTCGAAAAACACGAGGTGCTCCGGGAGGATGAGCCGGATCGTGCCCGCCTCCGGCGCGTGGAAGATCCGGGATCGAGAGCAGCCAATGACGGCGTGGGACAGCTCCCTCGTGCAGTACGCGCATGCCACCCGGAGCGGTTCGCGCTCGAGGATGGTGAACCGCGGCTCCGCGTGGCGGGTCTCGGTCCGGGAGATGCACGAGGGATTGGGACAGGGGTTGGGCCCCATGGGGACCCCGTAGGAGGCCTGCTGCCCGTGGGGCTCCCCCGCCGACTCGAGGGGCACACGCCCGAGGAGCCAGGAGAGGATCGCCATCCGGATCGGCACACCACGGGCGGCCTGCTTGAAGTAGATGCTCCGCGGGTCCGCGTCCACCTCGTCGCTGATCTCATCCCTGCGCGGCAGCGGGTGCATCACCACCGCATCGCGGAGGGACTCGGCGGCCATGGCGCGCTTCTCGAGGCGTAGGTAGGTGGTATCCGTCAGCTCGGAGCCCGAGTGGCGCTCGGTCTGCGGACGGGTCATGTAGACCGCGTCCACGCTCTGGACCTCCCACCCACGGGCGTCCGTGAAGAGCGAGAGCTGGTGCGGCTTTTGTGGGGTCAGATAGACCGCGTCACTGTTGGAGGCGAGGTTCCCGAGCCGCCGCGCGTCGGCGCGCATGGGCTCCACCTGGAACTCCTCGTGCAGCCGCTCCACCACGTAGTCCGGTAGCTCGAGGCCCGCCTGGGGGACGCAGACGATGTTCGCGCCGAAGCGCGCGAGCGCGTAGGCGAACGAGTGCACCGTCCGGCTGTACTTGAGGTCGCCAGCGAGGACGACGTCCAGCCCCTCGATCTTGCCCCGCTCCACGTGGAGGTTGTAGAGGTCGCACAGCGTCTGCGTCGGGTGCTCCAAGCTCCCGTCTCCCGCGTTGATCACGGGGACCGGGGAGTACCGGGCCGCGAGCCTCGCGGCGCCCTCGCTCGGGTGCCGAAGGACGATCGCGTCGGCGTACCCCCCACCCACCACCCGGATGGTGTCCGCCAGCGACTCCCCCTTCACCACGCTGGAGCTGGTCATCTCGGCGGCCGTGAGCACCCCCCCGCCGAGCCGCAGCATGGCCGATTCGAACGACAGGCGAGTCCGCGTCGAAGGCTCGTAGAAGAGGCTCGCTGAGATGAAGCCGGGGCAGGTATCGGCGAAGGCCCGCGGATCCGACGCGAACCGGTCGGCCAGCCGGAAGAGCGCGTGCATCTCCTCGATCGAAACGTCATCGATCGACACGAGGTGGCGCACGGCGGGGGCCTCGGCGCCCGAGAGGACCTGGGGCGCGTCCCCGGTGACAGGGCGCACCTCCCCTCCTCGCTCGGGGTCGCCGCCGTCGTCCGGGCCTGTGTCCTGGGTCATTCGCGCCATCTCCTGGGGGGGGGCCGTCCAGAAGACCCGCCGCCCGCGGGTAGAAGCTAGATCGACGCGAGCAGAGAAGCGAGCGCGGACCGGTCGACGGTGGGGGCGGTCGCGAGATCGCACATGCTCGTCACCTGTTCGGCCTCGAAGGGCACAGGGCGGCCCGGTACCCAGGCGGCGTCAGCGCCGAGCCCCAGGCGCTGCAGGAAGAGGGCCTCGACGGCCGCACGAGCGTGCCCTGGGTCCTCAAGGGCAGAGATGGCCTGGGGTCCCCAGTCCGAGGGCTCCGGGCCGACCGCCTCCGCCGCGCGGCTCCAGAGGTCCATGCGGCGCCCGCTGTCGGGGTGGTCCTCGGCACCGGGTCTGGGGGCCTGGGCCCCCAGGGGTGAGAGGTGGAAGACGAGCTCCGCTCGGGCGGCGACCCCGCGCGCGAGGCGCTGCCCCTCGGCCTCCACGGCCGCTGCCCGGTCCCCCGCGGCCACGCGGTCGCGGAGGTCTCGCTCTCCCGCCGTGTCCACGAAGATCACCGGCCACCCGGCGAGCTCCCCCGGCGCTCCGAGCGCGTCCCGGGTCGTCCCGGGGCGCGAGGTGACCGTCGCCTGCTCCTCCCCCACGAGGGCGTTGAAGAGCGTCGACTTCCCTGCGTTGACGGGTCCGACGAGCGCCACCACCGTCGGGGTCCAGAGACGGGCGCTCCGCCGGCCCTCCTCGCAGAGCGCGGCCAGCCCTCGCCTGCGCTCGACCTCGTCCGCGTCCAGCAGGTCCTCGAGGGCACGGCGAAGCGCTCCTCCTGCCTGGTCGAGCAGGACGCGGGCCCCCGAGGCGGTGGGCGCGTTGGCCACCGCCAGCTCCGCGCGCTCCTCCAGCGTGCGAGCCGGCGCCTTGATCATGTCCCCTCGCGCTCCGGCCTGCAGCAGCTCGGTGACCGCCGACACGATCGCGGGGCTACCGTGGGTGTGGACCTCGACGGACTCGGCTCTGCCCACGAGGAGCGCTTCGTCCAGGGGCGGGGCGCCGCGGTCCGCCCCGGGTTCACGGAGCAGCGCGAGGCGCACCTCCCCAGGAGCTGGGAGCGCCACGCTGGTCATGGACCCGAGCCGCCCGAGGCTCTCTGGCCCCGACACGCGGAGGACCGCCACGCCGCCTGCCCCCGTGGGGGTCAACGGCTCCACGCCGCAGCTCCCGTGCGTCACGGTTTCAACGCGGCGGCGAGGCCGATGTGGACCAGCAGCGGTTCCTCCCTCGGCGCCCCCTTGAGGCCCGCGGTGACGCCGGCCCGCGCGAATTCACGCGCGCCTCCGGTCAGGACCCCCGCCACGGAAGCGGTGGGACCGAAGGCCTCCGCCGCGATCGTCGTGCAGAGGTCACGGACGGCACCGCGGAACCCGACCACGACGCCGGCGCGCAGGGCCTCCTCGGTGGACCGCCCCAGGGCGTTCACGTCGGGCCTCACCGCGAACTCAGGGAGCCTCGCACCCGCCCGGGAGAGGCTCGCCGCCAGGGTCCCCGGGCCCGGCGCGATGGCCCCGCCCAGGAACGCGAGGGGTGTGAGGGAGACGGCGTCCACCGTCACGGCGGTGCCCGCGTCGATCACCACAAGTCCGTCGGGGTCGTCGGCCTCGGGGACCCCCTCCACCGCGCCGAGCGCGGCGTAGAGCCGATCCCGTCCACAGGTCTCGGGGTGGTCGATTCGGAGCTCGATCCCCGGGTCCGGATTGCAGGAGACGTCGAGCCCGAGGGCTTCGAGCGCACGGCACACCCGGCGCTCCACGGCGGGATCCCCCACGGCGCTCACCGCCGCTCGGGTGGGGCGCGGGGCGGACCGCTGGAGGCAGGCCTCGAGGGCTGCCCCGTCGAGGTCCCCGATCGGCACCGATGCGAGGAGGTGCGCCTCTCCCCGGTCAACGAGGGCGACCGAGGCGCTGGTGTTCCCCAGGTCCAGGGTCAGCACCGCGACCCCGGTCAATTGCCCGGGCTGTGGTAGACGACCTTCTCCACACGGCCGAGGCGCAACACCTCGACGGTCCAGACGGTGTAGCGCTCGGAGTTGGCCTTCGCGAAGGCGATGGCCTCTTGCTGACTGGAGACCGGCGTCCCGTTGATCGAGATGATCACGTCTCCGGACTGCGCTCCGAGGCGCGCCGCGATCGAGCCCTCGCGCACCTCGGTCAGCTCCACCCCCGCGCGCTTCCCGTCCTTCATGCGGGTCCGCGTCTTCACTTCGCTCGAGAGGATCGACTGGTAGTCCCTCGCGAACGCCTCGGCGTCCTCGGTCCCGAGGTAGTACTGCCCGTTCCTGCGCTCCGTGGTCGTCGGGAGGTCCCGCTCCGCGTCGCCCGCCTTCGCGATCAGGGAGGTCGTCTTCCTCCGCTTGAACTCCATCCCATCCTCGATGGTGGAGATGAGGTCTGCGCCCGTGCGGGAGCTCGGAGTCAGGAACTCCCGCTCGCGCCCCTCGTCCTCGAAGGAGAACTCGACGCCCTGACCGGTGATGCGGTAGACGCTGAACTCTCCGTCAGGAGAGGTGGTGGTGGATCCGACGCCGAACCAGCGGTCACGGGGGTTCGCCTGGAGGTCAGCCAGGCGCACGAGGCAGAGGGACTCGCCCGGGTCCCGCTCGTCCACGAGCACCATGAGGACCTCGAGGACCTCGGACACGGGGGTGAGGCGGACGACCACCTCGTCGGTCGTCCCCGGCGTCACCTCCTCGACGACCACCGGGGGCTTGCCCGTCCAGTCAAACTCGACGACCGACGGCCGGATGTCCTCCTCATAGTTCAGCGCCGCGGCGCGCGGCGCCTCCGGAGACCGGACCCCGTTCAGGACCTTCCCGACCCGCTCCTTCTTGAAGTAAGTGCGGGTCCTCCCGTCCGTGTAGTAGTCGTACGCGACGTACGCCACCCCGGCGAGGAGCACGGTGGAGGCCAGGTAGGAGACCGTCTTGACGATGCCGACGTTCATGGGTCAGGTGCGCCGAGCCGGGAGCCGCGGCGCGGGGCATTCAGTCGTTGGAGCTGTGGTAGATGATCGTCTCGACCCGACCGAGGCGGAGCACCTCGACCTCCCAGACCGTGTAGCGCTCTGAGTTGTTCTTCGCGAAGGCGATGGCCTCCTGCTGACTGTTGACCGGGTTGCCGTTGATGGAGATCACCACGTCGCCCGACTGGGCGCCGTGGCGGGCTGCGATCGAACCCTCTCGGACCTCCGTCAGCTCGACCCCGGATCGCTTCCCATCCACGTAGCGCGTCTTGGTCTTGACGTCTGACGAGAGGATCTGCTGGTAGCTGTCCGCGAACTGCTTCGCGTCGTCGGAGCCGATGTAGTACTGGCCGTTTCGGCGCTCGGTGAGGAGCGGCGTGCTCGCGTCCGCGACCTTGGTGGAGCCGGAGCCCACGAGGGTGCGGCGCACCAGCTTGTCCCCCGGTCCGAGGCGCTTGATCAGGTCGCCGGCCTGGGACCGGAGGGTGAGCGCCACCACCTCCGAGGGGCGCTGCTCGTCCTCGAAGGAGAACTCCACCCCGTCGGGGAGGATGTTGAGCACGGAGATGTGCTCATTGGGCGCGGGGAGCGGAGCGCCCACGGTGAACAGCTGCTCGCGGGGGCTGATGGCGCTGTCCACGAAGCGCAGCGAGCAGAACGAGTCCCCCGGATTGCGCGACTCGGCCGCCACCATGATGACCTCGAGCACGTCCTCCACGGGGACCACCGGGGCTGGCGCGTCGACCTCCTCGGCGGCGTTGACCACCTCGGGAGGCGGGGGCGGCTTGCCCGTCCAGTCAAACAGCACGACGGCAGCCTCGATGTCGGACTTGTAGTCCAGCGCGGCGGGGACCGGGGCCTTGGGAGGCCTCACACCGTTCAGCACGGTCCCTGCCCGCTCCGCGTCGAAGTGGGTGACGCCGCGATCGTTCTCGAGGTAGTCGTACCCCGAATACGCCATCGCGCTCACGCAGGCGAACGAGGAGAGGTAGGCGAGGGTCTTGATCGTGGGGACGTTCATGGGTCGGTCGGGGAGGCCCCGCGCGGACGCAGGTTAGCAGGGAGACGCCTCGGCACGACGATCCTTCCCCTCGGACGCCATTTTTGAGCGACCCCTGGCCGCCCCCTCAGCTGCCCCCCTTGCGGAGCCGCAGCTCCCCCTCCGAGGGCGGAGGCGGCGTGCGGGAACCCTTCAGCAGCGGCTCCTCGTCGCTGGTCGGGCCTTGCTGGGCCCCGGCCCGGGCTGCACCGCGGACCCCGGCGTGGATGCCGCGCAGGCTCATGGTCAGCTCATCGGGCCGATCGGAGGCCTCGCAGGCGCTCTCGAGCGAGACTGCGCCGCTCTGTACAAGCTCCGCAAGACGGCTGTTGAGCGAGACCAGGCCGGCCTCCATGCCCGCCTCGATGACGCGACCCAGCTCGGTGGTCTTGCCCTCCTCGAGCAGCTCGCGGACCTGGGGCGTGGCGCTCATGAGCTCGTACGCGGGGATCAGGCCGCCCCCCGACCTCGGGACCAGCCGCATGGACAGGACCCCGGCGAGCGTGTCCGCCATCCGCTGTCGAATCTGAGCGTGCCGCTCGACGGGGAAGTAGCCGAGGATCCGGTCCACCGTCTGGGCGGCGTTCACCGTGTGCATCGTCGACATCACGAGGTGCCCTGTCTCGATCGCCTCGAGGGCGGCGAGCACGGTCTCGGCGTCCCGCATCTCGCCGATGAAAATCACGTCGGGGCTCTGCCGAAGCGCGTGCTTCAGGCCCAGCTTGAAGGACGAGGTATCGGTCCCGATCTCCCGCTGGCTGATGACGCAGTAGCGCTCCTTGAACAGGAGCTCGATCGGATCCTCGAGCGTCACGATGTGCCGCTCCACGTTCCGGTTCATGAACTCGATCATGGCCGACAGCGTGGTGGACTTGCCCGATCCAGCCACGCCCGTCACGAGCACCAGGCCGCGCTTGCGCAGCGCGAGGGCCTTCAGCTCCTCGGCCGGCAGGTGGAGCTCGTCGAGGCTGGGGGCGTTCTCGTTGATGCGCCGGATGACGATCGCCGGCTCCCCCATCTGCTTGTACGCGTTGATCCTGAAGCGCCCGAGCCCGTCGAGGTCGAGGGCCGCGTCGGCGGCCCCGGTCTCCACGAAGACCTCCATGCGCTTGGCCCCGAGGATCCCCTCGAGCACCTCGAGCATGGGACCCGGCCCGGGGACCTGGCCGTCGAGGAACTGGATCCTCCCGCTGAGGCGCTGGGACGGCCTCCCGTTGCTGCGGAGGATCAGGTCACTCGCGTTGGCGGACACCATCTGCTGGAGCCAGCCCTCGACCAGGTGTCGCGGGCTGACCGAGGCGGCCGTGCCGGCTGCGGCGTCGTCGACCTGGACCTCGACCTCGAGCCCGCCGGGGGCGGTGGTCGCCGGCTCCGGCTGCGCCCCGAGCGGGTGCCCCATGGGCTGCTCCCCGGGACCCCCGAGGGCGACGTCCTCGCCCTCCTCCCTCGGCAGCCCGTCCTCGAAGGAGAAGAGCTCGCCGGCCTCGCCCGGCACGGAGCCCGCGGTGGGCAAGGGGGGGAGGAGCGCGTCCGGTCCCGAGAGCGGCGCTGCCTGGGGCTCGTGCGCCGGTTGCTCCGGAGCCACGCCCTGTCGGTCCGCCGGTGCGACGCCCTTGAAGCTGAAGTCGTCGTCGGAGAAGTCGTTCACTGCCATACCCTCGCTCGCTGCCCACACATCGCCGGCGTGTGCGATTCGCCTGGACCGTTCAAGCGCAACGGTCCAGGGCAAGGGATCGACCCCCCGGGGCAGACCCCTTGAGGGCCCATTCACCGGGTCAGGGCGGCTCTCACGCCGGGACAATCACCGCGCCGCTCGGGGCTCCTGGCCAGCCCCGAGGGGGTGCGGAGGGGCTCAGGCCTCGTCGAGGCCCCGGACGACCCGGTGGGCGTCCCGGAGGACCTCGTCCACGCCGGTCCCGAGGATCGAGGACATCCCCACCACCGAGCCGCCCGCGACCGCCCGGAGCTGCTCGAGCCGCTCCTCCCACCCCTCGTCCTCGAAGCACTTCGACGCCACCGTGAGGCGGGGCTTGGCGTGGAGCTCGGGCGAGTAGCGCCGGAGCTCGTCCTCGAGGGTCTCCCAGGCCGCGGCGGGCTCGCGCTCGGCCGCCTCCGAGACGTCCACGAGGTGCACGAGGATGCCGCACCGCTCGACGTGCTTGAGGAAGCGGTGCCCGAGCCCCGCGCCCTCCGCCGCGCCCTCGATCAGCCCGGGGAGGTCCGCGACCACCAGGGTGTCGTAGTCCTTCACCCGGGCGATGCCGACCTGGGGATCCAGGGTGGTGAAGGGGTAGTCCGCCACCTTCGGGCGGGCGGCGGTCACCCTGCTGATGAAGGTCGACTTGCCTGCGTTGGGGAAGCCGAGCAGCCCCACCTCGGCGAAGATCTTCAGCTCAAGGCGAAGCCGGCGCTGCTCGCCCGGGGTCCCGAGCGTCGCCTTCCGCGGCACCTGCCGGATGGCGGTCGCGAAGCGGGTGTTCCCCTTGCCCCGCTTGCCGCCCTCGGCGACCACGAGCCGGTCGTCGGGCCTCGCCAGGTCGCGCATCAGGTTGCCGCGCTCCGAGTCGTAGACTAGGGTCCCGACCGGGACGTGAATCACCTCATCCTGGGCGCTCTTACCCGTCCGATTCCGCGGGCCGCCGGGCTGGCCGTTGCGAGCGGCGTACCGGAACCTCCGGCCGATATCGAGCAGGGAGTGGACGTTCGGGTCGGCGACGAAGACGACGCTCCCCCCGTTTCCGCCGTCGCCCCCGTCGGGACCTCCGAGGGGGACGTGGGCCTCCCGCCGGAATGACACGATCCCGTCCCCGCCCTTGCCGGCGACGACCTCTACCTCAGCCTCGTCGCGGAACGTGGACATGTCAGATGTGCAAGCGCCGGCGCTGGACAGGGATGTCCTGGCGCCGGCGCGGAGAGGACCCTGCTGGGGTCACTCGTCCGGGGTCACTCGGCCGTGGCGTCGACGTGGACGCGACGCCCGGTCTGGAAGCGGACGGTGCCGTCCACGAGTGCGTAGAGGGTGTAGTCGCTGCCGAGGCCAACGTTCTTGCCCTGCTTGTAGCGGGTGCCGCACTGGCGAACGATGATCGTGCCGGCCGTGACCTGCTGCCCACCGAAGCGCTTCACGCCACGGAACTGGGGGTTGGAGTCGCGGCCGTTGCGGGTCGAGCCCTGTCCCTTCTTGTGTGCCATGTCTGTGTTCTCCTTTCAGGCGCCGAGCTGGCTCAGCCGTTGATGTCCGTGATCCGGACGCGGGTGTAGGTCTGACGGTGGCCGCGCTTCACGCGGATGTTCTTCCGGCGCTTGAAGCGGAAGACGACGACCTTGTCGCCGCGGGCCTCCCCCATCACCTCGCCGGTGACCTTGGCGCCGTCGACGGTGGGCTTGCCGATCTTGACGGAGCCCTCCTCGCCGACCAGCAGGACGTGGTCGAAGGTGATCGTGGAGCCGCGCTCCGCGTCGTCCATGAGATCGCAGAGGATCTCGTCGCCAACGCGTACGGTGGCCTGGTTGTTTCGGTCGCTGATGATCGCGTACATCGGTGTCTGATCCGGGCCCAGCTCCCTCCGGATGGAGGCGACAGGGCGTCCGGCTATCCCACGGTGTTCTCTCCCGGGGGCCGCTCGGCGGGCCGAGGGGGCGAAAAGCATACGCCGGGCCCCGGCGGAGCACAACCGCCCCCGGGGCGCCCCTCCATCGCCTCCCCGTGGGAGCCCGGCCCCTCCACCAGAGGGGGCAGCCAAGGAGGCGGGGCGCGGGGCCCCATGGCCCCGCGCCCCGTCCTGTATCGGGCCCCTCAGGGGGGGCCCGTCGGGCCGATCAGGGGCCCGTCAGCGCTTCCGGCGGCCGCCGGGGCGGACCTCACGGCCGTCGGCGCGCAGGTAGCGCAGGACGCTGTCCTCGAGCTGGTCCGGCACGGAGGAGAGCTCGATCTGCTTCTCGGAGCGATGCTCCAGGGCGCGGACCCAGTCCCAGAGGTCCTCCTTCAGGTACTGGACGACCTCGGGGTGAGCACGGACCTCCACCTTGGTGAAGCCCTTCTGGACCACGGCCCCGCCGAGGCGGCGCAGGATGGCCTGGGCCCTCGACTCGACCGTACGGACCCGGCCTGTGCCGCGGCACCGCGGGCAGGCCTGGAAGACCTTCTTGTGGGTGCCCGGACCGAGGCGCTGCCGGGTCATCTCGAGGAGCCCGAACTGGCTGATGCGGCCCAGCTTGCTCCGGGCGCGGTCGTCCGCCAGCGCATCACGGAGCGCCCGCTCCACCTGCCGGTTGCTCGAGGAGCGCACCATGTCGATGAAGTCGCAGACGATGATCCCGCCCAGGTCCCTGAGCTTGATCTGGCGCGCGATCTCGGGGACCGCCTCCATGTTCGTCTTGAGCGCGATGTCCTCGAAGTCGTAGCTATCCGTCCGCGTGCGCCCGGAGTTGACGTCGATCGCCACCAGCGCCTCCGCCTGGTCCAGCACGATGGAGCCGCCCGAGGGCAGGTCCACACGGCGCGAGAAGATGCGCTCGAACTCCTGCTCGAGCCCGCTCTCCTGGAACAGCGGCCGGTCGCCCTCGTAGCGCTTGATGCGCCCGACGTGCTCGGGCATCAGCTTCTCGGCGAAGCTGACCATCTGCTCGTAGACGGTGAAGTCGTCGACCAGCACCTCCTTGGTACGCCGGTTGAAGAGGTCGCGGAGCGTCCTCGTCGCCACGTCGGACTCGAGGTACAGGGGGGCCGGTCCGCGGCTTCCCCGGAGCTTCTTGCCGAAGGACTCCCAGAGCCCGAGCAGGTAGTCGAGGTCCCGCTGCAGGTCGGCCTTGGTGCGCCCGACACCCGCCGTGCGGACGATGACGCCCATGTCGGCGGGGGTCTTCAGGCTGGCGAGGATCCGCTTGAGGCGCTTGCGCTCCTTGTCATCCGGGATCTTCCGGCTCACGCCGGTCCGGGACATGGAAGGCATCAGCACGAGGTAGCGCCCCGGCATGGAGATGTAGGTGGTGAGGGTCGGTCCCTTGTCGCCGATGGCGTCCTTGGTGACCTGGACCACGACCGGGTCCCCCACCTTGAGGAGCTGGTCGATCGGCCGCCGCTCCCGCTGGGGGCGTCGCTCGGACCGGCCCCTCGAGCGGGAAGCGCCGCCCTTCAAGCCGCCCTTGCTGGCCTTGCGCCGCGAGGAGGCCTTCTTCTTCGACTTCCGCTCGGCCTTCTTGGTGGTCTTCTTCTTGGCGGACTTCTTCGCGCCGCCCTCGGACCCCTTGTCGGAGGCCGTCGCCTTCTTGCTGCTACGCTTCCGGCTGGACGAGCGCTTGCGGCCGCCCTCCTCGGAGTCGCTGTCCGACGCGGAGTCGCCGTCGGCGCTCGCGGAGGCGGCCTTCTTCTTCGATGAGCGCCGCTTGCGCTTCTTGCGCGCCGGCTTCCCGTCGTCGTCGCCGCCCGGCGCATCGCCGTCATCCATCGCGGCAACCCGCGACGAGGCGGGGCGCCGTGACCGTGAACGGAGCGACCGGGTCCCCCGGGGCTCCTCCGCCTCGGCGTCCTCGTCGACGATCCCCTGGGCGAAGCCAGGCGCGGGCCCGTCGTCGGAGTCCCCGTCGTCGGAGTCCCCTTCGTCAGAGTACCCGTCGTCAGAGTACCCGTCGTCAGAGTCCCCTTGATCAGAAGCGTCTTCACTCTCGGACTCGGCGGCCGGCGCCTCGGGCGCGGCGTCAGCGTCGTCGCTGGCCGCTTCCTCGAGCTCGTCCTCGTCGTCGTGATCCTCGTCGAGGGCGTCGGCCTCCTCGGACCAGTCGGCGTCGTGGTCCCCTTCCTCGTCGTGGTGACCGCCCGTGAGCAGGTCCTCGAGCTGGAAGTCGTCGTCCGCGTAGATCGGCAGGACGTCGGAGGTGTGCAGGAAGCCGTTCCGACCCTGACCGAAGTCGATGAACGCCGCCCCGATGGCGGGCTCGAGGTTGACGACTCGGCCCCGGTAGATGTCGTTGACGAGAGTCTTCTGGCTCTCGGCCGTCATCAGGATGTCCTCGATGCGGCCGTTCTCGTAGACCGCAACTCGGCGCTCTTCGGGCTCCACCGCGTTGACCGCGATGGTCTGCGTCCGCATGGCCTCGGCCTCGGCGGCCTTCTCCTCGGCCGTCTTGGTCGCGGTTGCGGCCCCTGACTTCTTCGAGCGACGGCGGGTCTTCTTCGTCGACCTGGCCTCGCTGTCCGTCTCCGCTTCGGGGTCGGCCTCGGCCGAGGAGTCGGCGCTCCCGGTGGCCTTCTTGCGCGATCGGCGGCGGCGGCGCTTCTTCTTGCCCCCCTCTCCCTCGGGCTCCTCGTCCCGCGACTCGGAGGGCGCGCCCTCCTCATCGGAGGTCGCGTCGCCCTCGGGCTCCGCGCCCGAGTCCTCGTCGCTCGCCTTCCGGCGGGACTTCCGGCGGGTGCGCTTCTTCTTGCGCGCGGCCGGCATCTCCTCGTCCGCCTCGGCGTCCGAGGCGCTGTCGCCGCGGGGGAGCTCGTCCTCCTCGCCGGGGATCACGTCGACCTCAGGCGAGTCGTCCTCGTCGCCGCGCTTGCGGCGGCGCCCACCCCGGGAACCCCGGCGGCGGCGCTTCCGGCCTCCGCGCTCGTCACCATCCTCGGCCGGGGCTTCGGCCCCCTCCGGCTCGGCGGTTGAACGCCGTCGGGTCCTCTTGGCCCTGGGCTCATCGCCCTCCGAGCCCTTGGCCTTCGGCTCGGCGCTCTCCGGCGCGGAGTCGGCCTCTGCTCCATCGGGGCCAGCGTCCGAAGAGGCCGCCTTCTTGCGGACCGGCTTCTTGCGGACCCGCCGCTTCCGGGCAGGCTTGTCTGCCGGCGGACCGGCATCACCGGAGTCGGAGGCGCTGGGCCGCGCGCCGGGCTCGATCCCGGCGCCGAAGCCGCCAGGAGCGCCGTCCCCGGTGTCGTCGGGGCCTTCCCAGCTGGGGAAGCGGCTGGAGAGGGCGAGGCGAACCATCGAGTCGACAGAGAGGTCTCTATCGACGGGGTACTGATCTGTCATCGTTGTAAAGCGCCCACCGAGGTGGCGCGCGCCCCGTCATCCAGACCCTCGGGAGAGGGTCATGGGACCGGGCGCAGCGTCGACAGCCGCGGGGCGCCGAGCGGCCCGCGATGGGCCGCTGGGTAACTGTGTTTTGAAAGGGAGGCGCGCGGCCGAACGGGTTCGGCGCAGCGCCCCGGCGATCCCCGCGCGGATGGCGGGGCTGGACGTGGTCGGGAAGGGCCGCCGGTCGGCGGGAGGGCCAGTCACCCTGGCCTCAGCGCCGCCCCGGGTTGCCGGGGAACAACGCGCCCTTCCTGGGCTAGGCGGAGGATCACTCCTCGGCGCCTGCATGGACTGTCGCAGAGCCCATCCCTGGAGTCGAACATCACCGCCCAAAAAGGGAGGAGGGGGCGCTGAGGGGGCCTGGAAGGGGGGGGACCCGCTCCCTGGCCCCCTGGAGGGCCCACCCTTGCGACGGGGGGCCCGGGCCCACCTGGGGCCGCGCAGGGGAAGGATGGGGCCCCCTCGCTGGAGGGGGCCCCAGCCCGGCTGGATCACTCCACGTCTTCGTCGAGGAGCGCCTCGACCTCGTCCGCGAGTCGGTTCTTCCGGCGCTGCAGCTCCTGCTGGAGCAGGAACTCGGCGTCCTCCGAGTTATGAACCAGAGACGGCGTGATGAAGATCAGGAGGCTGCGGCGATCGCGAGCCTCGTTGCGGTACTTGAAGAGCTCCCCCAGGACCGGGATCCGGGAGATGTACGGCACGCGGCTGAGGATCTTGGTCTCGGCGTCCGTGGTGAGGCCGCCGATGACCATGGTCTGGCCGCTCTCGAAGATCATCTGGGTGAACAGGGTCGAGGAGCGCGTCCGCGGGAGCGCGATGGAGCCCTCGCCGCCGGCCGAGCCGACCGTGAAGACATCGAAGCCCGCGGGCGCCAGCGCGCTCGCGCCGGTGCCCGAGAGGCTCGTCTCCTTCGGGATGACCTCCATCCGGATCTTGCGCGTACCGGGGATCACGTTCGGGCGCACCAGCAGCTGGAAGCCGATCTCCACGGGCGAGCCCTGGGCCTCGGCGACCGTCAGCTGGAGGCCGCCGGCCTGGCCCTGCTCGGACTTGGCCTCGGCGTAGCGAACCGTCTCACCGACGAAGATCGTGGCCTCGTTCCCGTCGAGGGTGACGATCTTGGGGGCCTGGATGACCTCGGACTTGGTGTCCCGCTGGAGCATCCGCAGGGTGGCCTGGACCTGGTTGAAGTTCAGGGCACCGAAGATCGTCGCGGGGACCTGCGTCTGGCCGGGGTTGATCGGGGCGCCGTTCACCGTCGAGTTGCCGGCGTAGGGGCCGAAGCCCGTGTCCGAAGCGATGATGCTGTCCTCCCAGCCTCCCTCACCCATGCTGAACGGGAGCTCGATGGGAATCTGGCTGCCGCTGATGGAGATCCGGGCGCCCTCGTCGCCGTAGTCGACGCCGAGGTTGAGCAGGTCAGAGTTCGCGGTCGAGACGAACTTCAGGTCGACGAAGATCTGGCCGGGCTCGACGTCGAGGCGACGCAGGATCTCCTGGATGGTCTCGTGCACCTGGGTCGTGTCGCGGACGAGGATCACGTTCTGCGACTCGATGAAGGTCAGGTCCCCGGTGTCCGAGAGGGCCCCGTCGAGGGCCGCCAGGATGGAGAAGTGCTCGGAGGGGGGGCCGATCGGGGGCTGCGACTGGCCCTCGACGAACTCACTCTTGAGCACCGCCGCCCGCGAGCTGCGGGGGCGGATGTAGCGCAGCTGGTAGCTGCGGGTCACCTTCTGGCGCTCGAGCTGCGCCGGGTCGACGACGCTGAGGATGTTCCGCGCCTTCTCGACCACGGTGTACCCGCGGGCCTCGCAGATCTGCTCCAGCGCATCGCGCCAGGGCACGTTCTTGAGGCGGAGTCGGACGGTGCCCTCGACCTCGGGAGCGATGACCACGTTGGCGTCCGCGGCCTTGGCGATCGTCGAGATCACCTCGCGGATGTCCTGGTCGTCGAAGACGAACTCCACCCGATACGGGCTGCTGATCGTGAGGACGCCGGACTGGTCCTCCTCGACCACACATCCCGCCGACTCGGCGGCGTAGTCCAGGGCGTGGCGCCAGTAGACGTCGGAGAGCTTGAGCGTCTCGACCTTCCGGTCCCCACCCTCGAGCACGACGATGTTGGCGCCCGACTTCTCGCGCAGGTACTGCACGACCTCGGAGAGGTCACGCTCGACGATGTCGATGTCGACCCGGGCGTCGAGGCTCGGGACCTGTGCGCTCGCGAGCGGAGTGAGAGCGGCCAGGCAGAGGCCGATCGCGTTGAGGCGGTTGATGAGTTTCACCAGGAGTCCTTCTGTCCGACGAGCGGACGGTAGTTGGCTTGGAGTGGCGGTGGTTGTTGTTTGAACGGTGCAGAGTCAGGTGCGCCTCGAGGCGCGCCCGGCTCGGGCAGGACGGGGCTCAGAATTCGCGCGTCACGATCGCGCCCCGGAAGATGAAGTCGACCTCATTCGGGCGCACCCCGTGCACCACGAGCTCGTCCGCCACGAGGTCACCGACCGTCCGGCGCTTGCCGTCGATGATGATCACGGGCTCAAGTCCTTCGATGATGGCCACGCCGCCCACATCGAATTCGATCGCGCTGAAGTCGCGGAGGATGGTCGCCTCCTCGTAGAGCATCAGGAGCCAGTCAGCCAGCTCCATGCGCTCCGGGTCGTCGGCGAGCAGCTCGAGGGAATCGACGACGGCGTCGAACGCGTCGAGCGCGTACTCGTACTCGAGCGCCTCGATGTAGCCGACCATCGTGTCCCCCACCGACTGGAGGGCGGTGGCGCTGGGCCCTTCGATGGCCTTGCTCCGGTCGAGCGCCAGGCGCAGGACCTCGAGGGGCTCGGTGACGAGGGTCTCCAGGCGCTTCTGGGCCGGACGATAGGTGATGTGCCCCTCGTCCTCGATGCGCCGGACGTCCTCGCCAATGCGGAGGATCAGCTTCTCGAGCTCGCTGCGCTGGACCATCCGCTCGAGGACGGACTTGGCGGCGTTGGACGCGACCCAGTAGCCCTGGGCCTCCTCGACGCGGGCGACCAGCTCGTCGACCTCCTCCTGCTGACGCTGGACGGTCCAGGCGTTGGGGTCGTCGACGCGGGCCGGAACGCGCGGGTCCACCAGCGGATCCCGGCGCCCGCGGGCTCCCTGGTAGCGGTAGGTCTGCAGGGTGAGCGCCTGACGGCGGACCCCGATCTTGCCCGAGAGCAGGTCACGCTTCCGCTCGTAGCTGCGGATCTCAACCTCCCCCTCCTTGGCGCTCGGGGGCACGTACTTGTACGTCTCGACGTCGAGGATGATCGTGTGGCTCGCCACCCCCTCGTCGAGGATCGCGCGGCGGTTCGCCGACTTGATGCTGAGCTTCGAGACCGCCATGAAGCGGCTGTGGGTCTCGATCCGGTTGAGGAAGTCGAGCACCTGGAAGGTGTCCCCGGCGAGCCGCCACTGGTAGGAGACCCGCTCGAAGGCCGAGCGAGTGCGCTGGCGCGAGTTGGAGTTCGAGGTGGGTCGGAACCCCTGGGAGGTCACCCCCGCCTCTTGCATGTACTCCTCGAAGTCCCGGATGACGTTGTTCAGGTCCTTCGTGTCGGGGAGGATCTCGCGGATGCGGTCGGAGATCTCACGCAGGATGATGACCTCCTGCTCCACCTGCGGCGTGGACTGAACCGTCTTGCGCGAGCTCGCGATGCGGTCGCGCAGGGAGACCACCTCCGCCTGGGCGGCGTTGACGCCCTCGTGCTCGCTGTAGATGAGGTACCCGAAGAGGAGCGCCAGCGCCGCGGTGATGCCGCCGAGCGTTGACCAGAATTGCTTGTCGTTCACTGGTCGTCTCCCTCAACAGCTTCGCGGTTCTTCACACGGTCCTGCGGGCTGAGCAGGTTCATCCGCAGCGGGAACGACCAGGTCACGGACGGGATGAGGGTCTCATCCGGCTTCTCCTGGGTCGCCTGCAGCGGCTCGGGGGCCTCGAAGATGCCCATCAGTGAGGACAGCGAGCTGTCCTCGAGGTCCTCGGCGAAGTTCGCCAGCTGGGCGTAGGCCTCGGCGCCAGAGACGCCGTCGCCGGTCAGCTGGCCGTGGTTGTTACGGTCGGTCTTGACCTCGGCGGCGAGGTCGTTGAACCAGATGAAGTGGTCGACCCCTTCGCGGCCGGCGTGGACGACGTCGATCAGCTCGTCGAGCGTCTTCGTCCAGAGGACCCGGTCCTTGGTGATCTCCGCGAGGGTCTGCTCGCGCTGGGAGCGCGTGGCGATCTCGGCCTTCAGGCTGTTGTGGTAGTCGACCTGCCACTTGAGACCCGCCAGGTCGGCCTGGAGGACGTCCCGGGTCGTAGCCACGTTCGCCTTGACGCCGAAGTGGAGGTAGCCCCAGTAGGCAAAGAGCGAGGCGTTGATCAGCACGGCTGCGCTGATGGCCGCGATGATCCCGATCGGGGACTTCGCCCGCCGGCGGTACTCTTCGGGGAGGAGATTGACGCTGATCATTGGTTCACCACCCTGGACGCGAGTCCGACGGCAACGACGAGTGAGGGGGCCCAGGCCTCGAGCTCCTCGACGTCGACGCGGTTGACGTCGACGCGGAGCCCCTCGAGGGGGTTCCAGAGGCGCGTCGGTCGCGCCACGGCCTGTTCGACATACTCCGCGGCGCCGGGGGCGAGGACGCCCCCACCGGACAGGAGGACCTCGGTGACGGTGAGCCCCTCGTTGTGCTCGACGTAGTCCATGGAGAGCATCAGCTCGGAGGCGAGGTCCTCGAGGACCGGCCCGATGGCGGTGCGCACCTCGGCCTGGTGGTCCTCGGAGGTCCGCTTGACGGCCTCGGCCTCGAAGCCCTCCAGGCTGAGCCGGCGGGCAACCGCCTGGGTCATGTTCGCGCCGCCGATGGGGATCTCTCTGCTGAAGCAGCTCACGCCGCCGCGCATCACGTTGATCGAGGTCACCCGGGAGCCGACATCCACCAGCGCGGTGGCCCGCGTGTCGCGCCCCTCGACGCCCTCGGAGACCGGCATGACGCACAGCTCCCAGGCGTTCGCGATGGCGAAGAGGTCCAGGTCAATCGCGATCGGGAGCAAGCCCGCGCCCTGGATCATCTGGGCCTGACCGTTCAGCCTCTCGGACTTGCAGGCGGCCACCAGGACGGACATCTCGGGGTCGTCTGCGGTGCCCCGCTGGAGCGGCAGGCAATCCAGGATGAAGTCCTCGTCCGAGGCGACGATCTTGTCCGCCTCGAACCGGATGGCCTGCTGCAGCTCGCTGTCCGACATCTGCGGCATGGAGAGGTAGCGCACGACCGTGTCCTGACCGGACACGCCCGAGACGACGCGCTTCGAGCGGAAGCGGCCCTCCTTGAAGACCTGCTTCACGGCGTCATCCACGCTGCCCCCTGGTGGCAACTCGGCGCGGCTGAAGCCGGTGATGACCGGTTCCTGCCCCTCGAGCGTGATCTCTACGGCCTTGACGACCGAACTGCCGAGGTCGAGTCCGACCACCCTCTTCTTGTTCCGAAACACTTGCCTTTCCCGTTGGTTGGGGGGCCGCGCTCGATGGGGTTACCCCGGCGGCTCCACTGGCTGTGTCGTCCAGCCCCAGCAAATGGGTTGAGCGACCGTCCCAAAAAAGAGCAGCGAACGGCCTTCCCGGGGGCGTGAGGGGGTTTCCCCTCTGGTCCACGGTGCCCCTGGGGAGCCCCGCAGGGGGCCCCATGACTCGGCCCGGGATCGACCCCACGGTCGCCGGAAGAAACCACCGAATGCGCGATCGCACCCGGGGGAGGCCCTGGGGAGGCCAGGATCAACTCCTGGGGGCCTCTTGCCGTGTCAGCCGGCGGACTCGCG
The DNA here is from genome assembly GCA_016779205.1 of Planctomycetota bacterium. GTDB lineage: Bacteria > Planctomycetota > UBA1135 > UBA1135 > Saltatorellus. The sequence goes on along the minus strand of JADHOC010000014.1, from coordinate 5,431 downwards.
CTCCCCGAACCCCGAGGAGAAGAGCCCTGCGAGCTCATCGAGCAGGTCCGCGGCTCCATCCCCGTCCGCGCTGAGCTCCAGCTCGACGCCCTGCCGGGCCTCGAGGGTCATCAGCTCGAGGATGCTCTTGCCGTTCACGTCACGCGCCGCGTCCCCCACCGAGCGGATCCTGAGCGAACAGGAGTGCCCCATGGCGAGGGAGACAATGGCGTGACATGGGCGGGCGTGGAGCCCGGCCTCGTTCACCACCGTGACATTGCGAGATGTGCTCATGGCCAGCGGCCCCCTGGCGGCGAGCGGGCGCCGCGGCGGGGGTCAGATCGACGACATCTCCTTGAGCAGGCCGACGAGCTGGGGCTTGGTCTTCGCCTGCATGGCGAAGGCGCGGAAGTCTGTGTCCCGGGCGAGCTTCGCGATCCAGCGCATCATCTCAAGGTGATCGTCGGGGTCGTGCTCCTCCGTCGGGCCGTCGGGACGGATGACCGTGAAGAGGATGTTCACAGGGGCGCCATCGACGGCCCTCCACTCCAGACCTTCCTTGCAGACGGCGAGGGAGCAGACCGCCTCGGTGAGGCCCTCCACCTTCACGTGCGGGATGGCCACGTTCATGCCGACCCCCGTGGAGGCCAGGGCCTCCCGGTCGTGGAGAGCCTTCCGGATCGACTCCCCGAGCTCGGCGTTCACCAGCCCCGAGGACAGGATCTGCGCGGCGACCTCATCGAGGGCCTCCTCCTTGGACTCCGCCTTCATCTTGAGGATGCAGGCCTTCGACTTGAAACGCTTGTACCAGTCCATGGGGGGTGTTGGGTCCGGAGCGCGCCACCGGGACTGGGCGTCGCTCTGAGGACCCAAGTTAACAGAATCGGCGTTCCGCGGCTGGGCCCCCCCACCCGCGCCACGGACCGGCGCGCGGAGCCCCCGGAGCACCTTGCACATGAGGAGGCGGCCCGGCCGGATCGAGATCCTGCCGGGCCGCCCCTGATGGGCCACGGACCCGGAGGCCGCGTGGCGAGTTTCCGTCGGTCAGGCGACTCCGTGGTGCCTCCGGGGCTCCAGCTTGGCCTTATCGTGCTGCTTACGCAGCTGCCTCCCCATGCGGTCAATCGCCTCGTAGAGGGCCTCTCCGAAGGCGTCTCGATGGACGTTGGCCACGAGGGTTTGCCCCCTCCCCAGGTTGGCGACCAGCTCGACGCGGTGCGTGCGCGCGTCCTTCTCGAGCCGTGCATCCATGGAGATGATCTCCTGATTGAATCGCTCGAGCGCAGCTAGACGCTCCTCGACGAGGTTGCGGTAGCGGCTCGGGTAATCGTGATGCAGGATCGACACTTTGGTCTTCATGCGCACCTCCTGGAGCGTGGGTTTCGAGTTGTCCTGGTGATCCACCGGGATCCGGCGGGTCCTGATCGACCCTGCGACAAATGTGCACAGGCGTCAAGGCCTCTCCAGGAAGCCGGCCCTGGGGGCCCCGCGAACGGCGATTCCCAACGAATCACCCGACGGCGAGCGTCGCGCGCCCCGCTGTCCTGGGAAGAGGCACACGCGGCCCCGGGGTCAGCCTCAGTTGAGGAGACCGGGGACGCCGGCCGGGCCGCGATCAGGGCCGGAGAAGATGGGCTCGTCGTAGAGCACCCGCACCATGTAGAGCCCCCGGGCCGGGGCCGTGGGGCCGGCCAGGCTGCGGTCCCCAGCCTCGAGCGCGGCGCTCACATCATCGGGAGTCATCGCCCCCTTCCCCACCTGGATCAGGGTGCCCGCGATGGTCCGCACCATGTTGTAGAGGAAGCCGTCCCCCTGGACGACGATGGCGAAGCGCTCGCGCCGCGCCACGAGCCGCAGGTGCTGGACCCTGCGGACCGTGGACTTGCGCGGTGAGCCCGCGGTCGCGAACGCCGCGAAGTCCCGTCGACCGATGATGCGCCGGGCCGCGGCCTCCATCGCCACACGGTTCAGCGGCGCGGGCTCCCAATGGACGTGCTCGACCCCGAGCGCAGGCCGGTGTCGAGTGCTCTGCACCACGTAGGCGTAGCGCTTGCCCCGCGCGTCGAATCGTGCGTGGAAGTCGTCCCGGCAGGTCTCGGCCCTCCGGATCCGAACCCCGGCGGGCAGGTGGGCGTTGAGGGCGTGGCGCAGGCGATCGTCATCCAGGCGAGTGTCCACATGGAAGTGCGCCACCTGCCGCAGCGCGTGCACCCCGGTGTCGGTGCGGCCCGCCCCGTGGATCGTCACGATGGTGCCCAGGAGGTCCGCGAGGCCATCCTCGATGGAGGCCTGGACGCTGTCAAAGCCATCCTGCCGCTGCCACCCGTAGAAGAGTGAGCCGTCGTACGCGACCTCGATGCGGACGTTTCGCAGCGCCATGGCGCCGGGAGGATAGCCGCTCAGGCGTGGCGCTTGCGCCGATAGGAGCTCGGGATCCCGAGTTCCTTGCGGTACTTGGCGACCGTCCGCCGCGCGACCGCGAGCCCGGCCTCGCCAAGGGCCTCGACGATCGCCTCGTCGGAGAGGGGCGCGGAGGGGTCCTCGCCCTCCACCAGGTGCTTGACCCGGATGCGGACCGCCTCGGTGGCGGCGGCCCCTCCCTCCCCCGCCGAGGAGGTCGAGCTCTGGAAGAACTGCCGCAGCGGGAGGATCCCGAAGGGCGTCTGGAGGGACTTTCCGGCCACCGCACGGCTGATGGTGCTGGGCGCGAGTCCGAGCTCGGCGGCGAGGTCGGTCATCGACAGGGGGCGCAGGCCCGAGAGGCCCTCGCTCATGAACCGAGGCTGGCGGCGGATGACGCCCTCGGCCACACGGAGCAGCGTCGTGCCCCTCATCTCCACCGCCTCCGCCACGGAGCGCGCCCGGTCCACCTTGCCCCGCAGGTAGCCGCGGGCCTCGGGCTCGAGGGCGCCGCTGCCGAGCAGTTCCTCGGCCATGGGGTCGATGGTGACGGACGGCAGCAGGCCGCGGACGAGCTCGACGCTCACGCGGTCCCCGTCCCTTTGCACCATGACATCCGGCTGGATGGTGGGCGCCGCGTCCACCGTGAGGTGCGCGGCCGGCCGCGTCTCGAGCTGCCCGAGGACGCCGAGCAGCCGATCGAGCTCCCCGAGCTCCAGGCCCAGCTTGGCCGCCACCGACGGGCGGCGGTTCCGGGAGAGCTCGAAGAGGAAGTCCTCGAGCAGGGAGCAAAGGAGCGCGTAGTCCTCGTCCGCGGGATCGAGCTGGAGGAGCAGGGCTTCGACCGAGGAGCGGGCGCCGATGCCGGCGGGCTCGAGCTGCTGGAGCTCCCCGATCGCCCGGCCGAGCAACGCCCAGCCCGACTCGGTCCCTGCGAGCGCGAGGTCGGCGGCCACCGCCAGGTCCATGAGCTCCTCGTCGGAGCTCGTGAGGAGGCCCGCGGGGTCCAGGCAGTGCACCAGGAAGCACACCCACCCCCTCACGTCCTCGTCGACCTCCCACGTCGAGAGCTGCTCCTCGAGGGTGTCGGAGAGGGAGAGGCTGCGGTCCGGCTGGGCCTCGAGCAGCGCGTGGTGATCGTCGCTGGCCCTCATGGCGGCCGCGCGCGATCGCGACGGCTCGAGCCCGTCCCGCTCGACCGACAGCTCGGGGCGAGGCGGCTCCACCACGAGGGCCTCGTTACCCTCGGCCTGCTCCATGAGCCAGCCCTCGAGGTCCGCGCCCGGGAGGGCGAGCACCTCGATCGCCTGGAGCATGCGCGGCGCCAGGACCATGTCCTGACGCTGGTGCAGTCCGTGGTTGAGTCCGAGCTTGGCCATCGGGGGGTGTATCGGCCGATCCGGCCGAATCCCGTAGCCCGCTCTCCCCCCTCAGCCCTGCCGGCGCCGGATGGCCCTGCGGTCCTCCAGGGCGTCCTCGAGGACCCCCTTGTGGAGGTACTCGATGGCGCTGCCCGCCGGCAGCCCCCTGGCGAGGCGGCTGACGGTCAGGCCGTCGATCCCGGCGGACTCGAGGGCGTCGAGGACCAGCAGCGCCGTGGCCTCCCCCTCCTTGTCCGGGTCCGTGGCGAGGATCACCTCCTTCACGCCCCCTGCCTGGGCTCTTCGAATGAGGCCCTTCACGGCGAGGTGCCGCTCCTCCGTGCCGTCCGCGGGGTTCAGGGCTCCCATCAGGACGTGGTACCGCCCCTTGAAGACGCCCGCTCGCTCGAGGGCCTCCACGTGGCGCGGCTCCTCCACCACGGCGAGGGTCGAGGCGTCCCGCTCGGGGTCCGAGCAGACCTCGCAGAGCTTGCCCTCACAGACGTTGCCGCACACCGAGCAGCGACGGGCGCTCTCGAGGGCCAGGGCCAGGCCGTCCCGCAGGCCGCGGCCGGCCGCGGCGTCGCGGAGGACGTGGAAGGTCAGGCGCTCGGCGCTCACGCGCCCCACGCCGGGGAGGGCTTCGAAGGCGCGGACCAGCGACTCGACAGGGGCGGGGTAAGCCATGGTGCTTGGGGTGCGCGGTGCGCTCGACGCCTCAGGAGAACCACGGCAGCTGGACGCCACCGGTGACCTGCGTCAACCGCTCGATGCGCTGGCGCTTGGCCCTGGCCTGCGCGTCCTTCGTGGCGGCGAGGACGAGCTCCTCGAGTCCCGCCGGGTCGGAGGCCCGCGCCGCCTCCTCGGAGATCTGGACCCCCTGGACCTGACCGAGCCCGTCCACCGTGGCCCCCACCACGCCTCCACCGGCGGAGCCCTCGATGCGAGCCTCGCCGAGCTCCTCGAGGGCCTCGCGGACGCGGCGGTCCATCTCCTGCGCCTGGGACAGCAGGTTGCCCATATCTCCGAAGGCTCCGGTCATGGTCGATCTCCACGGGACGCGAGGGTCCCCTTGGTCTGAGGTCTGTTGGTCTTGGCACTCTTGTCGAGTGACCTGGATGATGCGTCTTCGGAACCGCGGCGCCGAGCCCCGTCAGTCCTCGACCCGGCCGCCGAAGAGCTCCGTGATCTCCTGGGTGAATCCATCGGCGCTGGAGCCCCCGCGGTGGATCTCGAGCTTGAGCGCGACCTCCTCGCCGGAGACCGCCCTGAAGGCCGCCTCGATGGAGGCCCTCGAGTCGGGCCGCTCCATGAAGGCCAGCTCCGGCTCGGTCAGGCCGCGTACCTTCAGCGGCGCCACGCTGTTGCTCTCGCGCACGAGCTCCCCCTTCTTGGAGAGCAGGCCCGCGAGCTCCCTCGAGCTGCGACCGAGCTCCTGCAGCAGCCCCGTCCAGCGGTCCGCGGTGCTGTTGGTCTGGACCCGCGCCGTCGAGCCGGCAGCCCGCCGATCGCGCGCCGAGGGCGGCCTGCGCTCGGGTGAGGGCTGGACGCGAACCTCCGCCTGTGCGGGGGCGGGGGGCGCCGCCGCCTGGGGCGGGGCCGCAGGGCGCGCCTGGCCAGCGCGCTGGGACGGCGGGACGTAGGCCTCCGGCGCCGGCGCGGCGCCCTTGGGGGCCGGCGGCGCGGGCGGG
>JADHOC010000013.1 GCA_016779205.1 Planctomycetota bacterium | reverse complement strand
CTCCCCATCCACGGCAAGGGCCTGTGGTCCACCATGTACGGCTACCTGGCCGTCAAGAACGACCTCTCCGAGGTCGTCGGCATCACCTTCTACGCCCACGGGGAGACCCCCGGCCTCGGCGGTGAGATCGACAACCCCTCCTGGAAGGCGCAGTTCCCCGGCAAGAGCGTCTTCGGCGCCGACGGCGTGGGCCTGGGCGTCGTGAAGGCGAGCGCTCCCCGGGACAAGGACTACGAGGTCGACGGCCTCTCCGGCGCGACCATCACCACGAAGGGCGTCGACGCGACCATCAAGCTGTGGCTCGGCCCCGCCGGCTACGGCCCCTACCTCGAGCAGTTCAAGACCCAGGGCTGAGTCCCCAGACCCGACCTCTTCCCATGGACAAGAAGACAAGGAGCATCCTCCTCGACCCCCTGCACGAGAAGAACCCGGTCACCCTCGGGGTGCTCGGCATCTGCTCGGCGCTGGCGGTCACGACGAAGCTGGAGACGGCCTTCGTCATGAGCGCGGCGCTGACCTTCGTGCTCGTGTGCTCCAACACGACCATCTCGCTGCTGCGGAACAAGATCCCCGGCAGCATCCGGATCATCACCCAGCTGGCGATCATCGCCTCCCTGGTGATCGTCGCGGACCAGGTGCTGAAGGCCTTCCTGTTCGACACGTCGAAGGCCCTCTCGGTCTTCGTCGGGCTGATCATCACCAACTGCATCGTCATGGGCCGCGCCGAGGCGTTCGCCATGGCCAACCCTCCCATGGCCTCCGCCCTGGACGGCTTCGCCAACTCCATGGGCTACAGCGTGGTGCTGATCTACGTGGCCCTCTTCCGCGAGCTGCTCGGCTCCGGCAAGGTGCTCGGCAGCCCGGTCTTCGCCAGCGTGAGCGACGGCGGCTGGTACGTCCCCAACGGCCTGATGGTCCTCTCCCCCGGCGCCTTCTTCCTGATCGGTCTCCTGATCTGGGTCCAGCGCTCGATGACCCCCACCCTCCAGGAGGCGGACTGACGCCATGGACCTCATCAACCTCGCGCTGAAGGCGATCTTCGTCGAGAACATCGCCCTGGCCTTCTTCCTGGGCATGTGCTCCTTCCTGGCGGTGTCCAAGAAGGTCGACACCGCCATGGGCCTCGGCCTCGCGGTCGTCTTCGTGCTCACGGTGGTCACGCCCCTCAACGCGCTGATCAACAATTACATCCTCAAGGACGGCGCCCTCGCCTGGGCCCTCGGCGAGGAGAAGGCGGCCGGCTACGACCTGAGCTTCCTCGCGTTCATCACCTTCATCGCGACCATCGCGGCGGCGGTGCAGATCGTGGAGATGTCCATCGACAAGTTCGCCCCGGCGCTCTACTCGGCCCTGGGCGTCTTCCTGCCGCTGATCGCGGTGAACTGCGCCATCCTCGGCTCGTCCCTCTTCATGGTCGAGCGCGAGTACACGGTGATGCAGTCCACGGTGTTCGGCTTCGGCAGCGGCGTCGGCTTCTGGCTGGCCATCGTCGCCCTCGCGGCCATCCGTGAGCGCCTCAAGTACTCCAACGTGCCCCCCGGCCTGCGCGGCCTCGGCATCACCTTCATGATCACGGGCCTCATGGCCATGGGATTCATGATCTTCGGCGGGATCCAGCTCTAGGGCCCTGCGGCGGGCCGTCGCCTGCGCATATACGCACACTCGAAACCGTCAACGGACCGGTTCAGACTTCTATCCATGGACACCTTCATCTTCGGTGTGGCCGCGTTCTCGCTGGTCGGACTCTTCATCGTCGGGGTGCTGCTGATCGCCCGCTCGCAGCTGGTCAGCAGCGGCTCGGTGCGGATCATCGTCAACGGCGATGAGAGCCAGGCCATCGAGACCAAGGCAGGAGGCACCCTCCTCGCCACCCTCGCGGAACAAAAGCTCTTCATCCCCTCGGCCTGCGGCGGCGGCGGGACCTGCGCCCAGTGCCTCGTGAACATCGACGAGGGCGGCGGTGAGCTCCTCCCCACGGAGGAGGGGCACATCACCCGCGGCATGGCCAAGGAAGGCTGCCGCCTCTCCTGCCAGGTGAAGGTGAAGAACGACATGCGGATCCGCGTGCCGGACTCGGTCTTCTCCGTGCAGAAGTGGGACTGCGAGGTCGTCTCGAACAACAACGTCGCGACGTTCATCAAGGAGTTCAAGGTCCGCCTCCCCGAGGGCAAGAAGATCGACTTCACCTCGGGCGACTACATCCAGATCGAGATCCCGCCCCACGACGTCAGCTACAAGAACTTCGAGGTCGAGGAGGAGTACCGCGAGGACTGGGACAAGTTCGACCTGTGGCGCTTCCAGTCGAAGACCACGGACACCGTCGAGCGCGCGTACTCCATGGCCAACTACCCGGCGGAGGGCGACGACATCGTCATGCTCAACGTCCGGATCGCCTCCCCCCCGCCGCGGCTGCCCGACGTCCCCCCGGGCAAGGGCTCCTCGTACATCTTCGACCAGAAGCCTGGCGACAAGGTGACGATCTCCGGCCCGTTCGGTGAGTTCCACATCAAGCCCACCGACCGCGAGATGATCTTCATCGGCGGCGGCGCGGGTATGGCCCCCCTGCGGAGCCACATCATGCGCATGCTCGAGACCGAGAAGACCGGGCGCAAGATGTCGTACTGGTACGGCGCTCGCTCCCTGCGCGAGATGTTCTACGTGGAGGACTTCGACCGCCTCCAGGCAGAGAACGAGAACTTCAAGTGGCACGTCGCCCTGAGCGAGCCGCTGCCCGAGGACAACTGGGAAGGCCACACGGGCTTCATCCACCAGGTGGTCCTCGAGAACTACCTGAAGGACCACCCGGCCCCCGAGGAGTGCGAGTACTACCTCTGCGGCCCGCCGATGATGAACCAGGCCGTGCTCCAGATGCTGGACGACCTGGGCGTCGACCCCGAGATGATCGACCTCGACGACTTCGGCGGCTGAGCCGGCCCGCCCCACACCAGGGAGCGGCGTGGCGAGCCATCGCCATGCCGCTCCCTCCATTTCCATGCGATCCACCTGCGTCCTCCTCGCCCTCGCGGCGCTCTCCCTGGTGGCCTCCCTGGCCTCCTGCGGCCCCGGCGGTGTCCAGGTCCCCACCGCCGTCCGGATCGGGGGTCGCTGCATGGGGACCAGCTGGTCCGCCGTCGTGACCCTGCAGCCCGGAGAGAAGGCCGAGCAGGTCGGCGCGCTGGTCCAGGACCGGCTGGACGAGGTCGACCGGGCGCTCAGCACCTGGAAGGACGACAGCGACCTCTCACGCCTGAACCGGGCGGCGCCAGACGCCAGGGAGGGAGCGACAGAGGACACCCTGCAGGTCCTGACCCTGGGCAAGGAGCTCTGGGACGCCACGGGCGGGGCGTTCGACCCCTCGGTGGGCCCCTTGACCCGCCTCTGGGGCTTCGGCGCCCATGAGGTGGAACGGGCCGCCCCCACCCCGGCCGAGGTCGCGGCGACCCTCGACCAGCTGGGCCTCGATGACCTCCAGATGGGGAGGCCCGGGACCGCTCCCCCTGGATCCGACGGGGCCGCCCCCGCCGGCTGGGTCGCCCGCTCCCGCGCGGACCTCGAGGTGGACGCCTCGGCCGTCGCCAAGGGTTACGGGGTCGACGTCGCCGCCGCCGCCCTGCTCGAGTCCGGCCACGACGAGTTCATGATCGAGGTGGGCGGCGAGCTCGTGCTCAGCGGGCGCAACCCGGAGGGCATCCCCTGGCGTATTGGCGTGGACGACCCGCTCCCGCCCGCCGGCAGCGACCCGCTCTCTCCCATGGCCCTCGCCCCGCGCCCCCCCATCGCACGCCTCTCCCTGACCCGCGGCGGCGTGGCGACCAGCGGGGACTACCGCAACGTCCGCCGGGTGGGCAGCCGGGTGGTGAGCCACGTCATCGACCCGCGGACGGGGTACCCCATCGACCACGACCTCGCATCGGCGACGGTCATCGCCCCCACGTGCGCCGAGGCCGACGGGCTCGCGACGGCGACGATGGTGCTCGGCCCCATCGAGGGGCTCGAGCTCCTCGAGTCGCTGGAGGGCGTGGAGGGTTACTTGCTCGTCCGCACCCAGGACGAGGAGGCACCGATCGAGGCGCTCATGACCTCGGGGATGGGAGCCTTCCTCATGGACGGGCCCGGCGACGGGCGCGTCCCCCGCCTGCGCGGGCGCTGAGGCGCTCCCTACTGCTGGCCCTTGCGGGCAGCGTCGCGCTCGCTCTTGCGGCGCGCGAGGGCGAGGAGCTCCTTGCGGGCGTCACACACCGGCGCGTTCTGCATCTCGCACAGGCAGTCCGCGAGGGACTCCCCGTCCGGGCCCACGCCGCCGCAGCTCCCCGAGAGGGCCCGCCCCCGGAGAAGGCCGACGGCCATCCCCCCCACGGCGAGGGCGAAGAAGGCGAAGACGATGATGAACTCCTGCATGGCGTAGGCGGGAATCTAGGACATCCAGGGGCCGAGGTGGCCGCGGGCCTCGACCAAATCGCCCGCAGCCCCTCCCGGAGACGCTCCCCTCAGCGATCCTGCCGCCGCTGGCCACCCTTGGCGATCTGCACGCGGAGGACCCACCATGGGCGGGCCGGGTTCCGCGCCCGTGATCAGAATCAACACCGGGGCGCAGGGAGGATGGACTCTGGAGCCCTCGGGACCGCGACCGCTCGGCGCGAACACCGGGCGATTGCCCCCGAAACGTCACGAAACCTCGGCCCCCGGGGCAGCCCCCGGGCGCGTTGCGACTAACCTCTCTGCCTCGAACTCGAGCCCTCTCCCCGGCCCCACCTGAAGACCATGTCCTCCGCCACGATCACCTGGACCAAGATCGACGAAGCCCCGGCCCTGGCCACCCACGCCCTCCTGCCCATCGTCCGCGCCTTCATGAAGGGCTCGGGCGTCGAGATCGAGACGGCGGACATCTCCCTGGTGGGGCGGATCCTGGCGAACTTCCCGGAGGGGCTGACCGAGGACCAGCGCATCCCTGACGAGCTGGCGCGGCTGGGGGACCTCGCGAAGACCTCCGCGGCGAACATCGTCAAGCTCCCCAACATCAGCGCCTCGATCCCGCAGCTGCAGGACGCCATCGCCGAGCTACAGGCCCAGGGCTTCAAGGTTCCGGACTACCCCGAGGAGCCCAAGACCGACGAGGAGCGGGAGCTGCAGCGACGCTTCGGCGCGGTCCTCGGCTCCGCGGTGAACCCCGTGCTACGCGAGGGCAACTCGGACCGCCGGGCGGCGAAGTCCGTGAAGGCCTTCGCGCAGAAGCACCCCCACCGGATGATGAAGCCCTGGCCCGAGTCCGGGTCCAAGGCGAGGGTCGCCCACATGCAAGGCGACGACTTCTTCGGCAGCGAGCGGTCGATGACCCTCTCTGCCCCCACCACGGCGCGCATCGAGTTCCTCCCCGCCAGCGGTGAGGCCGTGGTCCTCAAGGACGGCATCGAGCTCCTCGCGGGCGAGGTGATCGACACGTCTCGCATGAAGGCCGCCGCGCTGCGCGCCTACTTCGCGGAGGAGATCGCCCGCGCCAAGGAGGAGGGGGTGCTGTTCTCCCTGCACCTCAAGGCGACGATGATGAAGGTCTCGGACCCGGCCATGTTCGGGCACTGCGTCTCCGTTTTCTTTGGCGCGGCCCTCGACAAGCACGCCGACGCCCTCGCCTCCATCGGCGTCAACCTGAACAACGGCCTCCAGGACGTCCTCGACAAGCTCGAGCGGCTCCCCGAGGACCAGCGCGCCGAGATCGAGCGGGACATCGAGGCCTGCTACGAGAGCGGGCCGGACCTGGCGATGGTGGACTCCCGCAAGGGGATCACCAACCTGCACGTCCCCAACAACGTCATCATCGACGCCTCCATGCCCGTGGTCGTCCGCGACGGCGGCAAGATGTGGAATCGCGCCGACGAGCTGCAGGACACGGTCTCGCTGATCCCGGATCGGAGCTACGCCACCCTGTACCAGGCCGTGATCGAGGACTGCCAGGCCAACGGCCAGTTCGACCCCGCCACCATGGGGAGCGTCTCCAACGTCGGGCTCATGGCCAAGAAGGCGGAGGAGTACGGGTCCCACGACAAGACCTTCTTCGCCGCTGGCGCCGGCACGATCCGCGTGGTCGACGCCGCGGGGACGGTCCTCCTCGAGCAGTCCGTGGAGAAGGACGACATCTTCCGGATGTGCCAGACCAAGGACGTCTCGATCCGTGACTGGGTCAAGCTCGGCGTCTCGCGGGCCCGGGCCACGGGGGCCCCCGCCATCTTCTGGCTCGACCCCGCGCGCGGTCACGACGCGGAGCTCCTCAAGAAGGTCGACGTGTACCTCAAGGACCACGACACCGAGGGCCTCGACATCCGGATGCTGAAGCCGGTCGACGCCATGCGCGCGTCCCTCGAGCGAGTGCGCCGCGGCGAGGACACCATCTCGGTGACCGGCAACGTCCTGCGCGACTATCTCACCGACCTCTTCCCGATCCTCGAGCTGGGCACGAGCGCCCGCATGCTCTCGATCGTCCCGCTGCTCGAGGGCGGCGGCCTGTTCGAGACCGGCGCCGGCGGGTCCGCTCCCAAGCACGTGGCTCAGTTCCTCGGCGAGGGGCACCTGCGCTGGGATTCCCTCGGCGAGTACTGCGCCCTGGTCCCGTCCATCGAGAAGGCCGCCGAGTCGAGCGGCTCCGGGAAGGCCGCGGCCCTCGCCGCCGCCCTGGACCAGGCGGTGGGCGCTTACCTGGAGAACTCGCGCTACCCCTCCAGGAAGGTCAACGAGATCGACAACCGCGGCTCCAGCTTCTACCTCGCCCTGTACTGGGCCGAGGCCCTCGCGGCCCAGGACGGCGATGAGGAGCTCAAGGCGCGCTTCACGCCCGTCGCGGCCGCCCTCGCTGGCGCCGAGGAGACCATCTGCGCGGAGCTCCTCGCCGCCCAGGGGGCTCCCGTGGAGATCGGCGGGTACTTCCACCCCAGCGACGAGGCGTGCGCGCGGGCGATGCGGCCGAGCGCGACCCTCAACGGGATCATCGACGGCATGTGAGCGCCGGGGGCGCGGGGAGAGGCGGGGCCGCGAGGGTGGCGTTCCGTGGGGGATCGAGTTCCCATGGAGCCATGCGATCCACCCTCTTGAAGGCTCTCTCCCCCCTCGCCCTCCTCCTCGCCGCGGCGTGCGCGTCGCCGGCGGCGCCCCCCGCCGAGGCGCCCGCGCCCCCCGCGCTGGCCAACCCCTATCGGGTGCTCATCCTCGGGGACTCGATCTCCATCGGGTACACCCCGTTCGTCCGACAGGAGCTCGAGGGAGTGGCCGAGGTGGTCCGGCCCATGCGGAACCGAGCGGAGGGCGCCAGCCCGAGGCCCGAGAACTGCGAGGGCACCAACAAGGGCGTGGGGTCCATCGAGCGGTGGCTGGCCATGGAGGGCGGCCCCTTCGACGTGATTCACTTCAACTTCGGGCTGCACGACATGAAGCGGGTGGACCCGGCATCCGGGAGGAACTCCAACGACCCGCTGGACCCCCACCAGGCCTCCCCTGAGCGCTACCAGCGCCAGCTCCTCGAGATCACGCGCCGCCTGAAGGCCTCCGGTGCCCGGCTGGTCTTCGCGACCACGACCCCCGTGCCCCCGGGCGAGCTCAGGCCCTACCGGGAACCTGCGGACGCGGTGGAGTACAACCGCCTCGCCCTGGAGGTCATGGGCGCCGAGGGAGTGGAGGTGAATGACCTGTTCGGCTTCATCGAGGCGGCCGACCCCGACCTCCAAAAGCCCGCCGACGTTCACTTCACCCGGGAGGGCTCGCGGGCGCTCGGCGGCGCAGTGGCGACCGCCGTTCGCGCGCTCGCCGGGACTCCAACCCCCTGAGCCCGGGTCCCCTGAGCCCGGGGCGCTCGACCGCTCCACCCGAGGTGGACCCCCCCTCACCTGTGCGCCCCAAAAAAACTGGCAGATTGACGCAGCGGTGAGGGGAGTCTGAATTAAAACGGCAGGCGTGTCGGGCTCCTCTCGTCGGGGGAGTAGGGAGCACAGGAGTTAGCAACACCCCCTGCGCTCCCCTTTCAAACTGACTCTGATTCCGCGGAGGCTTGCCGTTGCACGGCGAGCCTCCGTTTCGTCTCTCTCTCTGAGGCCTGCGGAAACAGGCCTTGGCGGGCTCTCGATCGGACCCGCCAGGTGAGGGAGGTGTCGGGCTCTGGATTCCCCATCGAACCCGTCACCTTTCCACCCCCCTCGCCCGGCGGGCCAGGCTCGAAGATCTCGCGCGGACCTCGCCCCGGCAGCGCCCCGGCAGCGCCCCGGGCGACACCGAGGGGCGAGAGTCCGCTCGGGTCAAGGCGCCATCGGTGTCGGTCCCTGGGCTCATGTCCGGTCCTCCCTAAGCAACCCCCGTGCCGAGGTCGAGATATCGACGTAACACATTGCATGGTAACGACATAGCACCTGCTTTACATACCCCGATGGCGACATTTATGTAGGATTGCCCGATTCCACCTACATCCATGTAGGATTCGAGCTCCCGCTCGCCCTCCCCCCAACCTCCCGGCCCCTTGTCCCTCTCCCCCCAGCCCCTAGAGAGTGATCTCCGGCTCCTCTTCGCCATCAACCAGATCCTGGTGGGGAGCCTCGAGCCGCTCTCCGTCCTCGAGCCGGTGCTGGCTGCCCTCGTGGAGGGGACCCACCTCCAGCACGCCGTCGTCACCATGGTGCATCGGACCTCGGGCGAGCTGCGGATCGAGGCCGCCGTTGGGCTCACCGATGAGGAGGAGCTCGAGGCGAGGAGCCGAGTGGACACCAGCCCGATCTCGGAGGCCGTGCAGCTGTCCCAGCCGCTGACCCTCCCCCTGGTGGACGGCGATCACCCCCTGCTGGGCGACTGCTCACAACCGGAGCCATGCTCACTGCTGGTGATCCCCATCCAGCTGAGCGGGGAGATCGTGGGCGCGATCGCAGGGGACTTCCCCTCCACGCCCCACGCGGAGCTCAACCACGTCTCCATGCTCATGTCCACGGTGGCGTCGATGATCGCCCAGGCGGTGCGGTTGAGGCAGCGGGCCGCCGAGGAACGCGACTCCCTGCGGGCAGAGAACGAGCGGCTTCGGGACGAGCTGAAGGAGCGCTACCGGCCGGAGAACATCGTCGGCAACTCCCAGCCCATGCTCAGGGTCTTCGACCAGATCGCCAGGGTCTGCCGCGCAGACGCCACGGTCCTCATTCGCGGCGAGAGCGGCGTCGGCAAGGAGCTCGTCGCCGCCGCGATCCACTACTCCAGCGATCGCGCCAAGAAACCCTTCATCAAGGTCAACTGCGCAGCGCTCCCGGCCACGTTGCTGGAGAGCGAGCTCTTCGGGCACGAGAAGGGCGCCTTCACGGGCGCGGTCCAGGAGCGCATCGGCCGCTTCGAGCTCGCGGACGGCGGGACGCTCTTCCTGGACGAGATCGGTGAGTTCCCCCTGACGACGCAGGTGCTCCTGCTGCGCTTCCTCCAGGAGCGGCAGTTCGAGAGGATCGGGAGCGCGAGGACCCGCAGCACCGACGTACGGGTGCTCGCGGCCACCAACGCTGACGTGGAGGAGCTCGTCTCGAGCGGGACGTTCCGGGAGGACCTCTACTACCGCCTCAACGTCTTCCCGATCCACGTCCCGGCCCTCAGGGAGCGCGCGGTGGATGTCATCCCGCTGGCGGAGCACTTCCTGGACGTCCACTCCAGCAAGAGCAACGCCGCCACGCCGCGGATCTCCTCCACGGCGCGGGCGCTGCTCAAGAGCTACGCCTGGCCAGGCAACGTCCGGGAGCTCGAGAACTGCATGCTGCGCGCGATGCTGCAGAGCGAGGGCGACGTGATCCGGTCGCACCATCTCCCCCCCAACATGCAGCCCGCCGGCGAGCAGCCCGTGGAGCCGAGCGGCAGCCTCGCGGCCACGATGGAGCGCGTGGAGCGGGAGCTCATCCTGGACGCCCTGCGCTCGACGCGCGGGAACCGCGCCAAGGCCGCCCGGATCCTGGACATCACCGAGCGGCAGATGGGGCTGCGAGTCAAGCGCTACGGCATCGACCCCGGGACCCTCCGCTGACCACGTTCAGCCCCAGTCGGTAACCTGGGGGCATGCCCTCCCTGGCCTCCCTCGTCCCCGCGCTCACCCTCGCCGCGGCCTCCATCGGAGACGACCCGGTCAGCTTCAGCCAGGAGGTCCGCCCCCTCCTCGCGGACCGCTGCTTCCCGTGCCACGGGCCCGACGCGGCGACCCGGGAGGCCGACCTTCGGCTCGACCTGCGTGCCTCCGCGGTCGCCGACCGCGACGGCTCCAGGGTCATCGACACCCGCGAGCCCGCGGACAGCGAGCTGTTGATCCGGGTCCGCGACGACCTCGACCCCATGCCCCCGGGGCCGGACCACGCGCCGCTCTCCGGGGAGGAGGCCGCGCTCCTGGAGCGGTGGATCTCCGAGGGGGCGCCCTACGAGGAGCACTGGGCGTATCGCCCCCCGGCGCCGCCCCAGCTTCCCCGCATCGATCCGCTCTCGCCGAGGGCGGCCTGGGTCCGGGGAGACATCGACCGATGGGTCCTCGACGGCCTCGCCCGGGTGGGCCTCGAGCCGGCCCCGCGGGCCGACGCCCGGAGCCTCATCCGGCGCGTCTCCTTCGACCTCCTGGGGCTCCCCCCCACCCAGGCCCAGGTGCAGGCCTTCGAGCGCGACCCGAGCCAGGCCGCCTTCGAGGTCTTCGTGAACGAGCTCCTCGCGTCGCCCCACCACGCCGAGCGCCTGACCACCTTCTGGTTCGACCTGGTGCGCTTCGCGGACACCACGGGGATCCACGCGGACAACCGCTGGAACATCACGCCCTATCGAGACTGGGTCATCGAGGCCTTCGCCTCGAACATGCCCTTCGACCGCTTCACCGTGGAGCAGCTCGCGGGCGACCTGCTCCCCGGCGCCGACCGCGCACAGCGGGTCGCCGCCGCCTACAACCGGCTCAACCTCATCACCCGTGAGGGGGGCTCCCAGCCCAAGGAGTTCCTGGCCCGCTACACCGCCGATCGCGTGCGGAACGTGACGGAGGTCTGGCTGGCCTCCACCGTCGGCTGCGCGGAGTGCCACGACCACAAGTTCGACCCCTTCTCCGCCCGGGAGTTCTACGAGCTGGGCGCCTTCTTCGCGGACATCGAGCAGGTCGGCGTCTACCTCTCCGGCAACAACACCTTCCCCCCCGAGCTGGAGGTTCCCTCGGCGGACCAGGAGCGACGGATGGGCGAGCTCACCTCCGCCCTCGCCGCCGTCGAGGCCGCCCTCGCCGCGCAGACCCCGGAGCTCGCCGCGGACCGGGCGGCGTTCATCGACGAGCTGGCCGAGAGCACCTGGGTCGCCCCGGCGGGGTTCGAGGTGCGCTCGGCGGCTGGCCGGACCTTCGAGGCCGACGCGGCGGGTGCGTGGCGCACTCGCCCGGACGGGGACGACAAGGACACCTTCACCGCGCGGTTCCCGGCGCCCGCCGCGCCGGTCCGCTCCATCCGGCTCGAGCTCCTCGCGGACGACGCGCTCCCGAACCAGGGTCCGGGGCTGGCCTCCAACGGCAACCTCGTGCTGACCGAGTTGACGGTGCGAGTCGACGGGGAGGCCGTCCCCATCGCGGCGGCCCGCGCCTCCTTCGAACAGCCCGGCTACCCGGTGGCCAAGGCCCATGACGGGGAACTGGGCCGCGGCGGGTGGGCCGTGATGCGCGCCCAGGACGGGGCCCCGGCGGAGGCCATCTTCGACCTCGCCCGGCCCCTGGGCGGCCCCGGAGCCGGCGCGGTCGAGGTGGAGCTCGCCCAGGTCCATGGCGGCCGGCACCTGCTGGGCCGCTGGCGCCTGTCGGTGGGAACGGAGGTGGACAGCCCCGCGCTCGCGCCGCGCCTCCGGGAGCTCCTCGCCCTCGCCGAGGAGGACCGCCCTGAGGAGCCGGCGGAGGAGACCGCCGCGGAGCTGGACCAGCTGCACCGGGCGCACTGCGCGCTCCTGGCCGACGACCGGGAGGAGAAGGCACGCCTCGAGGGCGAGGTCATGGCCCTCCAGGGTCAGATCCCCCTCGTCATGGAGACCCGCGCCGTCGACCCCATGGTCACCCGGGTGCTGGCCCGCGGAGACTGGATGGACGAGACCGGCGAGGTCGTGCAGCCCGGGGTCCCGGCTGCCCTCGGCGTGATCGCGGTCGAGGGCCGACGCCCCACTCGACTGGACCTCGCCCGATGGCTGGTGGACGGGCGGAACCCGCTCGTCGCCCGGGTGCTCGTGAACCGTGTCTGGCGGCTCTTCATGGGCCGCGGGATCGTGGAGACCCTGGATGACTTTGGAGTCCAGGGCACCTCCCCCACCCACCCCGAGCTCCTCGACCACCTGGCCACGCGGCTGGTGGACTCCGGGTGGGACCTGCGCGCCCTGATCCGGGACATCGTCACCTCCAGCGCCTACCAGCAGACGTCCGCGGTCCCGGACCCCTCGGCAGTCCGCGAGGAGCAGTTCGGATTGCAGGTCCGGCACCGGCTCGACGCGGAGTTCATCCGTGACGGAGCGCTCGCGGCCAGCGGCCTCCTGCAGCGCGAGGTCGGCGGGCCGAGCGTCCGCCCCTACCAGCCCGTCGGCTACTGGTCGCACCTCAACTTCCCCCGCCGGACGTATCGCCCCTCGGAGGGGAAGGCCCTCCACCGGCGGGCGCTCTACGGACACTGGCAGCGCCAGTTCGTTCACCCGAGCCTCGCGGCCTTCGACGCCCCGAGCCGCGAGCGCTGTACCTCGGAGAGGCCGCGCTCCAACACGCCCCTCGCGGCCCTCGCGCTGCTGAACGACCCCATCTTCGTGGAGGCCGCCCGCGCCCTCGCCCAGGAGGCCCTCGCCGCCCCGGCCGAGGAGGACGCCGAGCGACTGACGGTGCTGTGGGAGCGGGTCCTCCAGCGGGCGCCCGAGGCCTCCGAGCGGGAGGTCCTCCTCGAGCTGCTCGCCGGCCAGCGGGCCACCTTCGCGGAGAACCCCGAGGACGCCGCGGCGCTCATCGCCATCGGCTCGTCGCCCGCCTCCACCGACCTCGCGCCCGCCGAGCTGGCGGCGTGGACCTCCGTGGCCCGCGTGGCCCTCAACCTCCACGAGGCGATCGTCAGGGAATGAGACCACTCCTCCATCCAGGCCTGATGAACGCGCTCTCCCGCAGGACGTTCCTCACCGGCGCGGCCGCAGGGCTCGGGCAGGCCGCCCTGGCCTCGTTGAGCGCCGGGGCCCAGCAGGGCCCCGGTTCGATCCGGCTCCCGGGCCTCCCCCGGGCCAAGCGGGTCATCCACCTCTACATGGCGGGCGGCCCCAGTCACCTGGAGACGTTCGACGAGAAGCCCGAGCTCGCCAAGCTCGACGGCGAGCCCATGCCGGAGTCCTACACCGGCGGCCAGCAGCTGGCGCAGCTCCAGGGGCGCGCGCTCAGGTGCCTCGGCCCGCGCTTCCCCTTCCAGGCCTTCGGGGAGAGCGGCCTCCGCATCTGCGAGAAGTTCCCCCGCCTCGGCGGCGTGATCGACGAGTTCTGCATCCTCAACTCGCTCGAGACCGACCAGATCAACCACGACCCCGCGCACACCCTCTTCAACACCGGGACGACGCTGCCGGGGCGGCCCTCCATGGGCTCATGGATCCACTACGGGCTGGGCTCCATGAACGAGAACCTGCCCGCCTTCGTGGTGCTCAGCTCCATCGGCAAGGGCGGCCAGTCCCAGCCCATCGCCGCCCGCCAGTGGCACTCGGGCTTCCTGCCCTCCCGCTTCCAGGGGGTCGAGCTCCGCTCCGTCGGCGACCCGGTCCTCTACGTACAGAACCCGGCGGGGGTCGACCGGGCCGGGCAGGGCGACGTGGTGGAGGCGATCGCGAAGCTGAACGGCGCGCGCGCCGCACGGAGCGGCGACCCCGAGGCGGCGGCCCGCACGGCCCAGTACGAGCTCGCCTTCCGGATGCAAGCCGCGGTGCCCGAGCTCGTGGATCTCTCCGGTGAACCCCAGGAGGTGCTCGACCTGTACGGCACCGAGGGCCGCGACGGGTCCTACGCCAGCAACTGCCTCATGGCCCGCCGCATGGCCGAGCGAGGCGTGCGGTTCATCCAGGTGTACCACCGGGGCTGGGACCACCACGGCGGCGTGCAGCGCTCCATGGAGATCACCGCCCGCGAGGTGGACCAGGCGAGCGCCGCGCTCGTCACCGACCTGAAGCGGCGCGGCCTGCTGGAGGACACGCTGATCCTCTTCGGCGGCGAGTTCGGCCGCACCCCCATGGGCCAGGGCGACGGAAGGGACCACCACATCCGCGGCTTCTCCTACCTCATGGCCGGCGCCGGCATCCCCGGGGGCCGCCGCTACGGAGCGACCGACCCCCTCGGCTACGCCGCCGTGGAGGACGTCGTCCACGTCCGCGACCTCCACGCCACGGTGCTGCACCTGCTCGGCCTGGATGATGAGCGGCTCAGCTACGACTTCCGCGGCCTCGACCTGCGCCTCACGGGCGTCGAGCCCGCCCGCGTCCTCCACGACGTCATCAGCTGAGGCGGCCTCCCGTAGGGGTCCACCGTCGGCGCGCCACAGGGAAGCGAGGAGACGAATCCTCAGGGATCGGCCCCAGGCGCTAGCGTGTGGGCTCCCACGCGGCCCCAAGGACCCCTCCCCACCATCGATGAAGCTCCACATCTCCCTCGCCTCGACCCTCCTGCTCGCCTCCTGCCAGTTCGGGGCCGGGACCCTCGAGGCTCCCGTCTCCGACCACCTCGACGTGGACGCCCCGAGGGCGCAGCGGTTCGAGGAGATCGGTCCCTATCGCCGACCGGTGACGACCTCCTCCGACGAGGCCCAGCGGTACTTCGACCAGGGGCTCGCGTGGATGTACAGCTTCAACCATGACGAGGCGATCCGCTCGTTCGCCAAGGCGGCCGAGCTCGACCCGGACTGCGCCATGGCCTGGTGGGGCATCTCGATCTGCGAGGGGCCGAACTACAACGACCCGGTCATGACGGACGAGCGCTCCGGCGCGGCGTGGTCCGCGCTGAAGGAAGCCGAGGCCCGGGCCGCCAGCGCCAGCCCCGTGGAGCGCGGCCTGATCGAGGCGCTCGCCGCGCGCTATGCGTTCCCCTGGCCCGAGGACAGGGCGGCCCTCAACGAGGCGTACGCCGCGGCCATGGAGGAGCTCCTCGCCCGGTTCCCCGACGACCCCGAGGTCGGGACCCTGTACGGCGAGTCGCTCATGGTCCTGCGGCCGTGGCAGCTCTACACCATCGACCGCTTGCCCGAGGCGGACACCGCCAAGATCACCGCCGCCCTGGAGGCCGTGCTCGAGAAGCACCCCAACAACCCGGGCGCCAACCACCTCTACATTCACGCCGTCGAGCCGAGCCTCGAGCCCGAGCGGGCCCTCCCCGCCGCCGACCGACTGAGGAATCAGATCCCCGTCTCCGGGCACATGAACCACATGCCGTCGCACATCTACGTGCAGACCGGCGACTGGGACAAGTCCATCGTGCAGAACCGGGCCGCCATGGGCCGGGACACCGCCTACCTCGAGCGCTCCCCCGACCAGGGCATCCAGCACATGTACATCGTCCACAACGCGCACATGCTCGCGTACTCGGCGATGATGGTCGGGCAGGAGACCGAGGCCATGGAGGCCGCGCGGTCCATGCTCCCCGGCGTCCCCGAGCAGATGCTCCCCGCGGTCGCGGACTTCGTGGACCTCTGGATGAGCTCGGTCTACGACGTGCAGAAGCGCTTCGGCCGCTGGGACGCCATCCTCGCCGAGCCCGCGCCCCCCGAGACCCTGCCCATCACCACCGCGATCTGGCGGGCACACCGGGCCATCGCCTTCGCCGCGAAGCACGAGTTCGAGGACGCCGAGGCCGAGTACGAGCGCTTCAAGGAGGCCCGCGACGCCTTCCCCGAGGACAAGATGTCCGGCTCCGACGCCACGCGCCGGATCCTCGAGGTCAGCGACCACTTCATCCGCGGAGAGATCGCGCTGCAGCGGGGCCAGTGGGATCGCGCCATCGCGGCGCTCGAACAGGCCGTGGAGGTCGAGGACTCCCTCAGCTACGGCGAGCCGCCCCAGTGGCTCCAGCCCACGCGGCACACCCTCGGCGCCGTGCTCCTGAAGGCTGGACGCCCGGCCGACGCCGAGGCGGTCTACCTGGAGGACCTGGAGCGGTGGCCCGGGAACGGATGGTCGCTCCTCGGGCTCTCTCGCTCCCTGCGCGCCCAGGGCAAGCTCGAGGCCGCCGCTGCTGCCGAGGCCCGCTACGAGGCCGCCTGGAAGGGCGCGGACCGTCCCGTGACCTCCAGCTGCCTCTGCCTCCCGGACGCCTGATGCGCACGCTCGGGCTCCTCCTCTCGATCGCCGCGCTCGGCGGATGCCAGCTCGGGGTTCGTCCGGCCTCCCCGCCCCCTCCCCCCCCGGCCATCCCGGATGGGGAGGACCCCGGGCGCTGGACCGCCGCCCTCGAGGCGTTCGACGCCCAATCAGTCGACCTCGACCGGCCCGTGGTCTTCGTGGGCAGCTCGAGCATTCGCCTCTGGTCCACGCTCGAGGAGGACATGGCACCCGTCCCGGCGCTCAACCGCGGCTATGGCGGCTCGCGGATCTTTGACACGATCTACTGGGCGGACCGGCTCGTCACCGCCCATGACCCGACGGTGATCGTGGCCTTCACCGGAACGAACGACATCAAGGGAGCGACGCCGAGGCCCGCCGCGTGGGTCGCCGACCGCTTCGATGAGCTGGTGGTGAGGCTCCGGGCGCTCGGGTGCGACGCGCCCCTCGTCTACATCGCCATCAGCCCCACCCCCAGTCGCGCCGAGCACCTCGCCGTCGTTCTTGAGGCGAACCGCCTGATCCGCGAGCGCTGCGCCCAGGAGGACGACCTCCACTTCGTGGATACGGCGAGCCAGCTGCTCGACGCCGACGGCCAGCCCGACCCGCGCTGGTTCGTGGAGGACCGGCTGCACCTGAACGCCGAGGGGTACGCCGCGTGGACGGCCATGGTTCGCCCCGTCGTCCACCGCCTCGACATGGTCGAGCGGGTCCGCGATCCGTCTCAGCCCTAGCGGCAGAGCGCGGGGGGGACCTCGAGGACGGCGGTGGGCGTCACGGCGAACAGTCGATCGGTCGGCGCGACCGGGATGATCTGGAGTCCCGTGAACTGACCGAAGGCCGGCAGGACGACGCCCTCGGCCCGCACCCAGAAGACGGGCAGTCGGGCGCTGTCGGCGCGATCCACCAGCCGCACGCCGGGGTGAACATGACCCGCGACGAAGGGGCCCTCGCCCCCCGGGTGATGCCGGTAGACGAGGTCCCCCGAGGTCACTGGCTCCGCCACGGAGACCAGGTCCAGCCGGTCGATGAGCTCGGCGGCGTGGCGGTCGTGGTTGCCCCGGACCAGGGTCACCTCGACCTGCCGCTGCGCCGCGAGCCAGGCCCCGAAGGTCCGGGCCGTGGGGCTCTCCGGCTCGATCTCATCGTGGAAGAGATCCCCGAGCAGCGTCACCCGGCGCGCGCCCAGCCGCGACACCAGGGCGTCGATCCGCTCGAGCTCGCGGCGGGTCGTGCCGGGTGGCATGGGGCGCCCCGCGCGGCGGAACGCGGCGGCCTTGCCAATGTGGACATCCGCCAGCAGCAGCTCCCCCTCGTCGGGCCGGAAGGCGGCCCGCTCGGGGCAGAGCAGCAGCGCCCGCCCCCCCAGCTCGATCTCGAGGTCGCTCACGCCTTCCTCCTCCGCGCCCCACGGGCGCCGGTCGCGGCCACGGTCCCGCGCCCCTGCAGCTGATCGGCCATCTGCCGTACGCGGTCCTCCCAGGACTCCGAGGAGACTCGCTCCCGCACGCGCTCCGCCCACAGGGGAAAGCCCAGCGGGGTCAGGGAGCCAGGCCGCTCGACGCAGATCCGCCGCTCTCGCAGCTGCTCCAGGCCCGTCCGCAGGCGCGTGAACTCCAGGGTTCGCTCCATGACCTCGCGGCGCGCCTGCTCGAGCAAGAGGTTCTCCGGGTCGTGCTCCGTGAGGACGTCGAAGACGAGGCCCGCCGACGCCTGGAGCTGCCGCTGCCCCTTGCGGGCCCCGGGCAGCCCCTGCTGGACCAGCCCCGCCACGCGGGCGATCTCGCGGAAGTGACGCCGCGCGAGGCCGGAACCGTCGAGGCACGCGAGCAGGTCCTCGAGGAGGCCCTCGGGCGTCAGCAGCGCTGCCCACTCGTCGTCCCCCACCGGCAGCTGGCCACGGGTCACCAGCTCCAGCCCCCAGTCATTCACCGACTGGGTAACCGTGACGCGCGCGGCCCTGGTGGCGCGCCACGCGAGGAGGGCCGCGAGCCCCTCATGCACGAGGCGTCCCTCGAGCGGGAAGAGGAAGGCGTGGTCGCCGTCCCGGGTGCGCACCCGCTCGATGAGCAGCTCGTCCGGCTCGGGGATCCGAGACACCGCTGCCTGGCGCGCGAAGAGCGGCGCCACCCCGTCCAGCTCGGGTGCGCCCGTGGACTCCCCGGTCTCGAGGGTCCGCTTGACCGCCGCCATGGCCCTGCGCACGGCCTCGGCGAGCTCGTTGGAGAGCGGCATGCGCCCGCCGAACCAGCGCGGCACGAGGGTGGCCGGGTTGGAGGCCGCCCGCACGATGGCCGCGGCGTCCTCCACCTTGACCAGCTCGAGGGAGCGGCCCGAGAAGGTGAAGGCGTCCCCGGGCCGCAGGCGGGACACGAACACCTCCTCGATGGAGCCGAGGCGCCTGCCGTTGCGGAACTTCACGTCGAGGCTCCCGTACCCGACGATGGTGCCGATGTTCAGGCGGTGATCCCGCGCGATCCGGCGCGAGGCGACGACCAGCTTGCCGCCCTTGCCCTCGACCACCCTGGCGAAGCGCTCGTACCCCGAGAGGGTGTCCCCCCCGAAGCGGGTGAAGTCCAGGGCCCAGGCCCACTCCCCGTCCGAGAGGTCGCGGAAGGCGTGGGTCGTGCGGACCTCGGCGAGGAGCTCCGCGGGAACGAAGCCGCCGCCCACCGCCACCGTGACGATGTGCTGGGCGAGCACGTCCAGGGGTCGGCGCAGGGGGAGCCGTGGCTCCGCCGCGCCGCGCTCCAGCGCCTCCCGGGCCGCCGCGAACTCCACCAGCTCCAGGGCGTGGGTCGGGACGCAGAGCAGCCGGCTGTCGAGGCCGGGGGAGTGCCCCGAGCGCCCGGCCCGCTGGGCCAGCCGCGCGATCCCCTTGGGGCTCCCCACGTGGACCACGAGATCCACCGGCGAGAAGTCCACGCCGAGGTCCAGTGAGGAGGTCGCCACGACGGCGCGGTAGCGGCCGCTGGCGAGCCCCGCCTCCACCTCGGCCCGCTGCTCCCGGTCAAGGGATCCGTGATGGAGCGCGATGCCCTCGCGGTCGTCGTAGCGGGCGTAGCAGAGCGCCTGGTACCAGCGCTCCGCCTGGGCCCGGGTGTTGGTGAAGACCAGCGCGGTGCGAGCCGTGTCCAGGGCCGCCGCCACCTCGTCCAGGAGACGGAGACCCATGTGCCCGGCCCACGGGAAGCACTCGATCTCCCGGGGGACCACCGAGCGGACCTCCAGCGTCCGGCGCCGGTCACTCTCCACGAGCGCGCCCCCCCCGTCAGCCTCGCCAGCCCCGCCCGACCCGAGGAGCGACACCATGGCCTCGGGGAGGTTCCCGAGCGTGGCCGAGAGGCCCCAGGTCCGCAGACCGGGGGCGAGGCGGCGGAGCCGCGCGAGGGCGAGCTCCGTCTGGACGCCGCGCTTCGTCCCGAAGAGCTCGTGCCACTCGTCCACGACCACGCACTGCAGGTGGGCGAAGCGCTCGGCCGCGTCCTCGCGACTGAGCAGCACCGACAGGGACTCCGGCGTGGTCACCAGCGCCGTCGGGAGCTGCCGGGACTGGCGCCCGCGGTCGGTACTGCTCGTGTCACCGGTGCGCCCCTCCACGAGCCACCCCGGCGCCACCTCGCCGGTGACCTCGCGGAGGTTCTTGACGAGGTCCTGGGCCAGGGCGCGCATGGGCGTGATCCAGAGCACGGCGAGGGGCGGCGCGTCGCCGCGCTTCGCGGGGACCGCCCGGGCGCCGGGGGCCGCGGCCCCCTCGATGACCGGCCCTAGCCAGGCCGCCAGGGTCTTGCCGAAGCCGGTGGCCACGTGCACGAGCCCGCTCTCCCCTGCGAGGTACCGCCGCCAGACCTCGCGCTGGAACGGGAAGGGCTCCCACCCACGGGACTCGAACCAGCGCTCCACGGGCTCGATCACGAGGGGTCCCCCATCAGCGCCCGCACCGCGTCCAGCGAGTCGGCGTCCGCCGGCGACTTGTCCTCGCGCCAGCGAGCGATGCGCGGGAAGCGCAGGGAGAGGCCCGCCTTGTGCCGGGCGCTGGGCTGGATCCCCTCAAACGCGATCTCGAACACGAGCTCTGGCTCCACGACCCGGACGGGACCGAAGCGGTCGGTGATGTGCCGCCGCACGAAGGCGTCGACGCGCCGGATCTCCCGGTCCGTGAGCCCCGAGTAGGCCTTGGCGACCGGGACCAGCTCCCCGTCGTCCCAGACCGCGAGGGTGTAGTCGGTGTACAGGGAGGCGCGGCGTCCGTGCCCACGCTGGGCGTAGACCAGCACCACGTCGAGGGTGAAGGGGTCCACCTTCCACTTCCACCAGTCGCCCCGCGGGCGCCCCGCTCCGTAGGGCGCGTCGCGGCGCTTGAGCATCAGCCCCTCGACGCCGCGCTGCCGCGAGGTGCTGCGCGCCCGGGCGAGCTCCTCCCACGACTCGCCCTCGACCACCTCCGCGATCCCGAGCCGCGAGAGCCCCGCGGCGCGCACGAGCGCCTCCAGGCGGCGGCGGCGCTCCGTCGTGGGGAGGGCCCGGAGGTCGGCGCCGCCCTCCTCGAGCAGGTCGTAGGCCATCAGCCGCACGGGGACCTCCTCCCTCAGCTTCTTCCCGACGGACTTGCGGTTGATGCGGCGCTGGAGCTCGTGGAACCCCCTGGGACGATCGCCGTCCCAGGCGAGCAGCTCCCCGTCGATCACGGTCCCCGGCGCGAGGCCTCCCAGCTCCTCGACGATCTCGGGGAACCCGCCGTTCACGAGGTCCCCCCCCCGGGACCAGAGCACCGCCTCGCTCCCCCGCCGGACCGCCTGGGCGCGGATGCCGTCCCACTTCCATTCGGCCT
Organism: Planctomycetota bacterium; assembly: GCA_016779205.1. Classification (GTDB taxonomy): domain Bacteria; phylum Planctomycetota; class UBA1135; order UBA1135; genus Saltatorellus. The sequence goes on along the minus strand of JADHOC010000013.1, from coordinate 128,107 downwards.
GGAAGTCCGCGGCGTCGCCAAGCTCCGCGGGCTCGGCGGGGACCGCGTGGGCCAGGAAGAAGGGATACGGGCGGAGGGGATCCCCACCCTCGTCCTCGGACATCAGGTCCTCCCACGCCGCCGCCGTGGGGTCCCAGCGGCCCGCGAGCCGATGCATCATCGTGGCCCGGTCCACGCCGGCGACCTTGGCCAGCGCGCGCGCCACGAGCCCGCCCGCCACACCGACCCGGAAGCCCCCGGAGATCAGCTTGTGGAACAGGAAGCGCTCACCCGCGTCGAGGTCGGCCCAGGTCTCGAGGACGAGCTCCCTCTGGGCCGCGGGCTCGAGCCCTGCCAGGCCGAGGACGCGGCGGTCGATGAACTCCGCCAGGCCTTCCGGTTCGCCGTGGGTCCCCTGATCGGGGACCAGCAGCGCGATCGTCTCCGCGAGGTCTCCCACCGCGTCGTAGCTCTCCTCCACGAGCCAGAGCGGCAGGCCACTCTTCTCGGCCGCCCACTCCCGCAGGAGGCGGGTGTTCACGGCGCGCCGCCCCCGCCTTCCCAGCAGCAGGTGCGCGGCCCAGGCGGCGTCCGCCGGCGGGGTCGCCTCGAAGTAATCCACCAGCGCCGCCTCCTTGCGCGAGGTCCGCGAGGTGGCGTCGAGGGCTCGATACAGCCCGTGGAAGCGCCTCATGATCGCCCCTCCGGTGCCCCGTGGCCGGGCCCGCTCACCGGCTCCACCACAGGGCCCTCCGCCTCGCCGCTCCCCGCCGACTCCTCGGCTCCGTCCCCCTCCCCCTCGAAGCGGCTGTCGAGCCGCTCCGCCTGGAGCCCGCGCTCCTCGGAGAGGTACCGGACGAGGGGGTCCACGTATCCATGGGTCACGAGCACCCGTGAGGCCCCCGTGGCCTCGATGGCCCCGAGGAGGCCGCGCCAGTCGGCGTGGTCGGAGACCGTGAACCCCTGGTCGAACCCGCGGCGGCGCCGGGGACCCCGCAGGGTCATCCACCCGGAGGCGAAGGCCGTGGACACGTCGCCGAACTTCCTCATCCACGGGGTGCCGTTCGCGGAGGGCGGCGCGATGACGAGGCCGCGACCGCGGACCTCCTTCGCCACCTCCACGGACGCGTACTCCGTGGACGGGAGCTCGATCCCCTGATCACGGTAGGGGCCGAGCAGGCGGTCGAGGGCCCCGTGCACGGCGATTGGGCCGGGCGGATCGAGCAGGCCCGCGAGGAGCCGCTGGGACTTCCCGAGGGCGTAGGCGCACAGCAGGCTCGTCCGACCGTTCGCCGCGTTGCCCTCCCACCAGGCGCGCACCTCGGCCGCGACCTCCTCCGGGTCTGGCCACTGGAACACGGGCAGTCCGAAGGTGCTCTCGCTGATGAAGACGTCGCACGGCACCGCCTCGAACGCCGCGCACGTGGGATCGGCGCCGGTCTTGTAGTCGCCCCCCACCACCCACACCTCCCCCGCCCGCTCGATGCGGACCTGGGCGGACCCCAGGATGTGGCCCGCGGGATGGAAGCTCACCTGGACGCCCCCGATGGTCAGGCGCTCTCCGTACTCGAGGCCGTCCACCACGGCGTCCGCGTGGGTCCTGAGCCGGACCAGCTCGACCCCGGGGGCCGCCGTGAGGTAGCGCCCGGAGCCGGGTCGTGTGTGGTCCGCGTGGGCGTGGGTGACCACGGCCCGCTCGACGGGGCGCCACGGGTCGATGTGGAACCCGCCCGCCTCGCACCAGAGCCCGTCCTCGGTCGTGGTGACGAGGTCCCGGCTCATCCCCAGGGGTCCCTCGTCTCGACCGAGGCGCAGGCGGCGAGCACCCGCCCCGCGAGGGCCCGCCCGGCGAGCCACGCGCCCTGGACCTTGGAGCCGTTCATCCAGTCCCCCGCCACGCCGAGGCCCGCTGCGGTGTCGAACGCGGCCCCCTCGGCGCGCGGCGGGCTGGCCGCGCTGAACAGCCACCGCATCCGGTCCACGTGAATGGGCTCGGGGACGGTGATGCCGGCGGCGCTCCCGAACGCGGAGAGCAGCTCGTCGCGGACCGACTCGAGCCCGTCCTCGAAGTGAGCTCTCGACCAGTCCTTACCAGCGTGCAGGACCCAGGCCTCCGGCTCCGGCCGGCCCGGCTTGGAGCTGTTGCGGCAGATCCAGGAGAGGGGCCCGTGGTTGACGAAGGCGCCATCGAAAGAGACGTCGATGGGTCCATCGAAGGCCACCATGAGCGCGACGCAGGGGTCCATGGACACGGACTCCGCGAGCCCCTGCAGCTCCGGCGACCCGGCGAGCAGCGGAGCGGCCTGGGCGGGCGGCGTCGTGACGAGGACCAGGTCGAAGTCCGCCTGCGACCTCCCGCCTTCGAGGGCGACCTCCCACCCTCCGCCGGTCCGCTGGAGGGACTCCACGCGGCTTCCGCAGCGGACGTCCAGGTCCCCGGCGATCCGCTTCGCCATGGCGTTCATCCCCGGCACCCCCACGAATCGAACGTCGCCCGCGCGCTCCTCCCTGGCCCGGATCACGGCGGGCTCGTCGAGCACGGCGAGGCGCCCCTCCCAGGGCGCCACGACGCCCTCCTCGACCCACATGTCCACCACACGCCGGAACCTCGGGTCCCTCGCCGTGAAGTACTGGGCGCCGTGGTCGAAGCCCGTCGCGTCGGCCCTGCGGGTCGAGGTCCGACCGCCCACGCCGCGCCCCTTGTCGAAGACCACCACCCCGTGCCCCGCGGCGTCGAGGGCCTCCGCAGCCGCGAGCCCCGCGAGGCCAGCCCCCACCACGGCGATCCGACGCCTCGGCGCGGACGGCGAGGTGCAACGGGACCTGTACTTCACCGTGTCCAACCGGGAGGCGTGGAACTCCGTCGAGCGTCCGCGCAGCTCTCCGGTGATCGGCTCCGCGGGAGGGAACGGGCGGTCGAATTGCCCCAGGCACCAGAGCAGCCCGCCGTAGGAGGACGGATCCCTGCCGTCGAGGGCGTATCGGTGATTGAGCTCCACCAGCCGCGCGAGGGCCGCCTCCGGGGACGGCGACCAGGGGAGGAGCGCCTTCCCCCAGGTCATCCGGACGTTGTTGTGGAGCTCGCCGTGCCGGAGGAGGGACTCCTGTGCGGCATCCCAGAGGTCGTCCCCGGTGTGCGCCAGCTCCAGCTCGAGCGCCGAGCGAACCTCCGGTCGCGGGTCGTCCCGGTGGGCGTCGAGGGTCTCGCGCGCCCATTCAGGGATGGCGTCGAGGGAGTCGAGGTCCACGCCCCCGTGGTGGCAGAAGTGCCACGCCGACTCGCGCCAGACGAGGAGCTCATCGAGGAACTTGTCCGCACCCCCGCCGCCGATCCCCACACACTCACGAGCGACCCTGAGCGGCGAGAGCATGCCGAAGTGGAAGTACGCGGAGAGGCGTGACACGCCGGGGCGCAGGGCATCGTTGCGATCCCGGGCGTAGCGCGTCAGGCGCTGGTCTCGGAAGGCCGCCCAGCGGGCCTCGCCCGCACGAGCCCCCCCCACCGTATGGGCCACCGGGCCGACGCCGTGATCCACGTCGCAGGCCGCGACGAGGGCGGCGACATCCGCGGCTTCGAAGTCCACCGGCTCGAACCCGAGGGCTCCCGGGTAGGGCCTGGGGGCGGGCTGCTCCTCCGGCTCCCAGCCGAGCCACTCCTTGCGCGCCTTCTTGGTCGCGTTCTTGAAGGCGAAGGCGCGCTCGTAGGGCTTGCGCGTCGCCGTGAGCGGAACGACGCAGGCAGCATCGACCTCCACCACGGGAGCCTCGGCGGACGCCGCGAGCGCGGCGGTCCAGGCCGTGAGCGGCGCCACGGGCACGGCGTCGCAGAAGATCAACGCCGCGTCGCGCGCCAGGTCTTTCAACGCGGGCTGGGTGTGTCCGGGTCGACGGAGGTGGAAGGCATAGCGCACGCCCCGCGCCTCGAGGTCTCGGGCGAGGTCGCGCGCCCCTTGCAGGACAAAGGTCCAGACGCGGTCCGAGGCGAAGGGGTGACGGTCGTCGAGCCCCTGATAGACCAGCAGCGGCAGGTCCAGGCTGCGGGCGGCCGCGCAGGCGGCCTCGAGGGCCGGGTTGGAGTCGGCCCGCATGGCGGACCGGACCCAGAACAAGACAAGGGATCCCGCGGCCCGGGGCTCGACATCGGGGCTCAGGCACCTCCGGGCGAGGTCTTCGGGCAGCAACTGTCGGAGAACCTGGGTCATGCTCAGGGGTTTCGCTAACCCGACCCACCGCGATGCATCAACCGTGCCTCCGGTGGAGTCCCCGGGTCGGGCGCAGGGATCTTCCCGCGGCCCCGCCCGTAGAACCCGCAATTGCAGGGGCAGCAGGAGCAAGGGACGCTGTGAACTCTCCGGACCATGCTCCGGTGATCTTCCCTGCCATGTCCAATCACCAGCGTCGACCCCTCGATAGCCTCGTGCGACGGAGCGCCGCTGGCGAGGACGGCTGCAAGGAGGAGCTCGTCGAGCTCCTCAAGCAGGAGCTGCTCGCGTCCCGAGACCGCTTCCGCGTGAAGTCAATCAAGGGGGACGGGTCCACCGTCCTGGACCCTCAGTCCGCGGCCCTCCAGCTCTCGGTCAAGCTCATGAGCGAGGGCGCATCGGCGGAGCTGCGCGCCGGGCTGACCGCGGACCTCGCCAGGGCCCTGCGTGACCTGATGGGCACCCACGACGCCGGCGCCTCCGAGGCGGACCTGCCCAGCATGGGGCCGAGGATCCTGCTCTCCCCCATGGCGGCACGGGGCTCCCGGCGCGAGGTGAGCATGGGGGAACTCCATGAGGCCCTGGAGCGGATGGACCAGCTCAAGGGCAGCAGCAGCCAACTCACCATGCTCTGCCTTGTCTTCGGCCTGACCGTCGACGAGGCCGCACGGGCCATCCAGCGGCCGACGGATGTGGTCCAGCTCGAGTGGAACCTCTCCCGCGACTGGATGGTGCGCGAGCTCGACCTGCTGTCCAGGGCGACCCCGAGCTGAGGGCGCCTGACCCGTCGAACGCACGCGGGCACCTGGTGCGCAACGGCGCCCGCCCACCGCGTACAGTGGGGCTGCCATGCTCTCCCCCCCCCATGACCTCGCCGAGCGCTTTCGGGAGGACGGCTTCGCCGTGTGGCCCGGGGCCATCGACGGGTCGACCCTCGAGGAGCTCCGCCGAGCCATAAATCGGCACGTGGAAGCCCACGACCCCGAGGCCGACCGGGCGGTCTTCCGCACCGACGACCGAGACGCGGGGCGAGAGGAGGTCTTCTTCGCCTCCGCCCGCAGCGTCCAGGGGTTCCTGGAGGCCGAGGCCGTGGACGCCGACGGCGAGCTCAACGCAGCCCCGGACCGGTGCCTCAACAAGATCGGACACGCGCTCCACGACCTCGACCCCGCCTTCGAGGACCTGGCCAGGAGCAGGCCCGTGCGGGAGGGCTTCGCCATCGGCGGCCTCGAGCGGCCGCGGCTCGTTCAGAGCATGGTGATCTTCAAGCCCCCCGGGATCGGCGGCGAGGTGCGGTGGCACCAGGACGCCAGCTACCTGCTGACCGATCCCCAGCGGGTGGTCGGCCTCTGGATCGCCCTCGAGGACGCGGACCGCACCAACGGCTGCCTGTGGATGGCGCCGGGCGCTCACCGCTCCCCGCTGAGGGAGCGGTACGAGGTGGACTGGGGCACCCGCGAGGGCGCGCTGCGAGATGTGGACGCCACTCCGTGGCCCTCGGAGGCGACGCCGATCGAGGTGAGCGCGGGCTCGATGGTGATCTTCCATGACCACATGCCCCACCGCTCCGAGGCGAACCGGAGCCCGCGCTCGCGGGTCGCGGTCACCCTCCACGCCCACGCCGCCGACGCCCGGTGGGTCCCGCAGAACTGGCTCCAGCGTGACCCGCTCCCCCACTTCGACCTGTGAAGTGGGGCGAGCTGGCGGGTTCAGGTCCCGCTCGGCTTTCCGAAGCGGCCGTATAGCTCGCTGATGGGCACCGGCTCACCGATGACGAGGAGCCGGTCGCCGCTCAGGAGGACGGTCTCCCCGCGCGGGACGAGCGTCCGGCCAGCGCGGCGGACGGCGACCACGAGGCACTCCTCCGGGAGGCTGAGCTCCCGGACCCGGCAGCCGGCGAGCGCCTCGGCCGGGTGGCCGGGCTTGACCTCGATGGAGATGTACCGCTCGTTCCGCAGGAAGATCTCCCGCAGCTGGACCTCGTTGTCCGCGCTCAACCACTCGTCGATGAAGCGGTCCTCGTCGATCCTGCTCGCGAGCTGGGCCAACATCCGCAGGTGCTGGCTCGGGTCCCCGGCGGGGCTCACCAGGAAGAACACGGCGTGCACGCCGTCGGTGCTGGTCTGCTGCCCGAAGACGTCGCCGCCTGCGATGGTCAGGCTCGCCCGGCTCCTGGCCAGCACCAGGAAGGGGCGATCGAGGCCCTCCAGGTGCATGTGTGGGAGGGCGACGCCCTTCGAGACGGGGGTGGCGCCAGTCTTGGTCCCCTCGGTGAACCCGTCCACGAAGGTCTTCGCGTCCGTGCCGGTCCGGGCGTGCAGCGCGCTCGCCGCGCGGCCCACGAGCAGGTCGAAGTCCTCTCTCTCGCCGAGGTCGATGACCGAGGCCGTGACCACCACCTGATCGAAGGGGTCCTCGTCCCTGAGCCCCTTCTGCTTCAGGATCCCCCTCAGCTCCGAGTCCAGGTCCTCGTGGCGCTGCTCGCCCAGCCGCGCGAACACGTGGAAGACCGCGCCCCGGCGCTCCACCCGGCCCTTCGCGTAGGTCCAGTACCACGCGACGCCTCCTGCCACGAGGCCGAGGCTGAAGAGCGTCGGCATGAGCCCCATGGCCGCGATCAGGAAGAAGGGCGCGAAGATCCCGAAGAGCGGGAGCCAGGGGTACAGGGGGGTCCGGAAACCCGGGTCGTAGGAGCTGAGGCCACTCTCGCGCATCACGATGACCGCGAGGCACTCGAGCGCGAAGATGAAGAGCTGGAACGAGCTCGCGAGCTTCGCGATCCCGAGGGGGTCCAGGAAGAGGACGATGGCGATGACGATGCCCACGCTCAGCGCGATGGAGCGGGTCGGGGTCCCTCGACCGCCGAGGCGCGCGAGCGACGGGGGCAGCAGGCTGTCCCCCGCCATCGCCATCGGGTAGCGCGACGCGCTGAGGATGCCGGCGTTGGCCACCGAGAAGAACGCGAGGACCGCCGCGAGGGTGATCACCGCCATCCCCAGCTTGCCTGCGATGACCTCGGCCGCCTGGGCCATGGGCGTCTCGCTGCCGCTGAGCTCCGCCATCGGAACCACGCCGACCATCACCGACGTGGTCACCAGGTAGATCACCACCGCGGTGAGCATGGAGAGGAAGACCGCGCGCGGGAGGGTCTTCTCCGGGTCCTTGATCTCCTCGGCCACGCTGATGACCTTGGTGACACCCACGTAGGAGATGTAGACCGTGCCCGCCGTGGCGATGATCGCGTCCGGCCCGGAGGCGAAGAAGCCGCTGAATGCGGCGGGGTCGATCTCCGGGAGGCCGAGGACGGAGAAGACCGTGAGGATGATCATCAGCCCACCCACCAGGAGCCGCTGGAACACGGCGGTCTTCTTCGCACCGAGGGCGTTCACGATGGCGAACAGCAGGGCGAAGCCGACGGCGATGGACTTCGTCAGCAGCGGGCTGGGCTCGAGGTAGAGCGAGACGTAAGCGCCCAGGCCCACCAGGGCGAAGGACGTCTTGAGGATCAGCGCCAGCCAGGTGCCGATCCCGCCCACCGTGCCCGCCAGGGGTCCGAGGCTCCGGTCGAGGAAGTAGTAGGTGCCGCCGGCCTTCGGCATCGCCGTGGCCAGCTCGACCTTGCAGAGGACCGCCGGGACCAGGGGGATCGCGGCGATCAGGTAGCAGAGCGTGATCGCCGCGCCAGCCTGGCCCGCGGCGATCCCCGGCAGGAGGAAGAGCCCCGCCGAGAGCGTGGCTCCGGTCGCCAGGGCGTACACATCGAGCAGGCGCAGCTCCTTCGTGAGCTTCCCTGTTTCAGCGCTCTGTGCCATCGCGCCCAGGGTAGCGAGTCACCCCACGTCCCCCACCATCCGAACCCGGTTCGCCCGGTCGGTCAGGACACCGGACAGACGAAGTCCTTGGGCTTGAAGCAGAGGATCGACTCCTCGACCTGGGGGAGCACCCGCTCCGCCACGGTCCCCACATCGAAGCCAGGGCGCCCGCCCTTCGAGAGGCTGCCGAGGACCAGGACGTCCGGGCGCTCCTGCTCCACCTTCTCGAGGATCTGGACGTGCGGGTCTCCGCGCTCGAGGTGCAGCGTCGGGTCCACGTCCAGGACGTCCGCCTGCCGCTCGAGCGAGGCGAGCGCGCGGACCCGTGCGTCCTCCACCCGCGCCGCGTAGTCCTCCTCGGAAAGGTCCGCAGCGGCCCGCTGCTCCGACCAGGTGAGGTTCCAGCCGTGGAGCAGGTGCAGCTCTCCGTCGGACTGCGCGGCCAGCCACGCGGACGCCGCGAGCGCCTCGTCGGTGACGGGCGAGAAGTCCGTACACGCCAGCACGTGGCGGTGGTTCAGGTCGTGGTCCGGCTTGACCAGCCAGACCGGCACCGGGCATTTGCGAAGCAGCTTGACCGCCGTGCTCCCGATCTGCCTCCGGCCCCGCTCGGCGACGGAGCGCTTGCCCGCGAGGACGAGCTCCGCCCCATCATCGAGGGCCGCGCGGCAGAGCGCGAGCCAGGGGTAGTCCTCGACGATCCGGATCGCCGCGCTGGCCCCGTCCGCCTCCACGAGCCCGCGCAGCTCCTCGAGCTCCTCCGCGGCCTTGGCGGCGAGCTCGACGGGCCCGCTGCCATCCTCCGCCCAGGCGGCGTGGAGCAACGTGACGCGCGCGCCGGTCCGCGAGGCGAGCCAGGCCGCCTGACGTGCGGCCCGCACCGAGCCGACGTCGGGGACGCCCGTTCGGGGGTGCAGGCTGACGCCCACGACCATGTGCTCGAGGGTATCCAAGGGCTCAGACCGTCCGCCGGGGTCCGCTGAGGCTCTTCTCGATCTCGGCGCGGCGCTCCTCGTAGCCGCTCCGCCCCATCAGGGCGTACGCGGCCACCTTGCCGGCCTCGACGCCAGGCTGATCGAAGGCGTCCACCCCGTAGTGCTCCCCCATCACGGCGACGGCGAGCTCCATCAGGTAGAGGTACTGGCCCACGTGGTGGGCGGTGACCGCGGGGAAGGACACGGTGACGTTCGGGCGCTTGGCGTCGGTCAGCGCGATGCGAGTCCCGTCGCGCTCCGCGGCGAAGAGCTCATTCATGGTGCGACCGCCCAGGTAGGCGAGCGCGTCGTGCTCCTCGAAGGCCCTCGGGATCTCGACCGTGTGGTCCGGCCGATCAACGGAGAGGAGGGTGAACCACTTGTCGTGGGGACCCTCCACGTAGAGCTGAACCTGGCTGTGCTGGTCGGTAACGCCGATGGCAGAGACCGGGGTCGGGCCGGCGAAGACCTCCTCACCATCACGGGAGAGGCGCTTGCCGATCGACTCCGCGAGGAGCTGGGCGTACCAGTCCCCCACGCAGGCGAGGCGCTGGCTGTAGGAGAAGGTCACCGACATCGGGTTCCCCTTCTTCTCCTGCATCAGGTACTGGATGGCCGCGTAGACGAGCGCGGGATTCTCCATGAGCGGCGCCTCGCGGCAGCGCTCATCCATGTCGGCGGCGCCGGCCAGGAGGCCCGGCACATCGATGCCGATCAGGGCGCTGGACACCAGGCCCACCGGGGAGAGCACACTGAAGCGGCCGCCCACGCCGTCGGGGACGATGAAGGACTGGTAGCCCTCCGACTCGACGATCGGGCGCAGCACGCCCTTCTCGGCGTCGGTGGTCACGACCATGTGTCGGCGGTGCCCCTCCTTCCCCAGGGCCGCGATCAGGCGCTCACGCAGCACCAGGAACTGGCTCATGGTCTCCGCCGTCGACCCGGACTTGGAGATGACGTTGAAGAGGCAGGTCTTGGGGTCCACCGTGTCCAGGAACTCGCCCACGAGGTCGGGGTCCACGTTGTCCAGCACGTAGAGCCGGGGCATGCCCGCCGGCGGCTGGATGTCGTGGAAGGGGCTCGAGAGCGCCCGGTGCAGGGCGCGGTTCCCCAGGGCCGACCCGCCGATGCCGAGGACGACCACGTTCTCGAACTGGCCCTGAACCGAGGCTGCGTAGTCCATGACGTCCTGCTGGACGGCGGACTGGTGAGGCAGGTCCAACCAGCGCAGGTCCTGGTCCCGCCGGGCCTGGACGGCGGCGAGCGCGGCCTCGGAGCGCTCGGAGAGCGCCTCGAGGTCAGCCAGCTCGAGGCCGTGCTTGGGGCCGATGGCGTCGGAGAGGACGTTCGTGTAGTCGAGAGTGAGGCGGTCCAAGGGGGTCACCTGGGGGGAAGGGCGGCAAGGAGTGAGCCCGAGAGGGTACCCGCGCGCCGTCACCAGGGGACCCTCCGCCCGGCCGAGAGTCTCCGCACGCCCCTGGAGGGGCCCCGAGGCGTCAGGACGTCGCAGCCGGCCGCCTGGTGGCCGCCTGGTGGCCGCGTCGGCCCCCTTAGCTGTCCCGCTGCGCCCCGAGGAACAGCGACACGTAGTAGGCCAGCGTCGCCACCGCGGAGATGGCGCCCGCCACGTAGGTCATCGCCGCTGCCCCGAGGACCCGGTCCACGCCGTGCCGCTCCGCGTCCGTCCGCGCGATGCCAGCCTCCGCCAGCACCAGCTTGGCCCGGTTGGAAGCGTCGAACTCCACCGGGAGCGTGACGAGTTGGAAGAGGACCGTGATCGAGAGGAGCCCGATCCCCGCGGCCATGAGCAGGCCGCCCAGGGCCGTCGCCTGCATGAAGAGGCCGAGGATCAGCGGCAAGGTCCAGAACCGTGAGCCGAACTGGACCGCGGGGACCAGCGCCGAGCGCATGCCCAGCCAGTGGTATCCCTTCGCGTCCTGGATCGCGTGGCCTGCTTCGTGAGCCCCCACGGCGATGGCCGACACCGACCGCCCGTCGTGGACCTCGGGGGAGAGCCGGAGGGTCTTGGTCCGGGGGTCGTAGTGGTCGGAGAGGAAGCCGCTCGCGCGCTCGATCGTCACCACGGCCCCGCCGGCCCGCGCCACAGCGGCCGCCGCCTGGGCGCCCGACATGCCGCTGCTCACACCAACCTGGGCGTACTCGTTGAAGGTGGACTTGACCCGCGAGCTGGCCCAGAAGCCGAGCAACAGACAGGGGCCGAGAATGAGCCAGTAGACGGGATCGAAGAGCATGGTTCCGGTGGGTCCTCCCTCCCTTATAGGCCGGGAGGCCGCAGGGATTCCAGAGCCCCCTATCCGACCCCCCGCCTGACTCCGGGGAGGGTCTACAATCCTGGAGGTCATGCCCCTCCACTTCGACTGCAACGCCACCACGGCCGCCTCGGACCCGGTGATCCAGGCCATGCTCCCCTGGCTCGGCCGACCGGGCGCGAACCCCTCCGCCGCTCATGAAGCTGGCCGGGAGGCTGCCCGCGCCGTGCGCCTCGGGCGTGAGGCGGTGGCCGCCCTCGTCGGCGCGCGCACCCCCTCCTCCATCGTGTTCACCTCCTGCGGTTCGGAGAGCACATCGCTGGCGTTCCACAGCGCGGCCGCGGCGACCCCGGGGCGACCCACCGTCATCTCCACGGCGGAACACAGCGCCACACGCAAGTGCGCCGAGCGCGCGGGAGCGGTGGTCGAGGTCGCGGTGGACCGGACCGGCGCGTTGGACCAGGACGCCGTGATGGCAGCCATCGCCGAGGGGCCCGCCATGGTCTCGCTCATCCTCCTCAACAACGAGACCGGGGTCATCAGCGATCTGGGGGCCATCGGCGCCGCCTGCCAGGAGCGCGGCGTCCTCTTCCACGTGGACGCCGTGCAGGCCCCGGGCAAGATGGTCATCGACGTGGAGCAGCTGGGCTGCGACTACCTCGGCCTCTCGGCCCACAAGTTCCACGGGCCCCGGGGAATCGGCGCGCTCTACGTGCGCGAGGGCGCGCCCATCACTCCCCTCCTGGCCGGTGGCCCCCAGGAGGATGGTCGGCGCGCCGGGACCGAGAACGTCCCCGGGATCGTCGGTATGGGTGCCGCTGCGGAGCGCGCAGCCGCGCTGGCTGCCTCCGAGGAGGCCCAGGCGGAGATCGCCTCGCGCCGGGACCTGCTCGAGCGCCTCGTGTTGGAGAGTTGCCCCGGGACCGTGGTGCACGGCGACCCCGCCCATCGAGCCTCCAACACCACGAACCTGGGCTTCGACCTCGCGGGCACGGGACTGGACGCCGCGGCGCTCCTTGGCGTGCTCAACGCCCAGGGGGTCGAGGTCAGCGCCGGCTCGGCCTGCAACGCGACCCAGGCCGCTCCGTCCCCCGTCCTGCTGGCCATGGGCGTCGACGCGGACCTCGCGGCGTCCTCCCTGCGGTTCTCACTGGCTCACCAAGGGACACCTGACAGTTCGACGCAGGACGACGTGGAGCGCGGGGCAGCGGCCGTCTGCGAGGCCTACGCGACCCTCACCATGCTCGCGGCGGACTGAGCTTCCTCCCATGGAATGCGAATCGGAAGACGGAATCTGACCCGAGAGACAAGCACGGGTACCCTTCCGGCCGATATCGCCCTTGGACTCGGACCATGCCCTCCCCCAAGAAGACCTACACGACCAGCGTCTCCGGATTCCTGTCGCCCCGCCATGTCCTCAGCGATGAGGAGGGAAACGAGGTCGGGACCCTTCAGGTGTCTCGAAATCGCCTCGGGCTGATCGTGGGCGCGACCTGGCGTCCGCTGAAGGGCGAGGTGGTCGAGATCCGGCGTGACCCCGGGCTCCTCCGGGCGCAGTTCGCCTGCTGGACCGAGGCCCGTGAATGGCTCGGATCCACGATCCGCCCCGGCTTCATGCGGCGGACCATCGAGATGTGGACCGGGGGCAAGCCCCTGCGGCTGGTCCCGACCCTGGGCTTCGAGCGAGGGTGGCGCATCGTCGGCACCAAGTCGGGCCTGGTGGCGGAGTCGAAGCACGGGCTCTTCAGCCGCGGCGCCACGCTCTGCACCTACCGCAAGATCGACCTCGAGCTGCTGATCTTCGCCTACTTCATCGGCGGCATCGCGCTCTGGGAGAGCGCCCTGCCCACGTCCCTCGAGTCCGTGGACCGGGCCGCCCCCACGGCCGCGCGCGGCTGAGCGCCCGGGGGCCCCTCGGGCGAGCCTGAATTCGGGGGCGTGCGCCCCCTCCAATGGGCCCCTGCTCGACCGATGGGCTAGGAAGAGGGAAATGGCCGCAGATTCCCGGGCCGCCGATGCCGGCCGCTCTCATCTGCGCCGGCCCCGACGGTCGATAGAAGCCCCAGCGCGCGTAACGTCCGTCGCCAACCCATTCCGAGCCCTCACCAACATTCTTGGCGGCTCCCGGGAAGAACCCGCACTGACACAACGTCTGTCCACTCCTCGGGGGCTCTCTGCCCCTCCACAGACGCCTCCAAGGCCCTCCGCTCCGCCGAAATGAAGTTCCTCATCGCTCTCATCACCCTGGTGCTCGTCGCCGCAGGGCTGTTCTTCACCGTCTTCGCCGTCTCCACCACGGAGGAAGGCGATGCCGACGCGACGGTGGACGTTGTCGTCGAGAAGGACGCCCCGTCCGGGCAGGACAGCATGTCGGGCAACCTCGTCGGCGTGGGAGACACGGGCGGCCGGGAGATCGGCGATATCGGGACCGTCCCGACCACGGTTGGCGATGACGAGCTCGCCTCCGTCGCGCTCGGCACCGGGATCCTCCGCGGCGAGGTCGTCGACCCCGAAGGCAAGCCGGTGGGCGGCGCCCAGGTCACCCTCACCCGCTTCGGCTCCGAGTCGTTCTTCCTGGCCGACCCGGACCCCTCGAAGGACGTCAACACGCTCACGGGCTCGGACGGCACCTTCGAGTTCGACGGCGTTCCGGTCTTCTCGGACTACGCGCTGATCGCGACCATGGCGGGCTACACCCGCACGGAGGTCCCCTCCATCGTCGTGCAGGACGGCAAGGTCACGGAGGTCCCGGCCATCACGCTCGGGACCGGCGTCGTGGTGCGCGGTCGCGTGACGGACTCCGGCGGTAACTTCGTGAGCGGCGCCAAGCTGGTCCTGTCCCAGAGCGTGTTCAACGTGCGCGTGGCTGACGCGAACCAGACCAACGGCGCCGTCGAGGTCGAGTCGGACGAGAGCGGCCTGTTCCAGTTCAACAACGTCGCCCCGGGCGCCAACTACGCCATGCGCATCTCCGCGGACGGCTACGGCTCGATCACCGAGCTCGGGATCCCTGTCCTGGAAGGCAAGGACACCGAGAAGGACTTTGTCCTCGAGGTCGCGTCGCTCATCGCTGGCACCGTGATTGCCGAGGACACCGGAGAGGCGATCCCCGGGGTCACGATCGAGGCCTACTCGGTCAACAACGTGAAGGCGCGCTCCGCGACCACGTGCAAGACTGGCGAGACCGGTGAGTTCGAGATCGCGGACATCAACCCGGGCCCCTACCAGCTCGTGGCTCGCCACCCGCGTTACAAGCCGGAGGCCCGCACCCGGGTGGATTCGGGCGAGATGGACGTGTCCATCACCCTCCAGCCGCTCCCGATGATCTCGGGCCAGGTCGTCGACCTTGCCAGCGGTAAGCCCCTCGATCGCTTCGAAGTCCAGCTCCGCCAATCCATCGCGAACAGCGACGGCCTCTCGTCCGCCGTGCCGGGCACGAAGACCCGCTTCGAGAACACCGGCGGTCGGTTCGAGCTCCTCGCCCCCAAGGCCGGCGAGTTCATCGTTGAGGCCATCGCCGCGAGGTACGCCGAGACCAGCTCGGACCCCTTCCAGGTGCAGGCCGGGACGGACTTCTCGGGCGTCGTGATCCGCATGACGCGCGGCGGGACCATCGCCGGGACGGTCCTCGGCGAGAATGGTCAGCCCCTGGAGGGCGCCGTCATCGAGACCCGAGACAAGGAGTGGTCGGACGACCTCTTCTGGCAGTCCCTCGGCGCGGCCGCCCCCGGCAATGCCACGGAGACCTCCGCCAAGTCAGGGGCAGACGGGACCTACAGGCTCACGGCCCTGACGCCCGCCAACTACCAGCTGGTGGTCCGGCACCGCGACTACGCGGTCAAGTACGTGAAGGACCTGATCGTCGCCGAGGGGCAGGAGTTCGCTGCCCCGTCCATCCAGCTGGAGAAGGGCGCCGTGGTGGCGGGCATGGTCCTCGGCCCGAACGGCTCCCCCATGGCCGGCGCCGTGGTCAAGATGTATCCCACCTCGGCGGGAGGCAGCCAGCACACGGCCTCGACCAACCCCCAGGGGGAATTCTCGGTGAAGAACATCCGCGCTGGCTCCTACAAGATCCACGCGACTCGGGCCCGCAAGGGCGGGGACAGCCCCTTCCAGGAGAACAGCGACCTCAAGCGCACCCAGCGCACGATCACGGTGCAGAACGGACAGGTCCTCTCGGGCCTCGACTTCAAGCTCACCGATCGCTGAGCCCGGCGCATCCGGCCCCGGAGGGGAGGCCCCGCGCGCCCAGGAACGGTGCCGCGGGGCCTCCCCTACTTGTGGCCGCCTTGCTGAACGGGCCGGCCTCCGGTGCGCGGGTGTGCAAGATGGCCCGCTAGCTGCTTCAATGTGGGCATGCCTGCTCACCGAGGGACCCGATCGCGGCGCACACCGCAGCCGCGCCCGAGCGCGCGCGTGACGGAGCCCACGGTGCCCGAGACGGCGGAGCCCGGGGCGTGGACCGAGGCGAACTGGTCCCACTTCCTCACGGAGCGCTTCTCCCTCCCCATCGAGGTCTCCTTCGGGAGGTCCCGCTCGGCCCCCGTCCAGGCCCGCGCCTTCGAGGCGACGGGCGGGCAGCAAGGCTGGCAGCTCCGCCTGCACAAGCTGTTCGCCACGGCTCCAGAGGAGGTCCGGGACGCCCTCGCCAAGTGGCTCCGGGCGGGACGCCGCGCCCGCAAGGCCGGCCCTATCCTGGACGAGTGGATCCACACCGAGATCGCGAGCCTGCCCCGCAAGGCGGCGAAAGTCTCCATCACCCCGGCGGGCGACGTCCACGACCTCGAGCAGCTGGCCCTGCCCCTGATCGTCGGTGAGTTCGCGAACGACTTCCGCCCCCGGGGGCCCCATGAGCGGCCGCAGATCACATGGGGCCGAAGGGCACGGAGCAAGTCACGGCGGTCCCTGCGCCTGGGCAGCTTCGAGCCGGAGAGCCGGGTCGTCCGGGTCCACCCGGTCCTCGACCAGAGCGCCGTCCCGGAGTGGTTCGTCACGTTCGTGCTGAAGCACGAGCTCCTCCACTCGGTGGTGCCCTCCTACCGCGACGCGGCAGGGCGCTGGGTTCACCACGGGCCGGAGTTCCGGGCCAGGGAAGCAGGCTGGCCCGAGTACCGGGCGGCGCTCCGTTGGGAGCGGCAGAACCTCCCCCGGCTGATCCGCTCCGCGAGGCTGGGGACCGAGCTCCGCGTCCGAGCGGATGACCTGAAGCTCCCCAGGGAGCTGTCGGATGCGCGCGCCAGCCTCCGTCAGCACGAGCTGCCGTTCTGAGCCTCCTGGTCGAGCGTCTGAGCCCGTGGACCCCGAGGGGTCACTTCTTGCGCTGACCGTAACCCTCGGCCGTGTCCACGATGGACGCGTCCGTCAGGCAGGTCCCGAGGATGTTGCCACCCAGCGCCTCGATCGTGTTGACCGTCTGCTCGACGTAGTGGCGCGGGGTGTAACCGAGGCGGACGACCATGAGCACGCCATCGGCGATGGCGCCGAGCTGGCTCGCGTCCGAGATCGTCAGCGCCTGCGGGGTGTCGATGAGCACGTAGCTGTACCGCTGCCGCAAGGCGTTGAGGACCGTCTTCATCCGCTCCGAGCCGATGAGCTCCGAGGAGTTCTCGGGCTGGGCGCCCGCGCTCATGATCGAGAGCCCCTTGACCGAGGTCTTCCGGATGGCCGCGCCGATCGCGAGGGTCCCGGTGAGCACCTCCGTCAGACCCTGCCGCCGGGGCAGGTCGAGGTAGCGCTCCATGGAAGGCTCGTGGAGGTCGGCGTCGACGACGAGGACCTGGATCCCGGGCAGCTCGCAGAGCGCGAGGGCGAGGTTGAGGCAGGCCACCGACTTGCCCTCACCACTCAGGGCGCTGGTCGTGACCAACGTGTGCGAGGCCCCGTCAGGGTTCATCGCGTGAACGGCGTTCCGGAGCGACCGGAACTGCTCGGCGACCTGGCTCCGCGGGATGACGTGGACCGCCAGTTCCTCCCGCCGGACGGGGATCTCGCGAGCCTCGTCCGCGGGTGCCGGCTCGAGCCGGTCGGTGTTCTTACTGGGGGCCATCGGTAGCGCTCATGTACTAGATCGTCTCGGGCGACGGAAGGGCCGAAGCCGAAACAGCGGCGCCGGAGAGATTATCGTGCATTCTGGCGTTCAGCGCGGTGGAAGTGGGGCGGAGAGCTGCTCAAGGTCTCTCGGTGGGAGCGGACGCGAGGGCGGCCACGCCTCATCCAGAAACAGATCTGCCAGGGGGTGTGAGCCCATGGTGGCCACCCGCCGCAGCTCCCCGGAGAACCGCTCGGAGAGATCGTCGCGCCTGGCCCGGTCCAGGGCCACGCAGGCGGCTTCGGCCGCCTGCCTGAGGGCGGTGGAGGTCCCGTCCGCTCCCCGCGCTCGCCCCTCCAGCGACTCCACCAGGGAGGCCTGCAGGGTCTCGAGCGCCAGGGCCCCAACCTCCGGGTCCCCCACCAGGGCGGCGAGGTTCATCCATGCGGCCTCCACCGCCTCGGCCTGATCCCTCGACCCCTCGAGAACCTCCAGCGCTCCGTCGAGCGCGCCCCGCTTCACCTGGCCCGTGGCGAGCCCCGCGCGGAGGGACACCGCCCTGAGGGCCTCGAGTTCATCCCCTGTCAGCTCCGGCGCCACACCCGCCGCGAGGACCCCGAAGGCTCTCACGAGGTCGCCGCGCACCGTCCGAGAAGCGATCTCCATGGGACCGGGTTGATCGAGCCGCCGGCACTCCACCTCCAATTCCAGCGCGGCGCGGACCGCCGCCAGGCGCCAGGGAGGCGAGGGGCTCGGGGTCCCGTCGCGCTCGGCCGTCAGCGCCGCCCACACGAGCAGCTCCGCGACCTGCGCCGGCTCCTGCGCCGCGCCCCCACTCCAACCCTTCGGAGGGCGGACGCCGGCGAGGCCAAGCTCCAGGCCGAGCCCCGCGATGTCGCCGCCCCGTGACTCCCGGAGCAGCGCTCCGGGGTCGGGGATCTCCACGGGGGCGCGGGCGCCGAGGGGGCGAAGGACCAGGAGGGCTCGCAGGGCCTGGCGCCGGGATCGCCCCTCCAGCTCGCCGCGCAGCACGCGGATCGCCAGGGAGGCGGCGAGCGGGTCGGGGAGGCCGAGCCCCTCGAGGGCCACCAGCCTCGCCCATCGACCGGTGGGCGGCGCTCCTTCGAAGCCCTCCGTGAAGAGCGGCGCCATGGGCGCGCCCGAGGGGCCGTCCCCCTCTGCGGCCGTGATGGGAGCCAGCGCCGCCAGCCCCGCGGCGACCCGGGCCGCGCGCCGGTCCAGCATCGCCTCGGCCTCTCCGTGGAGCCGCCGCGCCTCGGCGAGGTCATCGTCGCTCTTCGCCCGACCGATCGCCCGAGCAAGCGCGGCCACCTCCCGCGCCTCGCGGTCCACGAAGGCGAGGATCGTGCGCACCGAGGTGGCGCGCTGGAGGGAAGGCGCCACCCGGCCGCGGGCCGACGCCGCCATCAGCCCCTCGAGCGCGACCACGTCGCCGGTGGACTGCCACCACTCCTCGAACCAGTGCACCGCCGCGGCCCAGTCCAGGCCCGCGAGGGCCCGGGCAGCCGCGCTCTGGCGGACCACGTTGCCCTGACGCGCCGCCGTCACGCACCAGCGCTCGATGACGCTCCCCCCGCTCGCCCGCAGGTCCCGCCCCACCGCCCCGCGCTCGGTGCTCCCTCGCCCCACCACGTGGATCCAGGGGCGTGCGGGGGCCGCCTCCTCCGTGGACTCACCGGCGCCGCGGTCCTCGGGGTAGCGGTAGCCCTGGACCTGAAAGCCTGCGTCATGAACGGTGGCCAACGCCTCCAGCACCTCCGTCCAGCTCCCATCCACGCGAGCGGCGTCCAGGGGCGGAGCGGGGCGGCGGATCATGCGCTCGACCACCTGCGGATCGAGGATCACCGGGGCGGGGCCGCGGCCATGGAGGTCCAGTCGATCGAAGGCCCCCACGCCACCGCCTGCGTTCGGGTCCACCCCCACCGCTGAGCTGCTTCGCTCTTCCCAGTCAGCCGGTAGCCGGACCGGGATCCGCGGCACGTCGTACGACGCCACCGCGGGCTCATCGAAGGCGCTGCGACTCCACCGGAGGAGCTGGGCGTCGATGGCCTGGCGGCCCACGTCGGCGAACTCCGCGTTGCCCGCCACGGAGAGCTCGACCGCGTGACGGAGCAGACGGTCATCGGCCCCGAGGAGGAGGGCCAGGCGCCTCCGAACGCCAGGCGTCTTGCCCTCGAGGAGCGGAACGAGCTCGGCCCCTGACTCGAGCTCGAGCAGACGGCCTGCGAGCCGCTGCTGGGCCAGGTCCCGCACCTCCAGCTCATCCGCCCCGAGCTCGGAGATGAGCCGCCCGAGGTCGCCCTGGGCTGGGCGCAGCGCGGCCCCGATCCATGGCCCGGGCGCCGGGCCCGCGAGGGCGAGGCCGGACGCGAGATACAGGAGCGCGAGGGAGGAGTGAATGCGGGCGAGCCGGAGCAGCATGGCGGCCGTGTATTGTCGCCTCCGGCCTCCTCAAGCTGCTACCCTCCGCCCCATGTTCAGGAGCCTACTCGTCGCGAACCGCGGAGAGGTCGCCGTGCGCATCGCGCGGGCCGCCCGCGACGCCGGAGTCCGCGCTGTCGGCATCGTGTCCTCCGCCGATCAGGGCGCCTCGTGGACCGAGGAGTTCGACGAGGTGGTCTGCGTCGGCGGCCCCGCGCCAGCGGAGAGCTACCTGCGGATGTCCGCCATCGTCCAGGCCGCGCGGCAAACGGGCTGCGCGGCGGTGCACCCGGGGTGGGGCTTCCTCGCAGAGAACGCCCGCTTCGCCGCCCTCTGCGAACAGAACGGGCTGACCTTCATCGGCCCGGCTCCCTCCACCATGGAGCGCATGGGCCTGAAGTGGCCGAGCAAGGTGGCCATGCGCGCCGCAGGCCTCGATCTGACCCCCGGGAGCGACGGGCTCCTGACCGACGTGGATGAGGCGGTCCGCGTGGCGCAGGAGGTCGGCTACCCCGTCATCCTCAAGGCCGACGCCGGGGGCGGGGGCCGCGGCATGAGGATCTGCCGGACCGAGGCCGAGGTCCGGGAGGCGTTCCCCTCCGCCCGCGCGGAGGCGACCGCAGCGTTCGGCAACGGCGCGCTCTTCCTCGAGAAGTTCGTCACCGGGGGTCGGCATATCGAGGTCCAGATCATCGGGGATCGCTTCGGCCGGGCAGTCCACCTCTTCGAGCGCGACTGCTCCGTTCAGCGCAATCACCAGAAGCTCATCGAGGAGAGCCCCTCCCCCGCGCTCTCCGCGGAAGAGCGCACCGAGCTCGGCGCGCGCGCGGCCCAGGCGGCCGCGGCCATCGGGTACGTGGGCGCCGGGACGATCGAGTTCCTCGCCGCCCCCGAGACCGGTCGACTGAGCTTCATGGAGATGAACACCCGCCTCCAGGTGGAGCACCCCGTCACCGAGATGGTCACGGGGATCGACATCGTTCGGGAGCAGCTCCGCATCGCCGCGGGCGGAGCCGTGGGCTTCACCCAGGACGGCGTCTCCCTCGAGGGGCACTCCATCGAGTGCAGGATCAACGCCGAGGACCCCTCGGACGGATTCCGGCCCACCCCGGGCACCCTGGATGAGTTCTCCATTCCGCTCGACCTCGGCCCCGGCAGGGTGCGGGTGGACACCCACGTGCGGGAGGGCGCCGAGGTGCCGCCGTACTACGATTCCCTCATCGCGAAGGTGATCGTCCACGCGGCGGATCGCCCCCAGGCGATCGAGACCATGAAGCGGACCCTCGGCGGCGCGCGCATCACGGGCGTCTCCACCACGATCCCGCTGCACCTCGCGGTCCTCGGGAGCGACGAGTTCACGAGCGGCAACTACGACACCCGCTCCATCCCCGGCTGGCCCGCCTGATCGACGATGGCACACGTCCCCCTCACTCCCCTCGGGCGCCCCAGGGATAGCTTCCTCGACGAGTCCAGCTACCAGCGGCACCGCGAGGCCATGGCCGAGAAGAACGCGCTGCTCGAGGAGCGCCGCGCGGCGGTGGCCGGCGGCTGGGGCGACAAGTACGTCCAGCGCGTCCACCAGAAGGGCAAGCTCACCGCGAGGGAGCGGGTCGAGGCCCTGCGTGATGAGGGCTCCCCCGTCCGGGAGGTCGGCACGTTCGCCAACCACGGCGTCAAGTTCGGCAAGCTCGAGAGCCCGGCGGCGGGGGTGGTCACCGCCTTCTGCCTGGTCGACGGGCGCTGGTGCATGGTGATCGCCAACGACAACACCGTGGCGTCCGGCTCCTGGTGGCCCAAGACCCCGGAGAAGATCGAGCGCGCGCAGGAGATGGCCCTGCGGCTCAGCATCCCTGTGATCTACCTCGTGGACTGCTCCGGGCTCTTCCTGCCCGAGCAGTCGAGGTCCTTCCCCGGCGCCACCGGGGCCGGGCACATCTTCAAGAAGAACGCGGAGCTCGCCGCGGGCGGCGTCCCCCAGATCGCCGGCGTCTTCGGCGACTGCATCGCCGGGGGCGGCTACATGCCGATCATCTCCGACCGGGTGGTGATGACCGAGCAGGCCTACATGGTCATCGCGGGCGCCGCCCTCATCAAGGGCGCCAAGAGCCAGCACCTCTCCAGCCTCGACATCGGCGGGCCCGAGGTCCACGTCCACCAGTCCGGCTGCGCCGACGTGCGCGTCCCCGACGACACCGCGGCGATCCAGGTCATCCGAGAGGAGGTCGGCAAGCTCGGCAGCAGCGCCGCGGACTACTACCGCCACGGCGCCGACGCCGGACTCCCCCACTTCCCCCCCCACGAGCTGGACGGCATCTTCCCCCCCGATCACCGCATGACCTACGCGGCGGACGAGGTCATCGCTCGCCTGGTCGACCGCAGCCTCTTCTGGGAGGTGCTGCCCGACCGCGGCCGGGAGTTGATCGTCGGCGTGGGCCGGGTGAACGGGCTCTACATGGGCTTCGTCGCCAACCGCCAGGGGCTCATCGACGACCCGGACGGGAGGGATGGCCAGAAGCCGGCCGGCATCCTCTACCGGGAGGGCATCGCCAAGGTCGCCGCCTTCAGCCGCGCCTGCGACGCCGACGGGATCCCCATCGTCTGGCTCCAGGACATCTCTGGATTCGACATCGGCGTCGAGGCCGAGCGGCAGGGGCTGCTGGGCTACGGCTCATCCCTCATCTACACCAACAGCACCAACTCGGTCCCCATGTTCACGGTCCTGCTCCGCAAGGCGTCGGGCGCGGGGTACTACGCCATGGCGGGGCTTCCGTACGAGCCCGTCGTCCAGCTCTCCACGCCGCTCACGCGACAGTCGGTGATGGAGGGGCGGACGCTCGCGATCGCGGCGTTCAACACGAAGCTGGACGACGACTTCGAGATCCTGTCCGAGGACCCCGAGGAGCGCGCCGCCATCGAGCAGGGCATGCGGGACACCGAGGCACGCATCGAGGGCGACATGGACCCCTACCGCTCCGCCTCGCAGATGGACACCGACGAAATCGTGCAGATGAACGAGCTGCGGGGATGGCTCGAGATGTTCGCCGAGGCGGCCCACCAGTCCAGCGGGACGCGCCGCACCAAGAACCCGCGCATCTGGTCGCTCCACGACCTGGCCGCCCTGACGGAGGTCCGAGGATGAGCGTCCCCAACCACCACCTCGACCTTCGCCTCTCCGAGGAGGAGGGGATCCTCATCCTCCGGGCGCCCGACGTCGGGTACTTCACCGCGCCGCTGACCCGGGGCGCGGTCGTGGCGCCGGGGATGCAGGCGGGGGCGCTCCAGCGCCTCGAGGGCGCCGCGGCGTTGCGTATCCCGGAGGGCGTACGCGGGGCCGTGATCAGTGACCCGTCCGAGCGCGTGCTCGCCCCGGTGGGGTACGGCGATGTGCTCTACCGCGTCGACCCCGCGAGCGCCGGTGAAGCCATGCAGGACGAGGGCGAGGCCGACGATGTGGGCGCGGGCCTGGTGCTGGTCTCCGAGCAGTCGGGGCGCGTCTGGCACCGACCCGGACCGGGTGAGGACCCGTTCTGCGCCCCGGGCGATGTCCTCGAGGAGGGCGCGGCCGTGTGCCTGATCGAGGTCATGAAGACCTTCTCGACGGTGCCCTACCGGGCGACCAGGGGACTCCCAGCACGAGCGCGGGTGGTGCGCTGGCTCGCCGCCGATGGTGGCGATGTCCAGAAAGGAGACCCCATCCTGGGCCTGGAGCCCGCCTGACACCCCCATCCACGCCCCCAGAGCCCGCGCCCTGTCCGGTCGTGGCCCGGGGCAGAGGGGTAGACTTTCGCAGCCGAAGAACGCGGCCATCGGGGAAGAGAATCGCTCTCCCCCTCGTCCCAGCCAGAGTCATGAACCGCTCCGTACTCCTCATCGCCTTCGCCGCCCTGATGGCCGCCGGACTCGTCCTGGTGGCCCTGGACCCGGTTGCGATCGAGCAGGAGGCGACGGAGACGGAGATCGAGGCCAGCGCCGAGCCGGCGCTCCCCCCTCAGCCCGCCGAGGGGCCCGGCGAGAGCCTCGCCTCGATCACGAAGGAGCGGGAGTTCAACCCGATCACCGACCAGGGTCCTGCGCGGTCCTGGGAAGTGGTCGTCCTCAACGAGGTGGGGCAACCTCTCCCGGAAGCACGGATCACGGCGACCCGGACCGGCAGGTCCCTTGAGGCCAACGGGCGCAAGCGCTGGGAGACCGTCGACTCGGGCCCCTGGAACCTCAAGGTCGAGATGGAGGGGCTCCCGACCTGGCGGCGCGAGGTCGTCCTCGAGTCGAACAAGCGAACCCGAACCGTCGCGCGCCTCGGGGAGTCGATCCAGATCACAGGCTCCCTGGTCGACGAGCTTGGAGCCAAGGTCACGGGCCAGCCCGTCTTCTTCCTCCCCCCGGGAGTCGGGCACCCCACCTCGCGCGATCTCGTGCGGGATGAGTCCAACCCGCGGGGTCTCGCCCAGCCCCGGAACGGTGCCGTGGCCGCAGAGCTGCTCCCCGGAGGTCGCATCAAGGCGAGCCTCCCGAGCGACGGCACGTGGCGCGTCTCGGTGGGGCGCCCCGGTGACGCCCGGTGGACCGAGAAGGTCGGCCAGCAGCTCACCTATGGCGGCCAGGAGCAGGTCGAGATCACGGTGCCCGCGCTCGGACAGGTGCACATGGAGTTCTCGCAGGAGGGAGCGGAGCGGCCCCGACAGGTCAGCGTCCATGTCTTCGACCCCCAGCACGCCGCCGCCATCCTCAGGTCCCGCCAGCAGGGCGTCAGTGACTATGCGACCGATGAGGGCCAACTCGAGAAGTCCGGGGACCAGGTCTCCTCCGAAGCGGTCAAACAAAAGATGCAAGCCAAGCAAGCCGCGAAGGAGCTGGCCACGGCGCGAGGAACGGTCAAGCCCATCAAGATGGAGATGAACAACTCCGTCAAGGAGGTTCGTGAGATGGCCGGCAAGAACCCCGCCCGAGCCCCCGCGTTCGAGCCCGGGTGGCGCATGGTGAAGAGCGCGCGGCCCGATCCGAATGGCGTCGCGAAGCTCACGGGGCTCCCCCTGGGGACCCAGATGCGCTTCCTGTTCGTCCGCGGCAAGGAGCAGATCACCACGGCCGCGGCGTTCCAGCTGCGCGACTGCCAGCCGCGCCTCGGGATCCCATCCCTCCCCGGGCTCGACACGACCCCGTCCTCGGGCCCCGACAACCGGGCCACCGTCGCCCTGCAGCCCTCGCCGGTGGAGACGCGCCCGCCCGCCGAGACCGGCGCCCGCTGGACCTTCTGAGCGGACCTTGCGCCGCCGTTGCGAGGGCGGGCGAGGGGCCGAGGGGTTAGGCTGCGCCCATGAAGCGCAGTGAGAAGGCGGAGCGAATCCTGTTCCAGCTCGAGGAGTTGTACCCGGACCCGCCGATCCCCCTGGATCACCGGGACCCGTTCACGCTGCTGGTCGCCGTCCTCCTCTCGGCACAGACCACGGACCTGCGGGTGAACCTCGTCACCCCGGACCTCTTCAGGAAGGCGAGCGACCCCGCGACCATGGCCGAGCTCGAGGTCGCCGACATCCTCGAGTCCATCAAGACCTGCGGCCTCGCCCCCACCAAGGCCAAGAACATCCGTCGGCTGGCCGAGATCCTCATGGAGCGGCACGGCGGCGAGGTCCCCGGCGACCTCGCCGCCCTCGAGGCGCTGCCCGGGGTCGGGCACAAGACCGCAAGCGTCGTCATGGCCCAGTGCTTCGGGATGCCGGCGTTCCCCGTCGACACCCACATCCACCGCCTCGCCGCGCGCTGGGGCCTCTCCAACGACACAACCGTCGAGCGGACCGAGCGCGACCTGAAGGCGGTCTTCCCCGAGTCGACCTGGTCCAAGGTCCACCTGCAGATCATCTTCTTCGGACGTGAGCACTGCCCGGCGCGCTTCCATGACCTCTCGACATGCCCCATCTGCTCCTGGGCGGCGACCAAGAAGCGCGCGCAGGACGAGCGCCGGCGGGATGACGCGGCCAGGCGGCGCCCGGGCCAGCGCAAGGTGAGCTCCTGATGCAGACCGAACGAGACGATGAGGGCCTCGACGAGGCCCTCGAACAGGCAGCGGGGTCCCTCGAGGCGGGCGACCCGGAGCTCGCCCTCACCCAGGCATCCCGCTCAGGGCTCGAGGGGCCCCGCGCCCTCCTCGAGGTCCGCGCCTACCTGGACCTGGGGATGCTCGAACCCGCCCGGGCGCGGCTGGGAGCCGCCGCGTCCTCCCTGGGTGATGATGACCTCGAGGTCGTCGAGTTACGGGGGGAGGTGGCCCTGGAATCATGGGACCTCGACGGGGCCGACGCGGCCTTCCAGGCGATCTCGGCCGTGGAGAGGGACCCCTGGATCTGTGAACGGCTGGCCCTCCTTGCCGATCACGCGGGGGACCACGACCACGCCCACGCCCTGATGGTCGAGGCCGCCGAGCTCGACCCCGATCGCCCCGCTCCCGTGCGCATCACGGCCCCGAGGTTCGACCGGATCGTCGAGGACGCGCTGGCCTCCCTCGCCCCGCCGTTCGCGGAGCGGGTCCAGGCGATCCGTGTGGTCCGGGAGCCGGTCCCCTTCCGCGAGCTCGTGGACCCAAGGGACCCCTCCTCCACGCCGCCTGACATCCTGGGGCTCTTCGTGGGCCCCACCATCCACGACCTGGCGGAGGACTTCCCCGCCCAGCTCCCCCCGTCCATCTATCTCTTCCAGCGCAACCTGGAGCGCATGGCGCGCGACGAAGAACACCTCGCCGAGGAGATCCGCGTCACGCTCTTCCACGAGATCGGGCACCTCCTAGGATTGGGCGAAGACGGCGTGGCCGCGCTCGGCCTGGCCTGACCCCACCACCACATGGATCGTCCCACCTTCTTACGACTCGCCGACGACGTCATCCGACGCGTCGAGGACTGGCTCGAGGACTTCGACCCCGATGAGGTGGACTTCTCCACCGCTGACGGCGTGCTGAAGATCCAGTTCGAGGGCGGCCCCACCTACGTCCTCAACCGCCAGACCGCCACGAACGAGATGTGGTACGCCGCCGGGGTCCGCGCCTGGCACTACGTACTGGATCCGGAGAGCCAGACCTGGCGGTGCGACAAGGACGGGCACGAGCTCTTCGAGAGGATCGCAGGCACCGTGGCCGAGACCCTCGGCCGCGCCATCCCCCACCCCATCTGAGCCCACCGATATGGCGAGCACCCCCCAGCACCTCGGCATCCACCGACTGGAAGGATTCTTCTGGGTCGCTCGCACCGGGGGCTACGCCCGCGCGGCACGCGCGTTCCCCTATCCCATCACCCAGCCGGCCGTTCACCAGCAGGTGAAGAAGCTCGAGGATGAGCTGGCGGTGACGCTCTTCGAGCGGGTCGCGAAGGACCGGATGGCCCTGACCCCCGCGGGCCAGCGGCTGTTCGACTTCGTCCGCCCCTTCTTCGAATCCCTCCCCTCTGTCATCCGGTCCGTACGCGGCGGAGAGTTCGGGGGGACGCTCCGGGTCAGCAGCTCCAGCCTGCTGCTACGGCGCCTCATCCCCGCCTGGGTCCAACGGCTCCACGCCGAGCACCCCTCCATCGAGATCCACCTGGAGGAGACCGGCGACGACGCCCCCGCGCTGCTGCGCCAGGGCGCCGTGGACCTCGCCATCGATCACCTCTACGAGACTCCCGATGACATCGCGACCATGAAGGTCGCGGCCTTGCGTCCGTACGTCGTGCTCCCCGAGCAGCACGCCCAGCCCGAGGATGAGCCCGTGAACCTGGCGGCTCTCGCGACGCTCCCCTTCGTGGCCTACTCCCAGCCGCGCGCCCGGGAGCTGCAGTTCATGGCGCTAGGCCAGCACGACGTCTCGCCGGTCTCGACCCTGTCGGGGTCGAGCGCCGAGACCATCCTGGGCTTCATCGCGGCCGGTCTCGGCTGGTCGATCCTCCCGTGGCTGGCAGGCGACGAGCCCGCATCCGAGGCCGTCCAGTCACGGCCGCTCCCTTCCCCCACCGCCGAGCTCGACATCGTCGCGGCCTGGCGGAAGGACTGCCCCGAGAACCCGCTCCTCGATGCGATGCTCGAGGCGGCGCCGAGGGCCTGACCGGGCGCCCCGTCCAGGTCACGGTCGGGGTCGACCGCCGGCACCCGGCTACTCGCCGCCGCGAATGGCGTCGATGAGCGGCGCGATCACGTCCCGATCCACGGCGAGGTCGAGACGGTCGGCCGGTCCGGTGAGCGTCAACTGCGCGGGGAGGATGCCGGCGTCCTCGGCCCCTACCACGACGTTGGCAGGCACCACCGCCTTGATCGAGAGCACGTTGTCCCCCCGATCGAGGAAGCCGCTCAGCTGTACCGGCTCCTCGTCCTCACCGAGCGGGATCTGGGCCCGGCGGTAGCGGACGATGTCGTCGTTCAACTCCAACCGGACCTTGTCCGGGCCCCACTCGACCCACTCGGTCTGAGGGACGTTGAAGGTCGACCCGGCGAGGCCCGACTGCAGGCGAGCCAGCATGGAGCCGATGGCGAGGGTCATCTGACCGGTCTCCCTGAACTCGGCCGCTGCCAGGTCGACGGTGTACTCCACCACGTCGAGCTCCAGCTTCGGCGCGGCCCCGGGCTGGGGCCTGACCGCCGTGAACCATGGCATCAGCCGCTCGAAGAGCGTCCGGCTGATCGCCGCGTCGGGGCTCGTCTCCAGGTGGGCGAAGGGCAGCGAGAGGATCGACCCCTCCACGAAGCCATAGAACTCATTCCCACCTCCGGCGACCACGTTGAGCCGTACCTGCTCTCCGGTCCCCGTGGGCTCCCAGTCGCCGAAGCGAGGCAGGGCGAGCCCCTCGAGGGCGATCGAAGACAACCGCTCGGGGAGCAGCGCCTGGATCTCTCGCGGGAGTTGCCGGTCGCCCCCCAGCATGACGGTCGGGACGTCGAAGGCGGCGACTTGCATCTCGCCCGGGCTGGCATTCGCCCCCCCCGCAGAGGGGGTCCGAAGCGACAGGTTCGCGATCCGGGATGACCCGTCGCGCCAGGAGCTCGTGACCGTGGACCCGCGCTCCCCATCGAAGGCGATGTTCGTGAGGAAGTGCGCCAGGCTGAGCTCGAGGTCTGGCGCGACCTCGGCCTGCAGGCGGACCTGGGCCTCCCTGCCGCCCGCGACGCGGGCATAGGCGCCGAGCTGCATCGACCCCATGGCCTCCATGAGTGCGGATCGAAGGTTGAGCACATCCCGCGGCTCGAACGGCACCGAGAACGACCTGCTCGCGAGCGTCCAGTCGAGCGGCCCGCTCAGTTCCTGCACGGACAGGCGCTCCGGCAGCGCCCCCTCCAGCAGCCCGGCGACGCCACCCGCCGCGCCTCGCACGAGCACGTCGAGGGCGGCGCGGCTACCGCTACTCCTCGGCACCATGAGGCCCCCCTCCCACTCGACGTCGAGGGAGAGCGTCATGCTCGGACCGCTCACCTCGAAGCGCCCGAGGAGCTGCTCGCCGCCAGGGTCCGGTCCGACGTCCACGTCGATCACAGCCCCGGCCTCCAGCTCGGCCATCAGGAAGTCGACCGCCTGGCCGTGCATCCAGGCCTCCGGGGTCGGCGAGGGGCCGCGCTTCTCCGGGGGGGTGCGGCGGATCAGCCCCATCGAGCGCGCCACGTCCAGCGGGACGCCATCCGACGAGAGCGCCAGGCGCTGCACGGTGACCGGCGAGCGGTCCGCAACGGGCGCCGCGGGCCCGAGATGGACCGCGCCACTCACCTCGGCCGGTTCCGCTCGCCCCGGCCACGTCACGAGGGCGCGATCCAGGATCAGCGCCGCCGCCTCCATGCGGCAGACGATCGTGGCCTCGCTGTCCCTGACCCTCACCAGCCCACGCCCGGAGGCAGTGTCGTCCACCGTCCAGTCCTTGACCGAGAGGGAGACCCTCACGTCCGGGAGCGGGGAGGTGCCAGCCCCCCAACGCGCGAGGCTTCGCAGCGCGGTCTCCAGCAACCCCTGCTCGCCGATCTGCATGGTCCGCTGAAGGTCATCGACGCCTCCCTCGTCGACCCGGGAGCGAAGCGAGAGCACGTCCACGCTCACGTCCAAGGTCGGGTCGCCTCCGTTGAGTATGTCGAGGAGCGACGGGAGCTCTGCGCTGGCCTGGGCGACCTGCTGGCCGTCGGGCCCCACCACGGTCACGGACTGAACCGTCTGCCGCCGACTCCAGGAGAGGTCCAACCCGGAGACCTCCACCGTGGCGTTGAGCCCGCTGGCGAGGAGCTCCTCGAGCGCGCGCGCCCCCCAGCCAGAGAGCAAGTGTGCCCCGAACAACGCGATGGCGAGCGCGGCGCCCGACATGAACGCGAGGCATCCGCACCCGCTGCTGAGCAGGGTCCCGGAGCAGCCCAGCCTGCGGCGGGTCAGCTCTGATCCAGCCGCCGGCTCGTCGGGGCGCGGATCGGTTGCGGTGGAGGTGGACAAGGAGGGATCACCGGGGAAGGTCGGTGAGGAGAGGATAGCCCCGGTGACCTGGATCGCGTCACCGGGGCGGCGCTCCGTCAATTCCAGGTGGGGTCCGGGGGCAAATGGGCGAGGGACGCCCCGCCCCCGCCGAGCCGCCGGATCGCCGCACGCCAGACCTCCTCGGCCGCTCCGTCCGCGAAGACCAGGTCGGCGGCCGTGGGCAAGGGGAGCCAGGAACCGCCACGGATCTCGTCGTCGAGCTGCCCCGCCGCCCAGCCGGAGTATCCCACCACGAATCGGGCGTGCTCCTCGAGGGCCTCCGCCGCCCCAGGACGCCGCACGAGGGACTCCAGGTCCGCGCCGATGCGTATCCCGTCGCCCACCTCCAGCCCCCCGGTCGCGCCGGCGAGGTCGCCGGAGAAGCGGTGGATCAGCTGCAGCGTGTCCCGCGCGACGGGCCCCCCCTCCCGCACCTTGAGATCCAGGGACCCCAGGTCCGGGTGGTCCGGGAACAGGTCGCCCACGCGCGCCTGGGTGGTCCGATTGACGACGAGGCCGAAGGCGCCCTCCTCGTCGTGCTGGCACATCAGCACGACGG
The DNA here is from genome assembly GCA_016779205.1 of Planctomycetota bacterium. Lineage (GTDB taxonomy): Bacteria > Planctomycetota > UBA1135 > UBA1135 > Saltatorellus. The sequence goes on along the minus strand of JADHOC010000013.1, from coordinate 97,406 downwards.
TGTGCATGAAGTTCGGGTCGAGGAGCGCGGGCGCGCTGAGCAGCATCGTCCCGGCACCGGCGCGCAGCTCGCTCAAGGCCTCCGCTCCAGCGTGAAGACCACCTCAACGTGAGGCGTGTGCGGGAAGAGGTCGACCGGTCGCACGGCGGTGACCTCGTAGCCTCCCGCGCAGAGCGCCGCCACGTCCCGGGCCCCGGAGGTTGGATTGCAGGACACGAAGATCATCCGGCCTGCGCCGAGCTCGATGAGCTGCGCGGGGACCTTCGGGTGCAGCCCCGCGCGCGGCGGGTCCACCACGAGCACGTCGGGTCGCCGGGACGCGGACTCGAGCCGGAGCGTCTCCAGGACGTCGCCCTCATGGAACACGGCGTCCTCCCGGCCGTTCCGAGCTGCGTTCTGTCGGGCGTCCCGGATGGAGGATGGAGCGCTCTCGAAGCCGACCAGCTCGACCCCCTCCGGGGCGATGGCGAGGCCGATCGTGCCCGCGCCGCAGAAGACGTCGAACAGGCGCTGACCGGGCTCCACCCGCGCCTCCTCGCCGACGATCTCGAAGAGCCGCTCCGCCTGCTCGGTGTTGGTCTGGAAGAAGGAGTCCGCCGAGATCCGGAAGCGCTTGCCGCAGAGCACCTCATCGATGGTCCCCGGCCCGTGGAGGATGTGCTCCTCCTCGCCATAGGCCACCGTGGCCGCCCGCCGGGTCACGTTCTGCACCACGGTGGTGATCTCCGGGTGGCGCTGGAGCAGCGCCTGCACGAGGGGATCGATCTGCTCGGCGGCGCGCTCCGAGGTCACGAGGTCGACCATGGTCTCGTCGGTCCTCACGCCGCGCCGGACCACCAGGTGACGGAGCAGCCCCTCGTGGGCGCGCAGGTCCCAGGGGGCGAGCCCCGCCGCCAGCGCGAGCTCGCGGACCGTGTTCCGGATCCCGTCCGAGCCCTCGAAGGCGATGGCGCACCGCTCGACGTCCAGCACCTTGCTGAAGAGCCCCGGCGCGTGGAGGCCGAGCCCGAAGCTCGCGTCGACGCCGTCGGGCTCCTCGCTGAGCACGTAGCGCCGGGACCCGAAGGTGAAGTCCATCTTGTTCCGGTACCCCTCCAGCTGGCTCGCGGGCTCCACGTCGGCCACCGGCGGGGGCGCGCCGAGCCCGGCAGCATCGAAGGACGCGGCCAGCGCTCGCTCCACCAGGCCTCGCTTCTGCCGCAGCTGCTCGCCGTATTCGAGCGTGGGGAGGGCGCAGCCTCCGCAGACGCCCGCGTGGGGACACCGAGCGCCCGTGGCGTGCGGGCCCGCCTTGAGGACCTCCACCACCCGCGCCTCCACCCGTCCTCCGCGACGCTTCAGCACCTCGGCTGTGACGCGGGAGCCGGGGTTCGCGTGGCGCATTCGAAGCCGACTCTCCCCCACCAGACCGACCCCACGGCCCCGGTCATCGATCACCGCGACGTCCACGTCGAAGCGGTCGCCTCGCCGCGGCTTCCGGCGGACCGGCGGGGCGGAGGTGGGCTCGGAGGGTTCGGTGGGCATGGGCGTGAAGGTACGGGCAAGGACGAGCGATACGGGGCTCGGGAGCGTACGCTCCCCGGTAGGGAGCGACGACCCCGAAGATGGAACAGCCGACAGCCGAGCAGCAGCCAGGGCCCCACCCCTCGGGCAGGAGCGCCGCCGCCCGGCGCTTCAGCCTCGCCCTGCTGGCGCTCGCCGCCGCCGTGCTGCTGGCCCTCGTGGGGCGCGTCGAGTTCCTCGTGGACGACGCCTACATCTCGCTCCGCTTCGCCCGCAACTGGGTCGAGCTGGGCACGCCGGTGTTCAACTCCTTCGAGCTCGGCCCCGGCGGGCAGCCCGTCGAGGGCTTCAGCAACCTGCTCTGGACCGCGCTGCTCGCCGTCCTCTACTGGGCCGGCGCGCCGTTCCCCGAGTTCCTGGGCCCCCTCCAGCTCGCCCTGGCCATGGGCGTGCTCATCGTCCAGCTGCGCTTCGTCACCACCGAGCTGCGCCTCGGGAGGGCGGGCGAGTTCGCGTCGGTGGCGCTGCTCGCCACCTCCGCCCCGTTCGTCGCGTGGACCAGCGGAGGGATGGAGACGACGCTCTTCACGCTGCTCCTCACGTCCTACCTCGTCGGACTCCTGCGCGGGGAGCTCCGCCGCCCCTCCGACCTCGCCTGGCTCGCCCTCACCGCCGCCGCCGTGTGCGCCGTGCGTGTCGAGGGCATCCTCTGGGTCATTGGCGCCGCGGCCGCCGCCATCACCGCGGAGTCGATGTTCTCCGGAGAGGGCCTGGGGTCCCTTCGGCGGCACCGCCAGCGCCTCGTCTGGATCGCCGTCGCGGCGGCCGCCGCCGTCGCGGCCCAGCTCTTCTGGCGGCAGGCGACCTTCGGAGAGTGGCTCCCCAACACGGTCGCGGCCAAGACCGGCGGCGGCGCCGAGGTCATGGGCCGCGGGCTGCGACAGGTGGCGACCTGGGGCCTCGTGGCCCTCACTCCCCTCGCCGCGCTGGCGCTGGCGCTGCCGGCCCTCGGTCACCCCGCGGCGAGGGCGCGCGTTGCGGCCGGAGCGGGCCTGTTCTTGGCCCTCGGCTTCGCGGCGTACAACGTGATGGTGGGCGGGGACTGGATGCCGTTCTTCCGCTTCCTCGCCCCCTGCACGCCGGCCCTCGCCCTGCTCGCCGCCGTGGGCATCGACCGCGTCCCCCGGAGCGCCGGGGTCGCCCTCGCCCTGGGGCTCGCCGTTGCGCAACCGCTCCCGCTCTTCGACCTCCACGTCGCGCCCGAGGGGCTCCGCAGCGCGCTCCGCTTCCGCTCGTTCAAGGGCGGGTACCGGAGCGAGGCGCAGCGCGTCGACGTCGCCCGGGAGAACGAGGGCAACTTCACGCTGCTCGGCAAGGCCCTCGCGGCAGAGACCCGACCCGGGGAGGTCCTCGCCTTCGGTCCGATCGGCTCGCCCGGGTGGTTCGCCCCCTCCCTCGACTTCGTGGACCGCAACGGGCTGGTCACCCCATCCGTGGCTCGACGGGAGGTCAAGTCCGGCGGGACCGCAGGACACGAGAAGCGCGTCCCCCACGCGTGGTTCCTGGATCACGGGACGCCGGCGCCGAACCTGCTGTATGCCACCTGGCGACCGGGCGCCGTGCGGGAGGACCAGCCTGGCCTGTTGCGCGCCCTGAAGCGCGCCCTGCAGACCCAGGGGCAGACCTCCCGGCCAGAGGAGCGCCCGCTCTTCGAGGGGACCCGGCTCCGCTTGCACTCGGTGCCGACCGACGGGCTCGGGGGCCCCGCGCGGGACTTCACCGAGCTCACGCTGATCCTCTTCGAGCGCGCGGCCCCCGCGACCGCCCGCGCCTCCTGGGGTCAGTGAGCCGCGGGGAGGTCGTCCGGCGAGACCTCGCCGGTCGCGAGGAACACGGCGATGGCCACCGCGTTGGCCAGGTTGATGGAGCGCACCCCCTCGTGGATGGGGATCCGCACGCGGCGGTCGGCGTGGGCCTCCAGCAGCTCAGGGGGGAGCCCCTTGCTCTCGCTCCCGAACACCAGGATGTCGCCCGGATGGAACCTGACCTCGCGCAGGGACTCGCCGCCCCGCGCCGAGAAGAGGCGTAGCCGCTCCTCGAACGGGCGGTCGCTCCGGCCGCGAAGCTCATCGAAGCAGGCCTCCACGCTCCCGTGCACGCTCAGGTCCACCAGCGGCCAGTAGTCGAGGCCCGCCCGCTTGAGGTAGCGGTCCTCGAGGCTGAATCCGAGGGGCTCGACGAGGTGGAGCCGGGCGCCCATCGCCGCCGTGAGGCGCCCCGCACAGCCAGAGTTGTGCGGGATCTCGGGGTGCACCAGGACCACGTCGATCCCCGGCCCGACCTCGCTCTTCTCCGGAGCTTCCATCGTGGAGAGGATACCCACTGCCCCTCCGACCGCATCCCTTAGGGTGGGCCCCATGGACATCTCGCTGAACGGACACGAGGCGCGCGCGCTGGGCGTGCTGATCGAGAAGGCCTTCACGACGCCGGACCAGTACCCGCTGTCGCTCAACGCCACGACCAACGGCTGCAACCAGAAGAGCAACCGTGACCCCGTCACGGACTTCTCCGAGGCCGAGGTGAGGATCGCCCTCCAGGGCCTGCGGATGAAGGGGCTCGCGGGCCAGAGCGTCCCCGCGGGCAGCCGCGTGGAGCGCTGGAGGCACAACGCGATGGAGACCCTCGGGATCGGTGAGCGGGAGGCGGCGGTCCTGGCCGAGCTCCTGCTCCGCGGCCCCCAGACCGCGGGCGAGCTCCGCTCCCGGGCCAGGCGCATGCGGGACCTCCCGGACCCCGAGTCGCTGGGGCAAGCGCTGGAGGCCCTCCGGACCCAGGGCTACGCGGAGACCGCGGAAGGCGGCCGCGCCCCGAGAACCTCCCAGCTCCTCTGCAGGAGCGTCGCCCCGGGCGCCGGGGACAGCCCCCCCGCCGAGGCCGCACCGGCCTCCGTCCTCGCCTCCGCCCCCGCCCCCTCCGGGGCGCCCGCTCCGCTGCCCGGAGCGAAGGAGGTCCAGGGGACACCGCTGGCGGAGCGCGTGGAGGCGCTGGAGCGCCAGGTCGCGGACCTGACCCGGAGCATGGCCCAGCTCCGGGAGGAGCTCGGAGCTTGAGCGCGCGGGCTGGACTGTGGCTGGTCGCCCTGTGGGCCGCTGCCTGCGGCACGGGATCGCCGAGTCCCTCCCGGCTCACGTCCCCCGCCAGCGGCGCCGGGCGCCCGCCGGCCGAGGCGGCTCCCCAGGGAGCAGGCGGCCAGTCGACGCAGGAGGGCCCGCGCCGCAGCGGTTCCCTGCCCGCGAGCGAGTACGTGCCGCGCCCGGTCCGCGGCTTCGATGTCCGGGTCGCCCCGAGCCTGATCGACGGCGACGAGGGCGACGTCGGTGCCCGGGCCCTGGATGCCCTGGACCGCGACCTCGGAGACGTCCTCGATCAGACTCCCGCGACCCGCCACGCCTTCCTGAGGTCGGTGCCGATCTTCCTGGGCGTGGCGGATCCAGTGGCCCCCTGCGCCTGCTACCACCCGAGCGCGAGCTGGCTGGAGCGGAACGGCTTCGACCCGGCGAAGGAACGGGCCGTCGAGATCACGAGCGCCCGGACCTACCTGGACTGGCGGCGGCATCAGGCGTCGATGGTCCTCCATGAGCTCGCGCACGCGCTGCTGCACCAGGAGGTCTGGTCCGAGCGACGTCGGGTCGAGGCCGCACTCGCCGCCGTCCGCGAGCGCGGGGTCTACGATCGCACCCTGCGCTGGTCCGGCGCCGAGGATCGGCACTACGCGCTGAACGACCTGAACGAGTACTTCGCGGAGACCACGGAGGCGCTCTACGGGGTGAACGACTTCTATCCCTTCGTGCGCGCCGAGCTCCTCGAGGTGGACCCGGTGGGCGCGGCCCTCGTCCAGTCGCTCTGGGAGGAGCGTCCGTCCGACCCCGTGGACGAGGGCGCAGGGGTGGACGTCGGCGCCGCGATCGAGCTCCTCACCGCCGCGGTGGACGCGGCCGAGGATGGCGCCTCGCGCTCCCGCACCACGCCCTCGCTGGAGAGGCTCCTGGCCGCCGAGTTCGAGCTCGTGACCGCCGACGGGAGCGTCCTCCCGAAGCGCGCGGTGCTCAGCCAGGGCTGGCCCGCGGGCGCCGTGCAGGCCGGCCCCACCCTCGAGGTCGCCTCGCGCGAACTCGGCACCCGCCACCTGATGGTCCGCTTCGAGTTCAGCGCCTCGGGCGCGACCTGCTCCGGGGTGGTGGAGCGGGTCCGGAGCGTGCCTGGGGGATTGCGCTGGCTCTCCCTGCAGCTGTCCCAGGGCAGCAACGGCGAATGAGGGCCCGACCTCGGAGCCGCGACAAAAAGGGAGCGGCTCCCGGGCGGGATCCCTCGCCGCCTCGGACTATGCTCCGCCCATGAAGATCGCGGTCATCGGAGGAGGTCCTGGCGGGCTGTTCACGGCCATCCTCGCCAAGAGGGCATTCCCCGGCGCGGAGATTGACGTCTACGAGCGCAACGCCCACGGCGACACCTTCGGCTGGGGCGTCGTCTTCAGCGACGAGACCCTCGGCAACGTCGAGGCCGCCGACCCCGAGAGCTTCAAGGAGATCCGCGAGTCGTTCGCCTACTGGACGGACATCGAGACCTTCATCGGCGGCGAGATGGTCCGCTCCACGGGGCACGGATTCTGCGGGCTGGCCCGCAAGGAGCTGCTGGCGATCCTGGACCGGCGCGCCACCGCGCTCGGGGTTCGCTCCCACTACGAGGTGGAGGTCGACCGCGCGACGCTCGAGCAGTCCGCGGACCTCGTCGTGGCCAGCGACGGGTTGAACAGCGCCGTCCGGGAGGGCGCCGGGGACCGCTTCGGCCCCTGCATCGACTGGCGCAAGGCTCGCTTCTGCTGGCTCGGCACGGACAAGCCCCTCGGCGCGTTCACGTTCATCTTCAAGGAGAACGAGCACGGGGTCTGGAACATCCACGCCTACCCCTTCGAGCGCGGGGACGAGCCCCGGTCCACCTGGATCGTCGAGTGCGACGAGGAGACCTGGCGGCGCTCGGGCCTCGGCGACGGCGACGAGGAGGCGACCGTGCGCTATGTCGCGGACCTGTTCTCCGAGCACCTCGACGGCCACGAACTGCTGACCAATCGCTCCATCTGGCGGGTCTTCCCGACGGTCGCCTGCGCGACCTGGGTGGACGGGAAGACGGTCCTGGTGGGCGACTCCGCCCACACGGCCCACTTCTCCATCGGGTCCGGGACCAAGCTCGCCATGGAGGACTCCATCGCCCTCGTGGACGCCCTCGTCTCCGCCCGCACCGGTGTCGACGACGCCGACGTGGCCGCCGCGCTGGCCAGCTATCAGGAGCGGCGGAGCGTCGAGGTCCTCAAGACCCAGAAGGCCGCCCAGACGAGCCTGGAGTGGTTCGAGCACTCTGGCCGCTACATGAAGCAGGACCCGGTCCTGTTCACGTTCAACCTGATGACGCGCTCCAAGCGCATCACCTACGACAACCTCGCCCTCCGCGATCCGGAGCTCGTGGACAGCGCGCGGCGGCGCTTCATCGAGCAGGAGGGCGGCGACCCGGACGTCATCACGCTCCCCGCCTTCACGCCGTTCCGTACCCGCGACGTCGTGCTGGCGAACCGCGTGGTCGTCTCCCCCATGTGCCAGTACAGCGCCGTCGAGGGCACCCCCCTCCGCTGGCACGACGTGCACTACGGCGCCCGCGCCGTCGGCGGCGCGGGCCTGCTGTTCACCGAGGCCACGAACGTCTCCGCCCAGGGCCGGATCACCCACGGCTGCACCGGGATCTACACCGACGAGCACGAGGCCCGCTGGAAGGAGATCGTCGACTTCGCCCACGAACACTCGGGGGCCAAGGTGGCGATGCAGCTGGGGCACGCGGGCAGGAAGGCGTCCTACTCCCTCCCCTGGGAGGGCGACGCCCCGCTGGTGGACGCGAGCGCCTGGGCCACCATCGGGCCCACCGACGCTCCCTTCCTCCCCGGGGCCCCCGCTCCGAAGGCCATGGACCGCGCCGACATGGACGCTGTGCTGGCCGAGTTCAAGGCCGCGACCGAGCGCAGCGTGCGCGCGGGGTTCGACGTCATCGAGGTCCACGCGGCCCACGGATACCTGCTCTCCAGCTTCCTCTCACCGGCGGTGAACGACCGCGCGGACGAGTACGGCGGAGAGCGCCTTGAGGACCGCGCGCGCTTCCCCCTGGAGGTCCTCGACGTGGTCCGCGCGGCGATGCCCGATGGCATGCCGCTCTTCCTCCGCCTCTCGGCCACGGACTGGTTCCACGAGGGCGGCCAGACGGTGGAGGACTCCGTGCGCTTCGCCCGCCTCGCCAAGGGGCACGGCGTGGACGTCATCGACGTGTCCAGCGCCGGGAACGTCCCCACCTCGCGGCCCGTGTACGGGCGCATGTATCAGGTGCCGTTCGCCGAGCGCATCCGCTACGAGGCGGAGCTGCCCGTGATGGCCGTGGGCGCGATCCAGGGCATCGACCACGTCAACACGATCCTCGCCTCCGGTCGCGCCGACCTCTGCGCCATGGCCCGCCCGCACCTCGAGGACCCCCACCTGACCCTGCGGGCCGCGAACGAGGCGGGAGAGGCCGGTCAGCACTGGCCCGTGCAATACGCGGCCGCCCGTCGCAGGCCGCGGAGCTGATCCCCGGCCCGCCGCTCGTCTGCGCCCCCCGAAGGGAGCGTCACTCGGACGCAGAGCCGCGGTCGTACCGGAGGCGGACGTTCTGGCGTCCCATCTCCTCGAGCCGGGCCTTGTCCTTCTTGAGGCCGAGGTTGTGCGCCTTCGACACCACGCTCTTCACCGAGCGCCCGAGCTGCTGCGCGATCTGCAGGTTGCTCTCGCCAGGGTAGAGCTGGCGCAGCGTCTGGAGCTCCGGCTCGGTCCACCGCGGCATCCGCGTCCGCTCGTTCCCGCTCGTCCTGCGCCGCATGTACGCCTTGTCCTTCGACAGGCAGAGTCGCGCCGCTTCGGCCCGGATCCGCTCGAGGGTCCGCCCGTAGATGATGGCGAGATCCTCGTCAGAGCGGGTGCCGAATTGACGCTTGAAGAGGATCAGCTCCGGACCGGACAGCGGCCGGTCCTCGAGGGTCGTCGCGAGCTCGACGAGCTTCGTCTCGAGGTCCTCCGAGGTCCTCCCGAGCATTCGAGCGAGCAGGCTCGTCTCCACGCCGCCGATGTAGCGGCGCAGGGTCTCCACGTCCTCTGGAGACCACGGGCCTGAGACCGCCTCGCGGCAGAGGATCTCCTCCGCCTTCGCGCGGATCTCCTCCACAGGTCGCCCGAGTTCACGGGCCAGGAATGAATGCTCCTTCTGTCCGAAGGAGGCGCGGAGCGCGTCGAGCTCGGACTCGGACCAGGGTCTGTCCTGGGCCGGGTCCGTCGGAGAGTTTGATTGGCCTGTGGTCACGGTCGATCAGTGGGGTTTCGCGCGCTGCCCGAATTGTATCAAGACTGGACACCGATACCTCAACCCCCAGTTCAACCGTCTCCAGCGGCCGCCCCTGAGACCGCCTCCAGCATCTCCTGGCGGAACCGTTCCCGCACCTCGTCCAGGAGGGCCCGGACCTCATCCACGGTGGAGGCCGCCCGGACGGCCTCGGCGAGGCCCCGGGCGTCGGCCATCGTGGTGCGCCGGACCGCGAACTTGAGGGCCGACAGGAAGTTCGGGGCCACGCTGAGCGAGTCGAAGCCCATCCCCGCCAGCATCATGGCGACCGCCTCGTCCCCGGCCATCTCGCCGCACACGCAGGCGCTCTTTCCCGAACGGCGGACCGCGTCACCGATCGCCCCGAGCGCCCGGATGACCGCGGGGTGAAAGGGCTCGTAGAGGCTCGAGACGAAGACGTTGTCCCGGTCGACCGCGAGGAGGTACTGGACCAGGTCGTTCGTCCCGACGCTGATGAAGTCCACGAGGTCGAGCACCTCGTCGAGGACCCAGAGCATCGAGGGGATCTCGATCATGACCCCGACGGGGATGTCGCTTGCGACATCGTACCCCTGGGTCGAGAGCTGCTCCCGGGTCTCGTCGAAGATGGCCCGGACCGCGCGCACCTCCTCCAGCGAGGTGATCATCGGCAGCAGCACCCGGACCTCACCGTGCAGGCTCGCACGCATGATCGCTCGGAGTTGGACCCGCAGGAGGTCCTGCCACTCGAGGGTGATCCGGGTCCCACGCCAGCCGAGGGCCGGGTTGTTCTCCCGCGGAGTCTTGAAGTACGGGAGCTGCTTGTCGCCGCCGATGTCGAGGGTTCGGATCACGACGTACCGGTCCCCCATGGCGTCGACCATGCGCCGATAGAGCCGGTACTGCTCCTCCTCCGAGGGGAACACGGTCCGCTCCATGTAGAGGAACTCGGTCCGGAGCAGGCCCACGCCGTCACACCGTCGGTGCTCGAACATCTCCAGGTCCCGCACGGACTCGAGGTTGACGAGGACGGACACCGTCTCGCCGTCGAGGGTCACCGCGGGCTCGGTGGCGTGTAACGCGAGCGCTGCCTCGCGGACAGAGCGCTGCGCGAGGCGGAGCTGGAACTCACCCTCGGAGGCCGCGTCGGGCGCGAGGGTGACGGCTCCGTTGTCCCCGTCCACGAGGACGGGCATGTTCTGCTCGAGCCGCGCGAGCAGGTTCGGGATCCCAACCACGCAGGGGATTCCGAACGACCGCGCGAGGACGGCGCCGTGAGAGAAGCGGCCGCCCGCCTCCGTGACCACGGCGATGACCCGGTGGCGCGGGAGGAAGGTCACGGCCTCCGGCGTCAGCTCCGCCGCCGCGATCACCACGCGATCCTCCCCCTGGGAGATGGTCTCCTTGTCGGAGCGCATCAGCGCCGCGATGACCGCGTGCCAGGGCTCGCTGATATCCGCGGCGTACCCGCGGACCGAGTCGCCCTCGAGCCGCCCCATGGTCTCCTTCAGCCGATCGATCAGTCGCTCGACGGCCGCCTCGGCGTTGATTCGCTCCTCGCGGATCGTGCGGTCCACCTGCTCGCGGGCGCCGGGGTCCTGGAGGATCATCTGGTGGACGCCGAGGATGCCCGCATCCTGTTCCCCCACCGCCTTCGCCACCTCGGCCTGACGCACTCCGAGCACGTCGATCACCCGCGCGATGGCTCGGTCGAGGCGCTCGACCTCCGCGTCCAGCTCCCCCGAACGCAGGGTCCAGATAGGCGCTGAATCCAGCCTCGCGCGCACGACATGCACGGGGCCCAGGCCCAGCCCGGGGGAAACAGAGAGTCCTTGAATGAGAGCCATGGAGACGGGGAGCGGCCCTGGGACCGGGCCGGGAGAGGCCTGTCGAGGGCGGTTCAGGGGCACATCTTACGCCCTCACGCTCTGTATCGGTCGTCGATGGGGCCCGGGTCGAGGCCACCCGCCAGGGAGTGCGTTGCCGCGGATCGGGCTGACAGCAGGAACATGTAAAGCTCTGCCACAGAGTGAGTCGAATTCCCCTGTGCGCCGTCGCGCCAGCCTGCGTCGACGGACCACAGCCCGAGGATCATCCCATGCAGCGCAACGCCACCCAATCGATCTCACCTCGTACCGGATCTTCTGTGCCCTACGGCAAGCCGAGCCGGCCCAGCCTGATCGGGAGGGCGATCCCCCTGCTGTTCGCTGCGGGCGGCGTCGCGATGATCACCGTTGCCCTGGTCGCAGGGCTCGCCCCCCAGCTCCCCGAGTCGGTCGTCCCCGCGCTCGACCTGCTGGCCCGGGCCGGGCTCGACAAGGGGCCGCTCGCGCTGTTCGGCGTCCTCACCATCGGCGTCTCCCTCGGGATGCGCCGCAACGGGCCCACCAAGGACACCACCAGCCCGCGCCTGCTGGAGCAGCTGGAGCGCGAGTCCGAAGCCGTCGAGGCGCAATTCCGGGAAGCCATAGCCACCGTCGAGATGCTGCGGCAGGACATCGTCGCCCTGCAGCAATCCGTGAAGAGTGGCTTCGAGGCCACGGCCACCTCGGCGTCGTCCAGTCAGGAGGCCGGCAATGATCGGATCTTCCGGCTCGCCGCCAGCCTCGACCAGCTCGGCGCGCAGGTGGACCGACGGCTGGACCTCGCCCACGAGGAGCTCAAGGGGCTCATCTCCGCCTCGGCCGAACGGACCCGCGAGGTCACGGACCAGCTGATGGGTCTGCTGGGTTCCCAGGGCGACGCGCCCCTGCCCCTCGAGCCGTCCGCCGAGACGGGGACGCAGCCGATCTACGGCGGGAGCTCGAGGGAGGCCATGGCCTCCTTCATGAACGACCTCCGCTCCCTCCCGCAGGACCTCATCAGCAGCGAAGACGAGCTCGACATCATGGCGCCCGGCGAGCCGGGCGCCGACCTGCTCTCGGAGGCTGACCTGGAGGTGACCGCCGCGCTCGCCGAACACGAGCTAGGCACCTCGAGCGTCGCCTCGGATGACGGGCTCAAGCTGATCGATCAGATGGAGCAGGCCTCGGCCGCGCCCCCCCCGCTCCACCCGGACGGCGGGCACAACGAGGGCCGCTGACCCCGGCGGGGCCGAGCGGCGAGGTCGCACGCTCAGCCCGGCCCGGGCCACCTGACATCACTCCTCGCCCGGGGTCTCCGAGCCCTGGGGCTGAGCCCCGGCGGTCGGCGGCGCCTGCTCGGGCGCGGCGGGCTCCTGGGCCGCCGCCGGATCGGGTCCCGCGTCCGGCTTCTTGCTCTTCGGGCCCTTCTTCTTCGTCGTGGTGGGCTCCTTGGGCGGCCCATCGTCCTGCTTGAAGAACTGGGCGAAGGGGTTGCTGCTGAGCTTGTCGCTCTGGGCGTTGATCTTCCGCAGGTCGACCCGCTCCCCGCGCTCGAAGCGGCCATCATCGCGACCGCCACGGCGCGGACCACCGCGGCGGGTCCCCCGCCTCGATGAGGTGGCTGCACCAGCAGCACCGTCACGCCGCCAGATCCGGCCCGCCGGTCCGGTGGGTTGGTCCGAGCCCCGGGCTCCGCGACCTCCCCCACGCCGCCGGGTGCTCCCGCCCCGTCGGCGGGCGCCGCGGTCCTGGCGCTCCTCGTTCGGGACGTCCTTGAGCGAGAGCGCGAGGCGGGAAGAGTTCCCCTCCACGATCTTGGCCCGGATGGTCGCCCCGATGGACAGGAGCTCGCGCGCGTCCCTGATGTAGCGGGAAGCGAGCTGCGAGATGTGGATCATCGCGTCCTGCTTCTTACCCACGTCCACGAAGGCGCCGAAGCTCGCCACGTTCGTCACCACACCGGTGATGACGCGGCCGGGCTGGAGCCGGATCGGGTCGGTGGACTCCGAGATGTACTCGGGGACATGGTTGCGGCCCCGCGGGTCGCGGCCGGGGAAGCTCAGCTCCCGCATCAGGTCGCGCCAGGTGAACTCGTCCACCTCGAAGGACTGGCGTCGCAGTCCCTTCGTGGCCCCGGGGCGCCCGAGCGACTCCGAGACCGACCCGCCGCTGCTCTCCAGGAGCTGTCGGGCGAGCTGGTACTGCTCGGGGTGCAGGGAGGTCCGGTCCAGGGGTTCGGAGGACCGACGCATGCGGAGGAAGGCAGCGACGCTCGTCCACTGGGCCTCGTCGAGGATGCCCTCGGCGCGGATGGCCTCGCGGGACTCGATGTCACCCGCGTCGCGGCGATCCGCGAGGCGCTTGGCGGACTCCTCGTCCAGCCCCGGCAGGTGCTCGATGATCGAGCGCGGGGCCGTGTCGAAGTCACAGCCGACGAACGCCACCGCAGACTCCACGGCGTCCTGCAGCACGCGCCGCAGGTTGGCCTTGCTCACGAGACGCTGTTCGGCGCCGAGGCTGAGCTGCTTGGGGTCGACCTTGAGGAACTCCGCCATGGGGTCCTGCAGGCGCCGCCCCATGCTGATGGCGAGGCGGAGCCCGATGCTGCACTCCGCGAGCTCCGCGCGGGCGCGGGTCCCGTTCGCGTAGCTCGAGGCGCCGGCGTCGTTGACGACCATGACCGGAGTCTCCGCGTTGGCGGAGGAGAGCGCCTCCCGGAGCCGGTGCCCGGCGGCCCGCGAGGACTTGCCGCTCCCCACGGCGATGGCGGCCGCGCCGTGCTGCTCGACGGCGGCGGCGACCTCGGCGCCGATGGCGGCGGGCTCCTTCTCACCCACCTCGACCTTGACCTCGGCGGCGAGGTCCCCCTGTGCGCCGAGGAACGCGAGGGTCATGTCCCCCTTCGCGCTGACGTCCAGGCCAGCCACGGGCACGCGACCGAAGAAGGGCGTGAGGAGGATCTGGCGCAGGTGAGCACCAAGGAAGCGCAGGGCCTCGTCGTCGCTCCGCTCCTTGAGCTCGAGGCGGATGTCCTCCTCGATCACGGGGAGGATCCGCTGGGCCAAGGCCTTGCGGGCGATGTCATCCAGCAGCGGCTCGTACTCGGGGCGGGTGTGCTTGCCCAGCGCCGCGCGGACGCGACCGACCACCTCCGAGGGGTGGAGCTCGATCGAGGTGGAGATGACCCGCTCGCTCTGGGCCTGACGGATCGCGGTGAGGCGATGGCCCTGGAGCTGACGGAGCGGCGTCTTGAGCTTCAGCAGGTTCTTGTGGCGACCGGCCTTCTTGTCGTCCACGAGGGCCCGCGCGCGGAGCACGCCCTTCTTCCGCATGACGCGGCGGACAGTGTCGCGCAGGCGCGAGTCGCGCCCGAGGCGATCGGAGAGGATGCGCACGGCGCCCGCGAGCGCCTCCGCCTCGGTGTGGACCCCCTTGTCGGGGTTCACGAAGGGCGCGCACAGCTTCGAGAGCTCTGCGGTGATGACCAGCGCCTCGGGCTGGGGCGAAGGGGTCGGCGCGGGGGGAGCCTCCGCGACGGGGGTGCTCGCCGGCTCCCCCTCGGTGGCGGCCGGCGGAGTCACCGCGCCCGGGTCGGGGCCAGCGGCCGCCTCCGGAGCTTCGGGGGACTCGGAGGCATCATCGGCGGGCTTCGCCTCCGTGGACTCGGGCTCAGCGGGCGCAGCCTCGGGCTCGGTCGGCGCAGCCTCGGGCTCGGCGGGCGGGGCCTCGGCCGGGGCGGACTCCGGCTCGCCAGCATCTGCCGCGGGCGCCTCGGTCGACTCGTCCTCGGGGACGTCGTCTCCCAGCTTGGCGTCGTGCCCCACGGTGGGCGGACGGTCCTCCTCCGGGTCGACCTCGATGCTCGCGGCGTCCCCGGGCGCGGGCGGCTCGACGGCCTCCTCCACCTCGGGAGCAGGTGACTCAGCTTCTGCGGAAGGAGTGGAGTCGGCAGCAGGTTCAGCGGTGGTCTCGGCAGCCGGCTCGGCGGCGGGCTCAGCGGCGGGCTCAGCGGCGGGCTCAGCGGCGGGCGCCTCTGCGTCGACCTCGCTCGCGGCGGCGCCGGTCACCTCGGGGTCGGGCGACTCCCCGTCGGCCTCCTTCGACTTCTTCGACCCCGGCCCCTTCTCCGACGGAGGGCGCTCCGACTTCGGCAGCGGTGCCACGAGCAGGTCGGCGAGCCCACCCAGGCCTCGGTCCAGCGCCAGCTGGACCTCGGGCTCCGGCCGGCGGTGAGGCACATAGAGGTCCTCGAGACGGAACCGATCCATGCACCGGGTCACCTCCTCGATGGCCTTCGGTGAGATCCCCTCGACGCGCTCCATGGCGCGCAGGATCGTCCCCCTTCGTCGGTCGAGCTCCACCAGCTCCTCCCGCTTCAGCGCGAGGCGACGGACGTGGACCTCGGACATCGCGCCCGTACGGGCCCTGCGGAACTTCCCGATGAAGGGCGCCGAGAGGCCGGCGTCCAGCATCTCGAAGGTGGCCTGGATGGACGGGACGTCGGTCGAGAACTCCTTCGCGAGGGCCTCGAGGATCGGTTGTGCTGTCACGCGACTTGGGGGGCTGGTGGCGACTCGGTCGAACCGAGGTCCCACATGCTGGGCGACCCTGCTCTGGGGGGAGAGAGCCGCGCTCGGAGAATGGCAGCGCTCGACCCGCGGAGCTGGATCCAGCTCCGTGCGCGGTCGGTCGCTCGGGTCACGGGGGCCAGGGACGGTCACCGTGTGGTGCAAGAGATAGCACAATCCCGCGACCGCATGGGGCCTGCGGGACTCGCCGCGGGCGAATTGCAGATGGGATGGGCGCGGACGGGCGCCGGCGGGCTAGGTGGATACCCGCTCAGGCGGGCAATTCGAAGACCGAGACCCGCGTCTCCTCGGCGAGCAGCCCGGCCCCATCGACGACCTGAAATGCGACCTTCTCGTCGAGGCCAGGCACGGTCCAGCTCCCGAGCGTTCGACCCGAGAGGCCGTCGACGGCTTCGAGGTGGGCCTGGCGCTCCAGATAGAACTTGGCGCTATCCGCCGTCACGGACACATCCGGGAGGTCGTCCACCGGCCGGGTCTCCAGGATCCGATACCAGAGGGGCGCCTCACCCGCGGAGGCGTCCGCGCGCAGCGCCGCAATGCTCAGGGCGTCTCGCGGCCCCTGGTCCGGATGGGAGGCGAGCTGGAGCATGAAGTCCATGCGGTTGTCGTCGTCGAGCAGGAACTCGAGCTCGCAGGTCACGATCGCGACCGCGGTCCCGGCCGCGGCGATCCCGCGGATGAGCGGCATGGTCGGCTGGAGCAAGTACCCCTCGAAGTCGCCGCTCTTCGCGTTGAGCCGGACGACGCCGTACTTGCCGGACTCGGTGCTGGAGACGACGACGTACGCATGGGCTCCGCAAAGCGCGAGGCCGTGGTAGCGCTCCCCCTCGCGTCCGTACCGCCAGCTCTCCTGGAGGTCGAGCGTGTCGAGCCCCCACACCGACCGCGCGTTGGCACAGACGACCACCTCGGGGTGGACCACGGCGTCGTCGAACGGCTCGATGTCGTTGGAGTCGAGGAGCTCACCGTCGGCCATCGCCATGCGCACCATCCGGTGCCCCCCCTGGCTCGGGCCCAGCACGATCACCTGGCCCTTCTGGCCGAGCCCCGCGCCGAAGCCGCGGCCGTAGCCGACCTCGCAGGGCGCGATCCAGAGGCGCTCCCCCGAGCCACGGTCGAAGGCACCGAGCTTCCCGGGGATGACATCGTCGATCCACTTGCCCCCTGCCGGAGGGTCGTAGCCGTGGAGCAGCACGGGACCGGTCGAGGCGAAGGCAATGCCGTCCACCTCGGATTCGAGCTCTCTGCTCCAGCGTCTCTTGGCCGTGGTCGTCATGGCGCAGAGTCTACAGCGGACGGAATGAAACGCCGCGCTCGTCCGCCGTTGAGCGCGGCGATTGGCTCGCTGGGTTGCCCGGCAGCCTCTGCGCCAGAACCGCCGAGGTTCCCTCGAATGCGGAGATCTTCTCCGCTAAACCCTCGGTCCATGGGCACGAGCCAGAAGCGCGCCGCCGGCGACCCCGAGCGCCGGATCGAGGGACCTGACGGGCGGGTCGCGGAGGTCCCGCCCGGGTGGGCCCTGCTCCCCCCGGGCGACCCCGCCGCCACCCGACGGGTCAAGGCCGCCGGAGACCATCGTCTCATGAGCACACGCAAGGGGCGGCGACGCATCAGCCTCGGGGTGTGGGCTCCCCCGGAGACCATCGAGCGAGTGCGAGCCGACCTGGAACAGGAGCGAGCCGACCCCGCCTATCAGCGGCGACTGGACGCGGGACGGGTCCGGCGCGAGCAGGAGCAGGCCCGCTACGAGGAGGAGTTCCTGGCGGAGGTCGTGGCGTTCCTGGACTTCCACGACGCCCACAGGGAGCTGGGCGAGCGAGTGGCCGCGGCGATCACCAGGCACGCCGTGCCCGTGGGCAGCGGGACCGTGGCGAGGACCAAGCGCATCGGGGTCGAGCGGCGGGCCGAGGCCGCGACGATCGCGTGGCTGCGGCACCAGACCACCGAGTACGACCGGATGTCGATCGCCAGGGTCCGCGGTCGCCGCCGCGAGGTCCGGCGGGAGCTGGCCCGCCGCTCCAGGGAGCTGCTCGAGGGGTACCGGCTCGGGTCCGTCATCGACCCCGAGCGCTGCCTGCTCCAACGCGCGTTGGGGAGCCC
Source organism: Planctomycetota bacterium (assembly GCA_016779205.1). GTDB lineage: Bacteria > Planctomycetota > UBA1135 > UBA1135 > Saltatorellus. Next base: position 79,948 of record JADHOC010000013.1, on the reverse strand, counting down.
CGCCCGCCCCACGACCTGAGGGATTCCCCGCCCTGGGGCCGGATTCAGCGTCCGCGGGGCGCCTCCAACAGTCACCACTCCGTCCCCACCGCCTATATTGCTGGGGCTCGCCCCCCATGATGTAGCCCGGGGCCCGGCTCGGACGGCCCCGAAGATGTTGAACGGAGAGAAGCACAACGCACGCCGCCCGAGCGGCTGGATCGCAGCGGTCCCGCTGATCCTCTCCGCCGGGCCGGCGCCGCAGCACCGTGGCGCCAGCTCGGTCGACGACCCCGTGACCGAGGGGCGGTCCGTGATCGAGCTGGTGTGCGTCGAGTGTCACGACGGCGATGAGGCCGAGGCGGGCTTCGACGTCGCTCGGCTGATCGGCGCCGAGCGCGCCGCGGAGCACCTCTTCGATTGGCGCCGGGCGGGGGCGATGATCGAGACCGGTGCGATGCCGCCCCCCCTCCGGTCCGGGCGAGGCGGCGGGCTGGACGGCGACGACCGGGCGTCGGCCCTCGCGTTCCTCGGGGCGGTCGAACGTGAGGCCCTTGCCACGGGCGGAGCCGCCGGGGCCGAGCCGGCGAGGCGGCTGACCCGCGACGAGCTGGCCCACGCCCTCCGGGACCTGCTCGAGGTGGAGGTGGACGTCGCCACCCTGATGCCGCCCGAGCTCGTCGCCGAGAACAGCTTCGACACGAACGGAGCCACCCTCTTCGTCCACGGGGAGTGGCTCCAGCGCGCCGATGTCGCCGTGCGCGTCGCCATCGATACGGCCTGCCCGGACGACTCCCCCCCGGGATGGGCGGACGGGTTCCCCCTGGCTCCCTTCCTCCGCCAGGCCTTCCGCCGCCCGCCCTCGCCCGAGGAGCTCACGCGCTACCAGGACCTCCGGGCGTCCCGCCTCGCTGACGGCGCGACCGCGGAGGAGGCCCTGCGCGCGACGCTCTTCGCGGTCCTCTCGTCCCCGCACTTCCGGCTGCGGCTCGAGGACGTCGCGGAGCGCCCCCTGGAGGGCGAGCGGGCGGTGGGCCCCCACGGCCTCGCGAGCCGGCTCTCGTTCCTCCTGTGGGCCGGGCCACCCGATGAGCGGCTCCTGGACCTCGCGGACACGGGCGAGCTCATCGAGCCCGAGGTCCTCGCCCGCGAGGCCGCGCGGTTGCTCGAGGACCCCCGCGCCCTGCGATTCGCGCGGAGCTTCGCGGGGCAGTGGCTGGGCACCCGCCGGGTCGGACGCGAGTTCAAGCCCGACCCGATCGACAACCCCGCCATGACGGACTCCCTCATGGCCGACATGCGGGACGAGGTCGCGCGCTTCTTCCTCATGCTCGTGCGCGAGGGGCGCCCGCTGGACGAGCTCCTCCTCGGCGAGGAGACATTCCTCACCGCGGAGCTCGCCCGCTTCTACGGGGTGGAGCACCCGGGCGGCGAGGTCGCGAGGGTGGAGGCGCCCGCGCTCCGGCGAGGGCTCCTCGGTAAAGCCGCGGTGCTCGCGGCCACGTCCTACCCCGACCGATCCAGCCCGGTGCTGCGCGGAGCCTGGATCCTCGACGACCTCCTCGGGACGCCGCCGCCCCCGCCGCCGCCCGGCGCCAGCGAGTTCGACGAGGAGGCCTTCGAGGAGGGCGAGGCGCGCGGTGCGCGCGGGATCCTGGAACGTCACCGCGCGTCGCCGGCCTGCGCGTCCTGCCACGATCGCATCGACCCCCTCGGCTTCGCCCTGGACGGCTTCGATCGCTTCGGGCGTCGTCGGGACCACGACGACTTCGGGCACCGGGTCAAGGCCACCGGGGCGCTGCCCGGCGGTGAAGAATTCCGCGGGCCCGAGGGGCTCGCCGGCGCCATCCTTCGGGACCGGCGAACCGAGCTCTCCCGCGAGGTAGCCCGGCGCCTCTTGCGCTTCTCCCTCGGTCGCTCCCTCGAGTGGTCGGACGAGCGCACGGTCGTGGAGCTCGGCGCGGTCCTGGAGGACCGCGGCTTCGGCGCCCTGATCGCGGCCCTGGTCACCAGCCGCCCCTTCACCCGGATCGAGAGCCGATGATGCAGCCGCCGCAGTTCGAGGCCAGCCGGCCCCCGATGGGCCGCCCGCTCCCCCGGCGGACATTCCTGCGCGGGGCGTGCGCCGCCGTGGTCGCGCCGTACCTGGAGGCCCTGGCCCCACGTGGACCGGCTGCCCCGGTCCGAGCGGCCTGGCTCTACTTCCCCAACGGCGTCGCGGAGGGATCCTGGGAGCCTCGGGCCCACCGGAATGGCCGGCTCCGCGAGCTCAACGAGACCATGGCGCCCCTCGAGCGTCACCGGCAGCGGCTCGTCATCCCCGAGCGGATCTTCACGCCGCGCGGGAACGGGCACGGCGCAGGGACGGCGACCTGGCTCACGGGCGGAGGGTGGGACCACCGCTCGCTGGACGCCGACGGCCCCAGCGTGGACCAGCTCATCGGTCAGCGCTTCGCGGCCGAGCACGTCGTCCCCGCGCTCTCCATCAGCACCAGGGGCGAGGGGTTCTTCGCCGCCGACGTCTCCCGCAACACGATCTCCTGGAGCGCCCCGGGGCGGCCGGTCTTCCGCGAGACGGACCCGCGCGCCGTCTTCGAGCAGCTGTTCGGGGGGGGGCCAGAGGCGGACACCAGCCTGCTCGACGACCTGAAGGACCAGGTCCGCGCCCTGGAGAAGCGCGTGTCCGCGGCGGACCGGCGGATGCTCTCCGCCTACCTGGACGCGATTCGAAGCATCGAACGTCGGATCGCCTTCGTCCGGGACGAGGCCACCGCCCGCCGACTCGAGGCCGCCGCGGAGCTGGGACTCCCCTTCGACCTGGACCGCCCCATCGAGGCGGTCCCGGAGGACCACGGGGCCTACCTCGAGCTGCTCCTGGACCTCGTGGCCCTCGCGCTGTGGTCCGGCGCCTCTCGATGCGCCTCGGTCATGCTCGACCACGGTCAGTCGAACCGCTACTGCACCTTCGTCCCGGAGGTGAAGGGCACCTGGCACGCCCTCTCCCACTGGAGGGACACCTCGGGGAAGACCGAGGACGACGACGGCATCACCAGCTGGAGCTCACGGCGCTCCAAGCGAGAGATGTACGACCGCGTGGTGACCTGGCACCACGAGCGCGTCGCGCTCCTCCTGGACCGGATGGCGGCGCTCCCGGAGGCTGACGGCTCGCTCCTCGACCACTCGATGGTCGTGTACGGCTCCTCCATCTCGGACGGGCACGAGCACGGCGAGCGAGACCTGCCGACCCTCATCGCGGGGGGCGCGGGCGGCGCCCTCCGGGGTGGACGGCTCCTGGCCCACCCCAGGGCGACGAGCCTCGACCGGCTCCACCTCGCCACGCTTCGCGCCGTCGGCGTCCCCGCCGAGAGCTTCGGGGCGGCGGACGAGCCGCTGACGCTCGGCTGACCGCCGGCTCAGAAGCGGAAGGTCACCCCGGCGATCACCACCTGGGTGTCGTCCCACCCCCCAAGCTCGAGCATCAACCAGAGCCGGTCGGAGACGGTGAGCGCAGTCCCGAGTGTGATGGTCCAGGGGTCGACCGGTCGCTGGTCCACCGCGAACTCGACGGTGCTGATCGGCCCTCCCCCGGCCAGCGGGATCGTCCCCTCGATCGTCCGCTCGGTGTCCCAGTACGTCGCGCCCGTGTACAGCCGGAAGGGGTTCTCACCCAGCTTGGTGTTCCAGCCGACCCGGACGGAGTAGAGCTTTGCGAGGAACTCCGAGAGCTCGCCGAGCTGGGAGTGGGTCACGTTCATGTCCAGGGTCGCAAAGAGCTCCTTGTACCCGCCGACGAGCGTCGCGCCTCCGCCGTAGAGCGGCCCCTCGAGGTCACCCTCCGAGACGATGTCCACGGACGTGTTCCCTGGCAGGTTGACCGTGGTCGCGACCTCGGAGTTGTTCCAGATGTACCCCCCGAGGAGATAGACGTTGAGGATCGGGAGGAGCCAGGCGTCGAGGCGGGCCACCGCCGAGCGCACCGCAGCCTCAGCCTCGAATTCGAGGAAATTGACGTCCGAGAGCCCTCCCCCGTTGACGCCCGCCTGGACCCGCGAGATCTCCGTCGGCCGGTTGATCGACATCATCGTCACGCCCGCGCCGAGGGGGAGCGGCAGGTCGTACCCGCGCTCGCGGGCAGCCTCTCCGAAGAAGGGCAGGAACGAGGTCCTCTCGGAATCGGCGGACGGCTGCGTGAGGTCGGTCCCGACACCGTCCGCACCGGACGCAGGGTCCTGGTCCCCCTCGAAGCTCCAGGAGCCCGAGAGGGACGGCTGGAAGGACCCGGTCGCGCAGGACCACAGGAGGGGGAGCGTCAGGAGGGCGAGCAGCAGGCCGGGGAGGCGAAGATCGAGCGGGGCCATGGTCCGTTGGGGCTGAGCGTTGCTGGCTTCAACGCGACACAAGTCCGGCCCCAGGCGCCAGTCCCCACGAACGATAGCGCCCCCCTCTCCACGGGGCGGAGAGGGGGGCGCTCGGCCCCTGGCGAGTTGCCGGGGCGCACAGCAGGTGGGGTCACTCCCCCATCAGCTTGGCCGCGATCCCGGCCGGGACGTCACGGTACTCGGACAGCTCCATGGAGAACTGGCCGCGACCCTGGGTCGAACCCCGGAGCGCCGAGGAGTACGCGAACATCTCGGCGATCGGGACCATCGCGTGCACGAGGCGGATGTCGCCCTGGTGCTCGATCTCAGCGATCTCACCGCGCCGCGAGTTGAGGTCGCCGACGACCGAGCCGACGAACTCCTCGGGGACGCTGACCTCGACCTTCATGATGGGCTCGAGAAGCACGGTGTTGTTCTCGATCGCCTGGCGGAAGGCCAGGTTGCCAGCGGCGCGGAACGCCATCTCGCTGGAGTCAACGTCGTGGCTCTTACCGTCATAGAGGCGGGCCTTCGTGCTGACGAAGGGAATGCCGGTGTTGCCGCCCGTGGTGAACGACTCCTCGAGGGCGCTCGCGACGCTCGGGATGTACTCACGCGGGACCGCGCCCCCCTTGATGCCGTCCACGAACTCGAAGCCGTTGACCTCGGGGTCGTACTCGATGACGACGCTGATGACGGCGTACTGACCGGAGCCACCGGACTGGCGGATGTGACGCGCCTCGGTGTCGATCTGCTTCTTGATGCGCTGCTTGAACGCGACCTTCGGCCGACCGGTGCGGACGTCGCACTTGTGGTCGTTCTTGATCCGGTTGACCATGATCTCCAGGTGGAGCTCACCCATGCCGGAGATGATCAGGTCGCCGGTGGCCTCGTTGGTGAAGGCCTTGAAGGTCGGGTCCTCTCGCATCATGCGACCGATGATCTCGCTGAGCTTGTCGCGGTCGGTGGCCTTCTCGGGCTCGAGCGACATGGAGATGACCGCCTCGGGGAAGGACATCTTCATCAGCTGGATCGGGTGGTCGTCGTCACACAGGGTGTCGCCGGTCACCGTGTTCTTGAGGCCGATGATGGCCGCGATGTCGCCAGCGGGGACCGAGTCGACGGCCTCGCGCTTGTTGGCGTGGACGCGGACGAGGCGGCCGATGCGCTCCGTCTTGCCGGTACGCGGGTTCTGCAGCTTGGAGCCCTTCTCGAGCGTTCCCGAGTAGACCCGGACGAAGGTCATGTCGCCCGTGGGCTCCGCGACCGTCTTGAAGGCCATCAAGGAGACGTAGTCGTCCGTGGTGGGCTTCCGGGTGATCTTCTCCTCCTTGCGGGGGACGGTGCCCTCGACGTCGCCCAGCTCGGCCGGCGCCGGCAGGAAGTCCAGCGCCGCGTCGAGGACGAAGCGGACACCCTTGTCCTTTAGCGCGGAGCCCGCGAGGACCGGCACGCAGTTCATGGCGAGCGTCTCGGCGCGGAGGCCCTTGATGATCTCCTCCTCGGTGAGCTCCTCACCCTCGAGGTACTTGTTCATCAGGTCCTCGTCGCCCGTCGCGGCCGCCTCGACCATGATGTGGCGCGCGGCCTCGGCGGCCTCCTTGTGCTCCTCGGGGATCTCGCCCTCCATGTAGGAGCGGCCGCCGTCCTTCGAGTCGTCGATGAACTCGATGTACTTCATGCGGATCAGGTCGACGAAGCCCGCGAAGTCCTTCTCGGCGCCGATCGGCAGCTGGATCGGGATCGGGTTCGCGCCGAGGCGGTCGCGGATGGTGCCCACGCTGAACTCGAAGTTCGCGCCGACCTTGTCCATCTTGTTGATGAAGCAGATACGCGGCACGCCGTAGCGGTCGGCCTGGCGCCAGACCGTCTCCGACTGCGCCTCAACACCTTGCTTGCCGTCGAACACCGCGACCGCGCCGTCGAGGACGCGGAGCGAGCGCTCCACCTCGACGGTGAAGTCGACGTGTCCCGGCGTGTCGATGATGTTGATGGCGTGGTTGTTCCACTCGCAAGTCGTCGCCGCCGACTGGATGGTGATGCCCCGCTTCTGCTCCTCCTCGAGGAAGTCCATGGTGGCGTCGCCGTCGTGGACTTCGCCGGTCTTGTGGACCATGCCCGTAAGGAACAGGACTCGCTCGGTGACGGTGGTCTTTCCGGCGTCGATATGGGCCATGATCCCGATGTTGCGCTTCATCGAGGGATCGTTCTTCTTGGCCGCGAATTGACGCGGGGAGACGTTCTTCTTCTCCACGGTGGTGCTCATCGGAAGTCAGGGAGCGCAGAGACGCGCTCGGGTCTGGAGACGCTTAGTTAGGGGGACGCTGGCCGGGGAGCCGAGGGCTCCGTCAGATGGCGACGGTGGATGGAAGTCCACGCTCGGGCGAAGACTCGGGGCAGCGGGAAGCCGCGACCCGGGTGGTCCGCGAGAGGGCGAAACTCCGAGAATGAGCCCAAGAGGGTAGGCATGCTGGGGCCACCGTCAAGCAGCGAACGCCCTCACTGGGGACTCCGGCGCTCCCCGGTCCCAGCCTGCGGCTCCCCCCACCCCGCGCTAGGGCTGGGGGCGATTGCGCCCCAAGGACTCGTGGGCTGCGACAAATTCATGGCTCGCGAAGGCCGCCAGGAGCGAAAGATCGCCCGCGAGGACCGTCCCTGCCGCGATCTCGGCCAGGGTGGTGGCCTTGCCAGGCCCGGCGCACCCCATGATCTGGAGCGCCTCCTGGGCCGTTCCCTGGCCGCTGCCTCCCCCCACGGACCCGAGGAGCAGGCTCGGGAGGGTCAGGGTGGCCTGGAGGTCCCCCTCCCCGGTCACGTCGAGGTCGAGGAGGCCGGTGGCACACTCGGTGACGTACGCGACGTCCTGCCCACAGGCCAGGAAGAGCGCGGCGAGGGTGTTCGCAGACTGGATCGTCCAGTTCTGGGTCCCCAGCTGCGCGAACCCTGCGGCGTACGTGCGCATCACGCGGACCATGGCCTCCGGGCTCGTACGGGCGCGCTCAGCGAGCACCTGCCGCGGGACGGTCGCCTCGGCCACCACGCTCCGGCCGCGGCCCTCGATGAGCGCGCGCGCGTTGGCCCGCTTCTCCACATCCTGGCCGTGGACGTGTCGCTCCACCGCACCCGTCCGCCCGGCGAGGTCCGCGCAGCACAGCTCCGCGCCGTGGGCGGCCATGTTGATGCCGATGGCGTCGCCCGTGGTGAACACGAGGCGCAGGACCAGCCGCCTCCCGAGCACCTCAGGCTCGACGCGGACCAGGCGGCCGTGGGTCGTGATCGTCGAGACGAGGCCCTGGAAGCGTTCGAGGCTCCCGCGCGCGGCCTCGGCTGCGTCCAGCGCGCCCTCGATGTCCTCGTAGACGAGGACGGGGTGCTGGGAGAGCTCGTCCCTCGTCACGCGGGCGCGCACGCCGCCAGCCCCCCGCACCAGCCCCATCCCACGGGAGGTGGAGGCCACAAGCGCGCCCTCGGTGGTCGCGAGGGGCACGAGCACGTCCCGCCTGCCGTGGGTCCCTTCCAGGAGCAAGGGGCCCGCGAGGCCGACCGGGACCTGGGCCCAGCCCACCATGTTCTCGATGTTTCCGCGGGCCGCCTCGGGCGGAACGGGGAGGCCCCCCAGGTGAGGGAGGGCAGCGCCAGCGGCGCGCTCCGCGAGCCCGTGGCGCGCGCGGACCAGGGACGCGGAGGGCTCCTCACCGCGCGGCCCCCGGGGGATCTGCAGCGGGGCAGGCGCCGGCTCCTGGCCGGGGTGCTCGGGGGGGTCTTCCATTGCTCGCGAGGCAGGCTACTCGCCTGCCTGGCGATCCGATAGCGTCTGGGTCCCAAGGTCGCTCACCGCTCCCCACACCATGTCTCTCAACCTCCTCGGCGCACTCACGGGCCTCTTCGTCGTCGTCTACGACGGCCAGCACGCCCTCCGCTTCACCCTCGGTCGAGCCCGGGAGGTGGTGGGCCCCGGCATCAACTTCAAGTGGCCGATCATCCAGACCTTCCGCACCGAGGAGACCAAGCACACCACGCTCGACCTCGAGCCGCAGGTCATCCAGCTGGATGACGACCTCGTCTACGAGGTGGACGCCAAGGTCGTCTATCAGATCGTGAACCTGCGCAAGGCGCTGATCGAGATCGACGACCTCGTCACCGGGCTCCAGAACCGCGTGGTCATCGCCGTGCAGTCGGTGGTCGCGCGCCAGACTCGCAAGACCGTGACGGACGTCGACGGCATGTGCGACGCGATCCGCGCCGAGCTCGAGCCGGTCGAGGACCAGTGGGGCGTGCGCATCCTCAAGTTCGGTTTCTCCAACATCTCCCCCTCCCCCACCACCCTCGAGATCACCCAGCTCGAGCTGCTCACCGGGGAGAAGCGGCGGCTGTACGACGACCTCCGCGCGCGCGGGCTCACCGAGGAAGCCGCCGTCGCCCTGGTCTCCGGCGCGGTGGTCTCCGTCCACCCCGAGGACCCCGGCCCGCTGCGCCGCCCCAGCAAGGCCTCCCGCGAGGTCCAGGTCGAAGGCGTGGAGGCGCAGCTGGAGGAAGACGAGCGGGAGCGGCAGCGCCGTGAGGTCCGGCGCCGCTTGCAGAACAACCCCGGAGCGGGGGAGGATCCGTTCGAGGACGAGGAAGACCCCGAGGGCGAGGCCGGGACCGCCGGCGACGACGAGCCCACCTGATCAAGGCGTGTTCCAGTTCCCCTCCATCTCGCCCGACGCCCTCTACTACATCGGCGCCGCTGTGCTCGCCGTCGTGCGGGCGAGCGGCGTGACCGTGAAGAGCGGCAACACGGGGCTGATCTACACCATGGGTCGAATCGACCGCCCGTTCCCCCGCTGGCTCCGCCCCGCGCTGCCCCTGGTTCGGAGGCTCCCGTTCATGGCCGGGTGCCCGCGCCAGGTGCTCGAGCCAGGCTTCCACCCGATGATCCCCTTCCTCCAGCAAGCGCGGCGCGTCCCCACCCGCTCCCGCACCCTGGACCTCCCCGCCCAGCGCGTCGCCACCCCGCTCGGCCACGTGTTCGTCGCGGACGCGAACATCGTCTACCGGGTCGTCGACATCCGGAAGGCGCTGATCCAGGTGGACGACCTCGTGCGGGGGATGACCCAGATGCTGACCCTGGGGGTCCAGGAGGTGCTCCGCGCCGCCTCCCTGGACCAGCTCCGCTCCGGGATCGGGCTGGACGAGACGCTGCAGGCCAACCTGGAGGCCAAGCTACGCCCCTGGGGGGTCACGGTGGAGCGCGCCGGCTTCCCCACCATCACGCCCTCGCCCATGACCCTGCGCATCACCCAGCTGGGTCACCAGACCGGGGAGCGCCGGCGACAACTCGAGACCCTCACCGACCCGGCGAAGGACGCCGTCGCCCTGGGCGCCGGCCCTGCGCTCGGCACGGTGGGAACGCGGCGCTTCTTCAGGACCAAGGCCCGGGCGCACCGGCGCCAGGCGGCCGCCAGGCGGGAGCACCTCCGCCTGCGCGCGAGCCTCGAGCGGCGGGGCTGGACCGGAGCCACGATCGAGGGCGCCCTCCGGCGCCTCCGTACGACCGCTCGCCCCTGAGCCACCCGCGCGCCGACGGCGCCGCGTGGACGGGTCGAGGCGCGCCCTCGGCGGATCAGAAGCCCGGCTGGGACGCGTACTCCCACTTCCCGACGCGCTTGCCGTTGATGTAGCGGCCGCGCTCGGACCATTCGCCGTCCTCGTCGTACAGCACCCACTCCCCGGAGCGCTGGCCCCCGGCGAAGTCCCCCTCGCTCGCGAGGCTGCCGTTCTCGTGCCAGGAGGTCCACGGGCCGGTGCGCACGCCCTGCAGCGCCATGCCCTCGGACGCGAGGAAGCCATTGGCGTGCCACCACGCCATCCTGGTCGGCCGCTCGGGGTCGAAGGTCGTCGCCGATCGGAGCCCGCCGTTCTGCCACCAGGACCACCAGACCCCCACCGGCTCCCCGAGGTGGTACGAGCGCACGGAGCGCGGCGCGCCATTGGGATACCACTTGGAGTGGCGGCCATGGTTGGGCCGTCCGCCGTCTGGCATGCGCATGTAGCTCCGCTCCTCCAGGGGCGCCCCCGAGAGCTGCTCGCCCTGTACCTCCCGCTCGAGGCGCGGCTCCTCGGGGGGCTGGCGCCGGGCGTTTCGGTCGAAGGCAGAGGCGATCACCCCTGAATAGTGCGTCCGGCACCCCCCCGCGAGAGCGGATGCGAGGGCGAGGAGCGCGAGGAGGATCGGAGCAGGGGAGGAATTCGGCATGGCCTGGGACGTAGACTTCGGCGGTCCCATGATGCCGCGCGACTCCGAAGGCGACGAAATATCCCAGGGCTCCCCCGCCCAGGGGGGAAATGGCGCCGCGGCCGGCGACGGCATCCCCGACGCGCCGGAGGGGAATCCGACCTTCGACGCCTCGGCCGCCGACGACGGGACCCAGCGGCCGCTGGCCCAGCTCCCCTCCGCCGACTTCTGGGAGGTGCTCTACGGGAGGCGCTCCATCCGGAAGTTCACGGACCAGCCCGTGGAGCCGGAGCTGGTGGACCAGGTCATGCACGCGGGCATCTGGGCGCCCAGCTCGTGCAACTATCAGATGTGGGACCTGGTGGCGGTCACCGACCCCGGGGTCAACGCCACCCTCGCGGGGCTCTCCACGCAGATGGCGAACGCCCCGGTCAACATCGTCATCAGCTATGGCCGCGACTTCTCGGAGGAGGCCTGGGCCAACATCCAGTCGGCGTCGGCGCTCATCCAGAACATGAGCCTCGCCGCCCACGCCCTGGGGCTCGGCACCTTCTGGATCACCCAGACCGGCGGCGCCGAGGAGGTGCGCGAGGTGGTGGGCCTTCCCTACGACCGGATGGTCATCGCCGTGCTCGCCCTGGGTCACCCCAAGGTCACCCCCCGCCGCGGACCGAAGCGGCGGCCCCTCGATCAGGTCACCCACCGCGACCACTACGCGGGGCGGCCGATCCCCTCCTCCGTTCGCCCGGACGACTGGGCCCCCGACCTCCTCGCGACGTACCAGCGCGCGAGGGTCTTGAACGGGCTCCGACACAACAAGCCCCGCGCGTGGGAGCAGCGAGCCCTCGGCGAGGCGCTCGCCGCCCTGCTCCCCGAGGGCGCGGAGCGGCCCGCGGGCGAGGGGACCGAGGACAGCCGGGGGCGCTGGCTCGACGTGCTGCCGTGCACGGGAATCGTCACCGCCCGGCTCGCGGCCGAGCGGAAGGGCTTCCGGTTCGACGTGGTCGAGCGGTCGCCGGAGGTGGCAGAGTTCTGCGCCGGTCGCGTGAGTCCCCGCGGCGCGGCGCTCGCCTGGCCGGGCGTCGGCGTCGGTGACGGTGACGGTGAGGACGCCCAGAGGCCGGATGCCGAGACCTATGACGTGGTGTCCTGCTTCTTCCGCCTCGAGGGCGTCCGCAGCGAAGAGCGCGCCGGGCTCATCGCCGAGATGGCGCGCTGGCTGAAGCCCGGGGGCAAGCTCCTCGTGGGCTTCGTGTCCGCCCGGTCCTTCCACCCCTGGACCGAGCGGCTCCGGGCCCGCGGCCGGGGGCCGAAGGGCGTGGAGTACGTGCTCGCTCCCGACCCCAACATCGGCCCCTTCGAGCCCCTCGCTCCGAGGGACGTGAGCGGCTGGCTCTCGGAGGCAGGACTCACCGAGGTCGGCCGCCTCGGCGCCCAGCCCGTGCCAGCCCCCGAGGAGATCGAATTCCGAACCCGCAATATGAAGGGCGGGCTCGGCAAGTGGCTGCGGGCCGCGGGAGGCGCGCTGGGCGCCGCGGGCTCGCTGCCCGGGCTGGCCGGCCGCTACGGGAGGTTCCAGTTCGTGGTCGCCCGGCGCCCTCGCAGCTAGGGGGCGGTTCGGCCGGAGCTCTCTCTTATGATCGGGGGAGCCCAAGCACCGTCCCGGAGCCCCCATGATCCTCGCCCTCATCGCCTCCGCGCTCCCCGCGCTCCCGCAGCCCGCTGACCCGCCCCCCACGGCGTTCGTCGGCGCCAAGATCCACACGGTCGCCGGCCCCCCCATCGAGGACGGGACGCTGGTCGTGGTCGGCTCCAAGATCGTGGCCGTCGGACCAACGGCCGACACCGCGCCGCCCGAGGGCGCCACGATCGTGGACGCCAGCGGGAAGGTCATCATCCCGGGGCTCATCTGCACCCACAGCCACCTCGGCGGCACGGCCGGCGCCGACAGCTCCGGTCCGATCCAGCCCGACGTGCGCGTGTCCGACTCCCTCAACGTGAGGGACTCGGGGTACCGGCGCGCCCTGGCCGGCGGGCTCACCACCCTCAACTGCATGCCCGGCTCCGGGCACCTCCTGAGCGGACAGACCGCCTACCTCAAGCTCCGAGAGGCGACGACCATCGAGGACATGTTCATCCGCGACGCCGACGGCGCGCCCATGGGCGGGATGAAGATGGCCAACGGGACGAATTCCATGCGAGGCGGGACGTTCCCCGGGACCCGCGGGCGGTCCGCTGCCCTCGTGCGCAAACAGTTCATCGCCGCGCAGGAGTACGCCCAGAAGATCGAGGCCGCCGCCGGCGACCCGGAGAAGATGCCCAACCGCCACATCGGCCTGGAGGCCCTGGGCGAGGTGCTCTCTGGCAAGCGGATCGTTCACCATCACACCCACCGGCACGACGACATCATCACCGTCCTGCGCCTCGCGGATGAGTTCGACTTCCGGGTCGTTCTGCACCATGTGAGCGAGGCGTGGAAGGTCGCCGATGAGATCGCCGCCGCGGGCGCCCCCTGCTCCGTGATCGTGATCGACAGCCCCGGCGGCAAGCTCGAGGCCGTCGACGTGGCCTTCCGGACCGGCGGCGTGCTCGAGCGCGCCGGGGTCAACGTGGCCTTCCACACCGACGACGGGATCACCGACTCACGCCTCTTCCTGCGCAGCGCGGCGCTCGCCGTGCGCGCAGGGATGACGCGCCCCGCCGCCCTGCGTGCCCTGACCCTCTCCGGCGCCGAGATGATGGACCTGCAGGACCGCACGGGCTCGCTGGTCGCCGGCAAGGACGCCGACTTCGCGATCCTCGACGGGGACCCCTTCAGCGTCTACACGAAGATCCTCGAGACCTGGGTCGAGGGCGAGCGCCGTTTCGATCGCGCAGACCCACAGGACCGCCTCTACGCCGAGGGCGGCTACGGCGCCACCCACGACCAGGATCCGTACTACTGCTGCTTCGGGGACGACAACCAGGGAGACCAGGACTGATGGGACACCGCCAAATACTCGCCGCCCTCGCCCTCGCCCTCGCCCCGTTCGCGCCCGGCGCCGCCGCCCAGGTGGCGGTCCGCGGCGGCGTGATCCACACCATGGCCGGCCCCCCCATCGAGGACGGAGTCGTCCTCCTCAGGGACGGCAAGATCGCCCAGATCGGACCCCGCGACGCCGTGCAGATCCCCGCCGGCTTCGAGGTGCTCGAGGCGGCGGTCGTCACGCCCGGCCTCGTGGACGCGCGCTCGGTCGTGGGCGTCGCGGGCTACTACAACCAGAAGAAGGGCGACCAGGAGCAGCACGAGGACTCCGCCGCGGTCCAGCCCGAGCTCCGGGCGCTCGACGCCTACAACCCGCGCGAGGCCCTCGTCCACTGGGTGCGCGGCTTCGGGGTCACGACCGTGCAGACCGGTCACGCCCCGCGCGAGCTCGTCCCGGGCCAGCTCTTCATCGTGAAGACCCGTTCCACCACCGCCGACGACGCGGCCGTCCGCCCGTTCAGCGCGGTGGCCGCCACCCTCTCGAACGCCGCCAAGCGCTCCGACAAGTCGTCGCCGGGGACCCGCGCCAAGATGATGTCCATGCTCCGCTCCAAGCTGATCGAGGCGCAGGAGTACGCGGCAGCCCGAAAGGCCGCCGACGCGGACAGCCCCCCCGCGCGGGACCTCGCCCTCGAGGCCATGTGCGCGGTGCTCGACGGGGACGTGCCCATGATCGTCACGGCGCACCGGGCCCAGGACATCGCGTCCGCGCTCCGGCTCACCCGGGAGTTCCGGTTCCGCCTCGTCCTCGACGGCGCCAGCGAGGCCTACCTCCTGCTCGACGAACTCGCGGCCGCCCGCATCCCGGTCATCCTCCACCCGACGATGAAGCGCGCCTCGGGTGACGCGGAGAACCTGTCCTTCGAGACGGCCGCGCGGCTCAGCGAGGCGGGCATCCCCTTCGCGATCAAGAGCGGGTACGAGTCCTACGTGCCCAAGACCCGGGTCATCCTCTTCGAGGCCGCCGTGGCCGCGAGCCACGGCCTCGGCTTCGAGGGAGCGTTGCGCTCGGTGACCATCGACGCCGCCCGCATCCTCGGGGTCGAGGATCGGGTCGGGAGCCTCGAGGTGGGCAAGGACGGCGACCTCGCGCTCTACGACGGTGACCCCTTCGAGTACACGACGCACTGCGTCGGGACGGTCATCGAGGGCGCCGTGGTCTCCAGATTCGAGCGCGGCCAACCCGTATCGGGCCCCTACAACCCCTACCAGAAGCGAGGCCGCTAGGCCCCTGTACCATCGGCCTCACGGGGTCGGCGTGAGGCCCATGGGGCGGCGACGGGCGAGGAAGAACCGCTCGCCCCAGCGACGCGCAGGGACCTTGCGCAGGGCCTCGGCCTCCTCGACGACCTCGAGGCGCGCGGCGAGCACCTCGGCCAGGTGATCGCCGCTCATCCCGTGCGGCGGCCCGCCCTCGGCGGCCGGCTTGCCGAAGGGGAAGACCAGGGCCGCGTAGACGGCGCCCGGTCGTAGGAGCTCCCCCGCCCGCTGGCCCCAGCGCGCGCGATCCGCGGGGTCGATGGCGCAGAAGAAGGTGTGGTCCCAGATGAGGTCGAAGGGCTCGTCTTCGAACTCCAGGGCGTTCCCCGCCACGAAGCGGCCGCCGGAGCGCGACAGGGGGCCCGCCAGGTCGTCGGCCAGGGTCTCCACGAGGTCGAGCGCCACCACGGTCCAGCCACGCCGCGCGAGGGCCAGGGCGTCGTGGCCGCGGCCGGCGCCGGGGACGAGCGCCCGGCCTCCGGAGGCGGGAGGCGCCAGGGAGCCGTCCTGCAGCCTGCGGGCGAGCTCGGGGTGGGCGGCCCCGAGGTCCCAGGGGGTCTGGCCCGCGCGGTAGCTCTCGGCCCAGTCCGGCGGGGCCTCTCCCACGGGATCGTTGTGTTCATCGCTCGGCGTCACGCGGCCGGGAGGATCGTTGAACGACAGCCCCTGCGCAAGGGGTGACCCCTGCTGGCCGCGGCCGCACGCCCCCGCAGGCCTTCACCACGACAGGCGGATCAGCCGTCCACCCGTCGACTCCGCGAGCTGCCCCCACCCTCGCTCGAGCTTGCGCGGACTGTCCACGAGGATGAAGTCCAGCAGCGCAGGTCGGAACCGGAGGCGCTCCTGGAGGTGCGGCACCATGAGCTCGATGTTCCAGCGCTCACCGCCCGAGGGCGCGCCGTCTGTGAGGAGCATGACGCGGTCGACCTCGGGCGTATCCAGGGCGAGGCTCAGCGCCCCGTAGAGATCGCCGCTTCCGTTCATGCGTGCCGCCTCGAAGAAGCGCTGGGCCCGGCGGATGTTGCGCCGGCTCGCGCCGACGAGCTCGCGCTCGAAGGGGTGCGGTTCGTGGGTGTACGGAACCAGCATGAAACGAACCTCCGGATCGAACCCGGAGAGGAGCCGGGTCACCTGGGGATCCAGCCGGTCCTTCTTGCTGTGACCCTCCGCGTTCTTGAACCAGAGGGAACCGGAGAAGTCGATGAGGATGGCCAGCCGGTCGCTCATGGGATCCAGGCGCCCCAGCGCTGCGACAGTCCCACGGGCCGCCGTGTCGCGATCCCCCGAGGAGGACGTGGAGGCAAGGCGCGGGAGGGCTCCGCCAGGTGAGAGGGTGCGGAGAGCCGCCTCCCAGGCGTCCGGCTGGTCCCGGTACCGCAGGCCCGTGAGCCTCCGGAGCGTGACCACCACCGCAGCCCGGAGCGCCGCCCGCGGTTCCTCGCGCAGGCGTGCCACGAGCAGGTCGAGGATCACGGGCGACGTCTCCTCCCGGGCCAGCTCGATGGCCCGCAGGCGAACGCCCCAGTCCCCGTGGGCCAGGGCGGCTCCGAGCAGGCGGGTCCGATCCGGTAGGTCCAGCTCCATCGCCGCCATCAACGCCGAGCAGCAGAGCTCCCGCCCCCCCCCACCGATCCAGGCACGGATGAGCGGCTCGGCGCGCCCGGGAGCCAGGGGCAGCAGGGCCTGGAGTGCCGCGGCGCGGACGCCGGGATCTCGCCCCCTCCGGGTCAGGCCGAGGACCCGCTCCACGAGCCGCCCCTGTTCGCCGGCGATCAGACGGCGTCGACCGAGTCGCTCCACGCTCCACAGGAGCAGGCGCCGCTCCGCGGCACCGCGTACTCCGAGCAGGCCGCCCAGCCCCTGGGCGTCCTGGGGCGCGACGCCTCTTCCCATGAGCTCCGCCCAGCGGAGCCGGAGCAGCGGCGGCCCCGTCGTCAGCCCCTTGCCGCGGCGAACCTGCTCGAGGAGGTCCGCCCCGAGCAGGCCCGGGAGCCGGAGCTGCGCCTCGTCCGCCACCTCGGCGGAGCGATCCGCCAGGGCCTCCACCACCCGCGCCAGCGCCCGGTCTCCCCCGAGCTCGGCGAGCCCTGCCACCGCCCGGCGGCGGCGCTCGGGGCGGGCCTCCCGTAGCTGTCGCTCGAGCCGGTTCAAGGCGGCTCGCCGGTCTCGCTCGGTCCCGTCCTCCTTGCCCGTTGGGAACCCGGTGGCCGTTCGGCTTCCTGTGCTCACGGGGCTCGCCGGTCCCCGGGCCAGCAGGTCAGCCTCACCCGGCCCCCCCACCACCGTGGTCGCCCCGGCCTCGTTGCCCGCGCCGCCCGCAGTGGCCAGCCCCAAGAGGATCAGCCCCACCACACCCCTCTGGCGGCGGCGCCGCCCCAGGACTCCATCTGCCAAGTCGAACCTCCCATGAGAACGGGGGCGGAGGTCGCCCCGCGCTCCAGGCTCGAGCCGGCCGGTGGGCGATCGCGTCGCCCCGAACGCGAAGGCGCCGCGCCCACAGCGGGCGCCGCGCCTCCATCGAACGATCGGCCCGACCTCCCGTTGCGGGAGATCCGCCGCCTCTGCCGCCGGGGAGCCGTGAGGCCCCCGGCGCGCCCATCACACGCCGGGCCGGACCACGTACACCATCAACACCGCGGTGACGACCAGCGCGAAGGCGAGCCAGCTCAGGCTCTTGGTCGACTCCGGCTTCCGGTAGGCGATGCCAGCCAGCGCGGAGAGCGCGAGCCAGCAGCCGATCTTCACGAAGAGCCAGGGCCCCCACTCCAGCTGCAGCTTCGCCATGAGGCCGAAGCCTCCGAGCAGGGCTCCAAAGGACGCGATCCCCGACAGCATCAGGTTCGTCCGACGGCTCTCGGGGGTCGGAGCGGCGAAGGCCCGGAAGGTGATCGCCACGAGGAAGACCACGGAGACGAGGTGGATGACTTGGTAGAGCTTGGGGTCCATCGTGGCGGGGCTGGGGGCAGCCTGGGAGATGAAGGGGGGGGAGCGAGGAGTCTAGACCCCGTCGCCCCCCGATCCGAGCCCGACTTTCTGCGGGCAGGCTCCGGGCCTTCGCTGCACGGCCAGGCACCCGTCGGTGCCGACCCGCCCGGCAGCCCCGGCCCACCGGCGGCGCGGTCGGGAGACCATGGGCACGGCGCCCGAAGGCGTGCCATCCCCCGCCCCGAGGCCGACGAAGACCGCCCGCGCGTGAAATGGGCCGAGGGGCAGGGTGACCTCGCGGGGCGACTCGGTACGGTGCCCTCGATGTCCACTGAATCCAGCGGCCCCGACCGATCTGTCCTCCTCTGCGGCCTGCTCTGCGCGGGCCTCGCGGCGGCAGCGGTGCTCCTCCGCCCGGCCCTCGGTCCGTCCCGGCTCGTCCCCTCGCCGTCGGTCCTCGCCCTGGTGCTCGGGCTCGCGCTCGCGTTGATTCCGGCCGTCCAGGCTCGCTTCGCCCCCGCGGCGAAGGCCGTCTCCAAGGCGGTGATCCCCGCCGCCATCGTGCTGATCGGCTTCGGGATGGACCTGGAGCGGCTGCTGGAGGGCGGGGCGATCGGCGGGACGCTCCTCGTGGTCGTGGCCGCGATGGTCGTCGCCTTCCTCGGCGCCATCGTCGCTGGCCGTGTGTGCGGCCTGGACCCGCGCGCGGCCCTGCTCCTCGGCGCGGGGACCGCGGTGTGCGGCAACAGCGCGATCATGGCGGTGGCCCCCACGGTGAAGGCGAAGGAGGAGGACCTGGGCCTCGCCATCGGGGTCATCAACCTCCTCGGGGTCGCGATGCTCTTCGTGCTGCCCCCAGCGGCAGCTGCCCTGGGGGTGGGCGGCAACGCGGGCGGCGCCCTCGCGGGACTCACGGTGCACGCGGTGCCCCAGGCGATCGCCACCGGCCAGGCCTTCGGGGGAACGGCCGAGGAGTGGGCCACGCTCTTCAAGCTCCTGCGCGTGGCCATGCTCGTCCCCACGGTCGTCCTGCTCGCGGTCCTGCTGCGCGGCGGGGGCGATGCCGGGGAGGGCCGCAAGGGCGTCGGCGTCCCCCACTTCGTCTGGCTCTTCGTGGTCGCCTCGGGCCTGCGCGCCACCGGGTGGCTGGACGGGGAGGTCGCGGTCGGCGAGGACGCGCGTCCGCTGTGGGGTTGGCTCAAGCAGGGCGGGAGCTGGCTCCTCGCCCTGGCCCTCGCCGCCATCGGGCTGACCCTCAACGTCCCGCGCCTCGTACGCGTCGGCCCGCGGTTCCTGCTCGCCGGCGTCCTGAGCGTCCTGTGCATGGTCGCCGCGTCGCTCCCGATGGTCCTCTGGCTCCTGGGCTGAGACGATCTGATCGAGGGGCCCCCGGGGAACCCTCGACACGCGGGATGCCCGGTCGAGCCCGCGGGGAGGCCCTCGACGGCCATCCGGTCACCGCGCGAGGCCCAATGCTCTCAATTTGAGACCCGCACACCAGCGCCAAGCGTGAGAGTATTTGCGTGCACCGGGGACCCTTATGCACCGCAGCCTCGTCTTCCCGGGGTGCTGAGCCTTTCCGGCCCCAGGCACCGCACGCGCCCCCATGGCGCTGCTTCCTTCCCTACCACACCAGTTCAACGACCCATGCGCGTCTCGAAACTCCTCGCCGCCACGTCGCTCCTCGCCGCCCCCCTCATGGGGCTCGCGAGCGCCCAGGGAGCAGATGACTGCTCCAACGCCCAGTCCATCTCTGGCCTCGGCACCTTCGTCTTCAACAACACCAGTGCGACCAGCGGCGGGCCTTCGGGATGCGGCAACATCGGACGAGACGTTTGGTGGTCGTGGACCGCTCCCAGCACGTCCGACTACCAGGTCTCCACCTGCGGCAACGCGAGCTGGGACACGGTGCTCGCCGTCTTCAGCAACTGCAGCACCCAGATCACCTGCAACGATGACGCCTGCGGCCTGCAGTCGACCGTCAGCTGGTCCGCCATGGCGGGCACCACCTACCTGATCCGGGGCGGCTCCTTCTCTGGCAGCAGCTCCGGGGTTGGCTCCATCGAGATCACCGCCGGCGGCGGCGGCGGAAGCGGCGGCTGCTCCAACCCGACCACCGGCCCCGACGTCATCGTCGGCGGGCTCCCGAACATCTCGAACTTCGGCGCGACGGGCGGCGTCGCGGGGTACTCCCTCGGGACCACCTCCTGCAACGTCGGCGACGCCGAGCTCCTCTGGATTGCGAGCAGCAACCAGCACCCGGTCATCGGTCAGAACATCTACCGCATCGACGATGGTCGCTTCGAGCAGATCGGCCAGAGCTGGCTCAAGCACGGCTTCACCGCCCTCCAGCAGAACCTCTGCTGCAACTGCAACAGCTCCGGCTCCGGCAGCCGCCTCGGCGTCGGCTGCTCCGACCCCTACAGCTCGGGCCTCAACGGCTCCCAGTCGGGCCTCGGCCCGCGCTGGCAGGTGAACGCGTTCACCGGCGCCTTCTCCTACCCGTTCGCCCAGCAGGGTCAGACCGGGGACCGGGTCTTCAAGCGGATCCAGGTCGCCAACGACGACGTGGACCCCAGCCAGTACCCCAACGCCACCTACTGGGGTGAGTCGCAGTACATCGCCCCGGACGACGCCGCGGCCGGCAACGGCTTCAACAACGTCTCCTACACCCGCCTGAGCCGCCCCGGCTCGACGACCAACGGCGCCTGGCGCCTGAACATCGGCGGCGCGACGGTCCGCGAGCAGCCCGCGATCTACGCCTGGTCCGCCACCACGCCGACCGCCGCGATCGAGGAGATCAACGTGCCCGGTGAGGGCCAGTTCGTCGCCGGCTCCAACGTGGTCGACAACGGCGACGGGACCTGGACGTACAACTACGCCATCTTCAACAACAACAGCGACTTCTCCGGCGAGAGCTTCACGGTCCCGATCGGGGCGAACGTGACGGTCACCAACCCGGGCATGTCCTTCCCGCTCTACCACTCCGGCGAGCCGTACACGAACCTCGACTGGAACGCGACGGTCACCGCCAGCGACGTCACCTGGACGACCGAGAGCTACGCCGTGAACCAGGACGCCAACGCGCTCCGCTGGGGCACGACCTACAGCTTCTGGTTCACCGCCGACGCCGCCCCCGAGGCGAAGTCCGGCGTGCTCGGCCTGTTCAAGCCCGGCAACCCCGGCGCGCAGGTCTTCCCGACCGAGGGCCCCGGCACCGGCGGCGGCACCCTGGTCATCCAGAACTACTGCACGGCGATCCCGAACTCCACCGGGCAGACCTCGACCATGATCGCGTCCAACGTCGACCTGACGCTGCGCACCATGGACCTCGAGGCCGTGAACCTCACGCAGAACGCGTTCGGCTACTTCCTCGCCTCCCTGACCCAGGGCTTCATCCCGAACGCCGGGGGTAGCCAGGGCAACCTCTGCCTGGCCGGCGACATCGGCCGCGGCGTCGGCGGCGGCATCCTGTTCTCGGGGGCCACCGGCGCGTTCTTCACGCCGGTCGACCTCGACCAGATCCCGACCCCGACGGGGATCACCTCGGCGATGAGCGGAGACCGCTGGCACTTCCAGGCCTGGCACCGCGACTCCGTCCTCGGGTTCGCCACGTCGAACTTCTCCGACGGCGTCTGGGTCCAGTTCCCCTGATCCAGCCACCGGCATGAAGCGCGGCCCGCGCGGGAGTCTCTCCCGCGCGGGCCGCGCTCGTTGTCGCCGGGAGTGAGCCTCAGGCTCCCCGCTGGGCGGCGACGGCCTCGGCCAGCCGACCCCGGAGGAGGGCGAGGCGCTCGACGGTGGCGGCGTCGGTGGACGGCGGGACCGCGGGACCTCCATAGGCGACGAAGGCCTGGGCGATCCGGTCCGCTGGCTCCCCGTGCGCCGCCGCGGCGGCCTGGAGCGCGGCGCCCACGGCGGCGGTCTCCGTCTCCATCAGGACCCGGACGGGGACGCCAAAGGTGGTCGCCAGGATCTCCTGCCAGAGCGTGTTCCTGGCGGCGCCCCCCACCAGCCGGACCTCCTCGGGCTCGATGCCCATGCCCCGCATGCGCTCCACCCCGGCCGCGAGGTTGAGGGCGACGCCCTCGAGCGCGGCCCGGTAGAGCACCCCTGGCGAGAGCGAGCCGGGGCGCAGGCCGGTGAGCGTGGCCGTCGCGTCCGGGAGGTTGGGGACCCGCTCCCCCATGAAGAACGGAACGAGCAGCTCGTCCCCCATGGACGCCGCGCGGGCCAGGTCGGTGAGTTCGTCGTGCCCCTTGCCCGTGAGAGCGCGCAGGTCCTCGAGCGGCTCGGTGCAGTTCATGACGCAGAGCAGCGGCAGGTGCCCGGCTTCTCCGTCGGGGCCGGCGCTCGAGGCGCGGAAGCTCGCGATGTCACCACCCGGGTCGACGGCGGGCGCTGCCGAGAAGGCGAACACGGTCGCGGAGGTGCCGAGGCTGCACACCGACACACCGGGGCGGGTGGCCCCGGCGCCGATGGCGCTCATCATGTTGTCGCCGCCCCCAGCGGACACGGGGATCCCGGCCTTGAGCCCCAGCGCCGCAGCGGCACTGGCGGAGAGCTCGCCAGCCGGGCTCGCGCAGGGGCGGAGCGGCGGGACGAGGCCAGCGAGCCCGGGGGCCGCCGCCTCCATGGCCCGGGAGTCGTAGGCGCCCGTGGAGGGATCGAGGTACCCGGTACCGGACGCGTCC
The DNA here is from genome assembly GCA_016779205.1 of Planctomycetota bacterium. Classification (GTDB taxonomy): domain Bacteria; phylum Planctomycetota; class UBA1135; order UBA1135; genus Saltatorellus. The sequence continues at coordinate 57,490 of JADHOC010000013.1, read as the reverse complement.
CCCACCTCGGTGAAGAACTCTCCGGTGAGGAAGAGGTTGATGTGGTCGTGGGGCAGCAGCACGCGACGAACCCGCGCCCACAGGTCGGGCTCATGCGCCGCGGACCAGCGCAGCTTGGGGCCCGTGAAGCCCGCGGGGATCGTGCGGCCGAGCTCACTGGAGAGGGCCGCCGCCTCGGCGGCGGCGGAGGTGTCACACCACAGCTTCGCCGGGCGCAGGACCTCGTCTCCCTCTCCGAGGAGCACCGCCCCATGCTGCTGGCCAGAGACGCCGACGCCGCGGACCCGCGCGCCCTCGCCCACCTCGCGGGTCACCGCGATCACCGCCTCCGACCAGGTGTCGGGGTGCTGCTCGGCGTGGCCCGGGGGGAGCCCCTCGATCAGGTCATAGGCCCGGCCCGCGCGGGCCACCACCTGGCCCGAGTCCACGTCGACGAGGACGGCCTTGGTGCTCTGGGTGCCGACGTCGAGGCCGAGGAACAGGTCCCCGCGGCTGCTCATCCGCGGGCCCCCATCATGTGCTCGACCATCAGCTGGTCGAGCCGCTCATAGCCGAGCCCCTTGGCGCCCAGGCCCTCGGCGTCGATCTCGAGCCCCCGGAGCGCCTCGCCCCGCTCCGCGCTGTAGCCCGCGCCCACGTCCACCAGGTTGGCCTCCGTGGTTCCCGAGAGGATCGCCTGCACGTCCGGGTCCGCGTCGAACGCGGCCGCCCGGGCGGCGAGGAGCTTGTAGGTTCGCATGCAGCCCCGGGCGAACTCCCAGACGCCGTCGTGGTCCTCGGTCCGGTAGGCGTGGGCGTCGAAGTGGCGCGGCCCGTCATAGCGAGCCCCGCCGCCGGTCCCCTCCAGGAGCCGCACGAGGAGGAAGGCTTGCTTGAGGTCCTCGGAGCCGAAGCGCAGGTCCTGGTCGTAGCGGCCGATCCGCTGGCCGTTGAGGTCGATGTGGAAGAGCTTGCCGCACTCCATCGCCTGACCGACGCCGTGCACAAAGGAGAGGCCCGCCATGGTCTCGTGGGCCACCTCCGGGTTGACGCCGACCATCTCGCTGTGGTCGAGGGTCGAGATGAAGTGGAGCATGTGCCCGGTCGTGGAGAGGTAGATGTCCCCCCGCGGCTCGTTGGGCTTGGCCTCGAGGGCGAAGCGCAGGTCGTAGCCCTGGTCCTTGACGTACCCGCACAGGAAGTCGATGGCGTCGCGGAAGTTCGCCAGCGCCGTGCGCGGGTCGCGGCAGGCGTCCGCCTCGGCGCCCTCGCGGCCGCCCCAGAACACGTAGGTGCTGGCCCCCAGCTCCACGCCGAGGTCGATGGCGTCCATGGTCTTGCGGATCGCGAAGGCCCGGACGGCGGGGTCGTTGGAGGTGAACGCCCCGTCCTTGAAGATCGGCTGGCTGAAGAGGTTGGTCGTGGCCATCGGACACACCACGCCCGAGTCCGCCATGGCCCGCTTGAAGTCCCCCACGATCCGATCACGCTCCGCGGCCGAGCTGCCGAACGGGACCAGGTCCTCGTCGTGGAGGTTGACGCCCCAGGCGCCGATCTCCCCCAGCTTCGCGACGATGTCGCAGGGATCGAGGACCGGGCGGACGGCGTGACCGAAGGGGTCGCGGCCGGGGTTCCCCACGGTCCAGAGGCCAAAGGAGAAGCGATCTGCAGGGGTCGGGTCGAAGGAGCTCATGATGGCCATCGACTGTACGGGACGGAGCCCCGGGCCGGAACGCCGGCTGAAGACTCCCGAGCGCCGTCTCGGCAAAACGCGAGGCACCCCGGCGGACGGATCCGTCGGGGTGCCTGCGTGACGAGGCGCGGCGGGCGCCCCGAGGGGGCGCGGCCGCGCGGGCGATCAGAGGATGTAGGTCTTGTCCTTCTTGATGCTCTTCATCTTCACCTTGTGCTTCGCGAGGGCGGCCTTGAGCTTCTCCTCGTCGAGCTTCTCGTCCTTCTTCATCTGGATGATGATCTCGGGACCGGCGTAGACATCGGCGACGTTGTCCCCGAGGGACTTCATGAGGGTCTCACGGACCCTCCCGGCGGTGTCGCTTCATGTCAGCCCGGGCGTCTTGGCGACGTAGGCCGCCTTGGCGCGCTCGGACTCGCGGCTGGTGAGGGAGACCCACTTGAGGCGCTGCTTCTCGATGGCGGCCTTGAGGGCCTTCTCATCCACCTTGACTCCCTTCTTGAGGGTGAAGCTGGCGCGGGTCCCGCTCCAGAAGATGCGTTCGATGTCGTCGTCCTCGTCGAGGACACTGAGGAAGGCCGCACGGGCCTTCTTGCCTGCGCTTCAGCCCTTGCCGTCGGCGTGGAGGGTCCAGACCGTGATCTTCTCCTCCTTCGCCTTCTTCTTGGAGTCGCCCTGGACGGCGGGGCCGTCGTCGCCCTGCTGGGCGATCGGCGTCGAGGTGGGGCCGTCCTGGGGCAGCATGACCGAGGCGCTGTACGCGATCCCGGCGGCGGCCACGAGGAGGGTTCCCTGAACCAGTTTTGTGATCATGAGTTGAGCGGTTGCTGAGCGCCGGCCAGGAAGCGGCAGGCGGACCTCTATTACCACCGATGATTCGCCCGAGCGGAACCGTGTGGACGAGGGGGTTCTGTGAAAACCTCGCGGCGCGACAGACCGCCATGGGGAATATGCCCGTATGGCGTCATGGCGCAGCAGGCCGACATAGGGTTTACACCTATTCACGCCCGGGGCCCCCGATCTCGAAGAGGAACACGGACCGGTTCGTTCCCCATCTGCCAGGTACCCATGACTCACCGCGACCAATCCCTCCTCCTCTGGTTCTCCGAGGTCGGCCGAGATGACGCTGACCTGGTGGGAGGCAAGGGGGCCTCGCTGGGCGAGCTCTACCGCGAGCTCGTCCCCCGCGGCGTCCGGGTTCCCAACGGGTTCACCACCACCGCGAGCGCCTACCGGCGCTTCCTCGAGGCGCCCGCCGATCAACGCGCGTGGCTGGAGCTCGAGGAGCCCGAGGGGCTGGCGCGCGTCCGCTCGACCGCCGCTCGCTGCGGCAGCCTGGATGAGGCCCTCCGGGCGTGCTTCGACGGAGCGGACGCCAGCGACCAGCTCGAGATGTACGGGCGGACGGCCCTCGCCCGCCAGCTGGTGGTCGCGACGCCGGTCCCCGCCGATGTGAGCAACGCCCTCCAGCAGGCCTACCGCGAGCTCTGCGGTGAGTACGGCGCCGAGGTGGATGTCGCCGTGCGTTCCTCCGCCACCGTCGAGGACTCCGCGGACGCCAGCTTCGCTGGACAGTGCGAGAGCTACCTGAACGTCAACGGGTTCGAGGAGGTGCTGCTGCGCTGGAAGGAGTGCTGCGCGAGCCTCTTCACCGAGCGCGCGGTCTCGTACCAGCTCGCCAAGGACATGGACCCGCTGGCCGCCTCCCTCGCGGTGGTGGTGATGAAGATGGTCCGCAGTGACCTCGCGACCTCCGGCGTGATGTTCACCCTGGACCCCGACTCCGGGCACCGCGGCGTCATCCACATCAGCTCCAGCTACGGCCTGGGTGAGCTCGTGGTCCAGGGCTCGGTCTCTCCGGACCAGTTCACCATCTGGAAGGAGGGGCTGCGGCGTGGGTACTCCGCCATCGTGCACCGCCACCTCGGCGCGAAGGACCAGGCCATGGTCTACTCGACCCAGGGCGGCACCCGGACGGAGAGCAACGACACCTCCAGCGCGAGGCGCCGTCAGTGGTCGCTCTCTCGGGAGGAGATCGGCGAGCTGGGGCGGATGGCCCTCGCCATCGAGGAGCACTACGGCCAGCCCATGGACATCGAGTGGGCGAAGGACGGGCGCAGCCAGGACCTCTTCATCGTCCAGGCCCGCCCGGAGACGGTCCACTCCAAGGCCCGCCCCACCGAGATCATCCGGTATGCCATGCCTTCGGGGCTCGCTGCCCAGCTGGCCGTCGACGGCAAGGTCCTCGCCCAGGGTCAGGCCGTGGGCACCCGCATCGGCGCCGGCCGCGTCCGGCGCTACAAGGACTACGAGGAGGTCATCCTGCGCAAGCGCGCCCTCCGTGAGCGGATCGCCGCGGGGGAGCGACTCGAGGACATCCCGGCCGACGAGCGGGTCTTCGACTCGGGCGACGTCCTGGTCACCGAGATGACCACCCCGGACTGGGAGCCGCTGATGAAGGACGCGTCACTCATCATCACGGAGAAGGGCGGGCGCACCTCCCACGCGGCCATCATCGCGCGGGAGTTCGGCATCCCCGCGATCGTGGGGTGTGAGGACGCCACCAAGCGCCTCGCCCCCCTTCAGGAGGTCACCGGGACCTGCGCCGAGGGCGACATCGCCCTGGTCTTCGATGGCATCCACCCCTTCGAGGTCGAGCGCACCGAGGTCGACACCTCCATCGAGCTCGAGACCAAGATCAAGCTCAACGTCGGGTTCCCCTCCAAGGCGCTGACCGACAGCCAGCTCCCGGTGGACGGCGTGGGCCTCGCCCGCCTCGAGTTCATTCTCACCAGCGAGGTCGGCGTCCACCCCCTCGCCCTGCTCTACCGTCAGGAGCTCCAGGACTTCCTGGAGACCGGCAAGCTCGCGCCCGTCCTCGAGCGCTTCCACGAGCGCCTCGAGGCCGAGGGCGAGGAGGAGCTGCGCGGGATCCTCGGCGCCATCGATCGGCGCACCGCGGCTTACGCGGACAAGCGCCAGTTCTTCGTGGACCGGGTCATGGAGGGGGTCGGCCTGATCTGCGCCGCCTTCCACCCTCGCCCCGTGCTCGTGCGCCTCTCGGACCTGAAGTCCAACGAGTACCGCGAGCTGCTCGGCGGCCGGCTCTTCGAGCCCTTGGAGGAGAACCCGATGATCGCCTGGCGCGGCGCGAGCCGCTACGTGGACCCCGACTTCACCCCCGCGTTCGAGATGGAGTGCGACGCGCTCCGGCTCGTCAAGCGGCGCCTCGGGCTTGAGAACCTGGAGCTGATGGTCCCCTTCTGCCGCTCACCAGAGGAGGGCGCAGAGGTCAGCGGGCTGCTCGCAGACCGCGGCCTCGGGCCCGAGGCGGACGTCCGCCTGTTCCTCATGATCGAGCTCCCGAGCAACGTGATCGAGGCGGATCGCTTCATCGACGCCATGGACCTCAGCGGCGGCTCGATCGGATCAAACGACCTCGTCCAGACGGTCTACGCCGTCAGCCGAGATGACCTCGAGGGCTACCGCCACGCCGTGGACGCCCGCTCCCCCGCCGTGCAGCGCATGATCGCCGACGCGATCTCCTCCTACCGCCGCCGCGGCCTCGAGATCGGGATCTGTGGCCAGGCTCCGAGCGACCACCCGGACGAGATCCCCGCCTTCCTCGTCCGCTGCGGCATCAGCTCGATCTCCGTGACCCCGGACACCGCGCTCGACGTGCGCCTTGCGGTCGCGAAGGCCGAGGCGGAGGCCAGGGGCGAAGGCGGAGAGCACCCCCGTTCCGAGCCTGACGTGGCCTGAGGGGCCGCGCCCCCCGCTCGGTCAGATGGTGAGGGGGCCCGAACGGCCCCCTCGCTCACTTCGGTCGAGGCCGCTCGCCGAGCTTCACCGCGACCGCCTTCTCGGAGCGGTCCCTGCGCACCTCCAGCTGGACCTCGGTCCCGGGGGCGTAGCTGGCGATGACCGCCATCAGGCTCTGGACCGTGGTGACCGGACGGTCGTTGACCCGGGTCACGAGGTCGCCGGGCTCGAGCCCGGCCGCCTCCGCCGGACCACCGCGGACCACGCTCCGGACCGCGACCCGGCTCGGCCCGCTGTAGTCGAGCCCGCCCAGCTCGGACTCGCGCAGCTCACGCAGGTTGACTCCCACGTAGCCCCGGCGAACCTCGCCCCAGCGGGCGAGCTGCGCGGTCACCTCGGACACCATGCTCGCGGGGATGGCGAAGCCAATGCCCTGCCCCCCCATGCGGATGTCGGCGACCGCGGTGTTCACCCCGACGATGCGGCCCTGGAGGTCCACCAGCGGTCCACCGCTGTTCCCAGGGTTGATCGCCGCGTCGGTCTGGATGAAGTCCTCGTAGGTGGTGATGTTCGCCGTCCGGCCCCGGCCGCTCACGATCCCCGCGCTCACGCTGTGGCCGAGCCCCAGCGGGTTGCCCACGGCGATGACCCACTCCCCCACGCGCGCGGGCTCGTCCAGCCGCAGCGGCGCCGCGACGAGCCCGTCGGCCTCGACGCACAGGACCGCCAGGTCGCTCTCGGTGTCCTTGCCCACGAGGTCGGCGTCCAGCGCCCGGCCATCGAGGAGCTGCACCCGGATCGCGTCGGCGCCATCCACCACGTGGGCGTTGGTGACGATCAACCCCGCCTCGTCGAGCACGAAGCCGGACCCCTCGCCGAGGGGGCGGACGCCCACGTCGAGGCGGCGCGCCGACTCGATCCGGACCACCGAGGGGGCAATGCGCTCGCTGACCTCCTCGAAGGCCCGCGAGACGCCCTGGGCGACGTCGACCTCACGGTCAAGGTGGGCCGTCCCCGCGAGCGCCAGCCCGAGCAACGCGCCCGTCACGCCGAGTCCGGTCCGCATGGAGCCCGCACGCGAGCGGCGGCTGGAGGGGGCGCTGCTGGGAGCGGGGGTCGTCCGGTTTCGGTGGAGGCTCATGGGTGATCGAGTCTAAGGGTTCGGCGCGAACGCGCGCCCGGCCCCGGACTCTTGGTCGCCCCTGCTCCCGGATTCAAGACGCGGCGGCTCCGCCAGCCAACGGGTTACTCCTCCGTGACCTTGATCTTGAACATGTACGGCCAGCGCTTCCCGGTGACGTAGATGGCCCCCGTCTCGGCGTCATGTGCGATGCCGTTGAGCACGTCCTCCAGAGGAGACCCCACGCGGGTCGATCCCAGCAGCCCCCGAAGGTCGATCCAGGCCGTCACCTGACCGGTCTCGGGGTTGATTCGAGCGATGCGGTCCCGCTTCCAGACGTTGGCCCAGACCTCGCCATCGATCCACTCGAGCTCGTTCAGGTTACGCACAGGCCGCCCGAGGTCCGTGACCGTCACCCGGCGCTGCTCCGTCATCCCCTTGGGATCGAGGAACCGCAGCACCGCCGTCCCGTCGCTCATCACCAGCTGCCCCTCGGATGTCGTCGTGAGCCCCCAGCCCTCCCCCGGGTAGGAGTACCCGTAGCTCATCGGCCGCAGGGAGGCCCGGTCGAACAGCAGCGCCCGCCCGCTCTTCCACGTCAGCTGATAGAGCAGCCCGCCGACCGAGGCCAGCCCTTCGCCGAACAGGCTCGCATCGATGGCCCGGCGCTTGAGCACCTCTCCCGTCTCGATGTCCACGTGCCGCACGGAGGACTCTCCGTTGCGGCCTGTGCTCTCGTACATCTTCCCGTCCACGATCAGGAGCCCCTGGGTATAAGCCCGTCGATCGTGGGGATAGCGCTCGAGCACCTCGTATCCGAGGACCGGGGTCCTCACCTGGGGCGGGGAGGCCCCCTGCCCGGCCCCGGGCGAGGTCACGGGCTCGGATCCGCCGCCTGCGCAGCCGGCGAAGAGGGCGGCGAGGGCGCCGAGCAGGACGTTTCGAGTGCTGACGAGTTGCATGCGAGGAGGAGGATAACGGGTTCTGCCGCCACTTCACGCCCCCCGGTTGCCCCAACTGCCAAGTCCCGCCCGCGCGTCGCGTGGAGGGGGCCGCTCCTGCTAGACTACGCCACCTGTCGGCTCGGGTCCCCGAGCGTACGGATTCGATCTGGCCGCCAACGGCAGCACCCCCCATCCCCACCTCTCGAACATGACACACCCGACCCGAAGCGCCTCCTCCACGCTGGGGCGATCCACGGTTCTGCTCCTTGGACTCACGACGCTCATCACCGGGTGCGTGGACGTGGACGATCCCCGTTCGCAGACCGTCGCCGTCTACAACCCGACGGCGGGCGCCATCCCGGTCCCCAATGACCTGCTCTTCAGCGGCTCGTTGGACGGCACGACGAACATCCCCGTGGCCGACCCGTCGGACATCACCAACCCGATCCTCAGCCTGAACACCGTGGACGGCGGCTCGACCATCGCCCCGATCCTGATGACGTTCTCGCGGGCGATCGACCAGTCCTCCCTGATCGCGGGCTCCAGCGTCCGGATGTTCGAGGTCTCGACCTTCGTCGACCCCGTCACCGCCCCCGTCGGCGGCCCGGTCACGGGGATCACCAGCGAGCTCACGGGCGCCGACTTCTCGGTCGCGGTGGTCTCGGAGTTCGGCAACGCCGCCATCCAGATCCAGCCGCTCGCCCCGCTCACGCCCAGCCGGGTCAACCCCGCGACCGGCGCGCTCGAGAACAGCGTCTACATGGTGGTGCTCACCGACGCGATCACCGACGCCGACGGCGTCGGCGTGACCCGTGACGTGACGTACAACCTCGCCGCGCAGCCCACCCCCTTCGACCCGGCGACGACGGACCCCTCGCTCCTTCAGCTCCAGGGCCTCGTCAACCCCCAGCTCGTCGCGTACACGGCCACGACCGGGAACGACCGCGCCGAGGTGGTCAGCTCCTTCACCTTCACCACCCAGTCGGTGGGTGCAGGCCTCGGATCGGTCATCGCGATCGCCAACGGCCAGGAGGCCGCGATCATCGCCGGGACCTGCGCTGCCCTGCAGACCTGTGGAGGTGACACCGCCCCCAACGCCTTCTCGACCCCCACCGCCAACATCGCCCCCCTGGCCCCGTCGATCGGGTCGGTTCCCGCCCTCGTCGGGCCGAACCCCCTGGCGCCGGCGTACGAGGGGACTGCGGACATCTACGTGGCGAGCTTCCAGGCGCCCTACTACCTGACCGCCGCCACGAACACGACCTTCGACGCCGTCACCGTTGACCCGGCGCCGGTGTTCAACACCTGGGAGACCCGCTACGCCGCCCCGGGTGAGGCTGCCCTCCCCGCGGCTGATCGCGCCAACAACGTGACGCGCTTCAACCCGCTTCCGAATGCGACGAAGGCCGAGATCATGCCCATGCTCGTCTCGGTGCCCAACACCGTGACGGCTGGCGACAGCCTCCCGGTCGTCATCTTCGCCCCGGGCGTCTACCAGACCCGGATGAACATGCTCTTCGTCGCGGACGTGCTGGCCGACAGCGGCTTCGCGGTCGTCTGCATCGACCTCCCCCTGCACGGGTTCGGCCCGAACAGCACCGCCGGGCAAACCAGCGGCGTCATGGCCAACGGGGCCAACCTCTTCGTCGGCTACAACGAGGCCAGCGGCGGCGCCCGCGAGCGTACGTTCGGCATGGACCAGTACGCGTTCGATCCGGCCACGGGCCTGCCCTTCCCCGGTCAGGACGGCATCGCGGACCCCGCGGGCCAGAGCTTCGTCAACCTGCTGAGCCTCGCCGTGACGCGGGACAACATCCAGCAGGCCGTGGCTGACTTCGCCAACCTGCGCGTCGCGCTCGCGGACCTTGCCCTCCCCGCCCCCATCGGGGACGTGTTCGACGAGACACGGGTGCACTTCGTGGGACACTCCCTCGGCGCCATCATCGGGATGCCCTACGTCACCCTCGACAACGCGGGCCTGACCGCCAGCACCCTCGCCATGGGCGGCGGAGCGGTCCCCTACCTCCTCGAGTCGTCACAGGCGTACGGGCCCATCATCCAGGGAAGCCTCGCCGCCTCCGGCGCTGCCCCGGGGACCCCCGAGTACTACCAGTACCTTCAAACCGCGCAGACCCTGATCGACACCACGGACGCCATGAACTACGTGGCGCCCTTCCTTACCAGCGGGGTGTCCCCGATCTTCGGCATGGAAGTGGTGGGCTCTGGCGCCCTCGGCGGTCTCGCCGACGGCACCGTCCCCAACCAGGCCCTGAACAACCCGATCGGGGGGACCGAGCCCTTCCTCTCGGCCCTCGGCCTCACCGCTGTGAGCTCCACCAACCTCGCGATCACCTTCCCCGGTGCCGCGGTCCGGTACACCGAGGGATCCCACAGCACCGTCCTGTTCCCCGTCGGCGGCATCAGCCCCCAGGCGAGCAACGACGCGGCCTTCCCCGAGATGCAGGACAACCTCCGGACGTTCCACCTCTCGGACGGAGCGCAGATCGTCATCACCAACGGGAACGTCGTGCAGTGATCCTGGCCGGGGCGCTGGCTCCTTGAGCCAGCGCCTGGACCGAGCCCACGAAAAGAGAGGCCGGAGCACTCAGTGCTCCGGCCTCTCTTCTTGATTGCCGTGCGGGGCGAGCCGCATTCGCGCCCTTCAGGACGCGGGCGCGATCACCAGCTCGACTTGCGCATGCCCGGGACCTTGCCCTCGTGGGCGAGCTCGCGGAGCGTCACCCGGCAGATGCCGAAGCGGCGATACACGGCGCGGGGGCGACCGGTGAACGAGCAGCGGTTGCGGATCCGGTTGGGGTTCGCGTTGCGCGGGATCTTGGCCAGCGCGGCGCGAGCCTCGTCCTTGGCCTCCTCCGTGGTCTTGGTGGAGCGGATGATGCTCTTGTACTCCGCGCGACGCTCGGCGTACTTGTCGGCGAGTCGCCGGCGGCGATCGTTCTTCTGAACTGAGGAGACCTTGGCCATGGAGGTGCGGTCGGTAGGTGAGGGATCGGGGTGGTTCGGTTCCGACCGCGGCGACGGGTGCCGGTTCGGTCGGGAGATCGTGGGTTGGGCGGGGCGCGGAGCCTCCGCCAGGGCCGAGCCGGGTCGTCTCCGAGGGCCGGTTCGGGGGCAAGAAGATACGGTCCCGGCGCCCCGGTGGCAATCCGGGGCCTGACCTGGGTGGCTGGATCGCAGGATTCTGGGGCCTTGGGTGCTCCCCCAGGGCCCAGGGAGGGGGTTTCGAGGGTGGGACAGGCACCCCCTCCTCCCCCAGCGCCCCCCAGCCAGGCTCAGCCGAGCTCCTTCCGCAGCCGCTCCAGGAGCTCCCGCGTGCGCGTGATGCCCGCGCGCTCGTCCGCGTCGCCGCCCTCGTACTCGATGCCGACCCACCCGCGATAGCCCGCGTCCTTGACGATCTTCATCATCCTGGCGTAGTCGATCTTGGTCTCGTTGCCCTCGTCGTCGAAGCCGTAGGACTTGGCGCTCACCGCCTTGGCGAAGGGCATGAGGTCCGCGACGCCCTGATAGCGGTCGTACTCGTAGAAGTTCCCGAAGTCGGGGAGCGTCCCGACCCGGGGGTGGTCGCAGCGACGCATGACGCCGGCGAGCCACGCCCCGTCCGAGGACAGCCCGCCGTGGTTCTCCACGATGACGTTGATGTCGTAGGCGTCACTGACCCGAGCGATCCGGAGCAGGGAGTCGGCGGCCCGCTCGGCCTGCTGCTCCGGCGTCCCGCCCCCACCCGCGTTGACGCGGATGGAGTGACAGCCCAGGTAGGCGGCGGCCGCCACCCACTTGAAGTGATTCTCGACCGCGTCGCGACGCCGGCCGTCGTCCTCATTGGCCAGCTGCCCTTCGCCGTCGACCATGATCAACAGGCTCTCGACACCGGCTTCGGTGCAGGCGCCGCGCAGGTCGTTGAGGTAGCCGAAGTCCGTTCCACGCCAGACCTCTTCACCCCCCCGGCCCCGTGACTTGAAGAAGGCGTTGACGTACTCGACGCCGTCGATGCCGAGCCCCTTGGCGATCCTGGGGAACTCCAGGTTGGTGATACGGTCGGCGCCGGAGCTTCGAAGCGCGCGGTGGAGCGACCACTCCGCGAGGGAGATTCGGAACCAGGGGTCTTGGACTTCCATGAGATCGAGGGCAGAGCCGACACCGGTGACCGCGGCGGCCGCGGACGCTGCCACGGTGGCCTGGAGGAGGTCGCGGCGCGAGGGGTGGTTGGAGAGCGGGTCGGCGTTGGTTTGCATGGGGAGCTTGGGAGTTCGGAACGGGGGAGGACTAGCTTAGCGAAGCGGTCGCGCCGCCGATCGCCTGCCAGCCCCGCAGCAGCTCCTCGGGCTCGAGGCCGCGCCCGATCAGGACCAGCTGCGAGACCGAGGGCCCATCGCCGGGCTCGTCGGTGGCCTCGAGCCACTGGTAGACCCCCTGGATCAACAGCGCCCCCGTGGCGACCCGCAGGATCCCCTTGGCTCGCATGAGCTCCTGGCCCCTTCGCCGTGAGAGGAACTCGAGCCACATCAGGGCGGCGTCGCGGTCGATCTCGGCCTCCGAACTGAGGGAGACCGACCGAAGACCAGACGTGTGCCGCGCCCCCTCACCGGCGTCTTCCCCCAGCTCATGCCACCTCGCCCCCGCCCCCTCCACGGGGCCGCCGTCGAGGAGCCAGCCCAGGGGCACCCGGGCCCGCTCCGCGGCGCGGATCGCCGCCAGCGGATTCAAGGAGCGCAGGAGGGACGTCAGCTCGGAGAGCCGCTCTCCGTCCACGCGGTCCGCGTGGTTGAGCACGAGGCGGTCCGCGTACGCGACCTGGGTGCCCGCCTCCTCGGTCTCCTCCAACTGGGACTCGATCTTCGCCGCGTGCAGCAGGGTGACCACGCCGTCGAGGTGCACCCGCTCGGCGAGCCCCTCGTCGAGCAGGAAAGTCTGGACCGCCGGGCCAGGGGACGCTGCCCCCGAGGCCTCCACGAGGATCCGATCCGGGCCGCCCTCCCCCCGCCTCAGCCACCGGCCCACGAGGCCTCGGCCCCCACCCGGGTCCGTCAGCTGGGTCAGCGTCGCCCGGAGGTCCTCCTGGATCTCACAGCAGATGCAGCCGTTCGCAAGCTCCACGACCGCGCTGCCCTCCGCCTCACGGCGCACCACGAGGTCCCCGTCGACCCCGAGCGCCCCGAACTCGTTCACGATCACCGCGCACCTCACGCCGTGGCTCTCCTCGAGGATACGCTGGACGAGGGTGGTCTTTCCGCTCCCGAGGAACCCAGAGATCAGCGTCACAGGCGTGGTCATGGACCCATGACGTGACTCCGCTCGGCCTCCGTCAACCGTCGCGCCTGGAATGAACGCTCCCGGGCCGCTTTCGGTCCCTCCCGCGCTCCGCCCATGGCATCCTCATGCACGGCGCACGCCCTCGACCCGCGCCCCCCCATGCGCTCACCCGGACGCCTCCCCCGACTGCTCTCGGCCTTGGGCCTCGCCTGCGTGGCCGCCCCCATCAGCTGCGCGCCGCCTTCGGAGGCTCCCCCCTCCTCGGCGAAGGGCTTCTGGTTCGCAGAGCGCGGAGCCAAGATCCGCGAGGCCGTGGGCACCCTCGGCTACGCCGCGGGGTACGAGCCCGCCGAGGAGCGCTGGTCCGGACTCCGGGTCCACGACCCTGACGCCGCGTACCTCGAGCCCTTCCTCTTCTCCTCCGGCCACGAACCGGCGGCCTTCGCCCTCCTGCCGGACGGGACCATCGAGCGCCGCTGGTCCCTCGCGGAGTCCCCCAACGCGGCATCGGAGGGCCCCCGGATTCAGCACCCCACCCAGCACGCCTGGCGACGAATCCAGGAGCTCCCCGGCGGTGACCTCCTCGTGATCCACGAGGGGCTCTGCCTGATGCGACTCGCCCCGGACTCCACGATCCGATGGCGCTCCGTCCCAGGCGCCCATCACGACCTGCTCGTGGATGGGGATGAGGCGTGGGTGCTCGACCGGACCGTCACCGCGCCGACCCCACGGGAGCGGGGCTGGCTGGGCGGCGCGGAGACCCCGGTCACCCGAGACGGCCTCGTCCGAGTCTCGCTCGACGACGGTCGGGTGCTGGAGCGCGCCTCGCTCTCGGAGCTGCGCGGCGACGCCCGCTGGGACGAGGTCTATCAGGAGGCCATCAAGCGTGCGCGGGTCGTGGAGATCGGGGACGACCAGCGCGACGGAGAGCTACGCGACGCCCTGGACCCGCTCCACGCCAACGGCCTGGCCCGGCTCGACCCGTCGCGGGGCGTCCCCACCGTCTTCCTTCGGGAAGTGGGCGGCTTCCTGAATCTCGCGCGGGATCTCGGGAGGGTCGACCAGCTCTGGCTCGGGCCCTTCGTGGGCGCCCACGACCCCCAGCTCGACCCCGTCGGTGGCGGGACCCTGCTCTTCGACAACTTCGGCGCCTCCTCCTCCCCCTCCCCCGCCTCTCAGGTCCTCTCGATCAGTCCCATCGACCGGACCGCCCAGGTCCTCTTCCGCGGGACCGAGGAGGATCCGTTCTTCTCACCGGTCTGTGGCGCCGTCCTGCCGCTGCCGGAGGGCCGGCTGCTGGTGGTCGAGAGCACGGCAGGCCGCGCCTTGCAGATCGATCGGTCCGGGCGCCTCCTCTGGGAGTTCCGGACCCCGTTCCGGATCCCGCACGAGGACCTGGTCGCCGTCCTTCTCGACATGAGACCGGAGGAGGTCTCCGGGGGATCACAGCCAGCAGTTCGCTAAACCGCGACCGTGCCGGGGGTCGAGGACAGGTACTGAGGCCTACCTCTTCCGCTTCAACGCTCCCCCAATGCGGTTCAACCTCCTTCGATTCTTCCGCCCCAAGCCCGCCGCGGACCACACGACCCCGGACGGGACGGTCGCTGACCACGACGACGGGCCCAGTGAGATCGCCCAGGAGATCGTGATCCTCGCCTCGATCAATGGCGGGGCTCCTGAGCGTGTCGAGCTCTTCGACATGAACATCCGCGGAGCTCGCGTCCTCGTCCCCTTCCAGTTCGCCCCCTCGGAGCTCAGCGACGCGCCTGTCGCGCTGGACATCGAGCACACGAGCGGCAGCTGGAACGTCAGGGCCAACGCCCAGATGACCCAGCTCAATCACTGGAGCGACGATCGGGTGATGCTCGAGCTCGAGTTCACTCGCCTCGGGGAGCTCTACGCTCAGCTCGACAACGCCCTCGGGAGGTACTTCAACCGCCGCGGTTCGGACCGCGTGGTTCCTGCGGAAGATGACCGCGTCGGGGTCCGGCTCGCCTACGGCCCGCACCGGGTCCGGGGCCTCGCCAGCGACCTCTCCTCCACGGGCATCTGCACGAGGGCGCCGTTGGTACAGGCCGCCGTCTTCCACCTGGGGGAGCGCATCAAGGCCTACATCAGCCTCCCCGGCACGTCGGAGGAGATCGAGGTACCCGGCGTGGTCAAGCACGGATACCGGCACGGCGAGGACGTCCACCTCGGTGTGGAGTTCGACCTCAGCGCCCCCTGCCCGATGACCGAGCGCCGGACCGAGTACCTCAAGTACGTCGAGCGCCGACGGAAGGCCGGAGCGCTGCTGGAGCTTCAGCGTCGGCGCGGGGCCTGACCCCGTCTCCATGCGCCCGTGGTGTCCTCCCCACGGGGGACCGCGGGAAGCGTGGACGGCGGCCCCTCCCGCCCCCATAGTGTCCCCATGAGTTCTGCTGGGAAGGACCGGCCCGGAAGCCGCGCGCTCTACTCGACGATCTTCGAGCACGAGACCCGCCCCGGCTTCATCTTTGACGTGGTCCTGCTCGTCGCCATCCTGACGAGCATCGCCCTCGTGATGGTCGAGAGCGTACCCCGCTTCGCCGACTCCCACGGGGCGCTGCTCAGGACGCTGGAGTGGTCGCTCACCGTCGCGTTCACCGCCGAGTACGGGCTCCGCCTGTACTGCCACCCGCGCCCCATGGTCTACGCGCGGAGCTTCTTCGGCGTCGTGGATCTGCTGGCGATCCTCCCGACCTACATCGCCGCCTTCGTGCCCGGGACGCAGGCACTCGTGGTGGTGCGAACCCTCCGCCTGCTGCGAATCTTCAGGGTCCTGAAGCTCGCCCAGTTCGTCCACCAGGCCGAGGACCTGCGCACTGCGCTGCGGGCGAGCCTCCCCAAGATCACGGTCTTCGTCATCGCGGTCCTCTCCATGACCACGATCTCGGGCTCGCTGCTGTACCTGATCGAGGGCCCGGAGAACGGGTTCGCCAACATCCCGGAGTCGGTGTACTGGGCCATCGTGACCCTCACGACCGTGGGTTACGGCGACATCTCGCCGGCCACTCCCCTCGGCAAGTTCTTCGCCTCCATCATCATGGTGATGGGCTACGGGGTCATCGCAGTGCCCACCGGCATCGTCAGCGCCGAGATCGCCCGGGCGCCGCGGCGGGCCCCGGTGGGCGGCCAGGCGTGCGCGGAGTGCGGCTCGGAGAACCACACCCTCGGCGCGAAGTTCTGCTGCGAGTGCGGCGCCGGCCTGGAGGACTGAGCGGCGCGCGCCGCCCTCAGCCGAGCCAGGCGAGGAGCCCGGCCTGGATCAGCCCGATGAGGCCTCCGAGCACCCCGCCGAGGACCTCGATGGCGCGAAGCTCCTTCGCCGCCACCTCGACGATGAGCTCCTCTAGCCGCGCGATGGGGAACGACGCCACCTTCTCCTCGACGATCCGGTGGACATCGAGGCCCTCGTCCAGCGCCTCCTGGAATCCCGCCACGAGCACCTCGCGCTGCTCCATCACGCCCTTCACCGCCTGCGCCCGCAGATCTCCTACGCGCTCGTCGGTGAGCAGCGCCCCGACCAGCGGCATGCGCCTGAACTCGGCCAGCTTCGGCTCGAGCCCCGCGGCGAAGGCCTGCTCCACCATCGGCTCGAGGTCGATGGTCTCCAGGACCCCCTCCAGATCCTCCGGCTGCAGGAGGTGGTCCCCCACGACGTTGCCTATACTCCTCGCGAGCTCCGGTTGCCGCCTCCCCACGAGCCCCTGAAAGGTGAAGCCCAGGATCCTCCGCGGCTCGATCGGGCGGAAGATCATGCCCACCGCGAGGCGGTTGGTGCCATATCCAATCAACGCTCCCACCAGGGGAAGGAGCAACCAGGGGAGGAGTCCGTCGGGCATGGCGACCAGACTACTTCGACGGGGCCGCCGCGGTGATAGGATCCCCCCATGGAGCCGCCTGACCCCGTCGTCTTCGTCTTCGGTGCCACCGGCTATGTGGGCCGGGCGGTGGTCGAGGTGGCCGCCCGAACCGAGGACGTCGCCCGGGTGACCGCCCACGCCCGTCCGGGCTCCGAACGCGCGGCGGCGCTGGAGGCGATGGCGAGCGACCGCGTGCACGTGGACCGCACACCCCTGGAGGCCGAGCAGCTCAGGACGACCCTCGAGGCCTGCAGTCCGAGCCACCTCTTCATCTGCCACGGGACCACCGCACACCGCGCTCGCAGGGAGGGCCTGGAGTCCCCGTACGAGGCCATCGACCTGGGCCTCACGGAGCTCGTCCTCGCCGCCGCGGGTGCCGTCTCCCCGCCCCCTCGCATCGTGTACCTCTCGGCCATCGGCGCCTCCCCGAGGGCGAGAGGCGCGTATCTCAACGCGCGGTGGCGGGCGGAGGAGGCGGTGCGGTCCAGCGGGCTGCCCTTCACGATCTGCCGCGCGCCGTTGCTCGGCGGCCCGGACCGCGGTGAAGCGAGACCGCTGGAGACCGTGGCACGAACTGTCGCAGACCCCCTCCTCGCCGCCCTCGGAGCGGTCGGCCTCACCCGGCTCCGGGATCGGCTCTCCTCGATGGACGCGGCCGAGGCCGCGGAGGGGATGGTCCGCAGCGGCTTCCACTACATGACCATCAATCGGATCGTGGAGAGTGACGAACTTCGCCGGGTCGGGGTCTATGAGAGGGAGCGGTGGACGCCCGAGTCCCGCCGCGACACCCCGAGGCACTGAGCTCCCCTCCCCCCACCATGTCCCGCTTTCACCCGACCCGCCGGCGAGAAGAGCCTGAGCGGGGTGCCCACACCCTCGAGCTCGTCGACGGCACCGTCGTCGGGGTGCACGGGACCGACGTCTTCGTCGAGCTCGGGCCGCGGAAGCAGGGCGTGATCTCCCTCGGGGCCTTCGAGGGCCGGCCGAAGGTCGGGGAGGTCCATCAGTTCACCCTGAAGGGTCGCGAGGACGAGCTCTGGATGCTCAACCTGCACAGCGAGCGCGCCCTCGCGGAGTGGGAGGAGCTGGAGGTGGGCAGCCTGACCACGGCGCGGGTCCTCACCAAGACCCACGACGGGTACCAGCTGAAGATCGGTCCGGTCTACGCCTACATGCCCTACTCGCTCTCCGGGGTACGGAAGCCACGCGAACGCGGCGCCCTGCTCGGCCGCTCCATCGTCGTGGAGGTGCTGGAGGTGGACGCGGACAAGCAGCGGGCCATCGTCTCTCGAAAGGCCGTGCTCAAGCTCCAGAAGGCCGGCGCCGCTCCCGGCGCCGTGGTCCCCGGGCAGACGGTTCAGGGCCGGGTGACCCGGATAGAGCCCTACGGCGTCTTTATCCGCCTCGGTCGAGGGAGGGAGGGGCTCTGCCACATCACCAACCTCTCGGCAGACCGAGTCGAGCACCCGGGGGAGGTGGTCCGGCTGGGTGAGGTCGTCGACGCCCGGGTGCTCTATGTGCGCGCCGGAGGCAAGCGCATCGGGCTGGGCTTCAAGCAGCTGCTCGAGAGCCCCTGGGTCAGGCTGGAGCGAGAGCACTGGGAGGGGCAGATCGTCTCCGTGGAGATCACCCGGGTCGGCCGCTTCGGTGCCGTCGCGAGGCTCTTCGCCGGAGCCGAGGGCGTCCTGCCCATGTCCGAGTGCGGCGACCGCTGTCCGCCAGCGGGGATCTCAAGGGGGGACAGGCTCTCCGCCCGGATCCTCGAGATGAACCCGGACGATGAGCGCCTGGCCTTCTCGCTCCTGCACGCCACCGGGCAGCCGATCGCACCGGACGAGGCCGAGTGCATCGCCGACTTCGGCACGATCCGGACCCTGCCTGCCCTGAAGGACCTCCTCCCCGAGAGCGGGCCGGACGGCAACGCCGCCAGCGGCGCCTCGACCAACCTCGGGGACGTGCTCCGTCGGGCCCTTCAGGCCGACGGCGGCGACCAGTAAGCAGGCCCCCTGAGGGGCCCGGCGCGCTTTCGCGTAAGCCCCGAGCTAAACACTCGCCCTGAATCGGCCCCCCAGGGTCCTCCCCACGACCTCGGAAATCCTTTCCAGGCCGCAGGCCGGCTCGGTCCCGCTGTTAGGCCCACATCGGATCGGTTCCCGCCCGGCCTCGTCCCGATCAAGGACGCGGGGCCCCTGGGCCACAGTGTGGGGAATGCGGATGCCGATGACGGACTGGCCGCGGAGTTCCGCGGCATCCGGCAACGCCACGCCAACCTGCTGCCCATGAAACGCCGCCAACTCCGCTCTCTGTCCACTGCTGCCCCGTCGAAACGGGGGACCGCCCTCTTCGCAGTCATCCCGATCGCCATCCTGATGATGTCGGTCATGGTTGCGTTCGTCGGCACGGCAGTCGAGACGAGCAAGAACAGCATCACCGACCTGGACACCTTCCGGGCCCGCGCTGCAGCCAAGAACACCGCGGCGATCGCGATCGCCGACCTTTGGGCGGACTTCAACAAGACAAGCGGCGACGGCGCCGGCGCCACGTCGTTCAAGGCTTACCTCGACCAGCAGGGGATGATGGACTCCCGCCTGCTGGAGGCGAGCCCGACCAAGCTCGACCTCAAGAGCTCCCTGGAGCTGAGCAAGGACAAGCGCGGCATGGACACCATGCAGGACGTCGTGATCGACCGCGCCGAGATCTTCCGCGTCGACACCGAGCAGGCCACCAGCCTCGTGGTCGAGGTCGATGCGACCGCCTTCCCGCTCGAGGGCGCCAAGAAGTCCCGTGAGCGGCACGGCACCGTGAGGGAGACCTTCACCATCTCGAACCCCGACTCGAGCGGAGTGGACTTCGGCATCCTCGCGGAAGAGGCCTCCTGCCTCTTCTGCCACGCCACGGTGGACAGCGCCGAGCGGGTGTACAACTCCAGCCCGAGCCTCACGGGGACGTTCGCTCCGGTCAAGGCGGGCATCCTCGGCAACCTCGGGCTCCGCACCGACGCTGCGAGCCAGGTCGCGGGGATGATCCTCTCCAGCGGGGACGTGCACGACGTGACCGGCGGCGCGATTGCCTCGTGGTCCGCCTACGACCTCGAGGCCATCGGCGCCAACTCGGACGGCGAGGTCGAGGCGATCATGGAGGACGCGTTCGGCGATCCCGTGCTCTCGAGCATCCGCCCCTTCGAGTCCGGCCGAACGGACGCCAACCTCTACGCCAACCTCGGGAGCAACTCCGCGGGCGCTCCTGAGCTCCCGGACGAGATCCCCGCGGTCATCGCGGACGACGGCGGTATCGACTTCGCGACCGGCGAGGCTCGCCCGGAGTTCGGCGGCAACCGAGTCGTGGACGACTCGGAGTTCGCCGTCACCGCAGCGACCGCGAGCGGGTCGCTCTCCGGCGGCAAGATCTCGGTGATCGCCGCTGGCCAGTCGGTCTCAACGCCCGCCGAGCAGGCCGCGATGCGGGATGGGCTCAACACCTCGCTGGCGTCCTCCACCGACGGGAACGTCTACCTCCGCGGGACCGAGGACAACCCGATCCTCCTCGACGGCTCGATCGCGATCGACGGCGACGTCATCATCAGCGGATACGTCAAGGGCTCCGGCCACCTCACGGCCCGCGGTAACGTCTTCGTGGCCTCCGACCTTGTCTACGCGGACCAGGAGTCGGGGACCCAGCGCAAGTTTGGCCGGGCCGCCGATGGAACGGAGAACCTCCTCACGCTGGCCGCTGGCGGGAACATCGTGGTCGGGGATTACTTCCGCGCCAACGATGCGACGACGGCCCAGCCGGGTATTTCTGGAGGTAGCGACGGCGCCTTCAACGCGACGCTGCAGCAAATCTCAATCTTCAACCGCTCGGAGTGGTCCAGGACCCAGCCCGAGGTGCCGGGCCCTGACTCGGAGTGGACGCAGGTCGGCACGGAGACCGTCGAGTATCCCGAGGTGATCACCGAGACCTACTACGAGTGGGTCCCCGACAGCCAGTCGAGCGCCGAGATCCCGGCCGGGCAGCTGGAGCGGGGCCTCAGCCCCCTCGAGAGCCCCTTCATCGTCGGAGTGCAGGCCGCCTCGTTCACCACGAACAGCCTCACGGCGAAGTCCAAGAAGAAGAAGAAGAAGGCAAAGAGCGCCAAGTCCAAGAAAAGCGCCAAGTCGAACAAGAGCGCCAAGTCCAAGAAAAGCGCCAAGTCGAACAAGAGCGCGAAGTCCAAGAAGAGCGCCAAGTCGAGCAAGAGTTCGAAAGCTGCTGCGGAGAAGGCTGCTGCGGAGAAGGCCGCTGCAGAGAAGGCCGCCGCTGAGAAGGCCGCCGCTGAGAAGGCCGCCGCTGAGGAAGCCGCTCGAAGGAAGGCTGAGGAAGAGGCCGCTCGCGAGCGAGAGGAAGCTCTTCAACGGGCTGCTGAAGAGCGCGCGGCCGCCAGGCAGGCAGAAGCCGAGAGGGCTGCTGCTGAGAGCGCCGCCGCGCGGGAGAACGCTGCGAAGAGCAGCAAGTCCTCCAAGAGCGACAAGTCCTCGAAGAGTGAGAAGTCCGCCAAGAGCGACAAGTCCTCCAAGAGCGAGAAGTCCGCCAAGAGCGAGAAGTCCGCCAAGAGCGAGAAGTCCGCCAAGAGCGAGAAGTCCGCCAAGAGCGACAAGTCCGCCAAGAGCGACAAGTCCGCCAAGAGCGAGAAGTCGGACAAGAGCGACAAGTCCTCGAAGAGCGACAAGTCGGACAAGGACGACGATGGACCGGGTGGCCAGTGGGTCCTGCGCACCCGCGAGGTGACGACCGGGCGCACTCTCACCCGAGAGGAGCCGGTCTATGGCTGGAGCAACCTGATCTCCAACCCCACCTACGAGCCGGGTTATCGGCCGCGGTACTACAACATCGATGAGGGCCAGTCGATTCCGATCCACAACAGGGGGGGTCACTTCGACCCGACGTCCGGGGCCTGGATCGGAGATCCGCCGAGCGGCGATAGCTGGTCCACGGACCTGCTCACCATCGCCGATCCGAACGATGACTCGGACTCGATCCTGTTCGACGCCGAGGGCAATTCGATCGCGAGTGTCCTCCCGGTCAACCCGACGAGCACCTGGATCACGCCGGAGCTACTCCGCGCCACCATCGTGGATGAGCTCAAGGCCAAACAGTTCGAGGACGACAGGACCTTCAAGGTGGATGCGACCCTGCACACGACCAACTCGATCCTCGGGTTCGTGCCTGGCAACTCCTCCAAGCACGGGACGTCCTCGCTCTACACCAACGGGCGGGCGCGGATCAACGGGTCGCTTGTCGGCACCCACGTGGGGCTGCACGCCACCGACAACCTGACCCTGAACTACGACGGCCGGGCATCGGAGTCGATGGACTCGGGGAACGGAAGGGTCGAGCTGCGGCGGAGCTTCAGTTCGCCGGTCCTGCGCTGAGAGGCCAGGGGAGCGGTTCGTACGGGGGCCCCGGTCGCGCTGGCGACCGGGGCCCCCTTCACTTGTGCCTGATCAGCGGAGCGCTCGGATTCCCTGACGCGCGTAGTACGGGACGACCTCACCCGTGGCCGAACCATCCAGCGGGAGAGAGAGGGGCCTGTAGAGGCTCTGGAAGCGCGGATCGCTGACGATGTCCGCCTCCCAGGGGTTCACATCGAGGGTGCCCGTGTCAGGCTGAACGACGCCGTTGCCCAGGATCAGGTAGTCGGGCTCCTGATCCAGGACCCAGCCCCCATCGTGCCGGTGGTGCCCCTTCACGCCGACGCCCTCGAGGTCCGGCCGTCGCCCCAGAAAGGCCGGGTGGGTGAGCCCGAGGACATCCACCAGCTCCAGGCCAGATCTCCAACCGAAGGCACCAATCGGGGAGATGGCCACGGTGCTCCCCCTGGGCGCCAGCTCTCCAAAGGCGGCTCCCGCACGGCGCCAGTGGTGCTCGAAGAACCGCTGCTCGAACGCCGCCTGCGGCCTGGCGGTCATGCCCAGCAAGACGAAGACCGAGAGGGAAACCACCGCACCCGGCAGTCGAAGCCGAGGGGGGCGGAGGCTCGAGAGGAGCCCCGCGGCCCCGACCGCTGCGACGGAGGAGAACGGGACAAGGAAGCGGGAGTAGACCATCCAGTCTCCCCCCACCGCGAGGACCGAGAGCAGGGCCGCCAGGGCGGTCCAGGAGATGGCGCGCGACTCGGCATCACCGCGTGGTAGGAGCAGGGCGAGCAGGAGCATGAGGGAGAGCGCCCCCTCCCCCAGGGAACGGAGCAGGTAGCGCGCCCCGTACTCCAGCTCCACTCCCAGCGGCAGGGACTTCAAGGCCAAGGCGTGGGGCGCGGGTCCGCCGAACTTCCACCACCTCACTCCCGCGGTGAGCGCGAGGACGAGGAGGGGGAGAAGGGCGGCGCCGACCTCCGTGCCTCGCAGCCTCCGCGGCGGGCGCATCATGAGGAGGCAGACAGCCCAGGGGATGAGGGCCTCCGCGCGCAGGGCGCACGCGACGCCGAAGGCGGCGCCCGGCAAGAGGGCCCCCCCTTGCCCCCGGAGCGCCCAGCGGGACCACCCGTGGAAGCCCACGGCGACGGCTGCTGCGAGGGGCAGCGTGCCGAGCCCAGCGACGGCGTGCCAGGCCACCGCAGGGGAGAGCGCGAGCCACCATGGAGCGAGCTCGGCCAGGGCACTCCGCTCCCGCGAGCGCGACCAGCGGCCCACCACCCCCACGAGCACCGCAAAGCTCACCACGCCCACGAGGGGCGTCCAGAACTCCGGGGAGAACCCCGCCATGAGGCCCGTGGCCGCGGCGAGGAACCAGCCCGGGCTCGTCACGCCGTCCACGGGGTCCTCCCCCGGGTTGAAGACGGGGCCCAGCCCCTCCAACCAGTTCCCGGCGTATCGGTAGACGATGTAGTCGTCGTCGACCGGTCCGAGGTCGACGAGGGTCAGTGCGTGCACGAGCGCGGCGAACACCGGCGCCCACTGGACCCAACCCGGGCGAGCTCGAACTCCCTCTCCGTCGTGGACGACTTGCCTCATTGCATCGGGATCCGGCCAACGATCCTCGGGGTCGGATCGTAGCTCCTCGGGCCTCAGCCGGGCTCCCGATCTCTCGCCCCAGCGGCTAGGCTGTCGCCTCCTCCCTTGAAGATCCTGCTCGCCTCCTCGCCGCACGCCGACACCTTCGGCTACTCGATGCCCCCTCCGGGCCTCCTGAGGCTCGGTGGCGCCCTGCGCGCGACCGAGCATGACGTGGCCCTCGAGGACCTCGCGTTCCGACTGGGGAGCGGCGAACTCCCGGCCGGGGACGGCCTGGCCAGCGCAGCGGCGACCCTGCTCGCCCGGCGCGGACGCCCCGACCTCGTGGGCCTCTCGGTCATGGGCGCGACCCTCCCGATCGCCCTGCTCATCGCACAGGAGCTGAAGGCGCTCTGGCCTTCGGTCCCGATCGCCCTGGGCGGACCCGGCGTTCAAGGCGTCGACGTCCAGCTCCTCGAGCGGTTTCAGCAGATCGATCTCGTTGCCCGGGGGGAGGGAGAGGTCACCGTCATCGAGCTCTGCGCGGCGCTCGAGGGCGGGCTCGGTGCCATGAGGGACGTTCACGGGATCACCTCTCGCCAGCCCGAGGGCATCCACCGGGCGCCGGACCGGGCCATGATCCGCGACCTCGGCGAGCTCCCCCCCTACGCGTGGGACCTGCTCCCCCCGATCGCCAGCTACAAGAAGATCACCGGGGAGGAGGACGGGCTCGTCCCCCTCGACTCGGGTCGTGGGTGCGCCTACGACTGCTCCTTCTGCACCATCGGACGGACCTGGAGGAGGCGGTCTCGCCCCCTCCCCGCCGGCCGGCTCGTCGGGGAGATGGCGTCCCTCCGGGGGATCCCGGGCGCCCGTCGCGCGTACCTCTGCCATGACCTGTTCGGCGCGGACCGAACTCACGCCATGGCGCTCTGCAGCGAGCTCACCGAGCGCGGGGTCCGGGTGCCCTGGGAGGTCCGCGCCCGCGCGGATCACCTGGACGCCGAGCTCCTCCGCAGCATGGGCCAGGCCGGGTGCGATCGCGTCCTCCTGGGGATCGAGTCCGCCTCTCCCGCCGTACGGGCCGCCAACCAGAAGGGCATGCGCGACGACGTCGACCTGCTCCAGGTCGTCGATGACTGCGCGGCCGCCGGGGTGACGCCGATCCTGTCGCTGATCCTCGGGCTCCCGGGCGAAGGGGACGACGAGCTCAACGAGTCCCTCGAGTTCTGCGCGTCCGCGGCGCTGCGAGCCGGCGTCAACCTCTCGCTCCACCTGGTGAACCCCCAGCCCGGGTGCAAGCTGGGCGAGGACCTCGCCGAGGTGTCCAGCCCCGTCCCCAGCGTCCCTCCCGACATGGCGCTCGGCGCCGGCGAGTCCCCCGCCGAGCAGGCGCTGATCCTCGGGCACCCGGACATCTTCTCCACCTGGTCGCTGCTGCCCTACCCGGACGGGAAGCTCGAGGAGCTCGTCTTCCTGAGCGGGGAGTTCGGCGAGACGCTCATGCGCTATCCCCGCTCGATCGGAGCGCTCACCGCCCTCCTCGGGCTCTCCACCCTCACGCTCGCCCGGGAGCTCCGCGCCGACGGCCGGACCTTCGAGACCTTCGCCCGCGAGCGCGCAACCACCGCCGGCGACGGCGTGCTGGTCGAGTCCCTGCTTCGCTGGGAGAACGCGCTGGTCCGGGTCGCCGCCCGCGGGGCGCGCCGGCCGCGGGAGGGACGCTGGGCGCTGGGCGCGGAGCTGATCTCCACGGAGGTCGACCTCGGCGCTGCGACCGCCGCCTTGATCGACGCAAGCGGCGTCCCCGGTGACGGCGCGGCCAGCCTCGGCCGCCTCCTCGGCGACAGCGAGCTGATATTCGCCGTCGTCGCCCCGGCCCCCGCCCCGGGCAGGCTCGCCGGCGTCCGGACCGTCCGGCTCGCGGGCGGCTCCGTCCGCCTGGTACGTGCCCTCGAGGGCGCTCGCTCCGAGGGCGACCATGCTCGTATCCTCGAGGCCCTCGCATCCCCCGAGGTCCGCGCCGCGGCTTCCGGGCTCATCGAGTCGGGGATCCTCGTGCCCCCGACCGACGACCAAGAGATCACCTCCCAACCTCCTCCGCAGGCCTCCTCGACCTCGGCGACATGATTCAGCTTCCCAGCAACGACTTCCCCGTCACCCTCGCGTTCCCGCCGCAGGGGCACTGGACCCAGCCGCACCTCGCGCTGCCTTGCCTCAAGGCCTGGCTCCATGCCAGCGGCTACGGCGACGTCGAGCAGATGGACCTCTCGGTGGAGGCCTTCGATCACTTCCTCACGGCCGAGTCGCTCACCCGCGCCGCGGAGAAGGTCCAGCGCCGGCTCCCGCTCGATCGCTTCAAGGAGGACCGCCTGCCCCTGGGACAGATGCGCGCCTGGCGCGCCGCCGCCGAGAGCGCTGCCTCGGCGGAGTCTGTCATCGAGCGGGTCGAGGCCGCGAAGGCGGTGCTCCGGGGACAGGACCACACGGTCGAGGCCGAGCGTGGCTTCTGGGACCCTGACCGCTACATCCCTGCCGTCAGGACTCTCTACCACGGCCTGCGGTTGATCTCGTCGGCCCACTACCCCAGCGAGCTCACCCCCCACAACTTCACGATGTCCTACTCGAACGATTCGAGTGAGGACGTCCTCGCGGCCACGCTGGACGAGGAGCAGAACCCCTTCATCGAGTTCTATCGCGAGCAGGTCATGCCGCGGCTCATCGAGCGCGAGCCGCGTGTGCTCGGCCTCTCCGTCCTCTATGGCAGCCAGCTGATCCCGGCCCTCACCCTCGCCCGGATGGTGAAGGCCGCGCTCCCTGACTGTCACATCACCATGGGCGGGGGCTTCCTCGCCTACATCGGCGACAAGGTGATGGCCGCGCCGGGCATGGCCGAGTGCTTCGACTCCATCGTCTTTCACGAGGGCGAGCGTCCGCTCCTGATGCTCTGCGAGGCGCTCCGACTCGGTGAGGGCCTCGAGGACGTCGGGAGCCTCGCCTGGTGGGACCGCTCCGACCCCGACCACCCGGTAGCCGTCAAGAACATGGCGGCGCATCCCATCAAGCTCGATGACGCCCCGGCGCCGGACCTCGACGGGCTCCCGATGGAGAAGTACTTCTCACCCCGGGTGGTCATCCCCTACGACGTGAACCGCGGCTGCTACTACGGCGAGTGCACCTTCTGCACGCTCCCGACCGTGATCGGCCCCGGCTACCGCACGCGCTCCTCCGAGACAATCGCCCGGCACGTCGTGGAGCTCCGGGACCGCTACGCGTCCACCCATTTCAACTTCATCACCGACTGCATGCCGCCGGGCATGATCAAGGACCTCCCCGAACGGCTCATCGAGGCGGAGGCAGGCGTCACCTGGTGGGCGGATGCGCGCATCGAGCCCAAGGCCTACGACGCGGATGGCGCGAAGCGCCTCTATGAATCGGGGTGCCGCAAGCTCCTCTTCGGCTTCGAGTCCGCGACGAAGCGGATCCTGAAGATGATGATGAAGGGGCAGAGCCTCAAGTCCGTGGTCGAGGTTGCCCGCAACTGCACCGAGGCGGACATCAGCGTCACGTTCTACGCCATGGTCGGCTTCCCCACGGAGACTCGCGAGGAGGCCCGGGCGACCCTCGAGTTCATCGAGGAGCACGCCGACATCATCCGCGAGGTCTCCCTCCAGACCTTCCACATCGACGAGGTGGCGAAGACCTACAAGGAGCCCGAGCAGTTCGGCATCCGGGTCCTCGACGCCCCCGGGGACCTCGCGCTCTATCACGACTACGAGGCCGACCAGGGCATGACCCAGGAGGAGGCCGCCGAGATGTTCGAGGAGATGATGGCGTCGTTCCGCCGCAACCTCGCGATCTTCTCGGGGGACAACATCTTCTACTTCATGCAGAAGAGTCACTACTTCCTGCACCTCGCCTCCGGTGAGACCCCCCAGGGGTTCTCTGGCCGGTGCGCCGACCGGACCGAGGCCCGGGCCCAGCGCGCTGCTGATCCTGGGCTGAAGGTGAGCCCAGGCCTGGTCACGGTCCCGCTGGACTTCAGCTACTCCGAGGCGGTGCGGACCCTGAGCGACCCCCTCGCCCGTGCGGCCCGCCCAGACTTCCTGACTGGCCGCTACGTGAGGGACGCGGACCAGGTGGCCGAGGAGCAGCTCCCGCCGCTCGAGGTCAAGGAGCGCTTCCTCCTGTACGACGCAGAGAACGGCGAGTTCGTGGAGCTCCGTGACGGCGGAGCCCGGGTGCTCGCTGCCCTCCGCCAGCACGGGACCCTCGGCTCGCTCATCGAGGCCCAGCGCCGCGGCGGCGCCAGCGAGGCCGCGCTCGATCGACTCGAGCAGTTCGCCGCCGAGCTCCATCGACTCGGCGTCCTTCGCTCGAAGACCCCAACGCCCACCCCCTCTCCGGCCCTCGCGAGCGCGCAGGGCTGATCCACCAACCGACGGAACCAGCGATGAATCAGAACAAGGACCAGCGTGAAGACGCCGAGCTCGAGGACAGCCACGACGAGAGCTCGGAGGCCCCCACGGCGGCCGGCGGCGAGGCGCTCGATCTGGAGGGCCTCGACCTCACGGTCGAGACCGTCGAGGAGCGCATCAGCCCCAGCGAGACCAACGTGTTCGACAAGTGAGCACCTCGGCTCCGCGGTCAGGGCGTCGAGGACGGCACCCTGACCGCGGAGCCGGGCACTAGATCGTCACGCCCAGGTGCATCGCGGTATGCCCGGGGAAGAGCGGCCCGGCATCGGCGCTGCCCAGGCGCCGCTCGGCGACCTCCGCGAGGACGTCCCGGTAGTCGATGGTCACGTCGAGGTCCCCCTCGTTGAGGCTCGCGGGGTCCATCCCCGGCCACTGGGTGAGGACGCGGCCGCCGTCGATGCCGTCGCCCATGAGGAACATCGCGTTCCCGTATCCGTGGTCGCAGCCCTCGCTGAGGTTGGGCGCGATCCTGCGGCCGAACTCCGAGTGAGCGACCAGGGTGTACCTCACACCGGAGTTCTTGAGGTCCAGGTAGAACGCCTCCAGGGAGCGGGCGAAGTTGTCCAGCATCCCGGCATAGGTTCCGTTCATGGGACCCATCTGGACGTGGTGGTCCCATCCATCGAGGTCCACCACGCAGCACTCGAGGTCGAGCCCCGCCTTGAGCATGGTCGCCACGGACCGCAGCCCGCCTCCGAAGGGGCCAGCGGGATAGACCGCGCCGTTCGAGGGGGTGTAGCCGAAGAACTGCACGCCGCCGACCTGGTCGAGGGCGTCGAGCGCGCTGATGGCCGCCGGGCCGAGGGGCGCGGGCTGCGGCGAGTACATGTCCGTCAGGACCTGGCGCCGATCGGCCGCCGTGGCCGCCTCCCCCGGGAAGGAGTAGGTGGCGGGGACCGCGATCGGGATCGCGCCGGGTGCACCGGTCAGCGTCCACGGCAGGAGCGCCGAGACCGAGAGCGCCCGGACCGTGCCCGCCCCGAGGGGGTTGATCGTGTCGAGGTGCCGCGAGACCCAGCCCTCCGAGAGGGGGAGCGCGCTGCCCGCGGGGGTCGCGGTCTCCCAGCGTCGCATGCCGTCGAAGTGCGAGAGCGTGTGGATCGGCGCACCGGCAGCGTGGACGACCAGGAGGCGTCCATCGGCGTAGGGGGTGTGAAGCGGCGCAGCAGAGGGCGAGAGGCAGAAGGTCCCGTCCAGGTCCACCGAGCCGTTCCCTGATGCAGGCCCGGGGATCGCGAGGGGTCCCCGCGAGGACGCGTAGTCCGGGTCACCGTACGGGACCACCGCGCTGAGGCCGTCCATGCCGCCCCTGAGGAAGACGCTGATCAGGACGTCCCGCTGGGTGCCCCCGCCGCTGCCGCGCGAGGCGCTGAAGGCGATCCGGGGCATCGCCGAGGACACTGCAGCCCCCGCCGCCGCGGTCCGCAAGAAACCCCGCCTCGAGAGGTTGGCGTACTCGGAGCACGCAGCACGTTCAGTTCGTCGTGTCATGGTGTCGTCTCCGGATCAATAGAACTGATAGCCAGGGCTGGCCGCGAGCAACGCGGCGGCGTCCCTCATGACCTGGTCCGTGAAGGGACGGGCGTCGATGTACTGCTGAACCCGGTCCACCT
Organism: Planctomycetota bacterium; assembly: GCA_016779205.1. Lineage (GTDB taxonomy): Bacteria > Planctomycetota > UBA1135 > UBA1135 > Saltatorellus. Next base: position 27,775 of record JADHOC010000013.1, on the reverse strand, counting down.
CGACCTGGGGGATTCGCCCGCCCGCCATCTCCATGGCGAGCCGTTGGGCCAGGGCATGGTTCGGTGCGAAGCCGCGGAGAGCGGTCAAGGCCGACAGCGGGATGGAGAGCCCGGGGAGGCCGCCGTTGAGGAGGTTCGTGGCGTACGCCCAGCGACCGTTCACGTCACTGCCCCACGCCAAGAGGGTGTCCGGGTAGCCGTCGGGCGTCCCCCACACGTACGGGCGATGGCCGACCAGCTCGAAGATCCTCGCTGCACCCAGGAACTCGTCCGCGGTGTCGACCCCGAGCTGCCGCATGAGCCCGATGCCGAAGTGGAAGGGCCGCTTGAGCTTGAACTGCGTCGGGGCCGAGCACAGGAGCAAGGTCTCATCCGAGAGCGCCTCCCGCACCACCTCGCGCAGGTCACCGCCGGTGGCCTGCCAGACGGCGATGACGCGGTCCACGGCGGCCTGCGGCGGCTCCATCCCCGAGAGCCAGCTGACGAGCTTGCGCGAGACGTAGTCGAGCGTCTTGGGGTGGACCGCCAGCATGTGGAGCATATCCAGCCCGTCCTGGACTCCCCCACCTCCGGGGAGCTGTGTCCCGAGGACCGTCTTCGGCCCGAAGTCGTGGTCCGCGGCGTCGAAGAAGAAGTCCCCCGGGTTCGCCTCGAACCAGTATCCGTACCGCCACCCCGTGAAGCAGCGGCTGATCTCCTTCACGTCGTCCTCGGTATAGGGGCCGTCCACACCGAGCGTGTGGAGCTCCATCACCTCGCGTCCGAAGTTCTCGTTCGCGGCCCCGACCACGTTCACGTCCCCGTCGAGATAGGCGGACATCGCCGGGCTCTTCGACACCGCGACAAGCAGGTCCTCGAAGCGACCCAGCGCGTGCTGTCGGATGACGTCCCGGTCGTAGGACGTGAAGAAGAGGCGGCCGCGGACCGTCTCGAGCTGGTCGACGTTGAAGTGGTCGTGCCAGAACTCGACGACCCGCTCCAGCAACTGGCGCTCGCTCAGGACGGAACGCGCGACGCAGACCTGCTGCAGGTGTTCGCAGGGCTCGAGCGCCGATGTGGCGTAGTTCGCGTGCAGATCCGGGATCGACATCGAGACGCTCGGGAAGCCCGCCACGAAGGCGTCGGCCACCGGGTCCGGAATCAACTGTGGATGGAGCTGCCGGTCCAGCCATGCCGACCGGCCCATCTGACGAATCTCCCCCAGGACCTTCCGCGTGAAGCCCTGGGTGGCGCGGTGGGCAAGGACGAGGTCCAGGTCAGGGCGTTGCGTCGCCCCGGGGGCGGGGGCACTCGGCCCGGCCGACGTGCTGCTGCCCGAGGACGCCGACTGGCTGCTGGGCACGCCGATAATCGAGCGGCGCGATCGCGGCCTGCGGAGGGACGGCCGTTGGGATTGCATGGGGTGACCTGGGGATGCGGAGACGGGCAGAGTGGACCTCCGCAAGGATACCTTCCTCTCGCCGAACCGGTCTGCAGTCCTCGCCCACAGGGCGGGTCGCCCCGGTCGACTTCGACCGCCCCTCGGAGTCGAAGGGGAGCCTCCCGTGACCGCGCCGGAGCGCCGGGCCGCGGGGGGGAGCACCGACCGCCTCAATCTGAGTCAGCGTGCCCGCTCGACGCGGCTCAGGGGCGAGTGGCGGCCGGCACCGATGCGCGCTGATCGGCATCGAGATCCCCGGCCCCCTCGGCGGTCTTCGCGGTCGGGATCCGCAGCTTGATGCTCGAGCCCGTCCCGGGCCCCTCGCTCATGACGCCGATCGCAATCCCCAGCTCCTGGCAGACGTTCGCCGCCATGTGCAGGCCCTCACCCGCGTGGCCGGCCTTGTTCGAGAAGGACGAGGTGAAGATCTGGTCCAGCATACCGGGGTCGATCCCGCAACCGGTGTCGCTCACCTCAACCACGACCCGCCGGTCCTGCGTCCCGTACACGCGCAGCGAGAGGCACCGCTCTGAGAGGTCGTCGCCCTGCAGCGCCTCGAGGGCGTTGACGATGATGTTGATGAGCGCGCTCGTCAGGCGGTGCGGGTCCGTACGGAGGAGCGGAACACCGTCGAACTGACGCTCGATCTTGACCCCAGCAGGACCCTCCACGGAGAGCTGCGCGACTTCGAGCGCCCTCTCCACGACCTCGGAGAGCTCGACCTCCTCCACCATCGCTGGGCCGACCGCGTACTTCTCCTGGCTCCGGATCAGGTCGATGGCCTGCCCCAGCCCCTCATCCAAGGACTCGAGCTCCACGACGCATCGGGAACGCAGGTCGCCGACGGCGTCAGCCATCGCCACGATGAAAGGACTCAGGAACTTGCCGTTCTCGTTCTGCTCGAGGTACGAGGCCAGGTCGTCAGAGTGCTCGTCGAGCTCTCGAGCCAGGGAGTGCATATCGTTCAGGTCAACCGCGAGGACGTCCCGAAGCAGGAGCTTCGTGGAGACGTTGATGCTGTTGAGGATGTTGCCCGCGGCGTGCACGACGCCCATGGAGACGTCCGACATCCCCGCGCGGCGGGCGTCCTTGACCATCTCGTGGCGCTGGACTGCGACCCTGTCCACCATTCCTGTCAGCGCCTGGTCGAGTCGGCGGAATTCCTCTGCCTTCCCCGATTGGAACTTCCCCTTGACATTCCTGGAGGCGCTGAACTGGGCGACGTGACCCTGGAGTTGCCTCAGCGGCCGCACCACGGAGCGCACCAGGAACAGCGCCGCGAGGAGAGCGACGAAGCCGCCGGCGAGGACCTGGTACGTCACCTGTTGCTGGAGGACGGCCATGAACGAGGCGCCAATGGCGGTCTTCCTCCTCGCCAGGGCGATCGTGGAGGGTCGCTCTTTGCCGTCCCCGAGGACACGAACCTCGAGCGCGTCCCCTTGGTTCACCGTGCGCTCCCCATTGCCCTCGAGCTGCGCGAGGACGTTGTGCGGGACGCTCTCGAGGGGCCCGTCGAGGTCGAGGAAGGCCAGCTCTACGTTCGGGTAGAGGCTCGCCACCAGCCGGAGCTCCAGGGGGCTCGCGACGACGACCCGACCTCCGGCGTCGCCCGCGCGGTTGGCGGCGGCGACCACCATGGGCTCGCCGTCCACGACCACCACGGCGCTGTTGGGCTCATCGGCCCCGGTGATCCCCGCGACCGACGCGGCGCGAATCGCCTCGATTATCCCGGCGAGGCGTCCGCGATCGGGCCCCACGAGGACACTGGGCTCGTCGGCGCCGTCGAAGTTGAGGACGATCTCGGGCGAGAAGGACCCCGCTCCCGCAGCGCGAGCCCCAGCCGAGTTCGGCCCCACAGGGCCACCTGTCTTTGCGACGAGGAGCGCGCTGGTCAACGCCGCCCTGCGGTGTCTCTCGATCTCCCACTCGACGTCGTCCATCGCCCGCGCAACGGTCGCGTCCGCGCTCTCAACGGCCTGCCCGTGGAACCGGTACGCCTGGATTCCAAACGAAGCGGAAAGCGCGACCATGCTCCCGAGGAGCAGCTGGAGCGCGAGGCTGGCGGTGAGCGACTTCATGGCAGGCTGAAGGTCCAGGGCGTCGAGCTAGGTCGCCCCTCCAGGATCTTCCGGACGAACGAACTTGAAGCCGATCCCCAGCTTGCCCCCCGGCAGCGACTGGGAACGCACGAGCTGAACGAGCCGCGGCTCCGAGTCTCCCTCGAGGGTGATCTCGAACTCGAGGGTCCCCTCAAGGACGGCGAAGAGCCCTCCCTCGGAGGTGTTCTCCACGGTCACGGCCGTATCGCTACAGGCCGGAGTGAGGGTGGCGGGCTCGGCAGTGGGGACTCGCCCACGCTCCCGGCGGTCCGCTTCCGCGGCCACGCACTTTCTGTCCGGATCTTTCATTTGGCAGGCTCGACGGGGCTGGTCGGCCCGTCGTCAGGGACTATCGACCCCTGCCTTCCGGCGCCTTGAGTCGGCGCTGCCACTCTTTGGATACGGCCAGAAGGCCGCCCAGGCCCCCCCCAGAGCCCCGCCCTGGGCCTTTTCTATGTCCACGACCGAGACCGGTACCCCCTTGGACGGCCCTGCGCGATCCGCCCGCCAGGCCCCGCGCCCAGGTCTCTTCGCCCGCTCAGAGGACGTCGCGCACGCGCCCGATCAGCTCGTTCCGGGGAACCTCGACCCCGTGCTTCGCCCGGAGGTCCTTCACCTGGCAGCTCCCCGAGTCGAACTCGTGGCTGCCTGCGATGACCGCGATGGCGAACCCGCGGCGGTCGGCGTACTTGAGCTGGGCCCCCAGCTTGCGAGGCTCGGGGTAGAGCTCGACCCCGATCCCAGCCCCTCGGAGCTCCGCCGCGAGCGCGAGGTAGTCGCCGAGGCGATCGTCCTCGAGCATCGGGATGAAGACCGGGCAGGGGGCTGACTGCGCCTCGACCATGCCGAGCTCCTCCATCGCCGCCAGCAGGCGGTCCACGCCGAGCGAGGCACCAACACCGGGGAGGTCCTGCTTGGTGTAGAGGGTCGCGAGGTCGTCGTAGCGCCCACCGGAACAGCAGCTCCCGATCCCAGGCAGGTCATCGAGGAAGGTCTCGAAGATGGCGCCGGTGTAGTAGTCGAGCCCCCGCGCGATGGAGGGATCCAACTTGATCCGGGCAGGGTCCACGCCGGCGGCGGTGACCGCCTCGAAGAGCCCCGAGAGCCCACGGTGCCCCGCGACCCCGGCGTCCGCTCCGGAGACGAGCGGCTCGATCGCGTCGAGGAGCTCGCCCGGCCCCCCCTTCAACTGGGCGAACTCGAGCACCGCACGGACCTGGGGCTCGGCGAGCCCCACTCCGTCCCTCAGCTCCGCCGCAACAGCCTCGGCGCCCGCCTTGTCGAGCTTGTCGAGCACGCGGAGCACCGCGGCCTGCTGCTCCACCAGGTCCAAGGTCTCGAGGAGCCCTGTGAGCAGCCTGCGGTCATTGATCCGGATGGTGAATCGCTCGAAGCCGATGGCCCGGAACAGGTCGTGGATCACCAGCGCGGCCTCCACGTCACTGGCGGCGCTGGTGGTGCCGATCGTGTCGAAGTCACACTGGATGAACTCCCGATATCGGCCCCGCTGGGTGTTCTCGCCCCGCCACACCGGGCCCACGTGGTACCGCTTGAACGGCGTCCCGAGCGTACCGATGTGCTGCGCGGCGAAGCGCGCGAAGGGCACCGTCAGGTCGAAGCGCATGCCGACATCCCGGCCGCCGTGGTCCGTGAAGCGGTACATCTGCTTGTCGGACTCGGCCCCGCCCTTGCCCAGCAGGACCTCCGTGTACTCCAGAGAGGGCGTGTCGATGGGGCTGAAGCCGAAGGAGCGATAGACGCCCTTGGCCGTGTCGATGAGCCCCTCGCGGGGGATCATCGCGGCGGGGAGGAAGTCGCGGAACCCCTTCAGGGTGCGCGGCTGAATCAGCTGCTTCTTGCTGGACATGAGTGGGAGAGGAGTGAGGGCGGCAGGAGGTTAGCAGCCGCGGCGCACCCGACATCAGGAATGCGCGCCGCGCCGGCCGATACCGTCAATGCACGGCGGCCCCACCCTTGATGACGCGCCGGACCGGGTTTCGGCCGAGCTCGTAGGTCAGATGTGTGTGATTCGGGAGGTCCGTCAGGACGAGGTCCGCGCGCTTGCCGACCTCGACCGAGCCCAGTTCGTGGCCGAGCCCGAGGCTGCAGGCGGCGTTCAGCGTCGTCCCTGTCAGCGCCTCCGCCGCGCTCATCCCGTAACGCAGGGCGGCCCAGCTCATGACCTCGAAGAGGCTCATGCAGTAGCAGGAGCCGGGGTTGAAGTCCGTGGAGAGCGCGGGGGCGCAGCCCGCCTCGATCATCCTGCGGGCAGGCGCCTCCTGGGCCTCCCCGAGATAGAGCGGGACCAGGGGGCAAAGCACCGGCTGGACGCCGCGCTCCGCGAGGGCGGCGATGCCGTGCTCGGAGACGTGCTCGAGATGGTCCGCGCTCGCAGCGCCGAGCTCGGCCGCCAGCTCCGCGCCCCCAAGGGACGTCAGCTGGTCCACGTGCATGCGGAGCCCGAGCCCCTGCTCCCGCGCTGACTCCATGAGCCGCCGCGAGGCCTCGAGCCCGAAGACGTGGCTCTCGGTGAAGACGTCGGCGAAGGCGGCCTTGCTGGCCGCGGCAGGCCAGAGCTCCGCGCAGACCACGTCGATCCACGCCTCAGGCCGCCCCTTGAACTCGGGTGGAACGTCGTGCCCACCGAGGCAGGTAGGGATGAGCTCCACCGCGTGGGAGCGGTTCGCGGCGGCGATCACGTCCAGCCCCTTCAGCTCGTCAGCCACGGTGAGCCCGTAGCCGGTCTTCGCCTCGATGGTCGTGGTCCCGAGCTGGAGGAACCGGTCGAGGCGCGGCAGCAGGACCTCGAGCAACAGCAGCTCCGTGCTGGCCCGGACCCCCTCGAGGCTCGATCGGATCCCTCCCCCGGCGGCCGCGATCTCCACGTAGCTACGACCGGCGACGCGCTGCTCGAATTCCCCCTCTCGAGTCCCCAGGAAGACCGGGTGAGTGTGGGAGTCCACGAGCCCCGGGATCGCCAGCCCGCCCCCAGCATCCAGGGTGTCCCGCCCGCGGAAGCCCTCGATCAGCTCCGCCTCCGGCCCGATGGCGACGAAGCGGCCGGCGTCGCAGGCCACCGCCACGCCGCGCTGAACACTCAACCGCCCCATGCCTGACCCCGAGAGCGGCTGCTCGCCTTCAGGGGTCGCCAGCTCACCGATGCCGGTGACGAGGAGGTCGACCTCCCGGGGCGATTCCGAGTTCGGCTGATCGGTCATGTGGACAAGGGTACGGGACCGCCGGGGGCAACCGATCCCCCCACCGCCAGTTCAGCGAGCCCCACTGGCGGGGTTCAAGGCGGGGACTCACGGTCGGGACCGCCGCTGGCACCGACCCCTCAGGCGCTCTGCCGGACCATGGACCGTCCGGCGACCTCCCTCCGCTCCGTGCCCCCCTTGGCCGCGCCCGAGAGGGAGGCGTTCACGAGCGCCTGCAGGCGCTTGCGAGCCCGGAAGACCACCATCTTGGTGTTGGACCGCTCGGTCCCCAGGGCCGCGCCGACCTCCGCGTACGAGCGCTCTTCCACCTCGACCATCTGCAGCGCCAGCTGGTCGCGCTCGGAGAGCTGGCGGAGGCACGTGGCGTAATGGAGCAGGACCAGGGCGAGTCCCGACCGGGCGGACTTGGAGAGCTCCCCCAGCGAGGCCGCCGCCGAGGGCTCGAGGCGCCGGTCCGCGGGCTCCGGCGCCCCCTCCCCGAGGTCGCCCAGGAGGGCCGTCCGCCCTGCGTTGACCTTGCGGGTGCGACGCAGGGCGTTCCCGGCGATGGTCCTCGCCCAGGCGCGGAAGCCGCCCGGTGCGGCCGGCTTGAACGAGCTCGCGTAGCGATAGACGTTGAGGAAGGTGTCCTGGAGAGTCTCCCGGGGGTCTCCGGCGTCCCGTCGCTGGGCGTGCAAACGCTGGATCCAGGCCAGGAGGTTGGGAGCGGCGGCCCGATAGAGCGCCTCGAACGCCGCGTGGTCCCGGCGGGCCTGGAACTCGACCATCAGCGCCGTTTCCGCCCGACCGTCGGCGCGGGCGCGAGCGGGCGGCGCGGTAGCATCTTGGACCTTCATCGAACGGCCCAGGGCGAGCGCCATGCCACGCCACCCGGTGGACCGACCACGATCCGCCCTATTATCTTTCCCAAATTGGACTTACGGCGTATCCGTCAACTTCAGGCCGTGGCGAACAGAGCGCTCGCCGTTCCGGATCCGTAACGATCTCGCTCGCCTGCGCTCGCTCCTCACACCACCCGAGGAGCCCCACCATTCGCTGAGGGCGGGCACGCCGCTCGCCCACATCTTGGCGCCCCTCCTCCTTCGGATCTTATGATCGGCTCCACCGCTCCCATCGCTTCCACCGTGCCCAGCCCCATCTCTCCACCAGAGGCCGACCTCGAGCCTCCCCCAGCCGGGGAGCCCGGCATCGCCGTCCCCGGCTCTACGTCGGGCGCTTCCGCCAGCGCCGGGTGGCCCGGCCTCGACGCCCCGTTTGCAGGCGGACTCGCGCTCGTCGCGCTTCTGGTCACCGCGGGCCTCCTCGCGATGCTGGCCCAGGCCATCGAGCGGGCCGTCCCCCACTCCGCGCCCTCCGACGAGGAAGACTCCGCGCCCGATCCCCTGGCGGGCTACCTGGAACGAAGGGAGTCGCTGAGCGCCTCCGCGAGCCTCGCTGCGCAGCTCTGCCGGGTCGCCGCCACGCTGGTGCTGCTCCACCTGCTGGACTCGTCCTCGGACCTCACGGGCACCCAGTCCGCCATCCTCACCCTGGCCCTGGGCGCCCCGCTGCTCCACCTCACCACCCAGACCCTGCCCGCGGCGCTGGTGAACTCCCGCGGAGATGCGCTGCTCCGGGTGGCACTCCCCACCCTGGCCCGCCTCTCTCTGCCCCTCCTCCCGCTGGTGGGCCTCCTGCGCATCATCCGCCGCGCCATCCTGCGCGGAATGCGGTCCCCCGAGGCCGACGAGGGGACGCGCCGCATGGTGGAGGGATTCCGCGCCATGGTGGAGAGCGCCGAGTTCGACGGAGACCTGGCCGAGGAGACGCGGGAGCTCATCGCGAACGCCATCGAGTTCGGCGAGGTGGACGCGGCGGAGGTCATGACCCCGCGGACCGAGATCTTCGCCATCGAAGAGGACGCCGCCCTCTCGGACGCGGTCGCCGTCTTCGCCACCGCGAGCTTCTCCAGGATCCCCGTCTACGAGGGGACCATCGACACCATCATCGGAACGCTCACCGCCCTCGAGGCCGCCAAGGCCGTGGCCGAGGGGCGCCTCGAGACGACCCGCATCCGTGACATCATGCGGCCTCCCCTGCTGGTCCCCGAGACCGTGCGGGTCCCGGACCTGCTCAACCAGTTCCGGGCCGACCGCCAGAAGATGGCGATCGTGGTGGACGAGTACGGCGGGACGGCCGGCCTCGTCACCCTCGCGGACGTCGTGGCCGAGATCGTCGGGCACGTCAGCGACGAGTACGAGGAGGAGCACACGGCCTTCCGGGCCATGGAGAGCGGCGCGGTCGAAGCCGACGCCAGCCTCCACGTCTCCGAGGTCAACGAGGCCCTCGACCTCGAGATCCCCGAGGAGTCGGACTACGAGACCCTGGGTGGGTTCGTGCTCTCCGAGATCGGGCGCTTCCCCTCCGCCGGTGAGTCCTTCACCTCCGAAGGCGTCACGTTCCGCGTCAGTGAGGCCAGCGACCGCCGCGTCCTGCGGGTCGTGATGGAGCGACCCGGTGGCCTGGAGCTGCGCTGGGACGCAGGGGCTCCCTCGGGCCCCCTGCCTCGCGCCAGCGCGAGTGAGCCCGAGGGGCACGGGAAGACCGAGGAGCGCGAGCGGCGCGGCGCCTGACCGCCCCCCACCATGCCGCGCTCACGACCCGCCGCGCGCCGCCCTGCGTCGCGCACCAGCGACCGGGCCATCCTTCTCCGACGGACGCCGTTCGGCGAGACCTCGCTCGTGGTGCACGTCCTCACGCCCGACCACGGCCGGGTGGAGCTCATGGCCAAGGGCGCCCACCGTCCGCGCTCCCGGTTCTTCGGGGTCCTCGACTGGTTCGACACCCTCGAGCTGTCCTGGGTCCAGCGCAAGGAGAGCGACCTGGGGACGCTCCGTGAGGGAGAGCTGCTCCACCGCCGGCGCCAGCTGACCCGATCCCTCAGGAGCTATCGCGCCGCCCAGACCGTCGTCGAGCTGGTCGACCTGGTGACCCGGGCCGGCTTCTCCGACCGGGAACAATTCAGCCTCGCCGAGGGCGCGCTCGACGCGCTCGACCGGGCCGAGGGCCCTCCCTCGGCCCTGCTGGCCGGCTTTGAGCTGAAGCTCCTCGACCAGCTCGGCCTCGCCCCCGCCCTGGTGTCCTGCGCCACCTGCGGCGCCCCCGCGGCGGCGGTGGACCCCGCCTCCACCGAGCCGAGGGCCCCCTTCTCCGCGTCGGTCGGGGGTCGCCTCTGCCCGATCCACGCGAACGAGGCTCACGCCTCGGGACTCCGCGTCGGTACGCTCCCCGTCTCGATCCTCGAGTCGGCCCACTTCGCCCTCCGCGCGCCCCTCGGGGACCTCGACGGCGCAGACTGGTCCACGGAACGGTCCATCCGAGTCCTGGACTTCACCGGACGATTCCTCGATCACCACCTCGAGACCAGACCCAAGAGCCACGGCCGGTTCCTCGCCGCGCCTGACCGAAACCGCCGGACCGCCACGCGGCCCAAGACCCCTTGACGCCCCCCACCAAGCGCCACTCGCTGCTGTCCGGCCTCGCGCTGCTCGCCCTCGCGAGCTGCAGCTCCAGCCCGATCGCCTCGATCTCCCCCCTCGATCCCGAGGAGGTCCCCGCCGTGCTCGTGGCGGCGCAGTCTTCGCCGGCGGCAGAGCTCGCGGACCGGCAGCTGGTGGACACGGTCGCGGGGCTGCTCTCCGCCAACAAGGCTCGCGGCCTGGACACCAAGACCCGGGTCGCGGTGCGGGACGCCCTGGAGACCTACGCCTCGGAGCTCGCGACGCGGGGCGATGACCCACGGGCGCTGGAGGACCTGTCCGAGACCGACCTGCCGGCCCGCATCTCGGTCCCCGCGGGCCTCCGCTCGGCGACCCTCTACCTCGAGCGCGACGACCGCAAGGACGCCTTCAAGACCATCAAGAAGCTCGACCGCCGCTACCCATCGCACGGCCTCCGTGACGAGTCGGGGGACCTGCTCAAGGGCATCGGGGATAGCTACTTCTTCGACAAGCGCCGCAAGTACTTCCTGTTCCCGTACTCCAACAGCGCGCCGCAGGTGTACGAGTACCTGAGCGCCGAGTATCCCAAGCACCCCGAGACCGACGACGCGCTGCACAAGCTCTCCGAGGTCTACGAGAAGAATCGCCAGTTCGCCGTCGCGATCGAGAAGCACGAGGAGCTGGTCCTCTGGTGCCGCGACTCGCCGTACCGGATCGCGAGCGAGGCCGCCATTCCCCGCCTGCGCCTCGCTGCCCTTGGGGGGCCGGAGTACGGCCGGGACTCGCTGAAGATCGCCCTCGGGGAGCTGGAGGTGTGGCTCTCCAAGTATCCGGACAACGAGATCCGCCCGGAGGTCGAGCGGACCCTCGTGGATTGCCTCCAGCGTCTCGCGGACAACGACATGGTGGTGGCGCGCTTCTACCGGACCGTCGACAGCCCGGCGGGTGCAAGGCAGCACGCGGCCCGGGCCCTGGAGACGGCGAAGCGCGCCGGGAACCCGGAGCAGCTGGAGGAGATCCGCGCGTTCCTCGAGGCCGTGGATGAGATCGAGTCCCTCGGGCCGCCCCGCCAGATCCCCCAGGGCAACCTGCCCCAGGAGATCGTCCCGCTGGACGGCGAGGTCGACCAGCAAGGGCCCGCAGAGCTGGCGCCCGGATCAGGGTCCATGGAGCCGCGCCGAATCCCGCGCAGGACCGAACGCGCCATCGAGCAGGACGAGAAGGAAGAGCAGGCCTCCGGGGCCGCCGCGGAGAACAGCGGAGGCCAGCAGTGATGGCCCCCCGACGGATCCTGGCCACGCTCGTGTGCCTGGCCGCCGCCCTGACGGCCGCCTGCGGCTATCGAACCGGGCTGAGTCCGGCCCTCCCCGACGGTCGGACCGCGGCCTCGATCGGCGTCGAGATCTTCGGCAACGAGACGCTGCTCCCCAACATCGAGCAGCCCCTCCACGCCGCGACGAGCGAGTCCGCGCGCCGCTTCCTCGACCTCGAGCTCCTCTCGCCGCGGCGCGCCGACCTGGTCCTCACCGGCTCCATCAAGGACTTCCAGCGCCGTGAGGGCGCGAGGACTCCCGACAACCTGTTCGTGGAGACCCGGGATGTCCTCCTGATCGAGGCCACCCTCGTGGACCGCGCCCGGGGCGTGACGCTCGGGAGCACCAGGGTCGAGACCGTGGTCGGTAGCGCCATCGACGTGCCCGGCCGGGAGCCCGTTCAGCGCGAACGTGGGCTCAAGGTCGCAGCGGACCAGATCGTGCTCTCCCTCCTCGCCGACCTCGAATACCGCGCCAGCGCCGCGCCCCAGGACTGAGCCCCCGAGGAAGCCCGACGAAGCCCGATGAAGTTCGGGGGTCGGGGCAGGGGCGCCAGCCAGGATGGCCTACACTGCTCCTCGCCCGACGTCGACCTCGCCTCGCCCCGCCCCGCTTGACCGGCGGCGCAAGGCGCTCTCAGTCCTTCCAGGCCCGTTTTGAACGGTCTGGGCCCGCCCAGGGCTGGAGAATCAGCGCCGAAGGGCCGATATCCAAGCCATGGCCGATTCACAGCCCCAGGGGGACAAGGCGCGCAAGCCCCGTCCCTTCGGTTCCTTCCTCCTGTTCCTCACCGTCATCGTCGTGGTGCTGGTCGCCTTCAGCGGCAGCAGCCTGCGGAAGACGGAGGAGCTCACCCAGGACGGGTTCCTGCACGCGCTCGTCACGGGCACGGTCCAGAAGCTCGAGCTCAAGGGCCAGACCGACGTTGAGGGGGTCCTGACCTCCGGCAAGTCGTTCCGGACCTCCTTCGCGAGCGTCGCGGAGCACGAGGAGGCCTGGCGGGAAATCAAGGCCCGCGCGCGGTACACCAGCGAGCAGCCCGAGACCCTCCTTGAGGCCCTCGAGGACGGCTCGTTCCAGCCGACAGAGGTCTGGCAGGTGACCGAGGTCTCCACGGAGTCCTCGCTGGCCAGTGAGGAGGGTGAGACGAAGTCGGCCCCTCGCACCCGCCAGACCGACCGCCTTTTCGTGTTCGGCATGGCCACGCCCGAGGCTGGCTTCGAGCCCTCGGGAGGGACCGTCGGCGAGGGCACCAACGGCGAGCAGGGCGACTACGAGATCGCCCTGAAGATCAACAACGCGGCCCCCCGCCTCACCGAGGTTCGCGAGGCGCTGGTCGCCAAGGGCGCGGTGCTCAGGTCCTGGCCCTTCGACCTGACCCCCAACGGCGGCACCGTGCACGGACCGCCGGACGGCTCCTTCGCCACCGTGCTGCTCATGTATGGGCCGTGGCTGCTGATCTTCGCGCTCTTCATCCTGTTCATGCGGCAGATGCGGAGCCAAGGCTCGGGCGCCGGCGTCATGAGCTTCGGGCGCAGCCGCGCCCAGATGTACACCAAGGAGAACCACACCGGCGTGACCTTCGAGGACGTCGCCGGCGCCCAGGAGGCCAAGGCCGAGGTGCGCGAGGTCGTGGAGTTCCTCAAGAACCCCGGCAAGTTCACCCGCATCGGTGGCCGGATCCCCCGGGGCGTCCTCCTGGTCGGCTCCCCCGGCTGCGGTAAGACCCTCCTCGCGAAGGCCATCGCCGGCGAGGCGGAGGTCCCCTTCTTCTCCATCTCCGGCTCTGACTTCGTGGAGATGTTCGTGGGCGTTGGCGCCAGCCGCGTGCGGGACCTGTTCAAGCAGGCCCGGGAGAACTCCCCCTGCATCATCTTCCTCGACGAGATCGACGCGGTCGGTCGACGGCGCGGGAGCGGTATGGGCGGCGGGCACGACGAGCGCGAGCAGACCCTGAACGCGATCCTCGTCGAGATGGACGGGTTCAGCACGGACGAGGGCATCATCGTCGTGGCGGCCACCAACCGGCCTGACGTGCTCGACCCCGCGCTCCTGCGCCCCGGGCGCTTCGACCGGGAGGTCACCATCGACCTGCCTGACCTCGAGGGGCGTGAGGCCATCCTCGGGGTCCACCTCAAGAAGGTGCGCGTGGCCAAGGGGATCCAGGTCATCGACCTCGCCCGCGCCACCCCGGGCTACTCCGGCGCCGACCTCGCTGCCATCGTGAACGAGGCGGCCATCATGGCCGTGCTCGACAAGAAGGATGAGATCGAGATGTCTCACCTGGAGGAGGCCGCCGCCAAGGTCCGCTACGGGCGTCAGAAGATCGCCCGTAACGTCGAGAAGGAGGACCTGGAGATCACCGCCTACCACGAGGCGGGGCACACGATCGTCGCGGCGAAGCTCGAGGACCAGGTGGACGTCCCCCACAAGGTCACCATCGTCCCCCGCGGACGAGCCCTCGGCGCCACCATGATGCTCCCCGAGAAGGAGAGCTATCACACCCAGCGGCGGCGGCTCCTGGGCCAGTTGGCCATGCTCTACGGCGGCCGCGTGGCGGAGGAGATCTTCTGCGGCGACATCTCGGCCGGCGCGTCCGATGACATCCGGCGGGCGACCGAGCTCGCGCGGGCGATGGTCACGGAGCTCGGCATGAGCGACAAGGTGGGCCCCATCAACTTCGCCGAGCGCCAGGGCTCGGACTTCCTCGGCACCGAGCTCATGAGCGGGAAGTGGCACTCCGAGGAGACGGCCCGCGAGATCGACGAGGAGATCAAGCGCATCATGCGTGAGGCCTACGACCTAGCCCGAGACCTCGTGGGCGAGAGCCGTGACGCCATGGAGCGCCTCACCAAGGGGCTCCTGCTCTACGAGACCCTCGACCGCGAGGAGATCGCCAAGCTGATCGAGGGTGAGGAGCCGGAGAGCCTGCGGGAGAAGACCGCCGAGGAGATCCGCGAGGAGCGCCGCTCCGCGAAGCCCGCGACCCCGCCGGTGGCGGCACCCGAGCTCGACATCGACGGCGACAGCGGCTCCATGCCGGGCCTGTCGCCAGCCTGACGCGCGACCTTGAGCGCTGACGCCCCCGACCCCCAAGGGCCGCCCCGCCCCTGGCCCCACGACCCCGAGGTCGGCTTCGCCCCCGGCGGGCGGCACCCCTCGATCATGGGGGTCGTCAACGTCACCCCCGACAGCTTCTCCGACGGGGGACGCTTCCTCGATCCCCGGCGCGCCATCGAGCACGGCCTCCAGCTCGCTGAAGAGGGCGCCCACGTCCTCGACATCGGCGGCGAGTCGACGCGCCCGGGCGCCGAACCCGTCGCCGCCGAGGAAGAGCTGCGGAGGATCCTCCCGGTGATCGAGGGCCTCGCCAGCCAGTGCCCACTGCCCCTCTCGGTGGACACCACCAAGGCCGCGGTGGCCCGCCGGGCTGTGGAGGCGGGCGCCCGCATCGTCAACGACATCAGCGGGGGGCTCGCGGACCCGGGCATGATCCCCGCGGTGGCGGAGCTGAGGGAGGAGCACGACCTCTTCCTGGTGCTCATGCATCGACAGGGGGCGCCGCAGACCATGCAGTCCTCCCCCACCTACCGCGACGCCCTGACGGAGGTCCGGGCATGCCTCGGCGAGCGATTGGAGGTCGCCGTCCGTGCCGGCATCCCGGCCGACCGGCTGGCCCTCGATCCAGGGATCGGCTTCGGCAAGCGTCTGGAGCACAACCTCCAGCTCCTGAGAGGCCTGGGCGAGCTCCGAACCCTCGGCGCCCCGCTCCTGCTGGGGGTCTCGAGGAAGTCCTTCATCGGGCACATCACCGGGGAGGAGCGCGCGGCGGACTGGAAGGACGCCTCCGGGCGCCGCGCACCGGCCCTCCGGGAGCGCATCGGGGGGACCGCCGCCGCCATCGCCCTGGCCGTGTCGACCGGCAACGTCGACATCCTGCGGGTGCACGACGTGGCGATCATGCGGGAGGCGGCCCTCGTCGCCGCCGCGATCGGCCCCTGCCACTGATCTGCGACAGGGGCGCCCGCCGGAGGGCCCAGGTGAAGCGGGCTTCATTCTGCCGCCCCGGACCGCCGATCCAGAGGAGAGCCGAGGCGCGGCGCCCAGCCGCCGTATAGGCACGCGGCGCGTGCTCGTGGACCCCCCGGGCGATAGTCTTGGGGCTCCATTCGGCTGATCGCGCCCGAACTGCACCTCCTCCACAGATGCCCCCCGACCCCAAGACATTCGTTCAGGTCCTCATCCTGACGGTCGGGATCCATCTGTTCCTGTTCTTCCTCACCACGGCGCGGAGCAGCAGGATGATCCGCGGGGCGGCCATCGCGTACTTCCTGCTGTACGTGATCCTGCTGAGCGTCGCGCAGTCCGCTGACCTCGTCGAACTCGAGATCATCGTCCAGAGCGTCACCGGCTTCGCCGTCGTCATCCTGGCGGTGGTCTTCCAGCCGGAGCTGAGGCGAGGGATCGTCAGCATCGGGGACAACCCGCTCCTGCGACGCTTCCTGGGCCGCCAGTCCTACGACGCGGTGGACGAGGTGGTCGAGGCCTGCATCTCCATGGCGAAGCGCAAGCAGGGAGCCCTGATTGCCTTCGAGCGGCAGTCGTCCCTGGAGCCGTACACCAGGAACGCGGTCAAGATCGACGGCGACGTCAAGCAGGAGCTGCTGGACAGCATCTTCCACACGGGCGCTGCCCTCCACGACGGCGCCGTGATCCTGCGCGAAGGGCGGGTGCTGTGCGCCATGGCGATCCTGCCCCTCTCGGAGAACGACCAGCTCGCCAGCTCGGTGGGTACTCGCCACCGCGCGGCGCTCGGCCTGACCGAGGAGACGGACGCGGTGGTCGTCGCCGTCTCCGAGGAGACCGGCCTCATCTCCGTGTTCCAGGGCGGCACCATGGAGCGTCGCGTCATGCGCGAGGAGCTCGGCGACATCCTGCGCGCACGGCTCGGGGGAGACGAGCTGGCCGCCCCCAGCCGGGTCGAGCGGCCACCGCTGCTCGCGCGCCTCGCCAAGGTCATCTTCGGCAACCCCATGGAGAAGCTGACCTCGCTGGTCCTCGCCATCTTCATCTTCGCGCTCGCGGGCCGAGCCGTCATGGGCGAGCAGACCTTCACGGTCGAGGTGCAGGTCGAGGCCGGCGCCGGGGCCAACACCATCCCCCGGAGAGGCGTGCTGACCATCGTGCTCCCCAGCGAAGGCCTGCACGTGGCCAGCCCGGCGGACGGCGATCAGATCGAGGTCCGGGCGGAGGCCTCGGAGGCCGAGCTGGACAAGATCAGCGGCGGGCTGGGGGGAGTCCTGATCGTCGAGGAGAGCTGGGTCGGGAACGAGCGGCAGGTGGAGCCCTCGGACCTGTCCTGGGGGCTGGAGCGGGTCCAGGGGAGCCTCGACGTCCGCTTCGTCACCCCCGAGGCGCTCGTGGTGAAGGTCGAGCGATACGCCAACGACCAGATCGAGCCGTCGATCCAATCCCTCGCCGTGAGCGCCGACGCCGCCGACGCGGGGGACTTCGCGCTGATCACGCTACCGCCCGCCTCGGACCTCCTGGTCGACTCCCTGGAGTTCAACCCTGCCCGGGTCGGGGTGCGCGGGCCCGCCGCCGTGGTCCAGGCGATCGCGGCCGACCCCTCGGTGCTCGCCTTCGAGCCGATCGACCTCACCGCCTACTCCGGGCGCGGCTTCGTGGAGAGGCTCAGCATCGACCGCGAGAAGCTCCCGGAGATCGAGATCGACGGGGAGCTCTTCCTGCGCGGCCAGCTCGCGCCCCGCGAGACGCTCATCACGACCCTCGAGCTCGAGGTCGCGCTGGTCTCGTTCGACGCCGCGCGCCTCGAGGGCGACGCGCCCTTCCTCCCCCCGACCGAGCTGGTCCAGGTCCAGGTGATGGAGCGCGGCCTGTTCCCGGAGGGGCTTCCCGAGGCCACACGAACCCAGATGCTCCAGGAGATCCTGCAGTTCGTGCGCGAGAACGCCCGCGTCTTCGTGGACGTGGACCGCGCCCTGCGGGAGCCCGGCAGCCGCGCCCCCGTGGAGGTCGACGCCGTCGACCCGCTCTGGCGCCAGCGGCTCGGCCCCTACTTCGACGAGGCCAAGACCGACCCGGCCTCCTCGCTCCGCCTCACCGTGGACGAATCCACGAGTTCCATCGCCCTTGTAAGGGGCACCAAGGATGACGACGAAGAGAAGTGACGGCCCGATCTTCGGGACCGACGGGATCCGCGGCCGCGCCCTCGAGGGCTGGCTCTCCCCCACCGCCGTGGAGGCCCTCGGGCGTGCGGCGGGCGCCGTGCTCGGCCGCAGCTCCGACGGCAGCGAGGGCAAGGCCCTGATCGCCCACGACGGCCGCGCCTCCGCGGGGCCGCTCCAGGAGGCCCTGGCACGTGGGCTCGCCCAGTCCGGGATCCGCGCCACCACCGCGGGGCTCCTGCCCACCCCGGGCCTCGCCTGGCTCACCGGGTCCCGCCCCGTGGCCCTCGGCGCCATGATCAGCGCCTCCCACAATCCCGCGGAGGACAACGGGATCAAGCTCTTCGCTGGCGGCGGCAACAAGTTGACCGACGCGGAGCAGGCCGAGATCGAGATTCGACTGCGCGATGAGCTCGACCGTATCGACCCTGACGGGGCCGCTGCGGAGCCGCCTCTCGAGCGCGACGACTCCCTGCGCTCGGCCTACGCGGACCACCTGGTCGCCCTGGGCAGCGAGGGCGATCCCCTGGACCTCAGCGGCCTCAAGATCGTCCTGGATGGAGCGAACGGGGCCGCCAGCTCGGTCGGCCCTGACGTCCTCGCTCGCCTGGGGGCCGAGGTCACCAGCCTGCACTGCGCGCCCGACGGCCTGAACATCAACGCAGGGTGCGGCTCGACCCACCCGGAGTCGCTGCAGGCCCGGGTCCGCGAGGCCGGCGCGGACCTCGGCATCGCCCTGGACGGGGACGCCGACCGCTGCCTGCTCGTGGACGAGCGCGGCGAGCTCGTCGACGGGGACGCGATCATGACGATCATCGCCCGAGACGCCGCCGACCGTGGCCTGTGGACGGACCAGCGAATCGTCGCCACCGTCATGAGCAACCGGGGCCTTCACCGTGCCCTCGCCCCCAGCGGCATCGGCGTTCACGAGGTGGGCGTGGGCGACCGACAGGTCGTCGAGGGGCTCCGCAGCGAGGGCCTCTGCCTGGGCGGCGAGAAGTCGGGGCACATCATCTTCGGCTCCGAGAACGAGTTCATCGGCGATGGCCTGCTGACCGCCCTCCACGTCCTGGGCGTGGCCGCCCGCAACAAGGCCGCACTGTCCACCCTGGCGGCCCCCTTCGTCCCGTTCCCCCAGGTCCTCCTCGGGCTCGTCGTGGCCTCCAAGCCCGACCTCGAGACCCTCACGGAGTTCCAGGCGCTGCGCGCCCGCTTCGAGGAGGAGCTCGGGGATGACGGTCGGGTCAACGTTCGCTACTCGGGCACGGAGCCGAAGGCCCGCGTGATGATCGAGGGCGCGGACGCCCAGCGCATCGAGCAGATGGCGGTCCAGCTCTCCGAGACGCTGGCGAAGGAGATCGAGCGCGGATGACCGGGCCGTCGCGGGAGGAGTCCGGCGAGGCCGCCCGCCTCGTCGTCGCGCTGGAGACCTCGACCAGGCCGGCCTCGATCGCCGCGAGGGGCCCGGAGGGCCAGCGCGCTTCGCGGTCACTCGGGGAAGACCGGCGTCACGCGAGTGACCTGTTCGGAGCCCTCGACGACCTGGCGGCCGAGGTCGGCGCCACCCGCTCCGATCTCGGTCTGGTGTTCGCTGGCGTCGGACCGGGGAGTTACACCGGCCTCAGGGTCGGCGCGGCCACCGCCCTCGGGCTCATGCGCGGCGCGCAGGCCGACGTGCTCGGGATCCCCTCCTTCGACGCCATCGCGATGGACGGGCTCGCCGCAGGCGAACGCGGCGCGGTGCTGCGGAACGCGTTCGGAGGCCACCTGTACATCGCATCCTATGGGCGCACCGATGCGGAGGTTCACGCCCTCACCGCTCCGGCATGCGTGCAGCCCACCGACGCCCTCGAACTGCTCGCCGGTCTGCCCGTGCTGCTGGCTGACGAGGCTGCGCTGAAGGCGCTCGGTCAGCCCCCCCCCGCTGACGTGGAGGTTCGGCAAGCGCCCTTCGCGCGGGCAGAGCACGTCCTGGACCTCGGGCTCTCACGGCTCGCGGCCGGGGCCGAGTGTGGCCCGGAGACGCTCCGGCCGCTCTACCTTCGCCCCTTTGACGCGAAGGTCCGTCGGCGCTGACGGGGCTCCCGCCGCGGCGGTCGCGCCCAACGTCAGGGGCCGCCCTCCACCAAAGTGGAGGGCGGCCCCTTTCCAATCCGAGTCGGCGGTAGCAACGCGCCGTGGGGCGCGCGCCAGCCGCCGAGGGATCAGAGGTCCTGCGGACGCAGGGTGCGGCGGTTGTTGGCCTCGGCCCGCGCCTCGGCGCCGGCGATCAGCTCGCGAACCTTCTCGTCCAGCGCGGAGTAGAAGTCACCGGAGACGTTGATCGACGCGCAGGCCTTGGTGCGGCTCTTGCTGATGATCATGTCGACGGCGCCCTTCTTCTTGCTGGCCTTCTTCTTGGTCTGGCGGGCGGGGGCCTTCTTGGCGGGGGCCTTCTTGGCGGCCGCCTTCTTGGTGACGCGCTTGGCTTTTTTCTTGGCCATGACTCGATGCCCCTAAAGAGGGGCTGGGAGGGTCTGGGTTTGGATTCAGTGCGGTGAGAGAGAGGATTCCGTAACGCTTCGGGGAGAGTGACGGTCGCGCGGGGCGATGTCAACGGCCAGAATCACCCGAGATTGGCCTAAATAAAGCCGATCCAGGGAGCGGCCGCCCCGCGACCTGACCCCGACGAGATGAAGGACACCGCTGAGGATCTTGAGACGAGAGCGCTCCGGCGCTCCCTGCGCGCGCGGCGGCCGGTGGCCGTGGCGGCTCGGGCCCTCGTCAGCCTGGCGGGTTGGCTGTGCTTCGTGGCCATCCTCGTGGCCCTCCTCATCGAGCACCACCCGGCCCTGGAGCGCTGGGTGGCGGGCGTGGTCCAGGACCGCGTCGCCGGAGCCCTCACCCGCTCCGTGCAGGTCAAGGACGTCGACTTCCGCTGGCTCGACCGCTCCGTGGCCTTCCGCGGCATCGCTCTCGGTCCCACGGGGCGGGAGCTGCAGGTGGACGAGCTGACTCTCCGGGTGGGGTGGACCCCCGACCGGGGCCTGCACCTGGACCGCGTGGTGCTCGAGGGCGGCGTCCTGGAGCTCTCCGAGTCCCTGGGCGTGGACATGGAGCGGGTCGGCGAGCGGGATCAGACCACCCTCGACCTCCTCGCGAAGAGCCCCGAGGTGGTCGTTCGAGACCTGCGGGTCCGGGTGGTCCCGCCCCGGAGCAACACCATCGCCCTGGGGTCGGTCGACCTGTGCATGACCCGCCTCACCGATGAGCTGGCCTCGATCTACGGTCGGCTCGTCCCGGCCCTCGGGGCCGCGCCGGGCCAGCCCGGTGTGGTGTGGCTGAACGGCACCCTCGACGCGGACCGGGTCGCCCGCGTCCGGGGCGTCGCCCGGGGCCTCGAGCTGGGGAGCGCCCTCCAGCGCCCGGCCGTCTCCAACGGGCTCCTGTCGCCCGACCTGCTCGCCCTCGAGCCGAACGGGAAGGTGGACCTCGTGGCCCACGCGAGCTACGAGATCGGCCGCTCCCTGCTCCCCGACGTCAACGGCTCGCTCCTCCTGACCCAGGGCTCGATCCAGCTCCCCTGGATCGAAGACGCCTCCCGGCGCACGGTCACGGACATCGAGATGCGCGTGGACGGCCGCTTCAACCCGGACGACCCCGACCACCCCTTCGATCCCGACGCCTGGCGCGGCCGCGGCGCCATCGAAGGTCGCCTCGACGGCCTCAACGCCACCGCTGCGTTCCGCCTCGGCAAGGACGCCCCGGAGGGCTCCTCGCTCGAGGTCTGGGCGGATGTGCCGGACGCGCCCCTTGGCGAGGAGCTCCTGGACCTGGTCGGGTACGAGACGTCCATCGCGGATGTCCACCAGATGCTCGACAGCCGCGGGAGCGCCGACATCAGCCTGGGCGTCCGCCTGAGGCAGGGCGACGACTCCTCGGGGGACGCCGCTCCAGACCTCGAGAAGTTCGCTCTGGTCCGCCCCAGCGGGGACGCCTCCCTCGCCTACCACGGGGTGGTCGACCCGAGGACGAGGCTGCAGGGCGTCGGCTTCCCGGTCCCGGTCGAGGGGGTCATGGGCGACATCACCTGGAGCGTCCGGACCGAGGGGGCCTTCCGCGGCCAGCTCGCGTTCTACGACGTGACCTGCTTCCAGGCGGGCGGCCCCCTTGCCGTCCAGGGCTCGCTCCACTTCGTCCCGATTCCGCCCGATGAGAAGCTCCCGAAGGAGGAGCTCCTCCCGGCTCCGTTCCACCTGATCGTCCAGTCCAATGCGCTGCCCGTGGACGAGTCCTTCCGCGGCGCGTTCGACTCCCTGCGCGGGGTGGACGCCGCCCAGGACATCGTCCCCACCTGGGGACCGGACGGTGGCGCCCTCGACTTCAAGCTGGAGCTCTGGAGGGGAGCGGCGGACCTCCACATGATCACGGCCATCGACGCCAACCTGCGCGGCGTCGGCTTCCAGTGGGCGGAGCTCCCGGTCCCGATCACTGACACCAACGGGTCCCTTCGGATCCGAACCCACACCATGGGTCAGAGGTCCTCGGTTCAACTCGACGCCGAGGCCCGCTCCCCCATCGCGGCGAACCCGATCCAGGTGGAGGGACGCACGGTCAGCTCCGGCGTCAACCGCGGGCTCGAGTGGTTCGACGTCAGCGTCAGCGGACTGAACCCGGGGCACGAGGCCCTGCGCACGAACCTCGCGCTCAACGGCCCGGAGACCGTGGAGGCCCTCGACGGGGCTGGGCTCGCCGGTTCGGTCGACGTGCAGGCCACGGTCACCCGGGCGATCCCACTGGCCGACGTGGCCGCAGCCGACGCGGAGAAGAGCGCCTACCTTGGCGGCCCCGAGGCGTGGCTCCAGTTCCGCCCCTCCGACCGCCGGAGCGGCGTCCAGTTTCGACCGTCGGCCCCCGGGATCACGACCCGCGAGACCCACGGGAGGGTCCGGGCCTGGTCG
The DNA here is from genome assembly GCA_016779205.1 of Planctomycetota bacterium. Lineage (GTDB taxonomy): Bacteria > Planctomycetota > UBA1135 > UBA1135 > Saltatorellus. The sequence continues at coordinate 5,118 of JADHOC010000013.1, read as the reverse complement.
CTGCTGGCCCGTGAGAGCGCCCAGGGAGCGCCTGAGCCGCTGACCTGGGTCCTCGGGCGCGCCCAGGGCAGCTGGGATCAGAACGGCCCCCGGGTGCCCGTGGTGGCGACCCTCGAGACGATCCCGGGGACCGCCCCCGCCCTGCGGGCCTTCGGCGCGGGTCTCGACCTCGCGGACGAGGAGCTCGTCTCGGCGCTGACGAGCATTGCCCTCCCGGGAGACACCCCGGGCGCGGGCATCACCGGACCGCAGCTGGAGCTGGAAGGGCGCGCGGACTTCGAGACGCGACTGCGCTTGCCCGAGGAGCCCGGCGCGCCCCTGGAGGACCTCGAGGTCTCCGTGGAGACGCGCCTGGATCAGCTGGGCTTCGGGGATGAGAAGCGGCTCCGCGGGGTCTCCGCGCACTTCCGCCTCGAGCCCGATACCGGCCGGTGGATCGGCGAGGAGATCAACGGCCGGCTGGCCGGCACCCCGGTGCAGCTGTCTGACTTCTCGTGGTCGCCCGGCGAGGAGCGCTCCACCTTCCGCACCCGGATCTCGGCCCGCGACCTCCCCATCGATGAGGAGCACATGCGCTTCTTCCTCGACCCGGGCACCGTGCGCACCGTCCTCGACGACCTCGAGGCCAGGGGCCGCTTTGCGCTGGAGGGGACCGTGCTCGAGATCACGGCGAACCCGGACGGCAGCACGGAGGTCCTCCTGGAGGGTGACGTGGCCATCGAGGAGGCCTTCGTGCTCCTCGGCATCCCCATCGAGGTGGACAACATCGAGCGCATGCGGCTCGAGCTCGCCCACGAGGGGAGCGGCCTCCGGTCCAGGGCCACCATCGAGGGACTCAACGGCGCGCTGGCCGACCGCCGGCTACAGGACGCCACGCTCCAGCTGAGCTATGTGGAGCCGCGGCTCGTGATCGAGGCCTTCCAGGGCGACTTCGAGGGCGGGCAGCTCCTCGCCGTGGGCAGCGACCAAGCCGCTGCCGCGCCGCTGCTCGTCATCGACCTCGCGCCCCCCTTCCCCTTCCAGCTCGCCGCGGAGATGCGCGACGTGGACGTCGGAGAGTTCCTGCGCGGGGTCTTCGACTCCGACTTCGCGAACCACGGGCGCATGGACATGACGCTGCGCCTCGAGGGCGACTTCGAGCAGCTGACCGCGATGTCCGGCGGCGGCGAGATCGAGCTGCGCGACTCTGCGCTCTGGGCCATCCCTGTCTTCCAGGCCCTCTCCGTCGGCCTGGGCATCGACACCACCGTCCTCTTCAGGGAGATGTACGCGCGCTACTCCATCGCGGACGGCGTGCTCGTCATGGACCGCCTGCGGGTCAACAGCGACCTCCTCTCACTCGTGGGCGAGGGTGCGGTCAGCTTCGAGGGCAACGTCACCAGCGACCTCGATGTGCGCTACGACCTCGTGGACCGCCTGGGCCCGTTCACCCAGCTCGTCTACTGGATCCAGGAGAGCCTCCTGCGCGTCTCCGTCCGAGGGACCGTCGAGCGCCCTGCGGTGGTGCTCCGCGGCCTCGCGTCCCGGTTCTTCACGCCCGACGAGGAGCGCGACCGCCTCCCCCTGCCCGGCTTCTCTCGCCGGCCGAGGCGGTTCTGATGCCCCCCGGAAAGGGCAAGCGCGTGGCCCTGGGAGTCGACCACGGGACCCGCCGCACCGGCTTCGCCGCGGCGGACGCCGCCCGGATCCTGGTCACCCCCCTTGACCCCGTCCAGGGAGGTGACGCGGAGGCCCTCGAGGCCATCGCCCTCCTCTGCGAGGAGCGAGACGTCGGGGTCCTCGTGGTCGGATACCCGCTCCACATGGACGGAGCGACGGGTGCGCGGGTCGAGGAGGTGGACCGGTTCATCGCCCTCGCCCAGGCGCGCTTCCCCCACCTCCAGGTGGTCCGTCAGGACGAGCGACTGACGACCCGGGAGGCAGAGGAGCGGCTGCGAGACGCCGGCTACCACGGCGCCCAGCGGAAGGCCCGCAAGGACTCGTGGAGCGCCATGATCCTCCTCGAGGACTGGATCGGCGCCGGGGAGCCCGCCTAGGCGGGAGCCGCGAGCGCCCGCTCGGCGGCCAGGATCAGGCGCCGGAGTTCGCGTCAATGAAGCGCACGATACGCTCCCGGATCTCGGCGCTCTTGGAGTCGTGTAGCGGATGATGCCGCTGCCCCTCGACGATGAGCACCTCCACGGAGCCCCCCTCCTGCGAGCGGCTCCAGTCCGGGCTGCTGATCGGGTCATCGGCGCCGTGCACGATGAGCACGGGAATGTCGAGCTCCGCGATGCGCGCCAGGTGCTCACGGGAGCTCCGCTGGGCCTCGTCGATGGCGCGCTGCGTGATGACCCCGTGGGTCAGCTCCGACGCGGACCAGGCCGTGGCCTGCGCGGCCGCGGAGGTCAGGTCGTCGGGCCCGTAGCCCGTCGCCCCCTCGGACTGGGGCGTGATCTTCTTGAAGAACTTCGAGAGGCCCTTCGGCGCCTCGGGTGCCTCGAAGGTCGGCGTGTGGAGGGGCGCGATCAGGACGAGCGCGCTGACCACGCCCGGCGTCTCGAGCGCATACATGGCGGCGTAGTTGGCCCCGAGCCCGACGCCCACCAGGACCTTCGGGACCTCCGGCATGCGGTAGGCCAGGTGATCCTGGATCTCCTGGATATCCCGCGCCACCTCGCGCAGGCCGTTCGAGTGGCCCCGCGGTCCCTCGGTGCGGCCGTGCCCGCGGAGGTCGGGGAGCGCCACCGCCCAGCCCCGCTCCGCGAGGTCGGAGGCCAGGGTCCGGTACCGCTCTCCCGTGTCCCCAGCATCGTGGATCACGGTCACCGCCCCGGTCGGCTCGCCCCGCGCGGCGAGCTCGAGGACCGTGAGCAGGACCATCCCCTTCATGGAGTCATGGGAGAGGCCTGAAGCCAGCTCCCCGGTCTCCGTGGAGTCCCGCAGCTCGAGGTTGGTCAGGAAGAAGTCGTCTTCAATCGCCATGGATTCAGCTCGTTGGTCGTTCCGGGCACCCGCCCGTTGGCAGGCGCGATATCATGCCCGACGGCGCGAGAGGCTGGGACAGTCGCTCCGGTGGGACCTTCGGGTTCATGCCGGGGAGGAAAGTCCGGGCTCCGCGAGCCAGGGTGGTTGTTAACGGCAACCGACCGTGAGGCCAGGGAAAGTGCAACAGAGAGTAGACCGCCGAATGGACCGGGTGCGCCCGGTCGATGGTAAGGGTGAAACGGTGCGGTAAGAGCGCACCAGCGCCCCCGGAGACGGGGGCGGATCGGCAAACCCCACCCGGAGAAAGGCCAAATAGGGAGGGACCCGCGGCGCGGCTCGCGTCCATGTCCTTCCGGGTTGGCCGTTCGAGGCGGGCGGCGACGCTCGTCCCAGAGAAATGACTGTCGCCTGGTCCCCCGGGACCAGGAACAGAACCCGGCTTACAAGGCCTCTCGCGCCACCTATCACTTTCCAATCGAAGCGAGCCCCCCTCCGTGGGAATGGGCGCGATCCACAACCGGTTGTGTTGGCGCACAACCCAGGCGGATTCGCGTAAGGCACGCATGCTGGGACGCTTAGTCGTGCCGACCCACGACATCTTGCGTGGTGAGGTGATTTCCACGCTCGATCTCGTGCTGCGCACCTTGACGGATTCCAGGGGTGCCTCCATTCTCGCACTTGTCGGCCCGGAACGGGCTGCTTGTGACCTGCGGCCTGTCCTGCTCGACAAGGCGCCCCTCACCAGCGATCCGTTCCAGCCCGGGTGATCGACCGAGGCTCTCCCCTCGGCCCCACCCCAGCTGCCGGCGCACCGCTCTCGAACCCGCACCTCTCACCTGCCGCCCCCGCGCACATCGGGGGCGCCCGGCGTCAGGGCCCCTGGCCCTCGTGCACCGGTCCTTGTCCCGCACCGACTTCGCACCCCGGTCGACCCTGCGCCCGGGCTGGCCTTGGACGAAGGCTGGCGATGACCCCCGCGGTCACCTCCCAGCCCCATGCACCAGGGCCACCACTGAACCGCCCCTGGCAGCCACGAATCGGCTGCCGCTCCTGCTCCGACCGCTGCCCCGCAGCTCCGCCGCCGGTCGTCCTTCTCCACCATGGAATTCGTCTTCGTCGTCCCCCGCACCGCGATCTTCCCGGAGTTCGCACCCCACGGACTCTCCGCCTTCGGCGAGGAGTTCTGCCGCGAGCGCTTCCAGCGCTGCGTCGAGGAGGAGGGGTTCTTCGTGGAGCGCGAGTACGCCGAGCGGACGCCGACGCTGAAGCAGATCATCCCGTACACCCTCGTGACCCGCGGCGAGGAGATCCTCCTCCTCCAGCGCACGAAGGGCGGAGGCGAGGCTCGCCTCCACAACAAGCTCTCGATCGGAGTTGGCGGACACGTCAACCCGGTCGACGCCATCAGTGCGGACGGAGAGGGCGCCAAGGCGCGGCTCCTCGACCCGCTCCCCGCGGCCACGCGCCGTGAGGTCATGGAGGAAGAGCTGATCGTCGAGGGCGACACCCGCCTGACCGCGATCGGTCTCCTCAACGACGACAGCAACGCCGTCGGAGCCGTCCACGTCGGACTGGTCCAGACCCTCGAGCTCCTCGGGGGTGACGCGCGAATCCGTGAAGTTGACCAGCTTCGCGGTGATTTCGTCCCCTGGCGGGGGCTGCCGCAGCAGCTCGCCGAGGGCGCCAACTTCGAGACGTGGTCCAGCCTCCTGGTCCCCCACCTCGATCACCTTCTCTCTCCCAGCACATCGGTCGCGGACGGGGTCCGCGAAGCGGCGGAGGGCAGCGTGCCCCCCGCCATGTCCCGCGAGAAAGCGGCGTCCACCGCACAGCCCTGAGCTCGCTCAGGGTCGGACGTCCACGACTCGCATTCACCGCACCCAACCAACCACCATCATGGCATTCACCGCTCCCGCACCCGCCTCGGTCCGCAAGGCCCGTCAGATGACCCAGGAGAAGATCTACGACGCTCTCCAGGGCGCCCGCACGGCGGACAAGGTCACCGTCTACTTCAAGAACGGGCGCGCCGCGACCGGCGCACTGATCTTCAACCCCTTCAAGGGCAGCGGCCGGGTCATTGACGTGGACAAGGAGTCCTCCATCGACTTCGCCATCGAGGACGTCCGCGAGCTCAAGCTGAGCTGAGCGCGG
>JADHOC010000012.1 GCA_016779205.1 Planctomycetota bacterium | reverse complement strand
CGATCGAAGCAGGACCAGCGACCACTGGCGGCCCTCTGACGCCGTTTCCTCACCTGGGACAGCCCCCCGCATCCAATTCAGGAACGGACTGAAATCGGACTCAGCGTCCGCCGCGGGCGAGGCGGTCTGTCGCCGCGTTCGGTCTCTTGTGTGGCACCTCGACGGTGGCACGGTTCCCGCTCGAGACCCTCCTGGCCGCCTGATCGGCACCCCGGCACCGCCCCGCGGGCAGCGTCGCTGCCTCGGACTCAGGCCAGGAGCTCGTGCAGGACCCGGGCGGGCTCGACGCCGGTGAGGCGCAGGTCGAGGCCCTGGTGGCGGACGCTGAGGCGCTCGGAGTCGAGGCCCAGCTGGTGCAGGAGGGTGGCGTGCAGGTCGTGCACGTTCACGGGGTCCTTGACCACGTTGTAGGAGAAGTCGTCGGTCTCGCCGTGGACGTGCCCCGGGCGGAAGCCGCCCCCGGCCATCCACATGGAGAAGCAGCGGGGGTGGTGGTCGCGGCCGTAGTTCTCCTTGGAGAGGCCGCCCTGGGAGTAGATGGTCCGGCCGAACTCACCGCCCCAGATCACGAGGGTCTCGTCGAGCAGGCCGCGCTGCTCGAGGTCGGTGAGGAGCGCGTGGCAGGGCTGGTCCACGTCCCGGCACTGGTCGGGAAGGCGGCCGGCCACGTTGGCGTGGGTGTCCCAGTTGTTGTGGTAGATCTGCACGAAGCGCACGCCGCGCTCGACCATGCGCCGGGCCATGAGGGCCGTGTTCGCGAAGGTGCCCGGCTTGCGCGCGGCGTCGCCGTACATCTCCCAGGTGCGGTCGGGCTCCACGCTCAGGTCGGCGAGGTCGGGGACGCTCGACTGCATGCGGTAGGCCAGCTCGTACTGCTCCATGCGCGTGCGGGTCTGGGGGTCGCCGATGTCGTCCAGGAGGCGCTGGTTGAGCTCGCCGATCCCGTCCAGGGTGCGCCGCCGCACGGCGTCGCTCACCCCGTTGGGGTTCTCGAGGAAGAGGATCGGGTCGCCGCTGGTGCGGAAGGACACCCCCGCGTGGGCGCCGGGCAGGGCGCCCGAGGACCACAGGCGGGCGGAGATGGCCTGCATCTGCTCCTGGTTGGTGGGGCGCGCGACCATGACCACGAAGGTGGGCAGGTCCTCGTTCATGGAGCCGAGCCCGTAGGAGGCCCAGGCCCCGAGGCACGGCCGGCCGGTGACCTGGTTGCCGGTCTGCAGGAAGGTGATCGCCGGCTCGTGGTTGATGGCGTCGGTGTGGACGCTGCGCACCAGGCACATGCGGTCCGCGGACTTGCCGAGGTTCGGCAGGAGCTCGGTCATCTCCATGCCGCACTCCCCGTGGCGGTCGAAGCGGTACCGACTCGGCGCGATGGGGAAGCGGGCCTGGCCCGAGGTCATGGTGGTCAGGCGCTGGCCGTCCCGCACGGACTCGGGCAGGTCCTTGTCGTACCACTCCGCCATCTGGGGCTTGGGGTCGAACAGGTCCATCTGGGGCGGTCCGCCCACCATGTGGAGGTAGATGACCCGCTTGGCCTTGGGCGCGATGGACATGGGGGACGCGCCCCCGAGCCGGGCCATGGCGGCCCCGGCGAGCAGATGGCTGCCGGAGCGCAGGAAGTGCCTGCGGGTCAGGGTCTCGCGCAGGGGCGCGAGGGGGTCGGTGCCGGGCACGTTCATTTGTTCACCACCTCGTCCAGGTTCATGAGCATGTTGGCGAGCATGGTCCACGCGGCGAGCTCGGCCGGATCCTCGGCAGAAGTGCGGTCCCCGACGTTGAGCAGGGCGGCGGCCGCGTCCGGGTCGCCGGCGTAGTGGGTCCGGAGGTCCGCGAGGACCCCGGCGCACACCGCGCGCTCGTCGTCCGCCAGGGCGCGCGAGGTGAGGCGCGCCATGATGTGGTTCATCCGTACGCCGTCGTCGACCGTTCCGGCGCCCGGCGCCTCCAGCGCGAGGGCCCGCTCCGCGAGGGCGCGGGCGGCCTCGATGAACTGGGGGTCGTTGAGGGTCACAAGCGCCTGGAGCGGCGTGTTCGTGCGCTCGCGCCGGACCGCGCAGGTCTCGCGGCTGGGGGCGTCGAAGATCTCCATGGAGGCCGGCGGCGCCGACCGCTTCCAGAAGGTGTACATGCTCCGGCGCCGCAGCCCGTCGCCCTGGTCCTGGACGTAGTTGTGGGTGTTGCTCTCGCGCATGGCGACCGCCTCCCAGACCCCGGGGGGCTGGTAGGGCTTCACGCTGGGACCGCCGATGGTGGGGACCAGCAGCCCGCTCGCGGCCAGGGCCGTGTCGCGCACCATCTCGGCGTCCATGCGGAAGCGCGGGCCCCGGGAGAGGAGCGCGTTGTCGGGGTCACGCTCCAGGCGCTCGGGGGTCATGCGCGCGCTCTGGCGGTAGGTGGCGGAGGTCACCAGGGTCCGGAAGAGCCGCTTCACGCTCCAGCCCTCCGCCTCGAAGTGCAGGGCGAGCCAGTCGAGGAGCTCCGGGTGGGTCGGGTGCTCGCCCGCGAGCCCGAAGTCCCCGCTGGTGGGCACGATGCCCTGGCCGAAGACCTCCTGCCAGTAGCGGTTCACCGCGACCCGGGCGGTGAGCGGGTGGCCCGGCTGGAAGAGCCAGCGCGCGAGGGCGAGGCGATCGCGCTTGGCCCCCTCCGGCAGGGGAGGGAGGAAGGCCGGGGTCCCCGCGCCCACCTGCTCGCCGCGCTGGTCGTACTCACCGCGGTTGAGCACGTAGGCCATGGGCGCCCCGTCGCGCTCGCCGAACACGTGGGCCGTGGGGCTGGCGTCCTCGATGGCGGCGAGGGCGGTCTCCTCCGTCTTGACGATGGCGTCGAGCCCCTGCCACTCCAGGTCGCGGTTCTCGAGCCACCAGCGATTCAGGCTCGCCTGGCCATCCGCGTCGAGGGCGTCGTACCCCGCGCGGGCGGCGGTGGCCGCGAGGCGCGAGAGGGCGAGCCCCTGGACCTGGGCGCTGTTGAGGACGCCCCGGTGCACCCGGAGCTCGGAGAGCCGGGCTCGGGTGGGGCTGCCCCCGGTGCGGGTGCCCACCCGGAAGGGGACCTCGGTGCGGGTGGAGCCGGTGAGCTTGTCCGCCTCGGTCCTGGTGGGCTGGAGGACGCCGTCGTGGTAGATCGCCACGCCGGCAGCCTTGGAGCTGCCGTCGTAGGTGACGGCCACGTGGACCCAGCGGTCCACCGGGAGGGGGTCCCGGGCCACGACCTTCAGCCAGTCCTCGGGGAAGGCGTGGATCACGTGGGTGCCGACGCGCCCGTTCTGGAGCCACACGTCCCAGCCGCGGAAGGCGCTCGGGGAGTCCATGCGACTCCACAGGGCGCCGGTGGGCTCGCCCTTGCGGACCTTGACCCAGGCGGTGCTGGTGAAGGGCTCGTCCCGCTCGAAGTCGGCGGCGTGGGGGATGGTGACGGACTGGCCCTCGGTCTTGAGGGCGACGCCCGACGGGCCCTCGGGGGACCAGGCGGACTTGCCCTCCAGGGGGTACGCGGCGGCCGCGCCATCGACGATCGCGGTCACGTACTCGCCCGCGCCTTCGGAGAGGGGCAGGTGGAGCGCCTCGTACGAGCGGTCGGGCGCCTCGGCGCCGATGCCCGCGCCGCCCGTCTCCGCGAGCCACGCACCGAGGTCCGCGCGGGCCGCGTTCGCGCGGTCACTGCGCTTCCGTCGCCCGACCTCCAGGGACGCCAGCAGCTGCGCCCGCCGGTCGCGCTGGCCCTCCGGCGTCACGCGCAGGATCGGCCTGGGATCCTTCACGTTGCCGTCGCGCACGGGCACGGTGGTGTTGTCGAAGAACGCGGAGAGCTCGTAGAACTCGCGCTGGCTGAGCGGGTCGTACTTGTGGTCGTGGCAGACCGCGCAGCCCACGCTCATGCCGAGCCAGGCCTGCCCGAAGGTCTCGGTGCGGTCGCGGGCGTAGAGGACCTTGTACTCCTCGTCGATGAGCCCGCCCTCGTTGGTGGTGATGTTGCAGCGAAGGAAGCCCGTGGCCACCCGCTGCTCCAGGGTCGCGTCCGGGAGCAGGTCGCCTGCCAGCTGCTCGATGGAGAACTGGTCGAAGGGCATGTCGCCGTTGAAGGCGTCGATGACCCAGTCGCGGTAGGGCCAGATGTCCCGGTAGTTGTCGAAGTGGATGCCGTGGGTGTCGGCGTAGCGCGCCACGTCGAGCCACTGCCGGGCGCGGTGCTCGCCCCAGGTGTCCCGCCCCATCCAGCGGTCCACGAGCTGCTCGTAGGCGTCGGGGGACTCATCGAGCACGAAGGCTTCGACCTCCGCCGGGTCGGGGGGCAGGCCGGTCAGGTCGAAGGAGAGGCGCCGCGCGAGGGTCCGTCGGTCCGCCTCGGGGGACGGCTCGAGGCCCGCCTCGGTGAGGCCGGCGAGGACGAAGCGGTCGATGGCGTTGCGGCCCCAGGGGGCTTCGGGGGCCGGGGCGACCTCGGCCTCGGGCGCCTCGAAGGCCCAGTGGGCCTCGTAGGGCGCGCCCGCCGCGACCCAGCGGCGGAGGGTCTCGACGGCGGCCTGGTCGAGGGGGTTCTCCACCTCGGGGGGCGGCATGAGCTCCCAGTCCTCGGCGCCGTCGATGCGGCGCATGAACTCCGCGGGGTCCTCGTCGAAGATCCCCGCCGCGCGGGCCTCGTCGCCCAGGTCCAGGCGCAGGCCCCCCTTGCGGGCGGCCTCGTCGGGCCCGTGGCAGGCGTAGCAGTGCTCCGCGAGGAGCGGGCGGACGTCGCGACCGAAGTCGACGGTGTCCTCGACGGCATCCACGGGGGCGCCCTCAGGTGCGGCGGAACCGTGGGCCGGCGCACCGGCGGCGGAGCCGGCGGCGAGCGCGACGGCGAGGAGGGGGGGGAGCATCAGCACCCCCCGATCCTAGTTGGCCTCCGCGGATCTCGCCGCAGCTCAGCGGCGCTGGTTCCTGATCCGTCGCGCGGCGGGTCAGCTCACCGGCGCGCCCATGCGCCCGGCGACGAGGTGCTCGAGCTTGCGGGTGTCGGCGGCGAAGGCGCGGATGCCCTCGGCCAGCTTCTCGGTGGCCATGGCGTCCTCGTTCATCATCCAGCGGAACGCGCGCTCGTCGAGCCGCAGGGGCTCGTGGTCCGACGCCTCGGCGCAGGCCTGGGTCAGCTGTACCGGCACGTCCCCCTCGGTGGTCCGCATCTCCTCGAGCAGCGCGGGGCTGATGGTGAGGAGGTCGCACCCCGCGAGCTGGAGGATCTCGCCGGTGTTGCGGAAGCTGGCGCCCATGACCTCGGTCCGGTGTCCGAACTTCTTGTAGTACTCGTAGATTCGCGTCACCGAGAGGACGCCGGGGTCCTCGGCGGCGGGGTAGCTCTCCTTGCCGGTGGACTTCTTGTACCAGTCGAGGATGCGCCCGACGAAGGGCGAGATCAGCTGCACCTTCGCGTTGGCGCAGGCGACGGCCTGGGCGAAGGAGAACAGCAGGGTCAGGTTGCAGCGGATGCCGTCCTCGCGGAGCAGCCGCGCGGCCTCGATGCCCTCCCAGGTGGAGGCGATCTTGATCAGGATCCGGTCGCGGTCGACGCCGGCGGCCTCGTAGAGCGAGATGAGCTGCCTGGCCTTGGCCACCGTGGCCTCGGTGTCGAAGCTCAGGCGGGCGTCGACCTCGGTGGAGACGCGGCCGGGGACGATCTCGAGGATCTCACGGCCGAAGGCCACCGCCAGGCCGTCGAGGGCGGCGTCGATGGTGCCCCCGTCCTTGCGGACCCCCTCGAGGGTGCGGTCCACCAGGTCCGCGTACTCGGGCATGGCCGCGGCCTTCAGCAGCAGGCTCGGGTTCGTCGTCGCGTCGCGCGGCTGGAAGGTCTTGATGCTCTCGAAGTCGCCGGTGTCGGCGACCACGAGGGAGTGGGCCTTGAGTCCTGAGAGCTGATCCATGGCCCCAGGAAATCAGATCGGGGGCGGCGTTGGGAGCGGGGAGCCCCAGATCTGCGCCCCGGGTCAGTCTTCCGCGGGCTGCCAGCCGAAGTCGGCCATCGCGACGCGCCCGTTGCGGACGGTGACCCCCTCCTCCCGGAGCAGCCTGGCCTGGTCCCTGGCGGTGCCCCCGACCACCCGGATGGTCCCGTCGGCGCCCAGGACGCGGTGCCACGGCACCCCACGGTTCGCCACGAAGCGCCGCAGGACGGTCCCCACGAAGCGCGCGGCCCGGGGGAGCCCGGCCTCCTCCGCCACCTGCCCGTAGCTCGCGACCCGGCCGGGGGGGATGGCGTCCACCGTGGCGAGGATGCGCTGCACGCGCGCGTCCTGGAGGGCCTCGGCCCCGGAGGGGGCGCGCCGCCTGGGAGCCGGGCGAGGGCTCACGCCGGTCTCCTGCTGGAGAGGAGCGGGCGGAGGATGAGCGCGGCCACGGCGCTCTTGGCGATGGCGCCGGGGAGCAGCCCGGCGAAGGACAGGGCGCCGTTGGCGAGGGAGAGGTCGGTGCGCACGAACAGCCACGCGAAGCCCACGGCGAGGACGGCGAGGTGGGCCCCCAGGAAGACGGCGAGGTCATGGCGGAGGCGGCCGTCGGCGAGACCCGCGAGGGCGCCCCCGAGGATGAAGGCCACCACGAACCCACCCGTTCCCAGCTCCATGAAGGCCGCGCCCGGCGCCGAGGCCCCCCCGGAGAGGATGGGGGCGCCGGCCAGCACGGCGGCGAGGAAGAGCACCCCGGCGAGTCCCCCTGCGCGGACGCCGAAGAGACCCCCGGCGAGGATCAGGCCCAGGGTCTGGAGCGTCATGGGCGCTGGCACCATGGGGACCGTCACCATCCCGCCGAGCCAGACCGCCGCCGCGCCCAGGGGGGCGGCGGCGAACCGCAGGGGGAGGGGGAGGGTGGGCCGAGCCATGGGGACGTTGTAGCGCTGGGCTCGGGCGCCCGCCGCCGGATTCTCCGGGCTGGCATGGGCACTGGGGGCCGACCGGGGGTGTCTCGCCCAGGGATCGGCCCGCGGAGGAGAGGGCGCGTTGACCCAGGCCAGGCCACGGGAGCGGCCTGGCGACAACCAGGGAGCCCGCGACCCTGTCGCCTGGGACCCAGGGCGTTAGTCTTCTTCGCGCGCCATATCCTCGGCATCCATATCCTCGGCATCCGGGGCAGTCGCCCCGCGCCCGCGGCCGATGAAGGAAGGAACACGCCGCCAAACGTCCCGCCCGGCCCACTCCAGTGGGCGAGACGGATCCCTGTGACCCCGTGGAGATCGAGAGAGAGCGATGAAACAACGCAAAGGCATCATCCTGGCCGGAGGGTCGGGGACGCGGCTCTACCCCATCACCACGGGCGTGTCGAAGCAGCTGCTGCCGATCTACGACAAGCCGATGATCTACTACCCCCTGTCGGTGCTGATGCTGGCGGGGATCCGGGAGATCATGATCATCACCACGCCCCATGACCGCGAGCAGTTCGAGCGGACGCTCGGCGACGGGAGCCAGTGGGGGATCTCCCTCGAGTACATGGTGCAGCCCAGCCCGGACGGCCTGGCCCAGGCCTTCATCCTGGCCGAGGACTTCCTGGACGGAGCGCCGTCGGCGATGGTCCTTGGGGACAACATCTTCTTCGGGCAGGGGCTGCCTGACCTCCTCGCGGAGGCCGACCAGGCGAACGGGAGCGCCACGGTCTTCGGCTACCGGGTAGCCGACCCCGAGCGCTACGGCGTGGCGGACTTCGACGAGGACGGCACCGTGCGCGCGATCATCGAAAAGCCGCCCGAGCCGCCGTCGAACTACGCGGTCACCGGCCTCTACTTCGTGGACGGCAGCGCCCCCGAGCGCGCCCGCCAGGTCAAGCCCTCGGAGCGCGGCGAGCTCGAGATCACGTCGCTGCTGGAGAGCTACCTCGGGGACGGCAAGCTCTCGGTCAAGCGCATGGGCCGCGGCTACGCGTGGCTCGACACCGGCACCCACGCCTCGCTCCTGGACGCGGGGAACTTCGTCCGGACCCTCACCGAGCGGCAGGGCCAGCAGGTGGGCTCCCCCGACGAGATCGCCTTCGAGCTGGGGTGGATCTCCCGCGAGGAGCTCCTCGCCCGGGCAGAGCGCTTCGGCAAGAACGACTACGGCGAGGCCCTGAAGAAGCTCGCCGAAGAGCACAGCTGAGGGCGTCCGGGGCCGCTGCGGGGCGCGGGCCCCTGGGGCTGAAGCGGCCCTGGGGTGCGGGGATCCCGGGCGCTTCCCGGTATCGTCTGGGCGTGCTCCGCGTCCTCGCCATCCTCTGCATGCCCCTCCTCGGGGCCTCCCTGTTCCTCATGTCCTGCGCCAGCCCTGCTGCGGGGGACGAGCTCCCGGGCCGCGGTCCGGTGATCACCGTGCTCGACGAGGCGGGTGGTCCGGTGGCGGACGCCGAGCTCTGGATCCTCGACCGGCGAACCCTGCGGGCCGAGGCGGCGGTCCTGGCGAGTCGCATCACCGGCGACTGGGTGGAGACCTCCCTGCGGCTGGCGGCGGAGGTGCAGCGTACGGACCCGGGTGGACGGGCTCGCCTCTCGCAGACCCCCGCGCCCGGGGTCTTCGTCGCCGCGCGCAGCGGCGCGCTCTTCGGCAGCGTCGAGGTGCCGGCCATCGGCCGCGACGGCCTGGTGCTGTCCCTCCGACCGCGCACGTCCTACCGCGCCCGCATCCTCGACTCCGAGGGGCGGCCGGCCGAGGGGGTCCCGCTCACCCTCGCCGTCCCGGGGGAGCCGCGGCTCGAGCGGCTCCCGGTCACCGCGATCACCGGCCCGGACGGGGTGGCGGTGCTCCTCGAACCGCCGGCCGAGGCCCTGGTCGGGCTGCGCCGGGTGCCCCAGGGCACCGAACGCGTCGCGCTCGCGAGGGTCGCCACCCGGGACCCCATCCTCGTCCCGGTGAATCCCGTCGGCCTCGGGGAGGGGACCCTGCCGCCCACGTCCGACCTGGCCCTGCGCCTGACCCACGGTGGCTTCCCGCCGGATCACTGGGGCGGCGTCATCCAGCTCTTCCCCGCCCGGAACGGGAGCCGCTCGGACGTCACCCTCGCCTCGGAGCTCGTGGACTCGGAGGTGGTGCTCCGGCACGTGGAGCGCGACCTGGACCTGAGGGCGGTGCTGGTGGTGAGCGAGATGGGGGCGAGCGGCGGCCAGCTGCTCGGCTCCTTCAGCCAGCTCGTGGAGGCGGTCGGTGCGGATGAGGTCCGGCCCGCCCGCGAGATCGCCCTCGACGGGGGGGTGCTCCTCACCGGCCGGCTGGTCGACAAGGACGGTCGGCCGCGGGGGGGCGCGTCCGCGCAGGCGATGGTGGAGGGGGAGCCCAGCACCACCTGGAGCCTCGCCACCGGCCCCGGCGGCGAGTTCCGGTGGCTGCTCGCGGCGCCCGGGGACCCCAGCGGCTGGTCCGCCATCCGCATCGGGGGCCGGCGCGACGGCGTCTCCGTCCCGATACCCCCCTTCGAGCCCGGTGGCACCGCATCCCTCGGTGACATCGTGCTGCCCTGACGCGGACTCACGCGGCAGGAGCGTCGAGGGCGTGCGCCTAGGAGAGGTCGGCGGCGGCCCCGCGCACCACCGGCCAGGCGAGCTGGAACCAGGGCGTGAACCGCTCCCCATCCCCGATCTCCCCGTCGAGCTCGTCGGGGTGGACGAAGCGGAAGTCCGCGACCTCCTCGGGGTCCGGACGGAGGTCGCCGGGTTCCACCCGACCGATGAAGACCGTGACCACCTCGTGTTCGGTCCCCACGTCCCCGTAGGTGGCGCGGTACTCGTAGACGTGGATCGGTTGGATCTGGACCGAGGCGCCCAGCTCTTCCCCCACGCGTCGCCGGGCCGCGTCGGCCACGTCCTCGTCTCCGACGGGGTGGCTGCAGCAGCTGTTGGACCAGAACCCGGGCCAGAGCGGCTTGTCGCCGTGGCGCTGGTGGATCAGCAGCCGGCCTTCGCGGTCGAAGAGGTACACGGAGAAGGCCCGGTGTCGGAGGCCGTCCACGGCGTGGCAGCGCGCGCGGGTGTCGGTGCCCATCGGCCGGTCGTCCCCGTCCACCAGCACGAGCGGCTCGTCGGCGCGCGATCCCCAGAGGTCCCTCTTCATGCAAGAGGTGATAGGCGCTGCCCGGCGCGGGGCGAAGGGGGGCGGGCGGAAATCGAGTGAACTTCGCGATCGGGGTCCAGGGGTGGCTGGACCCCCAGTGCCTCCCCCGGCGGGCTGAACGCTCGGATCCCGGCGGTCGGGGCCGGGGGCGCGCCTCAGGGCTGCCGGACGTAGAGCCCGAGGTGGTCGTACCGGTCCCGGGCGGCGAGCTCATAGGGGCCGCCCTGGGCCCGCATGCGGCCGCCGGCCTCCATGGAGCGGCGCGGGGCGACGACGAGCCGCGGCGGAGGGGAACCCTCGGGGAGGGCGTCGAGCTCCACGAGCTCCGCGGGGATCCCGAGGTCCAGGATGCGGAACAGCGGCCCCCAGACGAACGCCACGGCCACGGGCTCGGTGATCTCCGACCTGCGCAGGGTGATCGCGATGTCGTCGAAGGTCCCGGCGGGGTGGGCGCCCTCGGGGAGGGGGTGATGTACGGCGGCCACGTGGAGCGGTGCCTCCGGGCCCACGAAGATCGTCGACCAGGTGACCAATGCGCACCACACCACGGCGAGGGCCGCGGTGCCATCGGCGAGGGCGCGTCCCGCGCGGCCCCGCGCCACGGTCCAGAGGACGCCGAGGCCCTCGGCGGCGAGTACCACGAGGATCACGTCCACCGGGAGGTAGATCCGCGCGAGCTCGGGGAAGTTGAAGCGCAGGAACAGCAGCAGGGTGGGGACCGTCGCCCAGGCGACGAGCCAGACGAGCCACTTGGCGTCGCGGGTCAGCGCCCCCGCCAGCCCGAGCACCGCGAGGCCGATCACCGGGAAGGAGACCTGGCGGGGCAGGGCGACCACGTCGAGGAGGTAGGAGAAGGCCAGCTCGCGTCGCTGCCACCACCCGTAGGTGGCGTCCAGGGACGAGGAGAACCACTTCGCCCGGGCGAACTCGCTGAAGAAGAGCAGGCCTACGGTCAGCGCGCCCACGGGGATGCACCCGGCGAGCCCGAACGCGACGCGTCGAGAGCGCCACGGGGCCAGTCGGACGCCGTCCGGGCCGCTGGGGAAGAGCAGCGCCACGAACAGTGCGAGCACGAAGGTGTACACGGTGGCCATCTCGTGGAAGCCGTAGGCCGCGAGTGACGTGAGCGTGATCCCGAGCGCCCCGCGGAGCAGGGCGCGCGTGTCGCGCTCGCCCGCCTCGGCGTACATGCGCCAGGCGATGGCGATCATCCACATCAGGAAGAACGTGCACGCCGCCTGACCCCAGCCGGTACGGGACACCAGCACGTGCCCGAGCTGGACCGCCATCAGCGCGCCGCCGGCGATGGCCACGAGGGGCTCCCGGGGCGCGACGCGCCGGAGCCAGAGCAGTACGAGGAGCGCCGTCATCGCCCCGAAGACCGCCTGGTCCAGCCGGAGGGCTGTGACGCGTCCGAACCCGGCGCGGGCCCCGAGCCGAGTGGCGTAGCGGATACTCAGCTGGTGCAGGTAGCCGTGGGGGTAGGTGGAGCGCCCCTCGTCCCTGCTGAAGTCGTCGACGAGGTCGGAGCCCCAGCCGCGGTCCTCCTCCACCCAGGTTCCCGGTCCGCCGTAGGGATCGATCTTGTGGATCTGCGCGGACCAGAGGAACTCCCCGTCGTCCGGGGACATCCGCCCCTGGTCGAGGCCCTTGCCCCGCAGGAAGAGGGCCACGAGCGCGATGGCGATGGCCGCCGGCAGCAGCCAGGTCGCGGAGATGGAGGCGCCGCTCCCGGTCCCCGCGGGGGGAGCGGTGCGGGGCATCGACGGGCGCACGGCGTCGTCGTCGGCGCGCGGCTCGGACGGATCCATGGGAGGAGAGGCTAGCGGTTCGGGGGGACCAGAGCACGGCTGGGGCGAGAACGCTGCCGGGCGGTTATCGTCTGCGGCTCTTCATGGAACTCTCCAACATCATCGCAGGGCTGTGGCGGCAGCCGGAATGGGGCCTCGAGGGCGCGGAGCTGGCCGCCTGGACGCGCGAGGTCCTGGGGCTCGGTATCGACACCATCGACCTGGCCGACATCTACGGCGGCTACACCGTGGAGGAATCCTTCGGGTCCGCCCTGCGCGCCGACCCGGGGCTGCGTGACGAGCTCAAGCTCATCACCAAGTGCAACATCAAGCTCGTCTCGGAGCGCCGCCCGCAGCACCAGCGCCATGGCTACGACTCCAGCCGGGCGCACATCGTGGACTCGGTGGAGCGCAGCCTCCGAGCCCTCGGCACGGACCGTGTCGAGGTGCTCCTCCTGCACCGCCAGGACCCGCTGATGGATCCTGACGAGGTCGCGGCGGCGTTCTCGGAGCTCGAGACCAGCGGCAAGGTGCTCGAGTTCGGGGTCTCCAACTTCACCCCCTCTCACCTCGAGGCGCTCCAGAGCCGCCTCTCGCGACCCCTCGTGACCAATCAGGTCGAGGCGTCGGTGCTCCACCTCGACCCGTTCCAGGATGGCACCTTTGACCAGGCGCTCACGCGCCGCTTCCGCCCCATGGCCTGGTCCCCCCTCGGGGGCGGCCGGCTCTTCTCGGGGGACGGCGAGCAAGAGGTTCGGGTGCGCGCCGCGGCCTCCAGGATCGCCGAGGAGCTGGGCGCGAGCGTCGACACCGTGGCCTACTCGTTCCTCCTCCGGCACCCGGTCGGCCTGCGGCCCATCACCGGCTCGGGCAAGCTCGATCGAGTCGCGGCCGCGGTGCGCGCGATGGAGGCCCCGCTGTCGCGGGACCAGTGGTTCGACCTGTGGACCGCGTCCACCGGGTCGCCGCTCCCCTGAGGGCACGAGGCTCACCGGCGTCCGACGCCCCGGATCACGGCTTGCCGGAGCCCAGGGGGGCAGAGGGCCGCTCAGGCGGCCTTGTCCTTGTGCTCGTCCTCGACCGCGGCCGGAGACTCCTGGGTCCAGTCCTCGCTGAACTCCTCGCCCCGGTCGCTCGCGGGTGCGAGCTGGTCGAGCGCGGCGTTGAGCGCGTCACAGAGCTCGGAGAACTCGTCGTGCTTGCGGATCTTGCAGTGCCGAACGGCGCCGCCGGCCGCGATCTCCTTGAGGTGCTGGGTCATGCGGTAGGCCGGGCCGGCGACGCGGTGGGTCGCAGCGATCCCGACGCAGACCATGAGCGGCACCAGGACGCCCAGCGTCCAGAGCGTGTTCTTCAGGACGATGACCCGGGACTCCTCGAGGAGGCGCTCACCACCGTTCGGGATGGACTGCGCCAGCTCCAGCAGGCTCGTGTTGATCAGGATGACCTGGAACAGCGCACAGGTCGCTCCGATGGCAGTGAAGATGCCGACCAGCTTCAGCTGGAGGGGCTTGTTGATGAGCTTGCGCTTGCGCTTGTACATGGTTCTAAGGGTCAGGTGCGGCCGCCGAGCCGCGGGTCGAGTCACTCAGCAGATCCGTTGCTGAGGTGAATGATGTTCTCGAAGCGCCGGACGACCTCGTGGCCGTTGACGGTCCCCGTGAGGACGAAGAATCGGAGGCGGAGCCGGGCCTGGTCCGGGGACCACAGGAACATGGGGTCCTCGAAGCCGTCGGCGTCCATGTCGCTCCCGTACGCGCCCTTCTCCTGGAGGATGATGGAGGGGGTCAGGTTGACCCGCAGGGAGTCCCCGGGGTCGGTGCTCCAACTCTGCAGGGCGACCCTGCCGAGGTAGAACGTGTCGTCCTCGTCGCCGTCCTCGTTCAGGTCGAACTGCCGGTCGGCCTCGGTGATCTCCACGGAGGGGACGTACACGACTGCGCCGTAGGCTCCGGTGACCTCGCCGCCCGAGACCTGGGCGCCCCAGCGGGGCTCGGAGCCTTCGAGGTAGCTGCCCGTATGGGCGGGGTCCACGGGGACCTGGTAGCTCAGTCCGAGCCCCTTGCCGATGAAGTAGATGTCGCCGCGGAGGTCATCCGTCGTGCCGTCGTACTCCGAGGGATCGGGGTCGGTCTGGTTGGCGATGGGGTAGGCCAGCCCGCTCCAGATGACGGAGGAGCCCGCGTTGTGCCCGCGGCTCTGGGTCCCCTCAGCGCCCCGATCGAGGGTCAGGACGCCCGTCCCGACGGTCGCGTGGGCCTCGTAGTTGATGGCCTCCTCGGTCGCCTCACCGCGGTCGACCACGAGACCGCCGTGGTCGGGGAAGCCGGTGATGCTGCCGAGGGCAATCTGGCCGGTCTCGCTGGCGTTGAGGGTGCTGGAGAGCGTGGTCTCGGGGGTGAAGCCGCGGGCGAACTGGATCGTCCGGAAGATGCGGTTGAAGGCGCCCTCCATGACCTTCTCGGAGTGCCCGATGTTCTGGAGCTCCGCGATGCCGCGGGTCTCCCGGCGCAGCACCGACGAGGTCGCGAGCAGGATGATCGTCATCACCGTGAAGGCGATCACGACCTCGATCAGGGTGAAGCCCCCCTGATGCGCGCGATGGGAACTGGACGGTCCAGGCTGCATGCTCAGAAGCGGAGCAGGTAGACCGCCTGGCGGATCTCGAACTCGCCGCCAGCGTGCCGCCAGCGGACATCGACGATGGCGGGCAGGAGCGAGGCGTTGTTCGTGACGTCGGAGTTCGAGGCGAGGCCATCGCCGTCGAGGTCCCGGGGCATGCCGAGGTTGCAGCCGAGCTCGCCGTCCGTCGTGGTCTCATCGGTGATGATGGTCACCGTCGCGATGTGGTCGGAGCCCTCCCACGGATCGAGGCCCGTGATGGGAAGCTCGTTGCCGGGGGAGCCGTCGGGTCCGTAGGCGGCGAGGATCTCCCCTGCCCACAGGGCGGGGTCCTCGCTCGAGGCGCGCGCGACAGACAGCAGGTCCTGGCTGATCGCCTGAACGGCGGCGTGGGCGCGCGCACGGTCGGAGGCGCTCCGTCGAAGTGAGTTGACGACGACCGAGGTCGAGGACATGGCCAGCAGACCGACCATGAGCACGGCCACGGTGATCAGGACCTCGAGGAGCGTGAAGCCAGCTCGATGGGCCGGGCGGCGCGTCCTGTTGATGATGGCGGGTCGGGTCTTCATGGGGTGCGGCAGATGGGGGGTGGGCGGATCCCATCCACTCACGCGTTCGACCGATCAGGCCCCAGGACTTCAGTCTCGATTCCGCTCAATGGGGACCGGTCGTTCCGAGTCCCGTTCCTGGACGCTTCCGGGGCGATCGGGGCTGCGGGAATCCCTTGAATGACGCATCGCGTGCTCCTCGCGGGGCCAGGGCTCACCCTTGCGGAGGTGGCCCGTACCCGCGGGCGCTCGCAGGTTCCAGAGGCGCGACCTTCTGCCTTGCGGCGGCCGCCTGTTCACGAATTGCTGGCACCTCCCCTGGATGGATGGCGTTCGGATTGCCGATAGACTCTGCGGCGCTCGGCCCGGCCGAACGCCATTCCTACGCCCCCTTCCGACGATGCGAATCCTCCGACTTCCCCTCCTCCTGGCAGGCGGGGCGGCGATCCTCACGGCGCTCCAGGCCCCCGCGCTGGCGGCGGCTCCGGCCGAGCTGCCCCTCGCCTACATCGGTCCAGGCGCTGGATTCGCGGCCGCTGGTTCCCTGCTCGTGCTGCTGGGGACGTTCGCGCTGGCCTTCGGCATCATCCTGATCTGGCCGTTCAAGGCCGCGATCAAGGTCGTCTACCGCCGCGGGAAGACCAAGGCGAAGGTCAAGCGCGTCGTGGTCATCGGCCTCGACGGGTTCGACCCAAAGATGGCGGAGAAGTACGCGGACCGCATGCCCAACTTCGCCCGGCTGCAGGAACAGGGCTGCCACTCCGCCCTCGGGACGTCGATCCCCTCGATCTCCCCGGTGGCCTGGTCCACGTTCGCGACGGGCGTCGATGCCTCGCGCCACAACATCTACGACTTCCTGACGCGGGATCCATGTTCCTACATGCCGGTGCTGTCCTCCACGGATACCCGGACCGTCCCGCGCAACATCAACCTCGGCTTCGCCAAGGTCCCCTTCGGCCAGCGCGCCGTTTACAAGATCCTCCAGAAGAGCCAGCCCTTCTGGAAGCTGCTCGGCGCCAACATGGTGTGGTCCTCGATCATCCGGGTGCCCATCACCTTCCCGCCGCAGAAGTTCAAGAACGGCACGCTCCTCTCCGGGATGTGCGTCCCCGACCTCCAGGGGACGCAGGGATCGTTCAGCTTCTACACGTCGGACGAGAGCCAGCTCGGTGCGGCCACCGGCGGCCAGCGATTCCGCGTGGTCCGCCGCTCGAACACCGTCGAGTCGAACCTCAAGGGCCCTCCGGGCGCGGACGGGGTCTCGATGAAGTGCCCCTTCACGGTCGCGATGGACGCGGCCACGGGGAAGGCGGCCATCACGGTCGGCAAGGAGACGGTCGAGGTTGGCGTGGGGGAGTACACCCCCTGGATGGAGGTCCCGTTCGACGGCGTCCAGGGCATCGCCCGGATCCGTATTCAGCGCTGGGATGACGAGGCGGTGAGCATCTACGTGACGCCGATCAACATCGACCCCGAGTCGCCGGCGATGCCCCTCAGCCACCCCTTCGTCTACTCCATCTACCTGGCCAAGATGCTGGGCAAGTTCTCGACGCTGGGCCTCGCCGAGGACACCTGGGCGCTCAACGAGCGCGTCATCGACGAGGCCGCCTTCCTTGATCAGGCCTACCTGATCATGGACGAGCGCAAGAAGCAGCTCTGGGACGTCCTCGACAAGACCAAGAAGGGCTTCGTCACCGTCGTCTTCGACACGACGGACCGGGTCAGCCACATGTTCTGGCGCTACCTGGAGAAGGACCACCCCGCCAACGAGGGCAAGGACACGACCGAGTTCGTGGACGTCATCCCTGAGCTGTACGGCAAGGCAGACGCGCTCATCGGCGAGGTCATGGAGAGGCTGGAGGGCGACGACGACACCCTGCTGATGGTCGTCTCCGACCACGGCTTCTGCTCGTTCCAGCGCGGGGTCAACCTCAACGCCTGGCTCCGCGACGAGGGCTACCTCGTCTTGAAGGACGGCGCCGAGACCTCGGGCGACTGGTTCGAGAAGGTCGACTGGGAGAAGACCAGGGCCTTCACCCTCGGCCTCACCGGCATCTTCATCAACCGCAAGGGCCGCGAGCGGGTTGGACAGGTGGAGCCGGGCGAGGAGCTCGACTCCCTCTGCAAGGAGATCAAGGAGAAGCTTGAGGCGCTGGTGGACCCCAAGTCCGGCGAGCGGGCCATCAACGAGGTCTTCCTCACCGGGGAGGTTCACGACGGACCGTACGCCGACATGGCGCCGGAGCTGCTCGTGGGCTACCACCGCGGCTTCCGCCACTCGTGGGACTGCGCCGTCGGCGCCGTCTCCAAGGAGACCTTCTCGGACAACACAAAGAGCTGGTCCGGCGACCACTGCGTCGACCCGCGGCTGGTCCCCGGCGTCTTCTGGTGCAACCAGAAGATCGACGTGGAGGACCCCACCCTCGCGGACATCGCGCCGACGGTCCTGGATCTCTTCGGCGTCGACGTGCCCGCGTACATGAAGGGGCGGCGCCTGTTCGGGTCCATGGGGAGCGGTGACGCCGCGCCCGACCGCCTCCGCAGCACGGAGCAAGCCAACTCATGAACCTCCCCCGCTGGACGGCCTACGTCGCCCTCGCCGTGATCGCGACGCTGCTCGCCACCGGTGTCCCGACGCGCCGCAAGCCCACCGACGCCGAGGCCTCCCGGGCGGCGCGCGAGTCCGGTGCTCCGAGCCTGCCCGAGGCGGATCACCCCAGGGTCGTCGTGCTCGGGATCGACGGGATGGACCCCGAGATCCTCTCCTCGGTGATGGAGCGCTACCCGGACCGGATGACCAACTTCCGGCGCCTGGTGGACGCCGCCGGCGGCGTGATGTCGCTCGGGACCTCCACGCCTCCCCAGAGCCCGGTGGCCTGGTCCAACTTCATCACCGGCCGCAACCCGGGCGGGCACGGGGTCTACGACTTCATCCACCGCAACAAGGAGCACTACTCCATCGAGCCCTCCACGGTGGTCTCGGAGGAGGGCGGAGAGATCAAGGTCCCCCTCACGGGGTACAAGATCCCCACCGGCGGTAGCTCCGAGTCGAACCGCACGGGCCGCGCGTTCTGGACGATCCTCGGCGAGGCGGGCGTCCCCGCGGACCTGTACCGGGTCCCGATCAACTTCCCCGTCGAGCCCTCCAAGGGCGTCAGCTTCCCCGGGATGCTCACGCCGGCGCTCGACTCGGCCTACGGGACCTACACCATCTTCACCAGCGATCCGCCGGCGAAGAAGGAGACCTCTGGCGGCAAGTTCCGCGCGGTCCGCGTCAGCGGCGGCGCGATCCGGACGCAGCTGGAGGGCCCGACCAACGTCCTCAAGGACGGGGACCCCGTGGCGACGACCCCGCTGACGATCTACATCGACGAGCGGAGCAACACCGCCACGGTCGAGGTGGGAACCGAGCGGGTGGTCATGCGCCCGGGGCAGTGGTCACGCTTCTGCCGGGTGAGCTTCGAGATGGCGCCCATGGGCGCCATGAACCTCGGCGGGATCGTGCGCTTCTACCTGCGCAGCATCGGCCCGGACTTTGTGCTGTACGCCTCGCCGGTCAACTTCGACCCGGTGGCCCCGGTCGACGCGATCTCCTACCCGGAGGACGCCTCGGCGGACCTAGCGGCGGCGATCGGTGACTACTACACCCAGGGTATGGCCGAGGAGGTCTCTGCCCTGAAGGACGGCGCCTTCACGGACGCCGAGTTCATGGCCCAGGCGGAGCTCGTGTACCTGGAGCGTGCCCGCATGCTCGATCACGCGCTGGACCGCTACGTGGCCAACGAAGAGGGCGGGCTGCTCTTCTTCTACGTCTCCTCGGTCGACCTCGCCATGCACATGATGTGGCGCCACCAGGACCCCGAGCACCCGTTCTTCGACGAGGCCATTGCCAACGAGAACTCCACCTGGTGGTCGGACCGTGAGGGCTCAACGTGGCGCGACGTGGTGGATGACCTCTACCTGAAGATGGACCCCTTCCTCGGGAAGGTGCTGGACCGGGTGGGGGACGACGCCGTCGTCATGATCATGTCGGACCACGGCTTCGCCGCTTACCGGCGCAAGTTCAGCCTCAACACCTGGCTCCTGGAGAACGGCTACCTGGTCCTGAACGAGGGCCGTGAGAAGGAGCTCCCCGAGGACGCCAGCGGCTTCAAGGACGTGTTCATCTCCGACGCCGTGGACTGGTCGAAGTCGACGGCCTACGGCGTGGGCTTCAACGGCCTGTACCTCAACCTCAAGGGCCGCGAGTCCCAGGGCATCGTGGAGCCTGGCGCGGAGGCGGATGAGCTCCTCGCCCGGCTCAAGCGCGAGCTCGAGGCGATCCGAGACGACGAGCGCGGGAGCACCCCCGTGGTGCTCAGCGCCGACCTCGCCACCGTGGTCTACGCCGGCGGCGAGCGCCTGGACGAGGCCCCCGACATCGTCGTGGGCTACAACTGGGGCTACGGCAACTCGGACGAGGCGACCCAGGGGCGCATCCCGAACGCGGTGCTCTCCGACAACGTCGGCGGCACCTTCAACGGCAGCCACCTGATGCACCCGAGCGTCGTCAACGGCGTGCTGCTCACCAACCAGCCGGTTCAGCTCGCTGACCCGCGCCTCGAGGACCTCACCACCACCATCCTCGGGATCTACGGCGTCGAGCCCGCGCCCGGGATGGTCGGCCGCCAGATCCTCTCCAACCAGTAAACCCAGACCCCTCAACCACCTCCTTCCCATGTTCGGATCCGCCAACAAGGTCAAGATCGACCCCGAGCTCCTCGCCCGCATCAAGCAGATCGCCGA
Source organism: Planctomycetota bacterium (assembly GCA_016779205.1). Classification (GTDB taxonomy): domain Bacteria; phylum Planctomycetota; class UBA1135; order UBA1135; genus Saltatorellus. The sequence goes on along the minus strand of JADHOC010000012.1, from coordinate 137,241 downwards.
GGTCGCCGGATACGCCTCCCACGAGGAGTTCATCCACCATGTCCTCGAGCGCGAGCTCTCCCAGTTCGACGAGGCCGGCTCCGACGCCGACATCACAGAGAAGCTCAAGGGCCTCGGCTACATCAGCTGATCCCCGCCGCTCCGGCCCACCCGTAGGCCCCACGCCCGGTCCCCGATGAACGCGATCAACCGCGCAGTCACGTCGTTCTTCGACCTCATCCTGACGCCCCTCGAGGCGGTCAGCGACGAGTTCGCGCTCCTGTTCGTGAGCGGGATCTTCGGCGTACTCGCGCTCTGGATCTTCAAGCACATCTCCTGGCAGAAGGGGATCAAGGCGACCAAGGACAAGATCAAGGGGCACCTGATCGAGATCCGCCTCTACCAGGACGACCTGGTGACCGTCGGCAAGGCGATCGGGAAGGTGCTCTTCCGGAACGTGCAGTATCTCGTGCTCAACTTCGGGCCCTTCGTTCCCCTGGCGATCCCCTTCGCGCTCGTCGCGGCGCAGATGGTGGTCCGCTACGGCTTCGAGCCGGTGCCTGTCCAACAGGTCGGCGTCGAGCGCCTCGCCGGGGACGGCCTGACGCTCGAGGTGAAGGGGGAGCGCGGGGCGATCGACGGGCTGGAGATCACGTTCCCCGAGGGCCTGAAGGCGGTCTCGCCCGTCGCGCTCATCCCGCGCCAGGGACGCGCCTTCGTCGAGTTCATCGCGGAGCAGCCCGGGGAGTACAGCATCGTCCTCACCACCGGGGGCAAGTCCATCGAGAAGGTCGTCGTCGCGGGGAACGAGGTGAGCGTTCGGAGCCTGCAGCCCGAGCGGGTCAGCAGCGCCCTGGAAGCGATCCTGTGGCCGGCGGAGGACACCCTCGAGGGCACGGGGCTGGAGAAGATCAGCTTCGTCTACCCCGAGAGCGACCTGGGCTGGCTACCGCTGAGCGGCCCGCTCGGCGTGCTCGCCGCATTCGTGCTGGCCTCCATGGTCGTGGGCTTCATCTTCCTGAAGCCCCTGGGCGTACAGATCTGACCGCGGATGGTCGGGCTCTTCTCGAGCGGCGTCGAGGCCGCGATCCGGGCCTCCCTGCTGGCCCACGAGGGCCAGACCCGCAAGGGCGACCCGATCCCCTACGTCTCCCACCCCTACCACGTGGCGCTCCTGCTCGCGCGGAGCGGCGCGGACGACGAGACCATCCAGGCGGGCCTGCTCCACGACGTGGTGGAGGATTGCGAGGAGTGGACGTCGGCGCGGGTGGAGGAGGAGTTCGGGGCCGAGGTGGCGGCGGTGGTCGCCGAGGTCACCGAGCGGAAGGGCGAGTCCTGGGAGACCCGCAAGGGTGAGGCGCTGGTCGCCGTGGAGACCATGAGCCTGCGAGCGCTCGTGGTGAAGGCCGCGGACAAGCTGCACAACATGCGCTCCCTCGGCGCGCGGCTCGACGCAGCGGCGAGCCCCGAGGAGGCCTGGAGCCACTTCAGCCGCGGCCCTGCACAGACGATTGCCCACGCCCGGGAGCTCGTGGCGGCGCTCCGCCGGCGCCTGGATTCGGTCGATGGATTCGACGCGCTCTCGATCGACCTCGATCGAGCCCTCGAGGGCCTCGTCCGGCACGAGCCCGGCGGGTCCGGGTCGCGATAGGTCCGTCGGTGCAGGCTCCTGCTGGAGGCTGCAGGGGGAGGCTCCGAGCGGGCCCGGAGCCAGGAGGAGCGCGAGTCGGGCCGGGTCGAACCGGGTGGTTCCGGACCGGAGAGGGGAGGGGGGAGCGGGCTCCTCCCACCAACGCTCACTTCGCGGCGTAGAGGGTGCGCGTCCAGATCTGGAGGATGCAGTCGAGGATGGGCTCGGGGTCCATCTGTGGGCGTCTCCCGAAGGCCTCGATGAGCACCGTGGCGTTCATCCGGTTCAGGGCGAAGGCCGTCCGCTCGGCGTCGACGAGGGAGAAGTATCCGAGCTCCTGGCCCGTACGGATGCGGGCTGTGACCGCCGCGTCCCACTTGGCCATGAAGTCCCCCCAGGTCTTGGCGAGCTGGGCGTCGAGGGTGGCGGCCTCCGCGACCGCGCGGAATGTCGCGCCATTCTCGACAACCACTTCCACGAGGCCCGAGAGCGCCGCCCTGAGGATCTCGGGGTCCTCTTCGGTGGACGCAAGCCACGGCATCGTGGTCCCGATCATCACCTGCTCCAGCTCGCCAAGGCGCTCCTGGATGAGCTCCGGGATGGAGTTGAAGTGGATGTAGAAGGAGGGCCGGCTGAGCCCGGTACGCTCCATGATCATCTTCACCGTGATGTCACGGAGGGGATGTTCCCAGAGGAGCGTGAGCACTTGCTCGACAATCTGCTCTCGCACCTCGGTGCTCGGTCGGCGTTTGCGCGAGATCTCGGCCATGTAGCGGGAACGGGGCGACAGCGGGTCCAACGGGAAGGCGGCTGACAGTATGTCAGCCCGGCGCGGGTCTGGCGTTCGAAGCCTCTCCTGGCCTGACCATGGAGCAACCGTGCTCGGTTGACTCCAGGCACGGTGGCGGGACGAACAGCATGCCATGCCGGAGGGACCTGAGATTCATCGAGCCGCCGACCGGATCGCTGAGGCGATCGAGGGTGAGGTGATGCACGAGGTTGGTTTCGGGTTAACCCGAATGAAGCCCTGGGAGAGTCAACTCGCCGGTGCCAGGGTCATCGAGGTCGAAGCCCGAGGCAAGGCGATCCTGACCCGGTTCGACGTTGGGGTCGCGGTCTACTCCCACAATCAGCTGTACGGGAAGTGGTACTTCCGGAAGGCGGGCGCCTACCCGAAGACAGGCCGCTCCCTGCGCATGGAGCTCCGCGGTGAGAAGCGCTCTGCCCTGCTCTACAGCGCCTCGGAGATCGAGGTCCTGCGCCCGGAGGAGGAGCCAGATCACCCCTACCTCGGGAAGCTCGGGCCGGACGCGGTGGACCCGGACGTGACCCTGGAGCAGGTGATCGCGCAGCTCGAGGACCCTCGCTTCTGCGGGCGAAACCTGGGCGGGCTGCTCCTGGACCAGAGCTTCGTCAGCGGCCTCGGCAACTACCTGCGCAGTGAGATCCTCTGGTGGGCGGGGCTGCACCCGGGCTGGCGACCGAAGGACCTCGACGGAGAGGATCGGGAGGACCTCGCGCGGTGGATCCTTGATGTCACCCGGCAGAGCTACGAGACGGGCGGCATCACGGACTGCTTGGAGCGCGTCGCGGACGCGAAGGAGCGCGGCGTCCCGTTTCGTCACTACCGGCACGCCGCCTTCGCGCGTGCGGGGCGGCCCTGCCCTGAGTGCGGCACGCCCGTCGAGAAGATCGACGTCGGGTCGCGGCGGCTCTATCTGTGCCCGCCTTGCCAGCCGGCTCGCTGAGGGAGGACCTCTGTGGTCAGACCTTGCGGTCCTCGAGGGCCCCTGAGGCGGCCAGCGCGGCAAGGACCGCGTCGCGGGCGGCCGGGCGGCACATGACGAGCTCGTGGTTGCGCGGGTCCGCCTGGTTGTAAACGTGCTCGGTGCCGTCGAGGCGGCAGACGTGCCAGCCGAGGCTGCGAGCGATGGTCTCGGGGGCACAGGTGTCCCACTCCTTGAGGCCGATCTTGTGGACGTACATGTCCGCCTCCCCGGTGAGCAGCAGGCCCGCCTTGTGGCCGGCCGAGCCGGCGGGCACGAGGTCGCCCTCCATGGCAGCGGCGAAGCGGTCGACCCACTCCGGCGTGTGGGAGCGGCTCACGGCGATGCGCGGGCGGCCCTCCTGGGGGCTCGAGCCGGACACCAGGTCTCCCGCGTGCTCACCCTCGAACCCCGCGCGCTCGGCGCCCTCGGCGGCGACGCCATAGAGGACCTTCCCCTGGGACGGGAGGGCCACGGCGCCGAGCACGCAGCGGCCGTCAACGGCGAGGGCCACGTGGACGGCCCAGTCGTCGCGGAGCTGGGCGTACTCCTTTGTGCCGTCCAGGGGGTCCACGATCCAGACCCGCGACTTGGAGAGGCGCTCGGGGGTGTCGACCGTCTCCTCGCTCAGGACGCCGTCGTCGGGGTAGCGCCCCGCGAGGAGCCCATGGAGGAGCCCGTCGCAGGCCTGGTCGCAGACGTCGCCGAGGGTCTTGCCCTCCCAGCGCTCGAGGGCGCGGAGGGCGAGGCCGCGATCGCCGGCGTCGCGGGCGGCGGCGATCGCGAAGGCGAGGTCTCGTTCGATGGTGGCGGAGTCGAGCATCGGGGGGTCCTGGTGGGGGCGGGCGTATTGGAGGCGCTGGAGACGAGGCTGGCGAGGGCGAAGTCCCCCGGCGGCCCCTGAGTCCTGGATCGGGTCAGCGGGCCGAATCCTTGACGGTCCATCCGCCACTTCGTTGGGGCGGGTGCGGCGTCGGCCCCGCCCGGAGGGGTCAGGGGGTCTGCGTCGCACCTGGCCAGGCGCCGAAGCCACCCTCCAGGTTGTGGAGGCCGGCCAGGCCTTCGTTCGAGAGGTGCTCGCAGACCGCTGCGGATCGTCCACCAGCGGCGCAGTACACGAGGATCGGCCGTCCGTCCGACGGGACCTCGCTGCGACGGGCCCCGATCTCGTCCATCGGGATCAAGAGCGCTCCCTCGATCACGCCGGTGGCGGTCTCGGAGGGGGTGCGGACGTCGATGATGTGGGCTCCCTCCGAGCCGAACAGGCCCACGGCCGTCGCGCCGTCGATGTCCCGCCAGAGCTGCCGGTCCGACACCATCTGGTCCGACACGGTCTCGCCAGCCATCGAGCGCTCGAGGAGCGTGCGCAGCACCCTCACCTCCGTGGCGAGCTCGTCCCGCTCGTTGTTCGAACGGCGCAGCTCGTTCTTGGCCTCGTCCGCCTCACGGCGCAAGCGGCCGCTCTTCTTCCGATCGACCAGGGTGAGGATCAGGAGCACGACCCAGAGGGTGAAGCTCACCGAGTTGAGGACGAGGTCGATCTGGGCGAGGGCGGTGAGCATGGCGCGGGTGGCGTTCGGGCTGGGACAGGAGGACGACCGGGGACTGATGTCTTTGGGGCGGGGCTCGGGTGAATTTCGTGGATGCCCCGGGCCCCCTGGTTGGCATAGGTCTACGCGCGCGGGGCGAAGATCGCAGCGCTCGCCGTGAACCCGTGGAGGAAGGGACGGCCGCCCACCGGGCCGATCTCGCCGTTGGCGGCGAAGCCCGCGAGGGGGAAGCCCGGGCCGAAGGCGGCCTCGACCGAAGCGGCGTCGTGGTGGGGGCGACCGAACATGGCCTGTCCCCGGCCGCCGCAGGTGAACAGGAGCCCGCCGGAGGCCTGGCCCATGGACTCGAGGCCAGCGACCTCGAGGACCGACGCGAGCTCGGCTTCCGCCGATGCTCCGTCCCTCACCATGAACTGGAAGGTGGTGCCGTTGCGGAAGCCGCCGTCGGCGACCGCGATGGCGTGGCGCTGTGGGTCAAGCCCCATGATGTTCCGCACCAGCAGGTCTCCGGGGCGGAACGTGGAGCGGGCGGGGTCCACGGCTCGCCCGATGAAGGCCCCCTTCTGGAAGAGCTCGCGCTCGCTCTCCTCGAGATCCTCCAGGACCTCGAACAGCACCTTGGCGGCGGGCTTTCCCCGGAGCTCGAAGATGGCGTTGCCCTCGACACGGGTAGCGACCAGGGGCGGGCCGATGGGCCGGCAGCCCTGGCTCACGGCGCTGACGACCCGCGTGGCCCCCTTGAGCAGCACGGTCACCGCCCCGGAGTTCACAGGGTCCGCGCCCGCGTAGAGGATGTTCTGTCCCGGCGCGATCCCACCGCTCGCGAGCCCGCCCGACACCGTCAGGCCGTGCTGGGTCTCGGCCAGGTCGTCGAGAAAATTGGGGACCGGAAAGGTGAAGGGGTCCGCCAAGACGATGGCCGAGGTGCGCTCGGGGTCGTCAATGGGGAGCGCGTCCGCGTCCCAGCCGCCCTCCCCGGGGGGAGCGGAGCGGATGACCTCGACCTCGGTGTCGGGCAGCCGCGCCGCGAGGACCGAGAGCCCTGGAGCCTGCTCCAGCTCCCTGCCGATGCCCGCCGTCCAAGCCCCGGTGCAGCCCGCTGCCTCGGCGGCCCCTGTGGTCTCGACCAGCTCGGCGGAGACGCGGGCGAGGTCCCCGCCGTGGTGGTGGGTGGTGAAGACGAAGAGCAGGTCCGGGGGCGCGCCGTCGAGGCGAGCATCAATCTCGCCCGAGACCTCGGCCACCGCCGCGTCCAGGTCGTTCAGACTCGAGACGGCGGAGGCGCAGCGGAGGGTCGTGGAGTCCATCTGCATGCTGCGCGATCTAGTGGAGCTTCTCGACGTCCCCGAGGGAGCGCCAGCTCGCCACGAGTCGGGCGGAGAACGTGTGGTCCCGCTCCTTCACCGCGACCCCGTAGGTCGCCGTGGATCGCACCCATTGCTCGCGCTCCTCGTCGCTGCCCTGGTCGGCGGCCCAGGTGTCGACGTCGTGCATGACGACCTCGAAGCCGTTGGACTCGTCGAAGCGACCGATGACCGCACTCCCGTCCGTGCACTCCACAACGAGGTTCATCCCGTGGGGTGCGTTCATGATGTTGTCGCTCATGGCAGCGGCATTGTAGGACGGTCAGCGGCTGGCTGGTCGGCTATCCTCTGCCGCTGATGAAGCCCTCTGAAGTGATCTGGATGGACGGTGAGCTGATCCCCTGGGATCAGGCACAGGTCCACGTTCTGTCCCACAGCCTCCACTACGGCAACGCCGTCTTCGAGGGCATGCGGGCTTATGCCACCCCAGGCGGCCCCGCGCTCCTGCGGCTGAAGGAGCACGTCCGGCGCATGTTCCGCTCCTGCGCCGTGCTGGACATGGAGATCCCCTTCTCGCCCGACGAGGTCGAGCAGGCCATCGTGGAGACGGTGCGACGCAACGGACACGAGTCGTGCTACGTCCGACCGCTGGTCTTCCGCGGAGCCGGCCCCCTGGGCGTGCTCCCCAAGGGCAACCCGATTCAGCTCATCATCGCCACCTGGGAGTGGGACTCGCTGCACGGCAACGAGGCCGTGGAGTCGGGCGTGGACGTGTGCTTCAGCTCCTGGCGGCGCATGGCTCCGGGGACGCACCCCTCGATGGCCAAGGCCTCGGGGAACTACCTCAACTCCCAGCTCGTGATCCAGGAGGCCGTGCGCAACGGCTACGCCGAGGGGTTGGTGCTCGACGTGGACGGCTACCTGTCCGAGGGGAGCGGCGAGAACCTGTTCCTCGTCCAGGATGGCGCCATCGTCACCCCGCCCATCGGGAACTCCATCCTGGAGGGCATCACCCGGGACATGGTGATCCAGCTCGCCCGTGAGATGGGGCTCGAGCTTCGGGAGCGACGGATCCCGCGCGAGGCGATCTTCTTCGCGGAGGAGCTGTTCATGACCGGGACCGCCGCCGAGATCACGCCGGTGCGCAGCGTCGATCGATGGCCCATGGAGGGCGGCGCCCCTGGCCCCGTCACCAGGCGGCTCCAGGAGGCGTTCTTCTCCATCGTCGAGGGCCGGGTCCCGGACCGCCACGGGTGGCTGACCCACACGCGGCCGGCGGCGTCGTGAGCGCGATCCCCGCTGGATGCACGGACGGTGCGGCGCTCCTCGCGCCCGCCGACGCGGACGCCATGGGGGCGGAGCTCGGCCCGGGCTGGGAGGTCCGCGGGGCCTCGCTCGTGCTCGAGGTGCGGCTCGCAGACTTCGCCGCGGCCCTTGCGGCGCTCAACGCCCTGGCCGAGATCGCCGAGGAGGAGAACCACCACCCCGACCTCACGATCAGCGACTACCGCTGCCTGACGGTCTCCCTCACCACCCATGACGCGGGCGGGCTGACGGCGAACGACTTCGTCGTGGCGCGCCGCGCCGACGGGGTGCTCGCCAGCGGCGCCTAGCGCCAGAGGGGTTCGATGAGCCCTGCCTCGTAGTCCTCGAGCTCGGCCAAGAGCTGCGCCACGACCTCGGGGTGATCGCCGGCCACGTCCCGGCTCTCCGCGACGTCGTCGGCGAGGTCGAAGAGCTCGGGGTCCTCGGCGCGGTCGTTCCACAGCAGCTTCCAGCGGCCGCGGCGCGCGGCGATGGGTCCCTCGCTCCCGCTCCGGCGCCAGTAGAGGGAGCGCTCGGCCAGGGGGCCGCTGTTCCCGCCCTGCAGGGCAGCCGTGAGGTCGAGGCCGTCGAGCTCGGCGCCGGGCTCGGGGGCGCTCCCCGCCGCCGCGAGGAACGTCGGCGTGAGGTCGAGGGAGATGGCCGGGGCTTCGACCACGGTGCCGGGTGCGACGACGCCGGGCCAGCGCAGGGCGGCGGGCACGCGGATGCCGCCCTCGTACAGCTGGCCCTTCCGGCCGCGCAGGGGCTTGTTCACCGCCGCGGTCTGGGTCTGGCCGCCGTTGTCGTTGGTGAAGAAGACGAGGGTCTCCTCGGCGATCCCCGCGCGCTCGAGGGCCGCCAGGATCTTGCCCACGTTGTCGTCCATGGCCTTCACCAGCCCGGCGTAGTTGCGGCGCCGCTTCTTCTCGATGGAGGCGAGCTCGGGGAGCTCCACGTCGCCGGGGCGCGGCTGGAGGGGGCCGTGGGGGGCGGTGAAGGAGACAAAGAGGAAGAAGGGCTCCTCGCGCTCCTCCTCGATGAACTCCACCGCAGCGTCGCCGAATCGATCGGTGACGTAGCCGCCCTCGGGGGTGGGCGTACGGTCTCGAAGGAGCACGCGGTGGGGGGTGGGCTCCTCCATCTCGAGGTAGGGGCGCGATCCCTGGAGGCACCCCATGAACCAGTCGAAGCCGCGCTCGTTGGGGTGATACGGATCGGGGTAGCCGAGGTGCCATTTGCCCACCAGCCCGGTCTCGTACCCGGCGCCCCGCAGGCGGTCAGCGATCGTCGCCTCCTCCAGGGCCATGCCGCCCTTCATGTAGCCGGGGGGGATGTTCTTCTCGTGGCCGAAGCGCTGCTGGTAGCGGCCGGTCATGAGGCCGGCCCGGGAGGGGGAGCAGACGCAGGCGGACATGTAGAAGGCCCGGAACACCGCGCCTTCGGTCGCGATGGAGTCGATGTGGGGCGTGAGCCCCCTCATGTCCGCCGTCGCCTCCGGCTGGAATCCGAAGTCCGAGTAGCCAGCGTCGTCGGCGAAGAGCACGACGATGTTGGGGCGGCTGGCCCCCGGCGCGGGCGCCTCGGCGGCGCCCGCGGGAGCGAGGCGGTCGTCGGAGGTCGTGGCGGCGCAGGCCGCCAGCAAGATCGGTGTGAGACAGAGGAGTTGGGCGGGACGATTCACCGCACCAGCGTAGGCGCTGGGCGGCCATCCCGCACCGCTCGACGAACCTCCGGGCGGATTCGGCCCGAGTCGCGACGCAGCCGGGTCCTCCGCGGTCCCGGTCGGGTGGACCGGCCCCGTCGCAAGGAGCGCCCCAGCGCCTAAGATCTGAGCATGCGATCGCACGCCACCCTTCTTCCCCTGGCCTCGTGCCTGCTCGCCGTCCCGACCCTCGCCCAGAACGGCGACCGCAACGGGGAGGTCCAGGGGGACCTGCCCGCGGACCTGGCCATCCCCGCGGCGCCTGTCCTCTCGGCCGAGGAGGAGCTCGCGACCTTCGAGCTGCCCCCCGGCTTCAAGATCGAGCTGGTGGCGGAGGAGCCCATGGTCGTCGATCCTGTGCAGGTGGTCTTCGACGAACTCGGCCGGCTGTGGGTGGTCGAGATGCGGGGCTACATGCCCGACATCGAGGGCAACGGCGAGAAGGAACCCATCGGGCGCATCGCGGTGCTCACCGACGAGGACGGGGACGGGACCATGGACCGGCGCGAGGACTTCGCGGACGGGCTCGTGCTGCCCCGGGGGGTCGCGCCCATGTTCGGCGGCGCCCTCTGCATCCTCCCGCCGGAGCTGGTGTTCCTGCGCGATGACGACGGGGACGGGGTCCTCGACCGGCGCGAGGTGGTGATGGAGGGCCTGACCAAGGGCCTCGAGAACCCGGAGCACGACATCAACGGTCCGACCATGGGGCTCGACAACTGGGTTCACTTCGCCAACTGGAACCGGGCCGTCCGGCGCACCGAGGACGAGAACGGTGATGGTGTCTGGGAGGTCCGGCGGGAGCGCCAGGCCGGTCAGTGGGGCCTTGCGCGGGATGACGTCGGGCGCTTCGCCCGGAACACCAACCCGCAGCCGCTCTTCATGGACATCACCCCGGCGCGCTATGCGGTCCGGAACCGTCACCAGCGAGGGTTCGAGGGCGCCTTCGCCGGCGTGGCCGCGACCCGCGAGGTCTTCCCCTCGCGCATCAACCCGGGCGTGAACCGCGGCTACCAGGAGGTCACCCTGCGGGATGACTACACCCTGCACTACTTCACCGCGGCGTGCAGCGCGACGCCCCTGCGCGGAGCCGGGCTCGGCGAGGATGCCGACGGTGACATCTTCGTGTGCGAGCCCACGGGCAACCTGGTGAAGCGCTACCGCATCGAGGAGCGCCCCGATACGGCCAAGCTGAAGGCCAGCGATATCCGCGGCGAGCGCGACTTCCTCACCTCCACCCACGAGCGCTTCCGCCCGGTGGCCATGACCAGCGGGCCGGACGGGACGCTCTACATCGCGGACATGTACCGGGGCCTCATCCAGCACCGGATCTTCCTCACGACGTTCCTGCGCAGGCAGATCGAGGAGCGTGGACTCGAGGGGCCCATGGGGCTCGGTCGGATCTGGCGCGTGCGCCGGGAGGGGGCTCCGGCCTCGCGCCCTGACGTGGACCTGGCCGCAGCCTCCCTCGAGGAGCTGGCCGCCCTGCTCGCCTCCGACAACGCGTGGGTGCGCGATAGCGCCCAGCGGATCCTGGTGGAGGACCTGGACGGCGAGGCCGGCGCCCTGGCCGCGCTGCGCGGCCTCATCGTGGACGGGGCCTCGCCGCTCGGGGCGGTGCACGCCCTTTGGACCCTGGACGGCGTGGGCTTCATCGACGACGCCACCCTGCGCGCCGGCTTGACCGCCTCGGATGCCCGCGTGCGGGCTGCGGCGGCAGAGATCGCCGAGCGGCGCCTGGACCTCGAGGGCAGCGAACTCCTCGGGGACGTGGCGCAGGTGGCCCTCGAGGACGCGGACGCCCGGGCCCGCCTGCACGGGCTCCTGGCCCTCGGCGCGTCGGACCAGGAGGAGGTGCTCGAGCTCTTCGCGCTGCGGATGTCGGCCGACGCCTCGTCGAGCCTGGAGCGCTCGGCGGTCGTGTCGGGCCTGCAGTTCCGCGAGGCCGATCTGCTGCTCAACCTCGCCCGCCGCGTGGCGTGGACCTCCGATCTCCCCGGGCGCAAGGAGCTGCTGCGCTCCCTCGCCTCTTGCGTGGGGCGGGAGAACCTCCAGGAGAACGTGGGGCTGGTGGTGGACCTCGCCCTCGAGCCCCCCGCCGAGTGGTGGAGCAAGCCGCTCCTCGACGGCCTGATGGAGACCCGCCGCAAGGGCCCGCGCGGGGAGCGTCTGCCGCTCCCGCTGCGCGCCATGCCGGCGTACTTCTCGGCGAAGGCCGCGGACCCTGACGCTGCGCCGACCGCTGCCGCGAGCAAGGTCGACGAGGGCTGCACCTGGCCCGGCAAGCCCGGCGCCGTGGAGGTCGAGCTCCCCCGGGACCTGACCGCCGCCGAGAGGGCGCAGTACGAGCGCGGCCGGACGGTGTACGAGAACGTCTGCGCCACCTGTCACCAGAGCCACGGCGGCGGGCAGGACGGCAAGGCGCCGACCCTGCGTGGGACCACCTACGCGGTCGGCGACCAGGACCGCCTCGTGCAGATCCTCATGCACGGCCTCGAGGGCCCCCTGGAGATCGAGGGGCGCGTGTGGAACATGGAGATGCCGCGCTTCGAGGGGTCCGACGAGGACCTCGCGGACGTCCTCACCTACATCCGCCGCTCCTGGGGCAACGGCGTCGAACCGGTCACCCTGGACACGGTCGGGCGCAATCGAGCTGCCGCGGGCGACCGGGTCAAGCCGATGACGGCGGCCGAGCTGGACGGCTGACCGACGCGAGGCGAGTTCGAGCCGCGCGTAGCCTCAGTCGGTGGCGCGCTCGCAGAGGGTGAGGGAGCGGACCTCCAGGGACCGAGAGTCCGAGTGGAACTCGAGCGCCTCGACGCCCTCCACTGCCACCTCGACGGTGGTCCGGTCGCCGAGCTGAATGGCAGCGCGGTCGGGAGCCAGCAGGACGGTGACGCGGTTCATCGAACCGGCCTTCCAGCCCTCCCTGGCCGAGAGATCAATCCGGGTCAACACAGCGCCGTCGGCGCCCACGAGCCGTAGCTCGACGTCCTCGCCCAGGACCGTGGCGCGTGCGCCCGGCGCGCCGCCGAGGGCGCAGCGGGCCGCGGGATCCTGGGGGACCCAGCCGTGCCGGCCCCGGTCCTCGACGCGGGGATCCCGCCAGTGGATCTCGATGTCGTCGTCCCAGCCGTGGATCTGGAACGCGAGCGATCCGGAGAGGTCGGCGCCGTCGAGCAGGTCGGCGGCGGGGACCCCGTTGATCCAGGTACGTAGGTGGGGGCCCTCACAGACCATGCGGTAGCGGTTCCAGCCGTCGAGGTCGAAGGCCTCGCGTGCGGCCTGGTTGTCCGAGAGATCGTCGAGCCAACCGCGGCGCCCCTCGTCGAAGAGCCCGGCGGACCACGCGCGGGGTGAGGGGTCGATCTCCGCCTGGTAGCCGCGCAGCACCCCGTCCTTGCCCACGTGGCTCCGGAGCTGGATCCCGGAGTTGCCCTCGACGGCGATGCGTACGTCGACCTCGAACGCGAAGTCTCCGAACTCCTGCTCGGAGACGAGGAAGCTCTGTCGCTGGGCGGGCCCGGCGCTCCCGATCAGGGTGGTGCCCTCCACGCGGTACTGGGCGTCCCCGACGGTGAACCAGCCCTCGGGGAGCGCCCCGTCGAACAGCAGCGAGGCCTTCCCGCCGTCGGCCTCGAGGGAGCGGACGCGCATGCCCCGGATCCAGACCTCGTCGCCGTGGTCCTGGATGAGGATCCGGCCGGGCCCGGCGGCCGCGAAGCCGTCGCGCCCGCGGAACTTGCTGTCGGCCACCGCCGCCTTCCACTCGTCCGTGGAGGTGTCCGCCGACGCGACCAGGGCGCCGTCGAGCCAGTGCTCGAGGGTCGAGCCGCGGGAGACGATGCGCGCCTCGTGGAATTCACCCCAGGGGACAGAGGGGGAAGCGCCGGCGGGGATCACGTCGTACAGGGCGCCCGCGCGGTGCTCGGGGGTCTCGGTGGGGGCGGCGGGGTCGAGCAGCTGGAACTCGGGGCCGACGGCCTCGGTCGCCTGCTCAGGAATCCGGTACTTCACCCCGGAGTTCCCGGTGACGGCGGCCTTCCACTGGAACGTCAGCTCGAAGTCCCCGAAGGCCTCGCGAGTGACGATGTCGCCCGCCGCGCCCTCTCGGCGCAGCACGTCCCCCTCGAAGCGCCAGCCCTCGGGGACGTCGCCGCCACCGAGGGTGCCCCACTGCTCTCGGTCCATGAGGGAGCGCCACTCCCCGGCCGCTGGCGCGGGCGCGGTCCTGGCGTCGGTGACGGTGCCCGTGGCGGCCCACTCGGTGCCGCGCACGATGAGCCCGCGGAACTGCGGGTCACGGTGGGAGGCCTGGGAGCCGGGGACGTTGCGCCAGACGTGTCCGAGGGGCGTGTGGAACATCCGGCCCTCGCCGTAGGAGCGCACGAGGATCATCGGCTCAGCCTCGCCGGTGCCGCCGCTCTCCTTGCTGGAGAAGGCGGTGGCCAGGACGCGACGGTCGACGCCGTGCACGTTGACGAGGTTGTGATAGAGCTCGTCGGGGTGTTGGAGGATGGTGGGCAGGGTGCGGGTCACCGGGTGGTCACGGTCCACGACCTCCACGTCGAAGGGGTGGAAGCGCCCGTGTCCCGTTCCCCGACGCCACAGGTCGGCGACCAGGCGTTCGTACTCGGGCCAGCCGTTGCCGTGGTTGTCCGCGGCGTGGATGACCACCACGCCGAGCCCGCCGCGCACGGCGTCGAGGAACGCGGTCTCGGCGGCCTCGCCCCAGCGGGGGCCGTTGTAGTCGAGCACCACCGCGTCGAGCGCGGCGAGGGCGGCGCGGTCGGCCAGCGACCGGGCCGGGTCGCGGGTGACCGTGACCTCGAAGCGCCCGGTCTCCGCGAGGATCTTCTCGAGGGACGGGGTCGTCCACTCCCAGTCGTGGTTGTTGGCCCCGGAGACCAGCAGGACCCGCGGCCGCGTCGCGTTGGACGGCGCAGGTGTGGTGTCGGGCGCCTGGGCGGAGGAGGGGAGGCTGGTGAGGACGAGGGCGAGGGCGGGGAGGAGGACCATACCCTGGAGGATACGCCCTCCCCTCAGGGGCCGCTCGCACCTGGGATCTCGCGCCGGTCTCCGGGCGGGTGAATCGACAGGGTGACCCCGCTCGCGCGCTGAAGCTCGCCCGAGGCCGCGCGCTCCACCCGCGCGCTGGAGGTGTCCAGCACGAGGACCACCCCTTCGCCCAGCACCTCGAAGGTGCCGCCTTCGAACACGGCGGCGGTGGCCTCCGAGATCCCCACGCCGACCCACCCCGTGGGCTGGTCGAGGAGGGCACTGATGAGTCGACCCTCCCGCTTCCGCTCCCGGAAGTGCTGATCCACGATCACCCCGGGGATCAGCTGCAGGGATTGAAGGGGTGCCATGGCGCCCCCGGTGTAGGCGTCGGGCTCGGGGTCACCCGAGATCATGACCCCCCCCAGGACCGCGGCGCCGGCGCTGGTGCCACCCACCAGGGCTCCGGCGCGGTGTCGGTCTCGGATCAACTCCACGAGCTCGAGGCGCTCGAGGGACTCCATCAGCCGGCTCTGGCTCCCGCCCCCCAGCCAGATGATGTCCGCGCTCTCAAGCAGGCTCCGCGCGCCCTCATCCTCGGGGACCAGGGTCACGGACGGGGCGCCTGCCTCCCGCCACATCTCCACGGACCCGAGCCCGCGATCCTCCCTCGCGGAGGCGAAGGGCACCACGGCGACCCTTGGGCCACCCTCCAGCCTCGGGGCCTCCTGGAGCCCTCGCCGGACCGCAGCGGCCGGGGTGCCGCCCCCGCCGACGGCGAGGACCACGCCCGGGGGGCTGGCCGCGGGCATGGGGGACGTGGGGAACGTCCCGCAACAGGACAGCAGCACGACGAGGCCGAGTAGGCACTCGCGCTGCCAGGATGGGCGCATGACGGGAATGCACCCCATGGATATGGTGTTTTCCCTTCGCTTGGTGCCGATCTGCATTCGATAGAGCCCCCGTGATGCTGTCACTGGAAGATGGTGTGCCCGAGTCGCTGGACGGTGCGTGGCGTGCTGCCCTGGTCACCGAACTGGAGGCGGCGGAAGATGAGCTGCCCCGTTTGAGCCGCGCCGCCGTGGAGCTGGCCGCGCTCGTCGTGAGCGGAGAGTACAACGCCGTTGCGGTAGGGGAGATCCTCGAGGGTGACGAGGAGCTCAAGGAGCAGGTCCTCAACCTTGCCAACTCGGCGCTCTACGCCGCCAGCGATCCGGTCGAATCAGCGAGCGTCGCGGCCCAGCGCATCGGGATGCGCGGGCTGTGGGAGCTCGCGGTGATCAAGGTGGCCCGCTCGCAGGTCTTCGGGCCGGTCCTGGAGAGCGTGCTCGGGGGAGAACAGACCTGGAACAGCGCGCGAATCGCGGGCGCGATCTCGCACCGCGTGTCGTCGACCAAGCTGGGCGCCAATCGCGCCTCGATGCTGGCCGGGCTGATTCTCTGCGCCGGGACGCCGCTGGGCCACCAGATGATCCAGCGCGTGGAGAAGCGCCAGGGCGCCGAGCTTTCCTCACGGATGCGCAGGGAGCTGGTGAGCCGCGTGGGCCCGGCCCTCTGCCTCATGCTCGCGCGCAACTGGTCGCTGCCCCCCGCGATCGAGGCGGCCGCTGCTGCCCTCGCGGATGGTCGCAACGAGCTCCCGGCGAACCGGGAGGTCCAGGTCGCCGTATTCTCGACTCATCTCGGCCGCCTGCTCGCGGCCCAGGGATTCGACAACCTCTCGATCCCGTTGGTGTGGCCCTCGACCCTGGCCCTGGAGATCGACGAGCGTGAGCTCGGTGACATCGTGTCACTCGCCACGACCAGCGGCTCCGCAGCGATCGGCTTCTAGGGAGTCTTCCTCAGCGCGCCCGCAGGCGCAGCGTGTCGAAGACCCGGCCGTCCTCGTCCATGGCCTGAAGCTCGAGGTCATCCCCGAGGATGGCCACGTGGAGGTGGTGGTGACGCCTCGCCTTGCGATTGCCGAACCACGTGTTCGTCCCGTCGAAGTCCTCGAGGGAGCCGCCGCCGCCGGCCGCGGTGATGTAGAGCACGCCGCCTTCCTGGTGGGGGAGCACCTCGCCGCCCTTGATGGGGAACGTGCGCTCGTAGTCGTGCACGTGACCCGAGAAGCAGATGTCGACCCCATGCTCCTCGAGCAAGCGGACGATGTTGCGCACGTTCATGTCACCCCGGGTGGACGAGGTCAGGGTCGTGTCGCCGTAGTCGTTGGAGTCGCTGGTGTAGGGGGGCTGGTGGAGCACGGCGAAGCGCCACTTCGCCTTGGAAGCGGACAGCGCCCTGTCGAGCCAGGCGAGCTGCTCCGACCGCTGGGCCAGGGAGCGGTTGCCGTCGATCATGAAGAACTCGGCGGACCCGTAGCGCAGGGAGTACCAGCGCTCGGGCGCGGGCAGCGACATGTAGTCGTAGTACAGCTTCGCGTCCTGCTCGTGGTTGCCGAGGACGGGGACCAGCGGGGCGTGCTCGATGAGCGGCCGCATGCTGGGGAAGAAGGTCTCCGTCCAGTCGGTCTTGTTGCCGCCCGTGTCCACCAGGTCGCCGCAGTGCACGACGAAGTTGGGGCGCTGCTCGAAGGCCAGGTCACTGACCCGCTTGGCCACGGCGCCGTTGGTCTGGGTGTCCCCGATGACCGTGAAGGTGAACGCGCTCCTGTCGCTCTCCGGAGCTGTCCGGAAGGACCGCACGGGCCCCTCAAGCACGGGCACGGCGTCGCCGTCCGCGGCCCCGATGAGGTTCATCTGATAGAAGTACTTCCTGTCGGCCTGGAGGCCCTCGAGGCGGACCTCGTGGAGGCGGGAGCCCGGCGTTCCGGATTGGACCTCGGTCCAGTCGGCCTGGGACTCGGGGCGGACGAGCACCACGGCCTCCGACGGCCAGGTGGACTCGCCGAGGACGCTGACCGCGTCCGTGGAGGGCCAGGTGAGGTAGGGCTGGACGGCCCAGTCGAAGGTGGCGTCCGTCCAGGGGGTCTGGTTGGCCGCTCCGAAGCGCTTGTGGAACGCGAGCTTGCCGCCGAACGGCGAGTCGAAGATCTCCAGCGCCGCGATCCTCCCATCGTGGGGGAACATCTCGTTGACGTCCCGGTAGGCGCCGACGGTGAGGCGCTCCTCCCCGCTGTAGAGGATCGGGCCGCCGGGCGCGTCGGACGTCGCCACCACGACGCCGTCCATGGTGAGCTCCGCGCGCTCGCCGTCGTACGAGGCGGTGACCAGGTGTAGCCGGCCGAACTCGTAGGGGCGATCGGCGCGCAGGGTGATCATCTTCCCGTCGCCGTCGTCCGTGGCCTCGGTGGAGATCATGAGGGTGAAGGCGGAGGCGTCGTAGCCGAGGATCCAGCCCGTCTCGGCCTCGCCGTTGTCCTCCACCGCGCCCACGATCCCACCCCATCGGCGCGGGGTCTCGACGGAGACGAGGGCGCCGACGTGTAGCTGCGTGGCGGGCAGCCAGCCTTGCTGGCTCCCGGTCGAGATGAACGCGTCGTCCTTCCCGTTGAAGATCAGGCCGCCGCCCACCTGCGCGGGGGCGAAGGCGAGCTCGCTGTTGGCGCGCCTCAGGGGGCCTGCCAGCGCACCCTCCATCTCGCCCGAGCTCCCCATCCGGAGGACGGAGCCCCGGAAGACAGGCGGCAACGCTGCGCCGAGGGCGAGGGTCGCGGTGAAGGCGAGGATGAGGTGGGTGCGTTGGATCATCGGCGGACCCGGATGTTCTGGATCTTGAAGACGGTGCCGTCGTGGTCACAGCGGAGCGCGAGGCCGCCGGGCTCGAAGCCCTCGGCGTGGACCATCTGGTTCACCAGCACGCCGTTGAGGCGCACGGTCACGGTGGTGCCCCCCTCGCCGTCGCGGACGTCCACCTCGAGGTCCGCCCAGGTGTCCGCGGCGATGAGCAGGGTGCCCAACGATTCGCTGACCTCCCCGGCGCGGATCGAGCCGGTCATAACGTCGTCGGGGAAGGACGCGTTCACGCGTACCTCGTAGCCCTCGACGCCATCGTCCCCGTCCGCGGCGCGGACGATGAGGGCGCCGGCGCCGTTGGCGTTGACCTTGACCCGCGCTCGCACGGTGACGTCCCCGAGGTCGTCCACCGGGGCCCAGAGCCAGCCGAGCGCGCCCTTGCCGATCAGCTCCTCGTTCTCGAGCTCGAAGTTGCAGTCACCCACCAGCTCCCAGTCGTCCCAGGAGGCGCCGGCGTCCAGGAACTCCCACTCGCCTGCGTCCGCGGGGCGGTCCAGGGGCTTGACCTGGATGTTCCGCACGGCGACGGCGCCCCGGGAGCCGATGAAGCGGATGGGGGCGCGCCCCTTGCCGGCGTTCGGGACCTCGAGGCCCTCGATGACCGTGACCCCGTTGAGCTCCACGCGATCGAGGAAGCCGGGGCTCTCGTCCGTGGCGGCGCGGTAGTAGACGTCGAGGGGGTACCACTCACCGGCCTCTCCGAAGGCCTCCGCGGCGGGGCCCACGGCGACGCCATTGCCCTGGAAGCTGCCGCAGACCTCGGGGTCGGGGAAGAGGTTCAGGCGGCCGAGGTTGCCCAGCTCGACCCCGGAGGCGGAGTCCTCGGGGAGCATGAACTCCACGTGCACGTGGGCGTCACCGAAGGAGCCGCGGGTCACCAGGTCCGTGGCGTCGGGGCCGGCGTTGACGAGGGCGCCGTTGCCGACGCCAGTCTTGAAGCGCTTCTTGTCCTCGGGGTCCAGGGAGGCGTCCACCAGCTCCCAGCCGGTGGCCTCGAACTGCCCGAGCGCGTCGCCCCAGGAGAGGCGCAGGACGCCCGCGTCCGCCTCGCCCCGGCTCGGGGGCGGCGGCACGACCTTGGACACGTAGGCGTTGGTGAGGGCTCCGCTGGGGAGCTGGTTGATCGTGTAGGCGACCTCGGGGTGCAGGAGCGGCGCGCCGCTTCCCGACTGGATCCCGTCCATCGTGATCCGCACGCAGGTGGCAGGGAAGATGTCGAAGGACCGGACGACGAGGCGGGTGCGGTCCTCGGAGAGCTGGACGTCCGAGAGCTCCAGCTCGGTGACGTGCCGCTCGGGGGAGCCGTACTCCCACCAGTAGTCGTAGTCGTAAGAGATCATCTTCACGCGGTCCGCCGAGGGCTCCCAGTCGCCGTGGACTGGATGGGTGAAGGCGATCTCGAACCCGAAGCTCTCCGTCTCCTCGTCCAAGTCCAGGAGGGTCATGCCCGCCAGGTCCATGGCCTCGGCGGCGGTGCGGCGCACTCGCACGAGCCCGTCGGCGGGGGCGCGGCCGCCCCAGCCGCGGTTCGTGAGGCCGCAGAAGACCGTGCCGTCAGGGGCCTGGAGGACCCGGTTGACCGAACCGATCTCCTGGCGCAGGGGCGCGATCCAGCCCTGGAGTTGGCCCTGCACCTCCTCGAAGCCAGCGCGCAGGATCATGCCGTTGGTCAGCTCGGCGACCACGAACTGGCCGTCCTCGAGGCCAAACGCCCCGCCGGAGCGGTCCTCGAGCAGGTTGCCCGTGGAGCGCGACCACTGGTAGGGGATCCAGATTGCCGGCGTCGTGCGTCCGGTGGCGGCGCGGGCAGGCGGGATCTCGTCGTGGGCGAGCTTGCCCGTGGAGCGGTAGTCCTCGGTCCAGTTGAGGCTCTTGGGGTGACCGTAGAAGCCGTCCTTCTGGATGTGGTAGATCGGACTCGAGGCCACCCAGTCGCCCTGGTTGTCCGTCACGAAGACCCGGTCCTGGCTGTCCACCGCCACGCCGTTGGGGCTGCGGACGCCGCTGGCCCATGGGGTGACCGTGCCGTCCGGGGAGACCCGCAGGACCCACCCGCGGTAGGGGACCGTCGAGCGGCCGTGCCACCACTCGGGGTCGCCGAAGCTGACGTTGAGGCCCATCCACCAGTTGCCCTTGCTGTCCCGGGGGAGGCCGAAGGCGAACTCGTGGTAGTGGCCCGACACGCCCCAGTCGCTGGCGACGGTCTCGATCACGTCACAGCGGCCGTCTCCGTCGGTGTCCAGCAGCTTCGAGATCTCGCCGCGCTGGATGACGTGGATCTCGTCGTCCTTGACGTCGAGGCCGAGGCCCTCCCAGAGCCCCTCGTGGAAGAGGGTCACCTTCGCGTTCTCGAAGTCGTCGCCTAGGGGATCCTCGACGATCCAGACCTGACCGCGGCGCGTGCTGACCACGAGCCGACCGTCGGAGAGGAGGTCCATGCCTCCGACCTCGAGGACGCAGCCGTCCGGAGTCTTGAGGTACTCAAGGGTGTAGGCGTCGGCCTCGCTGGCGGCGAAGGCGGGGTCCTGGGCGACGAGGGCGCTGCAGATGGCGAGTGTGATCATCGGGTCAGTCCTTCTTCTGGAGCGAGGCGTCAAAGGCAGCGGCGAGCGAGGGGGTCCACGCGGGGGCGTGGAGGTAGATGCGCATGTTGGGAGCGTCATCGAGGGCGCACGCCACGAGGCCGTTCGGGGTGGTCGTGACGTCGATCGAATTGCTGGCGCGGCTCTTCTTCCCGGGCAGCTCGCTGAGCGCGATCGCGCGGCCTTCTCCGCTGCCGAGGATGGCGCGCATGGGGACGGGGACGTCATTCACCATCAGGAAGGACAGGAACTCCTGGCCGCCGCCGAAGCGGTCGCCTGCCCCGTCGATGAGGTCGAAGTGAATCCAGACGTCGTCACCCTTGATCTCGGTGCGCTTGACTTTGCGGCGGAGGCCCTTCCCGGTCTTCGCGTCCGAGAACTCGGTGAAGTCGCGGGAGGCGCGGCTGGCCTTCCAGGTGAGGGAGCCGAGGGGCTGCAGCTCGGCGCCGCCGCGGCCGCCCCAGTCGCGCCGGTCCAGGAATTCGCCCTGTCGAACTGTCAGGAGGCGGCTGTCCTCGGCGCGGAACTGGAAGGTCGTGCCGTTGGGGAAGCCAACGACGAGGCTCCGGGGTTCGCGGAAGGCCCCCTGCTCGTGGGCGGGCATCATGCCCTTGACGACCATCGGGCGGTCCTCGACCACGAGGACGCTCTCCCCGGGCTGCACGATGGTGCCCGGAGGGCCGAGGCTGATCACGTAGTCCGCGACCGCGTTGATCTCGTCGGCGCCGAGGGTGGCTCCAAAGGCGGGCATGGGCGTTCCGGGGATCCCGTGGATGACGGAGCGTCGCACGGCGTTCTGGGTGTTGCCGTAGGAGTAGCCGCCGAGCAGGAAGCTCCGGGCGGGGCGCTCGAGCTCCTCGTTGCCCTTCCCGTCGCCGGTCTCCCCATGGCAGCTGGCGCAGTGCTCCATGTACAGAGCCTTCGCGTCGAGCCCGTCGGGGGTCTTCAGGGGGGCGGGAGTCGCCGGGCCTTCCGGCGTGGCGAAGGCGACGAGCACCGAGGCCGCGCCTGCGGCCAAGAGGAGTCTTTGAAGCGTCATCGAGAGCTCTCTGGATCGAGGATTCGTTGGGCCGTTCAAGCCCGCGAGGCGGACCCAGGATAGAGGGTTCCAGGGATCCCGATACCGCCGAATGGGGGGAGCGATTCCCTGGGGGAGAGGAGGCTCCCGATGCGCCAGGCGGGGGTCGTCGAAAATCCCTAAAGCACCGGGCCCGGATGGTCGAACAGTCGAGTGAAGCGCGGGACCCCTCGCGCGGACACGCGGCCTGATCCCATCGCCATGCGCCCGCGAATCCACCCATCAGCCTGCCAGCCTGCCAGCCTGCCAGCGCCGCGCCTTCGGGTGCGGCGCGCCTGGCTCCCTGCACCGGACCGTCGGCGCGAGATCTGCTGAAGCCCCTCCGCCGCGCGGTGGAACCTCACCTCCGCGGCGAGTACGAGCAAGCCGAGGTGCGGCTCAGGGCCACCCTCGCCATGGCCCCTGAACTGCCGCAGGCCCACCACCACCTCGCGGTGGTCCTCGAGGCCCAGGGGCGCACCGTGGAGGCGATCCGGCACCTCGAGCACGCGCTCGACCTGGATCCCGAGCTGCCGGGAGCGGTCGAGAGGCTCGCCGGTTACCGGGCGGATGCCCGGGCGCGGCGGGCCTGAGCGGTCCGGCGGCCCCTGGGGGCGCGCCACGGCGATCATCTCGAGCGGCGCTGTTACCCTCGGCGGGTCATGCAGAACCAAGCCCACGCCGGGGCGGCCCCGCGGCGCCTGCACCTGGTCGACGCCAGCCCGTACATCTTCCGGGCCTTCTTCTCGCTCCCCTCGTCCCTCACGGATCCCGAGGGACGCCCGATCAACGCCGTGCGGGGGTTCGTCGACATGCTGGCGCGGTTCATCCGCGAGGAGCGCCCCGAGCACCTGCTCGTGGCCTTCGACGGCAGCCTGACCACGAGCTTCCGGAACGACGTCTATCCGGAGTACAAGGCGAACCGTGACCTGCCGGACGAGGACCTCGTCGCGCAGCTCGATCGCTGTCAGGAGGTCGCGGCGGCCATGGGCGCCTTCTGCTGCATCGACGATCGCTACGAGGCGGACGACCTCGTGGCGACCGCCAAGGTCCGCTTCTCGCCCGAGGTCGAGGAGACCGTGGTGGTCACCGCGGACAAGGACCTCGCCCAGCTGGTGGATGAGCGGACCTGGTTCCTGGACTTCGCCCGGGGGACACGCCTCGGGCCAGCGGACGTGGTCGAGCGCTTCGGGGTCCGGCCCGAGCAGATCCGGGAGCTCCTGGGGCTGGCGGGGGACAGCGTGGACAACATCCCCGGGGTGCGCGGGGTCGGCCCCAAGACCGCCGTGGCGCTGCTGCAGGAGTTCGCGGACCTCGATGAGCTCTACGGTGACCTCGACCGCGTGGCCGGGCTCACGATCCGCGGGGCTCGGACCCTCGGCAAGAAGCTCGCGGAGCACCGCGAGGCCGCGTTCCTCTCGCGGGACCTCGCCACCTGCGCGACGGACGCTCCCCTGGACGCCACGCTGGACCGCCTCGCCTATCGCGGCGCGGACCCGGGTACCCTGGGGCCCCTGCTCGATCGCTTCGGCCTCTCCGGACGCCTCGACGCGGTCCCTCATCGGACGAACCCATGATCGCACTGCTCCTCCTCGCCGCCCTCTCGCCCCAGGAAGCCGCCCAGAACACCTCGGGGGGCGTGCTCATGGAGGAGCAAGCGGCCTTCGACGTGCTCCACTACGGCCTCGAACTCGAGGTGAGCCCCGAGTCGAGGTCGATCCTGGGCTCCCTGACCATGACGGCGCGGCTGCTCGAACCGACGCGCGAGATCGTGCTCCAGCTCGACCCGGGCCTCGAGGTCTCGCGGATCCTCGGCGGCAAGGACGAGCTGCTGCCCCTGGGCTTCAGTCGACAGGGTGGTGACATCTGGATCGGGTCCTCCGCGTTCACGGACGTGGCGGGGGAGGACTTCAAGGTGGTCGTGGAGTACGGCGGGGTGCCCCACGAGGCGGAGCGTCCGCCCTGGGAGGGCGGCTTCACCTGGTCGGAGGCCGACGGAGAGCCGTGGATCGCCACCAGCTGCCAGGGGGAGGGCGCCGACCTGTGGTGGCCCTGCAAGGACCACCCCTCGGACAAGCCGGAGTCCATGGACCTCTCCTTCACGGTCCCCGAGGGGCTCGTGGTGGCGACCAACGGTCGCCGGATCGGGAGCTCGACCCTCGACGGCAAGACCACGTCGCAGTGGCGGGTCTCGACGCCCATCGCCAACTACACGGTGGCCTTCAACGCGGCGCCCTATGTGGAGCTCGTGGGCTCCCTCGAGAGCGTCGCGGGGGACACGTTCCCGGTCATCTTCTGGGTGCTGCCGGAGAACAAGGAGAAGGGCCAGGCCTTCATGGCGGAGATCCTCGAGCACCTGCGCTTCTTCGAGCGTTTCTGCGGGCCTTACCCCTTCCGGGGGGACAAGTACGGGGTCGTGGAGACCCCGCACCTGGGGATGGAGCACCAGTCGATCATCGCCTACGGCAACAAGTACCGCGGCGACCCGAACTTCGACTACGACTGGCTGCACCACCACGAGCTGGCACACGAGTGGTGGGCGAACCTCGTGACCGCGCGGGACTGGGCCGACTTCTGGATCCACGAGGGGATCGGCACGTACATGCAGCCGCTCTACCTCGAGGAGCGCTTCGGCCGCGAGGCGTACCAGAAGAAGATGAAGATCGACCTGCTGCGGGTGATGAACAACGCCCCGGTGGCGCCCGCGCCGCCGCGCACCAGCGACTCGATCTACTTCTCCAAGACGGGCACCGATGCCCCGGGCGGCGACATCTACTTCAAGGGGTCGTGGGTTTGCCACTCCCTGCGCTGGCTCCTCGGGGATGAGACCTTCTTCAAGGTTCTTCGGCGCTGGGCGTACCCGGACCCTGAGCTGGAGAAGACCACCGACGGTTCGGCGGTTCGCTTCAGCGATACGGACGAGCTGCTCGCCATCGCCGAGGAGGTCTCGGAGCGCAAGCTCGGGTGGTTCTTCGAGGTCTACCTGCGGCGCGGCCCCCTGCCGGTTCTCGCAGTGGAGCGTGACGGAGGGACGCTGAGCCTGCGCTGGGAGGCGCCGGACGAGCTGCCCTTCCCCATGCCGGTGGAGGTCATGGTCGGCGGCGAGGCGCGCCGCGTCCCCATGGAGGGTGGCCAGGCGACCCTGGAGGTGGGGGAGGCCGAGGTCGAGGTGGACCCGGAGCTCCGCGTGCTGCGAGACCTACGACGCTAGGTCCCCTCCGCGGCGAGGCCTCCCGGCGGCGGGGCTAGTCGTCGCTCTGCTGCCACCAGTCGAGCAGCTGCGGTGACACCTGCGGCCAGGCCCTCTCGACGGCCAGCCGGGCTCCATCGGGGGCCCAGGCTCGCTGGAGGAGTTCGAGGGATCGCCGGTACGCGTCCTCGGCCCCCGGGAGGTCCGACGACTCCAGCTCACGGTGTCCGGTGCCCTCCCAGACACGGGCGATATCGCCGCTCAGGGCCTCAGCTTGAGATGTGCCGCAGGACGTGATCGACCTCGTCCGGGCTGCCGAGCACCACGGGGACCCGCTGGTGCAGGGCGTCGGGCTGGATCTCCATGGTGCGCTGGGTGCCCGAGTAGGACTTGCCGCCGGCCTGCTCCATGAGCATGGCCATGGGGTTGCACTCGTACATGAGGCGCAGCTTGCCGCTCGGGGCGCTGGCGGTGGGCGGGTAGAGGAAGACGCCGCCCTTCATGAGGATGCGGTGCACGTCCGCCACCATGGCGCCGGCGTAGCGCATGGAGTACCCGCTCCCGTTGGCCCACTCCACGTAGCGCTGGTAGCCCTCGGGGCACGAGCCGAGGTTGGCCGTGTTCATGGAGTACGACTTGCCTGCCTCGGGGATGCGGACGTCGTCGTCCACCAGGAGGAACGATCCGATGGTGGGGTCGAGCACGAACATCTGCACGCCAGTTCCCGCGGTCAGGACGAGCACCGTGGAGGGACCGTAGAGGACGTAGCCGGCGCCCACCTGGCGGAGGCCCGGCTGGAGCGCGCTCTCCTCCACGTGTTCGGCCCGGCGGTCGTGGAGGAGGATGCTGAAGATGGTCCCGACGCTGCCGCAGACGTCGAGGTTGGAGGAGCCGTCGAGGGGGTCGAAGAGCACCACGTAGGGCCTCTCCCCGGAGGTGTCGTTGCTGAGGACGATCGGATTGTCGTCCTCCTCCGACGCGACCACCGCCACCCCGGGCCGGGAGCCGAGGGAGCGGATCAACGCCTCGTTGGCGATCACGTCCAGCTTCTGCTGGGCCTCCCCCTGGACGTTGTCCGAGCCCATGGCGCCCAGCACGTCCTCGAGGCGGGCGCGGCGGCAGCGGGCTGCGATGAACTTGCCCGCCAGCGAGAGCGCGGAGAGCACCATCGTGTACCGGCCCGTGGCGTGGGGGTACTTCGAGCGCTCCGAGATCAGGAACGTCTGGAGCGACGTGAGGTTGTGCCCGGCGGTCAGGGTGTCGTTGTCCATGGCCCAGAGCCTAGTGCCCGGGCAGCTCGGGACCTAACGACGAGCGAGGACGGGGGTCAGCCGTAAAGACCGCCCCCGTGGGTCCCCCGTTGCCGCGAGTCGGTCGCCTGCTCGGGGCCCTGGGCCCGGTGCTCGAAGAGCGTGCAGCCCTGGCCGGAGGACTGCTCCACGACGGCGGACGGCCACGCGGCGGACTCGAAGCCGTAGGCGCGGCACCCGCGCGGACGCTCGGGGCGCCAGGTGGAGTACAGGTGCCGGCACCCCAGGCAGGCGGCGAGCCCCGTCGGGGTCGAGCGGGGGCCGCCGGGGTTGGCGTCGCGGGAGCGGGGAGTGGACATGGGCTGGGAACAGGTCCCTGGGACCGGAACCGACCAAGTCCGCCGGATCCGCCACATTCGCGGCCCCCAGGTCCCTACGATATCGGCACGCCTCCCTCCCCTCTGAAGCCCCCGATCGGCTCCAGGAGTTCGGGCGGGGCGCGATGGCATGGCTGACCTCGAAGTCGAGATGCTCCGTTCAAGGGCCCGCAAGGGGGACCTCGACGCCCAGTTCGACCTGGCGCTCAGGTACTCCGACGGGCTCGGTGTCCCGGAGAGCGCCTCCACCGCCTTCCGCTGGCTCGCGCGCGCGGCGGGAGAGGGGCACGTGGACGCCATGGCGGCGCTGGGCCGCTGCTACCACGGCGGGCTCGGGGTGGACGTGGATGAGATCGCCGCCCTCGACTGGTACGAACGCGCATTCAGCGCCGGGAGCGACGACGTCCACCTAGACCTCGGTCAGCTCCTGAGCGCCGCCGACAGTCAGGTTCGCGACGTCGCGCGGGCGGTAGAGATCCTCGAGGAGGGCTGGGAGCAGCACTCCGACTCCGCCTGCGCTGGCCTCCTGGGCGAGCTCTTCGAGGAGGAGCTGGACGATGACGCCGCGGCCCTGGGCTGGCTGCGTCTGGCGGCCGACGGGGGGGACACCTCCGCCATGGTCACCCTCGGATACCGACACCGCTTCGGCGAGGGCGTGCCCCAGGACCTCTCCGAGATGCTGCGCTGGTACCGCGCGGCCGCCGCCGAGGAGGACCCCACCGCCATCGCGAACCTGGCCATCTGCTACCAGAACGGCGAGGGCGTCCGCGAGGACGAGGCGCGCGCCTACGGCCTCCGTGAGCAGGCTGCTGCCCTGGGACACGCTGGGTCCGAGATCTGGCTGGCCTTCGCCATGGTGGACGGCACCGGCTGTGAGCCGGACCCGGAGGCTGGCCGGGTGCTGCTCGAGCAGCTCGCCGAGACCAACAGCGAGGTGGCCCATGACCTCGCGGACCGGCTCCTCGACGGCCCGGGCCTGGAGCAGGACAAGGAGGCGGGGTTGAAGTGGATGCGCAGCGCCGCCGAGCGCGGCCACGCGTCGGCCATCACCTACCTCGGCGTGCT
Source organism: Planctomycetota bacterium (assembly GCA_016779205.1). Taxonomy (GTDB): domain Bacteria; phylum Planctomycetota; class UBA1135; order UBA1135; genus Saltatorellus. The sequence goes on along the minus strand of JADHOC010000012.1, from coordinate 109,755 downwards.
CTATTGGTACGGCAAGTTCGTGGACGAGGACCGGGCCCGCGCCATGGAGTACTACCGCCAGGCCATGGAGTTCGGCGACCCCTATGCGGTCGCCAACGTGGGCTTCGCGACCATGGAGGGGGAGGGCGTGGAGCGCGACGTGGAGCGCGGCCTGACCCTGGTCAAGAGCTCCGCCGGACGCGGGAACGCCCACGCGGCCCTCTGGCTCTGCGACCGCTACCTCGAGGGTGCGCCGGACATCGAGCCGGATGAGGCCGAGGCGGTCCGGGTGCTGGAGTCCTGCGTGGCCGAGGAGGAGGACGGGGACGTGCTCTTCCGGCTGGCCGAGCTCGTCCGCGACGGGCGAGGGGCGGAAGCGGACCCCGAGCGGGCCCTGCGGCTCTTCGAGCTGGCGAGCATCAACGGTCGTGACACCCGCCTGGAGCGCGCGAAGCTCCGGCGTGAGCTCCGCGGGCGATAGCCCCCCGTAGGGTCGCGCAGGCGACCGGCCTTCGTCGCCTTGGCGCGGCGGCTAGAAGCTCGCATTCGGGCCGCTCGAGCCCCCGAACTGTCGGTTTGCGCGACACCTTCCGCGCCGTCGCGGCGACGAATCCGCGGAACTTGAGGGTGGCGAGGGAAATGTAGGGGTCGTGGTTCAAGTCGATCCCTCGGCCCGCCGAAGACGTCTACGCGCCGCGATCTCCGGGGGGGGACCGCGCCGCGGAGCCATCCCGTGATCGAACGATTCATCCGCGACGTCCCTGACTTCCCCAAGCCGGGCATCCTGTTCAAGGACATCACGCCGCTGCTCCAGAGCCCGGAGGGACTGAAGGCCTCCATCGACGGACTCTTGAGCCTGGTGGATCCCGCGTCCTACGACGTGATCTGCGGCATCGAGTCCAGGGGCTTCATCTTCGGCACCGCCCTCGCGCACGCCCTCGGGAAGGGGTTCATCCCCATCCGTAAGCCGGGCAAGCTGCCCTCGAAGACGGCCGCGGAGTCCTACGAGCTCGAGTACGGGACCGACACCATCGAGGTGCACACCGACGCCGTGTCGCCGGGGGAGCGCGTGCTGATGGTCGACGACCTGCTCGCCACCGGCGGGACCATGGAGGCGGGCCTCAAACTCATCCGCAAGATCGGCGGGGATCCGGTCGCCTGCGTGTTCGTGATCGAGCTGCTCTTCCTCAACGGACGCGGTCGCCTCGACGCGCCCTCTCATTCGCTCCTGAAGGTCGACTGACCGGAGCCCTGCGCCGAGCGCTACGCCCATGACCGCGAAGAAACCCACATCCAAGGCGACGACCGCGCGCAAGAAGGCGCCCGCCGCCGCGGCGCCCGCGCGCAAGCGGACCACCACGCGGAAGAAGGCGGCGCGCAAGGCGACCCCCGCGCTCCCGGTCGAGGAGCTCCCGACCGAGGAGATCTGGGAGCACTACCAGGTCGCCCGGAACAAGAAGGACGTCCAGCAGCTGGAGCGGGTCCGAAACGTCCTCATGGAGCGGCACTTTCCGCTCGTCAAGTACATCGCGGAGCGCCTGCTCCAGACCCTGCCCAAGTCCATCGAGCTCGACGACCTCGTCAGCGCGGGCCTCTTCGGCCTCATGGACGCCATCCGCGGCTTCGACCCCAGCCGCGGGATCAAGTTCAAGACCTACTGCACCACGCGGATCCGCGGCTCGATCCTCGACCAGCTCCGCAGCCAGGACTGGGTCCCGCGCCTCGTGCGCCTCAAGGCGAGCCGGATCGACAAGGCCCTGCAGCGCTTGACCGGCCTTTACGGGCGCGAGCCAACCCACGCCGAGCTGGCGAGGGAGCTGGAGATGGACCACCAGGAGCTCGCCATGGAGATCCAGGGCGCGAGCGCGAAGGCCATGTACTCGCTCTCGGACAAGTGGAAGGACCGGGACGACGACAGCTCCATGGAGAAGGTCGACGTGCTCGAGGACAAGAAGTCCATCGACCCCCTCGGCGTGCTCAACCGTGACGACATGATGGGCTTCCTGACCCGGTCGCTGACCCAGAAGGAGCGCTTCATCATCGAGCAGTACTACCAGGTGGGGCACACCATGCGAGAGATCGGCGAGATGCTGGAGCTCACGGAGAGCCGGGTCTGTCAGATCCACTCCAACGTGATGAGCCGCCTGAAGAGCCTCTTCGGCCAGAAGCAGAACACGATGCTCATGTGACGCCCGTGGCCCTCGGGCCCTCGAACGATCCCATGGGGAGGGCGGTGCCGCGAGGTGCTGCCCTCCCTTGCATTGGGGAGGAGTCACCGTCCCACCGCAGAGATGGCACTCGGCGCCGAAGGGGCGAAGCCTGGCCACATGGGGAGGAGACCCAGTCTGAGACATCCCCCCAGCCCGTCCCTCAGCGCAACCTGGCGACCTCCCGTGGCTCCACGGACCGACTTTGGGTTCACCCTGAGGTGACTCATTCCCTCGCCAGAGATGACCTGGGGGGCCGTGCGCTGCCTCAGATCGAGCTATTTAAGGAATTTCATTCATTGGGCTACTGGATGTCCTGGCTCTACCCGAGTCTTGAGTGCTAATGGTTTTCCCTATATCGGACAGGGTTCTCCTTGAATTCGACGCCACGTGCTGCTCGGCCTCTCGGTGACCCGCCCCCCCCCCCAGCCCAGCCATGAACCACCTCCAACCCAACCCCTCCCGCTCCGCCGTGTCCCGCAAGGGCTTGCAGCGGTCACAGGGCCTGCCGAGCGAGCGCCGGAAGCGTGCCGCTCGACGGCCGCGGACCACCCGCCCCCGCCCCCGCCTCGAGGACACACCTGCTGCAGATCTCTGGGGGTACCTCATGCCTACGAGTGGGCCCGTGAGCCTCGATGCCCTCAAGGTGCTTCGAGATCTCCTCCAAGCGCGGTACTTCGCCGTCGCAGAGTCGCACCTCCAGCGCCGCATCGCTGGTTGATCGCGACGTTCGTCCGTTCACAGGAGCGCGCTGCGCCTCACCGCCTTTTCCCCCATCACTCCTGCCAGCCATTCCTGATGAATCGTCCCAATTCCCCCCTGACCAAGAAGCAAACCTCGGCGAACTCCGACCTCGACCCCGTAGGACGCGCACGCTCGACCCCGGATCACCCTCGGTCGCGTTGCGCCGCCCCCCGCGCCATGCCCTCTCCAAGACGCGATCGAGCTCCCCGCAGTCTTGCATCCGAGCCTCGCAAGCAGTCTGCCACGGCGCTTTGGCAGCGCTACCACGAGGCCCGGGACGCTGGAGATGAGGAGAGAACGGAGCAGTGGCGAAATGAGCTCGTCGAGCACTATCTCCCCCTCGTCAAGAGCGCCGCGGAGCGCCTGCTGCGGACGCTGCCCAACTCGATCGAGCTGGACGACCTGACCAGCGCCGGCCTCTTCGGCCTCATGGATGCGATCAAGCGCTTCGATTCGAGCCGGGGCATCAAGTTCTCGACCTACTGCGGGTCCAGAATCCGTGGCTCGATCCTCGATCAGCTTCGAACCGAGGACTGGGTGCCCAGGCTTGTTCGCCGGCGTGCAAGCAGCATCGAGAAGGAGACCCAGCGGCTCGCCGGCCTGAACGGCCGGGAACCGACGCACCTGGAGCTCGCCGACCAGCTCGAGATGGACTCCGCTCGATTCTCCAGAGAGATCCGAAACGCCGATATCAGCACGGTTTCCTCCCTCTCGGCCAAGCTCGGTGGGGATGACAGTGATGCCGAGGTCAGCGATGTCCTCCCTGCTCCGCGCAGCCAAGAACCTCTCATGGCCGTCAGTCGAGGCGACATGTTCGAAGAACTCACAAAGTCCGTGAGTCCCCGCGAGCGGCTCATCCTCGTTCAGTACTACGAGCGCGGCCTGACCCTCCGCGAGATCGGCGAGATGCTCAACCTGACGGAGAGTCGGGTCTGCCAGATCCACGCCAGCGCCATGGACAATCTGCGCCTTCGGCTCGGAACAAGGCAGAAGACGCTGCTCATGTGAGAGAGCCGCGAGGGGGCCACCCCGCTGGGCAGCGCCTCACATCTCGGCTGGCGCGCCCACGCCGAGCAAGGTAAGGCTGTTGCCGATCACCTGGCGGGTGCCCCGCACCAGGGCGAGGCGGGCGGCGGTCACGGCGGGCTCCTGGCCGAGGACGCGCTCCTTGGCGACCCAGGAGTTGACCTCCCGGGCGAGGGTCAGCACGAAGGTCGTGAGCTCGGAGGGCTCGGCGTTCCGCGCCGCGGATCGCAGGACCTCGGGGAAGCGCCCCATCTGGCCCAGGATGCCGGCGGCGCTCCCCAGGACGCTCCAGTCCGGCGCCGCGTCCACCTCGCCGGCCTTGCGCTCGATCGAGGCCAGGCGCGCGTGGGTGTACTGCACGTAGGGGCCGGTGTCCCCCTCGAAGCTGAGCACCTCCTCGAGGCGGAAGTCGATGTCCTTGACCCGCTCCCGCTTGAGGTCGTTGAAGACCACCGCGCCCACGCCCACGGTCTCGGCGATGGCGGCCTGGTCCGCGAGGTCGGGGTTCTTCTCCGCGATGACCCGGGCGGCCTCGGCGGCGGCGGCGTCGAGCACGTCGTCCAGGAACACGACGCGGCCCTTGCGGGTGCTCATCTTGCCCTCGGGGAGGCGCATCATGCCGAAGTCCACGTGCTCCACCCGGGGCTCCCAGTCGAGCTCCATGCGCTCGAGCACGTGCTTGAGCTGGCGGAAGTGCAGGCGCTGATCCCCGCCCACCACGTAGAGCGCGCGGGTGAACCCGAACTCCTCCCAGCGGTGGAAGACGGCGGCCAGGTCGCGGGTGGCGTAGAGGGTCGTCCCGTCGGTCTTGCGGAGCAGGCAGGGGGGGATCTTGCCGAAGGACGAGAGGTCCACGACGAGCGCGCCCTCTGACTCCTCGGTGACCCCGGACTCGACCACGCGGTCCACCGTGGCGTCGAGGTGAGGCTCGTAGAAGGCCTCGCCGCGGATGAGGTCGAAGCTGACCCCGAGGCGCGAGTAGATCTTGCCGAACTCCTCCAGGGAGAGCTCGGTGAGCTTCTTCCACGTCTGGCGCACGGGGCCGTCGACGCCGCTCTCCAGCTCGCGGAAGGCCTCGCGGGCCTCCTCCACCAGGGAGGGGTCGCCCTCCTCCTCCTCGTGGTAGCGGACATAGAGGGCGAGGAGGGCGGGGATGGGCTCGCCCTCGAGGTCCACGGTGTCGCCGTAGCGGTTGACCGCCGCGACGAGCTTGCCGAACTGGCTGCCCCAGTCGCCGATGTGGTTGATCCCGACGGTCTCGTAGCCGAGCGCGTCGTGCAGCCGCTGGATGGCGGCGCCGATCACGGTCGAGCGCAGGTGACCCACGCTCATGGGCTTGGCGATGTTGGGGGAGGAGAAGTCGATGACGATCTTCTGGCCGCTCCCCTCCGCCGAGGTGCCGTAGCAGGGGCCGTGCTCGGCGATCTCGGTGAGCACCGTCTCCGCGAACGCGCCGCGTTCGATGGTGAAGTTGAGGTAGGGCCCTGTGGCCTTGGCCGTCACCCGCTCCATCCGAGCATTCAGCGCGGTCTCGAGCTCCGCCGCGATCTTCGGGGGAGCGGCCTTGCGCTCCTTGGCCAGGACGAAGCACGGGAAGGCGACGTCGCCCATGGCGAGGTCGCGGGGCGTCTCCAGCTTCGGGCTCTCGATCCCGGTCTCGGCCGCGATGGCCGCGCGGATCTCTTCGAGGAAGGTCTGCATGGCGGGGAGATTAGCGGCCCGGGCGGTCCTCCGCGCGGGAATCTGGGGACCTCGGGCGCCCGGGGCGGCCGGGCGCGGCCCTCAGGCCGTCTCCCAGTTGAGCCACTCCTCGTTGGAGGACTCCAGGTCGGCCTCGACCTCCGCGATCCGGAACTGGGTGTCCCGGAGCTTGTCCGCGTTGGTGTAGACCTCCTCGGAGGCCATGGAGGCATTGAGCGTCTCCAGCTCCTGCTCGAGCTCCATGATCTTCTTCTCGAGCTTCTCGAACATATAGGGGTTCCGCGGCCCCTTGCCGCCGCCCTTCTTCTTCGAGCCGCCCTTGGCCTTCTTGTCGCCGCCGCCGCGCCGGCGCTCGGCCTCCTCGCGCTCGCGGGCGGCCTTGCGCTGGAGGGCCTCCTTCTTGGCCTTCTCCTCCTGGGCCGCGTCGCGCTCCGCCAGCTTGAAGTCGCGCCACGCCGAGTAGTTGCCGTCGAATTCCTCGACGCCCTCGGCGCTGACCTCCACGGTCTTGTTGCAGATCCCGTCCAGGAATTCCCGGTCGTGGCTGATGCAGACGATGGCGCCCTGGAACTCCCCGAGCATCTCCTCCAGGGAGGTCCGGCTGGCGAGGTCCAGGTGGTTGGTGGGCTCGTCGAGGGCGAACCACGAGGGGCTCGTGAGCACCAGGAGCGAGAGGGAGAGCCGCGCTCGCTCGCCCCCGGAGAGGGTCGAGATCACCTTCTCGACCTCGTCGCCGCGGAAGAGGAACTGGGCCAGGTGGTTCCGGATCTCCTGCTCGGTCATCTCCGGGTAGTGCCGCCGCACCTCCTCGAGGGGGGTGTGGTCGTCGCGCAGGTGGGAGGTGTCCTGGTCGTAGTAGGCCACCCGCGCCCCGTGCCCGCGGACCACCTCGCCCGAGAGCGGCGCGAGCTTGCCCGCGATGATCTTCATGAGCGTCGACTTGCCGGCGCCGTTCGGCCCGACGATCCCGATGCGTTCGCCCCGGCCGACCCGGATGTCCACGTCCTTCAGCAGCACGTTCTCCTCGTAGCCGCCGAACAGCCGCTCGGTGTGGAGCACGCGCTCGCCGCCCCGCGCGGCCTCCGGCGCCTTGATGCGCGGCCGCCGCACGTCGTGGTGGGGCTTCTCCAGGCGCTCCACGTGGGAGAGCTTCTTGGCGCGGCCCTTGGCCTCCGCCGTGCGCTGGCTGCCCATGTGCTTCTTGATGAAGGACTCCTCCTTGCGGAGGAGCTCCTGTTGCTGCTCCCAGGCGCGCTGCTCGGACTCGAACTTCTCGGCCTTGAGCTGCAGGTACTTGGGGTAGTTGCCCGCGTAGGCCACGAGCCGGCCGCGCTCGAGCTCGACGATGCGGTCGATGCAGTTGGTCAGGAGCCGGCGGTCGTGGCTGACGATCAGGACGCCCGTGGGCAGGTCCTTGAGGTAGCGCTCCAGCCACTCGATCCCCTCGAGGTCCAGGTGGTTGGTGGGCTCGTCCAGCAGCAGCAGGTCGTGGCCGCCGATGAGCTCCCGGGCCAGGGCCACCCGGTTCTTCTCGCCGCCGGAGAGCAGGCGTGCCTCGCGGTCCCAGTGGGTCTCGGGGAGGCCGATGCCGCCGAGGACGGTCTCCACCTTGCGCTCGGTGTCCCAGCCGCCGAGCTGGTCGATGCGCCCGCCGAGGCGGTCGTGCTCGCTCATGAGCCGCTCCAGCTCCTCGCCCTCGGCGGTGCCCATCTCCTCGGCGCACTTCTCGTAGCGCTCGATGGTCCGGTGCAGCTCGTCGAGGCCGGTGGCCACGTACTCCCGCGCGGTCTCCCCCTCTCCGAACTTGGGGCGCTGGGGGACGACGCCCAGGCGCGCCTTCTTGCGCACGCGGACCGAGCCCCAGTCGGGGGTCTCCTCGCCAGCGATCATCCGGAACAGGGTGGTCTTGCCGCCGCCGTTGCGCCCGACGATCCCGATCTTCTGGCCGGGGTCGATGGTCAGGGAGGCGCCGCGGAGCACCTCCTGGGCACCGAAGTGCTTCTTGACGTCTTCGAGAATGAGCAGGGACATCGGGCGGGGAGTCTAGCGAGCGGAGCGGGGCGCGGCGCGGCCACCACCCACGAAGCGGGGATCGGGGGGAGCCCGCGCCCCGATCCGGGGAGATGTGGGACGGTCTGACGCGAGAGACGGGTGACGGCAGGCCCCGGCGAGGTCACCCTGTGGCCGCCGGGTCCGAAGGGCCTCGCCTCCCCGACCGCCTCCTCGCTCCCTCCGATGCTCGACCTCGACCACGTCCGCTCCCAGTTCCCCGCCCTCGAGACCCCCTGGGTGCTCATGGACAACGCGGGCGGCAGCGTGCCCTGCCGCCAGGTGATCGACCGCCTCACCGGGTTCCTCACCCGGCACCCCGTCCAGCTGGGCGCCAGCTACGCCCTCTCCATGGACGCGAGCGCGGCCGTGGCGGAGGGGCGCGCGGCCGCGGCGGCGCTCCTGGGGGCGACGCCAGAGGAGGTCATCCTCGGGGCGTCCTCCACGGCCCTGGTCAACCAGCTCGCCGCGGCCCTGCGGCCGGGCTGGACGGAGGGCGACGAGGTCATCGTGACCAACGTGGATCACGAGACCAACGTGGGGGCCTGGCGGCGCCTCGAGGCCACGGGGATCGTGATCCGCGAGTGGCGCGTCCGCCCGGAGACCTGCGAGCTTCACCCCGATGACCTGGCGGCGCTGCTCAACGATCGCACCCGCCTCGTGGCGTTCACGCACTGCTCCAACATCGTCGGCTCCATCACCGACGTCCGCGCGGCCGCGGCCCTGGCCCGCGCCGCGGGCGCGCTGACCTGCGTGGACGCCGTGGCCTACGCGCCCCACCGGCGGGTCGACGTGCGGTCCCTCGGCGTCGACTTCTACTTCGCGAGCCTCTACAAGGTCTACGGTCCCCACGTGGGGGTGATGTTCGGGCGCCGCGAGGCCTTGCTCGAGACCGGGAGCATCAACCACTTCTTCGTGGGCGAGGACGAGCTCCCGCGGAAGTTCGAGCCGGGCGGCGTCAACTACGAGCTGGTGGCGTCGCTCGCGGGCATCCCTGAGTACCTGGGGACCCTGTCGGACGCGGGCACGCTGGAGGACGCGTTCGAGGAGATCGCCGCCCAGGAGGAGGCGCTCGTGACGCCGCTGCTGGAGTTCCTCGACGCCCACCGCGAGGTCACCATCGTCGGGGACCCCTCGCCCTCCAGCGAGCGGCGCGTGCCGACCGTCTCCTTCACGGTGGAGGGCCGGGCCGCGAGCGAGATCCCCCCGCTCCTGGACGAGCGCGGGGTCGCCGTGCGCTTCGGCCACTTCTACGCCTACCGGCTGATCCGGGACCTGGGGCTGATGGAGCGCGACGGCGTCGTGCGGGTCAGCCTCGTCCACTACAACACCCTGGACGAGGTCGCCAGGCTCGTGGAGGGCCTGGCCGAGATCCTGGGCCCGGGGACGGCCGACTAGCGCAGCAGGACCGCGACGGCGTCGGTGAAGTTGGACGTGGGGATGGAGAGCACCGAGTCGCGGTACCACGCCTGGAAGAACCAGGTCTGGCCGGGCTGGCCCGCCACGGGGCCCGTGGGCTGGGCGATGGCCGTCACGTCCACGGGGATCGCGATGTTGCCCAGGAGCCCCGAGTTCTGGGCCAGGGACTGGTAGCGGCCGAATGGGCCGCCGAGGCAGAGGGTGCCCACCGACCCGCCGGGGTTCGGGATGAAGCCCTGGGTGGGGGAGGCGAGGAAGAAGCCGAGGGTGTTCGAGGGCAGCGCGTTGGCCACCAGGGTCAGGTCGTTGTCGGCGGCGAAGGGACTCCCCACGGCGCTGATCACGGCGGGCACCCCCGAGACGTTGGCGGCCGCGGGGGAACAGATACGGACTCCGAGCTCGCCCCCGTTCACGAGGGTCAGGTCCCAGATCCCGCGACCGTAGGTCCCGAAGCGGACCCGAGGGCTGGAGGGGACCGTCTCCACGGACCAGTAGTTCGTGGCCGGGGCCTCGGTGCCCATGGCGTTGGACCACGTCGACGTCGCCGCGTCGAAGTGGAAGGCCCCGGCCTCGGCGGCCGCGAACAGGTCGCCGTTCCCGCTGGGGGACCAGGCGATGTCGTGCACCAGGGTGCTGGGCAGCCCGGCCGATCGCGCCTGCCAGGTGGCGCCCCCGTCCGTGGTCTCGCGCACGGCGGGGTTGCCGTACCCCGAACCGGCCACGAAGGCGTGGTCGGGGTCGAGGGGGTCCACGAGGAGCGCGGAGCCGTAGAAGTAGTGGGAGCTCGGGCCGCCGGTGGAGCCAAGGGTCCACGTCACGCCCCCGTCACTCGAGTGGTAGAGCCGCCCGGTGTTGGTGGCGGCGTAGGCCCGCGTGGAATCCGACGGGGCGAAGGCCAGGGCGGAGAGGTAGCTGCTGCTCCCCACGGTGAAGTTCTGGGTCGACCAGACCGAGGGGGTCCAGGCCGCCATGGGGCGGTCGTAGTGGTAGAGCCGGTCCCCCAGGAAGAAGAACTCGTCGGGGTCGTTGGGGTCCGCCACCACGGGCGGGAGCCAAAGCTGGCTCGAGCCTGACGGGAAGTCGAGGGTGCGCAGGGTCGGGTTGACCTCACCGTCCTGGACGAGGATGAAGCCCGGATAGGTGGAGTAGACCAGGTCGTGGGTCCCGTCTCCGCTCACCAGGTGGCCGTAGTCTCCGCTGATCAGCTGTTCGAAGTCGGTGGTGGGGCCGGGGCCGGTGGCGGAGACGTCGAGGAGGCCGACCTGGTACCCCTGGTCCTGGGTGCCGCCGCTGATGCGCCGGGGATCGAGGACGGACGTGTGGGTAGAGTAGAACTGACCCACGCCGAGCCCCTCGAGGCTCAGGTTCTGGACCGTGGCGCCGCCGTCAGAGGTGAGGTAGGTGCCGCCGTCGGTGTTGATGAACACGAGGTCCGGCTCGCCCGGCGCGTCCCGGTCCACCAGGGGGCTCATGCCGCGGATGTCGGCGTGGAGTCGGTTCGCGGGGTCGCCGTAGTAGGAGCCCCAGGTGTTGATCCGTGACGCCGTGGCGCCGCCGTCGGTGGAGACCCAGGCCTCGACCCCGCCGTAGATCAGGCGCGAGGCGTCATGGGCGAAGGCCGCCATGGACTGGGTGCTGCCCCAGAAGCTGTTCAGGGTCCGCACGAACACCGAGGTCTGGCCGGCGTCGTCCGAGCGGTGGAGGTCCCAGCTGCCGTTGCTCTGGCGCAGGGCCAGGTACAGCGTGGGACCGCCCGCCTCCGAGCCGACGATGTCGCCCGCCGTGGCCGCGGTGTCCACGTCGAGCCCAGGAGCGAAGCTGAAGCCGCCGTCGACGCTGACGAAGATCCGCCCGCGCTGGAGGATGTACACCGCGCTCCCCCCGAGGGCGGCGGTGCGCGGGACCCAGAGGTCCCCGCTCCAGCTGGTCCCGAAGTGGTGGCGCAGCGAGAAGCTCTGGCCGCCGTCGGTGGACGCGAACAGCGCGCTCTTCTCTCCGACGCCGGGGATGTCGGCGCTCCCGAACAGGAAGATGGTCTGCGAGGCGTCGGCGGCCCGCACCATGCGGCGCGCGCTGTTCACCCCGCCGAGGCCGCTGGGCGCCTGCCAGGTCTGCCCGGAGTCGGCGCTGCGCAGCACGGAGTTCCCTCGGCGCATGACGAGGATGTCGTCGTCCGCCAGGCTGGCGGGCTCGATGACCACGACGTCGTCCACGCCCCCGTAGACGCTGTCGGAGAGCGGGGTCCACCCGGTCCCGTCCTCGCGGCCGCGCCACAGGCCCCCGCCCGCGGAGCCCACGTAGAGGAAGCGCCCCTCGGCGCGGGTGGCGCCAAGGGCAGCGCAGCGTGTGTGCCCCGCCTGGTTCCTCGATCCCACCTCGTCCCACACCCACGGCGGCAATCCGCCGCCGTCCGCGAGGGCCGCTTCGTTGCGTCGTTCGAGCTCCGCGGCCTGGTTCGCTCGCTCGATGGCTCTCCAGTCGACGCCAGGGGCCGCGAGGTGGAGCTCCTCGATCCAGCGGGCCCGCTCGGCCCGATCCTCTCCCTCCTCGCCCTCGCCCTCACCGCGCGGATCGGTGGGTGGCGCCAGGGGCGCTCCGGGGAAGGGCACCTCGCCGGGGGGCCGCTCTGCACCCGGAAGGCGGCGAGCCGAGTGGGCGCCCTCCAGGGTGAGGTTCAGGGCGAGGGCGGCGAGTCCGGCGGCGGGGATGAGGAGGAGGGGAGCGAGTCGCATGGGAGTTCAGGGCGCGCGGGCCCCCAGGAGAGGGTGCCATGACCGACGAGCGAAGGACGCAGCGACGGCCCGTGGGGTTCGCCGCCCCTCGGATCTTCGTCTCGGATCGGGCCGCAGGGGGTGACCCCCGTGGGCGAGTGCCCCCGGCCCAGCGGGGACACTCCGCGGGGAGAGCTCAGCGGCTGGCCAGGTCGGCCTCGGCGGCGAGGACGCCGAAGGCGGGCCACTCCGGGCGTTTGACCAGCCCGGCGAGGAGCTCCGCGCCCATGTCGCTGCCGCCCAGGCGCAGGAGGTAGCGGGCGAGGCCGTACTCCAGGGCGGCGCTGCGGTCCTCGCGGGCCATCAGCGTCCCGGCGGTGAGCTCCCCCCGATAGAGCTGGATGAGCTCCAGGTAGGCGAAGTTCTCGATCACGTCGGGGGAGCGGTCGACGAGCTCGAGGATGGCGCGGGCCTCCTCCGGGCGCCCGGCGCGGAGCAGGGAGACGTGGGCCCAGTGCATGGCCGCGACCCGGGAGTCGTCGTTGCTCGCCCAGCGCTCCGCGCACTCGACCCACAGGTCAGCCGCCGCGTCGAACTCCCCGCGGGCGTAGTGGGCGAGGGCCAGGTGGTAGCCGATGTTGCCGTGGGTGGAGCTGCGGGGTTCGCCTTCCGGGCCTGGGGCGCCGTCCGGCTCGATGCGGTTCGTGGCGCCCGCCGCGAGCCGCCTTGCCTCGGTCAGCACCTGGACCGCGTCGTCCAGGCGTCGGACGGTGATGAGCCGGTGCCCAAGGTGCCGCCGGAGGCGGTAGCTGTCGGGGTACTGCACGAGGGCCGCGAGGTACCAGCGGATGGCCTCGTCGTAGCGGCCGAGGTACCCGAGCCGCCGGCCGACCCAGATCGTGCGCTGTTCGGAGGGGGCGTCCGCGAGGGCGAGCCGTGCGGATTCGAGGTCCAGCTCCAGCCGCCTCCTCGCCGTCGGGGAGAGCGCGGGCCGCTGGAGCGGCGCACCCAGGAGCGAGGTGGCCTCGACGACGGCCGGCGGGGGAGGGGCCTCGGCGGGTGCGGAGGCGCAGCCGAGGGAGAGGAGCAGGCAGAGCGCGCCGGCGAGCGGCGCCGAGAGGGCCTGGGCGAGGGGGTGCGGCATGGGGGGCATCGCTCCTTTGTAGCGACATTTAGCCGAGAAACCGGGTTGCGCCCGGGGAAGTGCGGTGCATGAATATGCGCCCAAGGTTTCGGATTTATGCAGTCATCCATCTCCACCGCCGCCGAGCGGCGCGCCCTTGTGGTCGAGCTGATCGGCGAGGGCCACGGCTCCAGCCAGCAGTCCCTGGTGGACGCCCTGGCGGCCCGGGGCGTCGACATCACCCAGGCGACCCTCTCCCGTGACCTCCGGGAGCTGGGCGCCGTGAAGGGCGCCGCCGGCTACGTGGTCCCCGCGACCTCGGCCAGTCCCCTGGTGGACGCCCTCGGGCGCTGGCTCGTCTCCGCCCGGGCGGCCCAGAACCTCGTCGTCCTCCGGACCCCGCCCGGCGGCGCGTCGCCGCTGGCGGTGGCCCTCGACGCCTCGGGGCGCACCGGCATGCTCGGGACCATCGCGGGGGACGACACGATCCTCGTGATCTGCCCCGCGGCACGTGCGGCCCGGGAGCTCGTGGCGGACTTCGATCGGCTGGCCCGGTCCGCGGGGGTGACGGCGTGACCCGCGTGGCCGTCGTTGGGGCCACCGGCTACGCCGGACGGGAGCTCCTCGGGCTGTGCAAGCGGCACCCCGGCATCGAGACCATCACCGCCATGTCGGCCCGGGAGGGCGGCGCGGCCGCGCCCCTGGACGGGCGCGGCGAGTGGACCCTCGTGCCCCTGGACCTCGAGGCCCTCGGCCGGGACCACGACGTGGTGTTCACCTGCCTCCCGCACACCGTGGGAGTCCCGGTGGCCAAGGCCGCGCTCGATGGCCCGGCGGCGCCGCTGGTGGTGGACCTCTCGGCGGACCACCGCTTCGCGGACCCCGCCGAGTTCGAGCGCATCTACAGCGTGACCCACCCCGAGCCCCAGCTGTGTGACGCGGCACCCTACGGACTCACCGAGCACGCGCGCGGGGCCCTCGCCGGCGCGCGCCTCGTGGCGAACCCCGGCTGCTACCCCACCGCCACCCTGCTCGGACTCCTGCCCCTGGTGGACGCGGGCCTGGTCGCCGCGGGGAGCCGCATCGTGGTGGACGCCAAGAGCGGCGTCTCCGGCGCGGGCAAGTCGCCCAGCGACGTGACCCTCTACGGCAACGTCAACGAGACCATGCGGGCCTACGGCGTGGGGAATCACCGGCACTCCCCGGAGATCCTCTCGCGTCTCGCCGGGTCCGCGGCCCCCTTCAAGCTGTCCTTCGTGCCGCACCTCGCGCCCATGTTCAGGGGCATGCTCGCCACCATCTACCTCGAGCCCGCGGCGGGAGAGGGGGCGGAGAGCGCGGCCCGCGCGCTCCAGGAGGCCTACGCTGACGAGCCCTTCGTCCACGTGATGGGGGAGCAGGCGCGGACCGGGGACGTGGCGGGCACCAACCACTGCCACCTCTCCGTGGCGGAGGTGGACGGGGCGGTGGTGGTGACCTCCGCCATCGACAACCTGGTCAAGGGCGCGGCGGGCCAGGCGCTCCAGAACATGAACGTGGTCAAGGGCTTCGACGAGACCTGGGGGCTGCTGTGAGCGCGTCCCGGCGCATCCTCGTCAAGGTCGGCGGGGCGATCCTCGACGACGCCGGGACCCGCGCGCGCTTCGCCGCGAGCGTGGGTGCAGCCCGGGAGCGCGGGCACGAGGTCGTGGTGATCCACGGCGGCGGCGCTCAGGTGTCCCGGCTGACCGACGCCCTGGGCCTCGAGCCGCGCCGGGTGCGCGGGCTGCGGGTCACCGATGACGGCACGGCGCGGGCCGTGCTCCAGGTCCTCGGCGGCGAGGTGAACGCGGTGTTGGTGGCGGCGCTCCAGCGCGCGGGCGTCCCCGCGGTGGGGCTCACGGGCGCCGACGGCGGGCTCTTCAAGGCCGGCGTGGTGGACCCCGCGCTGGGCCACGTGGGCGCCGTGGACGAGGTGAACCCGGAGGTCCTGACCGCCCTCGGCGCGGCGGGCTACGTGCCGGTGGTGGCCACCGTCACCCCGCGACCGGACGACGTCGACGTCTTCCTCAATGTGAACGCGGACATGGCCGTCGCGCCCATCGCCCAGGCCTGGGGCGCGGACGCTGTGCTCTTCCTCTCGGACGTGCCTCACGTGCGCGACGGAGCCGAGCGCATCCCGCACCTCGACGGGGCATCGGCGTCCGCGCTGGAGGCGAGCGGGGTCATCGCGGGGGGCATGATCCCCAAGGTCGAGGCCGCCGTCGCGGCCGCCGAGGCGCGCCCCGCGGCCACCGTCAAGATCGCCGCGGGCGACGTGGACGACCCGGTCGCCGCCGCCCTGCTGACAGACCGCGGGACCCTCGTCGCCGCCCAGCTCCCGGAGGCCCACCATGCCTGAGCTCACCTCCCGCGACCGCACGATGGGCACGTATCGTCGCGCCGCCCCGCTCTTCGTGGGCGGCGAGGGCGCGTGGATGCATGACGCCGAGGGCCGCCGCTTCCTCGACCTCATCAGCGGCATCGGCGCCAACAGCCTCGGCCACGGGCACCCGCGCCTCGCGGCGGCCCTGGCTGACCAGGCGGGCACCCTCGGGCACATCTCGAACCTCTATCGCCACGGCGCGGGGGAGGAGCTCAGTGAGCGCCTCTGCGAGCTGACTTGCATGGAGGCCGTGTTCTTCTCCAACTCCGGGTCGGAGGCCAACGAGGCCGCCCTGAAGCTGGCTCGCAAGCACCACGCCACCACCGGGAGCCCCGAGCGCCAGCACTTCGTGGCCCTCGAGCGCGGCTTCCACGGCCGGACGTTCGGGAGCCTGTCGGTCACGGCCAACGCCGCCTACCGCACGCCCTTTGGCGAGGGCCTGGCCGCGAAGTTCCTCGAGCCCGACGACATCGGCGCCCTGGAGGCGGCCCTCTCCGAAGGGCCCGCGGCCTTCATCATGGAGCCGATCCAGGGGGAGGGCGGCGTGCAGCCCCTGGACGCGGACTATGTGGCCGCGGCCCGGGAGCTCTGCACCCAGACCGGGACCGTCATGATCGCCGACGAGGTGCAGTGCGGCGGCGGGCGCACGGGGACCTTCCTCGCCGGCGCCCACTACGGCCTCGCCCCCGACGTGGTCACCCTCGCCAAGCCCATCGGCGCCGGGCTGCCCATCGGGGCGACCCTGGCCCGCGGCCCCTACGCCCGCACGCTGGTCCCCGGCGACCACGGCTCCACCTTCGGCGGCGGCCCCTTCGCCTGCCGCGCGGCCCTCTGCGTGCTCGACGAGCTCGACGGAGGCCTGCAGCAGCAGGTCATCGACCGGGGCGCCGCGCTCGCCGCGGCCCTCGACGGCCTCGTGGCGCGCTTCGACGTCCTCACCGAGCGCCGGGGCCTCGGCCTGATGCAGGGCGTCGTGGCCCCCGGCCGCGCCGCCGAGATCACCGGCCGCCTCTTCGACGCCGGGGTGCTGACCTGCACCGCCCAGGGCGACGTGGTCCGCTTCCTGCCCCCCTACATCCTCACGCCGGAGGACCTCGCCGAGGGCCTCTCGCGCCTCGAACACGTCCTCACCGACCTCCCGACCGACCCGTCATGATCGCCGCTCCCATCGCCCCGTTCCCCGCGCCCAACCTGGTGTCGCTGGGGGACCTCTCCCCGGACGAGCTGCGGCTCGTGCTCGACACCGCCCTCGAGATCAAGGCCAACCAGACGGCCTACAACGACCTCCTGCGCGGCAAGCGCCTGGCCATGGTGTTCGAGAAGGAGTCCCTGCGGACCCGCTTCACCTTCGACATCGGGATGCAGGACCTCGGCGGCAGCGCCACCTTCCTCGACCTCTCCAACGGCGCCCGCATGGGCGCCCGCGAGTCCGTGCGGGACATGGCCAAGAACCTCGAGCGCTGGACCCACGCCATCGTGGCCCGGACCTACCGGCACCGCACCGTGGTGGAGCTCGCGCAGACCGCCGACGTGCCCGTGGTGAACGGCCTCTCCGAGCTGCTCCACCCCTGCCAGGCGCTGGCGGACACGATGACCCTCATCGAGCACTGGGGCGAGGTGAAGGGGCGCAAGCTCGTCTTCATCGGCGACGGCAACAACACCTGCCACTCGCTCATCACCGCCGCCACCAAGCTCGGCATGGACGTCACCGTCTGCGCCCCCGAGGGCTACGAGCCCGACGCCGAGATCGAGCGCGCGGCCGTGGCCTCCGCCCAGGAGACCGGCGGCAGCTTCACCCTCGAGACCGACCCCATCGTGGCGGTCAAGGGCGCCCACGCCGTCTACACCGACGTGTGGGCGAGCATGGGGCAGGAGGACGAGACCGAGGAGCGCGCCGCCGTCTTCTCCGACTACGCCGTGAACGAACAACTCATGGAATACACCGACCACGCCAAGTTCATGCATTGCCTGCCGGCCCACCGCGGCCACGAAGTGTCCCGGGGCGTCATCGACGGCCCCAACTCCATCGTCTTCGACATCGCCGAGAACCGCCTGCACGCCCAGAAGGCCGTGCTCGCGATGCTGCTCGGCGGGGAGGGACAGTCGTGAGCGAGTCCAAGAAGGTCGTCCTCGCCTACTCCGGGGGCCTCGACACGTCGATCATCATCCCGTGGCTCAAGGAGCGCGGCTGGGAGGTCCACTGCCTCGCCGGCGACGTAGGCCAGGGCGCCGAGGAGCTCGTGGGCCTGGAGGAGAAGGCCGCCGCCACGGGCGCGGCCTCCTGCAAGGTCGCGGACCTGCGCGAGGCCTTCGTCACCGAGACCATCTGGCCGGCGCTGCGCGCCCTCGCGGTCTACGAGGGCCGCTACCTGCTGGGCACCAGCCTGGCCCGGCCGATCCTGGCCCGGGCCCAGGTGGAGTACGCCAAGGAGGTCGGGGCCACGGCCGTGGCCCACGGGTGCACGGGCAAGGGCAACGATCAGGTGCGCTTCGAGGTGGGCTACCGGGCCTTCGACCCGAGCCTCGAGGTCATCGCGCCCTGGCGGACCTGGGACATCACCAGCCGCGAGGAGGCCATCGACTACGCCAACGCGGCGGGCATCCCGATCACGGCCACCAAGAAGAAGATCTACAGCCGCGACCGCAACCTCTGGCACATCAGCCACGAGGGCGGCGCCATCGAGGACGTCGGCGCACCGCCGCCCGACGACGCGTGGACCTGGACCGTGGACCCGCGCGAGGCGCCCGACGCTCCGGCGCGCGTGACCCTCAGCTTCGAGTCGGGGGTCCCCGTGGCCATCGACGGCCAGGCCACCGGCCCCGTGGCGATGATCGAGCAGCTGAACGACGCGGGCGCCGCCCACGGGGTGGGGCGCGTGGACATCATCGAGAACCGGCTGGTGGGCATGAAGTCCCGCGGCCTCTACGAGACCCCCGGCGGCACGATCCTCTTCGAGGCCCTGCGCACCCTGCGGAGCCTGTGCGTCGAGCGGGACACCCTCGACCTCTGCGAGCGGATCGCGCCCGAGTACGCGCGCACCGTCTACAACGGCCTGTGGTTCCACCCCAAGCGGGAGGCCATGGACGCCCTGTTCGCGAACGCCATGGAGCCCTGCACCGGGGACGTGACCGTGGAGCTCTACAAGGGCCGCGCCACCGCCGTCGCGACCTCCAGCGGCCGCTCCCTGTACCGGGACGACCTCGCCTCCTTCAAGATGGGCGACGGCTACGAGCCCCAGGACAGCGAGGGCTTCGTGCGGCTCTTCGGCCTGCCCGGCACCGTGGCCGCCGCCGCGGGGCGGGGGGAGTGACCGTGTCCGAGCCGCAGCTGTGGGGCGGGCGCTTCCAGGGCGCCCTGCACCCGATCTTCGAGGAGCTCAACCGGAGCCTCCCCTTCGACCGTCGCTTCGTCTTCGACGATCTGGCGGGCAGCGTGGCCTGGGCCCGCGGTCTCGCGGGCGCGGGCGTGCTCACGGGCGCGGAGCGCGACGAGCTCGTGGCGACCCTGGAGGCCATCGCCGCGGAGCTGAAGGAGGACGACTCGCCCCTCGACGCGTCCCGCGCCGAGGACGTGCACTCCTTCGTGGAGGAGGAGCTCGTGCGCCGCGTGGGGGACCTGGGCAAGAAGCTCCACACGGGCCGCTCCCGCAATGACCAGGTCGCCACGGACCTCAAGCTCCACCTGCGCGCCGCGATCGAGAAGATCCGCGGGGGGATCCGGGGCGCCCAGGCGGCGCTCGTTGAGCTGGCGGGCGAGTTCCACGACGCGCCCCTGCCGGGCTACACCCACCTCCAGCGGGCCCAACCCGTGACGTTCGGCCACCAGTGCCTGGCCTACGTGGAGATGCTGGCGCGGGACGCCGACCGCCTGGCCGACGCCTCGGCGCGCATGGACACGTGCCCGCTGGGCTCCGCGGCCCTCGCGGGGACGGCCTACCCGGTGGACCGGCAGGCGCTGGCCTCCGAGCTCGGGTTCAGCGCGGGGGCGACTCGCAACAGCCTGGACGCGGTCAGCGACCGCGACCACGTCCTGGAGGTGATCTTCGCCTGCACCACCACCATGCTGCACCTCTCGCGCATGGCCGAGGACTGGATCTTCCTCGCGAGCCAGGAGGCGGCGGTGCTGACCTTCGGGGACACGGTCTCCACGGGCTCGAGCCTGATGCCCCAGAAGCGCAACCCCGACGCCCTCGAGCTCCTGCGGGGCAAGGTCGGCCGGGTGCACGGTGCGCTGACCACCCTCATCACGACCACCAAGGGGCTGCCCCTCGCCTACGACAAGGACCTCCAGGAGGACAAGGAGGCGCTCTTCGAGGCGCTCGATACCACGGGGACCTGCCTCGAGGTCGCCGCCCTGGTGGCGAAGGACCTCGTCTTCGACCGCGACCAGGCCCGGGCGGCCTGCGGCGTCGGGCACCTGGACGCCACGGACCTCGCTGACCTCCTGGTCAAGCGCGGGGTGCCCTTCCGCGAGGCCCACGACCGCGTCGGGGCAGCGGTCAACGCCGCGATCGAGGAGGGCGTCCCCCTGGAGCGCCTCTCGGACGGGGCCCGCGCCGCGACCATGCCCGAGCTGGAGGGCGTGGCCCTCTCCGACGAGCTCGGGACCGACGCGCTGTTGGCCCGGCGGGACGTGATCGGGGGGACCGCGGCGTCGCGGGTGGCCGCCGAGGTCGAGCGCTGGAAGGGCCTCCTGGCCGGGGCGGGGTCGTGAGCGCGGCTCCGGAGGTCTGCCTGCGGCGCGCGAACATGCGCGACGTCGAGCCGATGATGGACCTCATCAACGGCCTCGCCGCCGACGGGCTCATGCTCCCCCGTTCCCCCGCGTCCATCGTCGAGAAGATCCGCGACTTCATCGTCGCCACCGTCGACGGTGAGTTCGCCGGCTGCGGAGCGCTCGCGATCATCTGGACCGACATCGCGGAGGTGCGCTCCATCGCCGTCGCGCCGCGCTTCCAGAAGCTGGGCCTCGGTCGCCGGCTGGCCCAGTTCCTGATCGACGAGGCCGAGGAGCTCGAGGTGGCTCGCGTCATGGCGTTCACCTACGTGACGGGCTTCTTCGAGAAGCTGGGCTTCGCCGTGGTCGAGCACGAGTCGCTCCCGCACAAGGTCTTCACCGACTGCCTCAAGTGCCCCAAGTTCCACAAGTGCGACGAGGTGGCCGTCGTGAAGGAGCTGGGTGTTTCCACGGGGGAGGGGCTCCCGGCGGTGGCCCTGCCCAAACCGGGGATGCCCCTGCGCGTCGGCCGTTAGACTCAGGTCCCATGGACCAGGGTCAGATCACCTCGATCCTCAGCGACTGGATCGACGTCGAGTCGATCACCGGTCGCGAGGGTGATTACGGGGACGCGCTCGGTCGCGAGCTCCAGCGGCGAGGATTCGACGTGGAGTTCCAGGAGGTGGCGCCGGGGCGGCGCAATGTGCTCGCCCGCGCGGGGCGCCCGGAGGTGGTGTTCTGCACCCATCTGGACACGGTCCCGCCCTTCATCCCGCCCCGGGTGACAGGGGGCACGGTGTACGGCCGCGGGGCGTGCGACGCGAAGGGGCAGGCCCTCGCCATGCTCCTCGCCGCGGAGCAGCTGGTGAAGGAGGGGGAGCGCCGCGTGGGCTTCCTCTTCACCGTCGGAGAGGAGGTGGACAGCGTCGGCGCCTCGGCGGCGGATCACGCCCTGGGCGACGACCCCGCCATGCGAGACCGCTGGGCGCCCCGCTACACCATCGTGGGTGAGCCCACCGGCAACCGCTTCATCAGCGGCCACAAGGGGATCTTCCTGGCGGACCTCGTGGCGCGCGGCGTCGCGGGCCACAGCTCGAATCCCCTTGGGCCCTCCGCCGTCCACGAGCTGGTGGGGTGCTGCACGCGGCTCACCGGCAGCGGCTGGGGGACCGACCCGGATCTCGGGGCGGGCACCATCAATGTGGGGACCATCGAGGGCGGCCTCGCGCCCAACGTTGTGGCGCCGGACGCCCGCGCGAGCATCCTCGTGCGTGCCGTGGAGGATCCGGACGTGGTGCGCGCGCGCATCGAGGCGTCCCTCGGGGCGCACGTGGAGCTGGTGGAGGAGCGAGAGCAGTACGGCCCCGTGCGCTTCCTCGTTCCCGAGGGCGAGACCGCGGAGCCCGTCGGCTTCGGCACGGACGCCCCGCACCTGCGCCGCTGGGGGACCCCCCTGCTCATGGGGCCCGGCTCCATCGACCTCGCCCACACCGTGGACGAGCGCATCGAGGCCAGCGAGATCGAGGAGGGCGCGGCGCGCCACGTGACCACGGTCCGGCGACTGCTCGGGACCTGACCGCCGGGCCCGTGGAACGAAGGAGGGGGCGGCGCGCGCGGCGCCGCCCCCTCCCGGAGCTTCCGACGTCAGGCGCCGGCTCCCCTGGGGCTCACTGCAGGGTCGTCGAGAGTCCGTCCGTGAAGTTGGAGACAGCGCTGCCGCCCACCGAGTCCCGGTGCCAGGCCTGGAAGTTCCACGTCTGGCCCGGGAGGGCCACGACGAAGCCGGTGGGCGAGGGGAGCGCGGTGAGGTCCAGGGCGAGGCTGAACTCGCCGTTCGCGCCGCTGTTCTTGATCTCACCGGGGCCGACGAAGCGGCCAATGGCGCCGCCGAGGCACAGGATGCCCTGGCTGCCGCCGGGGTTCGCGACGGAACCCTGGGTCTGGCTGGCGAGGAAGAAGCCGAAGGAGGAGGGGGGGAGGTCCGCCGCGGTGAGGGTCAGGTCGTTGTTCGAGACCGCCACGGAGCCCGCGGCGCTCAGGCTGCTGTTGACGCCGGTGGAGTTCGGGTTCGAGGTGCAGTAGGTCGTCCCGATGGTGCCGCTCTCCCACTCGATGATGTACTGGGTGGTGAAGGAGTGGTTCAGCTCGGCGTCGTTCCACTGGCCGTTCCCGAACATCTCCGCGTAGTCCTCGGGGCCGCCCGAGGCGCTGATGTTGTTGGGTTCGCCGGGGAACCAGTTCAGGAACGTCGTGGGCTCGCCGGTCACCCACTCCCAGCCGCCGCCGGGCTCGGAGTAGTTCGGGGAGTTGGTGTTGTGGAAGAGTCCGATCCAGGGCCGCTGGGGCGACAGGTTGTTGAGGATCCAGTCGAGCTCGGCCTGGTCGGAGATGGTGACGAGGTGGCCCGGCGTGCCCTGGAAGAGGGTGGTCTCGGCCGCCGCGCGGGCGTCGATCCACGAGAGGTTGCCGTCGACCACGCGGTAGAAGTGACCGTTGCTCGGATTCTGTGCGGGCAGGTCCGGGACGACCGTGAAGGACCCGTTGGAGCCGCCGCCGACCGCGAAGTTGCCGATGCGGATGTCGTAGGTCTGGCCCGCGACCGCCGCGAACCTGACCTCGGAGATCAGCCCGCAGGCGTCGTCGTTGCAGGCGAGGATGAGCCCCGCGCATCCGTCCGTGTACACGGCGGCCTTCGAGTCACCCGTGGAGCCGCACAGGGAGATCACGTGCTCCCCGGTGTCCTGGGCTGTCCACTCGAACCAGACGTCGTCGAAGATGTCCTGGTTGCCGAAGAAGTCGCAGAGCAGGTCCGGCTGTCCGTCCGTGGTCGCACCGAAGGTGTCGAAGACGTGCGGGCCGGCCCCGTTGATGGTCTGGGGCGTGGAGCAGGTGTCGGAGCCCTGGGCTGCGGCGACGCCGGCGAAGAGCAGGGAAACGGGCAGGGCGAAACGCATGGGAACCGTGGTCAGGAACGCTCGGGAAGGGTCAGGCGGCGTGCCGCCGCACCTCCCCGATGTTGCCGCGCTCCGGCGGGGCCCGCTACTCGTCCCGCGGCGAATTGGCGCCCGTTCTCGCAGGGAGAGGGGCGGGCCGACCCTCGAGCGCGGTGAGGCGCTTCTGGAGGGTGCCGCGGATGGCCTCGCGCATCTCCGGCGCGATGTCGGCGTCGTCGAACAGTTCGAGCGCGCGGCGCAGGTGGGGCTCAGCCCCCGCCATGTCGCCCTTCTTGTAGAGGAGGTCCCCCAGCTCGAAGCGCGCGCGGAAGTCCCCGGGGTCCGAGAGCACGGCGCTCCGGAACGC
This sequence comes from Planctomycetota bacterium, assembly GCA_016779205.1. Taxonomy (GTDB): domain Bacteria; phylum Planctomycetota; class UBA1135; order UBA1135; genus Saltatorellus. The sequence goes on along the minus strand of JADHOC010000012.1, from coordinate 86,375 downwards.
CTCGAGCGCCTCCTCGGGCCTGCCCGCCTCGAGGTACAGCGTGCCGCTCGTGTTGAACGCCTGGACGAGGTTCTCCGCGCGCTCCGCGGGCGCCCAGCGCTCGCGCCACTCCACCACCCGCTGGAGCCAGAAGAGCGCCAGGACCCCCCGGCCCTGCTTGTTCAGGGTCATGGCGAGGTTGAACGCCGAGTCCGGGTCGCCGCGCAGGAACGGCTCGATCTGCTGCTGGAGCAGGAGCTGCTCCTCGCCGGTGCGGGGCGAGAGCACGTAGGCCCGCACCATGGCGTCCACGACCGCCCGCTCCCAGGCCGCCGCCGTGGCCGCGGGGGCGTCCGCGGCAGGCTGCTGCTGGAGCATGAGCGCGGCGAAGGTGTAGTGGCACTCGAAGTCGTCGGGGAGCTGCTCGCAGGCGCGAGCGAAGGCGTCGAGGGCGCCGTCGACGTCCCCTAGCTTCACGGCCGCGAGGCCGCGCTCCTTCTGGGCGGCGCCGTTCTCTGGATCCAGCTCGAGCGCGCGGTCGAGCCAGCCCATGGCCTCCACCGGCAGCTCCCGACGCGTGGCGAGGGCCGCGCGCAGGACCAGCGCCCGGACGTTCGTCCGCTGGGTGCTCGTGAGCACGGCGTCCAGCTCACGCTCGGCCAGGTCGTAGCGCTTGCTGGCGAGGGCGACGCTGGCGAGCTCGAGCCGCAGGGCGTCGTCCGTCCCGTCCAGCTGCACGGCCCGGGAGAGGGTCGAGCGGGCCCCGTTGAGGTCACCCTCACGCTGCAGCACCCGGGCCAGGATGAGCAGCGCCTCGGTGTTGGTGGGCTGCTTGCGCACCACCTTGCTGATGGCCTCCTTGGCCGCCCCGGTCTCGCCGCGTCGTTCGTGGAGCTGGGCGATGGTCAGCTCGAGCCGGGGCTCCTCCGGCCAGAGCTTGCGAGCCTCGAGGGCGATGGTGAGCGGGTACTCGTAGTCGGGGCTGCGCCCGATCTCCTCGATGAAGGTGATGACCGTGATCTGCCCCAGGGTCGCCTGGAGGCGGTCGTCCGCGGTCCACATGACGGTGGGGTCGGGGCGCCGCTCCGAGGCCTGGGACGAGACGATCAGCTGCTCGAGCCGACCGATCCGCTGGGGGGCGGGGAGGGCCACGTCGTCCACGAAGGACCCATCGCCGTAGATGGTCCCGCCCTTGAGGGACCGGAGGAAGTAGAGGTAGGCCTGCTGGAGGTCCTCGATGTCGACCGTGCGCTGGTACTCCTCGAGGTAGGCGCGGCCCGCGCCCCAGAGCACGTAGGGGGACCCCGGCGCATCCTCGGCCCCGGCGACCCGGAAGCGGACCTCATCGCCGAAGCGGTCCTGGTGGGCCCAGCTGCCGGCGGCCAGCGCGGCGGGGAGCACGACCCCCGCGGCCACCAGGGGCAGCACGGAGCGTGCCCGGACCAGGGCCGCGGCCACCGCGAGCGCCGCGCCGAAGATCCCGAGGTAGAGGTAGCGGTCCGAGAGGGGGAAGAGGCCGGCCCTCGCTGGCGTCGCCACCACCGGCAGCACGACGACGACGAGGAGCAGGAGGCCTGCGGCGGCGGCGCGCAGACCGCGCCGCCACAGGAGGGCGATCGCGCCCGCGCAGCCGGCGATCCAGAGGATGCCCAGGGCCACGGCGTGGGAGCCGTCGGGGAGGACGGGGTGTACCGCGCGGAAGACCCGGGGGTCCGCCGGCCAGAGCGTGTTCTGCAGGAACCCGCCGAGCAGCTCGAGGCGAACGGTCAGGGCCCGCCCCGCGGACAGCTGGAAGTCTCCGTGCTCCCGGAAGATGCCCGCGTCGACGCCCCCGAAGACCATCATCCGGGCCACGTACCAGGCGACCAGCGGCGCGCTGACCGCCACGGTCCTGACCGCGTCGAGGCGCCTGCCTGCGGCGAGGTCGAGGAGGAGGAACCCCGGCAGGAGCACCACCGCGGTCTCCTTGCACATGAGCGCGATGAGCGTGAGGGCCGCGGCGGCCACGGGCAGGCGCCCCGCGCTCGCCGCGGCGTCGTAGCGCCAGAGGGCGAGGAGGCCAAAGAGCCCCCAGGCGGGGTCGTTGACGGCGGAGATCCAGGCCACCGCCTCCACCTGGGCGGGGTGCAGGGCGAAGAGCAGCGCCGTGACGGCCGCGCCCCACTCGGCCCGGACCGGAGAGCTTGTCACCCGGCCCAGGAGCCGCGCGGCGAGGCGAAAGCAGGCCAGGGTCGCGAGCAGGTGGAGGGTGATCGAGACGAGGTGGAAGCCGAAGGGGTCACCGTCGGCTGCGGCGCGACCCACGGCGAGGGCGAGGGAGGTCATCGGGCGCCAGAGGCCGCGCTGGGAGGCGGCGTCCGGGTCGTCGAAGGCCCAGTAGGGCTCCATCCAGTGGGCGAGCGCCGCGGGGATCGACCGGGTCGCGGGGGACTCGCCCACGAGCAGGACGTCGTCGTAGATGAACTCACCCCACAGCGACGGCGAGAACGCCGCGACCGTACACGCGGTCAGGGCCAGCGCGAGGGCGAGGGTCAGCGCGGCGGGCGCGCGGCCGGTGTCCGGGGTGTCGTTGATCACGGGTCGGTTGAATGCTCAGCGGTCCTCACCGGACCGCCCAAGGGCGCCCCGCACGTCTCCGCGGAGGTCCGCGAGGCGCACGTTGCGCGCGATGGCGCTGCCCGGGCCCCGCCCCTGCACGATCGTCTCCCCTCGTCGACTCTCGAACCACGAGAACAGCCCGCCCCCTCCGTCCACGAGGACCTCACCGCTGAAGCCCTCCGCGATGTCCTCCACGCGCCGGTGGAACATGAGCACGCGCCGGCCGACCCGCGTCGCGTTGGCCGGCGGAGCCGTGGAGCTGTGGGCGCCGCGGCTCTCGCTGATGAATCCGCCAGGGAAGGTCACGTCCACGGTCTCCTCGGCCCCGGTGGCAAGATCCGTGCCGCGCACGCGAGCGGTGGTGAAGAACAGCTCCCCGCCCCCCGGGGCCTCGAAGGCGCGCACCTCGCGGTGGACCACCACCCCGAGCACCCCGCCGTCGCTCCTGGAGAGGAGCCCCTGGGAGGTGGTGACGCCGGACGGAGCGGCGGCCACGAGGAGGCCGACGAGGATCACGGCGGCGGCGAATCGAACCGGGGGGATCACGCCGACATCATCGCCCATCCGCCGGGCCGGGATCAGGGTCCAGGGTGGTCATTCCGCGCATTCCCTGTGCGAGGCCGAACAACTCCGCGTGGTCGGGGTGGTCGGCGAAGAGCCTGGCCGCGAGCTCCCGCCCGGCGGGGTCGCCCGCGGCCACCAGGGCGTCCGCGCGGCGGAGCCCCACCTCGAGATCCCCCGGTCGGGCCTCGGCCACGAGCCCGAGGGCGGCGGCGGCGTCCGCGGGGCGGTCGAGGTCCATCAGGGTGGCGGCGAGCAGGAGCGCGGTGTCCCGATCCCCGGTTCGGAGGCCACGGCCGCCGCTCGTCCCCGTGCCGCCGGGCCCCTGGATGAGGGTCGCCAGCCGGGCCAGGGCGGCCTCGGGGTCAAGCTCCTCAAGGTCCGCGCGGGTGAGGGCCAGCTCGAGGGCGGGCCAGCCAGGATGGGCCTCGGCGATCGGAACGGCGAAGCGCAGGAGCTCGGGGATAAGCCGGCGCTCCACGAGGAGCCGCACCGCCCCCTCGATCACCCCGCGCTCGAAGGGGCTGAGGGCGGGGTTGCCCACGGCGGCCTCGCGCCACTGGTCGAAGGCCGCGCCCTCCAGCTCGATCCGCTCCACCGCGGACTCGAAGGGAGAGCTGGCGGCCTGGCTGAGGGCGTGCATGGCGAGGCCGCGGTCGATGGCGCGCGCCGTGGGGGAGCTCGCGATTCGAGCGTCCGCCTGACCCGTGGCATCCCTGGCCCGTGCGTCGGGTCGGGTCTGCATCCAGCGCCACCAGGAGAGGCTCCCCATGGGCTCGGTGGGTCGCCGCGTGCCGCTCACCTCGCCGTCGGCCCACGCGAACGAGTGGCGGAGGAGCCCGTCGGTGGCGCGCACGAGCACGTCGGACCACGGGAGGTGGGCCGCCGGTCGGTCCGCCGGACGCCAGGCGATGGTGGGGGTGGCGCCGTCGCCGACCCGCAGTCCGAGGGCTGGGGGCAGGGGGCCGGTGGCGCCGCTCGCGACCGCGAGCACCAGGTCGTGGTCCCCACGGGAGGCCCGGCGCCGCGCCTCGGTGGGGGAGAGCACCTCGCCGCCGAGGGCGGCGCCCGGCGGGCCGAGCACCGCCTCCACCAGGGGCATGCTGCGCCACCACCCGGCGGTGCGGTCCACGTGGGTCACGCCCAGGGCCGCGAGGATCTGCGCACGCTCGGGGGTGAGGAGCCCCACCAGGAGCACCCGGCGGACCGGCCCATCGCCGGCGGCCTCGACGGACGCGCGCAGGCGCGCCGCCTCTCCTGCGAGCTCCCGCGACCTCGGGCTGAGCGCGCGCTGGTCCAGGGTGACCCGTCGCCGCGAAGCGCCGGTGGGCTCCACGGTGAACTGGCCGTCGGGGGTCTCGAACAGCGCGATGGGCTGGACCGGGAAGCGCTCCCAGGGATCGAGGACCGGGACGGGGCTCACGGGGAGCAGGAGCGAGCCGACCATGACCCCGACGCTGACCCCGGCGAGCCCCACGCGTCCGGCCGCGGGCTGGATCGCCGCATGCAGCAGGGCACCGGCGCCCGCGATCAGGGCGCCGAGGCGCACGAGCCCCGCGGAGCCGGCCGCGTCGTCGCCCCGCAGCACCTCCACGGGGGCGACCTCCAGGAGCCCGGGGGCGGCGGAGATGCCGAGGGCCGCGCCCAGCATCATGGCGGCGAGGGTGGCGGGCCGTCGGGCGAGGTGCATGGCGGTTCCCGCGGCCAGGGCAGGGAGCACGAGCACGACGAGCGCCACGAAGGCGCCCACCCGGGGCGTCCCCGCGAGGGAGGCGTCCGCGTGGACCCGGGCGCAGAGCGCCTTGAAGCCCAGGGGCTCGGCGATCCCGGCGGCGAGGGCCAGCGCCACCAAGCCGAGGGCCCCGGCACCCAGCAGGAGGGCAGGGCACCGGTGGTCGCCGGCGCGGGCCGTGGCGCGGCCGAAGACCAGGCCCCCGATGGCGAGCAGGGAGGCGAGGACGGCGGCGAGGAGCGTGTCCTCCCCGCGCGTGGCGAGCCCGAGCCGCAGGGCCAGGCGGGAGAGGCCCTCGAGGCCGAGGGCCACGCCAGCGGAGGCGATCAGGACGCCCCCGGACAGGGCCCATGACGCAGGCCCCTCCGGGGATGAGGGTGGCGAATGCGGGAGGGATGGCGCGAGCCCGCCGCGGCAGATCGCCGCCACGATCGTCGCGAGGATGAGCCAGGGGACAGCGACGGCCCACGGCGCCGCGGTCCCCACGAGGAGGCCGCCGCCCACGGGGTCGAACAGCGCGCTCGCGACCCCCGCGGCGGCTCCGGCGAGGAGCGCTCCCGGGGCGCGCCGTGGGAGGGGCCCGGCGGCGACGAGGAGCAGCGCCCCCGCCGCGAGCGCAGCGCCGCGGGTGGCGGCGGCGCGGAAGGGGTCGGGGCCAGAGAGGTCGAGGATGTCGGGGAAGAGCGGGGCGCGCGCCCGCGCGAGGAAGCCGCCCAGCCCGAGGCCCAGCAGGCCCGCCAGGCCCTGCAGCCTGGCGCCGCGGGCCCTGGGGTTGGGGACGGACTCCATGGATCTAAATCTAGCCGCGCCGATTGGTCGCGGGGGGCGGGATTCGCGCGATCCGCAGGGGACTTCGGGGGGGGCGCGGGGCATCCTCCACCCGTCATGACAGACGCTTCCACGACGCCGCGGCCCGGAGAGACGTCCTTCCCCCGCTCGGAGATCCGCGTGCTCCTCCTGGAGGGGATCAGCCAGTCCGCCGCCGACGCCTTCCGCGGGGCCGGGTACTCCCGGATCGAGGAGGTCGGGGGCGCCCTCTCCGGCGACGAGCTGAGGAGCGCGCTTGAGGGGGTCCACTTCCTCGGCATCCGCTCGCGGACCCAGCTGGACGCCGCGGCCCTCGAGGGCGCGCGCAAGCTGGTGGCCGTCGGTTGCTACTGCATCGGCACCAACCAGGTCGATACCGCCGCGGCGAGGCGCCGGGGCGTCCCGGTGTTCAACGCGCCGTACTCCAACACCCGCAGCGTCGCGGAGCTCGTCATCGCCGAGGCGGTGATGCTCCTGCGTGGCGTCCCCCAGAAGAACATGTCGTGCCACCGGGGTGAGTGGCTCAAGTCCGCGACGGGCAGCCACGAGGCGCGGGGCAAGACCCTGGGCGTGGTGGGGTACGGGCACATCGGCAGCCAGGTGGGCGTGCTCGCGGAGATGCTCGGCATGCGCGTCCTCTACCACGACGTGGTCTCCAAGCTGACGCTCGGCAACGCGGAGAGCGCGGCCAGCCTCGAGGACCTCCTCGGCCGCTCGGACGTCGTCACCCTCCACGTCCCGGAGCTGCCCGCGACCCGCGACCTGATGGGCGCGCGGGAGCTCCGGTCCATGAAGCCCGGCGCCGTGCTCATCAACGCGTCGCGGGGGCAGGTGGTGGACCTCGACGCCCTGCGGGCGGAGCTCGAGGGCGGCCGGATCGCGGGCGCCGCCGTGGACGTGTTCCCCCGTGAGCCGAAGGCCGCTGGCGAGCGGTTCGAGTCCCCCCTGGCAGGGCTCGACAACGTGCTGCTCACTCCCCACATCGGGGGCAGCACGGAGGAGGCCCAGGCGGGGATCGGGCGCGAGGTGACCGAGAAGCTCCTGCGCTACAGCGACGACGGCTCGACCCTCTCGGCGGTGGACTTCCCCGAGGTGTCGCTGCCGCCCCACACCGGGGACGCCAGGCTCCTGCACGTCCACGAGAACCGCCCGGGCATCATGAGCGCGATCACCGATGTCATCGGCCGGAGCTCCGCCAACATCGACGCCCAGTACCTCCAGACCCTGGGGGACGTGGGCTACGTGGTCACGGACGTGGCCGCCGACCGCCAGGCGGCCCGGAGCCTGATGGCCGAGCTACGCCGGCTCGAGGGGACCCTCCGCACGCGAGTGCTATTCTGAGCGGCGTGACGCCGATGGGAGAACAGGAGGAGCAGGTCGAGGGGAGCGCCGGGGCCTCGGAGGTCGCCTTTGATCCTCCCGCGGACCTCGCCACCCGCTCCATCCGACGGGAGTTGACGCTCTGGTACGCGTCCAACAAGCGCGACCTGCCCTGGCGGCGGACGAGCGACCCCTACGCCATCTGGGTGAGCGAGGCGATGCTCCAGCAGACCCGGGTGGAGACCGTGAAGGAGTACTGGCCGCGCTTCCTCGAGCGCTTCCCGACCGCGTCCGCCCTGGCGGCCGCCGAGGAGGAGGCCGTGCTGGAGGCGTGGTCCGGCCTCGGTTACTACCGCCGGGCGCGGTCGCTCCAGGCGGCGGCGCGCGTGATCGCCGAGGAGCACGGCGGCGTGTTCCCGAAGGACCTGGGCGCCGCCCTCGACCTGCCGGGGGTCGGTCCCTACACCGCGGGGGCCGTGGTCTCCATCGCCTACGACGTGCCCGCGCCCCTGGTGGACGGCAACGTCGAGCGGGTCTTCGCGCGGCTGTTCGGGATGGAGGGGATCCGGGGCTCCGGTCCCCTCGGTCGAGCCTGCTGGGCGGCGGCGGATCACTTCATCGAGCGGCTGGAGGGGGCCGTGTCGCCCAGCGTCTGGAACCAGGCGCTCATGGAGCTCGGCGCGCTGGTCTGCACGCCGCGGGCCCCCCGGTGCGAGGAGTGCCCCCTGGCGAGCGCCTGCGTCGCGCGCGCCCGTGGGAACGCGGTGGGGATCCCGCGCCCCAAGCCCCGCCGGGCCTCCACCGAGGTCGAGCTCGAGATCTACGTCATCGAGCGGGGTGGCCGCTGGCTCCTGGAGCAGCGGCCCGACGGCGGGCTGATGGGGGGCATGTGGCAGTTCCCGACCGTGGAGGTCACCTCGTCCGGGCTCTTCCCCGACGAGCTGGCCCCCGAACTCTCGGCCGCCGTGGAGCCAGAGCATGACCTGATCGCGCTGTCCCACGGGATCACCCACCACCGCATCAGGGCCCGGGTTCGCTCGGCCCGCCTCGCGACGAAGGGCGAGGGGGCGGCGGCGTGGTTCGCGCCCGCCGAGGCGGCGGATCTGGCCCTGACGGGCATGGCGCGCAAGGTGGCGGAGCGTCTCGCTCCGGCACGCGATCCGCTCTTCGACGGGACCTGAGGTCGAATCGCCGTTGCCCTTGGGCTCGGGGGGCATAGGCCCTTACCCTTGGCGGGATCCCATGTCGCAGCCGGAAGCCACCCAACATTCACACGGCGTCACCGTCGTCGTCCCCGCGTTCGACGAGGAGAACGGTATCGAGGGCGTGGTCGAGCGCCTCACCGCGCTGGACCTCGGTCGGCCGACCGAGATCCTCGTGGTCAACGACGGGTCCCGCGACAGGACGGGCGAGGTCCTGGCGCGCCTCGAGCCGGCCTACGACTCGCTAACGGTGCTGAATCACCGGGCCAACCGGGGCTACGGCGCTGCGCTCAAGACGGGGATCCGGGCGGCGGCCCACCCGATCATCGTCATCACCGACGCGGACGGGACCTACCCCGAGGACCGGATCGTCGACCTGCTCGCGAGGGTGGATGACGGCGCCGAGATGGCGGTGGGTGCGCGCACGGGCGCCGACGTGCACATCCCCTGGCAGCGCCGGCCAGCGAAGCGGATCCTCCGCGGGATCGCCGCCTACCTCGCCGGCGAGCCGATCCCCGACCTGAACTCCGGCCTGCGGGCGATCCGCCGGGACCTCTGCCTGCGCTACGAGTCGATCTTCCCCAACGGGTTCAGCTTCACGACCACGATCACCCTCGCGTCGCTCACCAACGGGCACCGGGTGGACTACGTGTCCATCGACTACGCCCAGCGGGCGGGGAGCTCGAAGATCCGGCCCGTGCGGGACACCCTGGGCTTCCTCGCGCTGATCATCCGGACGGTCGTCTACTTCAATCCGCTGAAGGTCTTCTATCCCCTCGGGGCCCTCGTGGCGGTGCTCTTCACCGCCTCGCTGGGCTACGACCTGTTCCTTGTAGAGACCGGCCCCAACCTCGGCGACAAGACCGTGCTCCTCTTCGTCGCGCTCGTCCAGACCCTCACCCTCGGCCTCGTGGCGGACCTCATCGACAAGAAGTCTCGCCTCGGCGGCCCGCCCCGCTCATGAGACTCCTCGCCGCCTTCCTTGCCCTCGGGCTCATGGCCCTCGCGCCCCTCGCCCCGGCCCAATCCTTCGAGGAGCTGCGGGACCGGGTCCTGGCGGAGCGGGACGCGATCGAGGACGGGGAGGTGCGCCAGCTCGCGGAGTTCGAGACCCGTGAGGCCATGGAGGCCCTGCTGGAGGCCTACGACCGCTTCGCGAGCGCCTATCGGCGGAGGGAGGTGGTCGTCGAGCTCAAGCGCTTCGACGAGCACGAGGAGTCCTTCCAGCCGGCGCTCGACAAGCTCATGAAGGTGGCCGTGGGGGAGCGCTCCCTGGAGGTCCGCACCGCGGCCCTCGAGAGCCTCGGCCTCTGCGTACAGAACGGCCCCTCCTTCCTGGCGCTCATCGTGGAGTCGAACGCGGATGACAGCGTGCGCGAGCGGGCGATGGAGCTGCACGTCCGCCTGAGCGGCGACTCCAGCGACGGGTGGTACCGCAAGATCTACGAGCGCTCGCTGGGCAGCGTCCAGGAGGAGCTCCGGGGCGCGGACTCCAAGAAGAAGAAGGGCCGGCGCCGGCGCGGAGAGGAGGAGGAGACGGAGCAGAAGAAGGAGATCATCTGGCCCACGGCGCAGCTGCGGGCCACGGCCATGGGGGCGATCATCGAGTCCCTCACGGTCGACGAGCTGCAGGTCGCGGTGGAGCGGGACCGCAGCGGCGGCGTCCGCCGGGCGGCCCTCGAGGAGCTGGCACGCCGCGGGGACAAGTCGGCCCTCGACTACGCGGAGACGATCTTCAGCCGTCCGGACTTCCCCTATCGCGACCGCGCCCTGGCGGCCGACATCCTGCTGGACGAGCAGGGCGTCGACGTGGCCGACGAGTTCATCGACGTGGCGCTCAAGGCGCCCACCCCGGAGTTCCTCCGTAATCACCTCGCGGGCCTGCTCGCGGAGCTGAAGGACGAGGGCGTGGACAAGAAGCTCGTCAAGCTGATCGGCAAGGGCAAGGCACAGCAGAAGGTCTTCGCGCTCCACTCGACGGTCAACGTCAACGACCCCAAGCTGCTCAAGCGGATCCGCAAGGGCCTCCGTGACAAGCAGGAGGAGGTCGTGGTGGCGACGGTGGATGCGCTCATCGCCCGCCGCGACCGAGAGTCGATCGAGGACCTGGAGAAGCTCTTCGAGAAGACCAAGCTCGACGGGGTCCGAGCCGCCGCGCTCCGGGGCCTCTCCGCGCTCTACGACGGGGAGAACGAGTGGGTCGTCCGCCTCAAGGGGCTCACCGCCGCAGAGGACCTCGACATCCGCAACGCTGCGCTCGCCGAGATCGCCCGGCTCGGCCGCCGGAACATGGACGAGCTCTACATCGAGAAGCTCTCCGACGAGAACTGGTCCACCCGCCTGATCGCGCTCCGCGCCCTGGAGTCCCGCCGAGACGCCTCGGTGCTCGCGCCGATCATCGCCAGGATGCCCCAGGAGCAGGGGCGCATGGCGATCGAGTTCGGCGAGACGCTCTTCCGGCTCACCGGGCAGGCCTTCGGCGCTCGCCCGAGCTCCTGGGAGCGCTGGCTCGCGTCCACGCCTGCCGACGAGATCGAGATCGTGCCCGAGGCCGAGCTCGAGACGATCGTCGCGGCGACCGAGGAGCGGAAGCTGCGCCAGATCTCGAGCGCGGCCTTCTTCGGCGTCCGGATCGAGTCCCACCGGGTGCTCTTCATCCTGGACGTCTCTGGCTCCATGAACGAGCCCATGCGCGCCGAGTACGTGGGGGAGCTCGGTCGGCCGAGGATCGACGTCGCCAAGGAGGAGCTGGCCCAGGCCATCCAATCCCTGGACGCGGGCGCGCTGTTCAACATCGCGCCGTTCTCGGGCGGCGTGGACAGCTGGCTGGAAGAGGGAGTCGTCGGCGCCGACGACTACTCCAGGGAGGACGCGCTGGTCTACATCGACCGCCTCGGGGCCGCCGGCGGGACCAACCTCTACGGGAGCCTCGAGTTCGCCTTCGATGACCCGGACGTGGACACCATCTTCATCCTCTCCGACGGCGAGCCGTCGGTGGGGGACATCATCGACCCCCAGCTGATCCGCGAGGCCATCGCCGAGCGCAACGCGACCCGCAACGTGGTGATCAACACCATCGCCTTCGGCGCGGACCTCCAGGTGCTGGAGTGGCTCGCCGAGGACAGCGGCGGCACCCACGTCTCCATCGACTGAGCGCCGCGGGTGAAGGTCCTCCTCTCCCTCGCCGTCGCGCTCATCGCGCTGGCGCTGCTCTTCGCCTGGGGCGGGGTCGATCCCGGGGATGTCCTGGGGACCCTCGCGGAGGCGGACCTGCGCCTGGTGGCCCTGGCGTTCGTGGTCCAGGGGCTGATCTACGTCTTCCGGGCGGTGCGGCTCCGGGTCCTGCTCCGGGGGGCCGGGGGGGCCGACGTCTCGATCCGCGGGCTCACGGCGGCGTCGGCCGCGTGGATCCTCGACAGCCACGTGCTGCCGGCGAAGGTCGGGGAGGCGAGCCTCGTGCTGCATCTCTCGCGCGTGGGGGTCCGCGCCGAACACGGGCTCATCGGCCTGGTGGTGTCGCGGCTGCTCGACCTCTCGACCCTGCTGTTCGTCCTCGGGGTCGCCTGCTCGGCCATGGCGGTCGCGGGGGACCACCCTCAGCTGCCCTGGCTCCAGTCCCTCGGCCTCTTCGCCCTCGCGGCGGCCTCGGTCCTGGGCGTGGTGATCCTGAGGGGCGAGCACCTGGTGCGGGCCGGGCGCGGGATCGCGGTTCGGGCCCTGCCTCGCACCCTCGGGGAACGCTCCGGCCGGTTCCTCACCCGCGTGGAAGACGCGCTCCGGGTCCTCCCGCGCCGCTCCGTCCTGACCGCGGCGTTCCTGAGCCTGCCGGTCTGGGCCTGCGTGCTCGGGGTGTACGCGGCGCTCGGCATGGGCGTCGGGCTCGAGGGGCTCGCCGCGGCGGACCTGCTCTTCGGGGCGAGCCTGGCTGTCCTCGGGAGCCTCGTGCCGATCAACGGCTTCCTGGGCTTCGGGATGCTCGACATGGGCTGGGCGTGGGGCTTCGCGGCCGTGGGCGTCCCCGAGAGCCACGCGGTCGCCACGGGGCTCGCGTTCCACGCGCTCTACATCGTCGGGGTCGGGATCCTCGGCGCGGTCGGCCACGCGCAGCTGCTGTCTTGGCGCCGCTGAACCACGCGGCGCACGGGCGACGAGCACCCTCGGCCCGGCCTACTTCACCGCCGAGGGCGCCTGGGGTGTCCCCTGTCCGCGGACGAGGACGTGGGTGGCGCCGGCGGCGAACGGGCCGAAGACCTCGGGCTCACCACCGTCCGGCCAGTGGACGGTCACCGAGTCGACGGTCGAGGCCTCTCCGAGGCCGAAGTGGGCCTGGATCTGGTTCGCGGAGCAGTAGCCGTAGGCCCCGGTGACCGTTCGCCAGTGGACCTCGTCCCCCGAGCTCACGCGGATCCGCGCGCCGATCACGTCCTGGACCGGCTGCCCCTCGGGGGTCACCACGCGGAAGCCGACCCAGCTCCCCTGGGCGCCGACGTTGCGCAGGATGCGCGCCCGCGCACCGTTCTCGGAGAGGACGACGTCGATGTCCCCATCCCCGTCGATGTCCCCTAGCGCGAGCCCGCGGGTCGAGCCCAAGTAGGCGTCGCGGACACCGCCCTGGGGCTTGGCCTCCTTGAACCTGCCGTTCCCGAGGCCCCGGAACAGCTGGTTCGGCTCGGCGTAGGGGTCGTTGGCATCGAATGACATCGTCCAGCGGGCGACCCGGCCGTTGCCGATATAGAGGTCGAGCAAGCCGTCCTGGTCGAAGTCGGCGATCCCGAGCCCGAAGCCCGTGAACTTGAGGCTGTCCGCATGTAGCCCCGCGTTGAGCGTGCGGTCCCGGAAGGTACCCCGCCGATTGACGTAGAGCGTGTTGCTCTCCGTTCGCAGGTGGGTCATCAGAAGGTCCGGGTCCCCATCGTTCTCGAGGTCCAGCACCGCGACTCCCATCCCAGCCTCGGCGGCCCCATTCATGTTGACGGCGCATCCGGAGAGGAGCGAGCGGTCGGCGAAGGTCCCGTCATGGCGATTGATCCAGAGCTGGTTCGCCATCCCGTCGTTCGCGACGTAGATGTCCTGCCAGCCGTCTCCGTCGTAGTCGTCGACGACCACACCAAGGCCGTTGCCGAACGCCGCATGGATCCCCGCCTCGTCGGAGCGGTCGCGGAAGGTGCCGTCCCCCTCGTTCAGGTAGAAGACATCCCTCGCCGGAGCGTCGTAGCTATTGGGGCTGCAGTAGTCCAGGTTGCCGCCCACACCGGTGCAGGGCAGGTCCGATTCCTTGGTCCAGACGACGTAGTTCGTGATGAACAGGTCGAGGTCGCCGTCCCGGTCGGCGTCGAAGAAGGCTGTGCTGGCTCCCCACCCGGCGTGCCCGACCCCGGCGGCCTCGGTCACGTCCGTGAACGTCCCGTCACCGTTGTTCTGAAGGAGCGCGTTGGGGCCGAGGTTGGTGATGTAGAGGTCGAGGTCGCCATCCTGGTCGTAGTCTCCTACCGCTGCGCCGCGCCCGTTGCCTCGGTGGCCGGCGCCGCTGGCCTCGGTCACGTCCTCGAACCGGCCTGACCCGTCATTCCGGAACAGTCGATTGGCCTGCGCCTCAGCCCCACTCGAGGCAGGGTCACCGGACTGCAGGCAGTAGACGTCGAGGTCTCCGTCGCCGTCGTAGTCGATGAGCGCGATACCGGCCCCGAGGACCTCCGGCATCAGGAACTCTTGTTCGCCATAGGCGACGTGCTCGAAGCTCAGGCCGGACTCGTCGGTCACGTCCTCGAACCAGATCTGGTCGCTCGCGCCACCGGCGGCGCCCGGCTCGGAGGACCCACCCGAGCAGGCGCAGAGCGCTGCGATCAGGAGCAGCGGTCCAAGGCCCGTGATGTTGCGTCCGGTCGACGTCGACCCCGGGTGGATCATCGGCCTGCGCCTCGCCTGAGCTGCTCGAGCCGCGAGCGAACCTGGACGACTCGCTCGTGGCCAGGGGCGATCGCCTCGGCCTCCATGACCAAGCGCTCGGCGTCCTGGAACCGCCCGGCCGAGAGGTAGAGCGATGCGGCGCTCACGCGGGAGGGGAGGAACTTCGCGTTCAACGCGTTCACTCGCTCGAACGCGGCGCAGGCCTCGGCCGGCTGACCCAGCCGGGTGTTGGCCTCGGCCAGGATCAGGAAGGCCTGTGCGTCCTCGGGCTCCAGCTCCACGGCCTCCAGCGCGCTCTCCCGGGCCGCGACCAGGTCCCGCTGCTTGGCGCAGATCTCGGCCCTGGTGAGGTGGCCGCGTGCCTGGCCCGGTGCGAGCGCAACGGCCCGATCGATGGCCTTCCGTGCCTCAGGCAGGTTGCCGAGGCCAGCCTCTGCGGTGGCGAGGTTGAGCCAGACACCGAACTGGCTGCTGCCCGACTCGGAGACCTCCGTGAGGATCTGTCGCGCGCTCTCCCAATCCTCGAGCTGCAGGTGGATGCTCGCCAGGTTGGACAGGATGACCTCGTCACCGGGGTAGTACTCGAGGAGCTCTCTGAGGGTCCGGATCCCTCGACCGGTATCCCCGCTGCTGCTGAGCTGGGCGGCGAAGGAGATGCGTTCCGCGTAGGCGAGCTTCAGGCTCGTCAGCTCCGAACCGCTCTCATGGGGGATCAGAGCGCGCCCGGCGCCGAGTCCCTCGTTGAGCGCCTTCTCGGCTTCGTCGATTCGTCCGAGGCTCCGCAGGGCCAGGCCATAGGCGTAGAGCGCTGGCTTCAGGTTCGGGATGACCTCGAGGGCGTGCTCGAGGGGCTCGATCGCCTCCTGGGAACGATCCAGCGCGACGAGCGTCTCCCCGACGCTGGCCTCGGCCAGCGGGGCCCGGGTGTCGGAGGCCAGGGCCACCGCGATTCGGAAGGTCGCCAGCGCCTGCTCGAGGTCGCCCGCATCCAGGTACAGGTAGCCGGCACGGTGGAAGACGGCGGCGCTGTCGCCCATCTCGTCGCAGGCGACAAGGAGCCGAGAGGTGCCCTCGTCTAGCTCTCCCAGGTTGACCTTCGCGATGCCCAGTCGGTAGTTCCAGACCGGTTCATCGGGGTCGAGCGCGAGGGCGTTCGCGTAGCACATGGCCGCCTCGGCGGTGAGCTCGTTTGCCTCGTAGAGGAGGGCGAGGCGACCATGCATCGCCGCGCTGTCCGGCTGTGCCTCGACCTGGGCCACGTAGCGATCGATGGTGTCCTGCAGCAGGGGGCCGAGCGAGACCTCAGCCGGGGGGCGTACCGGGTCGATCGGGCCTGGTTGGCCGCAGCTCACGGCCAGCATGAGGGCCGCGCAAGGGAGGAGGTTTCGCTGGGCAGGGAGCATCGGTCGGTGTTGAGAGTGTAGCCCGCTCCCTGGGGCCGAGTCGTCACGACCCAGGGCAATCGACCGGAGAGAGTGGGCCCCCCCAGGAGGCTCTACGCGGCCCCCGGTCTTGCCGGCCGTAGAGCCTGGCCTCGCCTATCCTTGCGCCATGAGCGAATGGGATCAAACGGGCCGCTCCGACGGCCCCGCGGGCGAGGCCGCTGCCGGCCGGCGGGTAGGGCTCGTGATCGAGCTTCGGCCTGAGATGGAGAGGCGCTACCGGGCGCTCCACGCGGACCCGTGGGAGGGCGTGCTGCGCCGGATCACCGGGTCCAACATCCGGGACTACTCCATCTACCTGGCGAGGGTGCACGGACGCCTGCTGCTCTTCAGTCACTTCCGCTACGTGGGGGAGGACTTCGAGGCGGACATGGGCCGGATCGCAGGGGACGAGGAGACCCGTCGCTGGTGGCAGGAGACCGAGCCCTGTCAGATGGTCCTGCCGGGCACGCCTGAGGGGGAGCAGTGGCTCCCGGCCGAGGAGGTCTTCCACCACCCGTGACGGCCGGGTGCCGGGGTGCCACTCCCCATTGAGAGAGCCCGGCGCCACCCTGCGGTGACGCCGGGCTCTCGGCGTGGTGTGGCGTGGCGCGCTCAGCGGCTCCGGGACGCCTTGAGCCTTTCGATGGCCGCACGCGCGTCGCGCTCGGCCGCCGTGCCCTTGTGCTTGTCCCGGATCTTCTCGAGCTCCTTCTTGGTCTTGTCGTAGCGCGAGGCCTTGACCTCGCCGGCGGTCAGCTTGAGGACCTTCTCCTGGGCCTTGAGGATCGCCTGGGCCTCCTTGTCGCCCTTGAGCTCCGCGAGGATCGCGGTGACCTTCTCGCCGCCGGGCCAGACCTTGACGGCGTCCTTGAGGGACTCGCCGGTGGACTGGACCTTCAGCCAGTCGCCCGCCTTCGCGGCCTTCTCCATGGTGGCGAGGCGGCCGTCGGCCATGCCGACCACGGCGGCGGCGATGTCGGGGTGCTCCTCTTCGATCTTGGCGGAGGCCTTGATGGCGTCACCGAGGTTCCCCTTGCGCAGGGCCTTGGCGACCTTGCTGCAGGACTTGGGCCACTCGTACATCGGCGTCTTGAGCGCGCCCTTGAGGAGCGGCTTCAGGACCGAGGCGTTGATGCTGGCGGGGTGCCCCGAGTAGGCGATGTTGCCCTGGGCATCCACGACGACGGCCGAGGGGAAGCCCCTCGCGCCGACCGCGCGCATGAGCTTCTTGGAGTGGTCGAAGGCGTAGGCGTACTTGGCGCCGTGCTCCTTGATCCAGGGGTCGGTTTGACTCTCACTCTCGCTGGCAACGCCAACGATGGTCAGGCCCTCACTCTCGAACTCTTCCTTGAGCTCGTTGAGGTGGGAGACCTGGCCGCGGCACGGGCCTCACCAGTACTCGAAGAACTCGATGATGACGACGCGGCCGAACAGGTCCTCGAAGGACTCGGCCTCGGTCTGCTTGAACTTCTCGAGTTCAGGCGTGGGGAGCGGGTCGCCGACGCCGGCCGCGGGGAGCGGGAGCGCCAGGGAGGCTCCCAGTGCCAGCGCCGGGAGGGCGACGGGCAGGAGCGAGAGGGTGGTCATGTTGGTCTCGTGGGTCGAGATGGGCTCAGCGGGCGCGCGTCTGGGCGCCGCCTTCGTTGGATTCACTATGGACTCATGGGGGCGTTGCGGGAATGCCCTTACGTTGATCTATCGCCGGGGGGGCCCCTCCGGCACCAGTATGAGGACCCGGCGCACGCTGGTGCCGAACCCGGATCCCGGCCCGCTCCCCCCGGGGCCCCCAGAGAACCATGCTCCTGATCCTCACCCTCGCAGCCGCCGCCGTGCCTGCAGCCTCGCTCTCGCCCGGGACCCAGGGGGCGGAGCGCGGGCCCAACGTCCTCGTCCTGCTCGCGGACGACCTCGGCTGGATGGACGTGGGCTTCAACAACCCGGACACGTTCTACGACACGCCGTCCCTCGACCGCCTCGCGGCCCAGGGGGTCCGCCTCACGGACGCCTACGCCGCCTGCCCCGTCTGCAGCCCGACCCGGGTGAGCCTGATGACGGGCCGCCACCCCGCGCGCCTGAACACCACCGACTACTTCGGCGCGCCCCAGCCCGACGGCATCCTCCAGGCGGCCGCGAAGCAGAAGAAGCCCGGACGGTTCCAGAAGCTCCCCATGCTCCCGGCGCCCTACGTGAACCACCTCCCGCACGAGGAGGTCACCCTGGCGGAGGTCCTCGGCGGCTCGGGCTACGCGACGTTCTTCGCGGGCAAGTGGCACCTGGGCGGCGACGGCTTTGATCCCACCACCCAGGGGTTCGACGTCAATATCGCCGGAAACAGGCGGGGTGGGCCGTACGGTCCGGGCAAGTACTTCCACCCCTTCGGGATGCCGAACCTGACCTCGAAGGAGGGGGACCACCTCCCCGCGCGGCTCGCGGACGAGGCGATCTCCTTCATCGAGGAGCACGCCGGCGAGCCGTGGTTGTGCTACCTGAGCTTCTACTCCGTGCACACCCCGCTGGTGGGTCGACCGGACCTCGTGGAGCGCTACAAGCAGAAGCGGGAGCGCCTCGGCCTCGAGGCGCGCTGGGGGAAGGAGGGGGAGCGCCGCCTGCGGATGGTGCAGGAGCACGCCGTGTACGCCGCGATGGTCGCCGCCATGGACGAGGCCGCCGGCCGGGTCCTCGACGCCCTCGACCGTCTCGACCTCGATGAGGACACGATCGTGGTCTTCTTCTCCGACAACGGCGGCCTCTCCACCAGCGAGGGACACCCCACGAGCAATCTGCCGCTCCGCGCGGGGAAGGGCTGGCTCTACGAGGGGGGCATCCGCGAGCCCTGCGTCCTCCGCTGGCCCGGGAAGCTCGCGCCGGGGTCCGTCTCCGACCTGCCCGTCCAATCGGTGGACCTGCTCCCCACCCTGGCCGCGGCCACGGGCGTGCCCCTGCCGGAGGGCGTGACCATGGACGGCGTCAACCTGCTGCCGGCCCTGCGGGACGGAGAGGCGCTGCCTCCGCGCGACCTCTTCTGGCACTACCCGCACTGGGGTAATCAGGGCGGGACGCCGGGCGGTGCCCTGCGATCGGGGCCCTGGAAGTGGGTCGAGCGGTTCGGCCCCGACGGCATCCAGGGGGAGCTCTATCACCTCGTGGAGGACCCCGGCGAGGCCACCGACCGCTCGAGCACGGAGCCCGAGCGAGCCGCCGCCATGGGAGCCCGCCTGGCGCGCTGGCGCGCCGAGGTCGACGCCCGCATGCCGCGCCCCAATCCTCTCCTGGTCTCGAATCCAGAGGGGGCCGACCGCGCGAAGCCAGGGGAGGGCGGTCGCTGAGCGCCGAGCGCACTTCGTCGTGCTCGGCAGTTGCAGGATAGCGGCCCTCTCCTATTCTTCGCCCGGGCGCGCGGCGGTCCCGAGGGGCCTATCCGCGGGTCCGTCTCCATTCCCCCAGCCTCTCCTGCCCCTCTCCACGGGGGCATCTGAACCATGGCCTCGTTCGAAGCCGAGCTCGACTCCGAAAGCCACATCGTCCAGGTCGTCGTCACCGAAGATGACGGCAGCGAGCACGATTACCAGTTCGACTTCGACCCCAGCTCTGGCCGCTGGGAGTTCAGCGAGCGAGACCTCCTCGAGCGCGACTTCGGTGAGGAGTGGGTCGAGGAGCTCGAGGAGGAGATCGAGAGCCTGATCGCGCAAGGGGTCGAGGCCGCGGGCGGGGGCGAGTGATCCACCGCGACCCCTCGAGCGCCGGAGCCGGTGCGGGGCCGATCCACGTCGGCCCGCGGCGGATCTTCCTCCTGGTCCTCGACTCGCTCGGGGTCGGCGCCATGCCCGACGCGCCGGAGTTCGGTGACGCCGGCGCGCACACCCTCGACCACATCTGCGAGGCCGCTGGCGCGCCGGATGCGCCGCGCCTCCGGGCGCTCGGGCTGGGCAACATCGAGGGCGTAGAGGCCTTCCCCGCGTCGGCGTCGCCGGAGGCTGCCTTCGGGAAGATGAGCGAGGCGAGCGCCGGCAAGGACACGACCACCGGGCACTGGGAGATGGCCGGCGTCCCGCTGGACCGCGCCTTCCCGACCTTCCCCGACGGCTTCGACGACGAGCTCCTGGACGCGATCGCGGCGCGCACCGGGGTGGCGGGGTGGCTGTGCAACGCGCCGGCCTCGGGGACCGCGGTCATCGAGCAGTACGGCCCCGAGCACGTGGAGACGGGCAAGCTCATCGTCTACACCAGCGCGGACTCGGTCCTGCAGATCGCGGCCCACGAGGGGTCCTTCGGGCTCGAGCGCCTGCTGGAGGTCTGCGAGGTCGCCCGCGAGTTGACCCTGGAGCGAGGGCTGGCGCGGGTCATCGCGCGGCCCTTCGTGGACGCGGCGCCTGGCGCCGAGAACCGCTACGAGCGGACGTACAACCGGCGGGACTTCTCCCTCACGCCGCCCAACCCCACGGTGCTCGACCAGCTCAAGTCGGCGGGAGTGCCGGTGGTGGGCGTCGGGAAGATCGAGGACATCTTCGCGGGGCACGGGCTGACCCAGGCGGTCCACACCAAGGGCAACGACGACGGCATGGTGCAAACGGGGGCCCTCGTGCGGGACCTCGACCGCGGGCTCGTGTTCCTGAACCTCGTGGACTTCGACATGCTCTTCGGCCACCGGCGGGACCCTGCGGGCTACCGGGGGGCCATCGAGGCCTTCGACCGCGCCCTCGCCGAGATCGAGGCGGACCGCCGCGAGGACGACGTCTTCATCCTCACCGCCGACCACGGCAACGACCCGACCAACGGGGACCACACGGACCACACCCGCGAGTTCGTCCCGCTGCTCGTCTACGGGGACCGGGTGCAGGGGGGCGTGTCGCTCGGCACGCGGGCGACCTTCGCGGACATCGGCGCCACCATCGCGGACGCCTTCGGCGTGCAGTACGAGGGCGCCGGCTCCTCGTTCCTCGAAGAGGTCCTTCCCCGGGCGAGTCAGGCTTGAGCGCGGCGCCCTTTCGGCTCAAGGAGCTCCTGCGGGCGAAGCGGGACGGCGGCGTGCTCAAGGAGGACGACGCCCGATGGTTCCTCAAGCAGGTGGCCCTGGGCGAGGTGGGCGAGGCCGAGCAGGCCGCCCTGCTCTCGTCGATCTTCTTCCACGGGATGGAGCCCGCCGAGCTCGAGGGCTGGACGCGTGGCATGGTGGCCTCCGGTGACGTGCTCGACCTCTCGGGCTTCGAGGCGCCTCGGGTGGACAAGCACTCCACGGGCGGCGTGGGGGACAAGGTCTCCCTGCCGCTCGCGCCGGCCCTCGCCGCCGCGGGCTGCGTGGTGCCCATGATCTCGGGGCGGGGCCTGGGACACACCGGCGGCACCCTCGACAAGCTCGAGGCGGTCCCGGGGGTCCGCACCGACCTCGACGAGTCCGAGATCCGCGGCGTGCTCGAGGCCGCGGGCTGCGTGATCTGCGCCCAGACCGAGGCCATCGCGCCGGCGGACCGCGCGCTCTATGCCCTCCGCGATCGGGTCGAGCTCGTGGAGTCGCTGCCGCTCATCTCCAGCTCGATCATCTCGAAGAAGGTGGCCGAGGACATCGACGCGCTGGTGCTCGACGTCAAGGTCGGCACCGGCTCCTTCCTCGTCGAGGAGGAGGAGGCGCGCGCCGTCGCGCAGACGATGGTCAACCTCGCCACGGCGGCGGGGGTCCACACCTCGGCGCGGCTCACGCGCATGGGGCAGCCCCTGGGCCTGAGCATTGGGCACACCCTCGAGATCGAGGAGTCGATCGCGGTCCTCAAGGGCGGAGGTCCCGCTGATCTGGTGGACCTGGTCACCCTCTTCGGGGGTGATCTCCTGGCGGCGGCGGGCGTCACCGCGGATGAGGAGGCGGGCCGCGACCGGATCTCCGGGGTGCTCCAGGACGGCTCCGCCCTGGACCGCTTCGAGCGCATGCTCACCGCCCAGGGGGCCGCGGACGCGCTCGCGCCCCTGGAGCAGGCCCCCGACCTCGCCGACTGGATCGCCCCCCGGGACGGGTTCCTGACCTTCGCGGACCTCCGGGACGTGGGGCTCGCCGTGGCGGCCCTGGGAGGGGGGCGGACGAACGCGGGGGATCGGATCGACCACGCGGTCGGTATCGTCTCTCACAAGTTCCGCGGCGAACGCGTCCGCGCGGGTGAGGCGATCGCAACGATCCACCACCGCGCCGGCGCGGGGCTCGAGGAATGCCTGCGACTGCTCGGCCGGGGGGTCACCCTCGAGCCCGATGTCCCTTCCCCACAGCCGCTCGTTCTGGAGCGCGTGCTCCCCCGGCCCACGACCAGCCCATGACCATCCTCCGCGCTCTGCTCGGTCTCGCCTTCTTCTGCGCCCTGGCCTGGGTGCTCTCCTCGGACCGGAAGAGGGTCAACGTGCGGGTCGTGCTGGGGGGGATCGGCCTCCAGATCGGCCTCGCGCTGCTGATCCTGAAGACCGGGCCGGGCCGCGCGGCGCTGGACAAGCTGTCGGTCTTCGCGACGTCGGTCCTCAGCTTCGGGCAGGAGGGCGCCCGGATGGTGTTCGGGCCGATCCTGACGGGCTTCGGCGTCGACCTCTCCGCCGCCGAGGGACCCAGCTCGATCCAGGTCTTCGCGGACTTCCCCGGGCACCTGCCCACCGAGTCGGTCGCCTACGCCGCGCCGGTGTCGTTCGCCTTCGGCGCGCTGACGACGATCATCTACTTCTCGGCGCTGATGGCGATCCTCTACCACCTCGGGGTGGTCCAGTTCTTCGTGAGGATGCTCGCGAACCTGATGCGCTACACCCTCCGCGTCTCCGGCGCGGAGTCACTCGCCATGGCCGCCAACGTGTTCGTCGGCCAGACCGAGGCGCCCCTCGTGGTCCGGCCGTACATTGCGAAGATGACCCGCTCCGAGCTGATGGCGCTCATGACGGGCGGCTTCGCGACCATCGCGGGCTCGGTGCTCGCGGTCTACATCGGCCTGCTCGGCGAGGAGTTCGCGGGGCACCTCCTGGCGGCCAGCTTCATGTCCGCGCCCGCCGCGTTCGTGCTCGCGAAGATCATGGTCCCCGAGACGGAGACGCCGCTCACCGCGGGTGGCGCCGACCAGATCGAGGAGGCCGAGGACCAGCCCGCCAACGTGCTCGACGCGGCGGCGACCGGGACGAGCGACGGGCTGAAGCTCTACCTCAACGTGGTGGCGATGCTGGTGGCCTTCGTGGCGATCGTCGGGCTCATCAACGCCGGCCTCGGGCTGCTCCCCCTCGGCCTCGAGGAGCCCATGACCCTCCAGCGGATCTTCGGCTACATCTTCGCGCCGGTGGCGTGGATGATGGGGATCGAGTGGGGCGACTGCGTCGCCTTCGGCAGCCTCCTGGGCACGAAGGTGGCCGTCAACGAGTTCATCGCCTTCAGCGACATGCAGGCCCTGCAGGGTGAGATCTCCACCCGCAGCTACACCATGGCCGCCTACGCCCTGTGCGGGTTCGCCAACTTCGCGTCGGTGGGGATCCAGATCGGAGGCATCGGCTCCCTGGCGGAGGGCCGCCGCAAGGACCTCAGTCAGCTCGCGCTGCGCGCCATGCTCGGCGGCGCGATGGCCTCGTGGATGACCGCGACCATCGCGGGGATGTTCCTTTGACCCAGGGCGCAGGCGACGACCCGGGCAGCCCCGCCGTCCTCGCGGAGGGCCTGGCGAGGGAGCTCGGGCGTGCCCTCGAGGCCCGGAGCGCTGCCCGGCCCCGCGTGGCGCTCGTCCTGGGTTCGGGCCTGGGAGCGTTCGCCGACGGGCTGGAGAACGGCACGGCGGTGCCCTTCGAGGAGCTCCCCTCCATGCCGTCCAGCACGGTGCCCGGGCACGCCGGACGCTTCGTCGCCGGCGAGGTCGGTGGGGTGCCCGTGCTCTGCCAGCAGGGCCGGGTGCACCTCTACGAGGGGCACAGCGCCGAGGTGGTGACGCGGGCGGTACGCGCGCTCCCCGCCCTCGGGGTCCGGTCGGTCCTGCTCACCAACGCCGCGGGCGGCCTGGCGCCAGGCTGGCCGGTGCCGTGCCTGATGCGTATCCATGACCACCTCAACATGCAGGGGGTCGTGCCGCCGATCGACGGTCGTGGGCGCCAGGCCCGCGTCTACGACGAGGCGATCGGGGAGGCGCTGATGGCGGCGGGACAGAGCCAGGGCATCGACCTCAAGGAGGGCGTCTACGCGGGGCTCCCGGGGCCGACCTACGAGACCGCCGCAGAGATCCGGATGCTCGACCGCGCGGGCGCCCAGGCGGTGGGCATGAGCACCGTGCTCGAGGCCAAGGCCGCGGCAGGGGCCGGGCTCATGGTCGGCGCCGTCTCGTGCATCACGAACCCCGCCGCCGGCATCGCCGTCGAGCCCCTGCACCATGGGGAGGTGGTCGAGGCGGGCCAGCGGCTCGCGGGGAACTTCGCGCAACTCCTGGGGGCGGCGATCCCCGCCATCGGCGCCCTCTGAGCGGAGCACCGGGCCTGCGCCAGCGGATTCCGCGGGGCGCCCCCGGGAGCCCGGTCGCGGCCGGTCCTATGATCCCGGGGTCCGGCTCCGCCTCGCTTCCAACTCCGGACCACCGCTCCGCTCATGTTCACCCAGACCTGGCGCCGTCACTGGGGCCTCGAAGAGGACCCGTTCGTCCAGCAGGACGCTGACAAGGACCCCGTGCTCCCCAGGGTCCCGGCCGAGGTCGTCCACTCCTCCTTCGACCGGCTCTTCGGCGACCCTCGGATGCCCGGCCCGGGCGTGGTCTTCGGCGAGAAGGGGAGCGGAAAGAGCGGCCTCCGGCTGGCCATGCGTCGTCGCCTCGAGGGCGAGGACTCGGCGGCCTTCCTGGTCGAGTACACGGAGTTCGATGCGTTCCTCAACGAGGCGCGCAAGGCCGACCGGCTCCCGCCCCACGGGGCCAAGACGCCCCGCCGCGTGGTGGAGCGCTTCGGCCTCGCGGACCACCTCGACGCCATCCTGAGCCTCGGCGTCTCGCGGCTCTGTCACGAGATCGCCGCCGGCGCCCACCCCCGTGCGCGGGGCCTGGTGCCCAAGCAGAAGGCGACCCTGCTGACCCTGGCCGCGCTCTTCTCCAGGAGCGACGAGCTGTCGGGCGTGGAGCTCCACGGCGCCCTGCGGCGCGCCATCAGGGCCCGCCGGCCCCTGGCCTTCGCCCGCCGCGCGGCGCAGCTGGTCATGGTCCTCCTCGGCGCGTTGCTCCTGGTCGATGCCCACTTCGACCTGCCCGTCGACCTCGGCGCCATCCCGCGGGCCGCGGCGCAGACCCAGACGGTGCTCGGGCTCGGGCTGGTCGGCGCGGCGGGTCTGTGGATGGCCGTGCGTCGCCTGTGGCTGCGCGGACGCGCCAGCGTCGCGATCCGCGCGATCCGGGTCGTCCCCCGCGACCCCGAGCCCCTGGCGCGCCTGCTCCAGATCGTCCCCGCCAGCATCCGGAGGGACCTCGCGCTGCCGGACGGGAGCTCGGTGGGATCGCGACTCGTCCTCCTCCAGCGCTTCGTGTCGATCCTGCGGGAGCTCGGCAAGGACAGCTTCTACGTGCTCATGGACCGCGTGGACGAGGCGACCATGCTCTCGGGTCGCGCGGAGCTCATGCGGCCCTTCGTCGAACCCCTGCTGGAGCATCGCCTGCTTCAGTTCGAGGGGCTCGCCCTGAAGCTGTTCCTCCCGATCGAGCTGTCGCGGCTGTACCTGGGCGCCTCGCCGGAGGAGCTAAAGAGCATGCGGCTGGACAAGGCCAACACGATCCCCGAGCTGCGCTGGACGGGGCAGGAGCTCGCGCAGGTGGCCTCCCAGCGACTCATGGCGGTCCGCTCCGCCGACGCCACCGACGATCAGCCGGGGGCGCGGCTGCAGGACTACTTCGAGGACGACATCTCCGCCGAGGAGATGCGCAGCACCCTGGCCGAGCTGGGGACGCCCAGGCTCGCCTTCGGGTTCCTCGGCGCCGTGCTCGCGGAGCACGCCCGCGACCTGGCCGATGAGTTGGAGGGCGACAGCCCGGAGTGGAGGGTGCCGCGGCGCCGGTTCGACCTCCTGCGGGCGAGCTGGCAGGACCGCGCGAGGGGCCTCCGTCGCGCGCTCAACTGAGGTGATGTCCCCGCGGTGGGCGCCGCAGTTCCGGGCGCTTTTTGGACCCAACTTCCAGCGGGGCGAGGAAAATGCCCGGACCACGCCCTCCCATGCGCTCTGTCTTCCCCGCCTTCCAGCACCGCACCCTGCTGCTCGTCCTCCTCGGGGCGTTGGCGGTCTCCGCCATCACGGTGTACGCGGTCACGGTGCAGCGCGGTGAGGCGGAGGAGCCGGCGGAGCCCGTGCCCACCGGCCCGCCGGTCTTCGTCACCGGCGGCACCCCTTCCCAGTAGGGGAGGCCCGTAGGGCGCCCCCGCCGCCTGGGCGGGGTGAACGAGAGAATGGCGACCACCCCGTGGGGCAGCCGCCATCCTCGTCGCACGCTGCGCCGTCCGTACGGTGCGCTGTGCTTCGGCTCCGATCAGCCGGTTCGCCTCACCCTGCGAAGGGCTCCTCTTGGTCCGCACGGGCCTCCTCCGAGACCGGCGCGGGCGCGATCTGGATCAGCTTCGCGGCGGTGCTCTCGAGATGGTCGAGGTCCTCGGGGGCGTCCTCGGGGCTGCCCGGCGGCGGCGCGAGGGAGATCGCCGGCAGGGGGGTCAGGCCCTCCTCGATCTGGGGAGGCGCCGGGAGGCCGCCCGAGGGCGCCGGCTGGATGAGCTTGTCGGGCTCGGTCTGGCCGTAGGCGGCGGTGAGTTCATCGACGCCGCCGCGGACCTCTCCCGCGCGGGCCTGGAGCGTGGCGATGTGGCTGAGCACCTTGCGGCGCTCCATGAGGGCGTCGACGAGCTCCTGGAGGCGCAGCCCGATGGACTCCTCGCGGGCCTCCAGGCGCTCGGTCATGGCGTCCACGGCGGAGTCGGCGTAGCGCGAGACCAGGTGGCGGTGGGCCCGCTGGATGGTCTCCATGAAGAACCGACTCTTGAACAGGTCGAGCTCCCGGCGAATGGCGCGCCGGGCGTCCTCCCCGAGCCGCCGGGTCTTGCGATCCACGGGGATCCTCGCGGCGGGGTTGGCCGCGTCCCCGAACAGGCGCTCCCGGCACTTGGCCTGGGAGCGGAACAGCAGCCAGTCGATGACGCTGCGCTTGACCGGCACCCGCTCCACGGCCACGGGAGCCGTGACGTGCCCCAGGGCCGCGTCCTTGCTCATGGCGCCGAGGGACTCGAGCCCGAGCTCTCCGAGGTCGATCTCCGCGGAGTGCAGGTCCGCGCCGATGTTGCTCGGCAGGAGGAGCCCCGCCGTCCCGGGCAGCACCTCGTCCTCGAGCGTCTCCGCCACGAAGCCGGTGAGCTCGGTCTCGAAGCGAGTGAGGCGGGGGACGAGGTCGTCGTTGATCAGCGACTCGAAGCTGGCATCGGAGAGGAACCACTGGTCGACGAGCCGGTCGAGTTCCTTCTCCGTCGCCTGGCTTGAGATCTGCGCGCGCTCGCGGATGGAGGGCGCGAGCTTCTCGTCGAGCTCCCGGAAGGCGCTGCGCCAGTCGAAGGCGCCCAGCCGGTGAATGGCGTGGCGCCGGCGCTGCTGCTCCTGGCGCTGGGCGTCGAGGGCGTCGGCGTGGTCCCGGAGGGCGGCGATGGAGGGGTCCTCGCAGGCCTCTTCGAGGTCCTCGAGCAGACCCGAGGCGCGCCGGAGGCTGTCCCCGAGGAACGCCACGAGGTAGTCGGTGCTGTTGAGGTACTCGGTCAGGTCCTCGAGGAAGG
This sequence comes from Planctomycetota bacterium, assembly GCA_016779205.1. Taxonomy (GTDB): domain Bacteria; phylum Planctomycetota; class UBA1135; order UBA1135; genus Saltatorellus. Next base: position 59,082 of record JADHOC010000012.1, on the reverse strand, counting down.
CGTCGAAGTTGGCCTGACCTCGCACGGGGACCGCGGGCGACTCGTCCGAGGACTCGCTCAGGCGGTGGCTGGCGGCGCGGAGCAGGTCCACCGGGTAGATCTTCAGCCTCCCGTCGTCGGCGGCGCGCTTGAGAGGCGCGCTCATGGCGAGGTTCTCGAAGGCGTCGATGATGCGGAGGGGGTCCTCTTGCTCGAGGCTCGGCACCAGGGTCCCGTCAGGGGAGAGGTCGCTCTTGGTGGTGTCGAGGTTGACGACCAGGAAGATCCTGCTGAACAGCTCCAGCAGGTCCTCGAACTCCTCGAACACCTGCTCGAGGAAGAGGTTGTCGGACTTCACCACGAAGATCGCGCAGGACGCGGAGTCGCGGAACTCCTTGGTCATGCGGTCGTAGCCGAACTTCATCCGGCTGTAGAGGCCGGGGGTGTCCACGAGCACCGCGCCCGACTGGGCGAGGTCGCCTGCGGGGAGCCGCACGTCCACCTTCCGGATCGCGTCCTGATAGTGGCGCGACGGGTCGAACTCGATCTCCGCCGCCTCGGACTCACGGAGCTTGGCCGCGAGCTCCTCGTGGGCGCCGTTCACGTGCCCGTAGAGCGCCGACGGGTCCGTGAACCGCTCCATCTCGCCGCTGTATCGCGAGACGTAGAAGACCCGCTCCTCCGCGTGGGAGAGATACACCATGCAGGGATAGGCCGGGAGGCTCGAGACCTCGCTGACGTAGGTGCCCGCCAGGGCATTCATGAGCGTCGACTTGCCGCTCTTCAGCGGCCCGAACAGCAGGACGTACGCCTGCTGCTCTGCGACCTTGTCGACAAGGCCCTGGATGCGATGTTGGAGGTCGAGGAGTTCGGCCCGAACCTCGGGGATCCCGAGGTCTTCCTTCGCCTCCGTCAGCGCGGCGTTGGCCTCGCTGATGGGCGTCAGAAGCGGTCGGACCGTGGTGTCGAAGGCCTCGCAGAACTGGCTGAGCAGTGTGCGCATGGCGGCGTCCTGTTGGGGTGCGGTGATGGAGAGGCGTGCGTGCCCCTCCGGCCCCACTATAGGCAGGCGAAAGGGGAATCCAAAGGCTAACGGGACGGTCCGCCCCTCCCCGCGCCAGCGCACTACACTTGGCGCCATGCCGAGCCCCGAGGGATCCGCCGGAAACGACCCGCGCCAGTCGGTGCGGGCGATCGCCCGACGCGCCGCGCGCCGCGCGATGTCCGGGGCGTCCGGCCCCGCTGTCTCCACGGGCGCGGTCGCGCTGGAGTCCATGGGCCTCCGGGACACGGCGCCCGCCGAGGACGAGGAGCGCGAGCTCGTGGGTGAGGGGCTGGTGCGAGCCGCTCCGGAGGGCTCGGAGCTCGTGATCCCGCCCCGCGCCCGCATCACGCCCATGGCGAGGGACCTTGCTTTTCAGAAGGGCGTGACGTTCGTCACCGGCCGCTCGGCGGAGCCGCTCGCGCCCGTGGCCAGCGCTGCCCGTCAGCCCGTGCGGGTTGCGGTGGCGAGCGACCACGGCGGCTACGAGCTCAAGGCGCAGCTCATCCCGCTCCTGAAGGAGATGGGAGAGCGCCCCGTGGACCTCGGCCCGGACTCGGCGAAGGTCTCGGTGGACTACCCCGACTACGCGAGCCTCGTGGCGCGCGAGGTCTCGGAGGGACGGGTCCACCTTGGGATCATCGTCGACGGTGCAGGGATCGGCTCGGCGATGGTGGCGAACAAGGTCCCCGGCGTGCTCGCCGCCAACTGCTGGAACGCCGCGGCCGCGCGCAACGCGAGGGAGCACAACCACGCCAACGTGCTCACCCTCGGGTCGGGGCACCTCGACCTCGCGGGGGCGCGGGAGGTGCTCGCCGCGTTCCTCTCCACCCCGGTCGGAGAGGGCCGCCACGCCCGCCGGAACCGAAAGACGCTGGATGTGGAGGCTGCGCACCTGCGGGCTCGTCAGCTGGCGAGAGCCTTCGATGAGGAACGGGGATGAGCCCGCGATTCGATGATTGAACCCACTCAGAACGCCCTGGATCCCACCGCGCTGGAGGACCTCCTCGCGGAGATCGGCGGGCGGCTGCTCGCCGGGGAGCGCCTCCACGGCGCCGGCTCCTCCTTCTCCCTCCAGGTTGACCTGGCCGCGGCGGCGCGCCCGCTGGTGGCCGCTGGCGCCTGCAGGCTCGGTGTCTGCTCCTCCGTGGCCCCCGGCGACGGGAGCGCCCGGTGCCCGGATCCCTCGCGCCTGGGCGACATCGCGAGCTCCATCGATCACACGCTGCTCAAGCCGGACGCCACCCAGGCAGAGATCGACCAGCTCTGCGCCGAGGCCATCGAGAACCGCTTCGCCTCGGTCTGCGTGAACTCCACCTGGGTCCGGCGTTGCGCGGAGATCCTCGAGGGCTCGGGGGTGCTGGTCTGCACCGTGGTCGGCTTCCCCTTAGGCGCGGCGCTCACCGAGGTCAAGAGCTACGAGGCGCGCCGCGCCATCGAGGACGGCGCCTGCGAGGTGGACATGGTCCTCAACGTCGGCGCCATGAAGTCGGGGCTGCTGGAAGCGGTCCGGGCGGACGTGGCGGCGGTGGCGGCGACGTGCCACGGGCTCGGGGCGCGCCTGAAGGTGATCCTCGAGACGTGCCTGCTCACGAAGGACGAGATCGTCCGGGCGAGCGAGCTGTGCAAGGCGGCAGGGGCCGACTTCGTGAAGACCTCCACGGGCTTCAGCAGCGGCGGCGCGACCGTGGAGGACGTCTCGCTCATGCGGCGGGCCGTGGGGCCGGTGGTCGGGGTGAAGGCCTCTGGCGGGGTCCGGGATGCCGCCGCCGCACGGGCCATGCTGGAGGCCGGGGCCACGCGGATCGGCGCCTCTGCGTCCGTTGCGATCGCCCAGGGCGCCCCCGCCGCGGCCGGCTCGGGCTACTGAACGCTCCCCCTACCTAGAGTTTCGGATCGTCCGCCGAGGGCGAGACGATCCGATGAATGAGGAGCTGCTGGGCGATGGCGGCGGCGTCCGAGTCCCCGCGATTGGATCCGTGGTCGACCTCCACGTCCGTGATGCCGTCCGTCTCCATGGCGACCTGGCTCAGCAGTACGACGTCCAGGACCCGATCGGCGAGGGGGCGGCCGGCGGACTCCTGCAGGACGAACTCGGCCACGCCGTCACGCACCTCGTCCTTGCGGACTTCGAGCCTCGAAGCGGGCCTCACGGTGCGTAGGACCGCCCCTGTGGGCCCGGTGCGCCATGTGGATCGGGCGAAGAGGCCCCTCAGGTGACCCCCGTCCAGGTTGCGCAGCCGGAACTCCAGGACCCGGACTCCGGGGGCCTCGAGGTCGGGCCGGGGAGTCCAGATGACGCCCCCCTGGTGGGCCTCCAGCGCCTGCGCTCGGCTGCGCCAGTAGGAGGGCTCCAGGAGCAGGGGGTGAAGGGATCTCGCCGGGCTCATCGCGCGGGCGAAGCGCAGTTCGCCGGGGACACGAACGGGGAATCGAGCAACTTTCGAGGCGGGATCGTGGCCACCGGCCATGGCCTCCCCTCTGCGCCACGGGAGGGGGACCCGACCGCCTCGATTCGAGACGAAACCGGTGCGGAGTCTCCGGCCCGTAAGTCTTTCCTGACCCTCGACTAAGCGGCTCCGGCACTTCTGGTCTGGGGTGCTCGGTCTGCATACGATCCGTGCGTCTCGATCGAATGAGAGCGGCGCGCGATCGCCGGGGGATCATGCAGGTCCCCCTGCGTCGTTCGTCCACGTCGTCGGGGTCCCCTCTCCCCCCGACGTCCTCACGGACCCTCGCACATCCAGAACATGCGTTCCTACTCCTCGCGCTCCAATCGCCGCCCCGCGCTGCGAAGGCTTCGCCACCTCGGCATCGCGCTCACCGTCGGGGCCGGACTGGCGGCGGCCTCCCAGGCCGCTCAGGACGAAGCCGAGACCGCGGCGACGTCGGACCTCTTCCTCCGCGCCAACAAGGTCATCGTGAGTCCAGGCAAGACCGTGGACAACATGGGCCTCCTGGTGCGAGACGGTCGGATCGTCGCCATGGGCAGCGAGCTCACCGCGCCGGAGGGTGCGCAGACCATCGAAGGCGAGGTCATCTGCGCGGCGTTCATCGACCCCTGGTCGGTGGCTGGCGTGGACCCCTCCTCCGCGCGCTCTGACCGGGTGGACACGTCGACGCGCGCCACGGACGCCCTCGACCCCTATGGCCAGGACGAGGTGCTCGAGGACCTCCTCGAGTCAGGTGTCCTGATGATGCGTGTCGAGATCGGCCGCGCCGCGTCGCTCTCCGGTGTCGGTGCGGTGATCCGCGCCGACGGCGCGGAGCCGGTCCTCACGGATGCCGCCATCTCCGCGAGGCTGAATGCCCCTGGTCTCGACCCCGTCTCACGCGTGGGTGAGGTGGACCGACTCGCCAGCACGCTCGGCGGTGCCAAGAAGTACGCCGACGACGTCGCGGCCTACGAGCGCGATCTCAAGGCCTGGGAAGAGGAGATCGCGAAGAAGGAGGAGGAGCTCACCGAGGACTTCAAGAATGCCAAGAAGGCCCGCGACAAGAAGGTCAAGGAGGCCGAGGAGGACGGCGAGGAGTTCAAGGAGAAGAAGTACGAGGAGGACAAGCGCCCCAAGGCTCCGAAGTACGACGCCGAGAAGGCCTCCCTCGCCCGCGCGGTGGGGGGAGAGGTGCCCATGGTCATCCACGTGGAGGAGGCCCTCGAGCTCCGCGAGCTGCTCCGGGTGACCCGCCCCTTCACGCGGATGCGGATGGTCATCGCCGGCGGCCGCTCGTCGCTGCTCTTCGCCGACGAGCTCGCCGAGCGGGGGATCCCCGTCATCGTGACGCCGGCCCCCAGCTCACCCGGCGGCGCGGTCGGGGAGATGGACCCGGGCTTTGCGCTCGCGGGCGAGCTCGCCTCGCGCGGCGTGGAGGTCCTCATCGGATCGGGTGCCACGTCGCCCGTTGCCTCCCGTGACCTCCCCCTGCTGGCCGCCGCGGCGGTCGGGCACGGCCTCGACCAGGAAGCCGCGCTGCATGCCATCACCGCCGGCCCCGCCCGTGTCTTCGACCTCCAGTCGAAGGTCGGCACCGTCCGGCGTGGCCTGCACGCTGACCTGCTCGTCCTCAGCGGCGACCCGCTGTCCAGTTCAACCCGCGTCCTCGCATCCATCTCGGGCGGAAAGGTCGTCCATCAGGCCGGCAACTGATTGCCGCAGCCGGAGCCATCAACATGCTGATTTCATGCCTCATCGCCGCCGCGCCGCTCCTGGGCGCCACGGCCGCGGAAGACGCCTACGCCCTGCGGGCGAGCCACGTTCACGTCGGTGACGGGCAGGTCGTCCTGGACGCCTTCGTCGTCATCGAGGACGGCGCCGTGAAGAGCGTCTCCAACAGCGCACCGAGCGGCGTCCGCGTGGTCGAGGTCGACGGTCACATCGCGCCCGGGTTCATCGGCCTGCGTGAGACCATCGGCGCAGGTGGAGAGAACGAGGAGCGGACCCGGAAGTCGACGCCGAACGCCGACCTCTCCTTCGCCTTCGACCCCACCAGCCCCTACTGGCACGGCCTCGTCGCCGAGGGGGTCACCACGGTCCTCATGCCGGCCGGGACCTCGCAGATCGCCGGCGGCCAGGCGGCCATCGTCTCGCCCGCCGCGGGCAAGGTGCTGAAGCGCAACGCGGTGGTCACCCTCGGCCTCTCCCGCTCGTCCCTCGGCAGCTCCACGGCGCCCACCAGCTACGCGGGCCTCTACGCCCACCTCGCCGAGCAGTTCGCCACCGCCAAGCCGGGGAGCCCGCTGGCGGCCGCCAAGGCCGGCGAGGTGCCCGTGATGATGCGCGCGGTGACCCGCACCGAGGTCGCCCGGGCCCTGGACTTCGCCGTGGCGCACGGCCTGAAGGGCGCCCTGCTCGGCGCCTCCGAGGCGGACGATCTCGTGGAAGAGATCAAGGCCTCGGGCCTCGGCGTGGTCTTCGAGAGCAAGGCCGCGCCGGCCAGCGACAAGGACGTGGTCAAGAGCGCGCTCGCGCTGGCCAAAGCCGGCGTGCCCTTCGCCTTCACCTCCGACGCCGCGAGCCAGGGGCCCCTGGGGATGCGGATGCAGGCTGCCGCCTGCATGCGCGCCGGTCTGGACGCGGGTGCCGCGCTGCGGGCAATGACCGGCGACGCGGCCCGCATCGCCGGAGTGGGGGAGACCCACGGCACCATCGCCCCCGGCCGGGCCGCTGACCTCGTCGTCTGGAGCGGCCCGCCCACCGACCTCACCAGCCGAGTCCACTCCGTCTACGCGGGCGGCAACCTCGTTCACTCAGCCCACGCCCACGGAGCCCACCAGTGATGCTCACCACCCTGATCCTCTCCGCCGCTGCCGCGGCCTCGGGTTCCAGCGTGCCGGCCGACGGCACGAGCTGGACGATCCACGCCGACAAGGTCTACACCTCCACCGGCAAGGTCCACGAGAGCGCCCTGATCGTGGTCGAGGGCGGCAAGATCCGCGCGATCACCCCCGGCGTCGAAGCGACCCGTGACGCCCTCCACGCGGCGGTGGTCACGGCCGGGATGGTGGACGCCAGCGCCCGCCTGAACTCCGGCACCTCCTCGGTCGAGCAGTCCAGCGAGGTGACGCCCCTGGTCAGCGCCGAGTACGGCCTCGACCTGTACTCGCCGGGCTGGGGCCGCCTCGCTCGCACGGGCGTGACCAGCGCGTTCATCACCCCGCTCAACCAGAACTGCATCGGCGGGATGGGCACGGTGGTGAAGACCGCCGGGGACCGGACCCTCAAGGCCCGCACCGTCGAGGGGGCGCCCATGCTCTGCGGTGCCATCGGCTCCCAGCCGAGCCAGCGCAACAGCTCCGCCTTCGGCCGCCCGACGTCGTTCTTCAACCGTCGCCCCACGACCCGCATGGGTGTGGAGTGGGAGTGGAGAAAGTCTTTCTTCGAGGCTGCCCAATCCAAGGCGCCCGACGACGCCCAGAAGGTGCTCCTCGACGCGCTCGCCGGGAAGGTCGGCGTCTTCGTCCAGGCCTGGGCGACCCAGGACATCCGGACCGCGGTCTTCCTCAAGGAGGAGATGGCCCGCGAGGGCTTCGGCGAGATGCGCCTCGTCATCGACGCGGGCGCCGAGGCCTGGCGTGAGCCGGCCATGCTCGTCCGGACCAACACCGCGGTCATCCTGCCCCCGGTCCCCGCGCAGGGGCGCACCACCGACGGCGCGCTCATGTCCGTGGAGTGCGCCCGCGTGCTCCGCGACAACGGGATCTCCTTCGCGCTCTCCGGGCACGGTGGGTCGCGGCTTGACATCCAGGCCGGCCTCGCCATGCGCGGCGGCCTCACCCGGGAGCAAGCGCTCCGCGCGGTGACCCTCACCCCCGCCCAGCTGCTCGGCGTTGACGGCCGCGTGGGCTCCGTGGAGGCCGGCAAGGACGCCGACCTCATCCTCTGGAATGGTGAGCCCTTCGAGGCGACCACCCGGCCCGTCGGCGTCCTCGTCGGCGGACACCTCGCTCTCGATCCCCGCTGAGCGCTCCCGAACCGAACACGACCCCACCGGCCCGACCTTCGGACCACCCCCTCATCACGATGAAGTCATCTCTCTCCCAACCTCTCCTGGCGCTCGGGGCGACGCTCCTCCTCGCGTCCTCCGCCGCCGCCGCTCCCCAGGTCGACAAGACCGCCGTCAAGGCCGGGACCGTCATCACCCTCACCGGTGAGGCCATCCCGGACGGCGTGATCGTCATCGAGGGCGGCCGCGTCACGGCCGTCGGCGCCGCGAGTGAGGTTCAGATCCCCTGGGACGCCACCGTCATCGATCAGCCCGGGATGGTCGCCTTCCCCGGCTTCGTCGAGGCGCACGCCGCCCGCGGCATCGACCGGCCCAACGAGACCCTGGACGTGGCGCCCTTCCTCGACGTGAAGGACTCCATCGACCCGGTCAACTTCTACTTCGAGGAGGCGCTGCGTCAGGGGATCCTGACCATCAACGTCCAGCAGGGGAATGACACCGTGGTCGCCGGGCAGGGCATGGTGGTGAAGCCCTTCGGGATGACCGTCGAGCAGATGATGGTCAAGCCCCGGTCGGGCGTGAAGATCTCCGCTGCCCCCAAGGGCGGCAAGACCCGCGCCACCCAGGCGCAGGCGCTGCGGGGCGCCTTCGACGACCTGCGCATGTACCTCGAGGAGATGGTGCAGCGGAAGAAGGACGGCGACGACTTCGATCGCCGCGAGGCGCTGTACCAGGGCCGTGAGCTCGAGGGCGAGGCCGCCAAGGGCAAGCCCCTGGCCTGCTCTGGCTGGACCATCGAGGGCTTCGAGCGCGTCCCGCGCGGCGAGGTCGACGAGAAGCGCGAGCCGCTGCTCCGAATCGTCGAGGGCAGGCTCCCGGTGATCATGTGGTGCGCGACGCCCATGGACGTGCACGCCGCGCTCCGGGTCGCCGAGGCCAACGGCTTCACCGCGACCATGACCCTGGCCCTGGCGCCCGCCTGCTGGAAGGCGGCGCCGAAGATCAAGGAGTCGGGCTGCCACGTGATCCTCGCGGGGCTCGAGTACGACGAGGTGGACCCGATCACCGGTGAGTCGGTCGAGACCTTCGTGCCGAAGGTGTTCCACGACGCCGGGATCCCCTTCGCGCTGATGTCCACCGGGGACTCCAACCGCTCCCTCTGGTACCAGGCCGCCCGCTGCGTGGCCAACGGCATCCCGCGCGCCGACGCGCTGGCCGCGGTCACCACGACGCCCGCCAAGATCCTCGGTCTCACGGACCGGGTCGGCAAGCTGGCCAAGGGCACCGACGGGCACGTTGTGCTCTTCAGCGGTGACCCCCTCGACATCACGTCGGTCGTGGAGCACGTCATCCTCGACGGCGCTCACGTCTACGACCGGAGCAAGGACGTCCGCGTCAAGCAACTCTTCGACGGCACGCGCCCCCCGGGCACCGCCTCTGACACCTCCGCCCAGGAGGAGTGGCCGGGTGACGGCGACGGGCCCGAGGACGACGACGAGACCGAGAACAAAGGCTGATCCCTGCGGGTTCAAACCATGCACATGACCCCGAAACTACGAGCCGCTGCTCTGACGCTCGCGGCCCTCACCGTCGCGGCCTCGGCCGCCCCCACGGCGAGCCCTGCCGCGACGCATCCCCTCGGTGACGCTGTCGTCATCAAGGCCGGCACGATCCACCTCGTCGAGGTGGGGGAGACCATCCGCGGCGGCGCCGTGCTGGTCGAGGACGGCAAGATCGTCGCGATCGGACCGGCGGACACCATCGAGATCCCCGGCGGCGCGTCCGTCGTGGACCACGGGCCGGACGCGGTGATCGTGCCTGGCCTCGTGGCGGTGGACTCGAACTACACGCAGCAGGCCGCGGGTCCCCGGACGGCGGACCCGACCCTGCTCGCGATCGACCAGTTCGACCCCTACACCCCGATCGTCTCCGCGCTGCGGAGCGGGATCACCACGGTCTACTTGCCCCCGGCCCGCGGTCGCCTGATCGCAGGACAGGGCGCCGTGGTGAAGACCGGCGGCGGGAGCGCGGTCAGCGCGGACGGGCGCATCCTCAAGGAGCGCAGCGGCATCCACGGCTCGATCTCCTCGGAGGCGCGCCGGACTCCTGGTTACTGGGAGCCCCCCGTGCCGGCCACGGTGGACGTGGGTCTCGGTGTCCCCCGGCCTCAGCTGCCCACCACGACCATGGGCGCGGTCCTCGCGGTGGACGAGCTCATGGCCCTGGCCGGCGGCGATGACGCCCTGGTCGCCGAGTACGGCGCACAGGCGGGCCCCGCGCTCGCGGCGGCCATGAAGGACGGGGCGACCTGGCGCATGGGGGCGGAGACCGCCGCCGAGGTGCAGGCCCTCCTCGAGCTCAAGCAGCGCCACGGAATGAACCTCGTGATCGACGGCGCCAGCCGTTCCGCGTCCATGGCCTCCGAGCTCGCAGAGGCAGGGGTGCCGGTGATCGCTGGTCCCGACTACAACGGCGGCAACAACTTCGGCAAGGGCGCGACCGCGGCCTGGCCCCGCTACGACACCATCTCCCGGCTCGCCGGCGAGGGCGTCCAGGTGGCCATCCGAGCGCCGAACTCCCTCGGTGCGCCGGACCTGCGCTTCGGCGCCGCGCTCGCCATGAGGGGCGGCCTGCCCCGCGGCGCCGCGCTCTCGGGCATCACGCTCAACGCCGCGAAGGTGCTGGGCGTGGACGACCGGGTGGGAAGCCTCGCTCCGGGCAAGGACGGCGACATGGTCGTGATGTCCGGAGACCCCATGTCGCTCAGCTCGAGCGTGCTGGCCACCTACGTCAATGGCGAGCTGGCCTGGTCGGCGGAGCTCGCTGGCTCGAAGCGCGAGGGCGCCAAGCCCAGCACCTCCGTGGTGATCAGCGTGGACGAGCTCCACGTGGGGGACGGCGTCGTCCACACCCCGGGCGAGATCCTCGTTCGTGACGGCAAGATCGCCGAGGTCTCCGCCCGCGTGGGCCGGCCCGCCGGCGCGCGGGTCGTCCGCGGCGCAGCGGCTATGCCCGGCATGATCGACGCCTACGGCTACCTCGGGATCGGCGGCGGGCGGCGCGCGTTCTCGACGCGCTTCGACCTGACGCGCATGCTGGAGCCTGGGGACTACACCGACCGTGAGGTCGCCAAGCGCGGTGTGACCTCCGTCAACCTGACCTCGCCGGACCTCGGCGGCGTCACGCCGTCGATCGCCTACAAGCCTTCGGCGGCGGACTTCGACGGACTCGTCGTCGACCCGGTCGCCAGCGTCATGCTCCAGTGGGACTCGAGCATCATCACCCAGTCGGGCGCCAGCGTCCGCGGGACGCTCAACAAGGCGAAGGACTACGCGGCCAAGTGGGCGAAGTATGAGGCCGACATGGCCAAGTGGACGCCGCCCGCGCCCGAGCCCGCCTCCGAAGACAAGGAGGAGGACGACGACGAGGAGAAGGACGACGACGGCGAAGAGAAGAAGGACGAGAAGAAGAAGAAGAAGGAGCGCGACCCGGCCAAGCCGGTGACGGGCGTCTTCGAGGGCACCTCTCCCAGCGTCGAGGGCTCCAAGGTTCGCCTGCGGCTCCTGGAGGCCGCGGATGGGTCCATCACGGGCTCCATGCGCGCCTCGTACCTCGACGGCCTCCACTCCGTCTCCGGCAGCCGAGACGGCTACGACGTGTCGCTCGAGGTCGACCTCCTCGACGCCACGCTCGACGTCAGCCTCGCGCAGGTCTACTCCAACGATCCGCCGCCCACGGGCGCGAAGAAGAAGTCCAAGGAGGAAGAGGAGGCCGACGCGAAGAAGCCGGTCGAGACCTTCCTTCGCGGCGAGGCCAAGTGGGATGGCGACCGGGTCGAGACCCTCGACCTGACGCAGGTCTCCACCGAGTACAAGGTCGCCGCCCGCCCGGTCCGGATCCCCGAGAACGCCAAGCGAGCGTCGACGCCCAAGGGCATGCCCAAGGAGCCGTCGGTCGATCCTGACCTGGAGCCCATTCGCCGGGCCATGTCCGGAGACGCCGCGGTCATCGTGCGCGTCAACCGCGACGATCAGATCCTGAGCTGCGTGGACACCTTCGAGTCGTTCGGCCTCCGGCCGATCCTCTTCGAGGCGAACGACGCGTACAAGGTGGCCGACAAGATCGCCGGTCGTGTGAGCGGCGTCCTCGTGCCCCGCTCGCGGATGTCCATGACCGACAGCGCCGGCAACCCCACGAGCCGCCTCGGCGAGCTCGCGGCGGCCGGAATCCCCGTGGCCTTCATGAGCCAGGCCGAGGAGGGCGCTGCCGAGCTCGGCGTCATCGCGGCCCGCGCCGTGGCCATGGGGCTGTCGCCCACGGCTGCCCTCCGAGCGCTGACCTCGGACGCCGCGCGCATGCTCTGCATCGAGGACCGCGTGGGCACCATCGCCCCGGGCAAGGACGCCGACATCATCGTCCTCGACGGGTCGCCCATGGAGGTCTCCTCCACCATCGAGCGGGTCTTCGTCAACGGAGCCGAGGTCCGCTGATCCCCATGCGCGCCACCTCCCTCGTCCGCACCGCCGCCTGCGCGTGGCTCACTGTCGCCTCCATGGCGTCGGTCTCCTTCGGAGCCGACCCGGGGGACAGCGGGTCCGCAGGCGCGGAGCGGGGGCTGGTGGTGCTCTGCGCCAAGGCGCTGGTGCTGCCCATGGAAGGGGAGCAGGTGGTCGACAACGCAGCGATCATCGTCGAGGACGGGAAGATCGTCCGCGTCGCCCGGCGGAGCGAGGTGGACCTCGAGGTGCTCGGGGAGACCCATGAGGTGCTGGACCGCTCGGGTGACTGGGTCGCGCCGGGTCTGATCGATCTCCACAGCCACGTCGCTGGCCGGAGCTTCTTCACGAACGATCTGAACGACATGGTCTACCTGACCAACCCGGGGATCCGGGCGTTCACGTCGGTGGTGCCGGGCAACTCGGACTTCGTGGTGGGCAAGGCCGCGGGCGTCACGAGCGTGCTCTACATCCCCGGGTCGGGCACGAACATCGGCGGGCACGGGGTCCTCCTGAAGACGGGCTTCGAGAACTACGAGCGGATGGAGATCCGCAACCCTGGCTCCCTGAAGCTGGCCCAGGCGGGCAACCCCGAGAGCTACCTCTCAGGGGTCGGGCGTTCCTTCATGAACTGGAACACCCGGAACACGATCGAGCGGGGCATCGCCTACGCGAAGCGCTGGGAGGCCTTCAGCAACGGCGACGGCCCGCGGCCGAAGGTGGATCCCATGTGGGAGGTCTTCCGTGACCTCTACTCCAAGCAGACGCAGCTGTCCGCCCACACGCAGATCTATCAGGTCGTCCTCCGCACCGTGCAGATGATCAAGGAGGACCTGGGGCTCGACGTCTACATCGACCACGGTTCCTTCGACGGCTGGCGCGCGGCCCCCTTCGCCGCCAAGGCGGGCGTCCCCGCGATCCTCGGCCCGCGCCAGATCAGCGCGAGCATCAACATCGAGTACCGCCCCGGGATGTTCATCGTCAACGACAACGACGGCGCCATCTTCGGGATGGCGGCGAAGTACCAGGAGGGCGGGTGCACCCTCATCGGCTTCAACACGGACGCCCCGGTGATCGGCCAGGAGGCCCTGCCGCTGCAGGCGTCCATGGCGGTCCGCTACGGCTTCAAGAACGACGCGGTCGACCACGTCCGCGGCCTGACCATCATCCCCGCCTTCGCGGCGGGTATCCATGAGCGTCTCGGGAGCCTCGAGCCCGGCAAGGACGCGGACTTCATCGTCACCTCCGGTGACCCCACCGACCCCAGGACGCAGGTCCACCTCACCTTCCAGGAGGGTGAGCGGGTCTACGACGCCGAGGTGGAGCGGCGCTTCTGAGAGAACACCATGTCTGAACGAACCAGCAACCCGCGATCCCTCCTGGCCGGCGCCGCCTGCGTCGTGCTCTCCATGGCCACCGCTTGGGCGGGCGGCAACGATCCCCTCGGGGTCGCGCCGGGGCCGGCCACGCCGCCCGCGGTCGCCAGGCCGGGCGCCGAGGGTGGCCCCGGGCTCGCGATCAAGTCGTCGAAGATTCTGACGGCCGAGTGGCAGGGTCGCTCGGTGGTGAACAACGGCATCGTCCTGGTGAAGGACGGCCGCATCGAGGCCGTCGGGCCGGCGGCCGAGACGGAGATCCCCGACGGGTACTCGGTCTACGACGCCGGCGATGACTGGGTCATGCCCGGGCTGGTTGAGATGCACTGCCACGTGGCGGGCGCCTTCGGCCTGAACGACACGGTCTACCTGACCAACCCCGGCGTGCGTGCTTCGAGCGACGTCATCGCCGGCAACCCGCTGCTCCGGGTGGGCCTGGCGGCAGGGGTCACCACGGTCCTCTACATCCCGGGTTCGGGCACGAACATCGGCGGCCAGGGGGTGCTCCTGCGCACCGGCTTCGACGAGTACGAGCGCGCCATGATCCGGGACCCCGGCTCCATGAAGCTGGCCCAGGCGGGCAACCCGGAGCGCTGGATGCTGCGCCCGAACCGCTCCTTCATGAACTGGCACACGCGCAACACCTTCAAGCGCGGCATCGCCTATGCGAAGCAGTGGGAGGCCTACGAGAAGGACGGCGGCGCCAAGCCGACGATCAACCCGCAGTTCGAGATCTTCCGCTCCCTGCGGAAGAACGAGTGCCAGGTCTCCACCCACACGCAGATCTACCAGGTCGCGCTCATGACGCTGACCATGGTGCACGACGAGCTCGGCATCCCGGTCTTCATCGACCACGGCACCTTCGATACCTGGCGCCTTGGCGCCGAGGTCGAGAAGCGCGAGATGTTCGCGATCATCGGGCCCCGGGGGATCGACGTCCCGACGCGCGGGTTCATCAACTGGTCGGGCTCCAACCCGGAGCGGATCCAGGGCTGCGTGGCGGGCTACCAGCAGATGGGCACCACCCGCCTCGGCTTCAACACGGACTCCCCCGTGATCCCCCAGGAGGAGCTCCAGCTCCAGGCGGCCATGGGCGTGAGGTACGGGTTCGACAACAAGAACATGGACGCCGTCCGCGGGCTCACCATCGTCCCCGCCATGGCCTGCGGGCTGGGCGACGCCATCGGCAGCATCGAGGTCGGCAAGATCGCCGACCTGATCGTCATCACCGGCGACCCCGCCGACCCCCGCAGCTACGTGAAGCACGTCTGGCAGAGCGGGGAGACGGTCTACGACACCAAGGAGGAGCCCCGCCTCTGGTGAGGTGACCGCGGCCCCGCGCCGCGCCTGAAGCCCCATGATCTGCCTCGTCGCCAGCACCTGCGCCCTGCTCTGGACCGCCCCCTCGGCCGTCCAGGGAGAGGCCGTGGTCCTGCGCGCGGCGAAGGCGCTGACCTGCGAGTACGAGGGCCCGGGCTTCATCCTCGATCCGGTCGTCGTCATGCGCGACGGCAAGATCGAGGCCATCGGACCCGAGGGCTCGGTCGAGATCCCTGAGGGCGCAGAGGTGATCGACTACGGCGACCGCTGGCTGGCCCCTGGCTTCGTGGACCTGCACAGCCACGTGGGCGGGTCGCGCGGCGACATCAACGACATGGTGTTCCAGCTCAACTCCGAGCTGCGCGTGTCGCCCGCGGTCATCCCCAACAACTCGGCCCTCGAGAAGCCCCTGGCCGCGGGGGTCACCACGATCCTCTTCATCCCGGGCTCGGGCACCAACATGGGGGGCACCGGCGTCCTCATGAAGCTCGGGATCGACGGCTACGAGGAGGCGCTCCTGCGTGACCCGGGCTCGCTGAAGATCGCCCAGGGCGACAACCCGACCCGGTGGGGGTACGGCATGGGCCGCATCCTCATGAACTACGGGCTGCGCTTCAGGCTCCGCCGCGGCCAGGCCTACGCCAAGGCGTGGGACGCTTACCTGGAGGGGGAGGGGGCCAAGCCCGAGCGGGAGCTGGAGCTGGACATCTTCCGCTTCCTGTACGCGGGGGACACCCAGGTCTCGACCCACACGCAGTACTACCAGCTGGTGCTGATGACCATCACGATGCTGGCGCGGGACTTCGGCCTGCCGACCTACATCGACCACGGGTCCTTCGACAGCTACCTCACGACGCCGCTGGCCAAGGAGTTCGGCGTCGGCGCCATCCTCGGGCCCCGCGAGATCATGGCCCCCCGCCCCCCGCGGTTCGACACCGACGGCCGCATCGAGGGCACCGCGTGGGGCTTCCAGGAGCAGGGCATGGTGGACATCGGCTTCAACACCGACGCCCCCGTTGTACCCCAGGAGGAGCTCACCACCCAGGCCGCCATGGGTGTCCGGTACGGGCTCCGCAACGACCGCGCCCAGGGCCTGCGCGGCGTCACCATCATCCCCGCGCGCACCTCGGGCATCGCTGACCGCGTGGGTAGCCTGGAGCCGGGTAAGCATGCGGACATCCTGGTCTGCAACGGCGACCCGATCGACCCGCGCACTCACTTCGACGCGGTCTGGGTCAACGGTGAGAAGGTGTACGACGCCGAGGTCGGGGGCCAGGCATGGTGATGCTGCACTCCATCGCCGCCCTGCTCGCCCCCGCGCTGGCGGGCGCCGCCGTGCCCGACACGGTCGTGCTGCACGTGGGCAAGGTGCTCACCATGAACGCCGCGGACGAGATCCACTCCCCCGGCATGGTCGTGCTCGAGGACGGCAAGATCACCTACGCGGGCCCGATCGAGGCCCGCGGGGGCGCCCCTGAACCCGTCCTGGCGCTCGACGCCTGGGCGGTGCCCGGGTTCGTTGACCTGCACACCCACATCCACAGTGGCGGCTTCGGTGACATCAACGACACCGTCCACGCCGTGAATCCAGAGCTCCGGGCGGCGCCCTCCTATCGGCCGGGGAACAGCGTGATCGAGGTGGGGCGCGCAGGTGGCGTGACCACGCTCTTCGGGATCCCTGGCAGCGGCTCGAACATGGGCGGCTTCGGGCTCGTCTACAAGTCGCGCTCCACAGGTGGCTTCCAGGCCAGCGTCGTGCGTGACCCCGGGGGGCTCAAGGTCGCCCAGGACTCGAACCCCCAGCGGCGGAACTCGACAGACGTCGGGGTCACCCGCGCTGGCATGGAGTGGAACCTGCGCGACGTCGCGGACCGCGCGCTCGGCGCCTACAGGCAAGGGCGCCGTGATCCGGCGCTCGAGAACCTCTCGCGGGTGGTCTCGGGGGACCTCCCCGTGCTGATCCATACGGCGGGCAGCGAGGGCGTGGTGAACACCGCGCGCATGTGGAAGGTGAAGTACGGCGCCGTCGCCGTGATCTCCCACGGCAGCTTCGACGGCTGGAAGGTGGCGCCGGCGCTCGCTGTCATCGACATCCCGGTCAACCATGGCCCGCGCACGATCGACTACTACTCCAGCCGGGAGGGCCGGATCGTCGGAACGGCGTCGGAGTTCGTTGATGCAGGCGTTCCGCTGTTCTCACTCAACACGGATTCAGGGGTGATCGCGGAGGAGTTCTTCTTCCTCCAGGGCTCCATGAGCGCGCGCTACGGCGCCGACCCGTACCAGATGCTGCGCGCCATCACGATCCACCCCGCCATCTCATTCAACCTTGCCCACCGAGTCGGAAGCCTCGAGGCCGGCAAGGACGCGGACGTCGTTCTCTGGGACGGCGATCCGCTCGACCCCCGCTCCTCCGTGCGCTCCGTCTACATCGACGGGGACCTCGAGTACGACCGCGACCGCGACGGTCAGCTCTTCTAGCAGAACACCCCGGGACGCCGGCGCAGTGTCGCGCGGCCCGCGGGACCTACCTCACATGATCCTCTCACCCCTCCTCCTCCTCGGCCCGATGGCAGCGGCTCCCGCTGCGCCGGTCCAGGGAGATCTATTCGTGATCAAGGCCCCCCGCGTCGAGCTTGGCGACGGGGAGGTGATGGAGCACGCCGTGATTCTCGTTGAAGACGGCGAGATCGTCACCATGGGCCAGGACCTCCCGATCGAGCGCGGCATCCCCGTGGTCGAGCTCGACGAGGGCCAGGTCGTCATGCCGGGCCTCGTGAACCCCTACTCGCGCTACGGCATGTCGGGCGGTGGGTATAACGACTCGCGCCCGCAGGTCATGGCCTCGGCCGAGCTCTATCCCTCGGCTGCCTACAAGGCGTTCCTCGAGAACGGCGTCACCACGGTGGGGCAGTACCCCGCGGGCCAGGGCATCCCCGGCCAGGCGGTGGCGGTCCGCCCCCGAGGTGACTCCTCGGAGGAGATGATCGTCGAGGACGGGGTCTACCTGAAGGTCGTCATGGGCAACAACAGCAGCGCGAAGCGCAACCTGCGCGACGGCTTCAAGAAGGCGGACGACCACCTCGAGAAAGTCGCGAAGGAGCGCGAGAAGTTCGACAAGGCCCAGGCCAAGGCGAAGAGCGACAAGAAGAAGTCCTCGTCGAAGTCCAAGGCGACCTTCACCCCGCCCCAGGCCGATCCCCGGGTGCAGCCCTTCTTCGACCTGCGCGAGGGCAAGCTCAGGGCGCTGGTCTCCATCCGCAACGCCGCGAGCTACGCCCACCTGGTGGACGCCATCGGCGACGAGGAGTTCGAGTGGCACCTCCGCATCCCCCTGACCCGGGACATCGACGTCTTCCACGTCGCGGACGAGGTCGGTGAGCGCGGGTGCTTCGTGCTCATGGAGCCGCTGATCACCCTCGTGCCCGGCACGCTCCGCCAGCGCAACCTGCCGGCCGAGTTCGAGCGGGCGGGCGCCAAGCTCGTCCTGCTGCCTCGCTCCGACTCCAAGGCGGGCTTCGAGTCCTTCCTCGAGGACGTCGGCGTGATGATCGGCGCCGGGCTCGACCGCAAGGCGGCCGTGCGCGCGATCACCCACAACCCCGCCGCCTTCATGGGGCTGGGCGACCGGCTCGGGACCCTCTCCGAGGGCAAGCGCGCCAACCTCCTCATCTTCTCCGGCGACCCCTTCCAGCCGGACACCAAGCTCGACGCCGTCATGCTCGACGGCAAGTTCGTCAGCGGGGACATGGACCAGTGATGCACCTCCGACCCAACCAGCAGCGCCGCGCCTCGCGGCCCATGCGGCTCCTCGTGGCCGCCTCCCTGTTCCTGGCACCTGCGGCGCTGGCGAGCGCCCCCCTCGATGACGAGCCCGCCAAGGAGGCGGAATCCGAGGAGGACAAGGAGGAGGTCCTCGTCCTCAAGGGCGGCGAGATCCACACGGGCCTCGGCGGTGTCCTCCGGGACGCCACCATCCTCGTGCGGGAGGGCAAGATCGAGGCCTTCGGCTACGACGTGGACGTCCCTGAGGACGCCGAGGTCGTGGACGTCTCCGGGATGCGTGTGTATCCGGGCCTCATCGCCGTGGGTTCCTTCGGGCTCTTCGGGAGCAGCGGCAACCTCGACGACTCGGTCGACCCCTACAACCAGAACATGACCCTCGCCCTGTCGGCAGGGATCACGACCGCCGTCGACGGCAACACCGTGGCCAAGCTGAAGCGGGGCCACGTGCAGGGGCTCGTGGTGAACACCTCCGCGTTCGAGTCGCTGAGCTACTCCAACGGGAACCCCCAGGGGCAGCTCAAGGTCGAGCAGGACCTGAAGGGTGCGGCGGACTACATTCGCGCCTACCGCGCGTGGGAGGATGAGAAGAAGTCCAACAAGGAGGCCAAGGAGCCGTCCAAGAAGGGCGTCGACCAGAAGTCGCTCAGGATCCTCCGGGGCGAGGTGAGGCCGTGCTTCAACGCGGACAGCCGCACCGACCTCCTGGAGATCGCGCACCTGGCGCAGCGCTTCGGCTTCCGCCCGATCATCAACGGTTGCCGCGAGGGCTGGACCGTGGCGGATGAGCTCGGCCGGGCCGGAGCCACCGCGATCGTGACGCCCCGGAGCCGCCGACCGAAGGACGAGTCTCTGCTCCGCGAAGGCGGCTCGAGCATCGAGAACGCGGCCACCCTCTACAGCCACGGCGTCAACGTCGTGGTCGTCCCGGCCTCCCGCGGGATCTCGCTCGGCGGCATCGTGGGTACCGACCTCTTGCACCTTCCGGTCGAGGCTGGCTTCGCCATCCGCGGCGGTCTGCCGGAGCTCGCGGGGCTGCGGTCGATCACGATCGAGGCGGCTCGGGTGCTCGGCGTCGACTACCGGATCGGATCCATCGAGGTCGGCAAGGACGCCGACCTGATCGTCACCGACGGCGACCTGCTCCACTACCAGACCTTCGTCCAGTGGGCGATCGTCGACGGGGAGATCGTCTACGACAAACAGGCGGAGATGTTCTTCGCCCACATCCGGCCCCGCCCTGAGTCGGCCCTCGCGCCGGCCGAGCGCATGGACGCCGGTGAGGAGTCCCCCGCGGATGCTCCGGAGGAGGAGCCTGTGGAGGAGACGCCGGAGGGAGAGACTCCCGACGGAGAGACGTCCGGGGAAGGTGGCGGCGAGGAGCCGCAGCCGAGCGAGGACCCCGAGGAGTCGGAGGACCCCGAGGAATCCGCGACGACCGCAGGGAACTGATCCTGCACGGCGACCTCGGCGCGGCCGGCGCTCTGCTCTTGGCAGGGCGCCGGCCGCGTCGCTGTTAGGGCCGAGGCGCTGCGCAGAGGAGCGCGGGGACCCGTTACACTTCCTGCATGGTCCTCCGCCGCCTCATGGGTTCCTTTGGGACCGGTCCCAAGTCGCCGCGCAACCTCTCCCGCGAGGAGGCGTCCCAGGCGTTCACGGCGATCCTCAACGGCTCGGAGAGCGACGCCCTCGTGGCCTCGTTCCTGGTGACGCTGCGCTGGAAGGGCGTGACGACCGAGGAGCTGATGGGCATGGCCATGTCCGCTCGCGCCCAGTCCCGGATCCCGTGCATGGGCATGAGCGGCCTCGTGACCGTCGCCCCGCCCCAGGACGGCCACGACACCATCCCCCCCCTGGAGGTGGGGGCCGGCATCGTCGCCGCGGCTGCGGGCGCGCGGGTGCTGATCGTCTCGGACCGCTGCGTCCCGCCCCGGCGCGGGCTGACGGCGGCCAACGTCCTTGAGGGGCTCGGGTTGTCCATGACCTGGGACTCCACCGAGGCCGAGGACTGGATCACCAAGGCGGGCTTCGCCACGGTCTCGGTGGCCGGCCTCTGCCCCCCGCTGCTCTCGCTCCGGAAGGTTCGCGGGGACATGATCGTCCGTACACCGCTGTCTACCCTGGAGAAGCTCATCGCCCCCCCGGGCTCGGCCATGCTCATCGGGGCCCAGCGCGGCCCCGTACTGGGAGCCGCGGTCGAGGTCCTCAAGGGGCTCGGACACCGCCGAGGGGTCGCCCTGCAGGGCCCCGAGGGGAGCGTGGTGCCCTTCGTCACGAAGCGGACCCGGGGGATCGAGCTGGACGGGGACCACCTGGTCTCGGTCACCGTCGAGCCCGCCGACTTCGGCCTCGACGGCTCGGTGGAGCCCGAGCTCCCGCTCTTCGGTCCCGCCGAGGACGGACAGGGGTCCTCGGACAACCCGGTGCTTTGCCAGTCCGCCTCGGACACCGTGCAGGCGGTGCTCGCCGGTGAGCCTGGCGCCGCGCGGAACGCGACGCTGCTCAGCGCGGCCCTCATGCTCAAGGCCTGCGGGCGCTGCATGACCATCGCCGAGGGCGTGGACGCAGCGACGAGCGCCCTCGACTCCGGCGCGGCCCTCGAGCGCGTCGCGCGCCTGCGCTCTCTGATCGCGTGACGGCAGGGTACGAGCACGACGACGCGGCCATCGCCGCCGTGGACCTGGGCTCCAACTCGTTCCACCTCGTGGTGGCCAGGGAGGTCGACGGCCAGCCGCTCCTGGTGGACAAGCTCCGCGAGCGCGTCGCCCTCGCGGAGGGCCTCAAGGACCGGCAGCTGAACGGCGTGGTCCAGGCGCGCGCGCTGGCGACCCTGGAGCGCATGGCCGAGCGGATCAAGGGCATCCCGAAGGGTCGTATTCGTGCCGTGGGCACCGCCACGTTCCGCAAGCTCCGGGACCGAGGGGCCTTCCTGAGGAAGGCGTCGGCGGCCCTGGGCGTGGAGATCGAGATCGTCTCCGGCAGGGAGGAGGCGCGTCTGGTCTACCTGGGCGTGGCGCACTCCCTCGGGGACGATGACGGGCGGCGGCTGGTGGTGGACATCGGCGGTGCGAGCACCGAGTGCATCCTGGGGACGCGCTTCGTCTCCACCCGCGAGGACAGCCTCTCCATGGGGTGCGTGACGTGGAGCCAGCGCTTCTTCGGGGACGGGCTCATGAAGCGCGGGCGCTTCCAGAGGGCCGCCCTGGCTGCGAGGGTCGAACTCGAGCCCATCGCCGGGCGATACGGACTCTCGAAGTGGGACCACGCCATCGGCTCCAGCGGGACGATCCGCGCCGTGGGGTCGATCCTCCAGGGAATGGGGTGGACCGAGGGGGAGGTCACCCGCGAGGGCCTCACCCGGCTGCAGGAGTACCTGGAGGAGGTCCGCCTGCCCGAGGAACTGGACCTCGAGGGGCTCCGCCCTGACCGCCGCGAGGTGATCGCCGGGGGCGTCGCCGTGCTGACCGGGGTCTTCGAGGCCTTCTCGGTGGAGGTCATGCGCCCCTCCGGCGGCGCCCTGCGGGAGGGCGTGCTCTACGACCTGGTGGGGAGGATCCACCACGAGGACGTCCGGGAGGTCAGCGCCGCGGCCTTCGCGGATCGCCTCGGCCTGGACTCGTCCCACGGCGCCCGCTGCCGAGCCCTCGCGGAGGATCTCTTCGATCAGGTGGCCGAGACCCTCGGGCTGTCCGACGAGGACCGCCTGCTCCTGGGATGGGCGGCCCAGCTGCACGACGTGGGCCTCGCTGTCGCACACTCGGCCTACCACCGTCACGGGGCGTACCTCGTGGAGCACGCGGACCTCGCCGGGTTCTCCGACGGGGACCGCCAGGAGATCGCGGCGCTCATCCGCAGCCAGCGACGGCGCCTGCGGCTCGGCTCCTTCGAGGACCTGCCGCCGAAGCGGGCCCGGACGGTCCGGCGCCTCCTGCCGCTGCTCCGGATCGCCCTCCGAATGCGTCGAGACCGCTCCGAGCGGCCCGTCCCCACTCCGGCGCTGACCGCCACCAAAGGAGCCCTCACCCTGCAGTTCGCGCCGGGGTGGCTGGAGGAGAATCCGCTCACCCGGGCGGACCTGGCGCGTGAAGCGAAGCACCTCGCATCCCTGGACCTGGCCCTGGAGGTCACGGAGGCCCCATGAGATTCCACGAGTTCAAGAACGGAGATCAGATGCCCCTCCTGGGGCTGGGGACCTGGAAGGCGGCCCCCGGTGAGGTGGGGGAGGCGGTGTTCACTGCCCTCGAACTTGGCTACCGACACCTCGACTGCGCGGCGATCTATGGCAACGAGGAGGAGATCGGCGTGGCGCTGCGCCGTGCCTTCGACGAGGGGCTCGTCTCCAGGGACGATCTGTGGATCACCTCGAAGCTCTGGTGCAATCGGCACCGCGAGGAGGAGGTCGAGGTCGGGCTCAGGGCCTCGATCGAGGCGCTCGGGGTCGAGTACCTGGACCTGTACCTGGTGCACTGGCCGGTGGCCGTTCGCTTCGACGTGGTCGGACCGAAGGGCCCCGAGGACTTCCTCAGCCTTGACGAGGTGCCCCTCGAGGAGACCTGGGCGGGAATGACCGCCGCGCTGGAGCTCGGGCTCACGCGGCACATCGGCGTCTCCAACTACAACCTCGAGCGCCTCCGGGCCCACGCCGGCTTCGCGTCCCCGCCGGAGGTGATTCAGGTGGAGCTCCACCCTTACCTCCAGCAGCAGGCTCTCGTGGACGGGAGCCACGACCTCGGCGTCCTGCCGACGGCCTACTCACCGCTGGGCTCCATGGACCGGCCGGAGACCATGAAGGGTGACGACGAGCCGCTGCTGCTGCAGGACGAGGTGGTCGGCGCCGTCGCGGCGGAGCAGGGTGTCACGGCGGCCCAGGTCCTCCTCGCCTGGGCCATCCAGCGCGGCACCTCCGTGATTCCGAAGTCGGTCCACCGCGGGCGGCTGGCGGAGAACCTGGCGGCGGCGGACCTCACCCTGAGCGACGGGCAGATGGCGCGCCTCGGGGCGCTCGACCGGTCCTTCCGTTTCGTCACGGGCACCTTCTGGGAGCGAGCCGGCGGGCCGTACCCGGCCGCCGAACTCTGGGGAGAGTGACCGGGCCCCGGACGTGACGGGGGAGCCGGGCTCCGGAGGCCCCCGCGCCGCTCAGAAAACCCCCGCGCCGCTCAGAAGACCCCCGCGCCGCTCAGAAGACCCCCGCGCCGCTCAGAAGACCTCGGCGAGCAGGGCCGCCATGCGCGCCCAGCTGTCGTGGTCCGCGCCCTCGTCGTAGCGCAGGGGCAGGCCGAAGCGTTCACCCCGCGCCGTGGCGCCGGGGTTCGTGAACGCGTGGACGACGTCGGGGTAAGCGACGATCTCGCACCGCGCTCCCGCGGCGTCCATCTCCGAACGGAGGCCCTCCACGTGCTCGGTGGGGACGAAGGGGTCGGCGGCGCCCGTGCAGACCAGCAGCTTCGCCTGCACGGCACCGGGGCCGGCGGGGCTCGCGGTCTCGAGCGACCCGTGGAAGCTCACCACGGCTGCCAGCTCGGCGCCCGCCCGCGCCATCTCGAGGGCGATGCCGCCGCCCATGCAGTAGCCGGCCGCCGCGATGCGGGCGCCGTCCACCTCGGGCCGCGAGGCGAGGGCCTCTCGCGCCGCTTCGAAGCGGGCCGAGAGCGCGGCCGAGTCGCCCATGAGCCCGGTCATCAGCGCACCCGCTGCCTCGGGGTCGTCGGCTCGCTCGCCGCCGCCGTACATGTCGGCGGCGATGGCGGCGTAGCCGAGGCTGGCAAGTTGATCCGCGCGGGCCCGGACGTACTCGTCGCATCCCCACCACTCGTGCAGCACGATGACACCGGGGACGGGCGTGGAGGTGTTGGCGGGCAGCGCAAGGTAGCCCTCGCAGGCGGTCCCAGCTGCGGAGTACTCGAGCTCGAGCGTCTGGATGTCGTTGGACATGGCGGTGGGGGCAGCGGCGTTGGCGGTCGGCGGGCGGTCTCCAGGCGGGGGCCGCTCGGCCGCGATGTTAGCGGCTCGCCTCGCCGGCTAGACCGACCGCAGTCCGTGAATCCCGCCGCCGGAGAGGTCCGGATCGGGACGATCGGCATCGAATCCGATGCCCATCCGCCGGAGGATCTCCTGCTGCGGATCCCGGTCGCCGCCCGTGCGGCGGTGGCTCCCGTCCGGTTGGAGCTCCCAGGCAGCGACCTCGTCCCCGAGGTAGACCAGCAGGTCTTCCTCAATGACGCGCTTCTTCAGCGAGGGGTCGAGGATGGGGAAGCAGGTCTCCACCCGGCGGTACAGGTTGCGGGACATCCAGTCCGCGCTCGAGGCGAAGACGGCCCCGCGGCCCCCGTCCTCGAAGTAGAAGAGCCGCGAGTGTTCGAGGAAGCGGCCGAGGACGGACCGGACACGGATGTTCTCTGAGATGCCGGGAATCCCCGGCCTCGCGCAGCAGGCGCCGCGGACGATCAGGTCAATCTTGACGCCCGCGGAGCTCGCCTCGTAGAGGGCGCGGATCGTGTTCACCTCCGTGAGCGCGTTCATCTTCGCGATGATCCGCGCGGGGCGTCCCGCCCGCGCGTTGTCTGCCTCGTTCCTGATGCGCCGGCGCATGTCCTGGCGGAGGGTGAACGGTGCGTCGAGCAGGAGCTGGAGGGGGCGTGTGGCGCCCAGCCCGGTGAGGCGATGGAAGACCAGGTGGACGTCCTCGGCGATCCGTGGATCCGCGGTCAGGAAGCCCAGGTCGGTGTAGGTCCGGGCGGTCCGCGCGTGGTAATTGCCCGTACCGAGGTGGACGTACCGGACGAGCCCGTCCGGCTCCCGGCGGACGATCAGCGTCATCTTGGAGTGGGTCTTGTAGCCCACGATCCCGTACACGACCTGGGCGCCCACCTCCTGGAGCTGGTTCGCCAGGTCGATGTTCTCAGCCTCGTCGAAGCGAGCGCGGAGCTCGACGACCGCGACCACCTGCTTGCCGTTCTTCGCGGCCTCGACGAGGGCGGCGACGATGGCAGAATTCCGTTCCGTGCGATACAGGGTCTGCTTGATGGCGAGGACGTCCGGGTCCGCGGCCGCGCGGCGCACCAGGTCGATCACCGGAGCGAAGGACTCGTAGGGGTGGTGCAGGAGGATGTCGCGTTCTCGCACCGCCACGAACGGGTCCTCCGCGCGGGCCAGGGCCCGGGGGATGCGCGGGGTCAGCGGCGGGTACTTGAGATCGGGGCGGTCCACCATGCCGTGGAGCACGTCGAGGCGCCCCACGTTGACGGGGCCCTGGACGCGGTAGACGTCGGCGTTCTCCAGCTCGAAGCGCTGCCGCAGGAAGCGCACCACCTTCTCGGGGCAATCGGCGGCCACCTCGAGGCGCACGGCCTCGGCATACTTGCGCTCGGGCAGCTCTCCCTCGAGGGCCTCGAGGATGTTCTCGACCTCCTCGTCGTCCACCCACAGCTCGCTGTTCCGGGTGACGCGGAACTGGTGGCAGCCGACCACGCGCATGCCCGGGAAGAGCGTCTCCACGTGGGCGTGGATGACGGACGACAGGAGCACGAAGGCCAGCTCGTCGCCGCGGACGGAGGGGGGCAGGGAGATGAGCCTGGGGAGAGCGCGGGGGACCTGGACCACCCCGAGCCCGGTGTCACGGCCGAAGGCGTCGTCGCCCTCGACGATCACGATGAAGTTGAGGCTCTTGTTGAGGATCTTGGGGAACGGGTGGGAGGGGTCGAGCCCGACGGGGGTCAGGATCGGCTCGACCTCCTTGCCGAAGAACCCCTGGATCCACGCCGCCTGGTCCGGCTTCCACAGCTGGCGCTTGAGCACGTGGATCCCCTCGGAGGCGAGCAGCGGGAGGAGGACGTCGTTGAGGACCTCGTACTGCTCACGCACGAGCTCGGCGGCCTCGGTGGAGATGTCACCCAGGAGCTGGTGGGTGGAGCGGCCGTCGAAGCCGATGCTGCTGGATCGGAGCGTCAGGCGTTCCTGGTGGGAGGCCTTGCGGACCTCGAAGAACTCGTCGAGGTTGGTACTCGAGATGGTCAGGAACCGGAGGCGCTCGAGGAGCGGGATGGACTCGTCCAGAGCCTGTGCGAGGACGCGCCGGTTGAATTCGAGGAGGCTGAGCTCGCGGTTGATGAAGTGCTCGGGCGCCGCTCCGTCGTGATCTGCAGGGGCCTCCCCCGGCGCCTTCGTCACTCCGTCCTCGGGGCGCGGGCCCTTCGAGCTGCTACTTTCGACCATGCCTATCCCTAAGTCTCGTCTTGGCCTCCCGGGCCGCTAGAGGCAAAGGAGCGGCGCGCAGCCAATGGGGGGCATCTGCTCCGATTTGATGCGCTAGGACCGGTGGCGCAGGCGTCCCCGGCGGATGACATCGCCCACGACCCCGGACATGCGGCCGGTGGGGGCGACCTCGAGGGTGAGCCCGATCTCTTCCGCCGCGGCCTCCCAGACCTGAAGCTCCTCGTCGGAGGTCGTGATCACGGCGCCCTCGCCGGAGGCGATCAGCGCCTCGTCGACCAGCTCGCGGGCCCGGCGACGCTCCTCCTTCGGGTGTCCTCCGCCCACGGCCTCCGGCGTACCCTGGCGCTCGTACAGGGCGTCGTGGAGGGCAGGGAAGGCGTCGGGGTCCGTGAGCACGCTGGTCATCCAGACGTGGTCGCAGCGGCCGAGCTCGCGGCCGACCCAGTGCTCGGTCTTGGGGACGGGAAGGGGCGAGCGGCCCTCAACCGACACCGCGCGCAGGGCGCGGGTCAGCTCCTCCATCTCGACGGATGGCAGCGCCTTCCACACGACGCGGCGGCCGAGGACGATGGCCTCGAACAGCATGGGGGCAAGCTCGGCGACGGCGGCGCCGACGTAGAGCGACCGGCCGCCCGGCTCCAGCTCCTCGCCGAGGTCGGAGGCGAGCTTGAGGCCCGCATCAAGGACCGCACCTCGGCGCTCCTCGTCGAAGAACCCCGCGGCCTCCCCGTCACAGTAGACCGTGGCCACCAGGTCCCAGTTCACCTCCCCGTCGAGGGCGGCGAGGGTGGCACCGAAGTGCTCGATGTTCTTGCTGTTGGGGGTCACTCGACCGTCTCCGCGCTGGCGATCTCGCCGGCGTCTTCTCCAGGGGCGAGGGGGATCCAGCGCACCACGCGCCGGAGGGGTTCGATCTGTGCGTCGACGTCGAGACCCGCGCGCCAGCGCAGCCCGCCAGGCCCCTCGTACACAACGCCCTCCTCGAGGGCGCCGCCCTCGAGGGCGAGGTGGTGGGCGATGTCGAGGAGGAAGCCGAGGACCTCGTAGGGGGGCAGGTCCGGGCGCTCGGGGAAGACCGCCTCGGTGTCGGGAAGGCCGACGAGCCCGAGCCCGATGAGGTCCGCGATGACGGCGCCCTCGGAGCTCTGGGCGAGCCTTCCGTTGACCCAGTTCTGCAGGGGGACGGCCCCCTGCTCCTGGGCCGCGGCGCGGATGTGCCCCATCACGTGCCCATCGCGCAGGGACTCGCCCCAGGGGAAGAAGAGGCACAGGCTGGCAGGGTCCGCGAGCATCGCCAGGGCGAGGCGCTCGAGCTCCTCCACCTGGGCCTTCGGGGTCCCGGTGCCCTCGGCCATGATCAGGTGAACGAAGCCCTGGTGTGCCTCGGCGGCGAGGGAGCCCCCTGGCCAGACCACGCTCTGGTCCGCGGCGCGCCGCAGGGAGCCGGGGTGGATCCCCGCGCCGGTGCCCCCGAGCTCCTCCAGGGATTCGGGGTCCATGTCGGGCCAGGGCGCACCGAAGGTGGACGCGTGGACCACGCCGGCAGGGGTGTCCAGGCGGACGTGGGTCGACTCCAGGATCACGTCGCTGGTGTCCGGGAGCCGGCGGTAGACCTCGAAGAGTCGCTCCAGCGCAGGGGCCTCCCGGAAGAGGACCGCGGCGACGTGGGTGGGGGTGGGGGTGGCCATGTCGATCACGGCGCCGCCCGGAGGCGGCGCCCAGCGTCTCACTGCTTCTGGCCGGCGCCCTGCTGCAGGACGTGGTACTCGCCGGCGGGGCGGTCCCCGAACAGCTCCACGGAGCCGTCGGGCCAGCGCACCTGGACGTCCCGGGCCACGGCGGCGCCGCCGAGGCCGAAGTGGGCCCGCGGGTCGTTGCTCGAGAGGTAGCTGTAGGCGGGGTTGGCCTGGCGGTACTGGCGCTTGCCCTCCTCGTCGCGCGCGATGGAGACCGTCGCGCCGTGGACGATGGCGCCCTTCTTGCCCGAGGTCGCCTGGAAGCCCACCCAGCTCGCGGCAGCGCCCTCGCGGGGGGCGATGTTCTCGAGCACCTTCACCCGGGCGTCCAGGTCGACGACGACGATGTCCACGTCCCCGTCTCCCTCGAGGTCCCCGAAGGCGGCGCCGCGGCTGACGCCGATGATCGGGTCCGGGGTGGCGCCGGCGGGCTGCGTGAGCTTGAACGTGACGCGCTTGCCCTTGCGGGTCCCGCGGAACAGGTGGTTGGGTTCGGCGTAGGGGTCCTCGGGGTCGAAGCGCTCACTCTCCTTCCAGGCCTGGACGGCGCCGTTGGCCACGTAGAGGTCGAGCGTCCCGTCGAGGTCGAAGTCCTGGAAGCCCATTCCGAAGCCCGTGAACTTGATGCTCACCCCGGCGGTCCCGGTGGTGTTGCTCATGTCGCTGAACTTGCCGTTGCGGTTCCGATAGAACGTGTTCGTCTCGCGCCGCAGGTGGGTCATGTAGAGGTCGAGGTCGCCGTCCTCGTCGAGGTCGACGAACTGGACGCCCATCCCGGCCTCGGGGGTCCCGTTGCCGTTCAAGCCGCAGCCTGCCCGGATCCCGCGGTCCTCGAAGATGGCGCGCCCGTCGTTGACCCAGAGCAGGTTGGTGGTGGCGTCGTTCGCCACGTAGACGTCGAGGTCACCGTCGAGGTCCGAGTCGCCCACCGCGAGACCGAGGCCGTTCCCGAAGGCCGCGTCGATTCCGGTCCGCAGGGTGGCGTCGGTGAAGCCGAGCCGTCCGAACGTGTAGAAGACGTCCGCCGAGGGCGCGTTGTAGTTGTTCGGGCTGCAGTAGTCGGGCTCGCCGTAGTAGTTGAAGCACTCGATCTCGATCGAGTCCGACCAGCCGAGGTTGTTCACGACATAGAGGTCGAGCTTGCCGTCGCCGTTGGCGTCGAACATCGCGGCGCTCGTGGCCCAGCGCGGATCGCCCACCTTGAGCTTGGCCGTCTTGTCGGTGAAGGTGCCGTCCCCGTTGTTCACGTACATGACGTTCGGTCCGACGTTGGTCACGAACAGGTCCGTGTCCCCGTCCCGGTCGAAGTCCCCGCAGGCCGCGCCCATGCCATACGCAGTGCTGCCCACCCCCGCTTCCTCGGTCACGTCCGTGAAGCGCAGGGGGCCGCCCGGCTCGGTGTCGTTCCTAAAGAGGCGGTTCCCGGGGCGCTCGACCCCCTCGGGCGCCTCGCCCAGGATCCCCCCCTGAACCAGATAGAGGTCGAGGTCGCCGTCGCCGTCGTGGTCGAGCATCGCGACGCCGCCGCCCATGATCTCGGGGAAGCGGTGCCGGTCGGTGCGGTCCGCCATGTGCACGAAGTCCACGCCAGCCGCGGCACCGACCTCGCGAAACCAGACGGGGGCCGGGGTGGCGTCCTGCGCGGCGGCAGGGGTGATCAGGGCGAGCAGCGAGAGGGAGGTGATCATCGTCGGTGGGAGGACTGGGCGGTGACGTGGGGGGCGGACGGCGGGCGGGCTGGGTTCAGGGTCGGTCGCCGCCCGCGGCGGGCGCGGGGGCCTTCGGCCGCTCGCGGGCGATGTGGGCCTGGACCGCGGTGACGAACTGGGCCACCTGGGGATTCCCGGGGCCAGCGGCCTCGAACTCCGCGAGGGCCGCCTCGGCGCCGTCGAAGTCGGCGATCGTCAGGTAGGCCTGGACGCAAAACTGCAGGGCGGGGAGCTGCCCGGCGCCGGCCGCCCGCAGCCGCTCGATGTAGGGCTTGATCTCTGCGGTGCGCTGGTTGGAGATCAGCGCCTGGATGACGGTGGACAGCGCTGTGGTGTCCCGCGGGACGGCGTCCAGGTGCCGCAGGGCGTACCGCAGCATCTCCCGCGGGCGGCCCATCTGCGCGTACAGGTTGGCGAGCTGCATGTTGAACCCGGGTTCCGTGCAGCCGAGCCGCTGGGCCATCTGGAACGAGGCGAGCGCCGTCTGGAGGGACTGGCCCATGGCGTTCTGGTCGGCCGCGAAGCTGGCCGCCGTCTGGTGACTGACGCCGACCCAGTAGTGGTTGGAGCCCACCGTGGGGGCCGCGGTGGCGGCGGCGGTCGCGCTCTCGAGGGCGGTGGTGCAGAGGGCCTTCCCGCGATCCTGGAGCTGGGTCATGACGGCCGGATCCAGCGTCGCTCCCTGGGCGGCCATCTGCTGCATGTTGGTGAGCTGGCCCGCGATCTGTCCGGCCTCCTGCAGGTCGAGCAGGCAAGACTGGATCAGAGTGGAGGGCTCGTTCGGGGAGGCCTCGAGGCTCTGGGCCAGCAGCTCCCGCGCCCGGGTGCCGTCGCCGCTGCGCTGGGCGACGCGCGCCGCGAGGTTGAGCACGAGGTACTCGTCTCCCCGGCTCTCCATGATCTCTGCGAGCCTGCGGTTGGCCTCCTCGAGCTCGCCGGCCTGGACGAGGTTCTCGATGACCATCATCCGCCTCCCGAAGCCGCGTCCGTACGCGCGCAGCCGCGCCGTGTGGGGGCCCGGGGGGAACTCGGGGAACGCGTTCTCGCCGGCGATCAGTTCGACCTCACCCGCCTCGTCCTTCCCGAGCTCCAGCAGCGCGAGGCCCAGGGTGTAGTGCGCGTGGCGATAGCCGGGCGCGAGCTCGAGGGCCTCCCGGCAGAGGGCGGCGGCCTCCTCGGGCTGCTCGAGGTCGAGCAGCGACTGGGCGAGGCCCACGCGGCTCGCCGCGTAGCGCACCACCTGGGGCTGACGCTCCTCGGCCGCGATGGCCCGGCGCCACGCCGCCTCGGCGGCCTCCAGCTCGCCGGCGATGCGCAGCGCGTCGCCGAGT
This sequence comes from Planctomycetota bacterium, assembly GCA_016779205.1. Classification (GTDB taxonomy): domain Bacteria; phylum Planctomycetota; class UBA1135; order UBA1135; genus Saltatorellus. The sequence continues at coordinate 27,652 of JADHOC010000012.1, read as the reverse complement.
CGCGCCTGGACCACCGGCGTGTTCTTGAAGACCTCGGCGGTCGCTCGCAGGTCGCCAATGGCGAGCTCGAGGTCCCCGGAGGCGAAGCGGCAGATCCCCCTTCGGAAGAGCCACTGGGTGCCCTCGGCGTCGAGCTGGAGCGACTGGTCGTAGCAGCGCTCGGCCAGGGACCAGATGGTGTTCCCCTCGTAGGCGAGGCCGAGCTCCGCCCGGGCGTCGGCGCTCGTGGGGTTGGCGGCGATCTCGGCGAGCAGCTCGTCCAGGAGTCGCACGAGGCCGGGGTCCATGGCGGAGGTGTCGGCGATCGTGGGCGGGTCTCCCACGGTGGCGGAGGGCTCCTGGGCCTGTGCAGCGCCGCTCAGGCCGGCGAGGGCGACCAGGGCCGCTCCCTGGAGCGATCGTGCGATGGGGTTGGGGCGCATCATCTGGCGGTTCGTGGTGAGGGGGCGGCGTGGTGCCCCCGCGGTGATCGGGCGGGTCGCGAACTCTCGGGCTCTGCAGGGCCCGGGGTCGGGCGCTCTGGTGGGGTGGGCACGGTGCAGCGTGCCTCTCGCCGGGGCATGGTACGGCCGCCGGGCGGCCGCCGGGCGATCGGGAAGAAAGTGACGCGGGCGATGTCCAGCGAGGCGCAGCTCAGCGCCCCTCAGGACTCCTCCGCCGCGCGGAGAGCCTCAACCTCTTCGACCTCGCCGATGGCCTCGAGGATGGCCTCAAGAACGATCTCGGGCCGCTCGAGTTGGAGCTGATGGCCGGATCCTTCCAGGATCACGCGCTGCGCCCGCCTGGAGAGCTCGAGGAAGGCCGCGCTCTGCTCCGTCCAGAGACGGTTGTAGGTCTCGTGGGGATAGTCCGCGGGCGCCTCGGAGGCCGGGAGGGTCTCGGTGGAGATGAGGGCGCGGATCGGGAGCTCCGGGGTCGCCGGGAGGCCGGAGAGGTACTCCACGTTCTGGGCCTCGCACTCCATCTCGGCCGCAGCGGCGCGCCGGACCCCGGGCGCGAGCTCGTGGGCGTCGAGTTCCGCGCGCAGGGGCGCGGGGAGCGGCAGGTGTTCGTTGGGGGACTGCCGTGCGTTCATCAGCCGCAGCACCCCGAAGCGGCCCAGGAGCGAGGCGAGCCCCATCCCCAGCGCCGAGGGCTTGAGCGGCGTGACTTGCTCACGGCGCAGCAGGTCGCCGAAGCCCTCGTGCATGGGATCGACGAGCACCAGCGCGGAGGTCTCGAACGGGTATCGGTGCGCGTAGGTCCGGGCCACCCCTGCGCCGGTGCCATGCCCCACGAGAATGACGGGTCGTCCGGGGGCGAGCTGTTGCAGCAGGTGGTGCAGTTCTCGCGCCAGCGTCTCCACGTCTCGGGGCGGCGGTCCGCCCTCGCTCCACCCCAGGCCTGCGCGGTCATAGACCACCGAGGTGGCGATCTTCCCGAGCTCCTCGGGGAGCCGGCCCCAGTGGGTGGACCAGGCGCCCTCGTCCGCCTCGAAGACGATGACCCGCTCTCCGTCGCCAAAGACCCGGGCGTGGAGGCCGTGCCCTCCGACGTCGACCTGCCGACCGGGCCGGGGCCAGCGCTTGCGATCCCAACGGCGCGCGACGGCCTCAAAGAGGAAGCCGACGAGGAGAGTGGCGGCGGCGATGTAGAGGAAGGTCACGGCGTGCGATCGAGCGGGAAGCGGCGGAACATTCTACCCCCAAGCTGCCGCCGGTTCTGCCCTCCGGTGGTGCCGCCGGGGGGGGCGGCGGGCCCGCCGGAACAGCACCGCGGATCGGGCCAGGGAACGGGGGCGGGCTGCGCCCGCGGTTCCCGAACCGCAGGGAGGCCCCCCCGCGTCTGCGCGGGGGGGCCTCCCTGACCACCGCGGGTAGGGGTAGAATCAGTAGTTCTTCGCGAACAGCACCCTCTGGGCGCTGGGCTCACCGGTCTTGATGCACTTCCCGGGCTCGGCCGGCGGCCCCTCGCCCTCCAGGGGGATGCAGCGGATGGTGGCCTTGGTCGCCTCCTTGATGGCGAGCTCGGTCTCCGTCGTCCCGTCCCAGTGGGCGTAGACGAAGGAGCTCTTGCTGCCCTCGAAGGCCGCCACGAAGTCGTCCCAGGTGTCCACCAGGTGGGTGTTCTCCTCGCGCATCTTGAGGGCGCGCTCGTAGAGCTCCTCCTGGAAGCGGTCGAGGCGCTTGCCGATCTCGACCCCGAGTCCATCCCAGGGGAGGGTCTCCTTCACGGGCCGGCCGCGCTCGTCGAGCTCGGCCAGTCGCATCTTGCTCATGACCGCGCGCTGCTCGAGGTCACGGGGGCCGATCTCGAGGCGCATGGGGACGCCCTTGCGCTCCCACTCGTAGTACTTTGCCCCGGGCTTCATGCCGGTGCGCTTGTCCACCTCGACCCGCAGGCCGTCGTCGCTGAGGTCAGCGGCGATCCGGTCGGCGGCCTCGAGGACGGCGTCGCGCTCCTCGTCCTTGCGGTAGATCGGGACGATCACAACGTGGATCGGCGCGAGGCGCGGCGGGAGGACGAGGCCGTCGTCGTCGGAGTGGGTCATGATCAGCGCGCCGATCATGCGGGTCGACAGACCCCACGAGGTCTGCCAGACGTACTCGCGCTCGCCCTCGGCGTTCTGGAAGGTCACGTCGAAGGCCTTGCCGAAGTTCTGCCCGAGGTCATGGCTCGTGCCCGACTGCAGGGCCTTGCCGTCCTGCATCATGGCCTCGATGGTCAGGGTCTCGAGCGCGCCGGCGAAGCGTTCGTGGGCGCTCTTGACCCCGCGCACCACGGGCATGGCCATCATCTCGCGCGCGAAGTCGCGGTAGACGTCGAGCATGCGCGCCACCTCCTCCTTCGCCTCGTCGTGGGTGGCGTGCGCGGTGTGCCCTTCCTGCCAGAAGAACTCGCTCGTGCGCAGGAACATGCGCGTGCGCAGCTCCCAGCGCATGACGTTCGCCCACTGGTTGATCAGCAGGGGGAGGTCGCGGTGCGAGTCGATCCACTTGGCGAAGAAGTGCCCGATGATGGTCTCGGAAGTGGGGCGGATGCAGTACGCCTCCTCGAGCTCCTTTCCGCCCGCGTGGGTCACCACCGCGAGCTCCGGTGCGAATCCCTCCACGTGCTCCGCCTCCTTCTCGAGGAAGCTCATGGGGATGAGCAGGGGGAAGGCGGCGTTCTTGTGCCCGGTGGCCTTGAAGCGCCGGTCCAGGTCAGCCTGCATGGCCTCCCAGATGGCGTACCCGTGGGGCTTGATGACCATGCAGCCCTTGACGACGCCCGCGGGCTCCGCGAGGTCGGCGTGCTGGATGATGTCCTGATACCACTGCGCGTAGTCTTCGGCGCGGGGTTTGATCTTGGCCTGGGCCACTGGCTCTCCTCTCTGGTCGGGGCTCCGGCGGCGGCGGCCCGTTCAGGTGGGCCTCGCCCGTTCGCCGGGTGGGGGAGGTTAGCTGGACGGGCCCTCCCCCGGCGCGGCGCGCCGCTGGAATGTGCTCATCACGGGGCAATCCTGGCCGATGAGAAGCGAAGCTGGGCCCGGCGGGTGGGACCGGGGCGGGCGTAGACTATGCTCCCGCGCCTCCACTGACCGACCAGACACGATGACCGACCAGAGCCTCACGATCACGCCCGAGATGACGATGGAGCAGATCCTCTCCGTCGCCCCCGCTGCCCAGCGTGCGCTGTTCCAGCGCTATCACGTCGGGGGCTGCTCGGCCTGTGGATTCCAGCCCTCCGACACCCTCGCCCAGGTGGCCAAGGACCACAACATCCTCGACCTCAAGGACATGGTCGAGACCATCGTGCGAGCCGAGACCATGGACAGGGAGCGCCAGATCCACCCCGATGAGGTGCGCGGGCTCACGGCCTCGGGCGAGGACTTCTCCTTCGTGGACGTCAGGACCCCGGACGAGCGCACCGAGGCGGCAGCGGAGGGCGCTGAGCCCCTCGACTACGACGCCTCCGACAAGTACATGTCGCTCCCGAAGGACCGTCGGATCGTGTTCATCTGCGCGAACGGCGACCGGAGCCTCGACGTGGCCAGCTACTTCCTGGGCCACGGATTCGAGAACGTCTTCGCGGTCCGCGGCGGGCTCGAGGCCTGGGAAGCCAGCCGCTAGAGCCCGGAGTCGAACCAGGGGTCTTCCAGGCCGTCGATCTCGACGAGCCCGGAGCCCTTCCGGATGCGGATCGTGCGCGTCTCGCCGTCGAAGCCGAGGACGATCGAGGCCGTCGCTGCCGCCAGGCCCTTGGGGTTGAAGGCGACCCTGTTCCCTCGGGGTGCGCGGACCTCGAGGACGCGGACGCCCTCGAAGACGGCGTCCGCGGGATAGACGCGGACGAAGGGGCCGTCGGTGTAGGGAGAGTGGAGCGGCTCGCCGTTCTCCTTGACGCCCCGATAGCCGGTGCCGTCCTCGGGGAACTCCACCATCAACGGGAGGCGGTAGAGGGCGGCGCGGTTCTGGACCTCACGCATGTCGGCCGCGAGCAGGCGCGCGGCGCTGTCGAGGGTCACCGCAGGGCGGGCGAAGTACGCGGGGATCCCGACGCTCGCCGTGATCGTGAGCAGCGCGAGGATGATGAGCAGCTCGAGGATCGTGAAGCCGCGGAGCGTCGCGCTGGTGGTGCGGGGAGGCATGGCCATGGGGACGCCCCCTTCGCGGAGGCACACCGGTCTCCCATCGGCTCGGGGAGCGTCTCCGCTTGAGCCGGAGGTCGCGAAGCCGGCGCGCCCTCGCAGGGGCGCAGGCGCGGCTCGTTCAGGAGCCGCTCGTGAGGGCCTCGAGGGCCTGGACGAGCTGCTCGGGCTCCACCGGCTTCACCAGGCACGGCTCGTTCTGGAACTCCGCGGGGACCACCCCGGCGGCGTCGTGCCCCGTCATGAACAGGAAGGGGATGCCGCGTTCGCGGAGGCGCTCGGCCGTGGGGACTGACAGGGTCGCCCCCAGATCGAGGTCAAGGATCGCCGCCGTGAACACCTCGGATTGAATGGCCGCCAGGGCCGCTTCGTTGGTCGCGAATGGCCCGGTCACGCTCCAGCCGAAGGTGCTGAGCGCGAAGGTGATCGCCTCTGCGAGGACGGGATTGTCCTCGACGACGAGTACAGATTGGGGAGCCATGGTCCGTGCTGCGGGGGGGGCAGGCATCCCCGGTGTGGGCGCCTGGGGGAGGCCACGCCGGGAGAGAGAAGCTATCGAATCCGCGTCATTCCTGCTTCTGCTACCCCATATCCTCGGCCTCACACCCTGGGTTCCACTCCAGGAAGGTATGGCGAAAAGGATCCAGGAAGGCGCCCCGGGCCGATTGGTGCATCCGGGAAGGGCGCGCGCTGTGGCGCTGCTCCTGCTGCTCGCGGCGCTGATCAAGCTCACGCTGATCGCGATGCCCCCGGAGGAGATTTCCCCGGGAGGACTCCCGGACACCGAGGAATGGCGTCGCGGGATGGCCGCCCAGGAGTGGGTCGACGGGCCGCTTGTGCCGTACCTCGACTATCAGCAGGGGCACTTCCAGGGGGGCACGCTCCTGACCATCGGGCTCGACGCGTTGAGCTTCAAGGTGTTCGGCGGTTCGCCGCTCACCATGCGGCTCCCCAACCTGCTCTACGACTGGGTCACGATCGCGTGCCTCTTCCTGCTCGTGGATCGGCTCTTCTCGCGACGGGCCGCGTGGATCGCCGGGCTCTTCGCCTGCGTCCCCTCGCCCGGCTACGCGATGGTCGGGGCGCTGGCGTGGGCCTCCCACGTGGAGGCGAACGCCTTCGCCATGGCGTTGCTCCTGTTCTGGAGCCGCCACGCATTCCGGCAGGAGCGCCGGCTCCCGGAGGCCTTCGCGGTCGGCGTGCTCGCGGGACTCTCCCTGTGGTTCCACTACGGGCTGGCCCTGTGGCTCGGGGTGATGCTGATCCTCGAGGCGCTCCGGGATCGGCGGGCCTGGTTCCGGGCGGACATGGGGGTGAGGGCCATCGGCGTGGCCGTGGGCCTCGGACCCTGGTGGGTCTACAACCTGACCCACGACTGGCAAGGCCTCGGCGTCTACGGCAAGTCCGCGGCGGGGCACTTCCAGACCTCGCTCGCCGGTGCGGCGGAGACGTTCGCCGAGCTGGTGACGGGCTACCTGCCTCACTCGATCTTCCTCCCTGAGCTGGGCGGCGCTGGCCGGGCCATCGAGTTCGTGCTCCTCGGCCTCGCGGTGTCCGCCTGGGTGGTGGTCTCGCTGGGCTCGCTCAGGGCGCTCGTCCGCGAGCGAGAGGTGCGGCCGGAGCTGGCGCTCGCGCTGTACCCGGTGCTCTGGACCCTCAGCTACGTCTTCGGGAGCTTCCACGGCCAGCCGCTGAAGGGGGTCAACGGCTATCGCTACATGCTCCCGCTTCACCCGGTCGCCTGGATCAGCCTCGGCGTCTGGCTCGCCCGCTGGCGGCCGGCGCTCTCCTACCCGGTCGTCGGCGTCGTGCTGACTCTCCTGGCCGCCTCCACGGCCTCCTACCTCCGCCCGGATCGGGCGCACCTCAACGCCACGGCGCCCGGGCACCTGGTCGAGAGCGTGGGGGGCTTCCTCTTCGAGCGCGCCGGGGATGATCCGGAGCGGCTGGTGGAGGCCATGCGGCGTGCCCTGGAGCACCGCTCGGACCTCGAGGCGGACATTGTGCTCTTCACCCTCTCGGGGAGGCTCAAGTACGGATCGACCATGACTCCGCCCCCGGACATGGCGCCAGGGCCCCAGAGGGACCGGTTCGAGGCGCTGGTGCGGGGCTTCGGGGAGTCGCTCGCCGCGCTGGAAGCTGCCGCCCCGGAGCGCTTCAAACCCTATTTCTCACCCCTCAGGCCGGGGGAGCTGCCCTTTCCGTGGTCCGCTCGGAACCAATTCTGGATCCAGTGGCAACTGCGAGGGTCGAAACAGCCGAAAGATGCCTACGCCCATTGAGGTGTCCTGAGGTCGGGTTTATCCTTAGGGCATACCCTAAGGCACCGGCCGATGTCCAACTCCGTTCACCAGGACGCCCACCGCGATCGCGGCGTGGGCCTGCGCACCCGCCTGCATTACTCGATGTACGCGAGTGAGCTGGGGTTCCGGGTGCTCAAGGGGCACCGGAGGCTGACGCACTGGGGAGCGCGGAAGCAGCGGTCGCTCGCGGGCAAGGCGCTCATCAAGCGCACCGGCTGCCCCATAAAGATCGACCCCGAGCTCGGCTACCGCTGGATCGAGCCCGGCGAACTCCCCGGCATGGACGCCCTGATTCACTCCTGCGACGGCGTCATCGACGGAGCGCGGCCCCACCTCCCGCGGCTCGAGGCTGAGGCCCCCGGCAGGTATCGGATCGCCTTTGACCTCCTGGGGGACGACGGTCTCGATGAGCGCCCCGAGCTGGTGGACGCGATGGTGTCCGACGAGCTCCTCGCGTGCGCCTCGGACTACCTCGGCGGTGTTCCGCTGCTGAGGCGTGTGGCCGTCGGTTACTCCCCCGGCCAGGAGCAGCCCGATGGGGAGCCCTGGGCGGGCAGCCAGCTCTTCCACTTCGACGGGGAAGACGACCGTCAGATCAAGGTCTTCGTCCTGCTCTCGGACGTCGAGGACGAGCGCGACGGGCCGCTGACCTTCCTGCCGGCCGCGGCGTCCCGAGAGGCCGTCCGCAAGCTGGGCGGCCGCCCCGTCGGCCCCGTGGGCTCGTACATGCGTGCGGGGCCGTACGCCGACGAAGAGGTGCGCAGGGTCGTGGACCCCGCTGATCTTGTCACCATGACCGGCAAGCGCGGCCGGATCCTGCTCCTCGACACGTCGACCACCCTGCACCAGGGGAGCCGCGTCCACCACGGCCGGGAGCGCACGGTCTTCATGGGGGTACTCCAGCGGTTCGACCTCGTTCACGAGACGCCCTTCAACTGGATCGACCCGGGCCGCTTCCCAGCGGCCTCGCCCCAGGCGCTGGCGCTGACCCCGCCGCGGTCGATCCCGCGGAACTTCTTCTTCCCGGACCCCCTCGCGCCGCGGCCCGCGGCAAGCCGTCGCGGTGAGGCTCTCGATGGGAGTCAGGGCGCACCTCCGCGACCGACTGCCGCCTGAAGAATCCGACGATCTGGGTTACGCTGTCTGCATGGTCAACGTCGAACCCCCCCAGCTCGATACCGTTGAGTCCTCAGACTCCGTCTCCGTCGCGCGGGCGAAAGCCGAGCTCGCTTCCCACCGATGCGCGCGGTCGCTGCGCTCCCCGGCGGCCCTGAGGAACTTCATGGAGCACCACGTCATGTGCGTGCTGGACTTCATGTCGATCGTGAAGAGCCTGCAGCGCGACCTCACCAGCGTCGGGCCGGTGTGGACGCCCCCGCTGGACCGAGAGGGCGCGCGCTTCATCAACGAGATCGTCCTCGACGAGGAGTCCGACGCCGAGTTCGGCGAGCACGCCCTGAGCCACTACGAGTGGTACCTCGCGGCCATGGAGCAGGTCGGGGCGGACACGCTCCCGATCCGCGGCGTGACCGAACGGCTCCGCCAAGGCGAGGCGCCGCTGGAGGTCCTCTCGGACTGCGCGCTCCCGGGGGCCGCCGTGCGCTTCGGGCGCAAGACGTTCGAACTGCTCGAGGGGCCCCTCCACGTGCGCGCCTCCATCTTCTTCCACGGCCGCGAGGACGTGATCCCGCAGCTGTTCATCCCGATCGTGGATGAGCTCACGGCTGGCGGCACGGACTGCTCCCTGTTCAAGCGCTACCTCGAGCGTCACATCGAGGCCGATGGCGAGCACCACGGTCCCCTCGCGCGGCGGATCCTGGGCCGGATCCTGGCGGGCGACCCCCGCAAGGAGCGTGAGGCTCGCGAGGCGGCGGAGACGGCCCTCGAGGCGAGGCGCGCCCTCTGGGACGTCCTCGCGGCCATGGCCTGATCACTCCGCGAGTCCGAACTCGGCGGCGAGGCCTCGGCGGAGCGCCTCGCCCGCCTCGGGCGCACCCCGGAAGCGGAAGACGGCCACGCGCCTGTCGCCGATGAAAGCGCTCAGGCTGTGGTCCACTTGGGGCACGCCGTTGGTGGTCACGTTCGTCTCCCGCGAGCGCAGGACGAGCTCCTCCACGTCCGCGATCGGGTGCCCCTCCTCGTCTGCGGGGAAGGAGAACCGACCCAGCCGGCGGTCCACGTGGAGGAAGCGCGCCGGGTCTCGGAGCCTGCGCGCGCTCCAGCGGCGGGCGGCCGCTGCTCCCACTGCGCAACAGGTGAGGACGGGCAGCACGAGCGAGCCCGACCCCATCATCCCCGCGAAGAAGAACACCGGAAAGACGCAGATGAAGGACAACACCCCGAAGGCGAGCAGGGTCACCTCCCAGGGGGCCAGCCGCGGCTGTCGGAGGATCAGGCGGTCCTCGTCGTCGATGGCGGCGTAGCGACGGAAGTGACGATCGCCCGCCCGCGGCCGGCGCGCGGTGAAGGCCCGGAGCATCCGGCCGATCAGCCAGACGCCGACGCAGTGGAACGGGGTCAGGAACAGCACCACGCCCTTGGGGAACGCCGCGCCCGACGCATCGAGCACGGCCTCGGTGGGATCCTCCGGGTCGACGAGTGCGGGCACCTCCGCGCCTTCCGGGTGGTCCTGGACCACCCCGCGAGCGTAGGACCGATCGCTGGTGGAGAAGGTCCCGAACGAGTACCTGTCGGACTCGTGGTCCCGCCCGTCGAAGCGGTAGGTGAAGCGCACCTTGGGCATGTAGGTGGTGCCGTCGCTCGAGCGATTCGAGACGACCTCGGACGACAGGACGGTGGCGTCGACCTCGACCCACTCGAGCCGTGCCCGTCGCTCGCGCAGGTACTGAAGGGCGAGGACCGTGTCGAACCCGCCGACGATCCCGTTCCAGAACAGGACCGGCAGCAACCAGAGCACGCCTGCGGCGCGACCGAATTCCGGAGCAGCCATCGATCTCCCTAGCCGTCCAGGCCGACGGCGTCCTGGATTCGCTCGAGGCCGTCGCGGTCGAGGAGCTCCACGAGGCGCCGTAGCGTCCTGGGGATGAGCCCGGGTCCCTCGTAGACCAGTCCGGTGTAGAGCTCCACCAGCGTCGCGCCCGCGCGGATGCGCCGGTACGCCTCCTCCGGGGAGTCGATGCCGCCGACGCCCACGATCGGCACCTGTGCGCCGACGCGCCGGTACAGGTGCCGCACGAGGGCCTCCGCGCGGGCGGCGAGGGGGGCGCCGCTGAGGCCGCCGCGGCCGATCTCCTCGAGCTCTTCGGAGGGCGTGCGCAGGCCCTCTCGGTCGGACGCCGTATTGGTGGCGACGAACCCTGCCACGCCTCGCTCCATGCAGAGGTCGACGAGCTCGTTCACAGCGCCGGGATCGAAGTCGACCGTCGCGGGGGGCGAGAGCTTGACCAGCACCGGGACCTCCGAGCCCATCTCCCCGCGCGCTCCCATGACGGCATCCAGCAGCGGCGCGAGGGCCTCGGGGTCCTCGAAGGTCTTGCCCTCCGTCGTGTTCGGGCAGGACACGTTCAGGACGAGGGTGTCCGCGAGCGGGAGGAGTCGGCGGGCGCTGGTGACGAAGTCCTCGACCCCTGCGTCCCCGAGGATGCCCGGGTCGTGGGTCTTCACGATGTTGATCACGAGGGGAAAGCGCGGCGGCCTTCCCGTGGACTCGATGCGCCCGGCGATCACCTCGAGCCCGTGGTTGTTCAGGCCCATGCGGTTCACCAGCGCCCGGTCCTGGGGGAGCCGGAACGCGCGGGGCCGGGGGTTGCCTGCGCTCGGCTGCGCGCTGATGGACCCGACCTCGCAGAAGCCGAGGCCCACCGCCGACCACATGGGGATCAGCTCGGCGTTCTTGTCGAGACCCGCGGCGATCCCGATGGGGTTCGTGAACTCGAGGCCGAGGGTGCGCACGCCGAGCCGGGCCGCCTGGTCGGCGGGCAGGCCGGCGCGAAAGAGCGCGCGCAGGACGCCCGGGGCCCGCTGGCCGAGCTTGCCGGCGCGGATGCTCAGGTGGTGTGCTCCCTCTGCGGAGGCGCGGAACAGGAGCGGGCGGAGCGCGGAGTAGAGCGTCGGCATCGGTGGGGAGAGGATAGCGCCGGCGGGGCCGGCAGCCGCGGCCCGATCAGCGGAGTCGTCCGGCGCGCCCTCCCGGCCCGGCGAACCAGACGCTGCCGTCGGACCCGGAGACCTCCACGCAGTGGAAGCCCAGGTCCGAGAGGGCGGCCCAGGTCCGCCCCCCGTCGCGGCTGATGTCCGTACCGGTCTGGCCCGTGGCAATGAACACCCCGCCCCCGAGGGCGGCGGAGCCCGCGCGCTGCCCGCGGGGGCCGACCTCGCAGGGGTGCCAGCTGGCGCCATGGTCGTCGCTCCACGAGGCGCAGTGGACGCCACCCACCTCGCGCTGCTGGTAGTCACCGCCCACGAGGACGCCCTGCCCGTCGAGCTGGAACGCGACGCTGAAGGCTCCAGCGGCGGGCTTGGGAGCCTGGATCGTCGAGTCGGAGACGCTCCAGAGGGTGCCGTCGGCCCCCGAGCTGGCGAAGACGCGGGAGACGCCATCGTTGGCGCCCGTGATGATCCAGACCTCCCCCGACCCCAGGGCCCGGATCCCGGTGCCGCTCGCGGCGAAGCTCGCCTCGCCGGAGGCGAGGGCGAGGGGGCCCGGCGTGACGGGAGCCCAGTTCGCTCCACCGTCCTCGGTCCGCAGGATCCGGAAGCCGCCGTCCGCCATGGGATCTCCGTAACAGAGCGCACGCTCGGCGTCGAAGAAGGCAAAGCCGTCCAGGAAAGCCGCCTCGTCCTGCTCCCGGTGCTGCTCCTCCCAGGTGTCGCCGCCGTCCTCGGTGAAGAGGATGCGCGACTTCTCGCCCGGGCCAGCGCACATGATCCACGCCGTGCTGTCGTCGAGGGCGTGGACGTCGCGGACGTCGAGCTCGGCGATCTCGGTGGGGGCGACGGCGCGCCAGTTCGCCCCGCCGTCGGAGGTGACCACCACGGTCCCGCCGCTGCCGGTGGCCCAGGCGACCTGCCGGTCCACGGCGCACAGCCCGCGGAGACTGGACTCGGTTCCAGTGGAGAGTGGGTCGAGGGTCTGCAAGTGGTGGGGGCCGGTGCCGCTGCAGGAGAGCGCAGGGAGGGCGAGAAAGGCGAGGGCCAGGGGGGCGGTTCTCATGGGCCGATGCTATCCGGCGGCGGCGGCGGGCGGAGCTTGCTGGTAGAAAGGCCCCCATGGACGACCGCAACCGCACGGAGAGAGCGCTCCCCCCGGACGGGGGCGGCCCCTACGTGGGGGTGGACGGGACCCGGGGACGCTGGGTGACCATCGCCATCGACCGCGAGGGCGCCTTTCAGTCCGCCGCGGTCTGCGACCGCCTCGAGGACGTGCTCGCCGCCCACGGGGACGCGGACGCCTTCGGGATCGACGTGCCCCTCGGCATGCCCGAGTCGGGACCCCGCGCCGCCGACGCCGCCGCGCGGGTCGCCCTCGGCTCCAGGCGCGCCACGATCTTCATGACCCCGCCGCGGGCCGTGCTGGAGGCGCCGACGTACGCCGAGGCGCGCGCCCGCGCGACGGAGCTGACGGGCAAGAGCATCTCGGCCCAGAGCTACGCCCTGCGGCACAACGTGCTCGAGGCGGACGGGCTCCGTGTCGACCCGAGGGTCTTCGAGGTCCACCCCGAGCTGGCGTTCGGGGCCATGGCCGGGCGGACCCTCCTCACGGGGAAGCGCTCATGGAACGGCGCGTCCGAGCGCCGGGACCTGCTCGCCTCCGAGGGGCTCGTGCTCCCCTCCGACCTGGGGACGGGGGGAGCCGTCCCGGTGGACGACGTGCTGGATGCGGCGGCCGCCGCCTGGTCCGCGCGCCGGATCGCCAGGGGCGAGGCCGGCCGCGTCCCCGAGGCCCCGGAGCTGGATGAGCACCGGCGGCCCGTCGCCATCTGGTACTGATCGTCCGCACCCGGAGCCCTCGCGCGGGCGAATACCGAGGGACATGGACGTCGACCCGAACCTCACGGTGCCCCTGGCCTCGGGCGCGACGCCGCCCGGCTTCCGCCCCCATGCCCTGGAGCTCGCCTGGAACCTCGGGGTGCCGCGGGAGGTGGTGTGGGCGTGGCTCAACGACCCCAGGACGTTCACGCGCGGGCAGCTGCCGCCGTTCCGGGTCGAGTTCCTGCCCATGCCAGACGGGCGCCCGGGGGGCTTCGAGCCCGGCTGCTTGAACGCCCACCATGGACCCCTGATGAGCTTCCACGGGGTGATCGGCGAGGTCCGCGCGCCGGAATACCGGGACCTGATCTACGGCTACGGGTCCTACGCCCTCTCCATGCGGGTCGCGCGGCCGCGCCGGCTGCAGTTCTGGTTCGAGGAGGCGGGCCCGGGGCGGTCCACGCTCCGGATGCGGCTGGACACGGACGTGCGGCGGGGGCTGGGGAGCCTCTGGGGCGGCGTGAACCGCTTCTTCTGGTGGAACTTCGGCCTCTCGGCCCGGCTCATCCTGGCCCTCAGGGCCCGGCGGACCTGAGCCCGAGCGGCCCAGGAGGGGGTCGTGGAGAACGTCCCCAGGTGTGGGGGGAGAGGGGGAGGGGAAGGGCCCTCAAGGTCGCTGGAGATCAGGCCGAAGTATCGCTCGGAACCCCAGATCACCTCTGAACCGCAACCGACGACCACCATGCGCATTCTCCCGGCCAGCCTCCTCCCTGCTCTCTTCCTCGCGGCCTGCTCCTCCGCCCCCGAGCTCAGCGCTTCGGTGGACACGGGGTCCGAGCCGTTGAACGTGGAGGTCGAGCCGGCCTCCACCTCCGTCGACGTGATCGAGGAGGCCTCCGCCGACGAGGCCGACGTGACGGTCGGTGAGACCTACACCATCGTGGCGACGAGCCTCATCGACCCCGACTTGGTCCCGGCCCCGGAGGAGATGCTGGCCATCTCGTCGGAGCAGGAGTCCTTCGTGGAGTGGCTCCAGGTGAACGCGTCGCTCGCCGCGGCCGGACCGGTCGTGCCGCCCCGCGGGAACAGCCGGGTCCGACAGCTCATGTTCTTCAACACCGCGGACGTGGACTCGGCGCTCGAGCGCTGCTGCGAGGGTCCCGCCAGCGGGACCGGCCTCTACGAGAACGCCGCCTCCAGCTTCCTGACCCAGACGGACCTCTCGAGGATCGGCGAGCTCGTGCTGAGCGGGAGCGGGGACGCTCCCCGGCCCTACGTCATCATCACTGGCCCCAGCTCGACGGCGATGACCGCGACGGTGGCGAAGATGGGGTCCATCGTCCTTTGCCAGGGTGACTGCACCGACGGGGCGCTGGCCGGGCGCTGCGTGGCCATCATCGACTGCGTGGACGTCGAGGACGCGCGCCTCTTCATGGGTGAGGTCAGCTCGAACGCAGAGGACTTCTCCTACCACAGCTGGATCGGCCCGGTCGCCTTCTCGATAAACCGCTGACAGGGCGCCGAACGCCGCCAGCGCCCGTGATCTCCCGCCGGAGGTCGCGGGCGCTGTACGTTCGGGGCTCCACGGCCGTGCTCGCACGGTGGACGGCGCCCGGGTCCATTCAGCCGTCGGCGGGCAGGAAGACCCACAGCTCCGGCCGCCCCACGTTGCAGTGCACCAGCCGATGGAGCGGGTTCATGCCTGCGATGGAGAGGTAGATCGCCGTGCGGGCCACGTGCCAGGGCGCCAGGCCCCGCGGGGGCCCCCCAAGCGCGCGCCTGCGGGACTCGAGGGAGGGGATCGGATGGAAGATGCTCTCGACGGAGGCCGTGCGCTCCGGCTCGTCGTCCTGGAGGCGATCCAGGGTGCCCAGGGTCGCGGCGAAGAGCCGCCGGTCGTCCTCGGCGAGGTCCGCCATGAGCCGCGCATCCGCGCGCCGCGTGGCCGCGCGGCTCGGAGTCGGGAGGACGAGCAGCCCCACGAACGAGAGCAGGCTGAACCAGAGGGAGGTGGTGACGAAGCCCGCCACGGAGGCGAGGCCCGCGCCGGGGAGGACCGAGGCGGCGGAGAAGATGCCGAGGGTCCAGAGCACCGCGAGGGCGGCGCCCGCGGCCCGCAGGCCGCCGACCACGATGTGCGAGCGGCGCGCCACCAGCAGGGCCAGCGCCCTGGGCTCCAGCTGGCCTACCCAGGCCACCGGGAGCACGAAGGCCTCACGTCCGGGGAGGCCTGCGAGGCCCCCGGTGAAGCCCTCGTCCTCGGCCTCCAGGACCTGGATCCGGGGCGGCGTGCCGCCGAGGCGTTCGAGCTCCTCCCGGACCGCTCCGAGGCCGACCTCGCTGGGGCGCAGTCCGGCGACCCACCGCGCGACCGAGACCTGCAGTACGAGCATCGCGAACAGGAGGATCCCGAACACCCCGATCGCGGCCCCCGGCCCCGCGGCCCGACCGGCTGCCAGGGTCATGGCCCCGCAGGTCCCCATGACCAGGGTCACCACCAGGGCGCCGCGCAGCCACCCCAGGACCCACCCCGCGAGGGAGGGGTGACGGCGCCGGAAGGCCCTGGGGACGAAGAACCCTCCCAGCGCCTCCACGGGCAGCGTGGCCAGCGAGAGGCCGGCTCCCCAGGCGAGCAGCGCCCTGGCGTCAGTGAGGAAGGTCCCGCCGGCGTCGGGGAAGATCGTGGCGGGGAGGCCCAGCCCGGCGGCCGCCGCGGCGAGGACCACCATGGTCCCCACGCCGCCGATGCCGAGCTGGAGGCGGCCGCGGGCGTACGGCGGGGCCTGGGGAGGGCGAGGTGAACTGCTCATGTCCCCCTGCCTTCGTCGGGGAGGCTCCCGGCGTTGCCACGGACGGGCCGTAGTTTCGGCCCCGGGACATGGCCGGGCCGGGGCGGCTTCGCCCGGTGGTGGTGGGACGTCCCGTGTGGGCCTGGCCCCCGGCCAGAGGTCACTGATAGGCAGCGGGGAGGGAGGCGGTGAAGGTCGCCCCCGCACCGGGGGTCGACCGGAAGCTGAGCTGGCCGCCGTGCCTCCGGATGATCTTCCGGCAGATCGGGAGGCCGAGCCCGTTGCCCTCGTAGGCGTCGTCCTGATGCAGGCGGCCCAGGGGTTTGAAGACGAGGTCCGCGCTCCCCTCGTCCAGCCCGATTCCGTTGTCGGTCACCTCCACGAAGACCATGCCACCCTCCTCGCGACCCTGAATGGTGATCACCGGCTGCTGACCCGAGGGCTGGTACTTGATGCCATTCTCAACGAGGTTCTGCATCACCTGCTGGAGCAGCGCGGGGTCGCCAGAGACCGCAGGGATCGCCCCCACAGAGACCACGGCCCCCGAGCGCTGGATCTCGTCACGCAGCGATGCGAGCGCCTGGTTGCAGCAGGCCATCATGTCCACGACCGACGGCTCCAGCTCCGCCCGGCTGGACCGGCTGAAGCGGAGGATGCCCTGGACCATTCCGAGCATGCGGCCGACCTCGTCGCGGATGAGCCCGAGGTCCTCCGTCACCTGCGCCGGGATACCGTCCTCCAGCGCAAAGAGGTCCATGAGCGCGAGGATGTTCTTCAGGGGAGCCTGGAGGTCATGGCTCGCGTGTTGGGCGTAGAAGTCCAGGTCCTCGTTTCGCTCCCGGAGGTCCCGGTTGGACTGGCCGAGCTGGCGGACCACTTCGCCCAGGCGCTGGTTGAGTCGATCCCTCGAGATCGCCGACTCGACCCAGAGCGCGAGTAGCCGAACCAGGTCTCGGTCGGTCTCCGACCAGCGCCGTGGCCGCGCGTCGGGGGAGGAGAAATTGAGCGTGCCGTACAGCTCTCCGTCCACCCGGATCGGCGCGCCGAGATAGGACTCGAGGCGGAAGGCCTCGTAGCACGGGTGCTCGCTGTAGGCCGAGGTCCGCATGTCGTCGATGGACACCACGTCGTCGGCCTGGAGGGTGATGGCGCAGTAGGTGCTGCCCAGGCTGAAGGACTGCCCGATCTCGATGCCCGCCCCTTCGGGCTGGTGCACGCACTCGACCACGTACGAGTCTCCACTCACCTGGCTCACGATCCCGATCGTCAGCCCGAAGAATCCTGTCGCCAGCTCGAGCGCGCGCTGCAGGTCAGCGCTCAGGTCTCCGCTGTTGGGGGTGAGGGCAGACAGCAGCAGCTCGACGCCGGGACGTTGCACGTCCTCGGGGTCTGCCGGGGGGGCAGGTCTTGATTCGGTCATGGCAGGACTGAGGGCCTCCGTGGAGGCCCTCGGGGATGAAGTCCCCCCCGGGAAGTCGTCTCAGGCGCCGCAACCGGACCCGCGTTCAGAACTGGAAGTAGATGAACGCCGAGGTGTCCAGGGTCGCGCCGCAGAGCAGGAGGACCAGCGCAGCGTAGACGGCGCCCTGCAGGGGCGCCGGGAAGCCATCGGAGAATCTCTCCTGGGCGCGGTCCACGAGACCCCGGGGCGTGAAGTGCACGGCGGCCGCGATGGCGAGCAGGAGCACCGCTGCCGGGCGGGCGTCCATCCCTGGACGCAGCTCGGACACACCTCGAAGCCACTCGCCGAGCTGCCCCATGGACTGGACCCGGAACAGGAGCCAGCCGCCGAGGACGAGGTGGAAGCAGATCGCTCGCTCGAGGAGGACCGAGCGGGCCGGCGCCGCGTGCTCACCGGCGCGCCGATCCGCCCCGCGCGAGAACATCAGCAGGAGGCCGTGGTAGGCCCCCCAGAGCAGGAAGTTCGCCGCTGCCCCGTGCCACAGGCCCCCCAGGACCATGGTCGTCATCAGGTTGAACGAGGTGCGCCGCTGGCTGCCCCGGTTCCCGCCGAGGGGAATGTAGAGGTAGTCGCGGAGCCAGCTCGACAGGGAGATGTGCCAGCGCGTCCAGAACTCCCGCACGTTGCGCGAGAGGTAGGGGCGGTTGAAGTTCTCCGGGAGCTCGTAGCCGAGGCACAGGGCCGTGCCGATGGCGATGTCCGAGTACCCGGAGAAGTCCGCGTAGATCTGGAAGGCGTAGGCATACAGGCCGAGCACGAGGTCGAGGCTCGCGGCGCTCTCCAGGTTGGCGAAGGCCGGATCGACCAGGGTCGCGGCGAGCAGGTCGGCGATGAGCACCTTCTTCAGGAGGCCCCGGAAGATCCGGGCGACCCCTCGGCGCACCTGCTCGGCCCGGACGGTCCGCGGCGACGAGAGCTGCGGCAGGAACTCGCTGGCCCGGACGATGGGACCCGCCACCAGCTGGGGGAAGAACGAGACGAACAGCGCGAAGCGCGTGAGGCTCCGCTCCACCTCGATCTGTCGCCGGTACAGGTCGATCGTGTAGCTGAGGGTCTGGAAGGTGTAGAAGCTGATGCCCACCGGGAGCAGCAGCCGGTGGTGGGGGACCTCGACGTCGAGCCCGACCCAGGTGAGGGCGCTCTCCGCGGAGTCCGCGAAGAAGTTGAAGTACTTGAAGACCGCGAGGAGCCCGAGGTTGGTGGTCAGGCTCGCCACGAGCAGCGCGCGGCGCCGGCGGCCGTCCTCGCTCGCGGCCATGGCCCTCCCGAGCCCGTAGTCCACGAAGGTGGAGAAGGCGATCAGGCTGGCGTACTGCCAGTTCCACGACATGTAGAACAGGTAGCTCGCCGCGAGCAGCAGCCAGTGCCGGCCGCGTTCGCGTCGGGCGAGCAGCCCGTGGAGCAGCAGCACGACGGGCAGGAAGACCAGGTACTCGGCCGAGTTGAAGTTCACCGGACCTCCTCCGCCCTCGCCCGGAGCCTCGGTTCAAGCTCGTTCGCCAGCTGCATGGCGAACAGATGGTGACCCTCGGGGGTGAAGTGGTACTGGTCCACGAAGAGCTCGGGCCGCCCGTCGAGCGCCGTGGCGACCTCGAGCACCGGGACGCCCTCCGCCTCGGCGACCCGGCGCATGCACTCGTCCCCGAGTCGAACCCAGCGCCGCCACCCCTCGCTGGAGAGCAGGCTGTTGGCGCGCCTGAGGGCGGCCGCGAACTCCGGGGGGAGGGGTTGCTCGGGGTCGGGGTATGCCGTTGCGAAGCTGACCAGCATCGGGGTGGCGCCGAGCTCACGCCCGCAGGCGATGACGCCACGGAAGCGGGCCTCGACCCGGGCGCCCGCGGCGGCGTTGATGCCGGGCTCCCTCCCGTTGCACTGCGGGCGCAGGTCGCCCACCAGCGGGCCGAGCTTGGAGCGCAACAGCTCGTAGGCGGTGGTCTGGCGCGCGACCTCGGTGGGATCGAGGTCGCTGGGGGGCGGGGGTGGTTCGGGGATGGCGTCCAGGTCAGCCTCCGGGTCCACCGCTCGGCCAACCAGGGCCGAGGCGATCCGGTCCAGGTCGTTGGACATCTGGTAGACCAGGACGAGGTCGGGCGCCCAGGCCTCTCCGAGCTCGCGCAGGGTCCGCACGGAGCGGTGCAGCTCCCACCCCGCCTGGCTCGCGTTCAGGACCTCGACGTCGAGGCCGCGGGCCTCCAGTTCATCCTGGAGCAGGACCGGCCAGATGCCCTCGACGGGCATCCGCACGTGCTCCGCGTAGCTGGCCGAGGCGATCCAGATCCGCGTGACCCCGTCGCGGCGCTCCCGCGGCGCCACCCGCGACCGGAAGGGGAAGCGGGCCGAGGGTCCGAACTCGCCCTCGCTGGCGGGAGCCGCCAGGACAGGCGCGCCGAAGAGCAGCGTGCGGAACCCCCGGGCGCTGGCCCGGAGCTCGAGGGCGAACTCCCCCGCCGCGAGGAGCCCGAGGGTCCACAGGATGACGGCGTAGCGTGCGAGCACCGCGGGTCAGCTCCGCTCTCGGGTCGTGGAGAGCGCCGTTCCCTTGGCCGTGCCGGGCAGCATGGTTCGGAGCGGGGAGGGCACGGTCATGGTCTTCCACCTTCGCGGCGGTCTCCCCCCAAGGATACGAAGTCGTAATTGAGCTGAGGGGGGGCAGAGGTCCAGGGGCAGCGCGGTCCGAGGGCCTGCGTGCTCACATCAAGACAGCGCCGCGGGCTGCTACTCTTCCCGGCGAGGTCATCCCCATGAACATCGGCTACCTGGAGATCGTGACGCCCGACGTCGCTGGAACGTGCAGCGCGCTGGAGGGCGTCCACGGCGTCTCCTTCTCTGACCCGGTCCCCGCCCTCGGCGGGGCATGCAC
This sequence comes from Planctomycetota bacterium, assembly GCA_016779205.1. Lineage (GTDB taxonomy): Bacteria > Planctomycetota > UBA1135 > UBA1135 > Saltatorellus. The sequence continues at coordinate 7,701 of JADHOC010000012.1, read as the reverse complement.
GGCGCCGCTGGAGGGCGGCGGGCGCCTGGGGGTCCGCGCGCCCATGCACGAGCAGGAGGCCCCTGTGGTGCGGCCTTACTTCACCGTGGGCGACGCGGAAGCGGCGGTCGCCGCCGCCGCGGCCGAGGGCGCGGAGGTGCTGCACCCGGCGCTCGAGCTCCCGGGCGAGGGCACCTTCGCCATCTACCTGAAGGGTGAAGCGCAGCTGGGCGTGTGGGTGGACTGACGGGTGCGGACCGCGGCCCTCTCTCCAGCTCGACGGCTCCTGGCGTCCGCGCTCGCGGCCACGTCCCTGGCCTGCGGGACCGATCCGTACCCCGCCGCGCCCGGCGCCGCCGTGACGCCTGGCTTCCTTGGCGGTACACCCTCGGAGTTCACGCCGCGGCCGATCCCCGAGTCCGGGCGGCTCTCCGTGTTCCGGCCCCACTTCGATCGCTACCTCGACGTCTTCGGCGTCCTGGTCGTGGCGACGCCCGCCACGGAGGCGGCCAAGGTCTCCCACGCGGGCACGATCCTCGCCGAGTGGATCGACAACGACGAGGACGGAATCCCCGACGACGCGGCGGCCCACGCGGCGCTGGTGGCAGGCGGCGCCTTCCTCGTCATGCCCGCCACCGAGGACGAGATGGAGGAGCTGCACGAGAGCGTCTCCTTCGACGAGCTCGAGGAGGCCGGCTTCCACATCGGCCAGGACCTCTACGGCGACGAGACGTTCCCCGCCGGCCCGCCCCACGTCATGGGCCCCGGCCGCTTCGACGCGGCCCTCGAGGAGGTCCTGCACCTGGTCTCCAACGGCTGGGTCGAGGCCCACCCCGAGGCCCTCGGCTACCGCCCGGGCTCGCGCCTCACCGACGCCATGGACCTCGCCCGCGGCGGCCGCTTCCGCCGCGTGCCCCGGCGCTACCCCGAGGCCGCCTGGTACCACTACGACGACCGCTCCTGCGACTACGAGTGCATGGCCGCCGAGTACCTCTACTGGGCCCTCACCTCGCACCTGGGCGGCCAGGCCTTCCCCGGCCGCGCCGAGGAGATTGCCATCGAGTGGGAGTGCTCCACGCCTGAGCTCCTCGGGACCCGGGACCCCGCGGTCGTGAGGCTGCTCACGGACCCGGCGTTCCCGCTGCCGAGGGTCCTGCCGGACGGTCGGTACGCGCCTGCCGTGGGGCACTGAGCGACCCCCATCGGTCCGGCGAACATTGGGCGGCCCCAACGGGGCCGCGCGGCTGAGACTAGTCGCAGCCGGTGGGGCGTCATGTGCCGCCGCGGGAGCGGGCGACGCTGCGGCCAGCCAGGTAGGGGAGGAGGAGGTAGAGCGGGAGCTCGACCATCATCCAGGCGGGGCCGGTGACCATCGTCATCATCATGATCCCCCCGACCATGGTGAAGGCCCCCACGATGAGGGCGAGGAGGACCGGCCGCTTGACGGCGAGGCAGGCGGCGAGCCAGCCGCCGATCAGGGCCTGGCCCAGGTGGGCGGTCATGACCACCAGGAACGCCGCGGCGGGGAGGGTGTCCATGTAGGCCTGGAGCTGCTCCGGGTCGTTCATGTCCATGCCCTCGGGCGCCGGGTAGAGCACGGTGGAGTTGAGCTGGATCAGCCCCATGTTGACGGCCATGCCGACCCCCAGGCCGACGAGGACCGCGGGGACGGCGGGGGTGTTGCCGACGAATCGTTTGAGGAGGTTCAGCATGTCGAGGAGGGGCAGGCTCGGCGGGAGGATCGCGCGCGGTGGCGCGACGGGGTCAATCCCACCACCAGTAGAGGAACGGATCGGGCGCCAGGTTCGTGAGTAACAGGGCGGCGATGCTCGCGGCCGCGTAGGTCGCGATGGGGGAGAGGCCACCGCGCAGCCTCGGCGCGGCCGCGCAGAGGAGGAGCGCCAGGGGGGAGAGGAGCAGCCCGACGAGGAGGATGCCGAAGGCCATGAACGCCGCGCTCTCGTGCCGGAGCAGGCCCTCGGGGAAGCCGCGGTTGCCGATGGTCTCCGGCCAGCCGCCCAGGCTCCGGTGCATGTGGAGCGCGAGGGTGAAGAAGAGCGCCGATGCGCTGATGGGGACGGCGAGCCAGGTGAGAATCGACGGGCTCATGCCCTGAGCATACAGGGTCGGGTTGGCCCCGGTCGGGGGGGGCCCAGCGCTCCGCAGGGGGGCCAGGTCGCGTCCGCAGGGGCCGCGGGCGGCTTCCTGGCGACCCTACAGCCGCGCGGCTAGCCTGACTCCCATGGGCCGTTCACTCCTCGCTCTGTGTGCCGTCGTGGTCGCCGCGGCCCTCTGGGTCCTCTGGCCTGCCGGCACACCGCCAGAGCCTGTTGACCTGGGAGGCTCCCCGTTGGCGGGGACCGAGGCCGACGCCGCGGCCTCGATCGTCGAGCTCGACCCCTCGACCGAAGGCCAGCGCGTCCCCGCAGCTCCTGTGGCTTCCGGGGGCGCCGAGGCGCTGGAGGGCGAGGCGCCCCCGAACGAGCCGCCCATCGAGCCGGGCGTGGCCCTCCTGCCGCTCTCGTTCCTCGACCGCGAAGGGGCGTCCTATGCCTCCGGGGTGATCGTCGTGAGCAGGATTCTTCGCGAGGGCGAGACGAGGGAGTCGGAGTCCTCCGCCCGCCTGCCGTACGAGGAGCTCGACTGGTCACCGGCCGACGATGTCCTGCGCCTGACGCCAGGACGGTTCCAGCTGCGTGGCTTCACGGGGCTCTTCGAGGATCCTGACCTGGATGACCCCATGCGCGCGGCCAAGGCCAGCGCCTTCGAGGTCGTGGACCTCGTCCCGGGCCTGAATCCGCGTCTCACCCTGACCGGCGAGTCCCGCGGCGGGCTGCAGGTGACCCCGAGGGTGGAGGGGCAGGGCCGGCCTTGGCTCCGGATCGTTGGTCTGAAGCCCGGCGCGGAGGTGGACGAGGCGGCGCTCGCCGCCGCGGAGGTGGGGGAGAATGGCTTCGGGATCACCCAGAGCGGTCCGGACGATCGAGTCTGGACCTTCATGGACCTGGAACCGGGCGCCTACGCCGTCGGGGCCTGGAGCGTCCTCGACGAGTTGTACGGGTACGAGGTGTTCCAGGTGGATGAGACCATCGCCCGGGTGGAGCTGGTGATCCGGGCCAAGGACGATCGTCGGCTCAGCGTCTCGGTCGTGGGCCCGGACGGCAAGGGGGTCCCCCAGCCCGGGCGCCTTCGCTTCTCCCTGGAGAGGAGCCGCGGTGGAGACGAGCAGCTGGTCAGGGGGCTCACCACGCGATCCTCGGACGGGACCTTCGGGGTCTGGTTCCCCGACGCGCTCGGGGAGTTCTTTGATCCGACGGACACGAGCGCGCAGTACACGCTATTGACCGCGCACCCCGAGCTCGGACAGGTTCGAACGCAGCTGAAGCCGGGAGAGCTGGCGGTGAGCGTGGCCTTCGGCGCGCCCACCTCGATCCTCTTCCGCCTCCAGGGCTACGAGGAGGGCGACTTCTTCGTTCGAGCCGTGAGCCTCGAGCAGATCAAGAGCGGCCAGGCGAGCCTGGACTCGAACTATGGCAACCTGGCCCTCTTCGGGGACCCGAGCTACCCGGAGAAGCGCCTCGAAGGGCTGAGCCCGGGTCGCTACCGGATCACGTTCCTCGCGTTGTCGCCCGACGCGATGCTGGAGGAGTCCTTGCTCGGCTGGGAGATCGTCGATGCGCTGGAAGCCGACGTGCCGGTCACTTTCGACGTCCCCGTGCTCCACGAACTCCGGGTCCTCGCTCCCGAGCTGGCGGAGGGGCAGACCGTCACCCTCGGGATCCCGGACCTGGACGAGACCCTCCGCTGGGGCAGGGATCCACGATCCCGGTCGCTGGACGCCAGCCGCCGTTGCACCTTCGATGTGCTCCCCGCCGGGGACTACGTCCTCGAGGCCGAGGGACTCGAAGGGCCCGTCCGGGTCACCGTCCCCTGCGGCGAGGTCACGCTAAGGTGAGACCGGGGGCCGCTCGCCCGGTCCCGCCCCACGCGCCCGTGGCGAGGCCCCTCCCTCTGCGCAGGCCCGGCCCCCCATGGGCATCCCCACTCGCTGACTCTCCCATCGCCGGACCAGGCGCAAGATCCAGATGACCCCCCGACTCAGCCACGACGAACGCATCGCGAAGATGACCTTCGCGTCCATCTACCCCCTCTACGTGGACAAGGTGGTGAAGAAGGGGCGAACCGAGGCCGACCTGCTCAAGGTCCTGAAGTGGCTGACCGGCCTCACCAAGGCGCAGCTCGACCGTCACATCAAGAAGGGGTCGACCTTCGAGGCCCTCTTCGACGACGCCGAGCTGAACCCCAACGCCTCTCTCATCAAGGGCCTGATCTGCGGCTATCGAGTCGAGGAGATCGAGAACCCGTTGACGCAGAAGGCCCGCTACATGGACAAGCTCGTGGACGAGCTGGCGCGCGGGAAGAAGATGGAGAGCATCCTGCGCAAGTAGGGGCGACGCGCCGCCCCTCGAGGCGGTCGACAACGTCCCGAGTGGCCAGGGCGGGAGGGTCGATCGACGGGTCCTCCCGAGCCCTGGCCTCGCCACGGTGACGCGCTAGATCAGGGCCTCCGAGATCTGCTGGAGGTTCCGCTCCAGGTTGTCGAACGTCGGGACGGAGCTGAACTCCTCTAGCTCGGCGCGCGCCAGCGGTGAGCTCGCGACGATGCCCGAGATGGCGTCGGGGGTGAGCCCGAAGCGCTCGTCCAGGACCTTGAGGCCGCCGATGCAGCCGAGGGCGTCTCCGGCGCAGTAGATCAGGCGGTGGATCCTGTCCTGGACCTCCGGGGAGCCCAGGAGCATGGCGGTCTCCCGCTGCAGCACGCCGTCCGCGAGCTCGACGACCCAGTAGTTCTTCGGGTTGTTCGCGAACTTCATGTCGATGTCCTGGAAGATCCGGAGGACCTCGTCGCGCTCCAGCATGTAGGTCGACGGGTAGCCGAAGTGCGTGAAGTCGTTGTAGACGGACGCCCCGGCATCGTTCATGTGGAGGATGTCCTTCAGGCTCGCCGTCCCCGTGACCTTGGAGGCACGCACGTTGTAGCCCATGGTCGAGAGGGCCCAGCAGCAGGCGGACGCGGTCATGCTCTTGCCCGCGTTCATGCTGCTCCCGACGACGAGGATCATCTTGGACCGCCCGGTGGTTCGCTGGCCCCGCCCGCTCGGCACGATCATCGGGAAGTCGCGGGTGTTGAGCACCTTCCCGTCGTCGTCGACGGCATAGCCGAGGATCCGCACGCGCGTGGGGTCCTTGAGGACGGAGTTCTTGCTCTTGACCACGCCCACGAGCCCGGAGCGCGAGAGCAGGTCCACCTCCAGGGTCGGACGGTCCGGCACGTGGCCCTCGTAGTGGTCGGGGGCATAGCGGTTGCCGAAGACGAAGATCGACTTGCTCCCGTCGTTCAGGACGTGGAGCCGACCGGACTTGTTCTCGAGGTTGGAGTGGAACCCGAGCCGGGTCACCTTCCCGTAGATCACGTCACCGCAGCGGGGCTCGTGATCGGAGAGGGAGTAGGCACGGATCTGATTCTTGCGGATCGAGAAGGCAGCGCTCGGGTGGATGTACCCGGGCGGGATGCGCTTCGCGCCGGCAGGGAGCTTGGAGCGGAGGTCCAATCCGGACCTGGTGATCGCGTCGTTCGTCATTTGTGGTTCTCGAGAAGGATCGTCGAGGCGACGGCAGCCATCGCCTCGTGGTCGTGCCCCACGCCGGGGACCTGCTGGCGCGTCCACGCCAGGGGAATGCCCCGCCGGGTGGCGGCGTCCTGCGCCTGTCGGTGGAACTCCACCCCCCGGGCGAGGCGATGGGGCCCCTGGGCGAGGGCCTCGGGGGACCTGCGGAGCAGGGGGTCGTCGGGGTCAGAGTCGGCCTCGCCGAGCAGGACCACGAGCGGGGTCCCGAGGGAGCGCCTGAGCCCGGCCTCCGTGACGGGGAGCCGCCTCAGGCCGTAGGGGAAGTCGAGGTCGAACGTGGGGAGCGTGTACCAGCCGGCGTTCGCCGCCACCGCCATGGAGACGCGAGCGTCCGGCGCGGCGAGCACCATCCGGTGCACGACCTGTGCGCCGGCGGAATGGCCGTAGAGGCAGTAGCGACGGGTCCGCGTACCGACCCACTCTCGCGCCGCGTCGAAGAGCCGCTCCACGTGGCCGAAGAGCCACCGCTCCTGCGGCTGGAGGTCACCTGCCGGGGAGAAGAGCCCACCCTGGTTGTACCCCTGGCTGCCGGGGAAGTCCCCGCGGTGGAACTCCGGGGCGATCACCGCGAACCCGTGGGCTGCGGCGAGCGGGATCCAGGGCTCGAGGTACCGCGCGGGCTCGCGCATGAAGCCGTGGAGGACGACGAGCAGGGGCACCCTCGAGCGATCGGACACCGCGGGCATGTACGTCTCGACCTCGATCTGCAGGTCAGAGCTCGGGCAGCGATAGGTCCGGCGCTCGGCTGCGCCCCGTCGTAGCAGCGGAGGCTGTTGATCCTCCATCGACTGGCAGAGTTCGCCGATCCCGCGCCACCCGGCGAGGGCGCTGGCCGATGCGAGCGCGTCGGAGAGCTCCGCCCCAGCGCGGAAGGGCTCCTCCCGCACGAGCCGATCCACCTCACCGCGCAGCTGATCGAGGGAGACGTCAGGGCCCGACGCGGCCAGCGCGTCCCTCAGGATCCGGACGTAGCGTCGAAGGTCGTCGAGCCCGCTCAGGCGACCACGAAAGTCGATCCCCAGCCCATGGGCCAGCGTTCCGGCGAGCCGGTCCTCAGGCCCGGAAACCCCTGGGCCTGGGGGAATGAGACGCTTCTGTGGCAACGGAGTGGATGACGATCCTCTGGGTGCTGGGTGGCCCGACTCACGCGCGGTCGAGCCGCGTCAGAATGCCAGGAATCTCGCGCGCTGGGAATAGCGGGGACTTCCCTGACTCCGATCCTTCGAGGCGATGGTGCGGGCCACCGGGCGGGAGCTCCTCACCGGGGGGCCCAGGGGCTCCGCGGCCAACGGGGGCCAGAGGTGGCACGCCCGGCAGGACTCGAACCTGCGACCCCCGCTTTAGGAAGAGGGGGCTCTGCGGTCGTAAGCTGTTGACCCGTAAGGCGGCGCGGCTCCGGTGGTGTTGTCGCGGAAGGCTATCGGAAGGCGATGCGCGCGTCACCCCTGATTGCGTACCCTCTCAGGCCACCACACCATGGACGAGCGGCTTCTCAACGCACTGCATGTTCTCGACTCGAGCATCTGGATCGACCTGATCGACCGTCACCCGGACCTTCTCTACAAGGTCGTTGACCTGGCAAACCTCTCGGTGCTCCAGATCGGTGTTCCGGGCACAGTGCACCTAGAGATGACCCGAAACGCCCCCGAGCGCCTGGCAGCCCGTAAGAGGGACTGGCACGCCCGGATTGGGGAGCTGATTCGCTTCGCTGAGATGCTTCGTCGCACAGAGGATCCGTTCGGCCCGGACGGCCCTCCCTCCCGGTCCTACGTGTCGGCTCTGGAGGCCATGAGGGGCTCGATCGATGATTTTGAGGGAGACCCGCATCACGGAATGGTCACTGACCTCCTTCGCTCGAAACACGTAACCGCGATCAGCGAGCCCAAGGCGATTCATGCACAAGTTGTCGAATATGGCATAAGCAAGAAGAAGCCCTATGGAGGCAAGAACTCCACCGCCGACGCCACGATTCTGTTCGCCACGGCGAGATGGGCTGCACGCCATCCGGATCGAGATGTCTTCTTCCATACAC
>JADHOC010000028.1 GCA_016779205.1 Planctomycetota bacterium | reverse complement strand
CGAGCTCCGCATCGACCTGCGCAGCCTGCCGTACTCCTTCCTCGCCCTGCGCCGCGCGCCGGTGGAGCACCCCGATGCCGCGCGCCTCCTGGGCCGGCCCCGCTTCCAGAAGGGGCGGGCGCTGCTCGACCTGTGCGACGCCGACGGGGTGGAGACCCGGCCCATGCTCCAGCGCACGGACAAGGCGCTCTTCAAGGCCCTGAAGGACTGCGCCGGCGAGGTCGTGCTCATGGAGCCCGACGGCGACCGGCTGACCCGCCGCCCCTGAATTCCCCGCGAATGCCGATGGCCATGCACGCACTCCTCGCCCTGTCCCTCGCCCTCGCGCCCCAAGAGCCTCCGGATCGGCCCGCCGCGCCGGCGCCTCCTGTGGCGGTCCATCTCGCGGACGGGATCAAGATCGGTGAGGTGACCGACCGGTCGGCCATCGTCTGGGTCCGCCTGACGGCGGCGCCCGAGCGGAACGCGTCCGGCCGGGCGTGGCCCGAGGGCGCCGACGCGCTGCCCGAGGGGGCGACCCTCGCCGAGATGGTGGACGCGGTCCCCGGGGAGCCGGGCGAGGTGCGACTCACCTGGTGGGTGGACGAGCAGGATGCCCCTCGCCAGAGCACCCATTGGGTCAAGGTGGACCCCCACCGAGACTTCACCCACCAGTTCCAGCTGGACCGGGGGCTGGCGCCGGGCCAGCGCTACCGGCTGCTGGTGGAGGGGCGGGCCAGGGAGGGCGGCCCCTCGGGTTGCCGCCTGGAGGGATCGCTGCGCACGGCGCCCGCGCCGGGGACGGCGGCGCCCTGCCGCTTCACCGTGGTCACCGGACAGTCCTACCTGCGCCGTGACGACCCCGCGCGGGGCCACCGGATCTACGGGCACATGCTCGCCCTCGACCCGGACTTCTTCGTGCACACCGGAGACGTGGTCTACCACGACAAGCCCGGCCCCTTCGCCAAGTCGCCCGCGCTCGCCCGCTACAAGTGGAACCGCATCTACGCCATGCCGCTCCAGCGCCAGTTCCACGCCCGCGTGCCGTCATGGTTCATGACCGACGACCACGACGTTCTGAAGAACGACTGCTGGCCCGGTCAGCGCTACGGCGACCTCTCATGGGACGAGGGGCTCGCCATCTACCGCGAACAGACGCCCACCGGCCCGAGGCCCTATCGCCGGGTGCGGTGGGGGAAGGACCTGGAGGTGTGGTTCGTGGAGGGCCGTGAGTTCCGCAGCCCCAACCGCATGGACGACGGTCCGGAGAAGTCCATCTGGGGAGCGGAGCAGAAGGCCTGGTTCAAGGAGACCTTCGCCGCGTCGGACGCGACGTTCCGCGTCCTCGTCTCCTCCACGCCCATCGTCGGCCCGGACCGCTCGAGCAAGAAGGACAACCACGCCAACGCGGCCTTCCGCCACGAGGGGGATGAGCTGCGCGCCTTCCTCGCCTCGCAGCCGAACGCCTACGTGATCTGCGGTGACCGCCACTGGCAGTACGTGTCCGAGGACCCGGCCTCAGGCGTCCGCGAGTACTCCTGTGGCCCGACCACGGACAAGCACGCCGGCGGCTTCAGCCAGAAGAACCGCTCCGACGCCCACCGCTACCTCAAGGTCTGCGGCGGCTTCCTCGAGGTCAGCCTCGAGTACGAGGACGGGGCGCCGAGCCTCGCCTTCCGCCACCGCGCGGTGGATGGCTCCCTCAACCACGAGGACCGGCGGTCCGTGACGGGGGGGCGCTGAGCCCGGGGCCGGACGGCTCAGCCTTCGCCCGCGACGCCGAGCTCCTCGGCGTGGGGCTTCATGGCGTCGATGATGAACTGGATGTGCTCGGTGAGGTCGGCGCCCAGGAACTCGACGCCCGCGGCCACCTCGTCGCGCTCGACGCCCGCCGCGAAGGACTTCTGCTTGAGCTTCTTCTTCACGCTCTTGGGCGTGAGGGTCGTGATGCCCTCCGGGCGCACCAGGCAGCAGGCGCCGACGAAGCCCGTGAGCTCGTCGCAGGCGACGAGGGCCTTGTCCAGGAGCGAGTCGTGGGGGACGCCCCACTTGGTGTAGTGGGCGCTGACCGCGTGGGCCACCTCGGGCTCGCCCTGCTCCTCGAGCCAGGCGACGATCTTCTTCGGGTGCTCCTCAGGCCAGCGGTCGTAGTCCGCGTCGTGCAGGAGCCCCGCGAGGCCAAAGCGCTCCTCATCGGCGTCGCCGGCGCCATACCGGTGGGCGGCGGCGCGCATCACCACCTCCACGGCCCGGGCGTGGGTCATGAGGGCCTCGGAGTCGGTCCACGAGCGGAGTCGCTCGTACGCAGCGTCACGGGTCAGGGTCATGGCCGCCAGCCTAACCACCGTGCGGGGTCACCGTGGGTCCTCTCTCGTGGGCCCTCTCTCGCGGGCCCTCTTCCGGGTCCTCTCCCGGGTCCTCTCCCGGGCGGCCGTCGAGGTTCAGTCCCCAAGGGTGAGCTGGTGGGAGGCCAGCACCTCGGGCGCGTGGGAGCGCGAGTCATAGAGCCGCACGAAGTCGGCGGCCTCGCTGGCCTTCGAGGCGCGCAGGTCGTCCACCCAGTGGGGCGGCACCGCCTGGAAGAGCAGGCGGGCGCGGATGGTGAGGGGGCCCTCCGCGCCGCGGGTCTCGACGGCATAGGCCGTGCGATCCGAGCCGCCGATGAAGTCGTCGTCGTCGCCGACCCCCACGGGAGCGGTCTCGGCCACGTGGGGTCCATCCGGGCGCCAGCCCCTGGGCAGGAGCCGGTTGTCCTTGCTCCGGACCGCCATGCGGGTGAGCTGGGAGGTGGGCGTGCCGGAGGCGTCGAGGGCGACCAACTCGTAGACCTGGGGCCCCGCTGCGTCCGGGGTGATCTGATTCCGGTGGGAGATCGCGAAGGCGTCCTCTTGGCCCTCGATGCGGCCGTCCTCCGAGACCGTCCCGCTGGACCAGATCACGCCGCCGCGGTCCTCGACGACCACCTCCACCCACACGCGGCGGCCCGGATAGCCGGTGGGCAGCTTGTGGCCCGTCAGGTTCTCCACCCGCACGCCAAAGGCGAGCAGGTCGCCGTCCCGGGACGCGTCCTCCAGGGTCAGGCGCGCGGTGCGCCGGGCGAGCTGGCGCCGGGTCTGCTCGGCGGTCTCCCGCAGGGCCTCGGGCGGCGCGAGGATGCCGAGCTCTGAGGCGTGGTCCGCCATGAGCTCGAGCATGAAGGCGTTGCCGCCCACGAAGCGATGCCCGCGCACCTCCGGACGCTCGTCGATGAACCCGAAGTCGAAGCCGCCGGGGTTGTGGGCGATGCGCATCTCGTCCTGGTCCTCCATGTGGCACTGCTGGCAGCTCCGGGAGTCCTCGGTCACCTCGTCTTCGTAGGAGTAGACGCTGTTGCGCCACTCCAGGTACGGCGACTGCTCTGGGAAGCTCTCCTCGCCGTGGTGGCTCGTCTGCGTGTGGCACGTGGCGCACACCGACGACAGCACCATGTGTTCGCCGTAGGTGACCTCGTAGCCGGTGTGCACTCGCATGGGGCCCGCGGCGGGGTCGGGGTAGGGGCCCCAGATCCGCGCCTGCAGGTCGTGCGGCGGCAAACCGTCAAAGGTCGAGGGATCCCCGAGGCCCTCGCCCGTCATGCGGTGGCATACGGTGCAGGTGACCCCGTCCATGGCGGCGGGGTCCTCGAGCAGCGCCGCCATGGAGCGGGTGGGGTTGCCCATCAAGCGGTCGTGGTGGTGGGCGGCGGGGGCGTGGCAGCGCAGGCAGAGGGACTCGACCTCCGCGCGCTCGAGGGATCCGTCCGCCTCGCCGAGCTCGACCTCCCGGGCCATCTTCGCGCGCCAGTAGGGATCGAAGAACGACTGGGCCATCATCGTCCCCTTCCACAGCCCATGGGGCGATCCGTCCGCGCCGTCCGGCCGGGTCAACGCCGAGGCGTTCGGGCTCTGGTCGTGGCAGCGGGCGCAGCTCTCCGCGAGCTGGAAGACGTGCGTGCCCCCCTCGTCGTCGCCGTCCTGCAGGGACGGGAGGGCGAGGAGGGGAATGAGGAGCAGGCCCAGCTTCATGACGGCGATTGCACGGGATCAGGGGCCCGAGGTGAAGGGGGGAACCGCCCTCGGGAGCCGCCGGCCCCTCGGGATCAGCGTTGGAGCGCCGCGAGGACGCGCGCCTTCACCGAGGTCATGGGCACCGCGCCGTTGCTGTCGAGGCCGCCGTCGAGGTCGCCGCCGAGATCACCGTCCAGCGGCATCGACGAGAGCCAGATGGGACCGTCCACGGGGTCCTCGGGGAGCAGCCCGTGGCTGCCCTTGATCAGGGAGGCGTCGAGGGGAATGACGTCCAGGAGGTAGCGCATGCCGAGCTTCTTCTGGGCCAGGCGGCGGGCCACGCGGAGCGCGGGGACCTTCAGGTCGGGGTCCACGAACATCTCCACGGGGTCGTAGCCCGGCTTGCGGTGGATGTCGACGGTGCGGGCGAAGTCCGGCTCGCCCGCGGGATCCGACCAGTAGTAGTAGGTGAACCAGGCGTCGGGGTCGGAGAGGGCGACCAGGGTGCCCGCGTTGGGGTGGTCCAGGCCGGCCTCTCGCTTGCCGTCCTGGTCGAGCACGGAGGCGACGCCGGGGAGCCCCGCCAGCAGCTCGCGGGCGGCGGCGGTGGAGGCGTCGTCCTGGCAATAGACGTGGGCGACCTGGTGGTCGGCCACGGCGAAGGCACGGCTCGCGAAGGTGTCCAGCACGTCTCCCTTGGGGGTCGGTCGCGCGGCGAGCAGGCCGGCCTCCCGCAGCGCCCGGTTGATGTGCACCGGCCGGGACACGTCGCGGATGCCGTACTCGCTGACCACGATGGTCTCGGCCCCGTTGCGGTCGGCAGCGGCCACCAGGTCGCCGATGACCCCGTCGATCTCGCGCAGGGCCTGGACGGATCGGGGGTCGGTGGGCCCGAAGCGCTGGTGGTCGTAGTCGAGGTGGGGGAGGTAGGCCATCGTCAGCGTCGGCCGGTGCTCCTCCAGGGTCGCGATGGTCACGTCCGCGATCCAACGGCTGGAGGGCAGGCCCGCCTTCGGCCCCCAGAAGTCGAAGAAGGGGAACGCGCCGTGGCGCCGCTCCTGGGCCTCCCCGTACTCGGGGGGAGTGGAGTAGATCGCCACCTGCTTCGCGCCGTCGGCGAAGTAGTAGGGGCGCGGGGTGATGGAGCGGTCCACCGCAGCCCCCATGTTCCACCACCAGAAGAGCTTCGCGCAGGTGAAGCTGGGGTCCAGCTTCCGGGCGGCCTCGTAGACCTTCTCGCCGCCGACCAGGTGGTTGGATTGGCGCCAGAGGGCGACGTCCCGGCTGGCGGGGTCGCACCACCCGTTCCCCACCGCCCCGTGGGCCGAGGGGAGCGCGCCGGTCAGCATGGTCGCCTGGGCGGAGCAGGTGACGGCGGGCAGCACCGCGCCCATGGGCGACATCCCGCCGCGGGCGGCGAGGGCGGCGAGGTGGGGGGTGACGTCGGCCTGGACCTGGCGCGGGGTGAGGCCGACGACGTCGAGGAGGAGGACCGGTTTCATCGGACCAGGGATCCTATCGCGCGGAGGATCGGGGGCGCGCCGCGGGTACGATGGAACCCATGGTCGGCAAGTGGATCTCCAACCTCTTCTCCCGCAAGCCCGTGCTCGTCAAGGGCGGAGCCAAGGTCGCCGAGGGCGAGGCGCGTAGCGTCGACCTCGGAGACCCCCACGCCGGGGGCACGCGGCTGCTCCTGTGCAAGGTGGACGGCGAGATCCACGCCCTGGACTCGCGCTGTCCCCATGCGGACGGCCAGATCCAGTCCGGCCCGCTCGAGAAGGGGCGTTATGCGGTCTGCCCGCTGCACCGATACCTGTTCGACCCCGCGACGGGGGCGGCCCAGGGCGTCGCCTGCAAGCCGGCGCGGCGCTTCAAGACGCGCCTCGAGGGAGACGACGTCGAGGTCTTCATCTGAGCCGAGCCCCCGGAGGGCCGATCGCGCTCAGTAGCTCATGACGCGCATGCGGATCCGCTCGGCGATGGCCGGGTCGTTGCAGCGCACGTGGACCACGGTCCGGCGGGCGTCGTAGGGCTCGACGAAGGTCACCACCTCGCGGCCTCGCACCTCGGTGCGCAGGCTCCGCTCAAGGCCCGCTGACTGGACCGGGCCGCTAGCCATGCCGCGGACGATGGAGCTCGTTCGGGCCCAGACCTGGTCGATGTCACCGACGACGATGACGCCCTCGGTGCGAACGGCCGCAGAGGTCCCGACGCTGCCCTCGGTCTCGGTGATGCACCCGCCGAGGAGCGGCAGGGCCGCGATGGAGGCGAGGAGCGCGAGCTTCATGCCACCTTGTGGTCGAGGAGAGTGAGCCAGGCGCGGGAGCGCTGGCGGCGGCGCCGGCGAGCGGGGCGCGCGGCGGGGCGGGGCTCCGTTGCGGGCGGGACGCTGATGTCCTCGAGGGCCTCCGTGCTCGCTGGCGTGGCGACCGATTGCTGCGGCCTGAAGTCCAGGCTGAGCGTCGTCCCGGTGGCCCGGGCGATCCTCTGGAGGATGGAGAGGTCGATCCCCTCGTAGGTCGGGCTCTCCCAGAGCGTGATCGTGGAGGGGCTCACCTCCGCCCGCTCGGCGAGCTCGGCCTGCGATAGGCCCGCGGCCTCCCGACAGCTGACGATCAGCGCGGGGTAATTCGGGCGGTCCTGGCAGGTCTCTCGCATGGGGCTCGGGGTTGGGCCGGCTCTCCTGCCGGCATTGCACTCATCGACCGGATCGGCCCCGGACTTGTGCGTCGATCGACCAGTCTCGCGGAGGTGGCCTGGGATCCGCCCGCGCGGGTGCCCGGGCCCGGCAGGCTGGGACCCTCGAAAGAGGGGGGGGCGGCTGGCTCTTGGGCGCGTCCGCCCCGGATAAACTGGCCCGATGCCTGAACTTCCGGAGGTCGAGACCACCGCCGCGCTCATCCGGCCCCACGCCGAGGGTCGGGAGATTCTGGGCGCCGAGGTGGACTGGGTGCGCTCGCTGGGCGGCGCCTCCCCGGACGAGTTCGCAGGGGCCGTGGGCGGGGCGACCATCGCCGCCGTTCGCCGGCGGGCCAAGTGGGTCGTCATGGACCTCGAGCGGCGGGGGGAGCCCGCGGGGGCGCTCCTCTGCCACCTCCGCATGACGGGCCGGCTGGTGGTGGACCCCTGGGAGGAGCCGCCCCAGGCCTACCAGCGGGTGGAGCTCCACCTCCACCGGGCCGGGGACCGGCGGACGCGGCTCCGCTTCCTGGACGTGCGAAAGTTCGGGCGCTTCCGCTTCGCCCCCGAGGGGGCCGCGGCCCTGGAGCCCCTGGGGCCCGAGCCCCTCGGCCCGGACTTCACGGTGGAGCGCTTCGCGTCGGACCTCAAGGCGCGGCGCCGGGC
Source organism: Planctomycetota bacterium (assembly GCA_016779205.1). GTDB lineage: Bacteria > Planctomycetota > UBA1135 > UBA1135 > Saltatorellus. The sequence continues at coordinate 43,522 of JADHOC010000028.1, read as the reverse complement.
CTTGAAGCCCCTGCTGCTCGACCAGGGGTTCGTGGCGGGGCTCGGCAATATCTACGTGGATGAGAGCCTGTTCCTCGCGGGCCTGCACCCGCTCCGGCGTTCGGATCGGGTCCCGCGGGAGCGGGTGGAGCGGCTCCACGCGGCGATCCAGTCCACCCTCGCGGCGGCGGTCGAGCGGGAGGGGTCGAGCTTCGACGCCTTCTACCGGACCCCGGAGGGCCAGCCCGGCTCCTACCAGCACCTGTTCAGGGTCTACGGCCGAGACGGGCAGCCCTGCACGACCTGCGGGCGGGTCATCAAGAAGCTCGTGGTGGGGCAGCGGGGCACCCACATCTGCACCCGTTGTCAGCCCAGCCCCCGCCCGCCCCGGGCCGGCCGACCGTAGAATCCCCGCCATGCTCGATACCACGAACTTCAAGAAGGGCCTCTGCGTCGTCCACCGCGACGAGCCGTGCATCATCGTCGACTACACCGTGTCGACGCCCACCGCGCGGGGCGGGAACACGATCTTCAAGACCAAGTTCCGGAACCTGAAGACGGGGCAGATCTACAACGACACGATCCGCAGCGGCGACAAGTTCTCCGAGGTGGACCTCGAGCGCCACGGCGCGTCGTACCTCTACAACGACGGCAAGCGCTGGTACTTCATGGACGACGAGTCCTACGAGCAGTTCGACCTCGGCCTCGAGGAGATGGCGGGGGACGAGCTCTACATCAGCGACGGCATGGAGGGGATCCAGGCGGTGCTCATCGACGGCCTCGTGGTCTCGATCCAGCTGCCCCTGAGCGTCGCCCTCGACGTGGTGGAGTGCGACCCCTCGATCAAGGGGGCCACGGCCCAGGCCCAGCTCAAGCCGGCGGTGTGCTCCACGGGCCTCAAGGTCCAGGTGCCCTCCTACGTGGAGATCGGGACTCGAATCCGCGTGGACACCCGCGACGGCCACTTCCTCGAGCGCGAGAAGTAGGCGGGGCCCTCAGAAGGTCCAGTTGATCCCGACGGTGGTCCTGAAGTCGTTGGGCAGCGGGACCACCCCGCTGGCGTTGGCGGCGGGGCGGTTGACCCGGTCCCATACGAAGGACACGTCGAGCTCGAGGTCGTCGGTGAGGTCGACCGAGAGCGAGGTCACCATGTTGTGGTTGTTGGCCGCCGTGTCGGGGAACGGCACGGTCAGGCTGTAGCTCCAGGTGAGCTCGATGTCGCTCGTGATGTCCCAGTCAAAGTCGCTGGAGAGCACGCCGGCGAGGGTGTCGTCGGTGGAGGTGTCGCCCGTCGCTCCGGCGTCGAGCCGGGTGCTCTGGTAGGCGGGGCCGGCGCTCACGCGCAGCTTCTGGTCGAGCGTGTCGATGACCTTGTAGCCGAGCGCCGCATAGGGCCGGGTGCGGAGGTCGATGTTCTGGACCTTGTCGCGGTAGAACTCGATGCCCGGGAGCGTCACGAAGGTGCGCTCGGTCAGGTAGAGGTCGAGGGTCGACGTCAGCCGGTGGTTGTTGGCGGTCTCCACGTCCTGGACCGTGCTGATCACGCCCGAGTACTTTGCCTGGGCCCTGGACCGCGCGCGCTCGAGGAGCACGCTCGCCCCGCCCGTGAGGTCCACCTGATCGGTGTTGCCGGACCGCGCCGCGAACCCGAGGTTGAGGCTGCCCGACAGGCGCCCCTTGTCGCTGTCCCCGGCGGCCACCACGGCGAGCAGCTCGGACCGATCGATCTGCACCGTCCGGTCGCTCACCACCCAGACCTTCTGCCCGTCCACGATGAGCCGCCCGGAGAAGACCCGGTTGTCGTCGGTCACCACGAAGTCGGTCTGTGCCGAGTGGATCCTCGTGACGTCGTCCCGATCGAAGGTCTGCAGGTCGAGCTTGTCGCTGTCGAAGTCCAGGTTGTCGTCCCGGACGCGGAGGAGCTCCCCGCGCAGCCACTCCCCCGACACCAGCTGGATCCAATCCGCCCCGTCCTCCACGTTCACGGACTCCGGGCCCTCCGGGACCGCGTCGGTGGGGGGCGGCTCGAGGTTGGCGTCCGACGGGCTGCGAGCGCGCTCCAGCAGGTCGGGGACCCTGCACGCCGGGGCGAGGGCGAGGGTCGCGACCGCCGTGCCGGTGAGGAGGAGCCTGTACGGGCGGCTCACCTGGGGCGCTCCAGCACTTCGAGGGCGGCCCGGAGGACACGCTCTCGCGAGGGAGCCGCGCCGAGGGGATAGAGGATCACGCGCCGCCGGGGGGCGCTGTCGACCACCCACCAGCCGTCGCCCTGAATGGCGGCGTCAGCGGCGGTCCGCCCCGGGGCGGAGCCGGCGGGGAGGGCCGCGAAGGTGACCCCCTCGTCCCCGGAGAGCTCGAGGACCCGGACGATGGCGTCGACGCCATCGAGGTCGAGGGGCGCGATCCGTTCGCTCAGGCGCGCGCCGCCGCTCCGGGCATCGACGCCGAACTCCTGGGTGATGGCCGCCGCTCCGAGCTGGGTTCGGCGGAGCCGCTTCTCCACGGTCGCCCCGTCCTGCGCGGTCACGAGCGCGCCGGGGTCGGCGGCGTCCGGGGAAGGGCAGCGCCACAGGACGTCGCCGCTCGCGGTGATCGAGCGCCCGCCCCTCCGCCAGTCATCCCGGCGGACCGGGCCCGCCGCGCGGAGGGCCACGAGCGCCCAGCTGCCCCTGGCGAACTGGACCGAGGGGGCGCCTGGGAAGGTCAGGAGGCGGCTGGGGTGGAGCCCCACGTCACCGACCGGCGCCGAGAGGGGCTGACCGGGAACCATGAGCGGCCCGTCCAGGACCTCGGGCACCTCGGAGGTCGGCACCAGGCACTCCGCGGGAGAGGCGTCGGTGCCCTCGGGTCCGAGGGAGAGCACGTGCCGCGCGAGGAGGCTGCGCTCGTGCTCGGTGAGAGAGTCCGCGAAGGACGGCATGGCGGACCCGGGGATGCCCCGGCGGAGCGTGCGGGTGACCGCGGCGATGGTGTTGCCGTAGATGTAGCCACCCTCCACGAAGCTCCGCGCCGGCCGCTCGAGTTCGGTGACGCCGTCGCCGTCGCCCTTCTCCCCGTGGCACTGGGCGCAGTGGAGCTCGTAGAGCTGCGCGACGCTCTTCGGCGCGGGCCGGGCCGCCACCGCGAGCCCTGCGGGGAGCTCGGCGGTGGGGAGCGTCGCGGTGCCAACGTGGACCGCGGTGGCGGCGGCGACCACGGCGGCGGCGGCGAGGGCGAGGCGGGGGAGGACCATGGGTCCCACAGGTTAGCGCCGGCGCGCGCCACTGGCGCCACCGATCATCCCGCGTCCCGGGCCATCTCGAGGGCGCGGCGTCCCTGCTCCAGGTGGCGGTCGGTGTGGGCGACCAGGTAGGACCACATGTCGCCCATGCGCAGCCGCAGGAGCGGGCCGAGCAGCGTGTTCGAGCGCGCGTGGAGGTCGATTCCCTCGCACCGCTCGAGGAGTCTCAGCATGCGATCGAGCTGGGCCTTGTAGCGCTGCAGGGTGGCGGCGACCGGGATCTGCTCGGGGTCCCGCAGCGGGTCGTAGCCCCGGAGCGTCGGACCCTTGAACCGGATCCGGCGGGGGCCGCCCCGCTGGGGCCGGGCGCCGGGGGCGAGGGCAGCGCAGATGCGGCGGCCCAGGGCCCCGGGGTGGTACTCGTCCACCGGGCCCCGGCGCTGCTGCTCCGCGCGCTCCACCGCCCGCTCCATGTGGCGCAGGTACATGTCGTTGGCCCGGCCGATGTGCTCCAGGCAGTCCGCGGCGCTCCAGCCCCCGGTCGAGGGGCGGCGCTCGAGGAGCGCGTCGGGCTCGGCTCTCCAGTCCTGGAGCGTCACCTCCCGGTGTCGCTCCAGGTCAGCGTGGAGACCGGCGAGGGCGTCCGCGGTCCGCATGGGGTCGCGCAGGCGCTCAGGCGCGCATGCGCCAGACCGAGTCCACCTCGGGGACGCCGGGCCACTGCTCGGCGGCGAGCGCGAGGTAGAGCGTCACGTCGGCGGGGTCGTACTTCCCGTCGAGGTCCGCGATCGTGCTGGAGATCTTGTCGGCAGCCGGCTTGGACTCCTCGACGCTCTTGATCATCCCGTCCTCGTGCTCGACGCCGGTGCCGTCGAGGAAGTCGGTGACGATGTCCTTGGCGTTCTTCATGAGGTAGCTGCCGAAGAGCTCGTAGCAGAGCTCCGCGTTGGCGCCGCGGATGAGGAGCGCGTGAGCGGTCTTGGACCGCTTGGCGAGGGGGAGCTTGCGGATCGCGTGGGGCCGGAACTTGAGGGCCTGGGCGACCTCCCCGTCCAGCGGGCCGAAGCCGTCCTGCGCGAGTGACTCGTAGATCTGGAGGAAGCGCTCCTCCTTCATCTTCTTCAGCTGTTCGATGACCTGCATGGTGCTGTGTCGCAGCGGCGCATGGGGCGCCGAAACGGGCCGAGAGATTACCAACCGGCGGCGGGGAAGGCGCAGAATGCCCGATATGGAGGCCAGATCATCATCCGCCGCCGAGCCGGGGGCGCCCAGCAGCTTCACCCGAGCCGAGGCCACCTTCGCGGCCCTCTCCTCGCTGTTCGTGGTGACGCTCGTGCTCACGAACGTGATCGGGACCAAGCTCTTCCAGCTCTCCGTCCCGGGCTTCCTCGAGGGCCTGGCCGGCGGGCCGACCGTGACGCTGACGTCGGGGATCATCACCTACCCGGTGACCTTCCTCCTGACCGACACCGTGGCCGAGATCTGGGGTCACCAGCGGGCGCGCTTCATGGTCTGGGCCGGCTTCCTCATGAGTTTCCTCATGCTCGGGATCCTCCAGCTCGCGATCCACCTGCCTCCCTCGCCGATCTGGATGGTGGAGGGCTTCGGCTTCGAGGACCACAAGGGCATGCAGAACGCCTTCCACGCGACGTTCTCCTCGCCGGGCATCCTGCTGGCCTCGTCCATGACGGCGTACCTCGTGGCCCAGCTCTTCGACGTGAAGCTCTACCACTTCTGGTGGAGGGTCACCGGCGGCAAGCACCTCTGGCTCCGTAACAACGGCTCCACCTGGATCAGCCAGCTCGTGGACACGAGCATCGTCAACTCGATCTTCCTGCGCTTCGGGCTGGGCCTCGAGTGGGGGCCGATCATGGCCATCATCGCGGCCAACTACGTGGTCAAGGTGGTGCTGGCGGTCATCGACACGCCGCTGATCTACGCGTCGCGCATAGGCCTCGAGAAGTGGCTGGGCATCGAGCATGATCCCAGCCGCGCCGAGGCGCCGCTCGCCTGACCGGAGGGGCCGGCGGGCCTCAGCCCATCCCGTCGATGGTCAGGACCCGGGCCCGAAAGCGAGCGGGCTGGCCGGCGAGCGGGTGGTTCGCGTCGAGGATCACCGCGTCCGGGTTGACCTCGATGATCAGCGCGTCGATCTCGGCGGTGCCGTCCTGATCGTCCTCCACCGTGACGGCCACGGCGATTCCCTTCTCCAGCTCGAGGTCTTCGGGGAAGTCCTCGCGCGGAACGGAGACGATGGCCTGGGGGTCGTGGGGGCCGAACGCCTCACCGGCCGGGCAGGTCACGTCGAGGGCGCCGCCCACCTCGAGGCCGATGAGCGCCTCCTCGACGGTCGGCGGGAGCTCTCCGTCGCCGACCCGGACCTCGAGAGCTTCACCCTCGGCCGTCGTCTCGAGGATCTCTCCTTCTCCGTCCAGGAGGTCGATCTCGAGCTCAACCAGGGATCCTTGTTTGATGGTCGTCATGGGGGTCTTTCGCCCGGTCGGGCGGGGCGGTCAGCGGGCCGTCCTGCTGCCCCGGTTGGGAGGGAGGGGTGGCGGGCACGAGGGTGTCCCGGGTGCGCGCCGGCGCAGATGGGCGCAGGTACGTGTAGCTGGCGAGGGCGTCCTCGTAGCGCCGCCAGAAGAGCGCGGAGTCCTCGTAGGTGAGCCGCCCGGCATGGAGCGCGTCCTCCACGTGGCCGCGGAGGGAGCGCAGGAGGTCCGCCTCGGAGTAGTCGACGTACTCGAGCACCTCGCGCACCCGATCGCCCCGCATGACGTGGGTCAGCTTCGATTGGCCCGTCTCGTCGAGGTCCACGTGCACGATGTTCGTGTCCCCGAACAGGTTGTGCATGTCGCCCAGGATCTCCTGGTACGCGCCAACCAGGAAGAAGCCCATGAAGTAGGGCTCGTCCGGCTTCTGGTCGTGCACCTCGAGGGTGTGCTTGACGCCCCGCAGGTCGATGAAGCGCTGGATCTTGCCGTCGGAGTCGCAGGTCAGGTCGGCGAGCACCGTCCGGCGCCGCGGCTCCTCGTCCAGGCGCTGGATCGGCATGACCGGGAACATCTGCCCGATGGCCCACGCGTCCGGGATGGACTGGAACACGGACATGTTCAGGAACATGGTGTCGGCCAGGGCCTTCTCGAGGTCGTCGAGGTCCTCCGGGGCGTACTCGACCTTCCGGGCCGTGTTGAGGACCGCGCGGCACGCCCGCCAGAAGTGCTCCTCGACCTGGGCGCGCTCGTCCAACGCGAGCTGGCCCGTGTTGAACAGCAGCATGCCCTGCTCACGGAGGTCCAGGGCGTCGTGATAGACCTCGAGATACTTGCGCGGCGTGACCGTCGCCGCGAGCTCGGCCATGGACCGGACGACCTCCGGGGCGTCCGGCGCCACGGGGGCGGCATCGGCGGAGGGCTCGAAGGTGGTGACCCCAACGGTCTCGGCGATCAGCACGGCGTGGTGGGCCACCAGGGCCCTGCCAGACTCCGTGACGATCGTGGGGGCGGGGATGCCGTTCTCCTTCACGGCCTCCGCGAGGGCGTACACCACGTCGTTGGCGTACTCCTGCAGGGAGTAGTTCTTGCTCGACTCGAAGTCGGTGCGGGAGCCGTCGTAGTCGATGCCCAGACCACCCCCGGCGTCGAACCACCGGATGTTGGCGCCCAGCCGGGTGAGGCCCACGAGGATGTTCGTGGCCTCCCGCATGGCTTGCTTGAACGAGCGGATGTGGGTGATCTGGCTGCCGATGTGGAAGTGCAGGAGCTCGAGGCAGTCGAGCATCTCCTCCTCACGGAGCACCTCCACCAGCTGCACGACCTCGCGCGTGGTGAGGCCGAACTTCGACCGGTCCCCGACCGAGTCCTGCCAGCGCCCCGAAGAGCGGAAGGAGAGCTTGCAGCGCACGCCGATCCGGGGGCGGATCTCGAGGTCGCGCGTGGCGTTGATGATGGTCTGCAGCTCGGTGAACTTCTCGACCACGATGATCGGGGTGATCCCGAGCCTGGAGGACAGCATCGCGGTCTCCACGTACTCGGCGTCCTTGTAACCGTTGCAGATCATCAGGGCGTGCTCGCCGGCCTCCAGCGCGATGCCCGCGATGAGCTCCGGCTTGCTGCCGACCTCCAGGCCCATCCCGAAGCGGCGGCCCTCGCTCATGAGGGTCTCGACCACCGCACGCTCCTGGTTCACCTTGATGGGGAAGACGCCGCGATAGGGAGCCTCATAGGCGAACTCCTCGCGGGCGTTCTCGAAAGCCGCGTTCAGGTCGCGGACGCGCGCGCGGAGGAGCCCATCGAAGCGCAGCAGCAACGGGGTCGCCACGCCGCGGCGGCGGATCTGGGCGACGAGCTCGTAGAGGTCGATGCCCGGGCCAGGGTCGTCCGCGGTGGCCTCGGGGTGGACCTCAAGGCGACCGGTGTCGCTCACCTGGACGTACGGGCGCCCCCACTTCTCGACGAGGTAGAGGTCGGTGCTGTGTTCGGGGGTCCAGCGGGTCATGGCGGAAGGAACTTCGGGAGGAACGTCGGGCCTCGCAGGTCGGGCGAACAATGATAGCGGCGGCTCCGGGAGGGGGTGGTCAGCAGTGTTTTTCTCATGGAGGCAGGGGTCCCCCGGTATGGTCTGACCATGACTCGAATCCGGATGACGCGCTCGATGAGCGCCTTGTTGAAGGGGGCGGACGCCCTGCTCGTGGTGGCCCCCAAGGCGCGCTTTGAGGACGGTTCCTTCCTGGACTGTCTCCCCGAGCCGCTGATGCGGCTCGCCCTGGACCTGGCGAGCGACCTCGACCCTGGCCGGAACGGGCTCGCGGCGGGGACCCTGACGGGTGAGGCCCCCCGCAAGCTGGCGGTGGGGGTGCTCCCGGACGAGGTCTCCCGGCACAACTCCCCCGCACGGGCCGAGGCGATCCGGCGGGTCGTGGCCCAGTCGAGCACCGGCCGCAAGGGCTCGGCGGCGATCCTCCTCGTGCTCGATGACGCCGACCACTTCACGGCGGCCATGGGGGGTGTGGGCAAGGCGCTCCCGCTCTACAGGAAGCCCGCGCGCCTGACGGCGACGGGCAAGCCGGGGAAGGCCGCGGCCGAGCCCAAGCTCAGCGTGATGGCCATCGGGCCGGACGAGCAGCCGCTGACGCCGCCCAAGACGATCATGCCCACGGTGGACGGCGCCCGCCTCGCGGCGCGGCTCGTGGACATCCCACCCACCGAGCTGAACCCCAAGGCCTTCCAGGCGGAGGCCCAGAAGCTCCTGCGGGGCGCCACGGGTGTGACCCGCAAGGCGATCGTGGGGGACGCGCTCCTCAAGGCCGGCATGGGGGGCATCCACGGCGTCGGGCGCACCGCGCTCGAGGCGCCGCGCATGCTGGTCTACACGTACACGCCGACGGCCAAGAGCCGCGCCAAGCGCCACATCGCGCTGGTGGGCAAGGGCGTGACCTACGACACCGGCGGCCTGTCCCTGAAGATCAGCGGCGGCATGGTCGGCATGAAGGCCGACATGGGCGGCGCGGCCGCGGTGCTCGGCGCCTTCCACTCGCTCGTGAAGGGCGGCGCCCCGTGCAAGGTCAGCGCGGTGATCTGCCTCGCGGAGAACGCCATCGGCCCCGCAGCGGTCAAGCCGGACGACGTGCTGCGCATGCACAGCGGCATGACGGTCGAGATCAACAACACCGACGCCGAGGGGCGCCTGCTCCTGGCGGACGGCGTGAGCTACGCCGCGCGCAAGCTCAAGGCCGACACGGTCATCGACATTGCCACCCTCACCGGCGCCCAGGGCATCGCGACCGGGGCGATGCACGGCGCGCTGATCGCCAGCGATGAGGACCTCGAGCGGACGATCTTCGAGTCCGGGCGGACCAGCGGGGACCTCGTCCACCCGATCCCCTACGCGCCGGAGTTCTACCGGGACGAGTTCAAGAGCCAGATCGCGGACATGAAGAACTCCGTGGCGAACCGCATGAACGCCCAGTCCAGCTGCGCGGGCGAGTTCGTCCACTGGCACCTCGACGGGACCGACGCCCGCTGGGCGCACGTCGACATGGCCTTCCCCGCCGTCCGCGCCGGCCGCGGCACGGGCTACGGCGTCGCCCTCCTCACCCAGGCCGTTCGCGACCTCGCCTCATGATCCTCCTCAACACCGCCATCGGCGCGGCCCTCGCGCTCGCCGCCACCACCCCCTCCAACCATCCCTCGCCCGGCGCGGTCGCGCCCGCGGCCGCCTCGAGCCCTTCGGCGGGCGGCTGGGTCAGCCTGTTCGACGGCAAGACCCTCGACGGCTGGACCGAGAAGGGTGGCCGGTACGACGGTGACGCGGACTGGACCGTGGAGGATGGCGCCATCGTCGGCCGCGAGGCCGAGGGGGCGCGCGGCGGGCTCCTCTACACCGAGGGGATGTACGCCGACTACGAGTTCGAGTGCGACGTCAAGGTCACCGCGCCGTTCGACAGCGGCATCTTCGTCCGCATGCTCCCGAAGCAGCGCGGCGCTCAGTTCACCATCGACGACCGCCCGGGCGGCAGCATCTGCGGCATCTACTCCGACGGCTGGCTCTACAAGGAGACCGGCGGGAGCCAGGCCTGGCGCAGCGGCGAGTGGTGCCACGTGCGCGTGCGCTGCGTCGGGGATCCGATGCACCTGGTGGCCTGGATCGACGGAGAGCGCGTGCTGGACTACCGCATCCCGGAGGGCCTGAGCCCCTTCGCGCGCTCGGGCCGGATCGGCATCCAGGTCCACGGCGGCCGCGACGACCCCGAGGACGCCGCCGTTCGCTTCAAGAACCTGCGCGTGCGGGAGCTCCCGGCCGGAGCGGACCAGCCCTTCACCCGCGCCGACGACGGCACCCTGGCTCTCACCGCGGTGGGGGAGGCCGCGGGCTGGTCGAGCCTCTTCAACGGCGTGGACCTGACCGGCTGGGCCCCCGCGAACCGTGACGAGTCGGCCATGGACGACGCGGGGTGGACCCGCGCGGGCTACCGGGTCCAGGACGGCGAGCTCCAGGGGCTGATGAGCGGCAACGCGGGCCACATCCGCACGTCGCGCATGGACTTCGATGACTTCGAATTCCGCATGGACTTCAAGCTCTCGCGGCTCTGCAACTCAGGCCTGTACCTGCGATCCACCGAGGAGGGCAACCCCTCCTTCAACGGCTGCGAGGTGCAGATCCTCGACGACTTCAACTGGGAGGCGGCGAGCGGCAGCAAGCTGGCGCCCTACCAGTTCACCGGCGGGCTCTACGGCGCACAGGCGCCCGCGAAGTCGGCGCTCAAGCCCATCGGCGAGTGGAACACGTACCAGGTCAACTGCGTGGGGACGCGCATGCATTGCGCCCTCAACGGGGTGATCCTCTGGGACGTGGACACCAGCACGATCACGCCGAAGCAGGGAGAGCCCTTCGCGAAGCGCGCCAAGCGCGGCTTCATCGGCATGCAGCGCCACGGCGCCGCCGGCAAGACGGACTCCGACGTCGGCATCGCCTTCCGCAACATCTTCGTCCGCGACCTCGACGTCTCGGGCGGGACGGACTGAGGGGGCGCCGGGGATGCGGCTGCGGCTCCTGCCGAGCTCGTTCCCGGGCTCTTCGCCCGCGGGCCCTGAGGCGGTGGACTCTGCGGTGGGGGCCCCTGCGTCGGGGGTCGCCGCCCAGCCCCTCACCAGCTTCCTGGTGGAGGGGGCGGGCGCGGGCCCCCTGGCCGTGGACGCGGGGAGCCTCGGGCTCGTGGGTGAGCCCGCCGAGATGGGGCGGATCGCAGGCCTGGTCCTGACCCACGCCCACATCGACCACGTGGCGTCCCTCCCAATGTGGGTGGAGGCGCTGCTCTCCCTGGACCGCGCGCCCGTGCGGGTGCACGCGTCCGCGGGCGCCATCGAGGCCCTTCGCGCCCACCTCTTCTCCGGGCCCCTGTTCCCGGACTTCGAGGCCCTCCGCGAGGCGGACGGTCGGCCGCTGATGGAGCTCGTGCCGTTCCCCGAGGGAGCGCCCTTCGAGCTCGCTGGCTTCCAGGTCTCGGCCTTCCCGGTGGCGCACCCTGTGCCCACCCACGGCCTCCTCGTGGACGACGGGGAGCACGCGCTGCTCTTCGGCGCCGACTCCGGCCCCTGCGAGGCGCTCTGGCAGGTCGCGGCCAGCGCGCCCCGCCTGCGCGCCGTGGTGCTCGAGGCGAGCTTCCCCGAGCGCATGCAGGCCATCGCGGACGGCTCCGGCCACCTGACGCCGGCGACGCTCGCGACGGAGCTGGAGCGGGTCCCGGACGGGGTCCGTGTGCTCCTGGCCCACCTCAAGCCCGCGTACCGCGGCGAGATCATCGCGGAGCTCTCCCGGCGCGTTGGGGACGCCGTGGAGTTCCTCGAGCCCGGCGCCTGGGTGGACCTCGGTCAGTGACCGCGGTCGGGGGACGCCACCGGCGTCTCCGACAGGACCTCGTCCAGGGTCGCCACCAGCCGGCGGACCTCGTCGTCGGTGAAGGTGATGGGCGGCTTGATCTTGAGCACGTTGCCGTGGGGTCCGTCGGTCCCGATCAGGACGCCCCGCTGCCGCATGCGGAGGGCCACGTAGCGCGCCGCGTCGCCGGCGGGCTCCCGCGTCTCACGGTCCCGCACCAGGTCGACGCCGAGGTACAGGCCGCGGCCGCGCACGTCCCCGATGATCGGGTGGCGCTCCACGAGCGGCGCCATCTCTCGGAAGAAGAGCTCGCCGGCCTCCCGCGCGCGATCCATCAACCCCTCGTCCTCGATCACGTCGAGGACCGCCTGGCCGATGGCGGTGGACACGTGGTTGCCGCCGAAGGTGGCGAAGAACTCCATGCCGCCGGCGAACCGGTCGGCGACCTCGCGGGTCGTGGCCACGGCCGCCAGGGGGTGCCCGTTCCCCATGGGCTTGCCCATGGTCACGATGTCCGGTCGTGCGCCCTGCTCCTCGAAGGCCCAGAAGTGCGTCCCCACGCGCCCGAAGCCCACCTGGACCTCGTCCGCGATGGCGAGGCCACCCGCGGCGCGCACCGCCTCGAAGGCTCCCTTCAGGTAGCCCTGGGGGGGGACGACCTGTCCGCCGCAGCCGATGATGGCCTCGGCCAGCAGGGCGAAGGGGGAGCGACCCTCGGCGGCGAGCCCGGCGAGGAGGGTCTGGACCTCGGCGACATACCTGGGGCCGCTGTCGCTCCCTCGGTGGAGGCCGCCGATGGGGTCGGGGAGCGGGATCACGTGGACGCCAGGGGCGGGCTGGCACCCACCGCGACCGGCGAACTTGTAGTGGCTCGCGCCGACGGTGGCGCCGGTGTGGCCGTGGTACCCGTGCTCCTGCACGAGCAGCTCCTCGGCGCCGGGCGTCGCCGCCGCCCGCGCGATACGCAGGGCGAGCTCGTTGGCCTCGGAGCCGCTGCAGACGAAGTAGATCACGTCCAGCCCCTCCGGGAGCCTCGCGCGCAGGCTCTCCGCGTACCGGTGGAGCCCCTCGTGCAGGTAGCGGGTGTTCGTGTTGAGCAGCCCCATCTGCTGCTGGCCCGCGGCGACCACCCGCGGGTGGCAATGGCCCACGTGGGGGACGTTGTTGACCGCGTCGAGGAAGGCGCGGCCCTCGGCGTCGAACAGCGTCGTCCCCTCGCCCCGGACGATCTGCAGCGGGTCGGCCTCGTGCTGGATCGACATGGAGCGGCAGAACGTGGCGCGGCGCTCGACGTGCAGGGCGGCGGTGTCCGCCTCGCCCGCGTCGCAGGACTCGAGGCCGAGCAGCGGGGCAGGGTCGGGGCAGAGCCCGGTCCAGGCGCGGCGCCAGGTGGGCGCGGCCACCCCGGGGAAGTCGCCGGTCCGGCCGAGTCGGTCGAGGACGACCTGGAAGTGCAGGTGCGGGGGCCAGCCCCCGTTCACGGCCTCGGCTCCAAGGCGTCCGACGAGCTCGCCCGCCCCCACCGGGGCGCCGGGTTCGAGACGCCCGAGGACCTCCTCGTCCAGGTGGCCGTAGAGGGTGAAGAACGGGCGCCCGTCCTCGCCCGCGTGCTCGAGGATCACCGTGGGTCCGTAGTCCAGCGGCGCCGGGTTGCGCTGGACGCTCAGTACGGCGCCGTCGAGGGGTGCGAAGACCTCCGTGCCCTCCGGCGCGAAGAGGTCGACGCCGAGGTGAACGGTGCGCGGCTCCGGGCCGTCCTCGCGCGCCTCGGCGAAGGCGTCCGAGCGATAGAGCAGCCGGGTCTCGTCGTGGTAGCCGACCGCCGCCGGGGCCTTCGCCGCGACGCGCCGGGCCTCGATGTCTGCGGCCCACGCCGGGAAGGGCCGCTCCCGGCCGCCCTCCACGGTGAGGGGGCTGTCGAGGGAGAGGTCCACGCGGGGAGCGCCCGCCAGCCCGCGCCCCAGGACGGGGGAGAACGCCTGCTCCCTGGCCCAGCGCCGGAACGCCGCGACGCGCGGCACGGGCGGGACCCCGGCGGCGTCGCGGAGCACGGCGGTGGCGAGGCTCGGGTGCACCTGGTCCAGCGCCCCGAGGGCCCGCCAGGCCGGCGCGGCGCTGATCTGGTGGTAGTCGTTGTCGCCCCCGTGTTCGGGGGCACGCTCCGAGGAGATGGCGAGGCTGGTGCCGAGCCTCAGGAGGGCGAGCTCGAACAGCACGTCGAACTCCCCATCTGACAGGGGCGCCGCCGCGTGGTAGCCGGCGACCACGTGGGCCATGGCCGACAGGGGGTCGCGCTTGCCGAGCGCGGCGTAGGCGGCGGCGATGGCGACCTCGCCGACCCGCGGGGCGATGGCCGCGTCCCCGAAGTCGATCAGGCCCGAGAGCTGGGCGCCTCCCTCGGTCACCTGAACGAGCACGTTGTAGTCGTTGGCGTCGTGGTGGATGAGCTGGTGGGGGAGCCCTTGGACGCGCTCGGCGAGGGAGCGCCAGCTCCCCTCGAGGTGGCGCGCGAGGAGCGCGCGCCGCGACCCGGAGGCGACGAACTGGAGCCGGCCCTCGACCGTGGCGGGCCCGTCCATGAGCCGCCAGCTCGGCGTGCTCGCCGCGGGTGGAGCGATGGGCTCGCCCACCTCAGCCAGGGCCCGGTCGAGCGCGCCGAGGAGGCCTCCGAGCTGCCGGAGCAGCGCGGAGGAGTGGGGGGTAACCTCGGCCAGCGGCCGGCCGGGCAGGTACCGGTAGAGCGCCGCGTCGTGGCGGCTCCCCTCGAAGTCCACGGTCTGGATGGCGTCGGGGGAGCCCTCCTGGCGGAGCATGACCGGGAGGAGGTGCGCGATGGAGGGGGCGCGCGTGGTGAGCGCGTCGAAGAGGTCTCGCTGCTGTTCCAGCGCGGTGCGCCCGGGGCGCGAGGTGAAGACCTTCAGGACCGCGATGGGGTCCCCGTCGCCCCCTGGCTCCAGGAGGAAGTTGCGGTCCAGGTCGCCGGGGAGGGGGGTGGCGCGGCCGGCGTCGAGCCCGAAGGCCTCGCGGGCGAGCGCCAGGGCAAGCTCTCCGCGACCGGCGGGGTCCTGGGCCAGCCCTTCCTCGCTCCCTTTCATCGCGGCAGGGTACCGGGCGGGGCTCCGCGCAGGGGCTGTGGGCGCCCTGGGGGCCGGGGAATCGGTCCTCCAGGTCGCAGCAGGTAGGAGATTGCATCGTGGGCCTGGGCGCCTGGCGGGCCCCGGGGGCCGCGGCGCTCCCCCGGTGGCCCTGGCGCCAAATGTTTCGGGCCAGATCGTCCGATGAACCCTGCGTTCCCCACCCACAGGACGACCTCGATGCTCTCCAAGACCCGTTCCAGGGGCGGTGTTTCCACATCGCCCATCGGCGCCCTCGCCGGCGATACCGCCGAGCGCCTTCGAGAGGCCCTCCAGGCCGTGGTGCACGTCCCCTCGCCGGTGGTGGAGGCCCTCACCGTGGCGCTCGTCAGCGGCGGGCACGCCCTCATCGAGGGGATCCCGGGAACCGGGAAGACCATCCTGAGCCGGGCGCTGGCGAGGCTCGTGGACTGCAGCTTCAAGCGCATCCAGTTCACCAACGACCTGATGCCCTCCGACGTCGTCGGCGGATCGGTCTGGCGTCCTAGCCAGGAGCGCTTCGAGTTCGTCCCCGGACCGCTCTTCGCGAACCTGATCCTCGCGGACGAGATCAACCGGACCAGCTCGCGCACGCTCTCCTGCCTGCTCGAGGCCATGGAGGAGGGTACGGTCTCCGCGGACGGCGAGACCATCCCGCTCGGAGCGCCCTTCACGATCTTCGCGACGCGGAACCCCATCGAGTTCCACGGCACCTTCCCGATCCCCGAAGCCGCGCTCGACCGCTTCCTCGTCCACGTGGAGCTCGACTACCCCGAAGCGCAGCTGGAGAAGGAGCTCTACCAGGGGCGCGGCGGGGCGGCGCAGATCGACTCCCTCGAGCCGATCCTTACCCGCGAGGAGCTGCTGATGCTCACCTCGGCGGTCCCCAGCGTCCACGTCTCGGCGGAGGTCGCCGAGTACGCCTATCGGGTCGTCTCCGCGACCCGCGAGCACGCCGAGATCGAGCTGGGCGTCAGCCCTCGCGCGGCCGTGGCGTGGACCCACGCGGCGCGCGCCCGCGCCCTGCTCGATGGCCGGGACTATGTCCTCCCGGATGACCTCAAGGCGCTGGCCACGGTGGTCCTCGGGCACCGCATCACCACGAGCGGCGGCGTCAAGGGCAGCCAGCGGATCAGCGAGGTCCTCGAGGGCGCCGCCGTCGAGCTGTGAAGCCGACCCACTTCGGCGTCAAGTCGCTGCTGTTCTTCGCGGCGATCACGGGAGCCTTCTACGCGGCACCCTACGTCAACCTGTTCTTCCTGCTGATCGCGTTCTTCGGCGCCCACTGGGTGCTCTGCGCCTGGTGGACATTCTCGAACCTGCGGGGGCTCCAGGTGGTGATCCAGGACCCCGGGCCGGTCCCAGCCGGCTCGGCCGCCGACCTCGAGTGGGCGGTCCTCGGGCCGCGGCCGCGGTTCGGACTGACGCTCCGGGTGGACTTCGAGTCGGGGGCCCAGGGCTCAGGGGAGCTGGCCCTCTCCAGCGAGGGAGCACGCCCGCAGCTCCGGCTCCCGGCCATGGCGCGGGGCGTCCACAGGGCCCGCCGGGTCACGGTCTCGTCCACCTACCCCTTCGGCCTGCTCACCCGGACGGTGACCCTGGAGCTTCGGCCCGAGGTCCACGTGTACCCCGAACCGATCGGAACGACCCCGGAGGCCCACCTGGCCGAGCCCGCCGCGACCGAGTCCAGCACCAGTCGCCTGGGGCCCAAGGGCCGCACCCAGCCCGCCGGGCTCAGGCCCCACATGGCGGGGGAGTCGGTGGGAGACATCCACTGGCGAGCCTCCGCGCGGCGGGGCAGCTTCGTCGTCAACGAGTGGGAGACGGACCTCTCCGAGGAGCGCGCGGTGGTCCTCGACCGGCGGGCGGAGGGCGCGGTCCTCGAGCAGCGGCTCTCGGCAGCGTCTGCCGCGGTCGTCGACGCGAGGAGCAAGGGGGCCGCGCTGCGGCTCGTGAGCCAGGGGCACGACGAGGCGTACTCCGCCGCCGGCGTGCACTGGGACCAGGCCCTGCGGTTCCTCGCCCGCGCCGAGGCGCTGCAGGCGAGCGAGGCCCCTCCGGAGCTCGAGACGTCCAGGGAGGCTCGCGTTGCCTGACCGGATCCGCAAGGGGCCCTCGGCCCTGCTGCTCTGCATGATGGGCATCGTGGCGTGCAACGTGCGCTTCGTTCAGCTCACCGGAGCGGCGGACCCCCTCTGGCTGGCCCCGCTGTACGTCGTCACCCTGGCCGCTCCGTTCCTGGTCCGCTTCCGGGAGCACGTCGTCTACCGCGGCGTCTGGAACCTGGCGATCGTGCTCGTCTTCCTCCGGCTCGTGCTGCACGCGAGCACCGCCGAGCTGGCGTTCGTCCTCGATGACGGGCTGATGCTGGCGCTCCTGTGTCAGGTCCACGTGCTCAACAACCTGCGCCGGGAGCAGCGACCGGACCTGCTCTTCCTCAACTCGTACCTGATCGCGGTGATCACCGGGTACATCACCGTCGACCTCAGCTTCGCGTTCACCTTCCTGGTCTACGCGCCCCTGTTCGTCGTCGGCCTCCACCTCCAGAACCTCGACCCCTTCCACACCGGACGGCACGCCCTCGCGGTGCGGGCAGCCTGGCGGGAGAGCCTGCGCAGGTCTGCACTCCTGGTGGGGGTGACCCTCCTCGCCTTCTTCTTCTTCCCGCGCGACTTCAATCGACCGGCGCTCTTCGCGAGCTACTTTGACTTCGAGGGCGACGCGTCCACCTACGAGGTCGGGTTCTCGCCGAGGTTGGAGTTCGGTGGGATCGAGCAGCAGGCGCTCCAGTCCGACCGGCTCGTGATGCGCGTTGACCTGGTGGACGGTGAGGCGGGTTCGGTGCCGCGCTTCTGGCGGGGCGCGACCCTCTCCGAGCCCACCCGTTCGGGGGGCTGGGAGCCCGCGGAGGCCGACCTGCCGGCCAGCTCGGTCGTCCGGGACCCTGACTGGGAGTCCAGGTGGCAGGGGCTGCGCCTGATTCGAAGCGGCGGCGCCGAGGCCTGGACCGGGGAGGTCAGGGACGTGACCCGCGTGCGTGTCACGCGGGCCGGGGGCGCCGAGCAGCGGCTCTTCCTCCCCCGCGAGGCCTTCTCGGTGGAGCTGGACCCGATCCACACGGCTGGCGAGCTCCTCGTCGGCGCCGACGGGACGGCCGCCTACTCCAACCCCGGTGAGCTCCGCTTCGAGCTCCAGCTCGGGCGGGAGCCGCGGGACCCCGCGCCGCGCGCACCGAGCGCCCTGGAGCTCGCCCCGTTCATCGAGCAGCCCGTCTCCCTGTACAACCAGTCCGCACGGACCCTCGCACGGGAGCTCTCCCGACGGGTCCCCGAAGGCGCGGGCGCCGTCGAGGTGGCCAGCGAGTTCGCGGCCTACCTGGCCTCGCGCTACCCCTACCGCGTCCCCGGCGCGGAGGGGGCCGCTCGCACGCTGGACGAGTTCCTCGGGACGGACGCGGGGGGGCACTGCGAGCTCTTCGCATCCGCCCTGGCGACCATGCTCCGCTCGCGGACCATCCCCGCGCGGGTGGTCAGCGGCTATGTGCTCGCGCGGCCGCTCCCCGGAGAGCGGTCCATGGCGATCCGTGCCCGGGACGCGCACGCGTGGGTCGAGGTCTACAGCGCGGAGAAGGGCGGGTGGTTCCCCGTGGACCCGACGCCGCAGCAGGTGCTCTCGGGCGCGGGCGGCGGCTGGCTCACCGGGACGGTCGCCGCGCTCGAGGAGCGCTGGGCGACCCTGACCAGCTTCGACGCGGGGTCGCGGTCAAGGTTCCTCCAGTCCCTTGTGTCCCTGCCCGGTTCGCTCCTGCGAGGCGCGGAGAACCACCTCGGACCGCTCTCCGGGCTGGTCTTGCTCCTGGTCCTGCTCATCCTGCGAGCGAGGGCGGCCAGGCCCGGTCCGCCGGCGACCGTGATCGCCATGTCCCGCGCCTTCGATCGCGCCGGGCTCCGGTTGGGACCCCACGAGACCCCGCGAGAGGGACTCCAGCGCGCTCACGCCTCGGAGGTCGACCCCGAGCAGCTGGAGGCGCTGGGCGCCGCCGTCCACGCTCACGAGCGGGACCGCTACGCCGGCGTCGGCGCGGCGCAGGGCGGCTGAAGAGGTCGCCCGATGTCCCGCTGGTCACCGCCGGCTGACGTCCCCGGTGGCCCTCTCCAGGCGCGAGCGAGCAAGCTCAGCTGGCGTCGTCACGCGACGCCGGAGCGGGGGCGCCTCAGCCGCCGCCCGCCGACCCGCTGAGGCTGCGCCGCAGGATCGCCGGCGCGAAGAGCGCGCCGACGGCGAGGGCGAGGAGGACGAAAACACCCTCGCGACCGGCGCCCCGATGGAGCCTCGCCGTCGCCGGCTCCCGGGGGTCGTACCAGATGGTCAGCGAGCTCCCCACCGCCGGGGGGGGAGCGGCGCTGGAGCGGAAGGGGTCGGGGAGCTCGGTCCGCACGATGTCGCCGGTGCCGGTGGAGAACTCGACCTTGGCGTAGGTCTCCGGGGCCGCGTCGAGGAGCTGCTTCTTCGTCTCCCGGAGGCTCGCGACGGTGGCCGTCACCTGTCGAGCGTGGTCCGCGAAGTCGTCGCTGTCGCGCCACTGCACGACGGCCAGGGCGGCGAGTATCGCGCCGATGGCGATGAAGACTGCGTCGATGGGGTGGCGGAAGGAGAGCACGGTGGGACCTCGGCCGGCAGGGTACCCGGGACCGGCGAGCTCCGCACGCTCAGTTGTTCGCCGTCTTGACCTCGAGCTCGAGGGTGAACGTCGTGCCCACCCCCGTCGTCGAGGCGAAGCTCACCTCGCCGCCCATGAGCCGGGCGACCCGGGTGGCCACCGTCAGGCCCAGGCCGCTCCCGTCCATGAAGCGCCCATCGGCGCTCGCCGCAAACGGCTCGAAGATCTTGCCCGACAGGTCTCCGTCGACGCCGCAGCCGGTGTCCTCGACCTCGAAGCGGAGGCGGACCGTGTCCCAGCACCCGGTGGGCTCGCGCAGCAGCCGGACAGC
The DNA here is from genome assembly GCA_016779205.1 of Planctomycetota bacterium. GTDB lineage: Bacteria > Planctomycetota > UBA1135 > UBA1135 > Saltatorellus. Next base: position 23,843 of record JADHOC010000028.1, on the reverse strand, counting down.
GACGAAGCCGGTGTCGGTGTACTGGACGGCGTTCTCCACGAGGTAGCTGAGGATCTGGATGAGCCGGTGCGGGTCGGTGAGGATGACGTCCGGGACCGCCTGTGCGACCTCCAAGCGAAGGTCCAGGCCCTTCTCTTCGGCGATCGGGGCGTAGCGCTCGCTGATGTCGGCGAGGACCCCCCGCAGGTCGCACTGCTGGTCAGCGAGAATCAGGGAGCCGAGCTCGACCTGGGTGAAGTCGATGACCTTGTTGATCATCCCCAGCAGCCGTTGGCTTCGGTCGAGGGCGTCATCCAGCCCGGTGACCTGGTCGCTCTCGATCAGGCGGTCGAGGATCGCGTTCAGGTGCGTGCTCATCTCGGTGGTGAGGCGCATGATGAAGTCGGACTTCATCGCTGACGTGCGGTCCGCGCTGGCCTTGGCGGTGGCGAGCGCCTTGTTCAGGGTCTCGAGCGAGGAGGCATACGCCCGGGCCTCGATCTCCTTCTGGGAGATGAGCTGGATCGCCTTCTGCTCCCGGTGAGCCGCGTTCCACTTCTCCGTGAAGGCGCTGGCGATCTGGCAGATCTCGGTGGGGTCGAAGGGCTTCTTGAGGATCAGCAGTTTGTCGGTGTGACCGAGCTCGTTGATCATCTGCGGCCACGAGTAGTCCGAGAACGCCGAGCAGATGACGCACTGGATGTTCGGGTCGATCTCCCAGAGCCTCTTGATGGTCTGGACGCCGTCGATGCCCGGCGGCATCCGCACGTCCACGAACGCGATCGCGAAGGGGTTGCCTTCCTCGACGCTCGACCGCGCCAGCTCGAGCGCGTCGAGCCCCTGGAAGCAGCAGGTCAGATCGTAGTCCTCCACGGCCGAGGCGTGACCGGCGGAGCCACCATCGGGCGCGGGGGACGTCTCACCGAAGAAGGCCGCACGGGCGGAGGCGAGCCCGCTGGCGACGGTGCTGCCGCTGGCGAGGATCTTCTTGAAGTCGTCGTGGATACCCTTGGTGTCATCCACGATCAGGATGCGGCGGTTCACGCGGCACCCCCTTGCTGGCTCGAGCTGGCGGCCGAGGCCTCCTTGGAGCGCCCCGGCGGGGTCTCGGGGACCTCGAGGGTGAAGCAAGCGCCACGGCCCACGCCGTCGCTCTCGACCCGGAGGCTGCCGCCCATCTCCTTGGCCACGTTGGCGCATGAGTGGAGCCCGAACCCGTGCCCGTCGTCCCGCGTGGTGTAGCCCATGGAGAAGATCCGGATGAGGTCCTCCTTCGCGATCCCGCAGCCGTTGTCGGCCACGGAGAGGGCGATCATCCCGTTCTCCGCCTGCCGCAGCTCGAGCAGGACTTCCTGGCTCGGACCGCTCGTGGCCTGGCGGGCGTTCTGGATCAGGTTGACGAGGATCTCGAGCAGGCGGTGCTTGTCGATCTCGATCTCGGGGAGCTGCTCGTACCGCTTGATCACCACGAGCTGCGAGCTCTCGCCCTGGGCCTTCTGGGTGATCATGAGCGCCTCATCGAAGCGCTCCGCGAGGTTGGTGTACTCGAGCAGGCTGGTCTTCTTGGCGATCCCCTGCTGGCTCTTGATCAGCTCGCAGATGTGCTCGATGCCGTCCGTCAGCGACTGGACCTCGTCGCGGATGGACGCGCGCTCCTCCTTGAGCTGCCCGACGAGGGCGCCGAGGAAGGGCTCGATGTGCTTCCCGCGGGGATCCTCGGTGAGGAACGTGGAGAGGTCGGCCGAGTGCTGGCTCAGCACGTCCGCGAGTCGCTCCAGGTCACCGATGCACAGGTCATCGAGCCGCTGACCGACGAGGGACGCGGAGATGTTGACGCTGTTCAGGACGTTGCCCACGTTGTGGAGGATGCCGGTGGCAAGCTCGCTCTTGCCCGCCGTTCGGGCCGTCTCCAGGAGCTCTCCACGGGCCTTCTCGAGGCGGCTCATCATCTGGTCGAAGCCGCGGCCCAGGGCCCCGAATTCGTCCTGTCGGTCCGAGCCCAGCCGCGCGCGGAAGTTCTCGTCGGCGCCGGTCCTCCGCGTGTGTTCGGTCAGCTCCTTGATCGGGCGCAGGACGATCTGATTGAGGATCAGGATCAGGCAGAGGAGGACGAAGAAGCCCATCGTCGCGTCGAGGATGGCGCCCGACGCCATCGCGGTGGAGCCCGTCTTCGAGATCCTCCGCTCGGCCTTGGCCCGCACGACGATGATGGGCTGGTGCCGCATGTCGTCGAGGGCGGAGTAGGCGACGACCGCCTCGGAGTCCTCACGGTCGTCGAGGACGGGGGCAGCCGTGCTCGTGATCTCATCCACGTGGGCCGCGACGGCCTCCGGCATCGGCGGCCCGCCCTCGAGCTGCCAGAGGTCGAAGGACTGACCTGTCGCCGCCTGAATGCGGTCCCTGGCGGTGTCGAAGACGAACCTGCCGGCCAGGACGAAGCCGCCCGGGCCATCGCCTCCGGTGGAGGTGGTGGCCGGCAGCGTCGCCGCGGCGATACAGATCGGCCCCCTGGAGGTCGGGAGGATACCGCTGGATTGCTGGCCCTCGAGACGAAGCATCGGGTTGCTCCACGCCAGCGCCGGGTGCTGCGGGCTCAGGGTCTCCGGGAATTCGTCGAGCGTGATCGGCGTGCGCGTGGCCGGGTCCAGCAGGACCCTGTGACGGACCACCCCGGCAGCGTCGCAGAGGAGCAGCAGGTCGAGTTCCTGCGCGACGAGGCTCTCGGAGCTCGCCGAGGCGGCGCTCGAGGCGGGCGGCGCCGCCGCGTACCAGCGGGAGATCCGTTCCAGGTCACGGATCTCGGTCTCGAAGGCGCGGGTGACCTCGTCGAGGTGTTGGACCGCCTGCTCCTGCTCCAGCTCCTCGAAGGCGCCGGAGAAGACAGCGTATTCAACGACGCCCCCGATCACGGACACGATCACGATCAGCGCGGAGATGATCGAGGCGACCTTGACCTTGAGGGACATCGTCTGGGCGCTCAGGCGGCTGCCTGGCGCTCGCCTCCTCGGCCCAATTCAGGGGAGTTGGTGGCCTGGGAGTCCTCCCGGAGCGGGCGCGTCGCCTCGTTGAGGAGGGTGGCCAGCTCCTTCAGCTCATCTCCCGAGCGCAGGCGGATGTCCTCGGGCTGTTCGCCGGCGGCGACGGCCTTGAGGAAGACGTCGAACCGGTAGAGCGGCCCGGCGAAGCGGAAGCTCGCGATGACGCCCACGAGCAGCGTGAGGGGGAGGAATACCACCGCCGACCAGCCCAGGAGCTGGACCCCGACCGACCACATCTGGTCGCTCATGGGGGCCGCCCCGTCCGAGGTCGCGGCGGCGGTCTCTCCGATCAGCGCGTCCAGGAGCACGAACTGGAGCCCCAGCATGAGGGCGATGAGGCCAACGAACTTGGCGCTCAGCCTGAGCTGGAGTCCGGGCCTGATGAGCTTGCGCCGTCGTCTGAATCGCTGGGCCATGGGAAGTGGGGGGGCGGCCCCCTTCGGCTTGGATCGGAAGTCGGGAGAACCCACCTTGAGGCGATCTGGGCATCCCGGACCCCCGTCCATGGGGGTCCCATCGGGCTCCCCTGGAGGTGCTCAAGGGGGGACGGCGCAGGCGGCGAAGGGGCCTCCTACCTGGGCTTGCCGGCGGGGTGGGGGCGGAGGCACCCCTGGGCTTGCTGGTAGGACCGCAAGGCGGCCAGGGCGGCCTTGTGCACGGCGGGGTCGGGGTGCCCGACGTAGGATCGCACGAGGAGCAGGGCGGAGGGCGAGCGCAGCGTGCCCAGCGCGCTCAAGGCGAGGCAGAGGGTAGGGCCGTCGCCCCCATGCAGGAGGTCCTCGACGCGGACCGCGATCTCCGCATGGAAGAGCCGCTTGGTGCAGATGTCCCTCAGGATGTCGAGCTGACCGGACCGAGGGGCGAAGACGAGGTCGTCCAGCTGGGCTTGGCCCTCCGCGTCCCACCAGGCGAGCTGGTCGTCGAACCACTGGTTCCAGCGCCGGGCGTCGGGTGGGAGGGTCATGCCGGTCAACCGGCGGAGGGCGGTGTGCGCTGCATTGACCACCGTGGCGTCCGCGTCGCGGAGGCGCTGGATGAGCGGGCGGACATGGGCGCGTTCACCGATTCTCGCGAGGCAGGCGGCGGCCTCGTGACGGGCGAAGGGGCGCGGGTCATCGAGATACGCCGCCACGCGGTCCGCGATCTCCGGGGCGGGCCCCGTCGGCCCTCGCTGGAGCGCCAGGTGGATCCGATTGAGGACCGAAGGGTCACTGGGGGGCACCGAGCCCAGGAGGCGGGTCAGCGTACCCGCCGAGAAGTCAGGGTCGGCCCCTGCGGCCACCCCGTCGATGATGGGCCGCCTGAGCGGGTCGGGCGCCTGTCGGTAGAGGCCCTCCAGGTCGGGGAACCTGTACAGCCGTAGGGACGTGGCGTCCGCGATGGAGCGCTTCAGGCGCTCGGGCGCCTCTCCCGCTCGGCCCGGCGCGATGCCGGTCGCCATCGCGACCAGCCCGGCGAGCTCCCTGAAGGCCCCCGGGCTCCTCCTTGACCGGAGGATCTCAACGCCCAGGGCGAGGGCATGGGCGTGGGCCTCGGAGGGGATGGTGGGCTCAGAGAGGAGCCCCTGGAGCACGCCCGGGACCTCCTCTGCCCGGCGTCGAACCCGGGCGATCTCCGCGCCCTGGCCAGGCGAGCGTCTGGCGCGCGCTCGCCCATGGTCGAGGCCCTCGAGCCACCGCGTCACTTCCTCGAGGCTCGCGTCCAGGAGGATGACGGCGAGGTCCTCCGCCGTGAGCTCGTCCGGCGCGACCCGGGCGATCCTCGCGGCCAGCTCGTCCGGCGGAGACGCGGGGCCCCCTTGGGTTCCAGGAGCGGCGAGGACGGGCGTGACCGTCAGTATCAGCGTTGCCAGCGTACGCATCACTTGACCACGGGCTTCGCGTCCATCATCGCCGTCTTCTTGAGCAGGATCTCCATCTCGAGTTCACGGGAGAGCTCCTGGAGACCGGCCTCATCCAGGTGGTGGGGCACGGGTTGCGCCGCCGACAGTGACTCCCGGATCTGATCGAACTTCTCCCTGTAGGCATCGACGGTCCCGTCGAAGTCGGCCCCGGTGGGGCGGAGCCAGGGCCGCAAGGTCCCGTTCCGCGTGTCGACCCAGCGCATCCTCATCAACCGCTCGGAGCCGCTGGGGAGGTCGTCCACGTGGCCGGTGAAGATGGTCGGCTCGCCTGAATCGTCGAGCAGGATCACCTCGCATTCGGTCTCTGGGGCCGCCGTCGGAGAGGGAACAGGCGTGATCCCCTGGAGTCGGAGGGTGGTCCTCGGGTCGATCGCCAGCCGGCGAGCGAGCCCGTCGCCGACCGGGACGATCTGCCAGGAGGCGATGCGCGGCGTCGCCGCTGCCCCCTGGCCCCCTGTGGCGAGGGCGGCGTCGAAGCTCAGGCGGGCTCCAGGCTCCGTCTCGAGCCAGCGCGCCGTGATCGCGCCGAGCCAGCGGAGGTCTGCGGGGACGACGACCCGGTCGCCCGGCGCGTAGAGCATCCCATGGAACCGCCCCTGGGTCGGAAGGGTGGCATGCTCGCGGGTCCCCTCCGGGGGCGCGACGAAGAGGGACGTGCCCTGGGACCCCTGCTCGTGGGCGAGCGAGTTCAGCGCGCTGTCAGGACCTGACTGGATCCCGTCCGCGAGGAAGACGTGGATGGGTCCGGCGGAGTCGTCGAAGAGCAGCTGCGCGCCCGCCTCGAGCCGAAGGGCCTCGGCGCTGAGCACAAGGGGGCCGTTGAGGCGGAGGCTCGCGCCGGAGGAGACGACCAGGTCACCGGCGACCTCGACGCTGGACTCGAACCCGAGACCGACCTCTGCTCCTGTGACCATGTGGTCGCCGTTGAGGGTGGCGACCGTCCGGGGCCGGAGGACCGGGGGGGGGATGAAGCCCAGCGGGTGGAGGTCAATGACCCCCTTCACCACAGCGTCGCCGGAGGAGAGGACGAAGCCCTCGACGTCGGCGTGGATCAGGGTGGAGCCCGACGTCGAGGCGGTGGCGGTCGTGCTGGAGACCTCGGTGACGGTGCTCCCGGTCGAGGCCTCAGGGGACGGCTCCTGGGGACGGGGGGCCCGGGACGGGCCCTTCTGGAGCTCGCCTCCTGGCTTGGACTCCTCGTCGGTGGGCGTCTCGGCGATCCACTCGCCCCAGGTGAAGGTCGTCGACTCAGCGGAGGCCCCGCTCGATCCATCGAGGTTGATCTGCCCGAGGGTGCCAAGCCGACCCGCGAGGCCCGTGGTCCGATGGGGCGCGGTCGCCGTCACCTGGGAGTCGTAGCTCCCGTTGGAGGAGTCGAACGCGTCGATGAGCGTGCCCTGGCCGATCTCCACGCCTTCGATTCCGAAGAAGCCACGGCTGGTGATCGGATTCAGGTTGGGGACGATGATGCTCCTGAGCACGAACTCCGCCGTGCGTACCTGGGCCGTGCAGCGCAGCTCGATGGAGCGGTCGGGCCGATCCTGGGCCGCCACCCAGAAGAGCCCCTCACCGAACGCGGCGGGGATCTCCTCGGAGGCCATTGCGCCGCTCTTCCCCTGGCTGATGGCGAGCGTGGCCTCGGCGATCCCCGCCTCGGCCACGTACAGGGCGGCGCGGCGGTCGATGCTGAAGCGCTGGTCCCCGTCGATCGTCGTCTGGACCCGACGCAGGGTGGCGCTGATGGCGCCCACCGCGAGGACGGCGATGAGCGACAGGAGCAGCGCGGCGCCGCGGCGCCGGGTGTGGGGGCGGGGTACGACCTGCATGGCATTCAGTTCCGGCAGAAGATGTGCTGCGTCCTTTGCATGGGGCGGGCGCGCCCGTCATGACCCACGCGCTCCACGGTGACGTGGATGTCCACCCGGGGCCCGTCCATCGTGAAGGCGAGCCCGGCCTCATCCTCGATGGCATTCCCGTTGTCATCGGTGCCGTTGCTGGGCACCTCGTGCATGTAGGTCGAAGGAACGGCGGTGGACCAGACGACCCGCCGCTCCTGCGCGCTCGACGGGTTCTCTCGCCAGACGATCCTGCCGGCCTCGGGGGTCGTCGGCGCCCACTTGATCTCCTCCACGGGGCCATGGACGACGCCGCTCTCCTCGACGCCGAGGCACGCCTGGAAGCGCACGTACTCGGACGACAGCGGCTTGAGCTGCGGCCCGTCGAGCGCCGCGGCGTCGGCGCCCATGAGCGCCAGGGCGATCCGGTCCACCGTTTGATTGAGCTCGTTCGACACCCTGGCAGCGAACGTCCCGGTGACGGCGGCGGCGCGGCCGGCGCGGAGCACCATGGCGATGTTGATCGAGATCAGCACCAGGATCGTGAACGAGATCAGGACCTCCACGAGCGTGTACCCCCCCCTTCTGGAACGAACGATCAAAGGTCGGTCTTCTCCAGGTCCATGAGGAGGGTGGAGATCTCGAGGGAGCGGTCGCCGAGCTGGCTTCGCCACTCCACACGGACCGTGACCGGGAGCACCAGGTAGTCCATGGAGCAGTCACCGGGGAGGATGTGGAGGTCCCCGTTCAGGTCCCGCGGGAGGCCGAACTCCGGCTGCTCGAAGGTCTCGTCCAGGACCGCGCCATCTCCGGGCAGCAACACCTGCCCGATCGGCTTCGGTTGACCCTGTTCGTCGAGCACCGCGGAGAGCCCCACGACGTCGAAGTAGGGGCCGAACGCGGTCCCCTCACCGTCGGGGTCGTCCGAGGGGTTCTCGTTGAACAGGGCGAAGACGAGCTCCATCGGCATGGAGCGGATCTGCTCCATGCAGTTCATGGCGCCCTCCGCCGCGACCGCGCGCTGCTGCCGGGTCACGGTGTTCGCGACGGCTGCGGTCACGGAGGTCGAGAGTATGTACGTGGCGACGGTGCCGACCACGATGGCGATCATGACCTCGATCAGAGTGAATCCACCCTGGCCGCGGGCCGCGCGCGCTCCTGATGCTGTCCCCTTCGCCTTCAAGTGATCTTCCTAACCCCCGACTGGGAGATCGGCGGGGCCGCCGGAGGGCCTTGAGCCACGCGGAGGATTCACCGGCCCTGGTTCACACTGCGACGGCACAGCGCCTCGCCCCCGTGGCGGCGTCGGCCTGTCCCAGAAGGAGAGGGGCGGCTCAGAGGCCGAACTGGCGGCGGACCCAGTCGGGGCGTGAATAGTCCCAGTTGAGCTCGGCCATGCCCGCGACGAGGGCCGGGTAGAGCCCGAGGAGCACCTCGATCAGCCCGTGGTCCTGGCCTGCGGCGTCCAGGTACTCCTCGAACGCACGCTGCTCCGTCGGGCGGCGACGCTGGGGGTCGAGGACCGCACGCCAGGCGTCCCCGAAGGAGCCGCCGGTCTCCTGCTTGCGCTGGTGGATGACGAGGTGCAGCAGGTCGACCAGGGGCAGGAAGCGCTCCTCGCTGGCGCCCCAGTCCAGGTAGCCCGTGATGCGGCCCTCGTGGTCCAGCTGGAGGTGCTTGGCGCGCAGGTCCGCGTGGTAGACGCCGAGCCGCAGCGAGCGGCCCACGAGCTGCTGCCTCGCCCGCGCGACCATCTGGCCGATCCTCTCCCGCGTCTCCTCACTGTGGATCAGCCCGAGGACGAGATCGAAGCGCGGCTGCAGGAGCGAGTCGAAGAGCCCGTCGTCCAGGAGCGTGGGACCGGGCTCGAGGAGGTGGACGAGCTGCCGGGAGGCCTCTGAGAACATGCGCTCTGTGAGCCGGCGGTCGCCGGTGATGTCCGTCCCGTTCAGTCCGTCGACCCGGCGCTCGACGGCCACCTCTGCTCCCTCGAACTCCCCGTGGAAGAGCGGCTCGGGGACGGGGACGCCCGGGAGACCGGAGTGGATGCGGGTGAGCCACTCGTGGTGGAGCGCGACCATCCGCCGCTTGGCCGGCTGGAGCGCGACATGGACGGTCCAGCGGCCCTCGGGCCCGGCGCTTCCCGGGATCGCGGTGTGCATCAGGGCATCGTTGCTCCGCGTCGCCACCAGCATGTCCACCTCGGGCCGGGCCTCGCCGCAGCTGGCCGCGACCTCGTCGAGGAGGCGCTCGATCCGGTTGGCCCCCCGGGGGCGGCGCCGGGCGAGGATGGCGAAGGAGGGGGTCAGCCAGGGGAAGAGCCCGAGCCTGGCGCCCAGGATCTTGAGCCGGTTCTTGCGCTCCCTGGGGCCGACCGTCAGGCGGGGTCGCGGCTCGTCCAGGGCGACCACGTGGCTGAACTCCCGGGCGTGCGGGTAGAGCGAGTACGCCTCTGCTTCACCCCAGGGGCCACGGACCGCCGCGCGCGTTGACGGGAGCGCGCGTTCTCCGCGCGAGGGACGGAGGATCTCCCGGAGCAGGTGCAGCGGGTGCCGGCGAAACGCGCCTCGGCGACCGGTGGAGCGCTTGTAACCGAGCCGGTTGTCCGCGGTGACCAGGACCTCGCCACCGCTGACCCGGTGGAGCTCGTCGATGGTGAAGCCCCAGCCGGTGGACGGGTCGGGGAGGCCTCCCTCGAGGACGACCAGGTCGAAGCTCCCGTCGAGGAACGGGAGCCGGTCGTCGTCCCCCGCAGTCACCGCGGTCGTGGTCCCTGGTGCGAGCGCGGCGGCGCGGTCCTTGGCGAAGCGGAGACGGGCTGCGCTCTGCTCCACCACGGTGACGCTGAAGCCGAGGGTCCCCAGAGCCACCGGGGTCCCGCTGAAGCCGCTGCCGAGGAAGAGGGCGCGGCCGCCTCGGCCGCCGAGCAACATGGCCCAGGCCCCGCGGCTCTCCTTCATGAGCATCATGAGCTCATCGGCCTCACCCGCGGGCAGCCCCAGGACGAGCCGCTCCAGCCGCCGCTTGAAGGGTTCGTTGCCCTCGAGGAAGCGCGTCAGCGCCTCGCCGACGGCGGGGCTCGGGTCTGCGGCCCGGGGATCGGTGGAAGACGCGCGCGACATACCCCTCGAATCATGGCTGCCCCGGCGGAGGGATGGAACCTGGAGCTGGCGGCAAGAGTGCGTGTGCCCCCGGGTGGGGCGGGGCCAGGCGGCCAGGCGAGGTTTGGTGCGAGTGGGTCCGTTCGCCATGATCTCCCCATGCGCGTGGCGACCCTCGAGATGGACATCGGAGCGGGAGACCCGGAGGGCAACCTCGGGACGGCGCTCCTGGGGCTCCGGGCGGCGGGTGAGGCGGGAGCCGAGCTCGTGGTGCTGCCTGAGATGTGGACCACTGGCTTCACGTCGGGCTCGGGGGAGGCGGAGATCGCCAGTTCGGCGCGGGCCCTCGAGGAGGTCGCAGCCGTCTCGGGCGAGCTGGACCTCGTGGTCATCGGGTCGGGACCGGCGTCCGGAGGCAGGGGCGCGCTGCCCACGAACCGAGCCCACGTGATCGTGGGGGGGCGGCTGGCCGGCGGATACGACAAGGTGCACCTGTTCTCTCCCACGGCGGAGACGCTGGCGTTCACTGCGGGTCATGGGCCCCCCGCGCCGGTGGACCTCCCCCGCAGCGGCGCCAGGGTGGCGCCGATCGTCTGCTACGACCTCCGCTTCCCGGCGATCTCGAGGGCGGCGTTCCGGGCGGGGGCGGATGTCCTCGCCGTGGTGGCGCAGTGGCCCGAGGCGCGCGCGGCCCACTGGAGCGCGCTCCTCCGCGGCCGCGCGGCGGAGTGCCAGGCCCACGTGATCGGCTGCAACCGCATCGGCGAGGAGGAGGTGGGGCGCCGCCGGATGCGGCTGCGGTTCCTCGGGGGGTCGGCGGTCATCGGGCCCGGCGGCGAGGACGTGCCTGCCGGCGAGCGGCAGATCATCGATGGGGGAGCGCGGCGGCCCGCGACCCTCTCGGTCCACGACCTTGACCTCGACGAGAGCCGACGGCTGCGCCGCGAAGTGCCCGTGGCCCGGGACGAGCGGCGGGACCTGTACCCCGGCTGGATCGAATGAAAAGACCCCGCCGGGTCCGCGAACGGATCCGGCGGGGTCACCCTTTTCTCGGCGTGCGCGTTGGCCGCGCAACCTGCACGGATCACGGGTGGCCTGGGGCCGCCGTGGTCCGTGGTACGTCTGTGCCCCGGGTCGGTTCAGATCGGGGGGAGCTTCTTGCGCTCGAGCGGGCGGCTCTTGTCGCGCTTGCGGTGCTCGGCCGGGGCCGGGACCGGCACATGGGTGGCCGCCTTCTCAAGTCGCCCGGCCATCTGGCTCGGCTCGGTGGAGCGGTCCGTGGTGACCTGGCTCAGGACCTTGCCGCCCAGGGTGGAGAGCCACCCCGAGAGGTCTCCGGAGGTCTGGGTGAGGAAGACGGTCCGGGGGCTGTCCACATCGCACTCGATCGCACCGCTGGCGACGAGGGTGCCGGTCCCTGACCAGCGAAGGACCTCGACGGAGACGCCCTTGGCGGAGCCCTCGACGATCGGGAAGAGCACCCGAGCGTGCGGGGCGAGCCGGTGCACTCGACGCATCCCTCCCTCGACGTTCTCGAAGACCAACCACTGGTCCGCCTCGGAGTGACTCCGGGCCGCGAAGTGGGTGGGGGTGAACTGGAGGCAGGTCGGGACCTCGGAACGTTGGATCGCCGGAGGGATCACGTCGAGGATGGGGACCTGGGAAACGCTGGCGGAGGCGGGGATTCCAGCGACGGCGAGGCTGAGGAGCGCGGAGAGCATGGCTTGCCGCTTGTATCGACGCTGTGCCCCATCCCCTTGAGGCGCAGGCGGGCCAGACGCGAAATTTCTTCCGCGTCGCTCCACGGCGCGCTCACGCCCCGGAGCGCGGGGGTCAGGGCATGCCGAGGAAGCGCAGCGCGGCCCAGTCGGCGGCGGGCGCGCCGGCCGCCACGAGCGCGCAGCGCGCGCGACGCAGGGCCTCGGGGGCGCCGGCCCCGGCGCGGAGCGAGGCGTGGAAGGTGAGCGACGCGGCGCGCCCATGGCGGTCCGACAGGGACCACCCCGTCACCACCACCGCGCGCGTCCCCGCGTCGAGGGCCACCTGTGCGAGCCCGCGCGTCGAGAGGCCGTCGACCGCTTGCCCCCGGGCGGAGTCGCAGGTGGCGAGGACGAGCAGCGGGAGCCGGGGGGCGACCGCGGCGATGGACGCCGCCGAGACGACGCCGCCCTCGCTGGTGACGAGCCCGAGGGGAGTGATGCTCTGGCCCTCCTCGGTGCGCGCCACGTGGGTCGCGACGTGCACAGCTCGGTCCCCACCGAGGGCGAGCAGGAGCTGCTCGGAGTCGAAGGCTGTGCCGTCCACGACCTCGAGCCTCCGGTGAAGCCGCGCGAGGTCACGCAGCTCCTGGCGCGCGCCCGGGAGGTCGGGGAGGCCGGTACTCACCGGAGCGCCGAGGGCGACCCACCTCGCCGCGGGTCCGGAGAGCGGGGGGGGCAGGGCGGTCGGCTCGCGCAGGCAGTCCACGATGGTCAGCGCGAGGTCCAGCCCCATGGGTCGTTCCCCAGGCCCGGCGGGGAGGGCCTCGAAGGGCAGCTGTTCGAGGGCGCCGTGGGGGAGCAGGGCGACCCCGGGCGCCTCCCCCGCGCGGGACCCCGACCGCCACCGCTCCAGGGAGCGCAGGAGCGAGGTGGGCAGGACCTCCCCGGCGATCTCGGCGGAGAGCTCCTGGGGGGTGGAGTCGGGCGCACGACGGGTGAAGAGGAGCGCCTCCCGCAGCCGCCCGGCGGCGCGGAGGATCTCCTGCCTCCCGCGGGGAATCTCCGAGGCCCGCGCGGTCCCGTCGGGGCTCACGTGGATGGCCAGCGAGCGGTCGGCTCCCACGACCCAGGTCACCAGGCCAAGGGGCTGCGTCGCGGCCAGCGCCAGCAGCCGCGCGCGCGCCTCGTCCGTGGAGCACGCGGCGTGGGCTGCCTCGATGGTCGCCGCTGCCTCGAGGGGACGGGAGGCGCCGGCCAGCGCCCGGGCGAGCGCCTCGACCGTGGAGAGTCCCAGCCACTCGCCGACGGCGCTCGAGTCCCTCGGCGTCCCATCATCCCGCCGGCGCCTCGCCGCGTCACGGTCACGGGCCGCCTCGAAGGCGCGCCGAAGCGGGGGGATCGCCTCGGCGGTCCGACCGGCGGCCAGGAGCGTGCGCCCCTGGAGGACGAGCGCCTCGACCCGGCTGAGGTCCGAGGAGGCCTCCAGGTCTTCCAGGGCGGCGAGGGCCTCCTCGTGGTCTCCCTGATCCAGGAGCAGCGATGCGTGGGTCAGCTCGAGGACCCCGTCATGGTCGCGCCGCGGCACCCGCCGGGCCTCCTCGAGGGCCACGGCCGCGCGCTGGAGATCCCCGGCCCTGAGCAGGGCGGCGGCCTGCAGGGCTCGCCACTCCCCGTCCGCGGCGACGAGCTCGATCTCGGGGTCGAGGCCGGAGGGGGGGAAGGACTCGAGCAACTCCAGGGCCCGCCGTGGGAGGTCCTCCGAGAGTCGCTGGGCCGCCAGCTCACGGGTCAGGGCCCAGCAGTGAGCCGGGTGCCGGAACGTCGCGAGCTCGTCGAGTGCGGCGGCGGCGGCGAAGGGCGCCCCTTGCTCCCGTGCCACCCCGACGAGCCCGAGCAGGGCCCGCTCTCGCCAGCGGGGGCGGTCCACTTGCTCGGCGAGGCGCGCGAGCTCACCGAAGATCTCCTCCGCGTGGACCAGGTGCCCGCAGGCCAGGGCGAGCCGCGCGCGGACCCAGAGGGCCTCGAGTCGCGGCGTGCGCTGCCCGGCGAGTCCGAACCAGCGGAGCGCCAGCTCTGCGTGCTCCTCCGCCCGCCGGACGAGCGCCTCCCTGCCCGGGGCGCCGGGCCAGGCGCGTTCGACCTGACGCACCTCGACCCGAGCCAGGAGCGCCGCGGTCCGCGCGGCCGGGGAGAGGTCCGCCGCGCGCCGGGCCTCCGCGAGCAGCGCGAGCAGGTCGGCCTCCACGGGAGCCGTCGCCTCGGCCCCCGAAGACTCGGCGGCCTGGACGGTCGCCCTCAGCTCGTCGAAGCGCGCCTCGAGGGCGAGGCCTTCCCGCCGCTCGGAGGGGGTGAGCTGGAGGTAGTAGGTCGCGACGTCCACGGCGTCCTCGCGTCCGAACCTCGCCTGGAGGTCCTCCGCGTGGCGCCGCAGCGACGCCTCCGCCATGGGGTCGCCACGTCGGGCGGCGGCGAGCGCTTCCATGTAGTCGAAGGCGAGGCGCTCCAGCTCGGCGGCTCGCCCCTGCTCCCCATCGGCGACCCCGATCCCGTCGGTCCCTGCCCCGGTGGAGGGCGCGGGCGCCGGGGACTGGGGGGTGGCGAGGGCTGCGGCGGCGAGCAAGCACCCCGACCAGATCATGGGGCGGAGGACGAGGCGCGGCCCCACGGTCGCCCGGGCAGAGGCTCGGACCCGGGCCTCTGCCCGGGCCTCGAGGGAACCCTCGCCCGATGGACTCAACGGTCCTCGGCAAGGTAGGCGGCGCGGTCCTCGCCCGGAGCGAGGTCACGGGCCCGGAAGCGGGCGTCCGCCAGATAGCCGGCGGAGTGGAGTCGGCGCACGTCTTCGCGGGTGGAGCCGGGCTCCGCATCGGCGCCCGAGGCGCACTGGATCAGCGCGGCGTCGTCGGCGGCCATGACCACGAAGGACAGGGTGCCCAGGGATCGCTCCACTCCGTTGACCGCGGCCCACGCGGACCACTCGTAGGCACCGGCCTGCAGCCGGTCCGCGGTGGCGGAGCGTGAGGTGGACTCGGCCTCCCAGACCGTGTCGCCAGCGTCGAAGGCGCCCCCGGCGTTGAGCCGGAGCTGGAACCGATAGCGCTCGGCGCCCTCGACGGCGGCGACCTCGAAGAGCGGGCGTGTGGAGTAGGTCTCCAGCCCATCCACCGGGGCGAGGACGCGCCCACGGGGGAAGAGGAGAGGCGTGGAGCTCGCGCTGCGGAGGACGGGGGACTCGGGGAGCCCACCCTCCATCGCGTTCGTGGTCCCCGACGGATCGAGGACCATGGTGATCACCAGCGCGGCGGCTGCCACGGGGATCCAGGCCATCCAGGGGGCGATGCGCCTGGGCGCGCGACGCCCCTGACCGCTCGCGTGGGCACCGACCGTTCGGTGCGTCGGCCCCTTCGTCACCGAGGCGCTGGGTCCGGGGAGTTCCTCCACGGGCTGGATCGAGGGCGTCGAGCCTTGGGGCCTGGGGAGGTGAACGGGGGGGAAGGACCGGGGGGGAGTGACGTCGAGGGGCGCGGGGATGGGCTCGGACAGCTTCTCCGTCCAGCGCGCCTCCTCGGGGTGCTCCTCCAGGAACGCGGCGACCTCCCGGTGACGCAGGTCGGAGAGCGGCTCGGCGCCTCGGCCCCTGCCGAAGCGATAGAGCTCGTCCGCCGAGACCTCGGTCGCGTCGTTCCCGGAGACGGCGGACTCGAGCCACCGGTCGACCTCGCGGAGCCGCTCGAGGATCTGCTTGGCCGCGGGGTTACTCACCAGCTCGGCGAGGCGGTCCTCCTCGAGCTCGTCGAAGCGCGCGATGGCCTCGAGGGAGGCCTCGTCCTCGTGGATGGGGACGACCGGCGCCGGGGTCGAGGCGCTCGGCGTTGAGGCCTGGGTGTCTTCCGTTTGCTGTTGGTCGAGAGACATCTTGATGGGGCTTGGTGCGATGGGGTGGGGGGGCGTCTCGCGTCGGCGGTCTGCCTCTGGGCGGGAAGAGCCCTGACCGGGGGGAGTCAGATCTCTGTCAGCGCCTCTTCATGGGCGAAGTTGTGCACGAGGACGCGCCGGAGGCTGATGGTCGCCCTCCGGATGCGGTACTTGGTCTGTTCCAGGGAGATGGCCTGCCGGCGGGCGATCTCTCCGAGGGTCTCTCCCTGGACAAAGCGCAGGTCGAGCAGCGATTGCTCCTCCGTGGAGAGCTCGCCGAGGGCTTCCCGCACGACGCCGCCGACCTCGGAGATGCCCGCCATCTCCGACGGGCCAGGGCCCTCGTCCGGGCGGTCAGGGATCTCCTCGCCCGCGTTCTTCAGGCGGGGCCGTCCGCCGGCGTTCTCCTTGCGCTTGAGGTCCACGCACCGGCACCACGCCACCCGGTAGAGCCAGGTGCCGAAGGAGCCGCGGTCAGGATCGAAGGCGTCCCGGTCGAGGCGCTCGAGGACGAACAGGACGATGTCCTGATAGCGGTCCTCCCGCGCGACCGCGTCGGATTCGAAGTGTCCGATGCAGTGGTGGAGCAGCGACTTGTAGCGTTCCAGGAACGTGGTCACTGCGGCCTCTCGCCGGGAGCGGAGGCCCTCGATCAGGGCAAGGTCGTCCATGGGGCAGGGGGACGGGCTCCGCGCACGGAGGAGCCCACCTTCCACCCCCCGAAATAGACAAGCGCCTAGCCCGTTGCAATGTCCGAGGGCGAGGCGGCGTGGATGAGGGTCCAGATCGGTCTAAGCTTCTTTTTGGATGAGGTTTAGGCGCGCCGTTGGCGCCCGTGCGGGGCCGGGATCGGCGTCCGCTGCGGCTCCCGCGTCCCGCTGGCGGGGCCCGCGCACCCACGGAGTTCCCTGGCCCCAGGACCTGTCATGGGGAGGGGGCGACCGAGTAGACTGTTGGCCCAAACTCCCGCCTGGGGAGCCGGTGGAGGCGCATCGAACGCGCAATTCGGGAGCCGCGGCCACCCCGCCGCGTCCCTCGCCCCGGTCCCAGGCGCCCCCATCTGCCCGGCGGCTGATCCCGCCCCGTCCTCCCCATCACCATGACCGAAGTCGTCCTCCTCAGCGCGGCGCGCTCTCCGATCGGCAAGTTCCAGGGGGGGCTGTCCGGGTTCCGTGCCCCCGAACTCGGCGCCCTCGCGGTGGCCGAGGCCATCCGACGCGCCGGCGTCGAGAGCTCGGCCGTGGACGAGGTGATCATGGGCAACGTCCTCCAGGCCGGCCTCGGGCAGAACCCCGCGAGGCAGGCGGCGCGGGGCGCCGGCGTGCCCGATGAGGTGGGGAGCATGACCATCAACAAGGTCTGCGGCTCCGGGCTGAAGTCCGTGATGCTCGCCGCCCAGGCCATCCGGGCGGGGGACGCCCACTGCCTCGTCGCGGGCGGCATGGAGTCCATGTCCAACGCGCCCTACCTCCTGCCCGACGCGCGGCGCGGCATGCGCCTGGGTCACAGCGAGGTCGTGGACTCGATGGTCCACGACGGGCTCTGGGACATCTACAACGACTTCCACATGGGCATGACCGGTGAGAAGGTCGCGACCGAGCTCGACGTCTCCAGGGCCGACCAGGATGCCTACGCGGCCGAGAGTCACCGCCGCGCTGCGGAGGCCACCGGGGCGGGCCGGTTTGACGCGGAGAAGTTCGCCGTGACGATCAAGCCGAGGAAGGGGGACCCCTTCGACTTCACCGAGGACGAGACCATCCGCGAGGGGATGACGGCGGACTCGATCAGCGGGATGCGCCCCGCATTCGCGAAGGACGGCTCCGTGACGGCCGCCAACGCCTCCGCCATCAACGACGGGTCCGCCGCGCTCGTGGTGGCCAGCGCCGAGTTCGCGGCCGCCCACGGCCTCACGCCCCTGGCGCGGGTGACGCACTACGCGACCGGCGGCTGTGCGCCCGAGTGGGTGATGATGGCCCCCGAGCATTCGATCAAGAAGACGGCCGAGAAGGCGGGGATGAAGCCCTCCGAGTTCGACCTGCACGAGATCAACGAGGCCTTCTCCGCGGCGGCGGTCGCCCTCACGCGCAAGCTCGAGCTCGATCCGTCGCGGGTCAACGTCAACGGCGGGGCGGTCGCCCTGGGACACCCCATCGGGGCCTCGGGCGCGCGCATCCTCACGACGCTCCTGAGCGCCATGGAGCAGCGCGACGCGGCCAACGGAATGGCCTCCCTCTGCCTCGGCGGCGGGAACGCGGTCTCCCTCTCCGTCGAGCGCATCTGAGGCACCCACGACCCCTTCACTCACCGGATACGACTATGAGCAGCAACGATCTCTTCGAGCGGGTCGCCGTCATCGGCGCGGGCACCATGGGCAACGGCATCGCCCAGGTCTTCGCCTCCTGTGGCAGCGCCGTGACCCTCGTGGACGTGGACGGCGAGGCGCTCGACCGGGGCGTGGCCGCCATCGGTAAGAGCCTCGCGCGTGTCGTGAAGAAGGAGCGCATGACCCAGGAGGACGCCGACGCCGCGATGGCGCGCATCAGCCGCTCGACTCGCCTCGAGGACCTCTCCGACCGGGAGCTGATCGTCGAGGCGGTCTCGGAGCGCGCGGAGCTCAAGGCCAAGGTGTTCCGCACGCTCGATGAGGTCGCGCCGGCGTCGGCCATCCTCGCCTCCAACACGTCCTCCATCTCCATCACCGAGATCGCCGCCGTGACCGGGCGGGCCGACAAGGTGATCGGCATGCACTTCATGAACCCGGTTCCGGTCATGAAGCTGGTCGAGGTGATCCGCGGTCAGGAGACCAGCGACGAGACCACCGAGGCGGTGATGCGGGCGAGCCGCGCCCTGGGCAAGGAGCCGGTGGAGGCCAACGACTACCCCGGCTTCGTCTCCAACCGGGTCCTGATGCCCATGATCAACGAGGCGGTCTTCTGCCTCATGGAGGGCGTCGCGACCAAGGAGGGCATCGACACGGTGATGAAGCTCGGGATGGCCCACCCCATGGGCCCCCTGACCCTCGCGGACCTCATCGGCCTCGACGTTTGCCTCGACATCCTCGAGGTCCTCCACCGCGGGCTCGGGGACGACAAGTACCGGCCCTGCCCGCTCCTGCGCCGGATGGTCGCGGCGGGACGCCTCGGCCGGAAGTCCGGAAAGGGCTTCTACGACTACGAGTGACGGGTGCGGCAAAGAACCCCGGCACGGGCTGGGGTTAGCCGCCTGAACAACCGATCTAAAGACAAGGGCCGCGGAGTTCCTCGCGGACCTCAACAGACACGCCTCCACGACTGTCATGACCATGACCCATTCGGATATCGACGCGGCCGCAGCCGGGCTCGGCTTTGACCTCGGCGAGGAGCTCTCGATGGTGCGAGACTCCGCGCGGGACTTCGCCGACGGCGTCCTCGCGCCGCTCGCCACCAAGCACGACCGCGAGGAGTCCATCTCCGACGACGTGTACAAGCAGCTCGGCGAGCTCGGCTTCTGGGGGCTCACGCTCCCCGAGGAGTACGGCGGTGCGGACCTCGGCAACGTCGCGCTGGCGGTGGTGCTCGAGGAGCTCAACCGCGCGTGCGCCTCGACCGGCGTCGCGGTCTCCGTGCACAACTCGCTGCTCTGCGCGCCGCTCATGAAGTTCGGCACCGACGAGCAGAAGGCCCACTGGCTCCCGAAGCTCGCCTCGGGCGAAGCCATCGGCGCGTACTCCCTCTCCGAGGCGGGCTCCGGGTCCGACGCCGCGGCGCTCGCGGCCACCGCGGAGCGCGACGGCGACGACTGGATCCTGCGGGGCACGAAGCTGTGGGTCACCTCGGGGGACCGGGCGGGCCTCTTCCTCGTCTACGTCCGCACGAACCCGGACCTGCCGAAGGCGAAGGGCATCACCGCCTTCCTCATGCCGGGTGACGCCCCGGGCCTCAAGGTCGGCAAGCACGAGATGAAGACCGGGATCCGCGGCTCGGCGACCGTCGAGCTGATCCTCGACGACGTGCGCCTCGGGCCCGAGTGCGTCCTCGGCGAGGTCGACCGGGGCTTCCCGATCGCCATGGACACCCTCGCGGGGGGCCGGATCGGGATCGCGAGCCAGGCCGTCGGCATCGGGCAGGCCTGCCTCGACGCCTCCATCAAGTACGCCAAGGAGCGCGAGCAGTTCGGCAAGCCGATCGGTCACTTCCAGGCCATCCAGCACAAGCTCGCGGACATGTCCGCGCGCCTCGAGGCGGCCCGCCTCCTCGTCCGCAAGGCCGCGTGGATGCGCGACCGCGGCATGGAGGTCAACCGCCAGTCCTCGGAGGCGAAGCTCCTCGCCTCGCAGGCCGCCAACTTCTGCGCGGACGAGGCCGTCCAGATCCATGGGGGGGCCGGGTACACCGACGACTTCCACGTGGAGCGGCTCTTCCGGGACGCCCGGATCACCGAGATCTACGAGGGTGCCACCGACATCCAGCGCCTCGTCATCGCGCGCGACCTGCTTCGCTGAGCGCTCTCCAGCCGCAGCCAGTCCTACAACGACCCCATCGCTCGGGGGCGCCTCACGCCCCCTGACTCTCGCCGCCCAACGGGCCAAGCCATGACCGACGTCGCCTCCTCCACGGGATCCCACGACCTGGGACACGCCGAGTACGAGCTCCCCGCCATTCGCCACTCCTTTGACTTCACCGAGGAGCAGGAGATGGTTCGCGAAATGGTGGCGGACTTCGCGAAGACCGAGATCGCGCCGATCGCCCACGACATCGACGAGAACCACAGCTTCCCCAGGGAGAAGTGGGAGCAGATCGTCGAGCTCGGGCTGCCCGGCATCCCCTTCCCCGAGGACGTCGGCGGCTCGGACGGCGGGACCCTCGCCTACATCCTGGCCGTGGAGGAGCTCGCCAAGGTCTGTGGCTCGACCGCGCTCGGGTACGCCGCGCACGTCAGCCTCGGCACCTATCCCATCTGGAAGTGGGGGGGCGCGGAGCTCCGCGAGCTCTATGTCCCCAAGCTCATCTCCGGCGAGTACATGGGCGCGTACGGCCTGACCGAGCCTGGCGCGGGCTCAGACTCGGGGGGCACCTCGACCACCGCGGAGCTCGACGGGGACGAGTACGTCCTCAACGGCCGCAAGTGCTTCATCACGAACGCCAACCACGCCGGGGTCTTCATCGTCACCGCGGTCACGGACCGCTCCCTCGGCTCGAAGGGCATCTCGGCCTTCGTCGTCCCGAGGGACATCGACGGCTTCACCCTGGAGCCGGGTGAGACCAAGCTCGGGATGCGCGGCTCTGACTGGGCGAGCCTGGTGTTCCAGGACGCGCGGATCCCGCGCTCGCACCTGCTCGGCCCCGCAGGCGAGGGCTTCGCGACCTTCATGAAGACGCTCGAGGGCGGCCGTATCTCCATCGGCGCCCTGTCGCTGGGCCTGGCTGAGGGCGCGTTCGACTGCGCCAGCCGGTACGCGCTGGAGCGCGAGGCGTTCGGGGGCACCCTGGCCGACCAGCAGGCGGTTCAGTTCAAGCTCGCCGACATGCGGGTGCAGATCGAGGCGGCGCGGCACCTCGTCTACCACGCCGCGCGCCTCAAGGACTCGGGGCAGAGCTACGGCACGGAGGCCTCCATCGGGAAGCTCTATGCCTCCGAGATCGCCATGAAGTGCACCTACGAGGCGATCCAGATCTACGGCGGCTACGGCTACAGCCGGGAGTACCCGGTGGAGCGCATGTGGCGCGACGCCAAGCTCTGCACCATCGGCGAGGGCACCAGCGAGATCCAGCGGCTGATCATCGGGCGCGCGGTCCTCAAGGCCGCCCGCTCCCTGTGAGCTGCGCATGACCGGTGCCACCCCGCACAGCGCCGAGGCCCGCTGGACCCCCGCCTCCCTGCAGGCGGGTGGCTGGAGGATCACGGCCCTCTACGACGCCACCTTCGGCCTCGATGGGGGGGCGATGTGGGGCGTCGTGCCGAAGAACCTCTGGGCGCGGCTCACGCCCCCCGCGGAGGACAACACGATCCGCCTCGCCGCGCGGCCCTTCCTGGCCGAGAAGGACGGCGTGAAGGTCGTCATCGAGGGCGGGATGGGCGATCGTTGGGACGACAAGTTCCGCAAGATCTACCGGCTCGAGCGGCCTGAGGCGACCACGCTCCGGGCCACCCTCGCGGCGCTGGACGTTGGGCCAGAGGACATCGACCATGTCGTGGTCTCCCACTGTCACTTCGACCACATCGGGGCGCTGGTGGAGCAGCGGGGAGACCAGCTGGAGCCGCTCTTCCCGCGGGCCCGCCATCACTTCCCCACGGCCGAGGTCGGGGCGGCGCGGGTCGCGATGCATCCCCGTCGGGCGAGCTACCGCGCGGACGACATCGACCCGCTCGTGGAGCGCGGCCTCGTCGAGATGCACGACGGCGACCACCGGCTGTTCGAGGACCTCGAGATGGTCCAGGTGTGCGGTCACTCGGAGGGCATGGTGGTGATTCGCTTCAACGCGGGTGGTGAGGGCAACTCGGCCGCCTTCTGGGGTGACCTCATCCCGACGACCCATCACATCCAGCCGCCCTACATCATGGCGTACGACATGGATGTTCCCCGCTCGTTCTCCATGCGGACCGAGTGGCTCGCACGCGCCGCGGACGAGGGGATCGTCGGCATGTCCTATCACGACCCGGAGCGGGCCTTCACGCGCCTCGAGCGAGACGGGAAGCGCTACGTGGCCGTGGACGTGCCCGAGGTCGCAGTCGGTGACTGAGGCCCAGCGTCTGGTCTCGCTCTGTCCGAGCATGACCGAGACGCTCTTCGACATCGGGGCGGGTCCGCAGGTGGTCGGGGCGACGCGGTTCTGCGTCCGACCGGAACGGATGGACGGCGTGGTGCGAGTCGGCGGGACGAAGGACCCTCGCATCGAGCGCATCCTCGACCTGCGGCCGACCCTCGTGCTCGCGAACCGGGAGGAGAATCGGCTGGAGGACGTGGAGGCGCTGCGGTCCGCTGGCGTGGAGGTCCATGACTCCATGCCGCGGCGCGTGGACGAGGTCCCCGCGCTCATCAGGGACGTCGGCCAGCGGGTGGGCCGGGCCCGCGAGGCCGGCGCCGTCGCAAGCCGGCTCGACGAGGGGATCCGCGAGGTGCGGGCTCGCAGGCGAGCGATGGACTCCGTGCCGTTCCTGGTGCTGGTCTGGCGCCGCCCCTGGATCGCTGCCACGGCGGACACATTTCTGTCCAATCTTCTGGTCGAGGCGGGCGGCTCCAACGTCCTGGTGGGGGGTGGAGACCGCTACCCAGAGGTCACGCTGGAGGAGGTCGCAACTAAGCGCCCCGAGCGAGTCCTCCTCCCCAGTGAGCCCTTCCCGTTTACCCGCCGACACGTGAACGAACTTGCCCACGCAACTCGCATGGATCCGCAGTGCTTCTTACCCTGCGACGGACAATTCCTGACCTGGCACGGGTCGAGGACTGTCCTAGGCCTCCGCGCCGCGGCGCGCTGGATGGACCGCTCATCCCCCCAAGAAGACTCATGACGTCGGCGCGTCATCGCGCGGACACGATCGTAATGCTCGTCCTCCCCCTCATCCTCGGCTCGACGCTCACGGCGTCGGCCGCTGTCATTCCCTCCACCCCGACGCCTGACCCGCTTGCGATTCCCGTCGTCTCGCAAGACGAGGTCGCGGCTGAGGATCTCGGCGTTTGGCGTGGCGGCCTCGACGTCGGCCTCACCAAGAGCGAAGGCAACGCCAACAACTCGTCTTACGCCATCACCGGCAAGGCCGTCCGCGAGATGGGCACCCACCGGTACACGGCGGAGGGCCTCTGGTACTACGCCACCCAGGACGACGCCCGCACCCAGCGTCGCGCCCTCGGCACCCTGAAGTACGACAAGTTCGTCTCCGAGAAGACCTACCTCTACGCGAACGGCCTCGCGGAGACCAACGAGCAGGCCATGGTTGACCTCCGCTGGACCATCGGCGCTGGTATCGGTGAGCAGTGGCGTGACGACGACCAGTGGCGCATCAGCACTGAGATCGGCGCCGGCTGGTTCGACGAGCGCTACGAGGGCGGAGTCGATGAGGAGTTCCTCGTGGTCCGCGGCGCATGGGAAGTCTTCGCCGCGATCACCGAGACGCTGACCTTCGGGACGACCGGTGAGGTCTTCCCGAGCCTCGACGACAAGGACGACATCTACGGCGTCGCCACGACCGACTTCTCCGCGGTGCTCTCCGAGTCGATGGTCGCCAAGCTCCAGTGGGTGCTCACCTACGACAACACCCCTCAGCCGGGCAACGAGCGCGCGGACAACATCTACCTGCTGACCGTCGGCTGGAAGTTCTGATCAGGAGGGCTCGCCCCCCAAAGAACCGGAGGCCGGTCGCGCCCGCGCGCGGCCGGGCGCCGGTGGGGTGGGGGG
>JADHOC010000011.1 GCA_016779205.1 Planctomycetota bacterium | reverse complement strand
AGAGGTTACCCTCTGGGCGCCTCACGCGGCGAACGGGCCCTTAGCTCAGTCGGTTAGAGCAGGTGACTCATAATCGCTTGGTCGAAGGTTCGAGTCCTTCAGGGCCCACTCTCCCCGCGTCGACGCTCTCTCCCGCCGGAGCCGGCTCGCACGCCATGACCCAATCGCCGCGCCCCCTCGCCGCACTGCCTGGCCCCGGATCGTCGTTCGCCTTCGACGCGAACCAGGAGACCCTCGACTTCCTCAAGGCGGGCTTCGAGGAGCACGGGGACATCTGGGCCATTCCGCCCCAGGGCGGCGCGGACAACGTCGCGGGGGACGGGGGCCTGCCCGTGTGGGTCCTGAACGACCCCGAGGCGATCCACGAGATCCTCACCAGGCGCCAGCCGGACTACGGCAAGGGCGTCGGCTTCGAGCGGGTGAAGATGCTGCTGGGGGACGGGCTCATCGTGTCGGACGGCGAGCACTGGCGGACGCGGCGGCGGATGCTCCAGCCGGCGTTCAGTCGGCCGAGCGTGGGCGCCATGGGCGGGCTCATCGGGCGCTGCATCGGTGAGCGCGCCGAGATCTGGGAGGCCCACGCGGACAGCGGTGAGCCCCTGGACATCGTCGATGAGGCCAACCGCCTCGGCCTGCGGATCATCCTCCGATCGGTCTTCGGTGACGACCTCGAGGCGCTCGACGCTCGCCCGGGCGGCAACCCCTTCAACCTCGTGGTGGACACCGCCGAGCGGGACCTGATGTTCGCCATGCGCTTCCGCCAGCTCTGGCCGGTGGTGCGCGAGCTGGTGGAGGCCCGCCGTGCCCGCGGCGAGGCGGGGGAGTCCGAGGACTTCCTCGGGCGCTACCTCGCCGCCCGCGACCGGGACTCCGGCGAGCCCCTCGACATGGAGGGGCTCGTGGACGAGCTGATGACGCTGCTGGTCGCGGGGCACGAGACCACGGCGGCCACCACCGCCTGGGCGTGGTCCCTGCTCGCCAGGCACCAGGAGGTCCAGCGGGCCCTGGCGGCGGAGGTGGACGAGACGGGCCCGGTGGTCCTCGATGGCAAGATGCCCCAGGGCCGCTACGACCTGGCCTCCAGGGTCATCCACGAGACCCTCCGCCTCTACCCGCCCGTGTGGATGTTCACGCGCAAGGCCCTCAAGGACGACGTCCTGGCGGGGTACGCGGTGCCCGCGGGCACCCAGATCCTCATCACGCCCTACATCCTCCACCGGCACCCGGCCTACTGGCAGGCGCCGGAGCGCTTCGACCCCACGCGGATCCCCGCCTCCGGCATCGCCCCGGTCCGCGGGGCCTACATCCCCTTCTCCTCCGGGCCGCGCCGCTGCGCCGGGGACGGCTTCGCCCTGAACGCCACGGTCCAGCATCTCGTCTGGGCGTCCTCCCGCTACCATCTCGACGCGCTCTCCCCGGAGGCGCCGGCCATCGAGCCCGGCGTGAACCTCCGGGCGCGGGATCCCATCCCGCTGAGCGTCACTCGCCGATAGCGAACGCCTCCGATGCCCGAACCCAAGACCCTCGTCGACCTCCTCCGCACCGACCGGAGCGGGGAGCAGCGGCTCGGCTTCTTCCAGAAGCCTGGCCAGTACCGCTGGATGACCGTGGACGAGCTGCGCGCCGCCGCGCTCGGGCGGCTGGGCGACCTCCAGCGCGCGGGCGTCACCCGCGGCCAGGAGGTCGTGATGCCGGTGGACGACCCCGCGGCCTTCGTGGAGATCTTCTGGGCGTGTCAGCTCGGCGGGCTCATCGCGGTGCCCCTGGCGCCGCCCTCGAACGAGGCGAGCCGGTCCAAGATCGTGGACATCCTCGAGCGGCGCTCGGGCGCCGCGCTCGTGATCGAGGAGGCGGCGCTCGAGCGACTCGAGGCGCCCGCCCTGGCGGCGCGCTGGACCTGGCCCACGGGCGAGGGTGCGCCGGGGGAGGAGGTGCCCCGAGAGGCCGGCGAGATCGCCTTCATCCAGTTCAGCTCCGGGTCCACCCGGGCCCCGAAGGGCGTCATCATTCGCCAGGGCCAGGCCCTCGCGAACCTGCGCTCCATCGGAGAGGGCATCGAGCTTCGAGCGAGCGACCGCACCTTCAGCTGGATGCCCCTGTCCCACGACATGGGGCTCGTCGGCTTCCACCTCACGCCCCTGCGGTGGGGGGCCGATCAGGCGCTGATGCCGACCTCGGCCTTCGCGCGCACGCCCCTCGTCTGGCTCCAGGACGCCTCGGCCCTCGGCTCGACGATCCTCTCGTCCCCGAACTTCGGCTACCGCCACGCGCTCAAGTCGATCGCCCGCAAGGGCATCCCCGAAGGCGTGGACCTCAGCGGCGTGCGGCTGATCATGAACGGCGCGGAGCCGATCTCCCTCGCCCTCTCCGAGGAATTCCTCGATCGGCTCGCCCCGGTCGGCCTGGGCCGCTCCACGATCTTCCCCGTCTACGGTCTGGCCGAGGCCACGCTCGCCGTGACGTTCCCCGCCGAGGGAGAGGTGATCGGCGGCGTCCGCATGTCCCGCGGCGCCTCGGGGCCCGGGGATCGTGTCCAGGAGACCGAGGCCGATGACGCCCTCGTGACCGTCGGCTGCGGCCGGCCGCTCTCCGGCGTGGAGGTGCGCATCACCGGCACCGACGGCGGCGGACTCCCGGAGGATCACATCGGCCGGGTCTGGATCCGCGGCGAGAACGTCACCGAGGGCTACCTCGACGACCCCGCCGCGACGGCGGCGGCGGTCCAGGGGGAGGGGTGGCTCGACACCGGCGACCTCGGCTTCCTCCGGGACGGCGCCCTGTACATCACCGGCCGCCTCAAGGACCTCGTGATCGTCAACGGCCAGAACCTCTACCCCCATGACCTCGAGGAGAGCCTGCAGGCCGCCCTCGGGGTGGACGCGCTCCGCGTGGCGGTGGGTCCGGTCCAGCGCGAGGGCGCGGCGGAGGAGGCGGCGGTCTTCATGGTGCACCGGGGCGACCCCGCGGACTTCGCGGACACCGCGGTCGCGGCGCGGCAGCACCTCTCGGACATGTACGGCATCGGCGTCGACCTCGTGGTCCCCGTCCAGCAGATCCCGCGCACCACCAGCGGCAAGGTCCAGCGAGCCCAGCTCGCCCGGGATCTCCTCGCCGGGGCCTTCGACGAGGCCCTCGCCGTGCTCTCGCCCGCGGAGCCGGCGAGCGCGCCGCAGGATCAGGCGCCCGCGCCCGAGGGCGGCGGGGCCGCGGGGCCGGAGGACATCGAGGCGATGATGTGCGGCTTCTGCGCCGACGTGCTCGACGGTTTGCGCTTCGGCCCCGAGGACAACCTGTTCGAACAGGGCATGAGCTCCATCGACCTCGCCGAGATCCATGGGCTGATCGAGGCCCGCTACCCCGGCGGCCTCGACATCAGGGACTTCTTCGACCAGCCCACCATCCGCGGGCTCGCCGGCGTCCTCGCGGAGCGGATCCAGGCGGGCAAGGTCGCCAGCCGCTGAGAGGCATGGGCGCACCCCAAGACGAGCCGGACGCTCCGGTGCTCCCCGACCGCGAGCGCGGCGCCCCGCGCGCCCAGAAGCCGATGCCCAGGTGGCGGACGGCGCTCTTCCCGAGGGTCGCCGGGCTGCTGGCGGGCCTCATGCGGATCTACTGGGCGAGCCTCCGACTGCAGGTCCACGGGGAGGAGCACCTGGAGCCCCTGCTCGCCCGGGGCGAGCGCTTCATCCCCTGCATCTGGCACCAGCGTCAGATCATGGGCGTGGCCTACCTGCGGCGCCTCCGCTCCCGGGGCGTGGTCCCCGGCGCGCTGGTGAGCCCCTCCAAGGACGGCGAGCTCGGGGCGCGGCTGCTCGACAAGCTCGGCGTCACCGCCATCCGGGGCTCGGGCCGGCGCAGCGGCGCCCTCGCCATGCGGGACATGTACATGGCGATCAAGGAGGGGAACCTCTCGCCGCTCATCGCCCCCGACGGGTCCACCGGCCCGCCCCATGAGTTCAAGCCCGGGGCGATCATGCTGGCCCGCCTGTCGGGGAGTCCCGTGGTGCCGATCTCCTTTGCCTGCTCCATGGGGGTGAAGCTGCGCACCTGGGACCGCTTGCTCGTCCCGCTCCCCTTCAGCCGAATCGCGATCGAGGTGGGGGAGCCCATCGAGCTCGAGCCCATCATGGCCATGAGCGAGTCCCCGGAGACCGTGGCCCGCATGGGCGACGCGCTCACCGCCGTCGAGGACGCGGCCGAAGGGCGGCTCGGCCGCGGGCCGGGCGCCGCGAGCTAGGCTGCGCCCTCTGCGTCAGCGGGTGCCACCGGTCTTCGCCGCGCGAGGAGCGCAGCCACGACCGCCAGGGCGGCCGCGGCCGCCGGGATCCCGAGCCGGGCGTGTTGCACCGGATCATCCGTCCAGCGCAGGAGCGGGAGGGAGCCCAGGAGGAGCGAAGTGACCACGAGGCCCCTGCCGAGCAGGCCGCCGTCCCAGCCCGCGCGCCAGGCCACCACCACCCAGATGAGCCCGTGGGGCCAGGTCGGGGTGACGAGGAGCCAGGGCACCGAGGCGAGGAGGACGAAGATGAGGTCCCAGCGCGGTGTCGCTCCCTTGAGCTCGGCGCGAGCCCCGTGGAGCAGCAGGGCCGCGGCCGCGAGCCCGAGCGCCTTCCCCACCCAGAAGGCCCCGTCGCCGGCCGCCCGCGCGAGCAGCGCCCCGGGGTCCTGGCTCCCCCTGCCGCCGACGGCGGTGGAGGCCTCCCTGGCCAGCGCCTTGAGCTGACGCGCGGCCTCGAGGTGGAAGTCGATGAAGCCCGACGGCCCCATGGCGATGAGCGGCAGGATGGCGGCGCACAGGAGGAACGAGCCGACGGTCCAGCGCAGCGCCTTCCCCGACACGCCCCTCTCGGCGCGGAGCGCCGGCAGCGCGAGGAACACCAGGGGCGTGAGCTTGATCGCGGCCGCGACGCCGAGAAGCGTACCGCCGGTGATGGTGCGCCCACGGGACCACGCGGCGAAGGCGGCGAGGGTGAGCGCGGCCACGGGTAGCGCGGCCTGGCCCCAGTAGGCGCCGTGCACGAGGGGGTGGGCCAGCAGGCAGGCGGCCCCGACAGCCGCAGCCTCGAGGGTCCCCTTGGGGGGGCGGAGGGTGAAGAGGCTCGAGAGGAGGAGCGCGGCGGCGGCCAGCATCAGGCCAGCGCAGGCCCACGAGGCGGCTCCGTCTCCCAGGGCGGTGATGGGGGCGAGGAGCCAGGCGCCGAAGGCGGGGTAGAGGTACCCATCGGCGGGCGTGTACTGGCCTTCGGCGAGGGCGGACGCGGTCTGCCAGTAGGGGCCGAGGAAGTCCTCGAAGAGCGCCCCGTTGAAGTCGAGGCCTCTCCACGCGGCTGCGAAGCTGCGCCAGACCAGGGCCACGAAGGCGGAGAGGAGCGCGGCGCCCGCGGCGAGGGCCACGGCGGTCGCGCGTGCGACGGAGAGCGGGGGGGCGCTCAACGGGGGCCCTCCAGTCGGCGGAACACCCAGCAGCGGAACCAGGCGGGGCCGAGCCCGAAGCTGCGCTCGTCATGGACGGCTTCGAGGCGCAGGTCGGGCCGCCCCTCGAGCTCGAGGCCGTGGTCGTAGATCGGGTGCATGGCGTTCCCCGTGAGAAGGGCGCAGCCGCCCAGGGGAGTCACATGATGGAGCCGCTGGGCCAGCCTTGCGAGCCCGGAGGCCTGCGGATCCAGAGGGGCGAAGTCCGCCACGGCCAGGATGCCTCCCGGGCGGACCTGCTGGATCATCCGGTCGCGCACGCGCTCCATCTCGGGGCGCGGGAAGACGTTGAGGAAGTGCTCGAGGACGACGGTGTCGTGGGGGCCGCCGTGGGGGCTGCCGAGGGGGGCCTCGCGGGCGTCTCCCAGCCGGAGGTCGACCTGGACGCCCGCCCGGGCTGCCCGGCGCCGGCACCGGGCGAGCATGCGAGGGGAGCGGTCCACCGCGGTGACCTGGACGCCGCGCCGTGCAGCCTCCACCGCCAGGCGGCCCGTGCCGGGCCCCGGGAGGAAGAGCGTGGATCCCGGTGCCGCCCGGTCCAGGCAGCGGGCGCGGGTGCGCCAGATGGCGCCGCCGCTCCAGGCAGCGGTCGCTGCGTCATAGATCCAGGCGGCGAGACGGTAGCGGTCCAGGGTGGTCCGGGGGTGGTCGGCGCCCCTCGTCCCTTCCGTATCAGCGCGCGCCAATGAACGCCCTTTCATCGTCGCCTGAGCCACCACCGAAGGTTCCGCCCCGTAAGAAAAGAGCCCCGCTGGATGGGCAGCGAGGCTCAGGGGCCGGCAGGCGACCGCAGTGGTTCACTGCCTGTACTTCTTCTGGTGGGCGGCCTTGGCCTTCTGGACCCACCGGTCCTTCTTGATCCGGTCCACCGAGACGTCGATCTTCTCGGCGAGCGCCGTCAGCTTGGGAGCGCTCAGGGTAGCAAGCTGCTCGTACCGATGGATTCCTGCCTTCTTGAGGATCTTCTCGTAGCTGGGACCGATGCCGCTGATGGCGGTCAGGTCGTCCTGTCCCTTCCGGGGGGCCGGCTGGAGGGTCTTCACCGCCTCCTTCGGGCCAGAGCGCTTGGGGGTGGTCTTCTTCGCGGCGGGGGAGGGCTTCGGCGCGGCCTTCTTGGTGCCGGCGGCCTGCTCCTTGGCCTCGGCCCGGGCCACCACGCGGCGGAGCTTGGTGAGCTCGACACGGGCCTCCTTCAGCTGCGCGGAGTGCTCGTCCAGCTTCAGCTTGGTGCTCGTCAGGCGTGTCTCAAGCTTGCTCGACTGCCCGCGGAGCTGATGCGCCTCGCGCTGGTCCGCCTTCTGCGACGCCTGTAGTTCCGTCAGCCGCTTGCGCAGCGTCTCGACCTCGACGGAACGCGCCGTGAGCTCCTCGAGGGTCGAGGCGAGGCGCTTGGCCTCGAGCTCGGCGGTGCGGGCCTCGCGGGCGGCCACCTTCTTCAAGTCGCCGTACTCCTTGCGGGTGGCGAGGAACTCATCCTCGATGCCCTCCAGTTGCTTGAGGCGCTGCTCGAGCTCGCGCTCCTTCAGGCGGGCGCCCTCGGCGCTCTCCTCGGAGGCGGCCCTCAGGGCGCCGAGCTCCGCCTCGCGGTCCCGCAGCTGGGCGGGGAGCGGCTCCAGGGCCTCGATGCGCTCGCGCAGGATCTTGAGCTCGCCCTCGCGGCGGGCGAGTTCGACGACGACGGGCTCCAGCTCCTCGACGCGCGCCTGGAGCGCGACGATCTCCTGGTCGCTCGAGCTCTTCAGGGTGTCGTTCTGGGCACCCGCGGCGGCGAGCTCGGTCTCCACCCGCGCGAGGCGGGGGACGAGGGGCTCGAGCTCGGCGATCCGCTCTCGGGCGTTCCGGAGGTCGCTCTGGGCGGCGCTGAGCTGCTTGGGGAGGGGCTCCAGCTCCGCGATGCGCTCCCTGAGCTCGGACTCGTGGTTGGCCGACGTCGCCTCCAGGTTGGCGAGTTCGCTGCGGAGCTCGTCCCCGGTGGCGCGGCTCTCGGTGAGCATCTCCTCGAGGGGGAGGAGCCGCTCGATCCTGCCCTTGAGCTCGGCGATCTCGACCGAGGTGGACTTCTCGAGGGCGTCGCGCTCTCGCCGCGCGACCTCGAGGTCCCTGGTGGTGGCCTCGAGCTTCGC
The DNA here is from genome assembly GCA_016779205.1 of Planctomycetota bacterium. Taxonomy (GTDB): domain Bacteria; phylum Planctomycetota; class UBA1135; order UBA1135; genus Saltatorellus. Next base: position 156,647 of record JADHOC010000011.1, on the reverse strand, counting down.
GGGGATGGGCTCGAGCGCCTCGAGCCGGCTCTGGAGCTGGCCCTGGATGATGCCGGCCTCGGCGGAAGCCGTCTCGCGCGCCTGCTGACTCGAATGGCGCAGGGACTCGAGCTCCTCGGCGGCGGCCTCCTTCTCGGCGGTGGCCGACTCGAGCAGGGCGGCGAGCTCATCCCGGACGAGCCCGAGCTCCACGCGGGCGGCCTCGAGCTGCTCGGGCAGGGGCTCCAGCTCTGCGAGCCGCTCCTGCAGTTCGGTTCGAATGCGCGCGGCCTCGGCGTCCGCGGTGCGCCGCGTCTCGTCATGGAGCCGCTGGAGCTCCTCGAGCTCCTCGGCGGCGCCCTTCTGGATCTCGGCGATCGCGGCCGCGTTGTCGCGGGCGAGCCGCGCGCGTTCGGCCCGGGACTCGTCGAGTTCGAGCCGGGTCTCCTCCAGCTGGGCCGGCGCGGGCTCGAGCTCGAGGATGCGCTCCTCGAGGCCTGCGAGGGTGGCGCTGGTGGACTCCTGGTCCTCCGCGTGTCGGCGCTGCCACTCGGCGATCTTCTCGTCGCGCTCGGCGAGCGAGGCGCGGAAGGCGCGCGTGTCCTCGGTGATCTTGGTCCGGGCCTTCTCGAGCTCACCCTCGAGCTCGGTGACGCGGTTGCTGAGCCCGTCACGCTCCTGGGAGATCTCGCGGTGGACCCGCGACTTGCGGTCCGACTCGGCGCGGGCGGCGGCCGCCGCGGTGGCGCTGGCGTCGCGGGCCTCGACGAGGCTGCCGGCGGCCTCGTCCTGTTCGTCGATCCTGGCGCGAAGCTGCTCCACGTGGGCCCGCTCGTTCGCGAGCTCCGACTGCAGGGCGGTGATGCGCTGCACGTGCGCCTCGTAGGTCCCCTTGATGCGCTTGACGTCGATGTTGTTCTGGTTCAGCGAGGTGACCGCCGACTCGCGGTCGGCCTCGGCGAGCCGGAACTTGCGGTCCCAGAGCTCCTGCTGGACCCGGTGCTGGGTCAGGCTCTGGCGCTTGGCGAGGAACCAGGCCACGGACCCGCCGATGATCGCGCCGCCGAGGATCAGCGGCAGCTTCTCCAGGACGCTCGCGCCGCCGGCAGGCACGAGCCCGAGGACCCACGTCGTGTTCGCGTGGAGCAGCAGCTCCAGGTGACAAAAACCCATCATGATGTTCGAGCAGGGTGCGGAACGCGCCCCTCTTCCCCCTACGGCCCCGATCCTACCGATCTGCGCGGAGAGTTTCCTGCCTCTCGTGGCCGACGCTGGCGAAGTCGAGGTTCCCCTGGAGCCCGATTTCCCCGAGACTCCAAGCCCGCGCTCTCTCCCCATGACCCTCCGCGCCATGTTCGCCACCGCCGTGCTCGCTTCCGGCCTCCTCCTGTTCGCCGCCACCAGCTGCGTCGGGCCGGATGTCGGGCTCCAGGGCGGGGCGCTCCGGGCGTGCCCGGGGTCACCGAATTGCGTCTCGAGCGAGGCGCCCGCCGGGGACGCCTCGCGGGTGGAGCCGCTCTCCATTCCCGCGGGCACGACCCCGGAGCAGGCCTTCGCGGCCCTCGCGTCGGTGCTGGAGGGGCGCGCGACCCTGGAGACCCGCGATCCGGGGTACCTGCACGCGGTGTTCAAGACCCGGATCCTCCGGTTCCGGGACGACTTCGAGGCGCGCCTCGACGCCGAGGCCGGGGTGATCCAGGTCCGCTCGGCGTCACGGCTGGGGTACTCCGACCTCGGGGCCAACCGGCGCCGGGTGGAGGAGATCCGCGCGGCGTTCCAGGCGGCGATGGACTGAGGCCCGGTCCCCGATGGGTCAACAGGACGATCAGGCGACGCTGCCGATCGAGGATGTCCTCGAGGAGGTCCTCGCGGCCACCAGGGACCGGGGCGTCTCGGTGCTCGTGGCGCCGCCGGGTGCGGGCAAGACGACCCGGGTGCCGCCGGCGCTCCTCCGCGCGGGGCTGGGCCCCGTGGTGGTCCTCGAGCCGCGGCGGATCGCTGCCCGGGCCGCTGCCCGGAGGGTGGCGGAGGAGAACGGCTGGAAGCTGGGGGAGGAGGTCGGCTACCACGTCCGATTCGACCGCAAGGCGGGCCCGAAGACCCAGGTCCTCTTCTGCACCGAGGGGATCCTCCTCGCCCGGCTGCAGGACGACCCCTTCCTGGAGGGGGTCGGCTGCATCGTCTTCGACGAGTTCCACGAGCGCAGCCTCGAGGCGGACCTCGCCCTGGCCATGGCGCGTCGCGTCCGCGAGGAGGCGCGCGAGGACCTGCGGCTGATCGCAACCTCAGCGACGCTCCAGGCCGAGCCCATCGCGGCCTTCCTGGGCGGCGCCGGAGGGCCAGCGCCCATCGTCACCAGCGAGGGGCGCCTCTTCCCGGTCGAGGTGGACTTCGTGCCCCCCGAGCGGGGCGCCCCGGGGAGCCGGGACGGCCGTGAGGCGCTCGGGGCCCAGGTCCAGCGCGCCGTCCGCCAGGCCCTCGGGCGCTCGGAGGGCGACGTGCTGGTGTTCCTCGCGGGGGTGGGCGAGATCCGGCGCTGCGGGCAGGCCCTGGGTTCGATCAAGGGGGTCGACGTGGTCGAGCTCTACGGTGACCTGCCGCCCGAGAAGCAGGACGCCGCCCTCCGGGCAGGGCCGCGTCGCCGGGTGGTGCTCTCCACGAACGTCGCCGAGTCCAGCGTGACCGTGGCGGGGGTCCGCGCCGTGGTGGACAGCGGCGAGGCGCGGGTCATGCGACATGAGCCGGGCGCGGGGATCGACCGGTTGAAGGTCGAGCGCATCGACCGCGCCGCCGCGGACCAGCGGGCCGGCCGCGCGGGCCGCCTCGGACCCGGGCTCTGCCTGCGCCTCTGGAGCGCCGTGGACGACCGGAACCTCGAGCCCGCCCTCGAGCCGGAGGTCCGCCGCCTGGACGTGGCCGGGGCCGTGCTCCAGCTCGCCCTGTGGGGGGAGTCGGACGTGAGCGCGTTCCCATGGTTCGAGGCGCCCCGCGCCGAGGCGACGGCCCGGGCCCTGGAGCTGCTGGGGGCCCTCGGCGCCCTCGACGGCCGGGGGCAGATCACCGGCCGCGGCCGCGCCCTGGCGCGGCTCCCCCTTCACCCCCGGCTGGCCGCCCTCGTGCACGAGGGCGCGGAGCTCGGGGTGGCCGAGGAGGCGGCGCTGGCGGCGGCGATGCTCTCGGAGCGCGATCCGTTCCGCACGGCCCGCGGCCCCCACGCGGCGCGCCCCGACGCCACCGAGTCCGACCTCTTCGAGCGGGTGGCGGCCCTGCACGCCTTCGAGTCGAGCCGCCGCACGTCGACCCCGGTGGGGGAGCTCGTCCAGGGCGGAGCCCGCCAGGTCCTGCGGGCGAGGGATCAGATCCTCAGGCGGACCCGCGGCGCTTCAGGGGGCGAGACGCTCGACGCCCACGGCGCGGAAGAGGCCCTGGCCCGCGCCGTGCACGTGGCCTTCTCCGACCGACTCTGCCGGCGCCGTGCCGAGGACGGAGAGCGGGCGGTCATGGCCGGCGGCCGTGGGGTGCGGCTGGCGCGGGAGTGCGGGGTGACCGAGGCGGAACTCTTCGTGGCGATCCAGATCACCGCCGGGTTCCGGCGCGGCGACGAGGACCTGGTTCGCATGGCCTCCGCGGTGGAGCGCGAGTGGGTTGACGGCGGCGAGGTCCGCGTGGAGACGGTGCCGGTCTTCGACCCGAGGCTACGCCGGGTGGTCGGTCGCCGCCGGGAGCTGCTCGGCCCCCTGCTGCTCGCGGAGTCGGACCACCCCGTTCAGGACGCGCCCGCCGCCGAGGCCGCCCTGCTGGAGGCCGCGCGGGAGGACCTCAGCCTCGCCCTTGGCCTCGACCGAGAGGAGGTCAGCGGCGTCGTGGAGCGCATCCGCTTCCTCCGGGCCCACGCCCCCGAGCTCGAGCTCCCCGAACCGGATGAGGCCGCCTTCGAGGCGCTGCTCCCGATGCTCGTGCCCGGGCGCCGCTCCTTCGCGGACCTGCAGAAGGCACCGGTGGTGGAGGTCCTGCTCGGCGGGCTCACCCACGCGCAGCGCGTGGGCCTCGACACCCACGCGCCCGAGCGCGTGCAGGTGCCGAGCGGCTCGCGGCTGCGGTTGCTCTACGACGGCGAGCGCGCGCCCGTGCTCGCCGTCCGGATCCAGGAGATGTTCGGGCTCCCCGAGACCCCGCGCGTGGCCCGGGGCAAGGTCCCCGTGCTGCTCCATCTCCTCGCGCCCAACGGGCGCCCGCAGCAGGTCACCGACGACCTCGCGAGCTTCTGGAAGGACGCCTACCACCACGTGCGCAAGGACCTGCGCACCCGTTACCCCAAGCACGATTGGCCGGAGGACGCCCTCTCGGCCCGCCCCAGCTCGCGCCCCAGGCGGCGCCGGCGAAGATGAACGGATGACCATGACGGAGACCAACGCACTGAACGGAAAGAGCGCCCTCGTGACCGGAGGCAGCAGCGGCATCGGCAAGGCCATCGCCCAGGCGCTGGTGGACCTCGGCGTCACCGTGGCCATCAGCGGGCGAGACGCCGAGGCGCTGGAGCGCGCGGCGGGTGAGCTGGGCGTGACGGCGATCCAGGGGGACGTGGGCGTGGAGGCCGACGCGGAGCGGATGGTCGAGACCCTCGTGGAGTCGACGGGGCGCATCGACATCCTCATCAACAACGCCGGCTTCGGCCGCTTCGCCACGCTCCTGGAGACCACGGCCGATGACATGGAGAGCGTCTGGCGCACCAACGTGCTGGGGGCCTTCCTCGTGGGCCGCGCCGCGGCGAGGCGGATGGTGGAGCAGGGCTCGGGCTCGATCGTGAACATCTCCTCCACGGCCGGGGCCAAGGGCTTCGGTCGGGGGACGGCGTACGCCTCCAGCAAGTTCGCCTTGCGGGGGATGACCGAGTGCTGGCGAGACGAGCTCCGGCGCCACGACGTGCGCGTCATCCTCTGCAACCCGAGCGAGGTCCTGACGGACTTCTCGCGGCGGGCCGGAGGGAGCCAGCAGGCCTCCCCGAAGAAGCTGATCCCCGAGGACATCGCCGCGGCGGTGGTGGGGGTCCTGCGCACCGACGCCCGGGGCTTCGTCCCCGAGTTCTCGGTGTTCGCGACCAACCCGTTCTGAGGAGCCCGGGGCGCCTCGAGCCGCCGAACTGGCGGGAGGGGGGTAACCGGCGAGGAGTTCGTTCGGACTCAGGGGGTGGGGAGCACGCACGGGTGCTCTCCCTTCCCTGACCCCCGAAACGGACTCGAATGAACCGCCCCGCCCCGACCCTCGCTGCCCTCGCCGCCCTGTGCCTGTGGACCCCGCTCGCCGCCGCTCAGTCTTCCCAGGGACCGGTCCCTGAGGTCCTGTTGACCAACGTGGCCGGGGCCGAGCGGTCCGGCGTCCCGGGGCTCCCCGGCGTCCGCTTCGAACCGGGCACCGGGACGACCCACTTCGACCGCGTCTACGGCCACCCCGGCGGTCACTGGATCCTCACGGCCCACGCGGACCTCCCCTCCGGCGAGGACGAGTGCCTGATCGCGGACGGAGAGCTGGTCCTGCGCGAGGGAGACCCCGCCCCCTGGACCTCGAGCGGGGAGCGGTGCGGCACCCTCGACCGACGGTGCAGCATCAACGGCCGCGGGGACCTGGTGTTCGCCACGAACACCTCCGCCAGCGCCCTGGACGACTTCCTCCCGATCCGCTGGGCCTCGGGAACCTGGGACGTCGCCGCGCGGGAGGGGGGGCCCGTGCCGGGCCTCCCCCAGGGGACGCTGGACGACGCCATCGACTCGCCCCTCATGCTCGACGACGGGCGCGTGGGATACGCCGCCGATGGGATCGACGGCGTGGCGTCCACCTCCGAGGACGAGGTGCTCGTCCTCGGCGACGGGCTGCTCCTCCGTGAGGGGATCTCGGTGCCTCCCGGTCAGGCGAACGGCGGGGCGCGCCCGCTGGAGAACCTCGACCTGGGCGACTTCTGGGCCGCGGCCGACGGCTCCAGCTGGCTCGTGCTCGGGGACCTCGAGGGGCCCACCGGGGAGGACGACGTCGTGCTGGTGGACGGCGAGGTGGTGCTCCAGGAGGGCGCCGTGGTCCCGGCCTCGGGTTTCGCGGAGCCGATCGCCACGAACGGGATCCACGGCGCCGCCATGGACGGCGCCGGCCGCTGGTTCGTGCGCGGATCGAACGCTCAGACGGGGGATGATTGGATCGTCGCGGGGCCGGGCGCCGGCGTCCTGTGCTCCACCGGGGAGCCGGTGGCGCAAGGGTCGTTGGAGCGCTGGGGGGACTCGCGCCACCCTGACGGCTTCATGGGGGCCACGGGGAACCGGATGGGGGACCATGTGGTCATCGGCGCCACGGATCATCCGGACCCGAGCCTCGACACGGTCGTCGTCCTGAACGGGCGGCACGTGGTGGCGCGCGAGGGAGACGGCGTGGACCTGGACGGCGATGGGTGGGCCAACGATGGGTTCTTCATCGACGGGTTCGGCGAGGAGGACCTGGTGCTCACGGATGCCCTTGACCTCCTCGTGGTCGTGACGCTGCGCGGGGCCACGGGCGCGAGGGAGGGGCAGGCGCTGGTCCGGCTACGCCTCGACCCCGGTGTCGGCTCCGTGATCTGCGCGGGCGTCGCGAACTCGACCGGCGAGGGCGCGCGGCTCGTCGCGCTTGGATCGGAGGTGCTCGCCTCCAACAACCTGAGCCTGCGGGCCATGGACCTCCCCGCCGGGGCAGCCTGCGTCTTCATGTTCAGCCGGATGCCGGGCCTCGTGCTGCAGCCGGGCGGCAGTCAGGGCCAGCTCTGTCTGGGCGGATCCGTCGGGCGCTTCCTCGGACAGGGCGAGGTCGGCCCGTCCAGCGAGGGGGGGCTCGCCGCGCTGGAGGTCGACCTCACGCTCCTGCCGGGCGGCGGGGTCGCAGGGCGCCCTGGCCCTGGGGACACGCTCTACTTCCAGGCGTGGTACCGGGACCGCCATCCTGGCACCGCGGCGACGAACAACCTGACGAGCTGCGTCGCTGTGACCCTGCGGTGAGCCCGTGCCGCCGCCCGTGCTGCGGGTGAGATGGGCCGCGGGTGAGATGGGCCGCAGGTGAGAGGGGCCGCAGGTGGGCCAGGCCGCGGGCGCGGCGGGGCCGATCGGCCCCACGACGGGAGCCCGTCGAGGGGGGCCCTCGAGGGGGTCCGATGGGGGGTGCCGGAGCGGGCAGGGCGGTTCCCAGGGGGGCGTCCAGGAACCTTCCGGAAGCTACTCAAGGGATCCGCAGATTCGCTCGATCCACGCACCGAGGCCCCCTGGGCACCCCCGCCCGGTCCTCGCCCCACCGACCATGAAGAACGAACGCTTGCCCGAGCCGTCCGCCGCCCTCCCCGCCGCTCCCCAGATCAGCGTCATCGTGCCCACCCACGGGCGGCCCGAGTCGATGACGCGCCTGCTCGGGATGCTCGCGGAGCAGACCCTCACCGCGGACGCCTTCGAGGTCATCGTTGTGGACGATGGGAGCCAGCCTGCGCTGGCCTTCGACCTGTGGAGTGTGCCCTATCGCTGCCGGGTGACGCACCAGCCCTGGGGCGGACCGGCCTCCGCGCGCAACGTGGGCCTCGCCCTGGCCGCCAGCCCGCTGGTCCTGTTCCTGACCGACGACGCGGTCCCGGCCCCTGACCTGCTCGAGCGCCACCTCGAAGCCCACGGGCAGATGACCGAGCCCGGCGCCGTGCTCGGCTCGTTCCGCTTCACGGACGAGGCCCGCCGCAACCCGTTCACGCGTCTCTTGGACGAGACGGATCTCTTCCAGCAGTTCTCCGCCCTCCGGGACGGAGAGCGCTACGGCTGGCCGTTCTTCTGGACGTCCAACCTGAGCGCGCCCACGGACGTCTTCCTCGCTGTCGGGGGCTTCGACGAGATGAACTTCGACCAGCCCCTCTGCGAGGGCCTCGACCTCGGGCTGCGCCTCGAGGAGCAGGGCATCGGCGTCGTGCACCGCGCGGACTGCGTCGCCCACCACGACCACGTCATCACCGCCTCGAGCTTCTTCGCGCGGGGGTTCGAGCTCGGCCGATACCAGCTCCGGCTCGGCAGCAAGGTCGGCGCACCGGACGTCTTCTTCGAAGAGGGCACCGTCACCGCCGAGGGGCTCCGCCCCGACATTGTGGAGGTGCTCGAGCAGCAGCGAGAGGTGTCGGAGTCGATTCAGGGCCAGCTCGTGGAGCTCGACGAGCAGGTGATGGACGCGGACTTCACCCCTGAGCAGCTCACGGAGCTGGTGACGGCGGTCTCCGACGCCGTGCAGTATCCCCGGCTCTGCGGGCTCTACTTCGAGTCCACGGGCATCGACTTCCGAGCGGTCAGCCGGGACAGCGCGCCCGAGGGCACGAGCGTCAGCATCATCGCGGTGTCGTGCAATGCCCTGGCCAACACCCAGCGGTGCGTCGAGGCCTTGCGTCGCGGTGCGGACGACCGATACCCCCAGGAGATCCTCATCGTCGACAACGGCTCCACGGACGGGAGCGCGGAGTGGCTCGAGGCCCAGCCGGACATCAAGCTCGTCCGGAACCCGTACAACTTCGGCGCGCCCCGCGCGCGGAACCAGGCCATCCGGCACGCCCAGGGGGACTGGGTCGCCTTCCTGGACAACGACGTCTTCGTCCCCGAGGGCTGGCTCGACCGCGCCCTGTACCACGGGGCGGTGGACCCCGCCGTGGGTTCGATCCCCCTCTGTGCCAACCGGGCTTCCAAGCACCAGGTGATCGAGTATCACGGGTCGGATGACGGGGAGGAGCTCCAGCGCTTCGCCGACGCTCACTTCGAGTCGGCGCCGCGCCGGGGCATGGACGCCACGCTGTTCACCTCGCTCGGGGTGCTCGTGCGAGCCGAGGCCCTCGATCGCATCGGCGGATTCGACGAGGCCTTCTCGCCCTGGGGGTTCGAGGACGACGACATCGCGCTCCGGGTCCGGCTCTCCGGCTGGCGGAACCGCGTGGCACGGGACACGTTCGTGTACCACGCCTTCTACGACGGTCCGGCCAAGGTCGAGCGCCACAACGGCTGGATGGAGCAGAACTGGCGGGCCTTCCTGACCAAGTGGAGCCCCGCCGCTGCCGGCTCGCCGCTGTTCGACTACTCGCGGGTGCAGCTGCCCCAGCTGGGCGAGGCGACCGAGGCACAGATCCGGTTCAACCTCCCGTCACCCGACGCCGCGCCGCCCACCTGGCCGGGGGCCGAGCACCCCGCCACGGGCTTCCAGACCGCGGGCGAAGGCCCCCAGGTCGAGGAACACGAGGCGTACCCGGCGCAGGCGGAGGCACCCGACCACGAGGCGCTGCCGGGTGGCGCCCCTGCCGGGCCGGGCACCGCGCCGGTGGTCCTGGTGGGCGCCTCGGAGGCCGCCCTGGAGACCGCTCGCGCGCTCCTCTTTGGCCAGGCCGCCGCAGAGCCCGAGGCCGGCTCCGAGGTGGTCGCGATCAACGAGTACTTGTTGAGCGCCGCCGCTCCCGATGGAGGGCCCCTGGGTCGCCTCCAGCAGCGCTTCCTCTTCACGGACAGGGGCCTCACCTTCGAGGTCGAGCCCTGCCTCCGGGATCGCATGGACCGTGCCGCCAGGAGTTTCCACCCCCTGCACGCCGACCCCCGCTTCTGCCACACCCTCCCCGCCTGGCGGGCCTCCTTCGGGGAGGCGCGCTTCGTGTGTGTCTTCGATGATCCCGCCACGGCGGGGGATGAGACGCTCCGGACCCTGGTCCGGGTCCCCGAGTACGGAGGCGTGGCCCTCGACTTCGAGGGCGCCACGGAGCTGTGGTGCCAGATGTACCGACGAGTGCTGGACGAGCACTCCGCCGAGGGCGAGTGGCTCTTCATCCACGCAGACGAGCTCGCCACCGCCGAGGGGCGGGCGCGCCTCGAGGCATTCACGGGCGTCCAGCTCCAGCCCTCACCCCTGCGGGCGGTGACCGGGTCTTCCCAGGCCGCGGCGCCGGTCCGCGCCTCGATCGCGGAGACGTACCGGGAGCTCTGCCACCGCGCCAGCTGTGAGAGGCCGGTGTCCATCCAGGGTGGCCCCGTCCACGCGGACGGCTCAGCGCCGGTCGCGCTCTCGGTGATCGTCCAGGTGGAGGAGAGCGTCGACGCCCTCCGCCGCTGCCTGACCTCCCTCGAGGACCAGACGGCGAAGGGCTGCTTCGAGGTGATCCTCGTGGACCGCGGCCACGTCGAGGGAAGCGAAGCCTGGCTCGACGCCTGGACGCCGAGCTTCCCGAGTCGGCGCGTCGACGCCGCAGGCTCGTCCACGCCGGCGGCCTGGAACAGGGGCCTCGCGGCAGCCACCGCGGAGCTGGTCCTCTTCCTCGACGGGGACGCCGCCGCCGCTCCCGACCTCGTGGAGTGCCACCTGGTCGCCCACGGAGAGACCGGCCCGGACCGCGCGGTGGTGGGCGCGGTGACGCCGGCCGCCTCCGTGGGGAGCAACGCCCTGATGCGTGCCTTCGGCGGCGAGGCGGTGGGGCCGCTCTCGGGGAACCTCGACGTCACCCGCCTCCATGACTGGACCGCCTTCCGGCTCTGCAACGCCAGCGTCTCCCGTGCCGCGGTGATGGACGCGGGCGGGGTGGCCGAGGAGGCCTGCTTCGCCGCTTGCGTCGACCTCGAGCTCGGCTTCCGCCTCCAGGAGCTGGCGGGGGTCCGCGTGGTCCATCGGGACGAGGCCCACGTGGCGCACCATCGGACCTGGACCTTCCAGGCGCTCCGTCAGTGGACCCGTGCCCGTGCCGCGAGTGAACTCCAGCTCATCGCCGCGCACCCCGCCGCAGGTCGCCACCGCATCTGGCGAGACCGCCTGGCCGGGACCGCTCGCCGGCACGATGAGCTCGTGGTGCAGACCCTGCCGGACAGGGCGCGCGCGGAGAGCTTCGCCCAGGAGCTGAGCCAGGTCCACATCGGCACCTTCGAGCGCACGGGCGCTGACGGCGAGGAGCTCGCGGGGGTCCTCCTCGCGCAGCTCCACGATTACCTCTCCGAGCTCGCCCACATCTGGCGCGCCGAGGGGGAGCTGACGGCGCTCCACGGCCTGGGCGTCGAAGCCGTCGGGGACCTCCTCAGCGCCGGGGCGGAGTCGTCCGGAACGGGCGCCTCGGCGCTCGTGGCCTGATTCAGACGTAGGCGCTGCCGAGCTCTGCCCGGAGCCTGCCCAGGGCGTGCCGCTGGACGGCTCGCTGGCGGGCGGCGAACCCGCGCTCCTCCCGCTGCTCCCGCGCCTCGAGCGCGTCCAGGGCGGCGACGACGGCGTCCACGTCGCCGTGGGGGACGAAGGTCGCAGCGTCGGCTCCCACCAGTTCGGCCACGGCGCCGGAGTCCGCCACCACCGCTGGCCGCCCGCACGCGAGGGCCTCCACGAGGCTCACGGGGACCAGCTCGCCCGGGCATTGGAGCGCGAAGACATCGATGCGCCCGTAGAAGCCGGGCGCGTCGAGGACGCGCCGGCGAACGTGGAGTGTCTTCGAGCCCTTGGACCGGGCCTTCAGCGCCTCGTAGCGGGGCCCGTCGCCCACGAGCATGAGGGCCGTCGGACGACCCGCCGCCTGGCGCCGCTCCACCGCCTCGATCAGGACCTCCGGCGCCTTGTCGTCGGTGGCGCGCATGAGGGAGCCCACCAGGAGGGCCCCGGGGTCCTCGAGGCGGACGTTGCGCCAGGTGCTCTCCACGGACTGCGGGTGGAAGCGCTGGATGTCCACCGAGGCCAGCCGGACCTCGGGTTCGCGACCCATGGACCGCCAGTCGGCCTGCAGGGCCGGGGTGGGAACGAACAGCCCGTCCGCGGCCTGGAGGGCGCGCCGGAGCCGCCGCCGCTCGAGGAAGCCGCCGGCGGTGGGCCGCTCGAAGAGCGTGGCCAGGAGGCGGGCCCCCCCGTCCCCGCCGCACGCCGCCGCGGCGAGCTGCAGGTCGGCGCAGGTGTAGGCGTGGATGGCGCGGGCCCCCCGGGAGGCCGCGAGGTCGGCGAGCCGGGCGGCCCGGGCGGCGAGGCGGGCGCCGGTGAGCCCGAGGAAGTGCACCGGGGTCGCGGGCGCCATGAAGTCGCCGTCGGTGTCGAGGGCCCGTTCGGTGAGCACGATCTCGTCCGTGGCCCCGTCCATCCGCTCGTGTCGGACGAGGTCGATGACGGAGCGCTGCAGGCCCCCGACCCCCTGATGGGGGAGGAGGTGGAGGACGCGGACGCTGGCGATGGCCTCGGGCATGGGCTCATGTGGCACGGATGGCCCCTCGATTCACCCCCGAATCGGGCGGCGCTCAGAGCAGCCCGAGACGCGACAGCTCGCTGGCGACGAAGGACGCGAGGCGCTGCGCCCCTCCGTCCGTCAGGTGCACGTTGGCCGAGAAGATGCTCTGGGCGCCCGTGGCCTCGACCTCGGCCCGGGCGGCGGCCTCCAGGTGCTCGGCGGTCTCGATCAGGGGGACCTGCGCGCCTGCGGCCACGTCCCGGACGATCCCGGTCATGCGGCGGTGCGCCCGCAGCCGCACCTCGCCGTCGAGCAGGCTGTCGGAGGTGGGGTCCTCGGACCAGATGGCCTGGGTCAGGAGGACCGGGCGGGCCCCGTGGGCGCGGGTGAGGGCGACCATCGAGACCAGATTCCGCCTGAAGTTCTCGAAGCCCTGTTCGGGGAGCGGCCCCTTGCGCTCGGGAGCGCGGTACTGCGCGAGTCGTTCGCCGTCCGGGCCAGCGGGGAGGCGCTTGGACTGGAAGCCGAGGTCGGCCCGCTGGCTCAGGTAGTCCGTGGCGTACCGACGCCACGCGAGGTAGAGGACGCTCCGCTCGAGCGCCGGCTCGAGGGGAGAGGGGCGGAAGGTCGGCCAGACCTGGCGGTAGTGGACGTTGTCCGCCACCGGGTCCGGCCAGAGGGCGCTCTCGGCGTCGTTGGTGGCGAGGTAGAAGAGGACGAGGTCCGGCCCCATGGGCAGGACGCGGAAGGCGAGGCCCGTGAGGCACTCGAAGCTCGTCCAGGCGGGGACGCCGGCGTTGAGCACCTCGGTGGCCCCACCCGAACCCTCCGCGAGCCTGGCGCCGAGCTGCGCCGGCCAGGTGGCCTCATCGCTCGACGGGCCGGTGCCGTAGGTGCTGGAGCCTCCCACGCAGGCGATGCGCAGGGTGCCCTCGGGGCGGGAGCGCGCGACCTCGGGAGCGCGGAAGCCGAGCGGGCCGTGGTGGAAGCTGCGAGCGACGGAGCTCCCCGGGTCGGCGGCGCGGGCGTAGTCCGGCTTCGGCGAGTACAGCAGGTAGGGATGGGGCGCGAAGGCGCGGTCCGCGGTGCTCTCCAGGTAGGGGGGCCTGAGCTCGGCGGCGGTGAGCCCGGGGATCGAGACCCAGCGGGGGACGGTCTCCAGGATCACGAGGGCCCCGGCGAGGACGAGCAGGACCTTGCGGAGGATCGCGCCGTCCCTGGGGGGGAGGCGAGCGGATCGGCGAGCGGCGGCGCGGCGCATGGCGGCTGATCGTAGACTCCTCGCCCCATGAAACGGACTCGAATCGCCACCGCCGTCCTGGTGACCCGCGGGCCCGAGGACGATCCCGAGGTCCTCGTGGTCCGTCGTTCGCCCAAGCTCCGCTTCTTCGGCGGGTACTGGGCGTTCCCGGGTGGCGTGGTGGACCCCTGCGACCACGACGGCGACGAGGACCACGATGACGCCCATCGCCGCTGCGCCCTGCGTGAGCTCGTGGAGGAGGTGGGCCTGGCGCCCGCAGGCGCCGAGGGGATGCTCGAGGAGCGCGACGGGCTCCTCGACCGCGGGGACGAAGGCGCGGGAGAGCGGGTCAGGAGGATCCTGGACGGCACCTCCGGCGTGCTCGGTGCGGCGCGACCCTTCGCGCGGTTGACCACGCCGCCCTTCGCCCCGGTCCTCTACCGCACGCGCTTCCTCCACGTGGAGGCGCCGGAGGGCTTCGACCCCGTGATCGTGGAGGGGGAGCTCGTCGACGGAGGGTTCCAGCGGCCCGCGGACCTCCTCGCCTCGTGGCGCCGCGGTGAGCGGCTGGTGGCGCCGCCCGTCCTGTACATGGTCGAGCAGCTCCTCGAGCTCGGGCTGCGGGGTTTCCTCGACGCCATGGACGGCCGCAGTCGCGAGCTCGAGGCCGGGCGCCTGCACCCCATCCGGAACGTGCCGGGGATCCTGATGGCGCCCCTGGCGACGCGCACGCTCCCGCCGGCCACCACCACCAACGCCTACCTCGTGGGGGAGGAGCGGTTGTTCGTGGTGGACCCCGCGCCGACGGACCCGGCGGAGCAGCGGCGACTGTTCGACCTGATCGACGAGCGCTGTGCCGGGGGCGCCGAGCTCGTCGGCGTCCTGGTGACCCATCACCACCCCGACCACGTGGGCGCGGTGGAGGCCACCGCGAGACGCTACGACGTTCCGGTGCTCGCCCACGCGGAGACGCTCTCCAGGCTCACCCTCGAGGTGGACAACACCAGGGCCCTCGCGGACGGCGTGGAGCTCCCCCTGGGGGTGGCGCCCGACGGCGAGCCGGGGTGGACCCTGACCGCGCTGCACACCCCGGGCCACGCCCCCGGGCACCTGGTCTTCCGCGAGTCTCGCTACGGGGCCGTGCTGGGCGGGGACCTCGTCTCCACCGTCTCGACGATCGTCATCGATCCCCCGGACGGGCACCTGGCGACGTACCTGTCGAGCCTCGAGCGGGTCCGAGACCTGATGGGCCGAGGGGAGGTCTTGCACCCCGCCCACGGCCCGGTGGCGAGCGATGGTCCGGTCCTCCTCGACCGCTACCTCGAACACCGAGCGCGGCGAGAGGAGTCCCTCGTCCGCGCCCTCGGAGACGCACCGATGTCCGAGCCCGCGCTGGTGGCGCGGGTCTACGCCGATGTGGCCGAGGAGTTGCTCCCCGTGGCCGCCCGCTCCCTCCGGGCCGGGCTGGACAAGCTCGCCGAGGAGGGACTCGCGAAGGAAGTTGCGACGGGCATGTGGCGGACGCCGGAGAAGCGCTGAGTTCACCTACGAACGCCAGGGCTCGCGGCTATCTTCAGCCCCCGCCATGCCCGCTCCCTCTCCGCGCCCCCGACCCCTGGCCGCCGCCTTCTTCACGGCGGCTGTGCTGGCGTCGGGCGGACTCGGGGCCGGCTGCGCCACGCGGGGTGAACCCCTGCGATCGCCCGAGATCATCTCCTTCGTCACCTACTACGGGGGGGACCCGGTGGGTGGGCCCATGGTGGAGGGGGCCGCGGTGTCCTTGAGCCTCCGGGAGGAGGACGCCATCCGGGTCTCGATGGATCTCCTGATGGTCCAGTCTCCGATCCCGGAGGCCGCCGAGCCCCTCCCGGAGCACGTGCGCCTGATCCTCGGGAGCAACGGGCCCGAGCCCACTGGCGCCCACCCGAGGGTCCTGGTCGGGGCCCGGCTCCTCGCGGGCGAGGAGGGGGCACGAGTCGTGGAGGACCTCTTGGCGTTGCCCGCGGACCGCGGGGTGCGCATGGAGTCCCTCGAGGGCCTCGCCATGCCCGGGGTCGCGACCCGGATGACCACGGTCTTCGCCCATGGCGTCCGGTTCGACGATGAGGCGCTGGTGGACCGGCAGTTCGGCGTCGAGTTCTGGCAGGAGAGTGCAAGCAGCGGGGGCCTTGCGGTGGCCCTCTCCATGCGCGACGAGGTCGAGTCCATCCTTGCCGATGAGGTGAGCGGTGAGCTCCAGCTCAGCCGAGCTCAGCGCGAGGAGGTGCTCGTCCTCGATGAGCGCTTGCCTCTGGACGGCAGCCCGCTCCTGGTCATGACCGAGCCGAGCTTCGAGCTCGGGCGTGATCTTCGCGTGGCACTGATCCTGCGGGCGACCCCTCCACCCAGGCGCGCCTCACTGGAAGGTGAGGTGAAGCGGATCCGCGCCGAGGTCCGGGACGCGGCCCTCGAGGGGGCCCAGCGTCGCCAGGTGCTCCGGCTCCAGGAGCGCGAGTTGATCCGCTTCCAGGAGTGCATCGACGCCCTGTCCGATCCGGCGTCCCGGCGGGCAGCCCTGCTGGACCTCGCGGCCAGCACCAAGTCGGAGCTCGCCGGTGAGTTCGCCCTCCTCGCGGACGACGATCTGCTGGAGGAATTCACGGGTGGGCTGGTCGCGGACCGCCCGGTCGTGCGGGCCCTGGCGAGCGACAAGGACGCGCTCGCCTGGCGCCTGGAACGCGACGTGCTGATCGAGCTCCTCGAGGGCCTGGAGGAGGGAACGCTGGGGGAGGAGTTCAGCGCGCTCCTGCTCCAGTTCACCGGCGACGCCGGCCGGCAGCTCGGGGTGGTGCAGGACGCGATCGTCGCCAGCACCTCCATCGCCTCCTTCCGCTCGAGGCTGATCGACGACAACAAGATCTCCCTCGAGTCCTCGAGCTCGGCGGCGCGGGTGCGGGCCACGGACTGGCTCGCGACACTGTCGGTGACGGTGCCCGGGTACGACCCGCTCGGACCGGCGCGTGAGCGCAGGGAGGCGCTCCGGAGCTGGGCCGAGGCGTCGGCGGAGGCCGCTCCCGCCGCGGAGCCGCAGGGGGCCGAGCGATGACCGACCCCACCGCGAGCGACCCCACGCCGACCAAGGACGACGCCCTGGCGACGGGCGCAGCGCCCCAGGAAGCCGCCCGGCCTCGCCGCTGGCGGCGTCGACTCCTGATCCTGGCGGCGCTGGTCGTCGGGGTGCGCCTGGCGCTGGGCGTGGGCCTGACGCCGATTGCGAGGGCGGCGCTCGCAGCCGGAGGGCTGGAGGGGGAGTGGGCCTCGTTGGAGCTGGACCTGCTGGATGCCCGGGTGGAGATCGGAGGGCTGCGGCTCTCTCCGAAGTCTGCCGCGGGCGAAGGCTCCATCGAGGGCGCGCCCGACGAGACGCCCATGGTGGCCGCCGCCATCGTCGTGCTCGACGTGGACGCGGGGGCGCTGCTGAAGGGGCGCCTCCGGGTAGAGCGCCTCGTGCTGGAGGGCGCCCGCCTCCACCTGGATCGGGACGCCGTCGGGCCCTGGAACTTCGCGCCGCTGATGGGCTCCGGCGCGCCCTCGGCCCCCCCGGAGCCCTCGCCCCCCGGGCCGATCCTCTTCGATCTCCCCCTGGAGATCACCCAGGCTCGAATCCAGGACCTGGGAGTCCGGGTCCGCGACCTCCAGGCGGTTCCGCCGGTGGACCTCACGAGCAGGACCTCCCTGACCCTCACCGATCTGGGCGCCGAGGGGCGACCCGCCGAGCTGGACCTGCGGGTCGTCTCCGCCGAGTGCCTGGACCTCTTCCGGATCCGGGGCACCGGGGCGCTCCGCTCGGAGGGCGCGGACCTCTCCCTGGAGCTCACCCTCGCCGGGCTGAGGCCCGCGGCCGCGCGCGGGCTCTTCGTCGCCGCCGGACTGGACCCGCGAGCGGAGCGTCTCCTCGCCGAGGCCCGGCTCCAGCTCACCGCGAGCCCGCTCGAGGGGAACCCCGAGCAGGTCGCTGCGCAGCTCACCCTCGACAGGACCGGGATCCGCGCGGACGGGGTCGAAGCCCTGGGCCTCGAGCAGTTCCAGGTGCAAGTGGACACCCTCGGCGCGGGCGTCCTCGAGGTCGGCTCCGTCCTCCTGCAGGGCCTCGTCGCGGAAGCGGCGCTCGAGGCCGACGGGACGCTGACGTTCGCGGGGCTCGGACCGGCTCCCGGGCAGAGCTCCGCTCCGACCGGCGCGCCCTCCGTTGCGACGGCGAAGGCGCCGGTCGAGGGCCCGGCCCCCGGGGATACAACTGGTGAGCCGTCGCCCTCGCCGTCGCTGCAGTGGTCCCTGGAGCGCGTCGAATTCAAGGACAGCAGCCTCTCCTTCACGGACCGAGACCTGGGCGAGGGGCACCGGCTCACCGCCCAGCTCGACACCCTCACGGCCGGGCCTGTGTCCTCGGCCAGCGGAGCTCCCGCCTCCTCGGTCCAGCTGTCGGGGACCATCCCTGGCGTGGTCGAGGAGATCCGCCTCGACGGCAGGATCGACTCGGTCGCGCCCCGCTTCGTGGGGGGCGGGGGGATCAAGCTCGACGGCGTCTCTCCCGAGGAGCTGGCCCCCTACCTCGCCCTCGCGGGGATCGCGCCCGCCTTCGAGCGGGGTTCCTTCGAGCTGGACCGGTTGGACGTGGACGGCCTCGACTTCTCGGCCCGCGGGCTGCGCGTGACGGACTCCGGCGCGGAGCTCGCGGCGGTGGACGTGGCCCACATCGCCGTCGGCGGAGAGGACGGGGTCCACGCTCAGGTCAGCGGCGCGCGGGGGCGCGTCAGGCGGCGTTTGGACGACTCCATCGAGGGGGTCGGCCTCCGCTTCAACCTGCCCCCCAAGGGGCGTTCGGTCGAGGCCGCGCCTGAGCCGGAGAGCGCCAACGAAGCCGCGCCCTCCGCGCCCTTCGCGGTCCCCGACGTCTGGTTGCCGCGGTTGGACCTGCAGTTCGAGAGCCTCGAGCTCATCAGTGATGGGAGCGACCTGATGCCGGTGACCATCGGGCCCATCGCGCTGACCGCCGGGCGGGCGGAAGGCGCCGGCGCGGCGGCGGAGACGTTCGTCGCCACGGCGAAGGGGAAGATCCGGGTCGCCAAGGACTTCTCGGCCTCGGTGGCGCTCGATGGGTCCGAGGAAGGGCTCCTTCGGGTCCGCGGGGAGACGGCGGTCCGGGGATTGAACCTGGACCCCCTCGAGGAGTGGATGGAGTTCCTCGGCGTTCGCTCCGTGCTCGAGGACGGCTCGCTCGACGCGCGCTTCGACCTCGGCCTGCGAGCGTCGGATGGAGGCCCCGACCTCTCCCTACGCGTCGGCCCCGTCCGTTTGGAGGACCGCGCGGGGACCGAGCCGACCGAGTGGTTGGACCTCAAGGAGCTTCGGGTCGACGGCCTGCGGAGCGGGGCCGGGGTCACCGCCGCCATCGAGGCCATCCGACTGGACCAGCCCCGCCTCCGGCTCGAACGGGACGGAGATGGGGGTTGGGTGGCCCTCGGCATGCGCGCGCTGGACCCCGCAGCGGACGGGGGCGCGTCCGGTGTGCCTGCGGGGGACGACTCGGCGGCCTCCCAGCCCGCGGCTCGCTCCGGATGGCTCAGCGTCGGCGAGGCGCAGGTGAACGGCGCGAACGTCACCCTCGTGGATCGAGCCGACGGCGGCGGGCCCCCGGTGGTCCTGGACGCGACGCTGGGTGTCCAGGACATCGCGCCAGGCGCAGGGGCTCCGCCCGCCACGGTCACGGTACAGGTCGAGTCCGGCGGGGCCCGATGGGGCGTCTCGGGGAGCGTTCAGCCCGACCCCGAGGCGCTCTCGGTCGACCTCGCGCTCACCATCGAGGGCCTCGCACGGGAGGCGGTGCAGTGGTTCATGCCGCCCGGCGTATCGCTGGGCCTCACGCGAGGCGAGGCCCGGGCCCACGTGAAGGGGAGCTGGCGCCAGCCCACAGATGGCGGCGATGCGCTGGCGGTCGAGGTGGAGGACCTTGACCTGCGCGAACGCGACGCCGAACGTCCCCTGCTCGGCGCATCGCTCCTCCGCCTCAACGTCCCCCGGCTGGACGTCGCCGGTGGAGTGGTGGACGTGAGTGATGTCACCGTGGACGACCTGGCCATCGAGCTCGTTCGGCTGACGGGGGGCGGGCTCAGGGTGGCGGGCGTGGACCTCTTGCCCCTGGATGGGGCGGAGGTGTCGACGGAGGATCCCGGCCTCAGGCCCGGGCCGCGCCGGCGCCTGGAGAGCGTCAGGGTCGGGGCGCTCGACCTGGGCCTGAAGCGGCTCCAGCTCTCCACCGAGGGGACCACGGAGGCCCCCTTCGTCGCGACCTCGAGGGTCCGACTGAAGGACGCCATCGCGTTCGAGGGCGCGGACTTCCTGGACGACGCGCCGCCCGTGGAGCTCGAAATCACCGCGAGCGCCGCGCCCGGGAACACCGAGCTCACCCTCGACCTGTCGCTCACTCCGTTCGATCCAGAACCCGGATTCGACGGGACGATGCAGCTCGACGGTCTGGATGGTGGGTTCCTCCGCTCCGTGTTCCCCGAGCGCCAGGTGCCCGCGGGCGAGACGGGCCTCGACGGCGGGAGCCTCTCGGTCTCGATCCAGAGCGAGTTCCGCTGGCGGCGGAGCGGTCCGCTGGACTTCGACCTGCGGAACGGCTTCGGGCTCGGTCTCGAGGTGAACGACCTCGCGCTGCGCGGCACCGCGGGCGGTCCGATCGATCTCGGGCTGGACCTCCTCTCGCTGGACGCGAGCAACATCGCCCCGCGCGTCGGGCGCTATGAATTCCGGCGCGTCGAGATCGAGAACCCGCGCGCGATCCTGCGCCGGGTGGAGGGCGGGCTCCAGGTCGCGGGGGTGCTCGTGGTGCCGGACGCCGAGGAGACCCCGGGCCCGACGGGCGGACCCGAAGGCCCAGTCGAACCCCAAGGCGCAGTCGAACCCCAAGGCGGGGGG
This sequence comes from Planctomycetota bacterium, assembly GCA_016779205.1. Taxonomy (GTDB): domain Bacteria; phylum Planctomycetota; class UBA1135; order UBA1135; genus Saltatorellus. The sequence continues at coordinate 136,284 of JADHOC010000011.1, read as the reverse complement.
GGGGCCGCGGGCGAGGAGGAGCCCCTGGCCGGTGCCGGGGCGCAGACCGATCCGGGGGCGCCGAGCGACGCCGATCCCGCGCCGCAGGCTCCGGAGGGTGAGGTCGCTGCGGGGGAGAGCGCCCCGCGGACGCCACGGTCGAACATCGCCATCGACGACCTCCTGCTGCGAGACCTGGACCTCCTTTACGAGGATCAGACCCTGTCGCCCGTGCTCTCCATCCCCCTGGTGGCGCTGGATGCCGAGGTGCGTGGACTGAGCAGCCGGATGCTGACGGAGCCGCGGCCACTGAGGTACTCGCTCTCGCTGGGCGGGGGGAAGGTCTCCCTGCCTGTGCGCCTGGAGCAGACCTCTCTCATCCGGGGCGTGGCCGAGGGCGTCGCGGGCGCCGTCTCCTCGCGCGAGGCCGAGACGGTCACCTATGAGGACCGGCCGCTGTTCCGCGAGCTGGTGTCCTCCGGGCAGCTGACCTTGTACCCGTCGACCTCCGGGTGGTTGCAGGTTGCGCTCCAGGGGTTGGAGCTGACGGCCCTGCGCGGCGCGGCCATCGACTCGGGGATCGACATCGGCGACGGGGTCCTCGACGTGAACTCTCGGACGCGGCTCTCGGGCAGCCGCGGCGGTCACGTGGACTCCACGGTGAGCCTCGCCCACCTCTCCCTCTCGGAGCCCGACGGGGGACCGATCTCCCGCTTCCTCAAGCTGCCGGCGCCCCTGGACACCGTGATCTTCGTGCTCAAGAACGAGCAGGGTGAGATCCGCCTGCCGCTCGCCTTCGACTTCGGCGGAGGATCGAGCATGGGGCTGGCCGAGATCTCCGCCAAGGCCTCGGCGGCCTTCCTGCGGCTGGTGACGGAGGCCCTCGCGGCCGCGCCGCTCCGCGCGGTCGGCTCCGTGACCGACGTGGTCGGCCTCGGGGGTCTGGTCGGGGGGCGAGATCGGACGCCGAAGTACGCGGGGATGACGGCGGAGGTCGACTTCGAGGTGGGCAGCGCCCACGTGGACCGGGAGCTCGCTCCGCCCCTCGCGGCCATCGTCAAGGCCATGGCAAAGGACCCGCTGCTCGAGATCGAGGGGGTCCACCACTTCGGCACCGACGATATCGAGCGGGCGCGGGAGCTCGCCAACCCGGACAGTGACGTCGCGCTCAAGCTCCTCCAGTCCCTGCGCCGCAAGCGGGACGAGCTCTCTCGGGAGCGCGGGGAGCTGGCCGTCGAGGTGCGGGCGTCCCTCGCGCTCGGTCGGACCGGAGACTTCCAGGAGGCCCAGGCGGACCTCGTCCGGCTCTCCCGCGAGCTCGGTGAGGTCGAGAGCAGCGTGGACCAGGTCGCGGCCCTCCTGGGGCGGAACGCCGCGGGCAAGGCAGAGCGGCGTCGTAGGCGCGTGGCGCTGGACATCGCCCAGTCTCGCATGGACGCCCTCATGCGCGCGCTGATTCGCGCGGGCGTCGATCAGACCCGGATCAACCTCAAGCGGCCCAGGGTTCCGAAGCCTGACTCCGAGCAGAACGGCGCCCGGAGCCGGATCGTCATCCAGACCCGGGCGGGTACGCCTCCAAAGGGCTTCTTCGGCAGGATCCTCGGCTTCTTCAGCTTCTAGACCCTCCGGGCGCTCACTGAGCGGCGCCCTCGCCCTCGGGCTTGGTGACCTTGGCGGGCGACTCCGCGGGGCCGGCCAGCCGCTCGTTGAAGGTCCGAGCGTCAGACTCGACGACCTTGCAGTCCTCGTTCATGGCGGCCATGGTCGCCATGAAGCGGCTGTTCTCCTCACCGAGCAGTTCGCGGCTGGAGCCCGCGAGGTTGTGGTTGAAGTAGAGCGCGTAGTCCTTGTGGGTGGAGAGGCTGGCCGCCATCTGGCCGTGCACGCCCATGAGCTCGTCGTGCAGCAGGGCGAAGCCGCTGCGAGCGGCCTCGAGCCGGCGAGAGCTCTGCTCTCGGATGGCGTCGCTGGTGAACTGCTCGAGCTCGGCCTCCCAGTCCACGAACAGGTTCTCGGCCCCCGTCTGGAGGACGGTGATCTGCTCGTTGAAGCGCTCGACGTGGCGGGCGCAGCGATCGATCTGGTCCAGGTACTCCGAGTAGAGCTTCGAGGCCTCGGCCTCGCTGGCGACCTGGATGCTCGCGAGCATGCGCCCGGCGGCCTCGAACTCGTCCTCGGCGACCTGTTGCTCGGAGACGCCCTCCGAGATGGCCTCCACCACATGCTGTCGGCTCTCGGCGCCCGTCAGCGCCACCGAGGACATGTAGCCGCCGGACTGGCAGGCGGTGAGGGGCAGAGCGACGAGGGAGAGCAGGCAGAGTCGAGTGGAGTTCTTCATGGCGATCTGGGCCGCGCGCGGCGCCGAGGTTGAGAACGACCGGAGTGGGCCCCTAGCTTGAGGGGGGGGGCGCGCTTCCTGCGAGTGCCTCGAATCGACACGCGACAGGGCCCCCCTCGCGGACCCGGGGCGAGGTCCGCGGTGGGTCAGCGTTCAGCAAACCGGGGCGCTCCCCGGGGTCGGTGCGTGCCCCGATCCCCCCGCTTCTCGTCTAATGGGGGGGGCGTAGCGAGCCTCCTCCACGCGCATGACCTCCCCCCGCAGCCTGAACGATCCGATCGCTCGCCCCGCGGCCGAGGAGCTCGAACGATGACCTCGGACGAGGCCGCGGCGATCGCCGCGATGCTCGACCCGGGGGTGATCGCGCGCGTCGGCCAGATCCCCCTCGTGGCTCGCCGGGCGAAGATCGGGGCCGTGTTCGGGCGGCACCGGAGCCCGCACCGTGGCTCGAGCGTCGAGTTCGCCGAGTACCGGGACTACGTCCCCGGGGACGATCTGCGCCGGCTCGATTGGCGCGTCTACGGGCGCTCCGACCGGCACTTCGTGAAGGAGTTCGAGGCGGACACCAACCTCCGGCTCGTGCTCGTGATCGACGGGAGCGGGTCCATGAGGTACTCCGGCGAGCAGGGGACAGGCCCGCTCACCAAGTACGAGCTGGCCTGCCGGATCGCGGCCTCGATCGCCCAGCTCGCCATCCGGCAGGGGGACGCCGCGGGGGTGACGGTGGCGGCGGAGGGCGAGACCGTCCGCGTCCCACCGCGCCGCCGCCCCTCGCACCTGCGGGTGCTCGCCGGTGAGATGGCCCGGGTCCAGCCCGGCGGGCCCACCCGGCTGGTCGAGGTGCTCCACGACGTGGCGGAGCGGACCGGGCGGCGGGCGCTGGTGTGCGTGCTCTCCGATCTCTTCACCGCCCCGGAGGGACTCCGCGACGCCTTCCAGCACCTGCGCTATCGGGGCCACGAGACGAGCGTCTTTCAGATCGTTGATCGAGACGAGTCGGAGTTCCGCTTCGAGGAGGCCACGCGCTTCGTGGACCCCGAGGGGGGAGCGCCGGTGCTCGCCGATCCGTCCATGGTGGCGGCCCGCTACCTCGCGGCGTGGCGGCGGCACCGGAGCGCCCTCGAGTCGATCGCGCTCGCGGCCGACGTCGAGCTCCGGGAGACCTTCCTCGATGAGGACATCGCGCGAACCATCGCCGGGTTCCTGCTGGCGCGCGCGGGCAAGGGGGGGCGCGGTTGAACCTCCTGCAGCCCCTTGCCCTGTGGGCGCTCCCGCTGGTGGCGCTGCCCGTGGTCGTGCACCTCTTGCACCGCCGCCGGCACCGGGTCGTGGAGTGGGGGGCGATGATGTTCCTCCTCGAGGGGGAGCGGTCCTCCCGCGGGCGGCAGCGGCTGCGTGAGCTTCTCCTGCTCGCGGCCCGCACCCTGGCGGTGCTGGCGCTGGTCCTGACCCTCGGCCGCCCCATCGCCGGCGGCTGGGCCGCGCGGGTCGCGGGGGAGCGACTGGATCAGGTGATCCTGATCATCGACCGCTCCAGCAGCATGGGGGAGGAGGTCGACGGCTTCCCCGAGTCCAAGCTGGCCTTCGGCCTGCGAGCCGCCGGCGAGGCCCTGGCCATCACTGCGCCCCGGGAGCTCGTGGTCGTGGACGCGACCCGGCCCACCGAGGTGCTGCGGCCGCAGGACCTCGACGCGCTCCTGGAGCTCTCCTTCGACGAGGCCACCTCGGCGGGGAGCGACGTGCTGACGGCCTTCGAGACGGCGGCGCGCACCATCGAGGGGGCGGGCGCTGGCCGGACCGAGGTCTGGGCCCTGACCGATGCCCAGCGTGAGGACTGGGCGCCCGAGGACGGGCGCTGGGAAGCCGTCGTCCAGCAACTCTCCCGGGCTGGGGGCGGCGCCGGCGCGCGCGTGCGGCTCACCAGCTTCCCCGAGGTGGCGGAGGACAACCTCGCCGTCCGGGTGCAGAGCGTGCGCCGTGAGTCCGAGGGGGAGACGGCGGAGCTGGTGCTCGACCTCGTGATCACACGGGCAGCGGCGACGGAGGCCAGCGGAGACACGGCCCTGCGGGTCCCCGTGGCCATCGAGGTGGGTGGAGCGCGGACGACCGTCGAGGTGGAGTTGACCGGGCGAGAGGGTCGACTGATGGGACACCGGGTGGCGATCGACACCGAGCTGGAGGCGGGCTTCGGCGCCGTGGAGATCCCGACCGATCGACGCGCCGGAGACGACCGCTACTGGTTCGCCTTCGGCAGCACGCCGGTGGTGGAGACGGCGGTCCTCGCCGAGTCGAGCACGGTGGCCTCGGTGATCTCCGTCGCGGCCCGGTCGCCCGCGGGGCCCGACGTGATCCACGAGGTGCGCGAGCTCGCGCCCTCCGCCCGGGAGGCCGTGGACCCGGGGGGCGCGGCGCTGCTCGCCTGGCAGGCGCCGCTCCCCGTGGGCGAGGCCGCCGCGGCGGTGGCTCGCTTCTGCGAGGTGGGGGGCGTCGTGCTCTTCCTCCCGCCGTCGTCCCCCGGAGAGGGGTCGTTCGCCGGGGTGGGCTGGGGCCAGTGGAGCTCGGTGGACGAGGCCGCGCAGGAGAGCGCGGTGAAGACCTGGCGCGCCGACGCGGACCTGCTCGCGTCGGGAGCGGACGGGACGCCGCTCCCGGTGGGAGAGGTGTCCCTGCGGCGAGTCTGCTCCATCCGGTCGGTGGGGGAGGCGCCCGTGGCTCGCATCCCCCTCGCCGGGCTCGAGGGCGGCCAGCCGCTCATGGTCAAGTCCGCGATGGGTCGGGGGGCGGCGTACTTCCTCGGGACGCTTCCCGAGCCGCGCTCCAGCGACCTCGCCTCCCAGGGCATCGTCTTCATGGCGCTCGTGCATCGCGCCCTTGACCAGGCCGCGGCGGCGCTCGGGTCCGAGGAGCAGCAGGTGGCGAGCGCCAACGAGCGCTGGCTGGAGGAGCGCTGGTCCGTGGCCGCGAGCGACCGGCCCGACTCGCTCGCCGAGCGCGGCCGCCGCGCCGGGGTGCTCACCGACGGAGAGGTCTTCGTCGCCCTCAACCGCCCCCTGTCCGAGGACGCCGCCCCCGCGCTCCCCGGGGCGGTCCTGGCGGAGAGCCTCGCGCCGCTGGACGTGGTCGTGACCACCACGAGCGCGGCGGCGGAGGGGGGCTCGCTCCTCGACGAGGTCTGGCGCATCTTCCTCATCCTCGTGCTCGGCGCCCTGCTGGTCGAGCTGCTCCTGTGCAGCCCCGAGGGCAGCCCGCCCAGGGAGGGCGCGGAGTGAACGTCACCTCCGGTCTGCAGCTCCAGGTCACCGACGCGGCCCTGGTGAGCGGGTGCGTGGGGCTGGTCCTCGTGGCCGGCTCCCTCGGCGTCCGCGCCTGGCGACGTAGCGCTGGTCGACCCGCCGTGCTGGTGGTGGAGGTCATCCGGACGACCCTGATCGCGCTCGTGCTCTTCGCGTTGCTTGGTCCGGAGTGGGTTCGGAGCCAGGTGCCCGAGGAGCGCGCCCTCGTGGCGGTGCTCTGGGACGACTCCCGCAGCATGGGCACGGTGGATGTGCCCGCGGGCGGGGCGCTGGTCTCCCGCGCCGACGCCCTGGCGGAGGTCATCGGCGAGCTGGAGGCGAGCGATGGTCCCGGCGCCGACGCCACCGCAGGGGGGCGCTTCGACCTGGTGGTGACCCCCCTCTCGGCCTCCACCGAGTCCGCTGACGCCGACATCCCCGCCGAGGAGCGGGGGACGGACCTCGCTGGCCCCCTCGATCGGCTCCTCGAGGACACCTCCCTTCGCGCCGTGCTCCTCGCCTCGGACGGGGACTGGACGGAGGGCGAGAGCCCCTTCGAGGCCGCCGTCCGCTACCGGCTCGCGGACGTCCCCATCTTCACGGCGAGCGTGGGGAGTCAGGACCAGCAGCCGGACGTCGCCCTCGAGCCCGTGGAGCCCCCCGCCTTCGCCATCGTCGGCCGCCGCCTCGAGATCCCGGTGTCCATCGAGAGCGCCATGCCCCGGGAGGTCCCCTCAAGGATCACGCTCACGGGTCCCGACGGCCCGGTGGAGTCCCGCGGGATCGCGCTCGGCGCGCGGCGGGTGACGACCGAGACCCTGGAGTACCTGCCCACCGAGCCGGGCCGGGTGTCGCTGACGGTCACCGTCGACCCCGTCCCCGGGGAGCTCGACGTGGAGAACAACACGCGGACGATCGAGCTGGACGTGCGTGAGGAGTCCCTCGACGTGCTGCTGGTGGAGGGGTTCCCGCGCTGGGAGTACCGCTACCTCAGGAACGCCCTCGTCCGCGACCCCGGGGTCGAGGTCGACTGCTACCTCACGCTCCCGGGCATGCCGGGCAGGGGGGGCGGCCCGACCTACCTCGAGGCCTTCCCGCCCAAGGAGGCGCTCGCGGAGTACGACGTGATCTTCATCGGCGACGTCGGGCTCGGGCCGGACGGCCTGACGGAGGAGCAGTGCGAGAGCATCGCGGGGGTCGTCCGGGACCAGGCGGGGGGGCTGATCCTGATGCCGGGCTTCGGCGGCGGACACCTCGAGCTGCAGCAGACGGCGCTCGGGGAGCTGTACCCCGTCGAGCTCGACCCGGCGCGCCCCAGGGGCTACGGCGTCGACACCCCGGCGCGCCTGCGCCTCACCTCGGCGGGCCTGAACAGCGGCCTCACGCGGCTCGTCCCGGACACCACCGCCAACGCGTACCTGTGGTCCGAGCTCCCGGGCTTCCAGTGGTTCGCGGCGGTGGAGCGAGCGCGGGCGGGCGCACAGGTCCTCGCGGTCCACCCCCAGAGCGTGGGCAGCACGGGGCGCCGCCAGCTCCTGGTGACCCGCACCGCCCGCACGGGGAAGGTGCTCTTCATGGGGACGGACGGCGCGTGGCGCTGGCGAGAGGGTTTCGAGGACCTGTACCACTACCGCTTCTGGGGTCAGGTGATCCGCTGGATGGCGTACCAGCGAAACATGAACGTGGGCGAGTCCATGCGGCTGTTCTTCGCGCCGGATCGCCCGAAGGCGAGGACCACGGTGGCCCTGAACGTCAACGTGATGGACGCCGAGGGCGGCGGCCCGGTGGATGGCGCCTCGGTGACGGCGCGCGTGCAATCCCCCTCGGGCAAGGTCGAGCGCGTGCGCTTCGCGCAGCCGCCGCGCGCGGATGGCGACGCCGCCTGGGGCCTCTACTCGGCGACCTGGCGCCCCGAGGAGGGGGGGCGCTACCAGGTCGTCCTCAACTGCGAGGAGACCGGCGCGAGCCTCGAGGCGGAGATCGCCGTGACCGCCCGTCCCCGGGAGCGGGTGGGGCGCCCGGCGCGCCCTGACGTGCTGGCCGAGGTCGCGCGCATCAGCGGCGGTGAGCCCCTCGACGAGCTCTCTCCCGCTGCGGTGGGTGAGCGCCTGGCGGAGCTGCCCGAGCCGCCGCCTCAGGTGACGCGGGTGAGGCTCTGGGGACATCCCATCTTCGGCGCGGTCGCGGCGGCGCTGATGGCCGCGCTCTGGATCGGCCGGAAGGCCGCGGGGAGGGTGTAATGGAGCAGCACCCCCGTCCGACGGCCGGCGCCGACGCGATCCCCGCCGAGCAGCCCATGACCCCCGCTCCCAGCGCTCCGCCTCCCCCCGTGGGAATCGACCGTTCGCTGCGCGCGTTCCGCGCGCGCATGCGGCGGCAGAAGCTGTGGGAGGCGGCCGCGCTGTGCGCGCTCGTGACGGGGGCGTCGTTCCTTCTCGCCGCCGGGATCGACCGGCTCTTCGACACGCCTCCGCTCCTCCGGGGCGCGTTGCTCGCCCTCGCCGTGGCCTGCCTCGCCGTGGCGATCCCCACGACCCTCTCGCGCTGGGTCCTGCGCCATCGATCGGCGGGCGCCATCGCCCGCGAGGTGGCCGTCCGAGACCCCCGCACCGGAGACCGCCTGCTCGGCATCCTCGAGCTCGCCACGGACCCCGAGGAATTCCGGCGCAGCCCCGAGCTGGTGCGCGCCGCGATCGGTCGCGGGGAGCGTGACCTGGGGGACAAGACCCTGGCCCACGCGCTGCCGCCCTCGCGGCACCGGGCTCTGACGCGCTGGCTCGTGCTCCCCGTGGCGGCGACCCTGGCGCTGTTCATCCGCTTCCCCGAGGTCGGGCTCAACGCGCTCCAGCGCTGGGCCAGCCCGTTCGGCGGGGTGGAGCGCTTCACCTTCACCCGGGTGGAGGGCGCGCAGGACCGCTGGGTCCTGCCCGTGCAGGAGGCTCGGACCGTGCGCCTCGAGCTCGCCGGGGACTCCCGCTGGCGCCCGGACGGAGCGGAGCTGCGGCTGGAGCGGGGGACGGTCCGCGGGCCCCTCGACGGCTCCACCTACACCCTGGAGGTGCCTCCCCTCGCGCGCGAGCAAGCGGCGCTCCTGGTGATCGGCGACCTGCGCGAGGTGGTCACCCTCTCGCCGCTCTCCCGGCCGGAGGTGGTGGCTGCGACGGCGCGGGTTCACCTCCCCGGGTACCTGGGGCTTCCTGAGCCCCTCGAGCGAGACGTGAGCGGCGGCGCGCTCTCGGCGGTGGAGGGGAGCGAGGTGCGGTTGGAGCTCGAGCTGAGCCGGGAGTCGCGGCTGGCGGGCGCCGAGGATGCCCCCCTGTCACTGCGCCTGGAGGCGGCGCCCATGGCCTGCGACACGGCGGGCGAGTCCCTGGTCCGGGAGCTCGAGTGGGTCGACCGCTTCGGCCTGGAGAGTCCGCGCTCCTTCCGCTTCTCCGTGCGCCCCGTGGAGGACGCGGCGCCCGAGGTCTCCATGATCGGCCTCGAGCCGGACCCGGTGCTGCTCGAGCGGGGCGCCCTCACCTTCGACGTGCTGGCGGTGGATGACCTTGGGGTGGACCGCTGCGGGCTCGAGTGGTTCGAACCCTCCTCGGGCCTCGATGAGGCGCCACGCTCCCTCGGCGAGAAGGTGCTGCTGGCCCAGGGACCGGGGGAGCCGCGGGCGGAGGCCTTCGCGACCCTGCGTCCCGCGGACCTCGGCATCGAGCCGGGGCCCATCGAGCTGCGGGCGTGGGCGGTGGACCTCCTCCCGGGGAGGGAGCGGGTCTACTCCGCGCCGGTCCGCGTGCGGGTCATGGACGAGGCCGAGCACCTGAAGTACGTGAGCCGGCGGTTCGACGCGTGGATCGAGGAGGCGGCGGAGGTGAGAGACCGGGAGCTCGAGCTCCTCGCCACCAACGAGACGCTGCTGGCCATGACGGACGCGGAGCTCGGGACCGGTGAGGTCCAGGCGGTGCTCGAGGAGCAGGTCGCCGCGGAGCGCCGCAATCGCTCGCGCCTCGGGGCCCTGGTGGCCGAGGGGGGAGAGCTCCTCGACGAGGCGTCGCTCAACGAGGCCGTGGACGTGGGGGACCTCGAGATGTGGACCGAGGCCCGGGACGGGCTCGAGGAGCTCGCGGAGGAGGACATGGAGGTGGTCTCCAAGCTCCTGGCCAGCGCCGCCAAGGCCGCGGCGACGGCCGACACGCCCGGGGGCCGTGAGACGAGCGCCGCGGGGGTGGTGCGTGCGGGCGGGAGCGGCGGCGCCGCGCCCGAAGCGGAGGGGGACGCGGAGCCCGAGGCCACCGGGGAGGAGTCTCCCTTCGACCCGACGCCCAACATCCTCGACGTGGAGTCGAGCCTCGCGGAGAGCGAGGAGGCGCCGGCCTCCGAGCCGGCTTCCGGGGAGGCGCCCAGCGGTCCGGGCTCCCTCGGTCTGGTGGGGACGACGGTGCCGGGTTCGAGCGGCGGGGACGACGCGTCGCCCTCGGCGGAGGAGGAGCCGGTGAAGGAGGAGAGCAAGCGGAGCATGACGGCCCAGCAGCTGGCCAAGGCGGTGGAGGCCCAGCGCGAGCTGGTGGAGTCCTTCAACGAGCTCGCGCTCCCGTTCCAGGAGATCCTGGCGCGCCTCGAGGCCAGCACCCTCGTCAAGCGCATGAAGATGGCCAGCCGCGCTCAGGCCGACGGGGCCGAGCGCCTCGCCTTGCCGGTGGCCCGCGGCTTCGGCGCAACGGGGGCCTTGAAGCAGCGCCCGATCGCGGTCGCCAACGAGGAGCTCGCGGCCCTCGAGGAGCTGGAGGGGCGGCGGCTCGAGGCCCTGCACATGGACCTCGACGCCTACGCCGACCGGCTCGCGTACCGGGGGGATGAGGGGGCGCCCAGGATCCTCCGGGTGGTCGCGGAGTGGAACCGAACGCGGCCCGTGTTCCTCGCCGGTGAGATCGCCTCGAGCGCGGCCGCTGGCCGGCCGGGGGAGGCCACCATGCTCGCGGGCTACCTGTCCGACCGGCTCGACCGCTGGGGCGACGAGCTCGTCCCGCCGGCGGAGGCTCCCCCGGAGGAGCAGGAGGACGAGGGCGGCACCAACGACGAGAGCCTCCCGCCCGAGATCATCCTCGAGGTCCTGCGGATCACCGAGGCGGAGATGATTCTGCGGGACCTGACCCGCGAGGCCGAGCAGGCGAGGTCTGCCCTGGGGCCGGACGCCCACCGGGAGCGTTCCCTCGAGCTGTACGACCAGCAGGACGGCCTCGCGGACCGGCTCGACAACCTGATGAACCAGATGCGCAAGCTCCCCGACGGGTCCCGGACCTTCGGGACGGAGATCCGCATGATGGCCAGCTCGCGGCGCGCCATGGTGGACGCGGCGGAGTGGATGCTGGAGGGAGAGACCGGGAGGGACACCCTCGCCGCGGAGACCGAGGCCATCGAGCTCTTGCTCCAGTCCCGGCGTGCCGGCGGCAGCGGCGGCGGCGGGAAGAGCAGCGCCTCGCCTGGAGGCGGCAACGGCGGCACCGAAGCCACCGATGCGCTGGCCCTCAGCGGCCGCGCCGCGGGCTCCAACGAACGGGGCGAGGCGCGCGGCATGAAGCGCGCCGCCCGCGGGGAGCCCTCGAAGATCCCCGTGGAGTTCCAGGAGTCCCTGGAGCGCTACTTCGAGGGGCTGGAGGCGGAGCGATGAGCCGCGTTCGAGCATCTCGATCGGCGGCGCAGGGCAGGGGCCACCTGGCCCTCGGCCTCCTCGTGGTCACCGCGGCTCTGCTCCTCGCCGGGGCGGGCCTCGCTGTTCCTCCCGGGCTCCCCGCGGAGGCGCGCGCCGTGGACCTGGACGCGGCGCGGGCCAGGGCGTGCCTGAAGGGACGGGCGGCGCTCCATGTGGAGTGGCTGGCGCGGGTGGCGAGGGTCTCGGAGGACCAGCAAGAGGGCCTGCGCCTCGCGCTGGAGGAGGCCGTCGAGGAGACCGTGGAGGAGGCTCAGCGAGCGGCCAAGACGCCGGACCCCGACTGGTTGGAGGCTGCCTGGAAGGCCTCCCTCTCCTCCCGGGCCTGGGAGGGGGCCCGGGCGCGAGTGCTGAAGACCGAGCAGGGGGAGGCCCTCGCCGCCGACCTCGAGGCGCGGGCGGCGCGCCTCGAGGCGGCCTCCGTCCAGGTACTCCTGACCGGTCTCGCCGTGGAGCTGCGGCTCCGCGAGCCCCAGGCAGAGGCGCTCCGCGATCCGATCCTGGAGTGGATGGGGGACCCGCGGTGGCAGCGCGTGCGCGCAACGAGCACTGACCTGAACCTGGTGCTCGCCACCTCCGATCCGGTCAGGGCCCTCCTCGTGCAGGAGCAGGTCAGCCGGCTGGTGCGCATGCGCCGGGCCACCGCCCTCCCCGCGGGGCGCGGGGAGGCCTTGACGCTCCAGAGCGGCCGCTACCCGGAGGATGAGTTCGTGCTGGAGGCGCTGGCGCTCGCCGCGTTCCACGGCTGGGACGATGGGCAGGCGGCGCTGCTCCTGCGCGGCGCCACGGCCATGGGCCGGAGGGTTCGCCGCGAGAAGGGCGGGCGCCGCTCCGCCGGTGATCGGAACCTGCTGCGGGCGGTGGTCGACCCCGATGAGCAGCCCTTCTGGCAGGCGCTCGTGCGCCGTGAGGAGGCGCGCCACGGCGCAGAGGCGCCCGCGCCTGCGCCCTGGACCAGCGGTGACCGCGAGGCCCTGGTGGACGCCCGGACCGGGCTCATGCTGGCGCAGCTCGACCAGGTGCTCCTGCTCGAGGACGGGCCGCGGCGGGCGCTGGGTGCGGCGCTGGCCCGGGAGGTCGGTCGGGAGGTCAACCGCGGTGCCCTGGGGCTCGGGGCGATCGGGGCGGCGCCGATCTGGCGCGCGCTCCGGCTCCCGCTGCGCTTCGACAACTCGGAGGCGTCCACCCAGCCCAGGCCAGAGCTCCTGGTCGACCTGTACGAACTGCTCTCGGCGACCCAGCTGCGGGCCCTTGGTATCGAGGAGGAAGGATGATGAACGGACGGATCCTGATGGCGAGGGGCGCCGCCTTCCTGGCGGCGCTGGTGACGCTCCTCACCCCGGCCCAGGGGCAAGAGGTGCGCACGGGTGCGCCGGTGTCACCGGCCCACCGTCGGCTTCACGAGCGCGGCGCGGAGTTCATCATCAGCCAGCAGGCCGACGGCGGCTCATGGGAGAGCAGCGCAGGGGTGAGCGGCATCTGCATCATGGCGCTGCTGGCGTCGGGGGAGGACCCCAACCACGGCAAGTACGCGGACAGCATCCGCCGCGGGCTCCGCTCGCTCATCGCCCAGCAGAGCCGGACCTCGGGGCAGATCGGGAGCGGGATGTACGAGCACGGGTTCGCGATGCTCTGCCTCGCGGACTGCTTCGGCGCCGTGGATGAGCGGCTCTTCGAGGACAAGGACCTCGAACTGGAGCGCTCCATCGGGGACTCCCTGCGGCTGGCTGTGCGATGCGCGGTGACCTCCCAGAAGCAGAACCCGTTCAAGGCATGGCGTTACTCGCCGAGCTCTTCCGATGCCGACACCTCGGTCTCCGGGGCGATCCTCATGGGCCTCCTTGGCGCTCGAAACGCCGGCGTACCGGTCCCCGACGAGTCCATCGAGAACGCCCTCGCGTACCTCGACTCCATGACCACGGAGTCGGGCACCGTCTCCTACTCGGGGACCGGCGGGTTCGGGGACTCGCTGGCGCGGTCCTCGATCGTCGCCCTCTGCCGGTCGGTGGCCAAGCGCCCCTTGGCGGACGACGCGCTGCGCCGCTACGTGGTGTCCCGCTCGGTGGGGTCCACGAGCTCCGCTCACCCGTGCTACTCGCGGTACTACGTCTCACAGGCGCTCTTCCAGCTGGATCACGCCGCCTGGCGTGCGTGGAGCGCGAAGAACACCAACGACCTGCTCCTGCGGCAGGGCGAGGACGGGCGGATCATCATCGCCGCGTCCTTCCAGGGGCCCGCTTACCAGACGGCGATGCTGCTCCTCTCCGGAGCCCTCGAGTACACCCTCCTGCCGGTCTACGAGCGATGAGCCGATTCCCGAGCATCATGGGCGGGCTGGCGGCGGTGGCGCTGGCGCTGCCTGCGGCGGCGACCCAGGAGGCGGGGCCGGAGGTGCTCCCCGTCTCGGTCCTCCTGCGGGATGACTCCCAGTACACGGGCCCCGCGGTCGTCTCCGAGGGGGGGGAGCTGCGCCTCGAGGTCGACCCCTACGACGAGCCGGCGACCCTCGATCTCGAGGCGGTCACCTCGCTGGTCGTGGCGCCGGAGGGACAGCGTCTCCCGCTCCTCCCGGAGGCGGGGCGGGACCTCCTGTCGCTCAAGCGGCGCCAGAGTCTCCGCGGTCGCGTCCGCTCGATCGAGGGGAGCTCCGTGCGCTTCGAGAGCGCCCGCTTCGGCTCGTTCCAGGTCCCCTTCGAGGAGTGCGGTGACCTCCTGCCGCCGGCCCTGGCGGATACCGACGGTCCGGCGCGGCCACTCTGGGGCCCCTGGATGGATCGGAATGAGGGCGCGAGGGACGCGCAGTCCGATGGCTTGGCGCTCCTGCTCACCAAGCCCGGGGCCATCGCGACGCGCCGGTGTCTCGACTACGGGGACCGCCTGTTGCTGGAGCTCTCCTGGGAGGGGGAGCCGGAGTTCCGGATCCACCTGGGCGGTGACCATCGACGTGACCCCATGGGAGGGGTGGTCGTCGAGCCCTGGGACGGCGCGCTGGTGATGTACACCTTCGACGGGTCGAACCTCGACCTGAGGGAGACGGGCCTGCAGCTCGGCGAGGACAGCTCGGTGGTCCTGCAGTTCGAGATCGACGGTGGGCGGGTTCGGCTGGCGAGCGCAGAGGAGTCCTCCGGGCGAGTCTCGGTCATCGGCGCGGAGCTCGATCGACCGGGCCAGCGGGACTCGGTGCTCATCACGAGGCTGGCGCAGCCCGTCCGGATCATGCGTGCGGAGGTGGGCATGGCCGCCAGGGCGCAGCCTGGCCGTGTCGCGGTGGAGCGCATGGTCATGTTGGACCAGATCCGCGGGTGGAATGAGGACGACCGGACGTTCGAACTGGAGGAGGGGGCGGTCGACTTCGGCGAGTCTCTCGGCGTCCGGTTCGCCGTGGGTGCGGACCGCGAGGCACTGGAGGTCGCTGACCCCGGTCCTCGCTGGTATCGGGTCACCTGCAGGGACGGGGAGTCCATCGAGGGGCGCGACCTGAGCCTGGTTCCTGGCGGGCTGCGCTTCACCCCCCGCTGGGCCGAGGCCCCGGTCGTCCTCCCCCTCGACGAGCTCTGGCACTTCCGACAGCGCTCGTCGACCGGCGGCAGCGATGGCCCCGCGGCGAGCCTCGAGCTCGAGGGCCGGGCGGCGGTCAACGTGAAGCTGGCGGGCTTCGAGATGGTGGAGGGCCGGCCGCAGCCGCGGCTGCAGGTCTTCGGGTTCAAGGAGCCCATCGCGATCCCCGCTGGAGTCCCGTTCAGCCTGACGAGGCGCTCGGCGGAGGGCTTCGCCGCCGACCGAGCCTTCCCGAACGTCATCGTGCTCGAGGATGGTCAACGGTTCCCCGCCCTGGTCCTCGGGGCGGATCGCGCCACCGTCACGGTCATGACTCCCCTGGGGGAGGGCGAGGTGCGACTCCCGCAGGAGCGGATCAAGGCCGTGCTCCTCGCCCCCGGGATGAGCATGAACCAGGCGATGAAGCTCACCCAGCACCCCTTCTATCGAAGCGGCGCCCTCTCGGGAGAGGCGATGGACCTCTCGCTCAAGCCGTCCAAGGTGACGCGGGACGGCGACGCACTGCGGCTCTCCTGGGCGCTGGCGGTCCCGCGCTCGGAGTCGGCGAGTCCAGGGGAGCAGCTCTTCCTGGCCCGCAACGGCGACCTCATGCGCGCGAACCTCGAGGGCCTGGGGGACGGTCAGGCGCGCCTCGCGGGCGGAGCCAGCTCCGGCATCACGGTCCCGCTCCAGCGGCTCGCCGGCTGGGTGCGCGTGGACCGGGAGCCCCAGCCTGGCGTCTCCATCGCGGAGGGGGCCTGGCAGGTCACCCTGGGCTCACAGAGCGCCGCGAGTGGCCCGGTGGTGACGGGCGCGCTGCTGCAGGGGACGCCCCTGCGGTCAGAGGGGAGCGCCCTCGTGCTGGAGCACGCCGACCTCGGGACGCTCTCTCTCCCGGCGGGGGTGATCCGCCGCGTCGACCACGCCGCGCGGGCCCGCCGCCCGCTGCTTCCCTTCGACTCCTGGCGCTCCAGGCCCATGCGCAGCCCGGACGCCGAGGGCCTCCTGACCGAGGACCGCTAGCGGCCCCGTCGGCGGGCGAGGATCCAGCGCAGGAGGCGGGCGCGGCCGGGGGTGAGGCGGGTCCGGTTGAACTGGTCCCCCGCGCGCCGGATGGCGTCGGCCACGGTGGGGTAGGGGTGGATCACTCCGCTGAGCTCGGTGAGGCTCGCGCCCCGTTGCACCGCGCCCACCAACTCCCCGATCATCTCCCCCGCGTGGCTGGCGACGACGGTCGCGCCGAGGATGCGTCCCCGGGGATCGTGGACCACCTTGACGAAGCCCGCGGCCTCGCCGTCGAGCACCGCGCGGTCGTTGTCTTCGAGGGGGACCTCGACGACACCGTGGGGCACGCCGTTCCGCGTCGCCTCCTCGGCAGTGGCCCCGACGTGGGCCACCTCGGGGTCGGTGTAGGTCGCCCAGGGGATCACGAGGTCCGTGGCCTTGGCCCGCCCGAAGAAGAGCGCGTTGCGCAGGACGGTCCGGGAGAGGAAGTCCGCGGCGTGGGTGAACTGATAGCGCGAGGCCACGTCGCCCGCCGCGAAGACCCTGCGGTTCGTCGTCCGGAGTCGCTCGTCCACCTCGACGCCTGCCCGCAGATCGAAGGAGACGCCCGCGGCCTCGAGCCCGATGCCCTCGACGTTGGGCGCGCGGCCCGCCGCGAGGAGCACCTGGTCCGCCTCCACCGGCTCCCCGCCGCCGACCTCGACGCGCCGCAGGTCTCCGCTGGTCCGGACCGCCTCGACCTGGGTATTCAGTCGCACGTCCACGCCGTCGGCGCGCAGGGCGTCGAGGACCGCGGCGCTGGCCGACGGGTCGTCCGCGGCCATCAGGCGCGGGCCGGCCTCGAGCAGGGTGACCTTCGAGCCGAAGCGCGCGAAGGCCTGGGCCATCTCGGCGCCGATGGGGCCGCCGCCGATCACGGCCAGCCTGGGCGGGAGGCTCTCCAGGGAGAAGAGCGTCTGGTGGGTGAGGACGCCGGCCTCCCCGAGGCCAGGGATCGGCGGCAGGGCGGCGCGGGCGCCGGTGGCGATCACGGCGCGCGCGAATCGAAGGGTCTCGCCGCCCACCTCCAGGGTGGTGGGGGAGGCGAAGCGCCCCTCGCCGAGGTAGACGTCCACGCCGAGGTCCCGGAAGCGAGCGGCCGAATCGTGGCGCGCGATCCCCGCGCGCAAGGCGCGCATGCGCGCCATGACGGCGGGGAAGTCCACGGTCACCTCGCCGGTCTGGACGCCCAAGGCGCTGGCCTTGCGCGCGCTCGCCGCGGCGCGCGAGGAGCCGATGAGGGCCTTGGACGGCACGCACCCGGTGACGAGGCAGTCGCCGCCGAGCAGGTGGCGCTCGACGAGCGCCACCCGTGCCCCGAGGCCGGCGGCACCCGCGGCGGCCACGAGACCGGCGGTCCCGCCGCCGAGGACCACGAGGTTGTAGGGGCCCTCCGGGGTCGGGTTCACCCAGTCCTCCGGGTGGACCTGGGCCGCGAGGGCGCGGTTGCTCTCGTCCAGGGGGAGGAGCTCGGGGAGGTCGTCGGGGAGGGGGGTCATGGTCGAGGTGCCGGGCTCAGGCCCCATCGGTGGTGGGCTCCTCGATGGCGGCGGCCGCCAGCCGGACGCGCGCCATTCTGGTCAGTAGCACGGTCACGCCCAGCGTCGCGGTGAGCCCCACCCCAAGGAGCGCCCACTCGGCGGGCGAGCGGCTGGCCCCGGAGGCCACGTCGCGGCCGATCGCGCCGAAGTACACGAAGAGCACGGTGGCCGGCAGCATGGCGATCCAGCTCACCAGGACCGCCGGGACGAAGGGCACCGCCGTGAGGCCGAGCAGGTAGTTCAGGGCGTTGAAGGGCACCACGGGCGAGAGCCGCAGGAGCCCGACGATTCGCCAGCCGCCGTCGGCGATGGCCTCGTCCACGGCGCGGAACGCCGCGCTCTTGCGGGCGAGGCCCTCCACCCGGGAGCGCAGCAGGGTGCGCGCCAGCAGGAACGCGATGGCCGCCGTGGCCGTCGACGCCAGCGAGACCACCACGGTCCCCATGACAACCCCGAACAGCGCGCCCACCGCGAGGGTGATGGCGGAGCCCGGCACCAGGGCGAGCGCGGCGACCACGTAGAACAGGCCAAAGGCGATGGGGCCGAGGGGCCCCAGGGTCTCCACGCGCTCCGAGACCCCGTCGAGGACCTCCCCGAGGGGCAGGAACGCGGCGGCGGTGGCCAGGCCCACGAGCACCGCGAGCGCGAGGAGGCCGCGGAGACGGCCGGCGCGCCGGGGGGCTTGGGTGGGATCAGGCATGGAGGTTGCGGTGAGCGAGCCGCGCGCCGCCGAGGTGGCGGCGCGGACGGTCAGCGGGTCGGCGCGAGCCGCTGGCCCTTGCCGGCCTCTTCCTTCTCCTTCGCGCGGGCCTCGCGCTTGGCCTTGCGCTCCGCCCGCCTTCGCTCCTTCTCGGCGCGCCGCTCGCGGCTCTCCCTGGTGAGCTCCTCGAGCTGCCCGAGCACCGCGCCCTCGTCGAAGCGGAAGTTCCCGTCGTCGAAGCCGGGGACGGTGGTGATCTCGTCGGCGAGGATCATGGCGACCCAGGCGGTCCCGCGGGCGTTGGGGTGCAGGAGGTCCTTCTGCAGGGCCTCCCCGAGGGAGGAGACCTTCCACTCCAGGTCCCGCACCCTGACGGGCTTGCTCTCGACGTAGCGGCCCATGAGGTCCGCCAGCGGGAGCACCCGCACCTCCGGCCGCTCCTCGGCCCATGCGCGGATGGTCGCGTTCATGGCGCGCAGCTCCTCCGGGGTGGGGAACATGGAGCGGTTCACGATCGGCGCGCCGAAGGGCCCACTCCCCTTGAGCGCGTGGGAGATGTCGGGCAGGTCCCCGATGATCAGCGGGCGCTTGAGGCGCTCGAGCTGCCGGAGGCCGGCCTGAAGCCCCTTGGCGCGGCGCGGGGAGAGGCGGGAGCCGTTGCCGTAGGCGTACCAGAAGAGGAAGTCCACGCCGACCACCAGGTCCGCGTCGCCCTCTATGGCCGCGTCCACCAGCTTCGCCCCTGACTTGTAGGGCGCGTTGAAGAACCAACCCTCCCCCTCGTCCACGAACGTGACGCGCTCGCGGCCGCGCTCGGTCAGCGCAGCCTCCAGGAACACGGCGAGGGCCACGTCCTTCTCGGTGGCGAGCTCCGCCGAGAGCCCGAAGCCCGCGGACACGCTGGCGCCGACGGTGAAGACCCGCAGCGGCGAGGGCGCGGGGGACGCGGGCGGGGAGGGGGTGTCCTGGGCGGCTGCGGGGAGCGCCGTGGGCCCGATCAGCAGGGTCGCGGTGGCGAGAGCGAGACGGAGAAGAGAGGTCATGTTGACGGAGCGAGCGGGTGGGAGCGTGCGCCCTGGGGGAAGCCAGGCCGGAGGACAATGTAGCCCCGGGGCGAGGGTTTTCTCCCGACCGAGGTCCGGGCGGCGGCGCTCAGGCGTCCCAGCGGGGAGCCAGGAGCTGTCGCTTGCCGTCCGAGCTCCGCAGGGACCCAGCGTGGGGGGGCGGGGCACCCTCCCCAGGATCAGGACGATCCCAGAGCTGACAGGTAACCTCCTTGTGCTTCTGATCGAGGCCTTCGCAGTAATTCGTGTAGATGCAGCGTCGAACCTCATCGCCCCGGCCGAGCTGCATCTTGCGCCACCAGTCGGGGTCCGCGAGGGACTGGCGCGCGGCCGCGACCAGGTCGCAGGTCCCCTCGGCGAGGGCGGCCTCCGCCTCCCTGAACGTGCCGAGGCCGCCGCACCCGACCACCGGGACCGCGTCGGTCACCTCCCGCACCGCCCGCCGCACCGCCGCGGAGAGGGGGAGGTTGCGGCCGAAGGGGCCGGGGTCGCCGATGCGCACCGTGGGCATGCACTCGTGCCCGCTCTCGCCCGTGTAGGGGTAGGCGGCGGCCCCGACCCGGGGCTGCTTCGCGTCCTCGAACTTGCCGCCCTTGCTGATGGAGATGAAGTCCATCCCCGCCTCGGCGAAGCGCCGGGCGAACCAGGCCGCCTCGTCCAGGGTGGTGCCGCCTCCGATGACCTCCTCCCCGAGCATGCGGCAGCCCACGGTGACGTGGGGCCCGACGCGCTCGCGGACGGCGGCCAAGACCTCGAGGGGCAGGCGCACACGGCCCTCGAGGTCTCCGCCGTAGCCGTCCTCGCGCACGTTCCGGGCCGAGAGGAAGCTCGCCATGGTGTAGGCGTGGGCGAAGTGCAGCTCGACCCCGTCGAAGCCGGCGGCCACCGCCCGCTCGGCGGCGTCGGCGAAGAGGCCCGGCAGCGTCCGCGGGAGCTCGGCGATGTGCTCCAGGTGGGTGTCCCAGACGCGCTCCCGCGCGCCGAACTCCAGGTCCTCGACCTCCCGGGTCGAGAGCGCTGCGAGGAGCTCCTCGTGGGGGAGCGCGGCGAGGGCCGCGCGCACCGCCGCGTCCTCGGCGCCCCGGTCCAGTCCGACAGCCTCGCGGTGCCGATCCTCGATGCTCAGGAAGCGCCCGAGGTAGACCGCCTTGTCCGGACGCCTGCGGATCCGGAGGAAGTCGATGAGCTGGATCAGCACCCGCGTCTCGCCGTTGCTGCGGGCGCGCACCTCATCGGTGAGGCGGCGGAGGCCGGGCACGAAGCGGTCGTGTCCGATCCGGAGCAAGGGGCCGGAGGGCACGTCGCGGATGCCCGTGGCTTCGACCACCAGGACGCCGGGGCGGCCGTCGGCGAAGCGCCCGTACCAGTCGACCACCTCCGGCGTGGCGTCGCCTTCCTCCGTGGACCGCCAGGGCACCATGGCGGGGACCCAGGTGCTGGTGTGGGCGGTGAAGGCGCCCACCCGGGTCGGGGCGAACAGCCGGCTCATCACCGCCTCGTCCGCGCTGGGCCAGCCCGGATCGGGCAGGGGGTAGGGGGAGGGCCTGGACACGCTTCGGAAGGTAGCAGGTCGCCGGGGGCGCGTCCGCGTTACCCTTCTCCCATGTCTTCGGAACTCTCCACCCCGGACGGTGCTGCCGCGCTCGTGACCGGCGGCACCAGCGGGATCGGGGCGGCCATCGCCCGGGCGATCCTCGTGGCCGGGACGCCGGTGGCGCTGACGGGGCGCGATGGTGAGCGGGCGGCGCAGGCCGCCGAGGCGCTCCAGCGGGAGACCGGGACCGAGTGCGTCGGCCTCGCCCTCGACGTCACCGAGGAGGCGAGCTGCGCCGCGCTCCCCGGGGCGCTGGAGGGCTTCCGGCCCATCGAGTGGCTGGTCAACAACGCGGGCGTGGCGGAGACCATGTCCTCCACCGCCGCCGGCAGCCTCGACCTCGCGCGGCGGCTCATGGAGATCAACTACTTCGGTCCCCTCCGGCTCTTCGAGGCCTTCGCGCCCGGGATGCTGGAGCGCGGCCGCGGTCGGGTGGTCCAGGTGGCCTCCTCCGCATCCCTCCGCGGGTACCCCTACGTCTCCGCCTACGTGGGGTCCAAGCACGCGCTCATGGGGTGGACCCGCTGCGCCGCGCTCGAGTGCGCGCCGAAGGGCGTCGGCGTCTCGGCGGTCTGCCCGCACTACGTGGACACGCCCATGACGCGGCGGAGCATCGAGACCATGAAGGAGAAGACCGGGCGGACCGAGGAGGACCTGCGGGCCTTCCTCGCCAGCCAGAACCCGGGGGGGGCGCTGATCACCGTCGAGGAGGTCGCCGACGCCGTGCTCTCGCTGCTCCGCTCGGAGCGGTCAGGGGTGATCCACGAGCTCACCGGCGGCGCTCAGGTCGTCATCGAGGAGGGCGTCTCGATCGAGGCGCGCTGAACACCATGCTGAAGAGACTCTTTCGCCGGATGCGGCCCACGGGGAACGTGGCCCGCGGAGACAAGGATCGCGACCGCCTGCGCCGCTGGTCGGTGCAGCCCAGGGGCTGGAAGGCCGCGCGGGGCTACGAGAACGGCGTGCTGGTCGAGGACGGTGGGCGCACCCTCTACCTCGCCGGGCAGATCGCCTGGGACGCGGACCAGCAGCTGGTGGGGAAGGGCAACTTCTCGCGCCAGTTCGTCCAGGCCCTCGACAACGTCCTCGCGGTGGTCCGCGAGGCGGGCGGGCAGCCGGAGGAGATCGTCCGCATGACGGTCTTCGTCACGGACAAGAAGGCGTACCTGGACGCGACCAAGGCCATCGGCGTCGCGTGGAAGGACCGCATCGGCGCTCACTACCCGGCCATGACCCTCGTGGAGGTCGCGGACCTCCTGGAGGAGGGGGCCATGGTCGAGATCGAGGCCACGGCCGTGATCGGCTGATCCTTCCCCAGGTCCGCGCGGGGGAGGGACTCGGTCCGCGCCGCGGCGGCCGCCGCGTGCCGTCCGGGAGACGAGGCGGACCGGCCGCCGACGAGCGGCTCAGGGCAGCGTTCCCGGGCGTCCGCCAGCCTCCAGGGCCGCGAGGAGGGCCGGCCGGTCCAGGTGGCCGGGCTCGAATACCACCTTGATGAGCGCCTCGTTCGGCGTCGCCGCGAGGCTCTGGAAGCCGTCGAGGGTGCTGCAGATGGAGCGGAGGTCCGCGACGCAGTTCTGGCAGTGGGGTGCGGTCTCCAGCTGGACCGCCACCATGACGCCTCCCACGGGCTCGACGGCGGCGGTGACCTCCGCCGCGGGGGCACCGGCGAGCTCGAGGTCGATGGCGACCACGGGGTCCGCCGTGTCCGCGCCCTCGGCGCCCCGAACCGGGAGGCCGAGGAGGCGCACGGACTCGTCGAGGAGGAAATCGACGTCCATGAAGGGCAGGTGGCTGATGTCGATCCAGCGGATCCTGCCGCGGCCGTCCACGAGGTAGGTGCCGTGCAGGGCGATGTCCTCGAAGTCGTCGTACGCACGCCAGGCCTTGAACTGGGTCCGGCTCGGGTCGCAGAGGACGCGGAAGGGGAAGCCCGTGTCCGCGGGGTCGCCGCCCAGTGACTTCGCCACCGCCTCCGGGCCCTCGAGCCCGATGGCGACGATCTCGATCCCCGCCTCGGCGAATTGCTCCGCCATGGGGGCGAGGACCTGGAGCTGCTCCACGCAGTGCACGCAGCCGAAGCCCAGGAAGTTCACCACCAGCACCGGACGGCCGGCGAAGTCGGACAGGGAGACCTCGTCGCCATAGGCGTCGGGGAGCGTCCAGTCCGTGGCGACGGGGGGCGACCAGTGGCGGGGTCCGAGGTCCTCGAGGTCGAGGTCCATGCGCAGGGCCACGTCGCTCGCCTCGCGGAATTCGGGGCGCCAGTCGGCGGGGAGCTCCAGGGCCTCGGCGAGGGGCGCGAGGCGCTGGAAGGGGGGGAGCTCGATCTCGGCCAGGGCGGCGCCCGTCCGGAGGTCCTCGAAGACCTCGAGGGCCTCCTCCTGCTCGCCGGAGATCCACAGGACGTGGGCCTTGGTGGCCAGCTCCAGCAGCTTGCCGTCGCCCTCCTTGGCGAGCCCGCGGGCCGTCTTGAGGGCCTCCTTCACGAGCTCCTTGTCCCCCGACTCCGCCATCATGCGGGCGAGGTGGACCCGGTCGTAGCTCGCGTCCTTGAGCGCCCTCAGGGCCGCGATGGGATCCTCGCCGCGGGCGTAGTCCGCGAGGGCCTCCAGGGCGTCGATCTGCTTGCGGATGGTGGAGGCCTCGCGCTCGAAGGACTCCATGGCCTTGGCCATGGCCGCGCGGACCTCGTCGCGCTTCTTGTCGGCGGCCAGCGCCTCCTCCTCGGCCTCGTCCACGGCCTCGGAGCGCTCGGCCTTGAGGCTCACGAGCATGCTCTCGAGCTGCTCGATGGAGAGGCCCACGGCGTCGACGTCGCCCAGGTGCGCCGCGGCGCGGCCCATGGAGTAGGCCCGCAGCGCGCCCTCGGGGTCGAGCAGGTGCGGCTCCAGGTACATGGTCTCGCCGAGCTCGCGGAGCGTCGTCCACTGCTCGAAGGCGGTCAGGGTCTCCAGCAGGCGCTGGCGGCCGTAGATCGCGCTGCAGCGCCGCTTCTCCAGGCTGTTCAGGTCCGGGTGGCGGGGCAGCTCGATCATGTTCTTCGCGAGCTCCACCGACTCGGTGACCCGACCCTGGTGGCGGAGGCTGCGGGTCAGCCACTCGTTGTTGTGGGCGAAGTTGTGGATCTCGTCGGGGAGCAGCCACGCGCGCTGCATGTGGGCGTGGTCCACGCGGGCCGAGGCCTCCTGCTGCCAGGCGGCGTCGTAGTGGCGGCCGAGCTGGGCGAAGATGTGCCCGCCCATGTGCCAGTTGTGGGCGATCCCCGGCCAGGAGAAGCCGCAGCGGACGGCCGTGTCGACCACGCGCTCGGCGCTGTCCTTCGAGTCCCACAGGTGGATGCGGTAGTGGTGGGCGGGGTGGAACGGCTCGACCGCGAGCACCTGCTGCAGCAGGGCCTCGACGGACATTCGGCTGGTGGTCTGGATGCCCTTGCGGCGGTTGAGCCAGATCCGGTTGGCGAGCAGCGCCTTGGCCTCGACGTCGTCGGGGTAGTCCCAGATGAGGTCCTCGTAGTCCTTGACCAGCCGCTCCGCCTCGCGCTTGGCGGGCTCCTTGCGCTTGGGAAGCTCGCGCTCTCCGCTCCCCTCCTCGCCAGTGTCCTCCTCTCCTGGCGCCGGGTTCTTCGGCTCCTGGAGGTCCTCCGGCTCGTCCGGCCCCTCCACCCGGTAGAAGCGCGCGATCATGTCGATGTAGCGCTGCTCGCGGTCGGTCACGAGCCCGCGCTTGAGCCACGCCGCGCGGGCGAACCAGGCGGCGCGGTCAGGGTGGTCCACGTTCGCCAGCGCCAGGCCCCAGCTGGCCATGGCGCAGTCGGGGTCCTCGCTGAGGATCTGTCGGAACGTGCGCTCGGCCTCGAGGAACCAGAATCCGTGCAGTTGGCCCATGCCCTGGTGCATGAACGCCTGGAGGTGCTCCTTGCCGGGGGCGAGGGTGACCGGGAAGTCGATCCGGTCAGGGTGCTCCATCAGGGTCGCGGCCTGGCGCGGACCGATGTCGAAGGCCGCCCCGTGCTCGGAGTGGGCGTCGATGGCATCGGGGGCGTCCTGGGGGCAGGCGAGGGCCAGGAGGGCGAGGGCGTGGAGCATGGGTCAGCGTCGGGAAGGGGCGTCGGGTCGTTCGGTGGCAGGGAAGAGCGCGATGCCGCCGGCCTGCAGGCCGACGTCCACCGAGCTCACCCGGCGCAGGGTCTCCAGGTCGATGGCGTCCACCGCGCCCGGGGCAGCGCCGCGATCCTCGCAGGTGACGAAGGCGAAGCGGCTGTCGGCGGTCACCACGACCCCGTGGGGGATCGGTCGGCTGGTGGGGATCCGCGCGAGTTCCTTGCCGCTCTTGAGGTCGATGACCCCCACGGCCTGGGCGCCCTTGTAGGTGACCACCAGCCGGCTGCCGTCCGGGGTCACCTCGAGGTTGTAGGGGGCGCGGCCGGTCGGGAAGCGGCGCTTGATCTTCCAGGCCTTCAGGTCCACCTCGAGCACCTGGTGCACGCCGTTGAGGGCCACATAGGCCAGGGGCTTGGTGGGGTGGGGCTGGACCCAGGTGGGCTTGGCCACCGCCGCGTGCTGCGGGGCGCCGCCGGCCGAGGCCCCGGCGTCCGTGCCGTGACCGCCGCCCGCGCGACGTCCGGTGCCGTCGGTCAGCTCGAGGCGGCGGACCACCTCGAGGGTGACGGCGTCGAGCTCGATCAGCTCGTCGCTCATCATCGCGCAGGAGAAGTGGCGGCTGCCGTCAGGGGAGAGGCGTGAGCCGTGGGGCATGGAGCCCGTGACCACCTGCTCGATCTCCACCATGCCGTCCACGTCGACGATGGAGACGGTGCTCGGGGTCATGTCCCCGTGCAGGTCAAAGTTGACGCAGTACAGCAGCCCCGTGTCCGGGGAGATCTGCATCGTCGCGGGGAAGAGGCCGAGCTCGGTCTCACCGAGCAGCTCGTGGGTCTCCGCGTCGTACTTGTAGAGGAGGCCGTTGGGCTTGCCGTGGGCGATGGACACGAACCAGTGCCGCCCGTCGGGGGACACGGTCAGCCCGTGGGGCCCCTCGATCTCGGTGGCCTGGTAGCCCACGTCGATGACCTCGCGCACGGAGAGGTCGTCGCCGTCGAAGGCGAGGTCGTAGACCCGGTCCGCGGACTCGGCGGCCACCAGGAGGCGAGCCTCGCTGGCGGTCGCCGGGAGCGCCCCCGCGCCCAGGAGGAACAGGGCCGCGATCATCGCTCTAGCTTCACGGCCCACAGGCCGGAGTTCCAGTCGGAGAAGAAGATGTGGCCCTTGTGGGGCTGGGGGCCCCAGGCCATGGGCGCGTTGGGGATGTGACCCTCGGGGTCATCGGGCAGGAACCACGCGATCTCGCGGCCCTGCTGGTACACGTCGCCCATGAGCTCGCCGGACACGTCGACGGCGCGCAGGCCGGCGTTGTAATAGGCGACGTACATGACGTCGTCCTCGATCCAGAGGTTGTGGGTGCCCGCCTCGGGGACCTGGTAGCGGGCGCACTCCCGCGGGTTCTCGAGGTCCGAGAAGTCGATGAAGTGGATCCAGCCCCGCGGGTAGGTGGGCTTGCCCTCGGTGTTCAGGCCGTAGGGGAAGGCCTCGTCTCCGGCGGCCACGTAGAACAGACCCGTCTCCTTCTGCCGGTAGGGGAACGCCGCGTGGTTCCAGCCGCTCGGGTAGGCGTAGCTGGAGATCTTGACCGGGTTGTCGGGGCTGCCCCCGGCCATGCCGTTGCCGACGTCGACGATGTGCACGCCGTCGGACCAGTTGGAGGAGTAGGCGAGGCCGTCCTCGACCCACACGTCGTGGATGGAGGGGTTCGGTCGCTCCACCTTGTAGGTGCCGACCCGTTGGGGCGAGCCGGGGTCCGAGATGTCGATGGAGTCGTACCGGGAGCTGGCCGACAGGGCGTAGACCTTGTCGCCGTCGATGAAGACGTTGTGGACGCCGCCGGTCAGGGAGTCGTCGAAGCCGGAGAGGATCTTCGGGTTACGGGGGTCCATCACGTCCACGAGCACGATGCCGTTCTTGCGGTCCGAGGCCCCCTCGCGGGAGAGCACGCAGATGCGCCCGTCGGCGGAGACCTTGACGTCGTTCACCGTGCGGGCGTCGATGGTGACCGTGGAGATGCGCTCGATGTTCGCCGGGTCAGTCACGTCCCAGAAGTGGGCGTCACCGTTGGCGCCCCAGGTCCCCGTGACCGCGTAGTCCCGGCCGTCGAGCCCCTCCCAGACCCACAGGTCCGAGGTGTGGGTGTCATCCACCCGGCCGTGGCCCACGAGGGTGAACTTCCCGGCCACGTCGCGGGCGGTCGCGACGGCGCCGAGCCGTCCAGCCGCGTTCCCCGAGGACGCGACGAAGGTGTAGCGCCCCGGCTGCTCGGCCACGAAGCGCCAGGCGCGGGCCGTGCCCTCGATGGGCTCGATCTGGCCGCTGGCCCCGGGCCCGAGGTCGTCGTCGGTGCGCGCCCGGAAGGTCATCTCCACGGGGACGTCCGTGATGATCTCGCCGGCCGCGTCGAAGGCGTCCACGCGCAGGTGGACCACTTCGCCGGTTTTCGGCGCCGCGTTGTCGGCCTCGACGACGAGGCGCGCGATGGGGTTCGCGGCGGCGGTGAGGGTCATCGCAGCCCTCTTGCCCTCGGCCTCTGCGGCGACCTCGAAGGCGCCGGCGGCGTGGATGGTGACCTCGCCGAGTTGGTCGACCGTGGCGATGGTGGCCGGGTTGGTGGACCAGGTCGGGGCCACCGCACGGTCCGCGCCGTTGACGTCTATGCCCTTCGCCGCGAGCTGGATCGTCGTCCCGGTCCAGACCGCCGCGTTGGGGGCGGCGACCAGCGCGAGGGTCCCGAGGTCCGGCAGCTTGACGGTCACCGGAACGGTCACCGACAGGCGCTCTCCGAGGCCGACGCGGCTGGCCTGGTTCTCACCGGACCGGCGCCGGCGCTCCCGGACCACGATCTCGAAGGTGCCCGGCTTGATCGCCTCGACCTTGCCCTCCCGGTCCACCGTCAGGCTGCGGCGGCTGCGGGAGAAGAACATCACGGGCGCGTCCACGGCCTCGCCTGCGGCGTCGAGGATCGTGGCGGTGAGCTCCGCGGCTTGACCGATCTCCAGCACCAGCTCCGCTGGCTCCACCACGAGGGTCCGGGCTGCGGCTTCCTCTTGCTCCGGGGTGGCCTCCTGGGCGCTCACCGGCTGGGTGAGGGCGCCGCCGAGCAGGAAGACGACGAGAGCGACGGCGGCGCGGACGGGAAGGGAGGCCTGGAGGCCGAGAGGGCGATGCATGGGCGTCTGGGTGGAGGGGGGGAAGGCCCCATCATATGGGGCCTCCTTCGCCCCGTCGCGCCTGTCTGGTTCGATCCAGGTGAAGGCCGGGCGATCGTCCCGGAGGAGCACGGGCCAGGCGCCGCGCTGGCGACTCCGCGTCCCCGGCGGCTTCCCCGCGGGGAGCCCTGCGCTATGGTCTCCCCATGATCACCCCCGAGACGATCCAGCCTGAGCACTTCGACTACGAGGAGCGCGACGGCGTCGCCACCATCCGACTGAACCGCCCGGAGCGGCTCAACGCGCTCACCTTCGACTCCTACGCGGAGCTGCGGGACACGTTCCGGGCCCTGGGTGAACGGGACTCGGTGCGGAGCGTCCTCCTCACGGGCACGGGCCGAGCCTTCTGCTCCGGGGGGGACGTGCTCGACATCATCGGGAAGCTCTTCGGGGTCCCGGACTCGGCGCTGGTCGCGTTCACCCGCATGACCTGCGACCTCATCGAGAACATGCGGAGGCTCGAGAAGCCGATCGTCGCTGCGCTCAATGGCACCACCTGCGGGGCCGGGGCGGTCATGGCGGCGGCGGCGGACATCCGCATCGCCTCGGACTCGGCGAAGATCGCGTTCCTGTTCACCCAGGTGGGCCTGTCGGGGGCCGACATGGGGGCCGCCTGGCTGCTCCCGCGGATCGTCGGGCTCGGCCACGCGAGCGAGCTGCTGATGGCGGGGGAGTTCATCTCCGCGGAGCGCGCCGAGCGCATCGGCCTCTATAACCACGTCGTCAGCGGCGATGAGCTGGAGGAGGCCGCGCGGGCCATGGCGGAGAAGCTCGCCGCCGGGCCGGGCATGGGGCTCGCCGTGACCAAGCGCATGCTCAACGCAGAGGCCCACATGGACCTGGGTGAGGCCATGCAGGCCGAGGGCTGGATCCAGGCGGAGTGCATGAAGCACCCCGACTACCGCGAGTCCTACGACGCGTTCGTGGAGAAGCGCCCCAAGGACTTCGTGAAGAACCGACCCGGCTCGGAATCGCCGGGCGCGGAGAGGGCCAGGGGCTAGCCGAGGTCCGCCAAACGGAGCGCTTCGCGGGTCCGGGGGCAGGCGGATGGGTCGCGCTCGAGGCGCGCTGCGAGTCGCCTGAGGTCCTCCACCTCGTCCAGGTCGAAGTCCTCCTCCAACTCCGCCAGGGAGAGCCCGAGGGAGGTCGCACGGTCGCGGGTGGCACGGAGGACACCGGGGCCGCCCCAGGGGATCCCCTCGAACAGCCCGGGCTGGGGCGCGCGCGTCCCGATGAGGTAGTAGCCCCCGTCCTCGCAGGGGCCCAGGCAGACGTCGTGTTCGTCGAGGGCCGCGAAGGCGGCGTCCCAGCGATCGGGGCCGAGGTGGGGCGAGTCCATGCCCACGATGACGGTCCGCTCGGCGCCGAGTCGCCGAGCCTCATCGAGCGCGGCGGCGACCCGCGCCCCGAACCCTGCGGCGGGCTGTGCGGCGAGGTGGCCGGCCCCGGCGCGGGCGCGGAACCATGGCTCACCCGCCGGGGGCGAGAAGGCCACGACCAGGGTGCGGTCTCCCTGTGAGGCCGCTCGGTCGAGGATGTCGAGCAGGAAGGCCTCCGCGAGGCGGGCCGCGGCGGCGTCCCCCAGCGATCGGGCGAGCCGGGTCTTCACCTCGCCGGGTACGGGCGCCTTGGCGAAGACCACGAGGGCGTCGGTGGGGCGTCCGTGATCCGTCATGGGCTCGCGCATGGTAGCGGGCCCCGGTGGGGCGCGGCGCCGATCGCGGGAAGGGGGAGGCCGCCCTGCTCCGGCCGAATACCCGGTCCGGCGGCTCCCGCGGGGTCCAGCCGCGTCCTATCCTCCTTGCCATGAGCGAACATCTCCCCACCAGCCGCGAAGACGGCGACGCGACGGTGCCCGGCGAGCTGGGGGCGCTCCGCGCGCGGGCCGACGAGGTGGGCCGGGCGGTGGAGGCCGAGCTCGCGGCCGCGTCCCCGGGGCTCGGGGAGATCGAGGCCTATCGGGTCGGGCATCGTCGCCTCCAGGCGGCCGGGCTGCTGCGGCTCGTGGTCCCCGCCAGTGCCGGCGGAGCGGCCGTGGGGGAGCTGGCGCCGGCGGCCACGGTCTCCGTGCGGGCGATGGCCGCGTGTCGGCAGGCCCTCGCCTATCGGCACGCCATGGCGGACCTCGCCTTCGTGGAGCAGGGCCTCGGCTCGTTCCCGATCGCCCTCGGTTCGACCGACGCCGGCCTGCTCGAGCGCCTCGCCGGGGTGGCGCGCGGTGAGGAGATCCCCGCCCTCGCCCTGACCGAGACCGGCGCGGGGTCGGACCTCTCGGGGGTGGCGACGCGGGCCGAGCGGGACGGGGACGACTTCGTGCTGACGGGGGCGAAGACCTACATCACGAACATCGGCGTGGCGGACTTCTACACGGTGCTCGCGCGCACCAGCGGGGAGCCCGGGGAGCGCGACGGGCTGACCATGTTCTTCGTGGAGCACGGCGCCGAGGGGCTGGGCACCCGCGGCTTCGAGGTCATGGCGCCCCACCCCATCGGCGAGCTCTTCCTGGACGGCGTGAGGGTCCCCGCCGCCCACGTGCTCGGCGAGATCGGCGCCGGGATGGACCTGGCGCTCGCCAACCTCGCGCGCTTCCGGATCACGGTGGCGGCCGCCGCCAACGGGTTCGCGCGCCGCGCCCTCGCGGAGTCGGTGGCGCACCTCTCGCGCCGCGAACAATTCGGCCGGCCGCTCTCCAGCTTCCAGGGCCTGCGCTTCGACCTGGCCGAGATGGACACGCGCCTGCGGGCCGCCGAGCTCCTCACCGCCGAGGCGGCGGCGGCGGTGGACGCGGGCCAGGACGCCACGGCCCAGGTGGCGCGCGCCAAGCTCTTCTCCACGGAGAACGCTTCCTGGGTCTGCGACCGGGCGGTGCAGCACCACGGCGGCGCGGGCGTGCGCGTGGGCTCCGTGGTGGAGCGCCTGTTCCGCGACACCCGGGCCCTGCGGATCTACGAGGGGACCAGCGAGGTCCAGAAGCTGGTGCTGGCCAAGCACGTGCTCAAGCACACCCCGGCCCCTGACGCGGGAGCGAGTGACTGATGCCCGGATATCAGAGGATGCTCTTCGTTTGCCTCAACGATCGGGGCGATGAGCACCCGCGCGGGTCCTGCGCGAGGGCCGGCGGTGACGAGGTGCTCGATCGGCTGCGGGCCGGGATCCACGATCGCGGCCTCAAGGGCGTGGTCCGGGCGGTGGGGACCCGCTGCCTCGGGCAGTGCGCCCACGGCCCCGTGGTCGCCTGTCAGCCGGAGGAGGTCTGGTACGGCAAGGTGCAGGCCGAGCACGTGGATCAGCTCATTGACGGTCACGTCCTGGGCGGCGAGGTGGTGGAGGAGCTCGAGCTCTCCGAGGACGAGCTCCTCTTCGTCCCCAGGGAAGAGCGGGCGTTGCCTCCGATCCGGCGCCGCGCGCCCGGCGACGACTCGAGTCCCCAGGGCGCAGAGGGCGCCTGAGCGAGGGCCTCGCCGGGTCACAGCGCACGTGCGCCGTCGCCCGGGCCGATCCGGCGCTCCCGTCCGGTGCCCGGGGGATTGAGCAGCCCCCCGCGTCGCGGCCGTTTGCATACTGTGTGGCCTCGCTCGCGCCCGCGATCCACCATGGCACAGACCCACCTCAGCCTCTTTGACCTCGCCCCAGGCAAGGTCCTCCTGGACCGCTACCTGATCGACGCTCCGCACCGCGAGAACGGCATGTCCGCGGCCTTCCGGGTCACCGACCAGGAGGGCGGCGAGGTACGCGAGCTCCAGGCTTTCCCCTCCTCGCTCTTCGAGAGCAAGGCCCAGGCCGACGCCTTCGCCGGAACCCTGAGCGCCTGGGCCGCCCTGGAAGACGCGGCGTTCACCCAGGTCCAGACGGTGGAGGTCCTCGGGGACGGGGCCGTGATCGCCGTCTTCGAGTTCCCGGAGGGCTCGGCCCTCAGGGACCTCGCGTCGGAGCGTGGCCCCTGGGAGGCACAGGAGGTGGTCGAGCTCGGCCTGGCCACCCTGGCGGGCCTCCAGAACGCCCACGCCAAGGGGCTCGTGCACGGTGACATCAAGCCCTCGACGATCTTCGTGGGGGACCACGGCCCGGTCCTCGTGGACGGCGGCGTGACCCCCGGGCTCTGGGCGGCCAAGCACCTCGGGACGCGCACCGCGCTGATCGGCACGCCCTACTACGCGCCGCTCGAGCAGTTCGGAGGCGATGCCCCGGACGAGCGCTCGGACCTCTACAACCTCGCGACGGTGATGTACGAGCTCGTGACGGGGGTGATGCCCTGGAAGGGGCGCGGCTTCATCGAGGTCTTCCAGTCCAAGATGCAGCCCAGCGCGCCGGCCATGTCCGCGCTCGCGCCCGGAATCGAGGTGGACCCGGGGCTGGAGGCGGCCATCGCCGGCGGCCTCCGCGGGAGCCGCCAGGACCGTCACCGCTCGGCAGCGGACTTCCGCAGCGCCCTCGCCGCCCTGCACCTGTGATGGTCGCCCCGGACGTGACGTTCCCCATGGAGCTCCCCGCGAGCTTCAACCTGAGCGAGTACTTCCTCGACCGCAACCTCGACGAGGGGCGCCGTGACAAGGTGGCGGTGCGCGTCGGGTCCGAGCACCGCACCTACGGCGAGATCCACGACGGCGTGCTGCGCATGGCGGCGGCGCTCCGCGACGCGGGGGTCCGCCCCGAGGAGCGTGTCTTGATCGTGCTCCCCGACGGCTTCGAGTTCGTGGAGGCGTGGTTCGCCACCCTGCGAGTCGGGGCGGTCTTCGCCATGGTCAACCCGCTGCTGAAGGCGAAGGACTAC
This sequence comes from Planctomycetota bacterium, assembly GCA_016779205.1. Taxonomy (GTDB): domain Bacteria; phylum Planctomycetota; class UBA1135; order UBA1135; genus Saltatorellus. The sequence continues at coordinate 103,431 of JADHOC010000011.1, read as the reverse complement.
GCCTACTACCTCGAGTACTCCAGGGCAGCGGCGGTCTTCACCCACGAGAGCGTGCTCCCCGAGATCGGAGACGCGCTCCGCTCCGCGGCTGCCTGTCGGGCGGCCTTCGTGGTGGGGGACGACGCGGGCGGGTTCACCCCGTACGAGGAGGCCCGCCGCGCCGCGGATCCCGCGGGTGAGGGCGCCGCGGCCGAGCCCGTCGGCCCGGACGGGATCGCGGGCTGGCTCTTCACCTCGGGGTCGACAGGGGAGCCCAAGGCCTGCGTCCACGCGGGTCGGGACTTCGCCTACTCCACGGAGACCTACGCGCTCCAGGTGGCCGGGTACCGGGAGGAGGACGTCTGCCTCTCGGTCCCGAAGCTCTTCTTTGGGTACGCCACGGGCACCAACCTCATGTTCCCGTTCAGGGTCGGGGCCACGGTGGTGCTCTTCGAGGGGCGGGCCACCGCCGACGAGATCCTCGACCAGGTGGAGGCCCACCGGCCGACCTTCCTCACCGGGGTGCCGACGCTGTTCAACAACGTCCTGCGCAGCGACCGCTGCGGGGCCGCCGACCTCTCCTCGCTGAGGGTCTCCCTCTCGGCGGGGGAGGCGCTGCCGCCGGCCCTCTACGACGAGTGGAAGGAGCGCACCGGGGTGGAGATCCTCGACGGGATCGGGTCGGCCGAGATGTTCCACATCTACATCTCCAGCGTCATGGGCGAGGTCGTGCCCGGTTCGCTGGGGCGCCTGGTCCCTGGTTACGTGGCCGAGGTGGTGGACCCGCAGGGCCGCCCCGTGGCGGACGGCGAGCCGGGCCGTCTCCGGATCGCGGGCGGGTCGACGGCGCTCTGCTACTGGGGCGACAAGGACAAGTCCAACGCGACCTTCCAGGGCGCGTGGTGCACCTCGGCGGATGTGTTCCGCCGGGACGCGGACGGGCTCTTCTGGTACGTGGGCCGCGGCGACGACCTGCTCAAGGTCAGCGGCATCTGGGTCTCGCCCCTCGAGATCGAGAACGTGCTCCTCGACCACGCGGCGGTCCACGAGTGCTGCGTGGTGGGCCGGGACGGCGGCGACGGCCTGGTCAAGGCCCACGCGATCGTGGTCTGCGCCGACGGACACTGCGGGTCGGATGAGCTCGCGTCCGGGCTCAAGGCCCACGTGAAGGCGAAGCTGGCCCCGCACAAGTACCCGCGCTCCTTCGAGTGGCGGACCGAGCCCCTCCCGCGCAACGACCGCGGCAAGATCGCCCGCAAGCTCCTCAAGTAGATGCACGACTTCGCGAAGCTGACCTGGCCCGAGGCGAAGGAGCTCTTCGCCGCCGACCCCGTTGCGTTACTCCCGGTGGGAGCCACCGAGGCCCACGGCCCGCACCTGCCCCTGGACACCGACGTCACCATCGCGGTGGCCCAGGCCCGGCGGGCGGCGGGGATCCTCGACGAGGCGGGGGTGACCACCCTGGTCATGCCGCCCATCGCCTACACCCTGGCCCAGTTCGCCTTCGGGTTCCCCGGGACGATCACGATCCGGCCCACGACCCTGTGGAACCTGGTGGAGGACGTGGTGGAGAGCCTCGAGCAGCACGGCGTGCGGCGCGTGGTGCTGTGCAACTCTCACCTCGAGCGCCAGCACGTCCAGCTGCTGCGGGGCGTCTGCAAGGACCACGCGGAGGTCACCAAGGACAAGGCCCAGCTCCTCTTCCCGGACATCACCCGGCGGCGCTGGGCCGGGACGCTGGGGGAAGAATTCAAGTCGGGCGACTGCCACGCTGGCCGCTACGAGTCGAGCATCGTCCTCGCGGCCGATGGGGAGAGCGTGCGCGAGGAGGAGCGGCAGAAGCTCGCGCCCAAGGAGGTCCGGCTCGTGGAGAAGATGCTGGACGGTGCCCCCGACTTCCTCGCCATCGGCGCCGACGAGGCCTGGTGCGGCGATCCCGCCTCGGCCACTGCCGATGAGGGGGAGCGGCTCCTCGACCAGCTCGGTCAGATCGTCGCAACCAGCGCCCTCGAGGAGTGGCCGGAGCTCGCCCGATGAGCGCGTACAACACCGTGATCCAGGTCCGCTTCGGGCACGTGGACCCCGCGGGCATCGCCTACTTCCCGCGCATCTTTGACTACGTCCACGACGTCTTCGAAGGCCTCTGGGAGGAACACGTGGGCCGCCGGTACTACCATCTGCTCCAGGAGCAGCGGGTGGGCTTCCCGCTCGTCCACTCCGAGGTCGACTTCAAGACGCCCCTGCGCTTCGGGGACCGCCCCGTCGTCACGGTCACCTGCTTCAAACTCGGCCGAACCTCCCTCGGCCTGCGATATCGCTTCCACCTCGCAGACCGGCTTCACCTCGAGGCTCGCATGATCACCGTCTGCACCAACACCGACTCCATGGAGCCCATCCCCATCCCCGACGAGTTCCGGGGACGCTTCGAGGAGCTGCTTGAGCCCGACGTGAGGGCTGACTGAAATGGCCGAACCGATCTCCCGCTTCTACGAGTCGGGGAACCCTGTCTTCAGCTTCGAGTTCTTCCCGCCCAAGACGGACGCGGGGGCGGAGAACCTCATGCAGACCGCGGCGGACCTGAAGGCGAGCGTCGAGCCAGACTTCATCTCCGTGACCTACGGTGCCGGCGGGTCGACCCGGGACCGGACCCACGCGGTGATCACGCGGATCCAGGACGAGCTGGGCCTCACCGGGCTCGCGCACCTTACCTGCGTGGGCTCGACCGCGGAGGAGATCGGCTCCGTCGTGGATCGCCTGGAGCGGTCCGGGGTGCGCAACGTGCTCGCCCTGCGCGGGGACGCGCCGGACGGCGCGGAGCGCTTCGAGGTCACCGAGGGCGGCTTCGCCAACGCCACCGACCTGATCGGCTTCCTGAGTGAGAAGCACGACGTATGCATCGGCGCTGCCTGCTACCCCGAGGCGCACCCCGAGGCCACGTCCGCCGAGGAGGACCTGCGCTTCGCCCGCATGAAGCAGGACCTGGGCGCCTCGTTCCTGACGACCCAGCTGTTCTTCGACTGCGACCTCTACTGGTCCTTCGTGGAGCGCGCCCGCGCGGCCGGGATCACGATCCCGATCGTGCCCGGGATCATGCCGGTCACCAACGTCGCCCAGGTGGAGCGCTTCACCAGGATGTGCGGCGCGTCCCTGCCCGAGGACCTCCTGGGGCGGCTGCGCCCCGTGAAGGAGGACCCCGGCGCCGTCATGGCCACGGGCATCGAGTACGCGATCACCCAGTGCCGCGCCCTGCTCGAGGGCGGGGCTCCCGGGCTCCACTTCTACACCCTCAACAAGAGCCACGCGACGCGGTCGATCCTGGCCGCGCTCCGCTGAGCTTCGCCCGCCGACCCGGGCCGCTGTCGCGAAGCCCGGGGCGGGGGGAGGTTGGGGGAGGGGCCTCCGCCGCCCTCAGTCCCGCTCGGAGGCCGCCGCGTTCTCTTCGAAAAGGCGCTGGAGCTCTTCCTCGGCCTCCTCGAAGGCGATCCACTCGGTGGTCGCCTGCTTGGGGTCGTTGTGGACCTCGAAGGACTGGGTCTGGACCGCGCCGCCGGCGGTCATCCGGACGACGTAGACGCCGGGCATGGAGCGCCGGCTGCCGCGGCGCCCACGCCCCGAGTCCCCGCTGGAACGGCGGAGGTTCCAGCGCACGGTGTGCATGCCCTTGGAGCCGTCGGCGTCGAGGGTCGAGATGACTTTGCCTTCGCTGTCGAGAATCTCCACGGTCAGGTCGCGGGCCCGGCGGTTCAGGACGTAGCTGATGGCGGCCCCTTGTTCAGGGTTGGTCCCGGTGAACAGGTGGTTGCCCGTCTGACCATGCCGCTTGCCGCGCGCCATCAGGTGCACGTCGGTGGGCTTGAGCAGGGTGGCGTCGGCCTCCATGACCTCCTCGGTCATCTGGGACACCGCCCCCACGTCGAGGATCCAGATGCTCCGGCCGTGGGTCCCGGCGACCAGCTCGTTCATCCCCTCGTGCTGGGCGAGGTCGTGGACGGGCACGGTGGGGAGGTTGCTGTTGAACCGGGTCCAGGACTCGCCCTTGTCGACGGAGACGTAGATCCCGAACTCGCACCCGAGGTAGAGGACGTTCTCGTTGCGAGCGTCCTCGAGGATCGCGCGGGCGGAGCCGGCGGAGTCGGGGAGGTTGGCGCGCAGGGAGCGCCAGCTGCGGCCGAGGTCGCTGGAGGCGAAGACGTGGGGGACAAGGTCGTTGGAGCGGTGCCCGTCGAAGGTCGCGTAGACGGTCTTGCGGTCGTGGCGCGAGGCCTTGAGGTCGCTCACGTACCGGCGGCCAGGCAGCAGCTGGTCGAGGGTGTTCTTGAGCTTCTTCTCTTTCTTCTTCTTCTTGGCCTTCTTGGGCTCGGTGGGTTCCTCAGCGACCTCCTCGTCCTCCGCGGGTTCCTCGGCGGGCTCGACGGCGGGAGCCTCGGCCTCCGCCGCGGAGTCCGCGCTGCGGGACCCGGTCCAGGTGAAGCTGAAGGCGCCGCCGGCGGCCTCGATGGTGCCGCTCATGGTGCCCCCTTCGAGGTCGGCCTTGGCGTCGAAGGCGAGGGTCAGGGCGTCACCCTCGAAGGAGAACGTCAGGCGCTGCTTGTCGGCCTCCCACACGGCGCCCTCGATGGGGCCGGTGCCGATCTCGGAGTCGAGGGTGCCCGTGACCTTGCCGGCCTCGTCGACCTCGAGCATCACCGTGAACTTGCCGTCGTCGTCGGACTCGATCCCGCTGCCCTCTGCCTTGCACTCCCAGGTGCCCTGGAGGGTGCCCTCGGCGGCGGGGGCCTCGAGGGAGACCCGGCTGGCCCGGGGCGCCGCGGCCTCAGCGGCGGCCTCCTCCCCCTCGGGGGCGGGCTCGGGGTCGAGCTCGGAGGGCCCGTTGAGGGCCATGAGGTCGACCCACTCGGTGCCGCCGTCCTCGGTCATCCACAGTCCACCGTCATCCGTGCCGACGTAGAGCACGTCCTGGCTCAGGGGAGACTCGGTGAGGGCGACGGCGCTTCCGCGGTCCGTGGCCGTGATCTCCGGAGAGATTCGGCGCTGGCCGGAGCCCTTCTGGACCGACCGGAACACGTAGTTACCGGCGCTGTAGTAGATCTGGCTGTTGAAGTTCGAGAGCAGGAACGGGGTGTTCCAGTTGAAGCGGTACTGGACGTCGTCGTCCCGCCCCGCGCGCGGCTTGAGGTACCCGCCCTCGCCCGAGGCGAAGTCGCGCCGGCCCATGCCGCCGTTCTGGCTCTCGTAGTAGACGAGGTCGGGGTTGCCGGGGTCGACGATGCAGCGGAAGCCGTCGCCGCCGCCCACGTTGAACCAGTCGTTGTTGGTCGCGCCGCCGTCGCTCGTCCTGGACGGGCCGCCCCAGGAGCCGTTGTCCTGGAGGCCGCCGTAGACCATGTAGTTCATCCGGGGTCCGACGGTGACGTTGTAGAACTGCCCGATGGCCATCCGGTTGTGGTGGTTCCAGTGGGCCATCCGGTCATAGGTGACGTACACGCCGCCATCGTTGCCGAGGATGATGTGCCGTCCGTCCGCGGGGTCGACCCACATGGCGTGGTGGTCCACGTGGACGTCTCCGCCGTGCCCGTCACTGGAGAACGTGGCGCCGCCATCGCTGGACTTGTGCAGCCTCGTCCCCGCGACGTAGATGTAGTTCTCGTCGCTGGGGTCCACCCGGATCTCGCTGTAGTACATCGGGCGCGGGTTGAGCGAGTTGATGCGCTTCCACGTGGTGCCGCGGTCCTCGGACTTGAAGATGCCGCCGTACTGGTACCCCTCGGGCCCCTGCTCGTCCTGGGCGTTGGAGCGCTGCCCGCCGAGGCCGATGCCGAAGGGGCCGTCGCGGCGACGGCCGTGGACGTCGAGGCGCTCCTCCTCCTCCTCGGGCTTGCGGTCGAAGGTGATCTCCATCTCCACGAGCTCTCCGTCCCGGACCGCCTCGACCTTGGCGGCGTCGCCGGCCACGTAGTCCCGCAGCACGCGCCGCAGGCGGGTCTGGTCGAGGATCGCCGTGTCGGCGATGCGCAAGATGATGTCACCCTCCTCCATGCCCGCGGCGGAGGCCGGGGACTCCTCGGTCACCGAGCGGACCCGGGCGCCGAGGTCGGCGCTCTCGAAGGAGACCCCGAACCAGGCGGCGTTCTCGGGCTCCTGGGTGATCTGGTCCGTCTCGACCACCGCGAAGAGGTTGTCGGGCTGGGAGGCCGACCAGCACAGGCCGATCCGGCCGAGCTCGGTGGTGGGGAGCCCCTCGGCGAGGCGCTCCCAGGTGGCACCGCCGTCGGTGGTGCGGTGGATGCCGGAGCCGTCGCCCCACTTCACCGCGGGGTCGTTGGTGTCGAACATGTCGCGGCGCCGCTCGTAGCTGGCGATCACGATCGTGTCGGGGTCCTCGGGGTGCATCTTCACCTCGATCACGCCCGTGTCCTCGTCCACGAAGAAGACGCGCTCCCAGGTGAAGCCGCCGTCGGTGGTCTTGTAGAGGCCGCGCTCGTCATTGGGACCCCACAGGCGGCCGAGGGCGCCCACGTAGACGACGTCGGGGTCCTCGGGGTGCACGACAATGGTGCTGATCTGGAACGATTCGCCGAGCCCGGCGTAGCGCCAGGTCGCGCCGCTGTCCTTCGACATGTAGACCCCGTCACCCCAGGAGACGGAGTTGCGCGGGTTGTTCTCGCCGGTGCCGGCCCAGACCCGTGTGGGGTCGGAGGGTGCCACGGCCAGCGCGCCCACGGAGGAGGTCCGCTGGTTGGTGAACTGGTGCTCGTAGGTGACCCCGTTGTTGGTCGTGTGGAGCACCCCGCTGGCGGCGGTGGAGATCCAGTACTCCGAGGCGTCGTCAGGGTTCACGGCGATGTCCGTGATGCGCCCGCCCATGTTGGCCGGACCGATGGAGCGCCACTTGAGCGTGTCGACCCAGTCCAGGGGCAGCTTGCCCTCGACCTTCGTGGGGCCTCGCTCGGGGAGCTCGCGCTCCGGCTCTTCGGCGGGTGCCTCCGCCTCGGGAGCGGCCTCGGTGGTGGCCTCCTCCTGGGGCGACGCGCCGGCGAGGGTCGCGGCCACGAGCGCGGCGGGGAGCGCCGCTGCACTGGATCGAAGGAGCGGCGCTTGCGCGCGCGCGAGGGAGCGAAGGTGGAGGACGACGTTGGAGAGCATCATGTCTGGGAGGGGGTGGCGCCGCCACGGGGGCGTGGCGAGGGGCCTGAAGGACGATAACCGTCCTTCGACGGTGCTGGCGTTCGGGTTCTGTGGCGTGCGATCAGATCGAGGCACCGACGGGCGGACAGTTGCGCTCAGGGGCCTGCGAGGCAAACTGTCCGTCTGGGTCGGGGGCGGACCCAGGTCCCTGAGTCCCGCCCCGGTTCCCTCATCGACCGTCCGGGTGGATCTCTTCACCCTCCGGTGGTCGGCCCCGAAGCCCCCCAACCTCCATGGCCTGCCAGACGATCACCGGCCTCCTCCTGGCGGCATCCGTGCTGCTGCAGGGCTGCGCCAGCGCGCCTGCCGAGGCCGAGCCGTCCGGGCCCCGCGCCGCGGAACCGGCCGCCCCGGAGGTGTCCTCCTCCAGCTCCTCCACCTCGGCATCCTCCTCCCCCTCGGCGGGGCCGGACCCCGGCGGTGGGGGCGCGCTCGCCTCGGAGCCTCCTCCCGGAGCCACTCAGGCGGGGGAGACCGTGCCCGTCAGCGTCACGGAACCCGCGCTGGCGGAGGGGCCGAGCGTCTCGGTGGAGGACCCTGATGGGGCCGATGCCCTGGGGTCGCCGGAGACCCTGCGCGCCGCCGAGTCCCTCGAGGAGCCCGGCGCAGGACTCGGAGTGCAGGGGGATGTTCCGGCGCTTCCTGCGGACCCGGCGGGAGGTGCGCAATCCACGCGCGCGGTGGAGACCGCCGATGGACAGGCCATGGCGTTCAACGTCTCCGGAGCGGGCCGCCCCGTGGTGCTCATCCACGGGTGGTGCGGCAACGGCGAGCAGTGGGCGAGGACGGCCTCCGCGCTGGCGCGCTCCTACCGCGTGTACTCGGTGGACCTCGTGGGCCACGGGGCCTCCGCGGCGCAGGGCCGGACGCGCTGGACCATCGCGGCCTTCGGCGATGACGTGGCGCGGCTCCTCGAGCGCGAGGGGCTCCGGGACGCCGTGCTGATCGGCCACTCCATGGGCGGGCCGGTGGCCCTGGAGGCGGCGGTGCGAGCCCCCGACCGGGTCGGGGCGATCGTCGGGGTGGAGTCCCTGCACCGGCTCGCGGGCGAGGCGAACCCCGAGCGGATGGCGCCGTACGTGGCACGCTTCAAGGAGGACTTCCCGGCGGCCATGGGCGAGTTCACCGCCGCGCTGGTCCGCGCGGAGACCTCGCCGGAGACTCGAGCGCGCATCATGGCCGACTCCGTGCAGTGCGACCCGGACATGGCGGTCGCGCTGATGGAGCACTTCGGGACGTACGACCCCAAGCCCGCGACGCGGATCATCGACAGCCCCGTCCGGTGCATCAACGCCGACGTGAACCCCACGGACGTGACCGGGAACCGCGCGCTGCTCCCGTCCTTCGACGCGGTGGTGCTCGCCGAGACCGGCCACTGGCCGCACCTGGAGTCGCCTGCTCGCTTCCAGGCGGCCCTCGAGAGCCTGCTGGCCGACATCGCTCCCGCGCCCGCCCCGGGCTCGGAGGCGCGGATCCTCGCCCTGGGGCCCACCATCCGCTGCGAGGATGTCCCGGCGACCCTCGAGTTCTACACCCAGCGGCTGCGCTTCGAAGAGGTGGAGTGCGAGCCCGGCGAGGAGCGCGCGTCCGGCGAGGCGATCACCCTGATCCGTGACGGCGCGACGGTGGTCCTCCAGTCCCTCGGCGGCCTCCGCGAGGACCTGCCCGAGGTGACGCTCCGCCCGGGCCCCGCGATCCTCCGCCTCGAGGTCACGAACCTGACCGCGGAGCTCGCCGCTCTCGGTGACGCCCTGCGGATCGTGGTGCCCGAACGCCGGCTCGCGAGCGGCGCCAGGCAGGTGGTCATCGAGGACCCCGCGGGCTCCCTGGTGATCCTCCGCCAGGCGCGCGAGCGGCTCTGAGCCCGCCCGCCCGGGGGTCCCTCAGTCGAGGATCGGGAGGCTCGAGAACGCCTTCACGGCGAGCCGCTGGGCCAGCCGGCCTGCGACGGCGCGGAGGGCGTCCGCGGCCGCGGAGTCGCCGTCCCCCGTGGCGGAGACGATCGGCTCCCCGTCATCCCCGCCGGAGCGGACGCCCGGGTCGATGGGCACGTGCCCGAGGACCGGGAAGCCGTGGGTCTGCCCGAGCCGCTCGGCGCCGCCCGAACCGAAGACCTCGAAGGTCGACCGGAACTTGCCGCCGGCCTCCAGCTGGACCTGCGCCTTCTCGGCGCCCAGCTGCAGCTCGACGGTCGCGCCGGCCTCACCGCCCTCGACCGTGCCCTCCATGACCAGCCCGGACATGTTCTCCACGATGCCGAGGATCGGCACGTCGACCTGGCGGAACATGGAGATGGCCTTGGTCACGTCGTACGCCGCGACCGCCTGGGGCGTGGTGACGAGCACGGCTCCGGAGAGCGGCACCACCTGGGCGAGGGACAGCTGGGCGTCGCCGGTCCCCGGCGGCATGTCCACCAGGAGGTAATCGAGCTCGCCCCAGACCACGTCGGTGAGCATCTGCTGGATGAAGCTGTGCACCATCGGGCCGCGCCAGATCACCGGCTGGTCGTCGGGGACCAGGTAGCCGATGGACATGGTCTTCACGCCGCGCCGCTCCTTGGGGACGAGCTTGGTCTTCCCGTCAACCTCGGCCTGATCGGGCTGGCCCCCGAGCCCCATCATCATGGGGACGTCGGGGCCGTGGACGTCGCAGTCCAGGAGCCCGACGCGGGCCCCGGTCTGGGCGAGGGCGCAGGCGAGGTTGACCGTCACCGTGCTCTTGCCCACGCCGCCCTTGCCCGAGGAGACCGCCACGATGTGGCGGACATCCTTGGCGGCGTCCCGGGGCGGGCCGCTGGGCCCCTTCACCTCGGCGGTCATCTCGATCTCCACCGAGGTCACCCCGTCGAGGGCCTCGATCAGGCCGCGAGCCTGGTCGCGCATCTGGTCCTTCACCGGGCAGGCGGGGGTGGTGAGGTTGATCACCACGTCCACGCCGCCAGCGTCGCTGATCTCGCAGCGGGTGATGAAGCCGAGCTCGACGATGTCCTTGCCGAGGTCGGGGTCGATGACGCCGCGGAGGGCTTGGAGGACGGCGTCGCGGGTGGGGGCGGGGTGGGACACGGGGAGCTCGGGGCGGGGGGGATGAGCGTGGGTCGCTCGGGTTGCGGCGCACCAGCCTAGGCCCGGCGCCGGGAATCTCAACGCGGCAACCGCAGGGCCGGGCGGATCGCCCCGAGATCGGCCCCCCGGGGCCCGGCCCCGCGGGATATCGTGCGGCCCGTACGGGCCCCGCTGTTCTCCTCCCCATGACCCACACTCCCCGCACCGCCGTCTGCCTCGTTTCCGGGGGGATGGACTCCGCCGTGGTCCTCGCCGAGGCGAAGGCCATGGGCTTCGACGCCCACGCCCTCTCGTTCCGCTACGGCCAGCGGCACTCCTGCGAGCTGGACGCCGCGGCCCGCGTGGCTCGGGAGCTCGGCGCCCGGGAGCACCGCACGGTGACCGTGGACCTCTCCGCCCTCGGCGGCTCGTCTCTGACCGACGACATCGTGGTCCCCAAGGACCGGGACCACGACGAGATCGGCCAGGGGGTGCCGAGCACCTACGTCCCGGCGCGCAACACGGTGTTCCTCTCCGTGGCCCTCGGCTGGGCGGAGGTGCTGGGGGCCACGGACCTCTTCGTCGGCGTGAACGCCGTGGACTACTCGGGGTACCCCGACTGCCGTCCGGAGTTCCTCGCCGCCTTCGAGACCCTGGCGACCCTCGCCACGGCGGCGGGCGCGGAGGAAGGTCAGCGCTTCAAGGTGCACGCCCCGCTGATGGAGCTCTCCAAGGCGGGCATCGTCCGCCGCGCGGCAGGGCTCGGGGTCGACCTCGGGCTGACTCACACCTGCTACGACCCGGTGGAGACGCCGGGAGAACGGCCCCTCGCCTGCGGACGGTGTGACGCCTGCCAGCTCCGGCTGGCGGGGTTCGCCGAGGCGGGGGTCACCGACCCCATCCCCTACGCCTGACGTCCGCAGCCCACCGAGCCCCGCCCGCCATGAGCGACACCAAGAGCGACCCGCGGTCCGTCCCCGAGCCAGTCCCCGCCGAGGACCCGCGCCTCTCCGCGCTGGCGTCGCTGATCGCGATCGTCGACCGCCTGCGGGCCCCCGACGGATGCCCCTGGGACCTGGAGCAGACCGAGGCTTCCATGGCCCCCTACGCGGTGGAGGAGGCCCACGAGCTGGCGGAGGCCATCGCCGAGTCGAGCGCGGAGGCCGCGGCGTCGGAGGCGGGGGACTGCCTCACCGTGCTCCTGCTGATCTGCCGGATCGCGGAGCAGAGCGAGCGATTCGACCTGGGCGCTGCGGCGCGGGCCGCCACGGAGAAGCTGGTCCGGCGGCACCCGCACGTCTTCGGCTCCGCGACCGCCGGGTCCGCGGGGGAGGTCCTCGAGTCCTGGGAGGACATCAAGCGCCAGGAACGAGCGGACGCGAAGGAGGACACGAGCGCCCTGGCCGGCGTGCCCAAGGGGCTCTCTTCCTTGCACCGGGCGAGCCGCGTGTGCCAGAAGGCCGTGGCCGCTGGCTTCCACTGGGAGGACGCGCGAGGCGCCCTGGGCAAGGTGGAGGAGGAGCTGGAGGAGCTCATCGAGGTCCTGCCGGAGGCGTCCCTGAAGAGCAGCGCGAGGCCCCAGCTCGACGCCGAGGTCCGCGAGCGCGTGGAGCACGAACTCGGGGACCTCCTGATGGCCTCTGCGTTCCTCGGCGGATACCTGCAGCTCGATCCCGAGGCGCTGTGCCGGGCCGCCCTGGCGCGCTTCGAGGCCCGCTTCCGGAACATGGAGGGGCAATTCGACGGCCCGCTCAATGAACGGAGCCTGGGCGAGATGATGGCGGCCTGGGTGCGGGCGAAAGGCGAGCTCGACGGGCGGGAGTGACCCCCGCTCTGCCCGGTGACGCTGGAACCCGGGAGTCGTCGAGGGCAGGGTAGCGCGAGCGTGCCCCACCGGATCTCCCCGCGGGCGCCCCAGCAGCCCGTGCCATCATGATTCGATCCCACCCGCGCGCCCTCCTCTCCCGATCGCTGCCCCTCGCGCTCGGCGCCCTCAGTCTCCTCGGGGGCCTCGCGGCCTGCCAGCTGCTGGCCGTCGAGGCGCCGCCGCAAGCCAACGCCTACCGCAGCGACTGGTCGGAGCACCCGGACCGCGTCTGGATCGGACGCGACCACTGGGCGAACCGGCTGCAGGACTGGCGGCTGGAGTCGGGCGGGGCGGTCTGCGTCGAGGCGCGCCCGCGCTTCGGGCTCCGGACGCTCCACCTGTTGACCCACTGGCTGGACGCAGATGGAGAGGGTTCCTTCCGCGCCAAGGTCCGCATCGGCGCCGATGCCGGCGACCGCGCCGGGAGCGCCGCGGGGTTCCTCCTGGGGGCGGGCGGTGACGCCGTCGATCACCGGCTCACCTCGCAGGTGCATGGCAGCCCGGCGGAGGATGGGGGGTACCTGCTGCTGGTCGATGGCGAGGGCCGGCTCTCGGTCCACGACTTCGAGCAGCCGGTGGATGGCGGCGGCCTCTGGTCGATGAAGACCAACCATGGCCTGGAGGCCCTGGCGGCGGTGGAAGGCGTTCGATACCAGGGGGACGGCTTCGGGGCGGGGGGGCCGCGGCCCATCGAGCTCGACGTGACCGGGGCGTGGTTCGACGGCCGTCGGACCGTGACCGCCTCCGTGCGCGATGCCAGCTCGGAGGTCGTGCTCTCCACCGCGACCTGGGGCGATGTCCCCCCGAGCCTGTTCGACGGCGCCGTGGCGCTGGTCTCCCACCGGGGGCCTGCCGGTTCAGCGCGCGGCTACCGCTTCGAGGACTGGTCGCTGGACGGAGAGCTGGTGGGAGCGGACGAGACCAGGGGCTTTGGACCGTTGGCGTTCGTGCACTACGCCGTGGACGAGACGGGCGGTCCCGAGGGCGCCCGCCTGGAGCTGACGGCGCAGTCGGTTCCGCTCGGCGCGGCGGACACCCTGGTGGCGAGCCTCGAGCTCGCGGACGAGAGCGGTGAGTTCACCCAGGTGGCGACCGCGCCCTTCGTGCGGGGGAGCGCGACCTTCCACTTCGCCGTGGACGGGGTGGATGCGAGCCGAGACACCCCCTTCCGCGTGCGCTACGTCCCGCGCCGGATCACCGCCGCGGGCGAGGGGCAAGCGAACCCGGGGGCGACGGCGGTGTACGAGGGCATCGTGGCCGCCCGTCCCGCCGACGACGCGATGACGATCGCGGTGGTCAACTGCCAGAAGTCATTCACCGGCGACCTCCGGTGGAACGAGAGCGGGCTCTGGTTCCCGCACGCCAAGGTCGCCCAGCACGTGGCCGCCCAGGAGCCCCACCTGCTGTACTTCGCGGGGGACCAGATCTACGAGGGGGACCTGACGCCAGCGATCACGCGCCCCATCGATGACGCCCTGCTCGACTACCTCCACAAGTGGTATCGGCACGGGTGGTCCTTCGGGGAGCTGACCCGCCGCCTGCCGTCCGTGGTGGTGCCCGACGACCACGACGTCTACCACGGCAACGTGTGGGGGAACGCGGGGGTGCGCGAGCCGGACCCGGGCGACCTCACGGTCCAGGACCGGGGGGGCTACAAGATGCCGCCGGCCTTCGTGAACGCGGTCCACCGGACCCAGGTCGAGCACCTGCCCGCGCCGCGCGGTGAGCCGACCCTCGACGTGGGCATCACCACCTATCACACCACCCTGAACTGGGGCGGCGGGAGCTTCGCCGTGCTCGCGGACCGCATGTACAAGTCCCCGCCGGCGGTGGTGGTCCCCGAAGGGCGAGTGCGGAACGGGTGGTCCCTGGCCCCCGACTTCGATCCGGCCGCGCAGGCGGACGTCCCGGGAGCGGTGCTGCTGGGGAGCTCCCAGCTCGACATGCTCGCGGACTGGGGGTCGTCCTGGCCCGCGGGCGCGTGGTTCAAGGCCTGCCTCTCCCAGACCCCCTTCGCGAACGTGGCGACCATCCCGGAGACGGCCAACTCGGGCAACGTCATCCCCTCCCTCAAGGTGCCCGCCCCGGGCGCCTACGTGTCGGGGGACAAGCGGGCGGCGGACATGGACTCCAATGGGTGGCCGCAGTCGGGCCGGGACGCCGCGGTGCGGCTCCTCCGGGCAGCCGGGGCCTTCCACCTGACGGGGGATCAGCACCTCGGCTCCACGCTGCGCTATGGAGTCGATGACTTCGATGACGCAGGCTTCGTGCTCTCTTCTCCGGCGGTGGCCAACACCTGGCCCCGCCGCTGGTTCCCGGACCCCGGCAAGCGGGAGCCAGGCGGCGCCGTGGACCCGGGGGCCCCCGGATACACGGGCCGCTTCTTCGACGGGTTCGGCAACCGCATGACGGTGCTCGCCGTCGCCAACCCCAGGTCGGAGGGGATCGAGCCGACCCGGCTCAACGACCGCGCCCCCGGGTACGGGATCGCGAGGGTCGACCGTGCAGCGGGGAGCGTGCAGCTGGAGGCCTGGCCGCGGCACGTGGATCCGACGGTGGAGGGGGCGCGCCCCTACGCGGGCTGGCCGGTGCGCTTCAGCCTCTCGGAGGCGGACGGGCGCGCGCCCGTGGGCTGGTTGCCGGATCTGCGCCTGGCGGCTCCCACGGTGCTGCAGGTGGTCCAGGAGGGCGAGGTGCCCCAGGTGGTCTACACCCGCCTGCTACCGGCCGGACCCGTCCGGCTACCGGTCTTCGACGGGGACGCGAGCTACACGATCCGGGCGTCGCTCCCGGCCAGGGAGGGGGGGGACCCCTGGGCCTGGTCCCGGGCCACCCTGCGCCCGGTGTCACCGGGGGAGGGGGTGGAATTGGAGGTGGATCTGGCGAGGCCCGACCGTCGGGAGTGAGGGGGCCGAGGGCCCCCCGACGCCCCCCGTCCGTGAGAAGTTTCGCGAAGGGCTGGACACCTTCGCCCCAGTCGCTATTCTTCGCGCCACCAAGCGGGGATGTAGCTCAATTGGTTAGAGTGCCGGCCTGTCACGCCGGAGGTTGCGGGTTCAAGTCCCGTCATCCTCGCCATCCCGCCCCTCCGACGCCCCCCCCGTGACCTGGGGGCGCCTGCGATCCGCCCCGCACGTCCCAAGGACACGGGGCGGCTTTCGTTGGGACCCGGCGCTGGTGACCCGGCGCTGGCGACCAGGCGCCGAGGCCCCGGCCAAGGGGGTCAGGGCTGCCGAGCAAGGGGGTTGGGGCCTCCTGCTCGACCGGTCGAGCGAGGGCGTGGTCGCGCTCGCATGGAGGGGGGGCGAAGTCGTATGGTCCGCCCATGGACCAGCGGATCGAAGACCTCCCCCCTCCCACGCTGGTGCAGACGGAGGCGGAGCTGAGCCGCCTCCTCGAGGCGGTGGACGGCGACGACGCCATCGCGGTCGACACGGAGGCGGATTCGTTCTTCAGCTACCGGGACAAGGTGTGCCTGATCCAGGTCACCGCCGGGGGAGAGGACTGGCTCGTGGACCCCTTCGCCGAGCTGGACCTGGGCCGGTTCGCGTCGGTCTTCGAGGATCCAGGCACGGTCAAGATCTTCCACGACGCCGAGTACGACGTCCTGATCCTCGGCCGCGAGTACGGCTTCCGGTTTGAGAGCCTGTTCGACACCCGCGTGGCGGCGGCGGTCCTCGGCAGCCAGACCCCTGGGCTCGCCTCGGTGCTCGAGGGGGAGTTCGGGGTCCGCCTGGACAAGTCGCAGCAGCGGTCGAACTGGGCCCAGCGCCCGCTCAGCCCCAAGCAGATCGCCTACGCCAGGCTCGACACGCGCTTCCTGATCCCGCTCATGGAGAGTCAGCGCAAGGCCCTCGAGCAGTACGGGACGATGATGATCGTCGACTCGGAGTGCCGCAGGCTCGAGGCCCTGGAGGCGCCGCCGGCGGAGTCCAACCCTGACGACTTCGTGAAGATCAAGGGCGCGAGGACCCTGGACCCCGCGGGCGCCAGCGCCCTGCGTGAGCTCTTCATCATGCGAGACAAGCTCGCGGAGAAGCACGACACGCCCCCGTTCCGGATCCTGGGGAACAAGTCCCTGCTACAGGTGGCCGAGCGCCGGCCGCGATCGGAACGGGAGCTCCTCCGCATCGAGGGCATCACGAGCCGGGTGCTGACGCGCCTGGGGGACCGGCTCCAGCGTGCGCTCGATCGGGCCGAGCGCAACGGACCCCTGGAGCGCCTCCCCGCGACGCCGCGCCGGGGCGAGCACATCGAGCTCGACGAGCTGGCGGTGGAGCTGCACGAGCGGCTGAAGCGGCTCCGCCGGGACGTGTCCACCGAGCGCCAGATCGAGTCCTCCTACCTGCTCCACCGGAGCACGCTGCAGCGCCTCGCGGCCGCGGCCCCCGCGGACCGCAGCGCAGTCGAGGCCCTCGGGGTGCTCGAGCCCTGGCAGATGGAGTGGTTCGCGGACGACATCGTCGAGGTCGTCCGCCGCTTCAAGGACGACGCGGCCCGGGGCGTGATCCCGGCCCGCAGGCGCGGCCGGCGGCGCGGCGGCCGGGGCCGTCGCTGATCGGTCCGAGCCTGCGCCTCGCCAGCCACAAAGAAGGACCCCGCGGTGACGAGTCACCGCGGGGTCCTTTGAACATGGTGGAGACGAGGGGAGTCGAACCCCTGACCTTCGCATTGCGAACGCGACACTCTACCAACTGAGCTACGTCCCCTTTCGAGCCGCGGATGATACGGATCGAGGCGTCCGGCACCAGTCCTCAAATGCCGGTTCTGTGCCTCGCGGGGCGCTTCCCCGCGCCGCACCCGCCGGCGTGACGACCCCGGGGGCCCCGACGGGCTATTCTCAAGGGATGGGAAGGGTCCTGAGACGGGTTGGGAGCGGGGCGTGGGCCGGGCCGCTGCTGCTGTGGGCGGTGGCGTCCGCGCCGGCGGCGGCGGCTCCGCAGGGGCAGGCGGTGGCGGCGGCCCCGGAGCCGTGGGCCTCCCGCGTGGAGCTCGGGATCGCGGAAGTCCTCGACCTCGCCGCGGTGGAGGTCGTCCCCGCTGGCGAGAGCTCCGCCGGGCCCGTGCTCTCCCTCGTGCCCATCAAGCTCGCCACGCCGGATCCGATCCAGGGGACCACGGGGCTCCGCTTCGATGGCCCGCACCTCGTGCGCCGGCTCGACACGGACGGCTCAAGCGTTCCCTCCGATGAGGTCGTTCGCGCCTCGGTCCTTCCGGACGAGGCGGGCGGCTCGCAGCTCACGATCGGCGCTGAGTTCATCGTCGAGCCCGCCGAGGGGGACTCGTGGTGCTACCTGCGAGTGCTCGATGTCGCCCGCGACCGCGTCCACCTCGAGGTGGCCCGGGCTCCGCGCTCCGTCGGCGTCCTCAGGCGCTCCCCCGCTGACCTGCGGGCGAGCTCCAACGGCGGCGCCTTCCGGCTCCGATGGGAGCGCTCCGACACGGACCCCGAGGTGACCTATCGAATTCGACGCCGGGTTGCGGCGGCGGCCGCCGCCGAGTCGTCGGGGGATGGGGCCAAGAAGGGGGCCGCTCCCCCGGTCCCGGCAGACCTCTGGAAGACGGTCGCCCTCGTGCGGGGGGGGGAGTTCATCGAGGAGGATGCACCCTGGGGCGAGGTCCATCACTACGAGGTCGTGCCATGCGACGGGGACGGCCGGGCGTTACCGGGCTACCTGGGCCGCGAGGTCCATGTGGCGCGGGTCGACACCCCCGGCGAGTGGTCGCTGGGCGTGGACACCGGAGGCCGCGTGGACCTGGTCTCCGGCCGTATCGTCGGGCCAGACGACCTCGCGCACATCGAGATCCACAGCGGCGCCACCGGATCCTTCGCGATCAAGCCCGTTGGGCAGGTCCGCTTCGCGCTGGAGCAGAAGTCCTCGGTGGTCAGCGCGGGGGGCTGGTGGCTGAGCCCCGGCTCGGACCGGCGCTACGTCCCGAGCCGTACAGCGATGGTGGCGCCCGGCGGCGAGCTGCACTTTCGCCTGCCCGATGGGACCCTCGGCCGGCTGACCCTCGACGAGGGCCGTGGTACGACGTGCCGCCTGCGGCGTCAGCTCGCCATGGACGGGGCGCGCATGCTGCCGCGGCCGCCGGGCTCGGCGCCGGAGGTCAAGCGCGGCGGCGCCGGCAGCGTGCGGCTGCAGTTCCCCGATCTCGATCGTCGCGCCGGTGTGGATCCGGAGCGGGTCGTGGTGGTGGTGGAGAAGGAGGTCCTGTTCGGGCAGGGAGACTGGATGATCCTGGGGGAGTCGGAGCCCGGGTCGCGGTCGCTGCTCCTCGATGGACTCCTCGACGGAGCCGCGCCCATCACCCGCGTCCGCTTCCGTCACCGGCTCGTGGTCGGAGGCCACTCTCACCCCTCCGTCCCGCTCGACCTGCTCTCGGAAGGCGTGGGCGGAGAGCGCCGTGGGGCCCTGCTCGAGGCCGCGCTGGCCGACGTGGATGCCGAGGACTTCCAGGAGAGGCTGGAGGCCCGGGGCGTCCTGCTCGCCCTCGGCGAGGAGGCGCGGGGCCCGCTGGCCAAGATGGCACGCGGGGACCGCGCGCCCCGCGCGCTCGCGGCCCAGTCGATCCTGGAGGCCCTCGAGAGCGCTGACGGGAGCGGTGTGGGGCTGGCGCGACGCTTCCGGAGGAGGGCGCTCGAGCTCGCGGCGGAGTCCCCGCGCTTCGCCGAGCTCTCCGAGGAAGACCGCACAGCGCTGTTCACGGAGCTCACGCCGGAGCTGAGCTTCGAGCGGCCGGGGGAGCGCCTCCACGGCCTCCTGAGCTTCCTCGATCGGGCGGAGCGCGGGGTCGCCCGTGGCATCGAGGCCCCCGGTGACCTGCGGGACGATTGCGAGGTCGCCCGGGTCTGGGCCAGGGCGTTCGCCCAGACCGAGCCAGACGCCGGGGCCCGCAAGCTCGCCGGCTTCGTCGCGGCCCTGGGGGCCACGCCCTCCGTGGCCTCCTTCGAGGCCGAGCGCCCGGCCTTCCTGCCGGACGGGTCGGCCTCGGCCTCCCAGAGCCCGCTTCCTGGCGCGAATTGGACGGATCTCCCCGGCGCGGCCGAGGAACTGGCCTGGCAGCTGGAGAGTCGACCGGAGCTCGCGGACCTTGAATTCGGGCCGCCCCTGGCGCAGCTGCTCTACCAGCTCCGTGCGGCGGACGGCGCCGCGGGGAGCTGGGGCGGCGAGACCGACGCTCGGTTCTTTGACTACGACGCACGGACGGCGGAGCTCTGCCTGCGGTTGGTGGAGCGGGCCCGCTCGGCGAGGGACCCACGCCCGCTGCTGGAGGCGGCCGCCGGGCTGGCCGGTGGAGAGGCGGTGGTGCTGCTCGCGCAGCGAGAGGTGTCCGATCGGCGGCTCGCGTCACCTTCCGCGGCCCAGAGCCAGCGCCGGTCGGTCCTGATCGAGAAGCCGAGCCTGGAGCTGCTCGAGGTCGCGCTGGGCGAGGCTGCGGATCGCGCCGGGAGGAGGGCGCCAGGGGAGGCGGTCGAGGGCGTTGACATCCTGCTCCCCCCGGGCGTTTACGAGGACCTGTCCGGAGCGCCAGGGCGGACCCTTGAGATCCTCGCGCCGGGCATCCGCTTGATGCCCTCGACACCCGGGGCCAAGGTCGAACTGCGGGCCGCCCTGCGCGTCCGAGGGGCCAGGGACGTCGTGCTCGAGGACCTGACGCTGACCAGCTCTGCGACGACCGCCATCAACGTCCTGGAGGGAGGCCACCTGGTCCTCCTCCGTTCGAAGGTGGCAGGCGCAGGGACGGTGGTCTTCCTGCAGCAGGGCGACCTGGAGGCCACCGGGTCGCGCCTGGAGGGTGTTCCTGGCACCGGAAAGCCGCCCCAGTGGGCGGTCAGGGAGCTCGGCCGCTGCCGCCTGTTCCTCCGCTCTTCCTACCTCGACGCGGGCTCGATCTACCTGTCGGACGAGAGCGAGAACTCCATGGACCGCTGCGTGCTGGACGCGGGGTCGCGGACGCTCATCCAGGCGCCCCGATCCGGGCACCTCGCCGCGCGAGAGTGCCTGCTGCGAGGCTCCAACCTCGGGCTCTACCACGTGGAGCGCGGCGTCCTCGCGGGGGTGGTGATCGATGTCCCCAGGGACCCCCTCGGCCGACAGCCGGGCGGGCTGCGCGTCGGGCCGAGGTACTTCCATCTCGTGGGGGAGGGGCAGGTCGTCCCGCCCTCCATGCGCCTGGAGACCGACCCGCTTCAGCCTCGGTGAGGGCTGCGCGCCAGCCGGACGGCGGATAGCCTTGGGGCCAACAACCGGCAGCAGCGCCCCTCCCTGTCCCGCGCGCGCCGTCCCCGAGCTCGATGCAAGACACCTTCCGGTCCCGCGGTTCCTTCGAAGTCGGTGGCAAGAGCCACAAGATCGCGCGGCTCAACGCGCTCGAGGCGCGAGGCCATGACGTCTCCCGCCTGCCCTTCGCGCTCCGCGTCCTCCTGGAGAACCTCCTGCGGCACGAGGATGGTGTGAGCGTGACCGCCGCAGACATCGAGGCGTTGGCGAGCTGGGAGGCCGCAGCGGCCCCGTCCGTGGAGATCGCCTACCGGCCGGCCCGCGTCCTCATGCAGGACTTCACCGGGGTCCCCGCCGTGGTGGACCTCGCCGCCATGCGGGACGCCATGAGGGCGCTTGGGGGCGACCCTTCCAGGATCAACCCGCTCCAGCCGGCGGAGCTGGTCATCGACCACTCGGTTCAGGTCGACGCATTCGGCTCGCCCAGCGCCCTGGGCCAGAACCTCGAGCGGGAGTTCGAGCGCAACGGCGAGCGCTACGCCTTCCTGAAGTGGGGCCAGGGGGCCTTCGACAACTTCTCCGTGGTCCCGCCGGGGATGGGGATCTGTCACCAGGTCAACCTCGAGTACCTGGCGCGGGTCGTGATGGCGGACGAGAGCGGCTATGCCTTCCCGGACACGCTGGTGGGCACAGATTCACACACCACCATGATCAACGGGCTGGGCGTCCTGGGGTGGGGCGTCGGGGGCATCGAGGCCGAGGCGGCCATGCTTGGGCAGCCAGTCTCCATGCTGATCCCCCAGGTGGTCGGCGTGCGGCTCTCCGGTGAGATGCCGGAGGGGGCGACGGCCACCGACCTCGTGCTGCAGGTGACCCAGATGCTCCGCGCCCACGGGGTCGTGGGCAAGTTCGTCGAGTTCACCGGCCCCGGCCTCCAGCACCTCTCCCTGGCGGATCGCGCCACCATCGCCAACATGGCCCCCGAGTACGGCGCCACCTGCGGCATCTTCCCGGTGGACCAGGAGACCCTGAACTTCATGCGCCTCTCGGGCCGCTCCGAGGAGCAGATCGCCCTGACCGAGGCGTACATGAAGGAGCAGGAGATGTTCCACACGCCGGACGCTCCCACCCCGGAGTACACCGACCTCCTGGAGCTGGACATGGCCTCGGTGGTCCCGAGCCTCGCGGGCCCCAAGCGGCCCCAGGACCGCGTCGCCCTCGCGGACCTGAGCTCCCAGTTCCAGGACGACCGGCGTCAGATCCTCGCGGGTGCGGGGTCCGAGGATCACGACCACCGGGTGACGGTCTCCCTGGAGGACGAGACCTTCGAGCTGAAGAACGGGTCGGTGGTCATCGCCGCCATCACGTCCTGCACCAACACCTCCAACCCGTCGGTGATGGTGGCCGCGGGGCTCGTGGCGAAGAAGGCGGCGCTCAAGGGGCTGCGGACCCAGCCCTGGGTGAAGACGAGCCTCGCCCCGGGCTCGAAGGTCGTCACCGACTACCTCGACGCCGGGGGCCTCACGCCCTACCTCAACGCCCTCGGGTTCGACGTGGTCGGCTTCGGGTGCACGACCTGCATCGGGAACTCCGGGCCCCTGGCCGAGGAGATCGTCGACGCCATCGACTCGGGCAACCTCGTGTCGGCCTCGGTCCTCTCTGGGAACCGCAACTTCGAGGGCCGGGTCCACGCGAAGACGCGGGCGAACTACCTGGCGTCGCCGCCCCTGGTGGTGGCCTACGCCCTCGCGGGGGACGTGAACCTCGACCTCGCGACGGAGCGGATCGGCGTCGCCGACGATGGCTCGGACGTGTTCCTGCGGGACATCTGGCCCACGAACGCCGAGATCCAGGCCATCGTCGGCGGGTCGGTGACCCGCGAGATGTACGCCGAGAGCTACGCGAAGGTCTTCGATGGGACCGAGGAGTGGGAGCGCATCGAGGCGGCGCCGTCGAGCACCTTCGACTGGCAGGAGGACAGCACCTACGTCCGGCTGCCCCCCTACTTCCAGGGGATGGGGCACGACACGGCGCCGGTGGAGGACATCCGCGGAGCCCGCGTGCTGGGCCTCTTCGGGGACAACCTCACCACGGATCACATCTCGCCCGCCGGCGCGATCCCGCTGGATAGCCCCGCCGGCGTCTACCTGCGCTCCCTGGGCGTGGAGAAGGAGGACTTCAACTCCTTCGGGTCGCGGCGGGGGAACCACGAGGTGATGATGCGCGGCACCTTCGGCAACGTCCGCATCAAGAACCGGATGGTCCCGGGCGTGGAAGGAGGTGTGACGGTCCACTTCCCCTCCGGGGAGCAGATGCCCATCTACGACGCCGCCATGGAGTACCGCTCCGCCGGAATCCCGAGCATCGTCCTCGGCGGAAAGGAGTACGGCATGGGCTCTTCCCGCGACTGGGCCGCCAAGGGGCCGGCCCTCCAGGGGGTGCGCGCCGTGGTCGTCGAGAGCTTCGAGCGGATCCACCGCTCCAACCTCGTCGGGATGGGGATCCTCCCTCTCCAGTTCGAGGCGGGCGAGAGCGCCGACAGCCTGGGCCTGGACGGGTCGGAGACCTTCGACCTCGTGGGCCTGGAGGAGCGCTTCAAGTCGGAGGACTCCCCGACGGGCGGGACGGTGGACGTCACCGCCACCCGGTCCGACGGCGACACGGTGGCGTTCAAGGCCGTGGTGCGCATCGACACGCCGGCCGAGGCCGACTACTACCGCAACAACGGGATCCTGAACTACGTCCTCCGCCGCCTCGCGCGCTGAGGAGGGCTCGGGCCCTGGCCCTCGTCCGGGCTAGACCCCGTAGTAGAAGCCGGTGCTGAAGGTGGTGTTGGGCGCGACCTCCACCGGGAAGACGCGCTCGATGGTGACGCTCGCCTCGACGCCCCGGCCGTCCACGTCCACGACGAACTGCAGGTTCACGCCCGTGAGCAGCGGCGCCTCCAGGTCCCCGTCCATGGGGAACGGGAAGCGGAGGAGCATGGCCTCGGATCCACCGGGGGCGACGGCGAGGAGGCCGGGGCGCTCGGGGCGCGGGGCGCCGAAGCGGGCCAGGTCCGAACCGAGCAGGACGCAGGTCGCGGGGTCGATCGAGAGGGGCACCGCCCCCTTGTTCTCCATGCGGAGCCGGACGAGCAGCTCGGGGTAGCCCTTCGTGGATCGACCGACCCGCTCGGCCCCGGGGATCCCAACGAGGACCCGCGCGAGGATGGGATCCCCCGGGCTCTCCTGGACGAGGATCTCCAGGGGGCTGGGGCTGAACCGGAACGGGACGCTGGTGGACCGGCAGCCCAGGAGGCTGGTCGCGAGCACGCAGAGGGCGAGGGCGAATCGCCGCGGACGGGAGGGGTGACTCATCGGTGGACAAGAATAGGGGCCTGGGGGAGCGCGTTCGCGCCCTGGGAGGCAGTGGAGGCTGATACACCGTGTCAGCTCCTCGCGGCCGCGGGCCGAGGACACCGGAAGGGGGGCGCTCCATCCGGGGCCCGGGGCGCAGAACTTCCCTTAATCCCGCCCCATGCGGGAACTAGGGCCTCAGGAAGTGAACGGGATCTGGCCGAAGACCTCCCCGGAAGGACCGACTTCCTCAAGGTATGCTCCCCAGCGCTGTTCACATTTCCCTCGGAGACTCCGATCAGAGGCTCGCTCTCGAGCGCCTCTGCGCCATGTCAGGCGTGGAGTTCGCGTCGATCGAGCACTCCGACCACGAGGGGGCCCCCGGCGAGATCGCCGCCCGGCTGCTCCTCGATCCAGCGATGGCGCCGGAGGGTGAGCCCGCCGCTCGCTTCGTCGAGCGGATGGTCCGGCGCTACGCCAGCGTCCTCGCCCTGGTCACCGACGCCCTGGACGAGGCGGCGCTCCTGAAGCTCGGGGTCGCCGAGGTCTTTCACCCCGGCGCGCCGGCGGAGCTGATCCTCAAGCGCCTCGGCGCCGTGGCGCAGCCCACCGGAGAGCAGGGGGTCCGGCCCGCGGGCTCCTACGTGCTCGAGCACTTTCACTCGAGCGTCGGCGTCCAGCTCGAGCGGGCGCGGGAACGCGAGCGTCCCCTGGTGATCTTCTGCGTGCGGGAAGAGGGGGGCAGCGCTCCGGACTTCGCCGCGAGCGTACAGCTGGCCGTGCAGGAGCAGTCCGAGGCGCTCGAGGACGCCCGCGAGGCATCCTTCGCGCACTCGCGAATGATCCTGAGCGAGTTCGACGACGGCTCCGTCGTCTTCTGCGTGCCCTCCATCCACCACGTCCACGACGCCGCGCTGCTCGGCAAGCGGCTCCAGAGCTCCCTGGTCTCCAAGCGCGGCGGGGATTGCCGGGTGGGCATCTCCTGCTCGCCCGACGACGGCGTCGACCCCGTGGAGATCACCCAGCGCGCCCGGGCGGCCGCGAGCCGCAACGGCGGACACGGGGCCAGCAAGATCAACTTCTTCACCGAGTCCATGGGGCGTTGGGCCTTCGAGCGCCTCGCGCTGGAGACCAGCCTCCGCAGCGCGCTCCACAACGGCGAGATCACCGTCTTCTATCAGCCGCGGGTCGACATGGACTCGCGGGCCATGAACGGGATGGAGGCGCTCGTGCGCTGGAACCACCCGACCTTCGGACTGGTCTCGCCCGCCCAGTTCATCCCGATCGCCGAGGAGACGGGCCTGATCGTGCCCATCGGCGAGTGGGTCCTCCGCGAGGCCTGCCGGCAGAACGCCGAGTGGCGGGCCCAGGGGATCGCGCCGATCCGGGTCTCGGTCAACCTCTCGAGCATCCAGTTCCGCAGCGCCAACCTCGAGGAGACCGTGGCCAGCGCGCTCGAGGATTCGGGCCTCCCGCCGGACGGCCTCGAGCTGGAGGTGACCGAGAGCCTCCTGATGGACGACCCGAAGGCGGCCGCGGCGATCCTCGGCCGACTGCAGAGCCGGGGGGTCCACGTCTCCATCGATGACTTCGGGACCGGCT
Source organism: Planctomycetota bacterium (assembly GCA_016779205.1). Classification (GTDB taxonomy): domain Bacteria; phylum Planctomycetota; class UBA1135; order UBA1135; genus Saltatorellus. The sequence continues at coordinate 78,194 of JADHOC010000011.1, read as the reverse complement.
ACTCCTCCCTCGCCTACCTCAAGAGCTTCCCGGTCAACTCCCTGAAGATCGACCGGACGTTCATCAGCGACGTCACCGGCAACCCGAACGACGCCGCGATCACCACGGCCATCATCCTGATGGGCCACAGCATGAACCTGAAGGTCGTGGCGGAGGGCGTCGAGACGGAGAGCCAGCTGGCCTTCCTGAAGGTGCTCCAGTGCAACGAGGTGCAGGGCTACTTCTTCAGCCCTCCGGTCCCTGCGGACCGGGCCAGGGAGCTCCTCCTCGGGGAGCACGCGCCCCTGCCGGCGCGCCAGGCCGCCTGAGCGTCAGGACGCCGCCGTGCGCGCGGCGAAGGCGGCGCGGCGACTGGCGCGGCGCGCCTCGGCGCGGAGCTCGGCCCGGACCATGCTGCGGGCGATCAGGAGGTGCGCTGCGGGGACAAAGGTCACCGCGATGAGCGTCGCGCCCGCCACGCCGCCCGCGATGGCGACGGCCAGCGGCGGCCAGAAGCCGCCCCCGGCGAGGATCAGCGGCGCGAAGCCCGCCATGGTGGTCAGCGAGGTGGAGATGACGTGCCGGGAGGCACGCCGGATGACGCGAACCGACGCGTCGAGGTCACCCGCGCGCGCCATGGGGTTCTCTCGCAGCGCCGCCAGCACCACGATGGAGTCGTTGATGGCGATCCCGATCAGGCCCATGGCGCCGACGATGGTCATGAAGCCGAACGGCGCTCCGTAGACCGCCACGGCCAGCATCGCGAGGCCGATGGACGACACGCCCACGGCGCCGATCAGGGCCGCGAGCCGGAAGGAGTTGAAGGTCAGGACCAGGGAGGCGGCCATCAGGACCATCAGGAGCGCCGCCGAGCCCACGAGGTTGCCCACCGCCTCGTCCCGCTTCGCGGACTCCCCGCCCACCTCCAGCTCGAACCCTGGCGGCAGCTCACGGTCCGCGACGCCCGGGGTCTCGAGGAAGCGCCCGAGGGCCCTGCTGGGGAGGGTGCCGGCCCGCAGGAAACCCTGGGTCGTGACGACCCGCCGCCGGTTCCTGTGGGCGATGGACGAGGTGTCCGGCACGAGGCCGAGCTCACCGAGGGAGGCGAGGTTGGTCCACCCGGCGCGGGTCGGGAGCGCGAGGTCCTCGAGCTGGGCCACCCCATCAGAGGTCCCCGGCGCGAGGCGTACGCGCACGTCGAGCTCCTCGTTGGCCTCGATCAGCGAGCCGCCGACCACCCCGTTGAGCGTGGACTCCAGCGCCGCCGCGACCCCGATGTTGTCGGTCCCGGCGAGGCTCGCCGCCTCCTCACTCAGCTGGAGGCGGAGCTTCGGGGCGCCGCCACGGAGCGTTGAGTTGGCGTGGGTCACGTCCGGGGTCTCGCTGAGGAGCCGCCGGAGGTCCTCGCCAATGGACCGCAGGCGGGGGAGGTCCGGCCCGTACAGGTGCAGCTCCACCGGCGCGTCGAAGGGGGGACCCTGCTCGATCTGGCGCGCGAGGAAGCGCGCCTGGGGGAGGCCGCGGTCGAGCCGCTCCTGGATCTCGCGCACCACCTGCATCGAGTCCCGCGGGCCGTCCAGCTGCACCATGGCCTGGGCGAAGTACGGGGCGTCGCGCTGGTTCTCGACGAGGTTGTAGTAGTACTTCGGCCCGCTCTCCCCGAGGAAGAGCTGGACGCGTTCGACCCTCGGGTGGGCGAGCATCAGCTCCCTGGCGGCGCGCGCGACCTCCTCGGTCAGCTCCAGGGACGCGCTGCGGTGGAGCTCCAGCTCCACGTTGAACTGGTCGCGATCAGCGGGGGGGAAGAACTGCTCGGGCAGAGAGGTCGCCGCGATGAACCCGAGGACCGGGGCGAGGAGCGAGACTCCGAAGGCGAGGGCGGGCCGGCGGAGCAGGAAGCGGAGCGCCTTGCCGTAGCCGCGGTCCACGCGGGGCAGGTAGACGCCGCGGGCGAGGAACCCGTCGCCCTCCGAGCTCGGGACGAGCCGGTCCAGGTGAGCGGCGAGGGCCGGGGTCACAGAGAGGGCGAGCAGGAAGGACGTGGTCACCGCGAGGACCACGCTGATGGCGATCGGGCCCACGAACTCCCCGGCCCCCCCTGGCATGAGCGCGATGGGGGCGAAGGCGAGCGCGGTGGTGACGGTGGAGCCGAGCAGGGGGACGGCGAGGTGCTGAACCGCGTGGGAGACCGCCCCCGCCCGGGTCTCGCCCCCGAGGAGCCGATGGCGCACCTCGTCGACCACCACGATCGCGTTGTCGATGAGGAGGCCCAGGGCGATGATCATCCCCGTCACGGACATCTGGTGCAGGGGGATGTCCAACAGCCGCAGGCCGTGGAGCACCACGAAGGTGGTCAGCGGCAGCGCCGTCCCGACCACGAGGGCCGACCGCCACCCCATGGTGAAGAGGATCACCAGCATCACCAGGCCGGCGCCGAGGATGAAGTTGAAGACGAGGCTGCCCAGGCGCTCCTCGGTGTAGTGGGCCTGGTCGAAGAGGACCTCTCCCCGGACGCCCGAGGGCAGCGCCGAGATGGCCTCCTCCGCGGCGGCCCTGGCGGACCTCGACCACAGGTCCACGCGGCGGCCGGTCTCCATGCGCGCGGCGATGACGACCCCTGGCTGCCCGTCGATGAGCGCCGCGGTCGCCCTGGGCTGCCGCTCGGCCTTGCGCACGCGCGCGATGTCGCCGAGGCGCACGAACGAGCCCCCCGCCGGGTCCCGGTCGACGATCACGTCCCGGATCTCCTCCAGCGACTTGAACTCCCCGGAGACCTCCACCTGGAGCTCGTTGGCCCGGCCAGAGACCTCGCCCGCGCCGACCTTGGCGTCCCGCCGCAGGAGGGCGGCGGCCAGGGTCGTCGCGTCGAGGCCGAGGGCCGCGGCGCGGCCGGGGTCCAGGTCCACGAGCACCTCCTCATCGGGCTCGCCGTGGACCTCGACGTCGCTGGTCCCCGGTACCGAGCGGAGCCGATCGGCGACCTCCTCGCTGAGTCGCCCGAGGATGGCGCGCTCCACCGGTACGTCGGCGGTCCAGGTCAGCCCGACCATGAGGGTGAAGGCCGCCAGCTCGAACTCGACGAGGTCGGGGGCGCCCGCGGCCAGCGGCAGGTTGGCCCGTGCGCTCTCCAGGTCATCCCGCATCCGCGCCCAGATCTCGTCGACCTCGTACTCGTCGTCGTTCAGCTCGATGGCGATGGTGGAGAGCCCCGCGCGGGACGTGGACTTGATCTCCTTGATCTCCTCGAACTCCGCGAGGGTGTCCTCGATGACCTCCGTGACGAGGGCCTCGACCCGCTCGGCGTCCGCGCCAGGGAAGGCGGTGAAGACCGAGGCGTTCCGCTGGGAGAGGGTGGGGTCCTCGGCGCGCGGGAGCGACATCAGCGCGGCGGAACCCGCCGTGATGATGAGCAGCAGCGTGAGCGCCAGGAGCCGGGGGCTCCGGTAGAACAGGTTGGTGAGCTGCATGGGGCGGCGGGTCAGTTCCCCGGCGCGGCCGCTCGCGCCGCCTGGGGGCTAGACCCCGTGGTCGTGGAGACCGTCTGGCCGGGGGTCAGCCGGTGCGCACCCGAGACGACCACCGCGGCGCCGGGCTCGACGGTGCCGCGGACGAAGGCCCGGTCGGACTCCACGTGGAGGACCTCGAGCTCGGCCCGCTGTACGACCTGGGCGCCGCCCTCGGTGTGCTCCACCACGAAGACGCTCCAGAGTCCCCGCTGGCTCTCGGAGAGCGCGGCGATAGGCAGCCAAGCGCCGCGCTCGGTCTGCTCCACGCTCACCTCGAGGGTGACGATGTCGCCTGGCCGCACCAGGGCGGTCCCCTCGGACAGGGAGAGGACGACGGTGATGGTGCGCGTCCCGCTGTCGACGACCGGGAGCGCGCGGGCGCTGGCCACCCCGATGGGCTGGCCGTTGAAGGTCAACGTGGCGGTGCTCGGGTCCTGGCAGAGGCCGGGGACGAGGGCGCCGGGGAGCCCGATGCGCGCCTCGAGGGCGGCGGTCTCCGAGAGGACGAACGCCGTGCGCGGCATCTGCTGGGAGACCACGGCGCCCTCGTCCAGGTGGCGGGCCTCGATCGTGCCTGAGAAGGGCGCGACGAGGGTCATGTTGCTGATCTGCACGTCCATCGCGGCGAGGCCCGCGTCGAGCTCGACCAGGGAGCCCCGCTGGGCGGCGATGGTCTCCTCGCGGGTGCCCTCGTTGAGCTCTTGCAGGGCGGCTCGGGCGCCGGCGAGGCGGGCCTCGATGGTCTTGACCGCGGCGCGGGCGGTGTCCAGCTGCTCCGCGCTGATGGAGCCCTTCGCCGCGAGCTCGGTCCGGCGTTCGAGGAGGCGGGCTGCGAGGTTGAGCTCCTCCAGGATCGCCTCGACGTTGGCCTCGGCCGCGTCGATGACCTCCGGGCGGGGGCCCGCCACGAGCTCCTGGAGCTGGGCCTCGAGCCGAACCCTGCGGGCCTCCACCTCGGCGCGGCGAGCCCTCAGCTGGCGGACGTCCAGCTGGGCGAGCGGCGCGCCTTCGAGGACCCCATCGCCGTCGTCCACCAGGATCGAGGCCACCCGGCCCGTCCCCTCGAAGGAGAGCTCGGCGCGGCGCCGCGCCGACACGGTCCCCGTGAAGCGCCGGGAGGCCGTGAACGACTCCTGGTAGCGCAGGGGCGCGGCCTCCACCGGCAGGATGCGAGGCTCGTCGGTCTCACCGAGGCGCTCCATGGCCAGCTCCGTCCGCGTCGACACGAGGCGGCTCAGGCCGAAGCCGACGGCGCAGATGGTCGCGAGCCCGACCAGGGTGGGGATGATCTTCTTCATGGGGTGGGGGGGGGCGCGGGCTCACAGGAGGCCAGCCGCTTGCGCCTCGTTCGCGAACAGCTCGTTCAAGGCCCGCTCGCGAGCCTCGCTGTAATCGAGCTCGGTGGAGAGGGGCCGCCAGCCGAACCCGTCGAGGAAGACCCGCGCGTTGCGCTGGAGGGTGCCGAGGGCGTCGTCCACGGAGGGGTCTGACATGAACTTCTCCAGATCACGCATCAGGAACGCGCCCTGGTAGAGGTTCCACAGGCCGACGCAGAGCTGCCCCACCGACTGTCCTTCGCGCAGGGGCAGGTCGCCGGATGCCGCGGCCTCGGCCGCGATCCGGGTGGCGACCTCGAAGCAGCGCTGGGTGCAGGTCTCCAGCGCGGCGACTCGCTCCGGGCTGATCTTCGGGGAGAGGTGGGCGGCGCGCACGAGGCGCTCGGCCTGCTCGTGGTGGGGGAAGAGCGCGAAGAAGACCTCCGCGGCAGCCTCGACGGCGGCCATGCGCTCCCGTGAGGACCCCTCGAACCGGGCCGCGCGCTCGAACAGGGCCGCCCTGGTCGCCGCGCTGCGGGCGGCGACAGCGGCGAGCAGGTCGTCACGGCTCCCGAAGTGCTGGTAGACGGTCCCCTTGGAGACCCCGACGACCTCGGCGATGCGGTCCATCCGGAGGTCCTCATAGCCGCGCTCCAGGAGCATGACCTGGGCGACGTCGAGGAGCCGCTCCTCCCGGTCTCGGATCTCCTGTTGCTTGGGGCTCAACTCCACGCGGTCATTTTTTGACGAAACGTCAAGAAGTCACCCCTCGACCTCCAAAATCTCCCGCGCGGCCCGATTTGTGGAATGCCCCATTCCCCGTCGCTGACGGCTTCTCTGGCCACTGGTGGGGGCTACATTGGCCCCACCATGACCCTCGATACCCCCTCTCAGGCCTCTGTCGACATCCCCACCGGTCCCCAGCGCGCCCCCCGCGGCGCGGAGCGGACGTGCAAGAGCTGGGGCGCCGAGGCGGCCATGAGGATGCTGATGAACAACCTCGACCCGGAGGTGGCCGAGATCCCCGAGGAGCTCGTGGTCTATGGCGGCACGGGCAAGGCGGCCCGGAACTGGGAGTGCTTCCAGGGGATCATCCGCACCCTCCAGCGCCTGGAGCCGGACGAGACGCTGCTCGTGCAGTCGGGCAAGCCGGTCGGCGTGTTCCGCACCCACGCCGGCGCGCCGCGGGTGCTGATCGCCAACTCGAACCTGGTGGGGAACTGGGCCAACTGGGACCACTTCCGCAAGCTCGAGGAGGCGGGGAAGATGATGTATGGCCAGATGACGGCCGGCTCCTGGATCTACATCGGGACCCAGGGGATCCTCCAGGGCACGTACGAGACCTTCGCGGCCTCGGCGAACCGGCACTTCGGCGGGACCCTGGCGAAGAAGCTCGTGGTGACCGGCGGGCTCGGCGGCATGGGGGGCGCCCAGCCCCTGGCCGCGACCATGAACGAGGCGACCTGCATCGCCGCCGACGTGGACCCTGCCCACATTGACTTCCGGCTGCGGACCCGCTACGTGGACGTCCGGATCGACGACCTCGACGAGGCCATCGACCAGGCGCTGGAGTGGAAGGAGGCCGGGGTCGCCAAGTCCATCGGCGTGCCCTGCAACGCCGTGCAGCTGCTGCGCCGGCTCATCGAGCGGGACGTGACGCCCGACGTGCTCACCGATCAGACGAGCGCCCATGATCCGCTGAACGGCTACGTCCCCGACGGCGTATCCCTGGACGAGGCGGACGCGCTCCGTGCAGCGGACCCCGAGGAGTACGAGCGTCGCTCGCTCGCGACGATGGTCGAGCACTGCAAGCTGATGATCGAGCTGCAGTCACGGGGCGCCGACACCTTCGACTATGGCAACAACCTCCGCGGCTTCGCGAAGGAGGCGGGGCTCGAGAACGCCTTCGACTTCGAGGGGTTCGTGCCGAAGTACATCCGGCCCCTGTTCTGCGAGGGCAAGGGACCGTTCCGCTGGGTCGCGCTCTCGGGGGACCCCGAGGACATCGCGGTCACGGATCGGATCCTCCTGGAACTCTTCCCCGAGGACAAGCTGCTCGCGCGCTGGATCAAGATGGCCGGGGAGCGCGTCGCGTTCCAGGGGCTGCCCGCCCGCATCTGCTGGCTGGGCTACGGCGCCCGCGCCAAGGCGGGCAAGGCCTTCAACGACGCCGTGCGCAGCGGCGAGCTCAAGGCGCCCGTGGTCATCGGCCGGGACCACCTGGACTGCGGCTCGGTGGCGTCCCCGAACCGAGAGACCGAGGCCATGAAGGACGGCACCGACGCGGTCGCGGACTGGGCGATCCTGAACGCCCTGGTGAACACCGCCTGCGGCGCGAGCTGGGTCAGCTTCCACCACGGCGGCGGCGTCGGGATGGGCTACAGCCTGCACGCCGGTCAGGTGACTGTGGCGGACGGGACGCCGGAGGCCGAGGCGGCCCTCGAGCGGGTGCTCACGGCGGACCCCGGGATGGGGGTCATCCGGCACGTGGACGCCGGCTACGACGAGGCCGCGGCCTGCGCGACCGAGCGCGGCGTCGACGTCCCGATGGGCTGAGGAAGCGGCTCCCGCGGAGCGGCCGCTCGCCCTCGGGGCTCAACCCGGCCCGGAAGCCAGACGGCCGGGGACGCCGTACTCCGCGCGGTAGGCGTCGATGCGCGCCAGGTCCTCTGGACCGATCTCGTGGGCGGCGCCTCCGCCCGGCTGCAGGTGCTCGACCACATCGTCCAGGTCGACGATGGCCTCGACCTGCATGTGGAACTCACGGCCGACCTCGGCCAGGGCGGACTCGGCGCCGGCGGGTCCCCGCTCCATGCGGTCGACGCTGACGATCAGGCCCGCGAGCTCGATGTCCGCCGCGGCCCGAAGGATGGGGACGGTCTCACGGATTGACGTCCCCGCGGTCGTCACGTCCTCAACGATCAGCACCCGGTCCCCGTCGCGCAGTGGGTGCCCCACGAGGACGCCCCCTTCCCCGTGGTCCTTGGCCTCCTTGCGGTTGAAGCAGAGCGGGACGTCTCGCCCATGCTCCCGGGCCAGCGCGGAGGCCGTCGCCACCACGAGGGGGATGCCCTTGTAGGCGGGGCCGAAGAGCACGTCGAAGCCATCGCCGAAGCGCTCGACGATGGAGCGCGCGTAGGCCGCCCCCAGGGCCTCCATCTGGCCTCCTGTGGTGTAGCGGCCGGTGTTCACGAAGTAGGGCGTGCGGCGCCCGCTCTTCGTGACGAAGTCCCCGAAGGTCAACACCTCGGCGGAGCACATGAAGTCGATGAAGTCGCGCTTGGACTGGTCCATGCCGCGGAGGCTACCAACTTGCTCCTAGGGGCCCACGTCCGAGGGCGGGACAGCCGTCATACGGTAGATCCGGCGCCGGGCCTCGCGGCCGTCCCCGGTCCGGCGCACCTCGGGGTTCCAGTACTCCCAGAGCAGATCCCCGGCGCGGTTCACCTCCAGCACATGGCCCCGCTCGGACTCGGTGATCAGCGTCGTCCCGCCCGGGAGGCGCTGGGCGAACCCTCGAACCTCGCTGAACAGGGTCCTCGCGCCGTCGGGGGGGTAGGACCACGCTATCTCGCCCTGTTCGGGGTCGACCTCGATGACCCGCGACCAGCCCCGGTGCTTGCCGTTATCGAAGATCAGCCACCGCTCGCCACCGTTCACGGGGGTGGGGGCGTGGGGCCAGTCGAGGGTCCCGGGGCCGAACGATCGGCCGAGGGCGCCGCTCGGGAGGTCGACCTCCACCACGAGGTCCACGTTCCGTAGGCAGACGAGCATGGAGCGCGGCCCGCTGAATGCGATGGAGTTGAGGTGGAAGTAGTCGTAGACCGTGGGGTCCGCGCCCGGGTTCTTCGCGGACGTATCGAGCGGGTGGGCGGCAGCAGCCCGCTCCTTGAGGGGGCCCATCTGTTCCCAGGTGCTCCACGTCCCGAGGTCCACCGCCGGCGCGCCGGACGACTCCTCGAGGAACATCACCTCATCGAACCGCACGCGGCGTCCGCGGTGGGACGCCTCGTGATGGACGGCGACTGCGAGCCGCCGGCTCCCCTCGTCCCGCCCCTCCGGAACCAGCGCGACCTCATGGTGACAGGGGAGATCCACGGCCCAGAGGACCTCCCCATCGGGGGCGAGCAGGGTGAGGCCCTCATCCACCGAGACACAGGCGATGCGACCGCCGGGCAGGAACCGCGCGAACTCCACCTTGCTGCGACCGGGGACACGGTGCACCCGAAGGACCTCGCCCTCGACAGAGATCACGGTGACTCCGTTCCGGTCGTCCGCGAAGGCTCGCGGCCAGGGAGACGCTTCCTCGGCCGCGGTCACCGGAGGAGGCGCGGCCCTCCCCTCGTCCCAGCCGGAGTACCCGAGCGCGGCGAGCTCGGTCAGCGGGTCCGGCGCGCGTGCGCTTCGCCCCTTGGGTTCGTCCCGGGCAACCCCGCTGGGGTCGCGGTCCTCCACGGACGCTCCAGGTCCGCATCCCGCGCAGAGGAGCACCGCGAGCGCCGCGAGGCGCTCAGTGCGACGAGCAGGTCCCGGGTCCGCCGGCATCGTCGCAGGATCCGGCGGCGAAGCCGCTCGCCGGGCTCTCGGGCATGGGCACGCTGGATCGGAGGTAGGCGGGCGTCCCGATGCTGAACGAGGAGATCCGCTTGCTGACCTCCACGCTCGAACACTTGGGGCACTCGGGGGCCTCGTCACCGAGGATCAACTCCTCGAAGACATGTCCGCAGCTGGCGCAGTCGAAGTCGTGAATCGGCATCCGTTGAGAGTCTATTAGACCACCGGAGGCGGGGAAACAACGGCTCGTGGAGAGGTGCTGGCCTCGCGCTCCATGAGGCTCCGGAGCCGCCCCACATCGGGATCCCAGCCCGCGATGGGGATCGCTCGCCCGCGGACGAAATCGGGGCGGGCCTCGAGCCGCGCCATCTCACGGCGCCGCGAGCGCTGGATCGAGGCCACGAGCCGCCCAAGGCCCGTCACCGGCCGTCCATGGCAGGCGCGCGAGGCCACGTAGGCGAGCAGGAGCGCGTCGACGTCGGAGGGCGCCATCCAGTCCGCGGCGCGACCGAACCAGGCGCCGAGGTCGTCCGCCACTCGCCTCAGGTGGCCGCGGCGCCAGGCCGTGGGACCACCGCGCCTCGTCGCGAGCCAGACCAGGGATCGGCCGTGGCCCGGGCCGGGGTCCTCGCATGGGGGAGTCACGAGCACGTGGTCCGGAACGAGGTCCCCGTGCAGGAAACGCAGCGAGTGCATTCGGCCAACCTCCCGCCCGAACTCGGTGAAGAGCTCCCTGCGCCGGCCGGGCGAGGCGTCCGCGATGGCCTCCACGAAGGGGCGAGCCCCCTTCACCGGTCGGGTGACCAGCAGCTCTCGGGTGGGGAAGCCGAGGCGGGAGAGGGTGACGGCGCCCAGGGGCTCCGGGACGTGGAAGAGCCGCTTCCTCATCCATGTGAGGTTGCGCGACTCCGCCTCGCATGGGGATGGAGCGAGGAGGAGCCAGCGCCGGAGCCCATGGCGAATGGTGGCCCTCCCGGCCAGCGGGCCACCCTCCACGACCACCTCGGAACCCTGAAGGACCGCCCTGGGCCCGTGGAAAGGGGCATTCTCAGCCCGGGAGCACTCGACGAGGGACCGCGCAACGTCATCGCCTAGCGTCGTCTGGACCCGGGCAGACGGACCGAGCAGCCGTCTGGGGGCCATCTCCATCCATCCAGTCTAAGCGCGCCGCAGGGCGACTCTCAGCCAAGCGTCCTCGATCGGGAGGGGGACGCAGGAGAGGGGAGTCTTACTGGTGCCTCCCCGAAGTTCACGGTAAAAATACTAGCGTTTGGGGTTGAGTTGGGGTGGCAAGTTACCGACCCTTAACTTCCAGGGTCGATCGACCCGTCAATCGCGTCCAGGCAAGGCGCCTCGGGTTTTTCTTGGCAGGCGACCCGTCTCCATGGTGCCAAGCCTAGCTCCTCGGTTCGCTTTAGCGGACCGAGGAGTTCTTTCTTGGCCGGTGCGCGGGTTGATTGAATCAGGGTCCCCGTGGGGGTCGGGGCGAGGCCCCCGGAGCGGCATGGCTCCTGGTTGCGCCTATGATCGGGTGGCCTCTCCTCGCCAGGGGGGCGCACCATGAGACCCCTCTTCCTCGCCAGCGTTGCCCGAAGCGGCTCGGATCCCCTTCCGGTGGAGGACAAGTTCACCGGGGAGGTCTTCCACGAGGTCTCTCTCGCCTCGCCAGAGATGGTCCGCGAGGCCATCGGGCTCGCCAGCGCGAGCCGCGGCGCCATGCGGGCCCTCGCGGGGCACCAGCGGGCCGCCATCCTCGAGCGGCTGGGAGAGGGGATCAGAGCCCGACATAGCGAGCTGGTCAGCACACTGGTCCGCGAGGCAGGGAAGCCTGTCCGCTTCGCCACCGGCGAGGTGGACCGGGCGCTGGAGACCATCCGGATCTCGGCTCGGGTGGCGATGGAGGCGCCCGGGGGGCTCCTCCCGCTCTCCTCGAGTCCCGCCAATGAGGGGTACCGCGGCAGCCACATGCGGGTCCCGGTGGGGGTATGTGGCTTCATCACTCCGTTCAACTTCCCGCTCAACCTCGTGGCCCACAAGGTGGCGCCTGCCATCGCCGCGGGATGCCCCTTCGTGCTGAAGCCCGCGAGCTCGACGCCCATCAGCGCCCTGATCCTGGGCGAGGTCCTCGCCGGCTGCGGCCTCCCCGAAGGCGCCTTCTCCGTGCTCCCTGCCCGGGGCGCGGACGCGGAGGCGATCGCGACCGACGACCGCGTGGCCAAGCTGTCCTTCACCGGCTCGGATGAGGTGGGGTGGATGTTGAGGCGGCGAGCGGGGAAGAAGCGCGTCACGTTGGAGCTTGGCGGGAACGCCGCGGCCATCGTGGATGAGACCGCGGACCTCCTCGACGCGGCGCGCCGCGTCGCCTTCGGCGGCTACTACCAGGCAGGACAGAGCTGCATCAGCGTCCAGCGGGTCATCGTCGTGGAGGAGGTCTACGAGGCCTTCAAGGAGCGCCTGGTCGCAGAGGTCGAAGCCGTGGCTCACGGAGACCCGTCGCTGGAGTCCGTGACCGTCGGGCCCCTGATCTCCGAGGCCGACGCGGTCCGGGTGGACTCCTGGGTGGCGGCGGCGTGCTCCTCGGGGGCGACGCGCCTCGTTGGCGGTTCCAGGGAGGGCGCCGTGGTCCCCCCGACCCTCCTCGAGGGCGTCCCCGCCGGCGAGGCGGTGCTGGACGAGGAGGTCTTCGGACCCGTGGTCTGCCTGGTCCGCGTGCGCGACTTCGACGCGGCGCTCGTCGAAGCCAATCGGACGCGCTTCGGGCTCCAGGCGGGGGTGTTCACGCGCGACATTCACCGGGCACACAGGGCCTGGGACGAGCTCGAGGTGGGGGCGGTGATCGTCGGGGACGTGCCCTCATGGCGGGCAGACGTCATGCCCTATGGCGGGGTCAAGGACTCCGGCCTCGGCCGCGAGGGGCCGGCGAACGCGGTGGAGGAGATGACCGAGCTGCGGCTCATGGTCATCCGTGATCCCGACCGAAGCTGACGGGCTGCCTGCCGCGTGCGCTGGCGCGGCGGGTAGACTCGCCGCCGAGATGGATTGGTTGGACGTGAAGGACTCGCTCGCCGAAGCGGCGGAGCAGAGCGATGAGACCCTCACCGAGGGCTTGAACCCGCAGCAGCGGGAGGCCGTCCTCAACGGTGACGGACCCCTCCTGATCGTGGCGGGGCCGGGCTCGGGGAAGACGCGGGTCGTGACGACCCGCATCGCGAACCTGATCCTGAACCGAGGAGTGGCCCCTTGGGAGATCCTTGCGATCACCTTCACCAACAAGGCTGCAAAGGAGATGCGCGAGCGGGTGGAGCGGCTCGTGCCTGCGGGGGACGGCGGCGCGCCCTGGATCGGCACCTTCCACTCCATGTGCGCGCGAATCCTCCGTCGGGAGATCGACGCGCTCGATGGGTACACGCGCGACTTCTCGATCCACGACACCGCCGACAGGAACGGGCTCATCAAGTCGATCGTCAAGGAGCTGGGATACGACCCCAAGCGCTTCCGGGCCCCTGTTATCGGCGGCTGGATCTCGTCGCGCAAGAACAACCGTGGGCGCGAGGACGGGCTCCAGCTCTCCGACGGGAGCATGGACGAGGACGTCTATCACGCCGTGGAAAAGAAGTACCGGGAGCGGATGCAGCAGCAGAACGCCCTCGACTTCGATGACCTCTTGCTCAAGGTCCTCGACCTGTTCGACAACCACCCCGGGGTTCGCGACGGCTACGCCCGCCGCTTCCGGCACGTGCTCGTGGATGAGTACCAGGACACCAACCGGGTGCAGTACCTGCTCGTCCGGCACTTCGCCTCGTTCCACCAGAACCTGACGGTCTGCGGCGATCCGGATCAGTCGATCTACGCCTGGCGCGGCGCCGACATCCGCAACATCCTCGACTTCGAGCAGGACTTCCCGAGCGCCAAGGTCGTCCGCCTCGAGCAGAACTACCGCAGCACGGCGCGCATCCTGGACGCGGCCAACGTCGTGATCGCGAACAACCAGGCGCGCAAGGAGAAGGACCTCTTCACGGAGGGAGAGCAAGGGGAGCAGATCGCCGTCATCGAGTGCGGCGATGAGAACGACGAGGCGAGGGAGATCGCCGCGCAGGTGCGCTCTCACGTGGCGCGGGGCGGCCGCTACGGGGACTGCGCCGTGCTCTACCGGGCGGGCTTCTTGCAGCGAGCGATCGAGACCGCGCTCCGGTACGACTCCGTGCCCTACCAGGTGGTCGCCGGGCTGGAGTTCTACCAGCGCAAGGAGATCAAGGACGTCGTCGCCTACCTGCGCCTCGCCCTCAATCCTGCGGACGATGTCGCCTTCGTCCGCGTCGTGAACACGCCCTCCCGCGGAGTGGGGGACACGAGCCTCGCAAGGCTCGCGTCCTTCGCCGCCGAACGGGGGCTCTCTCTCTCGGCCGCCCTCCAGGATCCCCTCGCGCTCGAGGCCATCCGCGGCCGGGCGAAGAAGGGGCTCGCTGCCTTCGCGGAGCTGATGGAGGAGCTCGCGCCGGCCCGTGAGCTGGACGCGGCGGTGGCGCTGGACGTGGTCCTCGAGGCCATCGACGTGGACCGCTGGATGGCGGAGCTCGACGACGGGACGTCCACCGTGGACCGCGCCGCCAACGTGGAGGAGCTCCGCGCTTTCGCGGCGGACTATGACTCGCGACAGCCCGACGGAAAGCTGCGCGGGATGCTCGAGGAGGTGGCGCTCGTGGCGGACACCGACGCCTACGAGGGGGATGAGGACCGCGTCAAGCTCATGACCCTCCACGCATGCAAGGGGCTGGAGTTCCCCTTCGTCGTGATCGCCGGGGCAGAGGACGAGCTGCTGCCCCACGAGCGGGCGGTGGACGAGGCGCAGGAGCCGGACACGGCCATCGAGGAGGAGCGGCGGCTCTTCTATGTGGGGATCACGCGGGCCATGAAGCGCCTCCTCATCACCCACACGACCTTCCGCAGCTTCTACGGCGGCGGTCGGCCGACCCTCCCCTCTCGCTACCTGCGCGAGCTGCCTGAGGGGGACGTGGCGGGCGTCGGCCCCGAGGAGCGGGAGGAGGACGCGCTGGGCGCGTTCGAACCCTCCGAAGGGAGCGGCGCCGGGCTGACCGTCGGGGAGCTGGTCCAGCACCCGCACTTCGGGCGCGGGCGAATCGAGGCCCTCGCGGGCGCGGGCATCAACGCGCGCGCCACCGTCGTCTTCAACTCCGCGGGCCGGAAGCAGCTGCTCCTGCAGTACGCCTCCCTCGAGCGGCTGGAAGCATGATCCCGCCCGACGTCGATGGGGTCGCGCCCCTGCCTGAGCCCCTGCCTGAGGACCTGCGGCAGGCCTTCGATCGCGTCCTTGAAGGAGCGAAGGAGCGCGGGCTGGTGGCGCCGCTCGCGGCGCACGCCAGGCGCGCCCTGGCGGCGGCAGTGGCTCCCTCGGGCAGCCCGTCCGCCGAGGTCTCGGGGCGCTACGGCATGGTCGGGTCCAGCCCGCCCATGCTGGAGCTCTACGGGATGATCGAGAAGGTGGCCGCCGCCGGCGTCCCCGTGCTGATCCAGGGGGAGACCGGGACGGGCAAGGAGCTTGTGGCCCGTGCGCTCCACGACGCGAGCCCCCGTAGCGGGGGGCCCTTCCTCGCCGAGAACTGCGCCGCGATCTCCGAGAACCTCCTCGAAAGCGAGCTCTTCGGGCACAAGAAGGGAGCCTTCACCGGGGCGGTGGCGGACCGGCCGGGGCACTTCGTGGCGGCGGACAAGGGGACCGTCTTCCTGGACGAGATCGGTGACATGCCCCTCTCGATGCAGGCCAAGCTGCTGCGCGTTCTCCAGGACGGAGAGGTCCGCGCGGTGGGGGCGAACACGACCCGGAGGGTGGACGTGCGGATCATCGCGGCGACCCACAGGGACCTCCCGGCGGCCGTGGCAAGCGGCGACTTCCGGGAGGACCTGCTGTTCCGCCTCAACGTCGTCACGTTGCACCTGCCGCCCTTGCGGGAGCGGGGCGAGGACGTGCGTGCGATTGCCCGGGCTCTCCTCCCCGCCATCGCCGAGGAGGTGGGCCGAGAGGCCACCATCACCGAGGAGGGGCTGGCCGCCCTCGCGGGTTGGTCGTGGCCAGGCAACGTTCGCGAGTTGGAGAATGAGCTGCGCCGCGCGGTGGCGCTCTCGAGTGGGGCCATCGGGCCCGACGACCTGTCTCCGAGGATCCTGGCGGGCTGAGCCCGAGGCCGTGAGCCGTAGCTCTCTGGCCCGGGCTGGATCGCAGCTTGGCCCGATTGACCCTCGACAGGGAGTTCTCGCCCGGGCTTCAATGGGGCCATGGCGAGACTCACACTCGATGAAGGCGGCGAGGTCCGCAGGTTCAAGCTCTCTTCCGGCAAGCTCACCTTCGGGAGCGGGGAGGGGGTGACCCTCAGGCTGAGCTCGGACGACGTCGCCGAGCGCCACGGCGTGATCGAGATGGGCCCGGATGGCGCCACGTTGAAGATCGCGAAGGGCGTCATGCCCGCGAAGGCCGCGGGGGCGGCGGTCTCTGGGTCCTACCTGATGAAGGACGGCCAGGCCGTCACGATCGGGAGCGCCAAGCTCTCCATCGAGTACGACGAGGGAGAGGGCCCTGCGAAGCCCAAGGGCGCAACGCCTCGACGGGCGGCCGCCTCCGGGGGCTCCTCGGGCCGTTCCAAGGGCCGCAGCGGCGGCGGGCGCGTGTCCTCCTCGCGGCGGCAGCAGTCCAAGGGGCCGGCGATCCCCGCGTCCGTGGGCGCGGGCCTCGTGGTGGTGGCCTTGGTCGTGGTGGGCTATCTCCTCCTCAACCAGACCTCCAAGGGGCTGGCCGGTGAGAACTTCGACTTCAACGCGTCCTGGGGGCGTTACCAGCGTGAGCGGATCGACGACCCCGTCGGTGCCCGCGCCACCCTCACCCAGCTCGCCGGCGAGGAGCTGACTCCTCAGCAGCGCCTGATGGTCGAGAAGGCCCAGCAGGACAAGGACGAGATGATGGGGGAGCTGGACGATTCCGTCCGGAACCAGAAGATCACCCCCTGGGTCGACGTGCGCCTGATCAAGTACTCGGAGAGCAAGTGGAACCCCAAGGGCGAGCGACCGCACGCGCGGGTCTTCATGAAGAGGGCGCGCTGGTTCGTCGAGGCCTTCCCGACCCACCCGAGCGTGGACCGCGTTCGTCGCCTGATGGAGCGGATCGAGCCGGTGGCCGAGACGGGCAGCGCCAACACGCTCGAGGACGTGCGCTGGGACGTGTGGGGGATGACCGCGGCCGAGCCGAAGGACTTCCGGGGGGGCTTCGCCTCCATCGCCAAGTTCGCCGCGACCGCGGACGGGCCGGACAAGACGGGGGCGGAGCAGCTTCGCCAGGAGCTGGTCACGGCCGAGCGTGAGTTCTACGACGAGAAGCTCGCTGACGCGGCGGTGGTCTATGACCGGGTGAAGTACCCGAAGAAGTACAACCCCACGGACGCGATCGAGGACATGGTCCGGATCATCGTCGCCTGTGACACCCCTGCGCTCCGGGACGACGCGGCCCAGCGTCTGCTCCAGATCTCCGAGTTCACTCCGGCGCTGCTCGAGGGCTACAAGCGGACCCAGCCGCCGTCGCAGCCCTACCGGTACGAGCGCCTCATCGGGGAGCCCGGACTCCGGGCCTTCGCCAAGGAAAACGGCGTGGAGTGATGCGCCGGGACCCTGCTGGACGGAGCGGGGTACCTTTTGGGGAACCGCGAGGCCGCTCCACGCGTCCAGATGAGGCTGAGCACCCCTCTCAGGGGCCCCAGGCAGCGATGACTGCCGCCGGGTCCCCGAATGGGGCGCAGCCCCTGGCCCGGAGACCGCCCGGCCGCGCTGCCCATTCATGCGTAGTCTGAACACCGTCCTCCTGAGCGCCCTGGCCCTGGCGCCCGCCGTGGCCCAATCCGGGAGCGGCTTCACGAACATTGGAGTCCGGACCGGGCGGGCCCCGGTGAGGGCCGGCTTGCCCCTCTCCGCGGTGCCCTCCCTGTGGGCACAGAACGGGCTCGGCCCGGTCGAGCTGGACCAGAGCAATGGCGGCGCCGCAGCCGGGGACGGCGGTGTCCTCACCATCGGCGGCCAGACCTACGCCCAGGGCATCGGGTGCCACTCCACGAGCGCCATCAGCTTCGACCTGGACCGCCGCGCCTTCGGCTTCAGCAGCTGGGTCGGCGTGGATGACTCCGTCGGGAACGCTGGCTCCGTGGTCTTCGAGGTTCATGGGGACGGGGCCGTGCTCTACAGCTCGGGCCTCCTGACCGGCGCGGATGCTCCGGTGTTCACCGGACGGGTCAACCTCAGGGGCGTCCGAGAGCTCGTCCTCGTGGTCCGCGATGGGGGAGACGGCTCCCAGGATGACCTCGCGAACTGGGGCGACGCGTTCCTCTCTGCCCCCCGGTTCCAGACCGGGGACGGGACGGCGTTGCGTCCGATTCGCGGCGAGTGGCTCGCGGCGGACGCGTGGCCCCTCGATCCGATCCAGGCCGCGCTGCTCGATACGGGCGAGCTCCTCACGTTCTCGAGCGCCATCGAGACCGGCCCGGGGACGCTCCCGACCTCCGACCCGCACGGCACCACGGTGGCCGACGTGTATGACCCGAGCACCGGGACGCACATCGCCGCGGACCATCCGAGCGAGGAGGTGTTCGGCGCCGCGCTCGGACGGCTCTCCACCGGCGAGCTCATCGCCCTCGGCGGCTACGAGGGCCGCGTCGCGGGCAATGCGCCCGTGGGCGCCGACCAGCTCAGCCGCTTCGACTCCACCTCGCGCTCGTGGATCCCCGCCGACGCGCCCGGCCAGGCGCGGCACGCCGCGGCCGGCCTGACCCTCGGCGACGGCTCGTTCCTGGCGGTCGGTGGCGGCGATGCGGGCTCGATCAACACCGTCCCCGCTCTCTTCGACGGCACCTCCTGGGCGGAGCTCCCCGGCGCCGACCTGGGCTCCTGGCTCGACGCGGGGATCGGGTTCGTCGACGGCCTCTTCCCCTTCGTCCACCTCGGGCCGACGGGGGATGTGGTGATCGCCGGGTGGGACCTGAACCTCGGGGTCTTCGACACCGAAGGCGCGGGGTCCTGGAGCTTCCAGGGCCAGCGCGAGTCCATGGAGCGCCTCTGGGGGTCGGCGGCCAGCCTTGGCTCGGACCGGATCCTGGTGCTCGGCGGTGTGGACCGGTTCTCGAGTATTCCGGATGCCGCGAGGTCGGCGGTGGTGATCGACGTCTCCGGGCCTGTCCCCGCGGTCTCCAGCGCGGGAGACATGATGTTCCGGCGGGCGGACCACGACGCCACCGTGCTCGCAGACGGGACGGTGCTGATCACCGGCGGCTCTCGCCGCCACAACGCCGTCTCGACCGCCACGGCCGTGCGGGTCGCGGAGATCTGGGACCCGGTGACCGGCGACTGGACGTTCTGCGCGGCCTCCAGCGTGCCCCGGGGCTACCGCTCGACGTCGATCCTCCTGCCCGACGCCACGGTCTGGACTGGCGGCGGGGCCTCCAGCCCTGGAGTCGGCAGCCTCACCTCCGAGGTCTTCCGCCCGCCCTACCTCTTCTCCGCCACCACGGGGCTGCCCGCGGCGCGGCCTCAGATCGTCTCGGCGCCAGACGAGGTGGCCTACAGCGAGCCCTTCCCGGTGCAGCTCGGTGCCTCGAGCGCCATCTCCCGGGTGACCCTCGTGAGGCTCGGCAGCGCGACCCACGGCATCAACTCGGACCAGCGCTGCATCGAGGTCCCCTTCACGCAGAGCGGCACCTCCCTCGACCTCACGAGCCCCGTCAGCGGGAACATCGCGCCCCCGGGTGCGTACATGCTGTTCGTCATCGACGGTGACGGCGTGCCCTCGGTGGCGAGCATGCTCCGGCTCCGCCGCCCGTCCCCCGCGCAGTGGCAGGAGCTCCCCTCCACGGACGGGTCGGTGCTCAGCTGCCGCCATGAGTCCGCGATGGCCACCGTGAACGGCCGGCTCTACCTGATGGGGGGGCGCGGCAACCGGCCGACCGAGGCCTTCGACCCCACCACGGGGAAGTGGACCTCCATGGGCCTGCCGCCCTTCGAGATCAACCACTTCCAGCCCGTCGTGCTCGACGGACTCGTGTACATCGTCGGCGCCTTCACGGGCTCCTACCCGAACGAGACCAACGTCCCGAACGTGTGGACCTGGGATCCCCGTACCGATCAGTGGACGCAGGGCCCGCTCATCCCCGCCGCACGCCGTCGTGGCTCGAACGGGGCCTTCGTGAGGAACGGGAAGATCTATCTGCTCGGTGGGAACAACCAGGGCCACAACGGCGGGGCCCGCGCCTGGTTCGATGAGTACGACCCGTCGACCCAGACGTGGCAGGTCTTGCCCGACGCGCCCCGCGCCCGCGATCACTTCAGCACCGTGCTCATCGGGAACCGGCTCGTCGCCGCGGGCGGGCGGACGACCACCCAGCCCGGTCCGTTCGGGAACACGATCGGCGAGGTCGACATCTATGACTTCGGCTCGGGACAGTGGTCGACGATCGCCCGCGACATCCCGACCAAGCGAGCCGGTGCGCTGGCCGTGCCCATGGGGCGGTACGCCGTGGTGGTCGGTGGCGAGAGCCCCACGCAGCAGGACGCGCACGATGAGTGCGAGGCCCTGGACGTGGTGAGCGAGCGCTGGACGACGCTTCCCTCCCTCGTGGACGGGCGACACAGCGGCGGAGTCGGGCTGGTGGACGGGCGGATCTACGTGGCCAGCGGCTCCGGAAGGCGCGGCGGGTCGCCGGAGCTGGACACCCTCGAGGTCATCGACGGCGAAATCGCGGTGGCCGCCGCCGATCCGAACCGCCTGACCAACGGGTCCTTCGACGAGGGGTTGGTCGACTGGCAGGTCACCGGCGCCGTCGGCCTCGTCCCCGAGGGCGGAGTCGCCGCACCGGCGGTGCGGCTCGACGACTCATCCATCATGGCGGCGGTCGACGCCAGCGGCGCCACCAGCTGCGAGCTGAGCGCGCTGCTCCGGACGAGCGGGAGCGGGGCTTCCAGCCTCTCGATCGAGGCCCTCGACGCCTCGCAGGCGGTCCTGGCCTCCACCACGCTGCCCGTGGCGGCCTCCTCGGCCTACGCCTGCGTCCAGACCACCCTCTCCGTCCCGGCGGGGGCACAATCTGTGCGCCTGACGGCCTCTGCCTCCGGCGGACAGGTCCTGTTTCTGGATGACGTCGTCGTCATCACCGACTGAGCCTCAGATTTCGGTCGACGCAGTCCGTGGATTGCGGGAACCTTCCTTGTGTCCAGTTCGTCTCCACAGCTGGTCCCCCCCCGTTCAGCCCATCTCTCTCCATATGACGCTCCTCTCCAGCCTGATCCCCGTCGCCGTGCTCGTCGCGGCGCCCCTCGCACACGCCCAGGAGTCCTCGAGCCAAGAGGCCTTCGTCACCTTCCAGGAGGTGGAGGGGCAGCTTGAGTTCTCCGGCGTCCTCTGCGCCCGTCCCCTGCAGGTCGCGGGTGCGGCCGAGCGCGGGCAGACGGCGGATGAGGTCCGTCAGCTGCAGCGGATCGCCCGTCGCGCCCTGGAGGCCTATGAGCTGAAGGAGTACGTCGCGGCCACCGACGAGTACCTCTTCCTTGTCCCCTCGGGCTCCACGGAGACGAGCGTGGCCAACGACCTCCTGGGCACCGGCGCGTTCCAGTACGTGGAGCCGGACTGGACCGTCTACCCGATCGCCTGCCCGAACGACAGCCAGTTCAACCAGCAGTGGCACCACCAGTCGAACCGCATGGCCTCCTGCGCGGCGTGGGATCTGGAGACCGGGGACCCCGCGATCATCGTCGCCATCTGCGACACGGGCATCTTGCTCTCCCACGCCGACCTGCAGCTGCACCGCCAGGAGGGCTACCACGCGCCCAGCGATACCTGGGAGAGCCAGGGGGGGCCGATCACGGACATCAACGGTCACGGGACCCTCTGCGTGGGGACCTCGGCGGCCAACGGCGACAACGGAATCGGCGTCTCCGGCGTGGGCTGGAACCTGGGTCACCGCACCATGCGGGTGACCGACTCCTCCAACGGGGGCGCGTCGCTCTCCGACCTCACCCGCGCCGCGCGCGCCTCGGCGGAGGTCGGGGACAAGGTCTCGAGCGTGAGCTACAGCGGCGTCACCTCTGGAACGGTCAACTCCACCGGGACCTACGTCCGGGGCCTCGGGGCGCTGCTGGTCTGGGCCGCGGGGAACTCCGCCGATGTGATGAACGGCAACCGGGACGACGACGTCATCGTCGTCGGCGCCACGACCTCCTCGGACGGGCTCGCCTCCTTCTCCAACCGCGGTCCCCTGGTGGACCTCACCGCCCCGGGATCCGGGATCCGGACCACGAACGACAGCGGCGGCTACAGCAACGTGAGCGGAACGAGCTTCGCGTGCCCCATGGTCGCCGGACTGTGCGGACTGATCTGGTCGCGCAACCCCAACCTCACTCCGCAGCAGGTGGAGGACGTCCTCCGCATGTCCTGCGACGACCTCGGCGCGGCCGGGATCGATGACCTCTTCGGCCACGGACGGATCAACTCCGACCTCGCCATGCAGATGACCCCCGCCACCTCGGTGGGCATCTCCTTCCCCGTGGCTCGCCCCGAAGAGGTGAGCCCGGCCGGCGGCGACGAGCTCGACGTGATCGTGACCCCCGGGACGGACGCCCCGGACACCGCGGCGGCCCTGGTCTGGTTCGACACCGGCGCAGGCTTCGTGTCGCAGCCGCTGCCCTACCTCGGCAACGACACCTTCCGCGCCACGTTCCCCTCGGCGGCTTGCCCGTCGGAGGTCAGCTACTACTTCGAGTTCCCCCTGGTGAGCGGCGATACGGCCCTCGCCCCGACGTCCGGGGCCGCTGCTGCCTACACCGCCCAGGCGGTTGAGCGGGCTGTGGTCCTGCTGGACGACCTCGAGACCACCAGCGGTTGGTCCGCTGGCGTCCCCGGCGATACGGCCACCACCGGCGTTTGGACGCTCGTGGATCCGATCGGTACGGCGGCTCAGCCCGAGGACGACCACACGGTCGGCGGCTCTCTTTGCTACGTCACGGGCCAGGGCAGCCCCGGCGGCTCCCTCGGCGAGAACGACGTGGACAACGGCTTCACGACGCTCCTCTCCCCGCCGATTGACGTCTCGCTCACCTCGGACCCCTACATCGGCTACTGGCGCTGGTACAACAACTCGGCCGGTAGCAACACCGACGACACCTTCACGGTCGACGTCTCTGGAGACGGCGGTGCCACCTGGGTGAACGTTGAGACCCTCGGCCCCGACCCGCAGTCGGGCGGCTGGGCTCGCACCACGTTCCGCGTCAGCGACCTCGTGTCGAATGCCGGCTCGGTGACCCTGCGCTTCATCGCAGCCGACCTCGGAGGCGGCTCGATCGTCGAGGCCGCCGTCGACGACCTCGAGGTCTTCGAGCTGTGCCCGGCGAACTGCGGCTTCGAGTCCTACTGCACGTCGTCGCCCAACTCCACGGGCCTCTCGGCGGTCATGCTGGCTGGCGGGAGCGCGAGCATTGGGGCCAACGACCTGACGCTCGTGGCCACGGGTTGCCCCGGCGGCACCATCGGCATCTTCGCCTACGCGCCTGACCGCGCCTCCGTCCCGGTGGGGAACGGAACGCTCTGCCTCGGATCCGTGATTCGACTCGGCGTCACCTCCGCCAACTTCTTCGGGACCGCCTCGCTGCCCTTCGACAACACTGCCCCGCCCAACCCGAGCGGGCAGGTGGCCGTCGGGGAGACCTGGAACTTCCAGTTCCTGTATCGCGACCTCGCCGGGGGCGGTGCGCTCTTCAACCTGACCGATGGTCTGGGCGTGACCTTCTGCCCCTGAGGCGGCGCCTCCAGAACCGGGTCTCCTGACCCCAGGGGGCACGGCCCCAGCTTCACGGCCCCGCTCGACCGATCTGGACGAGCGGGGCCGCTCCGTGGACAGCGAGGGAGTGCTCGGCGGGTGGAGGGCCTATGATCTCGTCGGCCACGTTGCGTCCAGAGCGCGCTGGTGCACGGAGAGACCGATGTTCTTGCCCATCAGCGACGCGCCCAATCCGCCGGGACGACCCCTGGTCACCTGGGCCCTGATTGCGGTGAACGTCGCGGTCTACCTCTTCGCAGCCGTGGTGCTGGGGGGCCCGGTGGACCCCTCGAGTCCGGCGGCGCAGGAGCTCCTCCGCGACCTGGGTCGCGGGGCCGTGGCGCCCGGGCTGACGCACTACGACCTGTTCGTCTTCGAGTACGGGTTCAAGCCCGCACACGCGTCCATCTTGACGCTCTTCAGCTCGATGTTCCTGCACGGTGGGTTCTTCCACCTCGCCGGGAACATGCTGTTCCTCTGGATCTTCGGGGACAACGTGGAGCACCGGCTCGGGCGTGGCGGATACCTGCTCTCCTACCTGGGAACGGGCGCCGCGGCGACGCTCTTCTTCGCGGCCATGTCGCCGGGCTCGGAGGTCCCCCTCGTCGGAGCGAGCGGCGCGATCTCGGGGGTGATGGGGTTCTACTTCCTGCTGTTCCCGCGGAACGTGGTCAACGTCTTCGTGCTCCTGTTCGTCTTCGCCCAGGTGATCCGGATCCCGGCGCGCGTGGTGCTGGGGGGGTACATCATCCTGAGCAATATCCTCCCGGCCCTCGCCGAGGGGAGCGCGGGCCCCTCGGGCGTCGCCTATGGGGCCCACATCGGCGGCTTCTTCGCAGGGCTCGGGGCGGCGTTCCTCGTGGACAGGCGAGAGCGGGAGTCGCGTCCGCGCGAGTACCGCGACGCCCGTCCAGCGCGGCCGATCCAAGAGCGAGAGGAGGCCTTCAGGGAGCTCGTGGCGGCGGGGAAGATGGCCGAGGCCGCCCGGGCGTTCTTCGGACCCCATGACCATGCCCTCGACCGCGAGGCGCCGCGCGAGGTCCTGGTCCTCGGGCGGTGGCTCTCCGAGACCGGCGACGCGCGCGCGGCGCTCTCCGCCTTCCGGCGTGTCCTCGCAGCTCACCCGACCGGCCTGATGGCGGCCGACGCCCACCTCGGGGCAGGGCTGGTCCAGCTGAAGAACATGCAGCGGCCGACATCTGCCTATCAGCACTTCCTCGACGTCATCGACCTCGAGCCCCGGAGTGAGGCGGCGGAGATCGCGCGCCAGGGGATTCAGTTCATCGAAGGGGACGCCCGGGGCCGTTGAGGTGATGGGTGTAGAGATCAGGCGAGCAGCCCCCCGCGAGAGCAGCGCGCGCATCTCGGTGGGAGAGGTGCGGCCTTGATGGGTGAGGCCTCCCATCGCCGCCGGCTCGGGGCGAGCCTGTTCATCAGCTGGCTCGTCTTCTCGAGCGCAGCCGTGGTCATCGTCATCGCAGCCCCCGCACCTCCGGCCACTGTGGCGGCCTCCCGGGTCGCCATCACGGCCCTCGCCTGGGCCGTGATCACCGTGATCCGGGGGGGGCGGCTCGGGTTGGGCGGCGTCGATCGAGGGACCAGAGTCCGCATCTGGGCGTCCGGGGTGCTGCTCGGCGCGCACTTCTCGCTCTGGATCCTCAGCCTCACGCTCACCTCGGTGGCCCACGGAGCCGTCCTCGTCGGTCTTCAGACCCTCTTCGCCGGGCTCTTCGGTCTGCTGCTGGGGGATCGTGTCTCCTGGCGGCTCGTCGTGGGGGTGGGGGTCGCGTTGACCGGGACCGGGATCCTCACCGGCTCCGACGCTGGCACGGCCACCCTGCTGGGCGACGGCCTCGCCATCCTCGCCGGCGCCTGCAGCGCGGCGTACCTGGTCGTCAACCGCGGCGTCGGGCACGCGCTCCCGTTGCCGACCTTGCTCGCCTGGGTGAATGCCATCGCGGCCCTCACCATCGGCTCCTGGATCGCACTGACCGGGGCGCCCCTCTGGATGCCCACGGCGGGGGGCGTGGAGGTCCTCGCGATCCTCTGGCTCGGGCTCGGGCCGGGCCTTGTCGGACATGGGTCCATGAACTGGGCGGCGCGATCCCTCCCCGTCCACGTGGTCTCCCTCACCGTGCTGCTCGAACCTGCGGGCGCTGCGGTGCTGGCCTGGGTGGCCCTTGGCCAGTCCTTCGGCTGGGCGGAGGTGATCGGCGCGGGGCTCCTGCTCATCGGAGCCGGGATCTCAGCCACGGATCAGGGAGGGGTCGAGCCGCCGGACTGAGCCAGGGCCGCGGCGATCGCCGCGACGTGTTCCGTTGTGGTTCCGCAGCAGCCACCGACGATCCGCAGGCCCTGTGACCTGGCGGCGGACGAGCACCACGCGGCCATGCACTCGGCGTCCACGGGCCAGGCCCACCCTCCGTCCTCGAGCGAGGGAACCCCCGCGTTCGGCCACGCGCCGAGGGGACCGCGCCACGCGCCCCTCAGAGCACTCAGGGGTCCGTCCATGGGCGCCGGACCGAATGAGCAATTCAGTCCGACGAGGTCGACCTCGAAGTCAGCCGCGAAGCGGGCGATGTCCTCGACGTCGCCACCCTCGGGCAACCGGCCATCCTCTGTGAGGCTGAAGGTGGAGAGGAGCGGGACGGTCCCGTCCTCGTCTCGAACGGCCTTGACGATGCGCCGTGCAGCACGGATGCCGGGGAGGGTCTCCAGGAGGAGACCGTCCACACCTCCGTCCAGGAGCCCGCGGATCCTCCGAGGGTCCGCACCCGCCTCACCGCTCGCCTCTCCGGTGCCGCTGCCCGGACCGATGACCCCGAGGCACAGCGGCTCGGCGCCCAGGTCGCGCGCGGCGGCGCGAAGGAGCTCCGCCCCTGCCCTCGCGACGTCCTCAGCCCGGTGCGGGACACCGCGCCGTGAGAGCTCGCCGGCGCTCGAGCAGAACGTGTTGCTCCTGAGGACCTGGGCCCCGGCCGCGAGGTGCTCCCGATGGAGGGCTCGCACCATCACAGGGTCGTCCAGGTTCAATCGCTCGACCCCGGATCCGGAGGCGCTCTCTCCGATCCTCGCGAGGAGGCCCGTACCAGCGGCGCCATCGAGGAGGAGGGGGCCGCCCTCCGGGAGCCAGCGCGAGTCCGTCGCCCGGCCGTGCATCAGGGACCTGTGGGGGAGTTCGATGGTGACTCCAGCGAGACCTCCACGGTGATCTGCGTGCCGCTCCCTGGCGCGGAGGTCATTTTGAAGTCCGCGCCCATGAGGCGTGCGCGCTCTTGCATGCTGACCAGGCCGAGCCCTGCGGAGGAGTCATCTCGTCCATCCTTCATCTCGAAGCCGTCCCCGTCGTCGACGACGGAGAGGCGGAGCCGGGAGCCGACCTGATCAAGTTGGACCTCGACGCTGCTCGGGTTCGCATGTTTGATTGCGTTCCGGATCGACTCCTGTGTGATCCGGAAGAAGGCGAGGCCGATGTCGGAGGGCAGCTTCAGGTTGAGCTCCGGTCCCAGGAAGGCGATTCTGGCGTCCGTGAGGCTGTCCTGGCGGTCACACTCCGAGCCGATGGCCTTCGAGAGCCCCAGGTCATCGAGGACCGTCGGGTGGAGCTGGCGTGAGAGCGCGTGGATGTCGGCCATGAGCCTCTCCAGGTCGTCGTGCAGGCCGGTGAGCAACGAGGGAACCTCAGTGCCCACCCCTTCTGGGAGGCGCGCGCGGATCGTCGCGGTGTTCATGGAGGTCGCGGCCAGCCTCTGGGAGAGGTCGTCGTGGATCTCACGCGCGATCCGGCTTCGCTCTGACTCCTCGGCCATCGCCAGACGCCGTTGAAGCTCCTTCAATCGAGCCTCGGCGTGCTCTTCCTCGCGGAGGTCCTTGGCCACGGCCATGAGTACGGTCACCTTCCCCATGTCTGTTGATAGTGGGGAGATCGTCCAGTTGATCGGGAGCTTGACCCCATCGCGACCAATCGCCTCGTGGATCGCCTGGGTCTCGGACCTCGTCCTGGTCGTCTTGTCCACCTGCTCGCGGAAGCGAAGGCGGGAGGCCTCATCGCCGAAGGCGTCTGTGAGCTCGTCCGCGAGCGTGTTCCCCAGCCCCAAGAGGGCCTCGGCGCGACGGTTCGAGTCGATGATCCGGAGGTCATTGGAGAAGGTGATGAGGGCTGCCGGCGCGCCCTGGAAGAGGGCCTGGAAGCGCCGCTCGCTCGTATCGAGGCGATCGCGCAAGCGGATGTCCGCGGTCAGGTCGCGGATGACCACGAGGAGGCACTCCTTGCCGTCCAGCTCGGTCCGGGCGGCGATCAGGTCCGACTCGTGGGGGATGGAGAACTTGTCGACGACCTGGACGTTTCGAGAGAGGAGCGGCCCAGCGTCGCCCGCCTTCGTGGCCCCGTCAACTCCAGCGAGGATCGAGACCACGTCTGGAATCCCGAGCCAGGAGGCGTCCCTCTCAAGGAGCTCGTCACGTTCGAACCCGAAGCTCCTGGTCATCGCCTCGTTGGCGAAGGAGATCTGTCCGTCGGCTTCGATGAGCACGATCCCGTCGTGGGAGGAGTCGAGCAAGCGTGCGTAGCGGGCCTCCCGCTGGGCGGCCTCGGCCGCGAGG
The DNA here is from genome assembly GCA_016779205.1 of Planctomycetota bacterium. Classification (GTDB taxonomy): domain Bacteria; phylum Planctomycetota; class UBA1135; order UBA1135; genus Saltatorellus. The sequence goes on along the minus strand of JADHOC010000011.1, from coordinate 50,387 downwards.
GTCTTCGACTCCGCCACCTCGGAAGAGAGCTGCTGCGTGGCCCCCTCGGCGCGGATGAAGCGAACGAAGCTGTACACGACCAGCATCAAGAGGACGGCGAGCAGAGCAATCTGAACCTGCGGGCGCTGGTAGAGATGGGGGAGGACGCGGGCGACTTCGACGGAGGTGGGTTCGGACCAGTTACTGTCACGGAGCCTTGAGCGGACCTGGAAGGTGTAGGCGCCGGGAGGGAGGTTGAAGTACTGGACGGACTTTGCGGAGTAGCTGTCTATCCAGGTGACCTCTGCTGGGTCGTCGGCCTCGGCTTCGATCAACCGATAGGAGAAGGTGGCCTCGGCAGTACTGGGCATGGCAACGGCTCCGAAGCCAATGTCGACGTCGGCGGAGCCGAAGACCTTCGCCAGGGCGAACTCGTCGGCTGTGTCCATGTACTCGCCATTCACGATAATGGAGTCGATCAACGTCCGAGGCGGTTCGATCGAGTAGGTCGACTGCTGGAGGCTGTACCCCATGAGCCCATCGAGCGTGGGGAGCAGGACCGTACCGCACTCGAGGTGGGCTCCGGCTGCGCCATTGCTCTCCTTCGAAGTCAGGCCCTGGGTCAGGTCCCCAACCGTGTCGAGGCCAGCCTTGAGCTCTGGAAGCGGGACACGCATGAGCCCCTGGTTGGAGTTGGCGAGGAGCGCCTGCGCCCCGGTCTCCCTGTCCGTCATGAAGCCGACCCAGCCCAGGTAGTTGCAGCGTAGCCCCGACGTCACGGAGTACTGATCCACCACCGACTCGTCCTCGCTCCAGCGGAGCAACCCGTCACCGTACGTTGAGAGCCACAGGTCGCCCTCTGGGCCGATCGTCAGGTACCGCGGCTCCACGGCACTGGCTAGCTCAAGGACCCGGGTCGGCTCTGCGCCTTCGGTGGCCGTATCCAGCCGATAGAGTCCGCCGGTGACCGCGTAGAAGAGCGTCCCGCCGCGGGCGGCGAGCATGGAGGGAGCGGGATCCGGCCCTGGGAGGGAGCGCCCGCGTCCTCCGTCTGCAAGGACCTGGAAGATCGCCCCGGGCGCTGCCGCCCAGACCTCTCCGGTGTCGGACTCGACGATAGCCTGCACGCGGTCCCCGGTGCTCTTCGTCGGATAGATGGTGTCAGCCTCAAGCCGGAGGACCCCCAGGGCGGTTGCGAGCCAGCTCTGACCACCCTGCAGACTTGTACATCCCAGAATCCGGGTCGAATCCACGCCGTCGAAGGAGAGGTCCGTCAAGGTCGCGACGGCCCGGGGGTCGGTCTGCTCGTAGATGACGGGCGCGGCTTGGGCCGTCGGTTGGATGAGCGCCGAGTTGTCGCTGAGCTGGTAGATCCCGCTCGCGTAGAGAGGGGGGGCATTCACCGCGCGGACAAGATGAAATGCGGGTGTCCTCTCGATGTAGAGGAGACCGTCGCGATCTGTCCCGATCCAGGAGCCCCGACCTCGAACCGCGAAGGCGCGGGGGCGCTTTGCGGTGTCGTCCTCCAGCAGCATCAGGGGCCCCGAGGGGGCACCACGAGAGAAGACGAGCTGCGTCGAGTTTGAACAGGCCAGCATCGTCATCCGCTCATTGACACGCAGGGTCGCGTAGATGTCCGGAGCCTTGAAGTCCGTGCGGGGCGCCAGGTCATCCACCGAGACCATCCCGCCACCGTGAACCGCGAGGAGTGCGTCGGGCGGTGCGGGCAACAGCGACCGATAGACACGGTCGTCAAGCTGCTGAACGCCCTCCGTGCTCAGCTTCCACAGGCCCCATGCGCCGGCGGCATAGAGGGCCCCCCTGTTCCACTCAAGGCCGACTGTGCCTTGGCGAGGGGCGGTCCCGAGGACCTCAGCGCGGCCGTCCCGGAGGACGGCGAGTTGTTGGCCTGCCGTCACGATGGCCCCATCGTCGAGCACTTCGATTCGATGGATCGCCATTCCGAGGGACGACGGGAGTGGCTCGAAGACGTCGTCCCGATACCGGAATAGCAGGCCGCTCTGCGTACCGATCAAGAGGTCATCGTCATCGAACTCGAGCGCGGTGACCCGGTGGGCAAGCGCGGGGCCGCCGTTGCTGATCGGGACGTGGGAGAACTCGTTGCCGTCGAACATCGAGAGGCCCGCGGAGGTGCCCACCCAGAGCTGGCCGCTCTCGTCGAACTCGAGGGCCCGGATGGAATTCGACGGGAGGCCGTCCCGGGTGGTGAAGCGGAGCTCGGTGTAGTGTTCCTCCTTCGACTGCGCGGTGAGCTGGGGCGCGAAGATGGAGGCGAGGGCAGCGAACACCCAGGGTCGAAGAGGCGCCATGCTTGGTTCTTGGCTGGTCTGGGCAGGGCCCCTGTGCGGGAGCCCGGTCAGGCACATTCGGGAGCGGACGACGGTTCGACTATAGGGGAAGGGCCGGACTGAATAGCATGGGTGCTCGTCTGGATGCCAAACGGGAGCGACCCGCGCGGGCCATGTGCCCCGCACGGGTCGCGTCGGAGGGGGCTGCGGCCAGTCCGCCTTTGGCCTACTGGTTCACCGTCGCCGTGGAGGTCGAGATGACCTGGAGCGAGGTGTCGTGGATGATCCACTGGAACAGGAAGGCACCCTCGATCGCAGGGGTCTGGTTGAACAGGAGCCCGCCCGCGCCGCTGCTGTTCAGCAAGATCGGCGAGAAGCGGCGACCGAAGGCCGCCGCCGAGGCCTGGAGCGCGACCGGGTAGAGCCCGCCGATGTCGTCAATGAGGGGGATCGACTCCCACGCCACGGAGCGCGCGACCCAGAGGGAGGCGAAGCCGTTCGGGACCCCGCCCTCCACGTCGATGAACGCCGGTCCGCTGTTGCCGGCACCGGGGCCGGAGAACACCGCCCGCGCCTGGGTGGGGGTGATGTTGAAGACGTCGGCCTCGCCGTTGCCGAAGCACTGCGAGTACGAGAGCCGCAGGGAGGTGTAGCCAGGCTGGTAGGCCGCGAACGCGGTACCGATGCCGGACTGGACGAGCTGGGCGCCACCGGCGAAGCCGGGCACGCTGGCGACCTGCTCCGCTCGCTGGCCGGCGCTGTCGACGATCCACGCGATGCTGCCGCCTCCGCTCGCCCCGGTGTTGGTCTCGACCACCGTGTAGCGATCCGTCTGCGGGTCGTAGTCCGTCGAGGAAATCCCGTCGTATCCGATGGCGAAGTCCTCTCCGTCCACCTCGTCCGTGAGGATGTTGCCGCTGGTCACTTCGACGCTGTCAAAGCGCACGAGCTTCACCGAGTCCGGGGGGAAGGGGAAGATACCGAGGTCGACGGAGACCACGACGTTTCCCGCTCCGTCCACTTCGACCGGGCCAGAGAACCCGTCGAGTTGCGCCACCTGGGACAGGGCGCCGCTGATGAGGTCGAGGCGATAGAGCGCGTTCGCCCCGAAACCCGCGGGGGAGCCCGTCACGTAGGCGAGCCCAGGCACGACGTCGAACGCGAGGTCGAAGTTGAACGCGAGGGTGTTCAGGAGGCGGGATGTACCGGTGTCGAGGTCGAGCTCCGAGATCGTGCCGAAGGACGACTCGCCGATGTAGGCGAGCCCGGCGGCCTCGTCGACTCGCACGAAGCTCGCGAACACCGAGGAGGGGCGGGTGCCGTAGTCGCGGAGGATGGTCCCGTCGGCGGAGCGGTGGGACGTGTTCGAGCCGTCGAAGATGAGAATGGAGCCGTCGGTGAAGACGTGGATCGCAGGGAACGTGCCGCAGTACGGCGACAGATCAATGGACCCGGCGACGGAGTAGCCCTCGCTGGGGGTCACTTGGGCGAAGGTCGAGGCGGTGAGCGCCGAGCCCAGGAGGGCGGCGGCCAAGCAGGTCGAAAGGGGCTTCATGAAAGTCGAGAGGTTGGCTGGCTCCGGGAAGCGGAAGCGCAAGAAAGAGGTCTGGTGAAGTTGATTCGGTCAGCGGGGCCCCGCGGGGGGAGGCGCCGTGGAAGGAGGCCCGGTGGTCGGTCGCGCCGCGGCCGAGGCGTCCACCGTGGGGGCCGGGACTCGCTCGGGGTGAACCCGGGTGAGGATCTGGTACGCGGCCTCGACGATGCCCAGCCCGGCGTCGCCGTTGAACGCGCCGTCGATCTCGACGATGCGGCCCTCCGGGCCGCAGGCTCGGAGCGTGGACAGCAGGGCGTGGTTGCGGATCACGTCGCCCATTCCCTCGAGGGTGACGATGAGCGGTGGGTCGAGCTCGAGGAGCTGCTCGGCGGTGTACTGGGGCCAGTCGACGAACCCGCGCTCGGCGGCGAGGTCGCGGACGCCGCCGAGGCGGAGGGTGTCGGCGTAGCTCGTGTTCGCGGTCGCGCCGAAGAACGTGTCGCCGTAGACCGAGAGGTAGATGCCGGGGGCGAGTTCACTGTCCGCGACCACCGCATCCAGCGCCGTGAGCTCGCGGTCGTAGCTCCGAAGGAAGGCCGTTGCCCGGTCGCGCACATCCAGGAGCGCACCGAGGGCACGGATGCTGGCGCGCGTGGTCTCGATGCCCCTCATGTCCCCCAGGTCGAAGACCTGGACCCCGTTCTCCCGGAGTCGGGCGAGGTAGGACTCGTCCGCGTACAGGGTCACGATGACGAGGTCGGGGCGCAGGGCGAGGACGGATTCGAGCTCGCCTGAGCTGGAGACCGTGGGGCGAGCCCCGAAGCGCCAGGCCACGGGGTGGCGCGACGTGAACTCGGTGACGGCGACGAGCCGCTCAGGCTCCACCAGCCCGAGCAGGGCGTGGTCGGAGATCGTGCTGAGCGAGACGATCCGCTGGTAGGGCGCGACGGGGACCGGGACCCCGCGAGCATCCACGACCTCGCTCGCGCCGACCTCCGGCGCATCGGCCGCGCCGCCCTGGGTCGGCAGCACAGTCCGCGCGCCGCCGGGGAGGGTGGCGGCCCACATGGAGAGCAGGAGAGTGGCGATCAGGAGTGCGCCGTTGACGAGGTTGGTCTTCATCCGTCCGCCTCCTCCTTCGCGAGCTTGAACCCGAGGCCGCCGCCCTCGATCAGCTCGACGCCATACACGGGCGTGATGTGGCGGTCGTGGACGATCTCGTTCGCAGGGCCGTCCGCGTGGACGGAGCCACACTCGAGGAGGACGGCGCGATCGGCGATCGCGCAGACCTCCGAGAGGTCATGCAAGCAGACGAGGATCGCAGCGCCCCGCTCGCGCAGGCGCCCCAGGATCGCGTGAAGCTCCAGGGCGTGCCGGACGTCCTGGGCGCTGGTGGGCTCGTCCATCAGCAGGACGTCGGCGCCGGTTGCCAGCGCGCGCGCCAGGAGGACGCGCTGCTGCTCCCCGCCCGAGAGCTCCGTGAAGGGGCGGCACGCCAGGTGGCTGATGTCAGCGTCCGCGAGGGCGGCGTCCACGATCTGTTGGTCCTCCTGGCCGAGCCCTCCGAGCCCTCGTCGGTGGGGGAAGCGGCCCTGCGCCACAACAGAGTGGACGAGGAGCGGCGCGGAGAGCAGGGAGCGCTGGGGCACATACGCCACGCGCTGGGCGCGCTGTTCGGGGGTGACGGTCCGAAGGTCCTCGCCGTCGAGGGCCACCTCACCCCGGGAGTCAACGAGACCGACCAGGGCCTTGAGGAGGGTGCTCTTGCCGGACCCGTTGGGGCCCAGGAGGGCGGTGATCGAGCCGCGGGGGGCGTCGAGGTCGACGCCCCGGACCACGTCCGGCCCGCGTCGATAGCTGGCCCAGAGGTCCCTGACCTGAAGTCCACTCTTCACGCGATCCTCCCCTCACGGCTGGCGCGGGCGAGGAGGAGCAGGAAGAGCGGCGCGCCGACCAGGCCGGTGACCACCCCCAGGGGGATCGTCCCTGCGGAGGGGAGGACACGGGTGAGCACGTCGGCGGCAGTCAGGAAGGCGGCGCCGCCCACCAGGGCGGCGGGGATCAGCACGCGGTGTTCGGGCCCGGTGAACGGGCGGAGCGCGTGGGGCACGACGAGCCCGACGAAGGCCACGTTCCCGCCGATGGCGACGGCCGCCGCCGTGAGCGTCGAGGCCCAGACGATGACCCAGCGACGGGCGGCGTCGACGTCGACTCCCAGGGACTGGGCCTCCTCCTCCCCGGAGAGAAGGAGGTCGAGGTGGCGGCTCCATCCCATGGCGACGATGGAGGTGACGGCGACCAGAGGGAGCGCGAGGGCGGCGTGCCGCGGCCCCTTCGCGTCGACGCCTCCGAGGGTGAACGCGACGACCGCGCGTCCCATCTCCCAGGTGTTCTGGGCGAGGCTCATGAGCAGGCTCCCCAGGCTCAGGAAGAGGCTGGAGAGGATGAAGCCCGTGAGCAGGACCGTGACGATGCTGGCCCCGCGGCCGGTCACAGCGAGCAGGATCGTGAGAGACAGCCACGCGCCGAGCAAGCACCCGACGGGCAGGATCAGCTCGGCCGGGATCCAGTCGAGGCGGGCCGCGAGCAGGGCATTCCAGAGGACGAGCACGAGCACGCCTCCGAGGGTCGCGCCCGCGCTGGTGCCCAGGATCGAGGGGCTGGCGAGGGGGTTCCGGAACAGCCCCTGGACGAGGACGCCCGCGCCGGCGAGCGCGGCGCCCGCGAGGACCGTGTTCGCGAGCCGCCACGCGCGGAGGCGAAGCAACGTGCCCCTCAGCGCTTCGTTGGAGAGGTCTCCCTCACCGACGAAGAACGAGAGCGCGACGGCGGAGCCGAGCGCGAGGACCAGCACGGCCCAGGTGGCCTGAAGGCGGCTCACTGGAGCTGCAGCCTGCTCCAGAGGTCCCGACCTTCAGGCAGCCACGCCGGCGGCGGCGCGTCCATGAAGAGTGGAGACGAGCGGGCAAGGCCCGCCGGAGGAGCTGGCGCCGCGGCGCGTGGAGGGCACGTGGGCCCCTGCGAGGAGCGGCTCCGCTGGAGCGCCCCGATGGTTGATTGGCTACTGATAGTCACGCTTCCCTCCGAAGCACGAACAGTTGAAGGCAGTGGCCGGTCTCCTGGCTGGCACGTCAGGGTTTCCCGGGCCCCCCGAGGGGAGCGCAGGGCATCCGTGGCCATCGCACCTTCCCGATCCTTGCTGGAGCGCGGAGCGCTCAGGATCAGTGGTTCATCGCGACGGCCGAGGCGTGTCTACAGTGGCGGGGGCCGCGTCGGTCATGGACCCTGGAGGGGTCCGCCGTACTTCCCGTTTCACTCCTCCCTTGTGGGGAGGAGCACCGCTGCCTTGGCTCGGTTTGTAAAAGGAACGCGCTGATCTGGCGCTAGGCGGGAGCCTGGGTCAACCCTGCGCGTCCATTAATCCTATGGCTGCCGCTCAGCGGGACACGCGAGGGGCCCCCCTGGGAGGCCCTCGGTTCCCCCGCCGTCTCGATCCGGGGCGCTGCCTGGGACCGTCGCCAAGGGCCACAGTCCGAGGGGTTCGCTTGCCGATCCTAGGGAGGCATGAACACCCCGCGCAGCATTCCCGGAGCCCTCGCGCAGGCCGCTCCGCAGCAGGTGGTCACCGACGCATTGATCGGTGAGACCGGGGGGCTCGTCTTCCTGACCACCGGGTCATGTGCCTGCGATGTCCTGGACGAGGCCCCCGTTCAGGTCGCGCTCACTCCGATGATCGCCTTCCGGCTCTCGGAGATCCTCAAGGTGGTGCTGCAGTATCCGGATCGAGAGACCCGGCTGAAGCTGATCGCTGACTGGTCAGAGACCGAGCGAGTCGCGGTCCCACACGCGGTCCTGGACGTGGACGAGCGCTGCATTCGCGTGGGCATCGAGCCCCTGGGTGCGGGGTGCAGCGTCGCGGTCCTCTGGGAGCATGTCCCGGGGCTGACCTTCCAGCTGGCCGAGGCGGCGAAGCGCCTCGTCGGGCCTGCGTGACGTGGCTGCGCGCCCTACCATGGCGCGATGGTTGAACTGCAGATCCGTGGGCAGGTGAAGGCCACCGGGCGCCACAGCTGGGCCCAGGCGGACCTCGATGGAGCGCCCGAGCGCGCGCGCGTGGAGGACCTCGCTGCCCTGGTCCCGGGCCGGCGCGGCAGGGGGGTCCTGCTCCGATGGCTCCTCGAAGAGGCGCACCCCGAACCGACCGCCGGCTGGGCATGCCTCGAGTCGGCGGACGGGTCGTTCGCGGCGAGCCTGGAGGTGGGGGACCTCGAGCGCGCCGTGGTGGTCCACCAGGATGGCGATGGGCCGCTCGACGTGGCGCGCGGCGGACCCTTCCGCGTCTACATGCCGGGGGCCACGGATGCCTGCGGCAACATCAAGCACCTGGGCCGGATCACCCTTGGGACCTCGCCGGAGCGGGACACCCGCCCCCCGGTCGCAGAGCGATCCTGCTGATCATCGCTGTCCCCTGAACCGCGGCAGGTACCAGGCCCACTGTTCGGGGGTGTCGGCGATCCAGCGACTGAACGTCTCGTTCTGTCTTCGGAGCAGGTCCAGCTCCGCGTCCTGCCGGTCGAGGTCGGGACGGAGGCCCAGCGGCTCCTCGACGGAGAGGACGTATTCGTCGCCGGAGCGAACGCAGCGGACGGGGACCAGGGGCGCACGCCAGGCTCGGGCGAAGCTCGCAGGGGCGGTCATCGTGGGCGCGGGGCATCCGAGGAAGGGGACGGCTCGGTGGTCGAGGCGCGGGACATCGAGGTCGGTCACGAGCCCGAGGACCCCGCCGCGCTTCAGGATCCGGAGGGCCTTGCGGGCCCCCGCGTCCTGGGGGATCGTCTCGACCCCGTAGGCGCGGCGGAGCTCCACGAGCCAGCGGTGGCTCGAGTCGCGTCGACGGACCCGCCCGACCACCGCGCCCTCGTGCCCGCGGCGCCGGAGCCGCGCGCAGAGCAGCTCCCAGTTGCCCAGGTGAGCGGTGACCACGATCGCGCCGCGCCCGCGGGAGAGGACGCGGTCGAGGATCTCGATCGAGGGGTCCAACCGGACCAGTCGGTCGACCCAGTCGCCACCGGGGTCGCCCGGGCCCGCGCCCCGGGCCAACCGGATCCAGTGGGCGAACTGCTCCGCTGCGAAGTGGCCGCACCTGCGGGTCAGCCCCGCCGGATCTCCGGCGAGCTCCTCTCCGAGGCCCGGCTGCACGGACTCCAGCCACCTCGAGGCTGCGGCCAGGTTGCTGGCCACCGCATCTCGCTGGCGCCCGGTGAGCGCGAGGGGCGCCGCTCCCCTGAGGGCGCCCACGAGGAGGGGCGGAGGTACGGCGCCGGCGGCGCGGACCAGGGCCCGCAGGCCGGCGCCGCGGAGGCGCCGCCGGAGCGGCTCGGGTCTTTGGGGCGCACCCTTCGGCATCAGGACCCCTCCATGGGGAGGAGGTCCCCCCGCGGCGGGATCAGCGCGGCGCCGTCCGGAGCAGCGATGGGGGAGCCATGGAGTCGGAGCCCCCGGGCGGCGAGCGCGACGCGCAGCGCCTCGCACGCGGGCTCGTCGGGCTCGCCGGCCCCCTGGGCGGGGATGTCGAACTCCACGAAGTAGGGAGGGCTCAAGGCCAGCCGGCGCGGCCGCACGGCGGGGAGGCGGTGCATGCGGGCTCGGACGAGATGGGCCCAGATCGCGTCGGCCTCGGAGCGCGAGCAGTCGAGGCGCTGAGTGCACCAGCCGGGCTCAGGGCCTTCGCCCATCTCCAGCGCTCGGACGGTCCGGGGGGGGCCCTCGTCCACCGCCGTCAGGGAGCTGGTCCGTCGCCAGACCCTGACGCGCCGGGCCACGTCCTCGCGCTGCTTCTCCATCGCGCGGCGCTCGACCGAGGCGGGGTCGGGGGCGGGGAAGGAGGCGGACCGAGCGCGGAGGTACGCGCGGAAGACGAGCGCCCTGAAGCGGCGGGTGCTCAGGTCGCGGAACCGCGCGCAGGCGAGCACCAACGTGCGCTCGAAGCCAGCGGCGGAAGGCCGGACGAAGCGAGAGCGAGCGAGATCCACCAGCCAGAGCTTGTCGGCTCCATCCACCAGCACGTTCTGCGCGTGCGGGTCGGGGTGCTGCAGTCCGGAGGCTTCGATCGCCGCCAGGAGGCTCCCGATCGCGCGGGCCAGGCGGTGGACCCGGGTCCGGCCCCCGGGCGCGTGCGGGGGGGCCGTGATGTCGAGGCCTCCGGTCACCTCGTCGAGGGTGCGGGCGTGGGGGATCCACTGGAGACGGAGCGTCCAGGATGCCCCATTGCGTTCGAGCCCGAGGACCTCGGGGACGGGGAGGCCCCTGCGGGCAGCCTCCGCGAGCGCCCGGGCCTCGGAGCGCGCGCGAACGCCGTCTCGAAGGCGGCCGATCCCCGGCGCGTGGAAGTGCTTGGAGAGCGTGACCTCGCCGCCGACGCCGCGGTCGAGCCGCACCGTCCGCTTGACGTTGGTCTTCAGCTCCTCGCTGCTCATGGTGGGGGAAGGTCCCTCTGGGGGTTCCTGATGGACGGAGGTCACGGGCTCTCGGGGCCTCCGGAGGCACCTCGCTGTCGTCGGCACTGGCCCGGGGGGCACCGGAGTCTACGGGACGGCGCACGCTCAGCCCCGGTCGCTGGGGAACTCGCGGCCCCCGGCGGCTACACTCCGCCGACCCGAGCCCGCGCATGCCGGCCGGAGACCCAAGCGACGTGACTCTGAAGCTCCACACCTACATCCTCCGGCAGCTGCTCGTCGCCTTCGTGTTCGCCGTGGGGGCGCTGCTCTTTGTGGCCCTGCCGGGGATCGCGGTGAACACCGTCCACAAGCTCCCGAACGTGGACGCCGGGATCCTCCTCAGGTTCCTGCCGATCGTCCTGCAGTCCCTCGCGCCCTACGTCCTGCCCCTGTGCTTCATGCTCAGCACGGTCGCCGTATTCGGCCGGCTGGCGGCGGACAAGGAGTGGATCGGGATCCACATGGCCGGGATCCACCCCCTCAGGACCCTGGCGGCCCCGGCCCTTCTCGCGGGGCTCCTCGGGCTGCTCACCTTCTGGATGGTCTCCAACGAGCTCCCGCAGCTCAAGAAGCGCCAGAAGCGGTTCATGGTCGACGCCACGGCGTCGGTGGTCGAGAACCTCCAGCCGGGCCGGACGAGCCTTCAGATCGGCGACTTCCTGCTGAAGGCCGGAGCCCGTGAGGACGGGACGTTCTACAACGCCTACATCCGCTACCTCGACGAGGACGAGGACGAGCGGCGCCTGATGGACGCGTTCGCTGGGGCCGTGGACCTCTGGATCGACGGCGACTTCCTGCACTTCAAGGCCTACGACTTCGAGCTCTTCGATCCCGAGAGCAAGGTGGACAAGTGGTCCGAGGAGTTCGAGGCCCAGATCAACCTCGCCGGGCGCGTGGAGCGCAAGGAGCAGAGCTACCAGCGGGCCAAGTACCTGGTCTCCTCCGAGATCCGGCGACGGCTGGCGAGCGGCGAGGTGGAGCCCGGGCGGGAGCGCGAGTACCGCTTCATGCTCCACTACCGGGCGACGATGTTCGCGATCTACTACCTCTTCCTGCTCCTGGGGGCCGCCACCGGGCTGCTCATGCGGAGGGGGACCCAGCTCGGCGCCCTCGCCGTGTCTGCGGGCTACGGGATCCTCTACTACGTGCTGAACATGAGGCTCGGCAAGGAACTGGGACAGTCCTCCGACCTCCCCCCGTGGCTGGGCGCGTGGCTGACCACCATCGTGGGGGGCGCGATCGCCGTCGCGCTCGTGCGGAGGGCCCTGAAGCGATGAGCACCTCGACCAAGAGTCCCTTCCGAAAGGGAGGCGTGTCCACTCGCCGGCTGCCCCTGGGTTGCCGACTGGACCGCTACGTCGCGTCGCACTTCCTCAGGTCCTACCTGCTGGCGATGCTGCTGATGACCGGCCTGTTCATGGTCATCGACATGGCGTCCAACCTCGACGACTACCTCGAGAGCTGGGAGGACGGCTCCAGCGCCCCCGCCTCCGTCCTCCTCATCTACTACGGGCTGAACCTGCCCTACCTGTTCCTCCAGGTGGCGCCCTTCATCACGCTGCTCGCCGGCATGTTCACCGTGGCGAAGCTCCTGAAGGCCCGCGAGGTGACGGCGGTCCTGGGCGCGGGGATCAGCGCCCGGCGGATGCTGCTCCCGGTCTTCCTCGCCGGGCTCCTGCTGGGGGTCGGCATGTTCTTCCTCCGGGAGGCCGTGGGGCTAGGCATCGCGCGGGACCGCGACGCGGCCCGCGACGTGCTGGTGGAGCACCGCTTCGAGGAGCACTACGAGGACGTCGCGGTCATCGAGGACTCCGGCAGCCTCGTGTTCCTCAACGAGTTCGTGCCGCGCCCCGTGGACGGGAGCCCGCCCCGGATCGAGCGCCTCACCGCCATCCGGCGCACGTCGGGTCAGATGGGCTCCGGGCGGTACGTCCGCGTGGACGCGGACCGGGCGACCTGGAACGGTTCGGGTTGGGACCTCGAGGGCGGCGTGCGCGCGACGATCGACCCCGACGGAGAGGGGGCCTCGCAGGATGAGGCGATCAAGACCCTCGAGGGCTACGCGTTCACTCCCGAGCTGGCCCTGACCTACCGCAGGGCGAAGGAGGCCCCCCTGGAGCTGTCGTTCTCCGAGGTCCAGGAGCTGATGCGCCGGGACCCGGACGACAACTCGTACCAGACCCTCTGGCACTACCACCTGACCTTCCCCCTGGCGAACCTGCTGCTGCTGCTGGTGGGGATCCCGCTGATGTTCAACTACGAGCGCGGAAGGAGCACCGATCGGATCGCCGTGGGGGGGCTGCTGTGCGTCTTCTACTACTCCGCGGACTTCGTTTTCCGCACCCTGGGCGTCAAAGGTCAGTTATCTCCGCTGCTCTCGGCATGGATCCCTGTTCTGGTCTTCGGGAGCCTCGGGATCATGCTCTACGATTCGCTCCGTAGCTAACCCGCCCCCGCGGCCCTGGCGCCCCTGGGCGCCCCGCTGTGAGGCCCGTCTTTTTGAGCTCCCCCCGGGAAGATCCGGCGGGGGTGTTCGTCCTGGATCCCATGAGCCGCCCCCTGACCCTCGCCGCCCTGCTCCTGAGCGCGTGCGCGAGCTCCAACTCGACCCCCGAGCAGCTGCTGCTCGAGGTCCAGACCCTGACGAGGTCTGGCGACTACCAGGCCGCTGCCAAGGCAGCCGAGGCCGCCAAGGCCCAGATCCCGGCGGACAGCCCGCTGCAGGAGGAGCTGGCGCGGGCGGCCGTTGAGGTTTCCCTCGCGTCCGGGCTCGAGGTGGCCAGGACCCTGTCCTTCGCCGACCGTGACGACGAGGCGCTCGCCCTCCTCGCGGAGCTCGAGGAGAGCTTCCCCGATGAGCCCATGGTGGAGGCTTGGCGTCGGCGGGTGCAGCGCAAGCAGGCCGACTACTGGTTCGAGGTCGCCCGCTCGGCGATGGCCTCCAGCCAGTTCGAGGCTGCCCGGTTGGCCTACGAGCGCGCGATCAGCTTCGAGCCGGATCACGCCCTGGCGCCCGCGGGCCTCGCCCGCGTCGAGCTGCTGGAGGAGTACCGCGCCGGTCTCGCGGAGGACTACTACTTCAACGGGGTGCGGGACCTCACCGAGCAGCGGCTGGACGAGTCGGAGAACAGCTTCGAGAAGTCGAGGCGGTATGACGAGGAGTCCTCGCGGACCCGGCGACGGATCGTCGAGGTGCGCCGCGAGAAGGCCCAGGGGCGCGTCGCGTATGCGGAGCAGCTCGTCGCCGATCGGCGCTACGCCGCGGCGCGCGCGGAGTACGCCGAGGCGAGCCGCCTTGACCCCGAGTCCGAGGAGATCGCCGAGGCCTTGGGGGCCATGCGCGTCGAGGCAGAGGTCGCGGCGCTCCTGAGCGAGGCCGAGTCCTTCGTCCTGCGTTCGGAGTTCGAAGAGGCCGAGCTGCTGATCGCCGAGGCCGCGGAGCGGACGGTGCTCCAGGCCGACCTCGTGGAGGTCGCGCGGGAGGGGATCTCCTCGACCCGCGTCGGGCTGCTCTACCAGCGGGCCCTCGATCTCGAGCACGACTTCCTCTTTGCCGAGGCGATCGAGCTCTACGGCGAGGTCCTCAGCGGCCGTGACTTCTACGAGGACGCTCGGGCCCGCAAGGAGGCCCTCGCGACCTACGTGGTCGAGGCGGCGCGACTCTACGCCGAGGCGCAGGCCGCGACGGACCCTGCGACGAAGCTCGCCAAGCTCCGCCAGATCGAGACGTTCTGGCCCGAGTACGAGGACATCCTCGAGCTGATCAGCGAGCTCGAAGGCGAGTGAGCTGACCCAGCACCGCGTCGAGAGCATCGGCCACCGTCACATCGGTGACCGGGCGAGGACGCCACTGGGGCCCCGCAACCCGGTGCACCTCCGCCGGCGCGGTGGGCCAGGGGCCGGTCCTCGCGGGGTCCTCCGGGCCCGCGAGGAGCACCACCGGGAGACCGACGGAGGCGGCGACGTGGGCGGGGCCGGAATCGCCGGCGACCAGGCAGCCTCCCCGCGCCGCAGCGACGCCGAAGGCCCCGGCGAGGGTCCGCAGGCCCCGCTGTCCCACGACGTGGTGAGCCCGCGGGAGCGCGCGCTCCAGCTCTCGCCCGGCGGCCTCCTCGCCGGGCCCGGAGAGGACCGAGACCGGGACCTCACGCTGGAGCAGCGCCTCGGCGAGTTGCCTGAAGGAGTCGATGGGCCATGAGCGTGGATCACCGACGACGCCCGGGTGCAGGAGCACCGGCGAGGCGTCCACGCTCGGCCCGAGAAGGCTGGCGCCACCGTTGAGTTCCTCTCCGGTGAGGTCCGGGTCGAGCCGAGGGGTGACGGGCCGGTCGGTGAGGTGAGCGGCGAGCTCCAGGGCGCGCTGGACGAGGTGAGGCCCTGAGGAGGGCGGGGCCAGCTCGGGTCGGAGCAGGCGCGCGGCGAGGGGTTCCTGCCACTGCCCCCGCGCGAAGGCCACGCGGCGGCACCCCCGCGGACTCCGAGCTGCGATCAGGGCGGCGACGGCGCTCTTCCAGTTCCCCTGCGCGTCGACCACCAGGTCCGCTCCGAAGCGCTTCGCCGCCGAGCGGAAGCGACGCCAGGCGCCCAGGCCGCCGCGACGGTCGAAGGGGAGGACCGTCGCGAGGGGGTCGATCAGGCCCGCGAACTCGGGCTGAATCGCCCACCCGATCTCCGCCGCGGGCCATCGCTCGCGGAGGGCGTGGATGAGCGGAATCGCCTGGGCGATGTCCCCCAGGTGGGACAGCCGCACCACGAGGATGCGTTCAGGCGTGCTGAGGGGCGGCATGGGGACGGCACGAAGGTTGTTGTGCCACGTCCCAGGATGTCAAGTGGGAGCAGGGATGGCGGGGGACGACCCCATACACTGGAGCGAATGATCAGGCGGATCTCCACCAAGTGGGTCCTGGCCGTCCTCGCGGTCGTCGTCCTGCCCTTCCTGGGCTTCGCGTGGTACGTCCACGACTTCGTCTCGGAGCGCTTCGCGGACGACGTGGTGCGGTATCACCTGCTCGGCCACGCGGCGGAGCTCTCCGATCGCCTCGACCGCATCGTGGACGAGCGCCGGGAGGACGCCGTCCTGCTCGCCTCGGCGCCCACGGTGGCCAGGGCGCTGGCGGGCGCGGGGGAGGACGAGGGCGACGCCCGCGCAGGGCGCCTCGCTCCGACCATCCACCTGCTGGACCAGCTCGTCCGACGGGACGGCGCGGCGGAGTTCGTGGTGGTGCTCGGCGGTCGAGGCCAGGTGGTGGCGACGAACTCCATGGACGCGGGCGGCGCTCCGCTCGCGCCCGAGGTCCAGGGGCGGCTCGCCGGATATCCATGGGGCGAGCAGCCCTGGTTGGGTCCGGTCCTGGCAGGAGAGTCCGTGACGCTCGACCAGGGGCGCTTTCACCTGAGGACCGCGGAGGGAGGGGACGGAGACCGCCCCGAGCTGCGCCGCCACTTCGGCTTCGTCGAGCCCGTGCCAGGGGAGCAGCCCCTCGGGGAGCCCCTCGGGGCGGTGGTCACGCTCGTGCCCTGGTCCGTGGTCCAGGGCGAGATCGAGAGCTACGGCGTGCGCCGCGCGGACGGCATCTCCTCCGGGACGGCCTCCGCTGACCTGTACGACTCGAGCTACTCGTGGGTCTGGGCCGCGGACGCTGACACGATCCTCGCCCACCCCAACCGGTCCCTCTACGGGGAGCGGGTCTCGGGGCCGCGGGTCAACCTCCCCATGATGGGGGAGGCCGTGCGGCGCTCCAGCGGCTCGGGGATGTACCCCGACTACGAGTTCCTCGGGGTTCGAAAGAAGGCAGCCTTCAAGCAGGGACGGACCAGGGACCAGAGCCCCCAGGGGCTCGGTTGGATCGTCGGAGTCGGTGTGGACTACCCGGACATCTATGGTCCGGTCGAGGAGATCACCCGGACCATCGCCAAGGCGAGCGGGTTCGTCCTCTTCCTGGCGGTCCTGGTGACCGTGGTGGTCGCGAGGCGGACGACGCGGCCGGTACAGGACCTGGAGGCCTTCACCAGGCGTGTGGCGAGCGGCGACCTGGACGCGCAGGTGACGGTCCATGGCCATGACGAGCTGGCGGACCTCGCCCGGTCCTTCAACCGCATGACCCGCGAGTTGAAGGAGAATCGCGCCCAGCTGGTCGAGGCGGAGAAGGACGCGGCCTGGCGGGAGATGGCCCGCCAGGTGGCGCACGAGATCAAGAACCCGCTGACGCCGATCCAGCTGTCGGCCTCGCTCCTCAAGCGGGCCCACGACGAGGGGTCCCCCGAGTTCCCCGCGATCCTCGAGCGCACGATCGAGGTCGTGCAGCGTCAGGTGGGCAACATGCGTGATATCGCGCGAGACTTCTACACCTTCGCGGGTCAGCACCGCGATCCGGTCCCGGTGGACGCCGGCGTCACCGTGGCCGAGGTCTTCGATCTCAACGAGGCCTGGGCCTCGGAGGTGGGGGTGCGGCTGGAGAAGGGGGAGAGCCTCGGCGCTGGCCTGATGGTGAAGGCCGACCCCGATGAGCTGCAGCGGGCCCTCGTCAACCTGGTCAGCAACGCCATCGAGGCCTCGAGCGATGGGGGCCTGATCAAGGGTGAGGTGAGCCTGGACGGCGCCATGGTCCGGATCACGCTCGAGGACTCGGGCCGCGGAATCAGCGAGGACGTCGGATCGAGGCTGTTCGAGCCGTACTTCACGACCCGGTCCAGCGGGACCGGGCTTGGGCTCGCCATCGTTCGGCGCATCGTCGAGGACCTCGGCGGCGCGGTCTCGGTGACGAACCGGGAGGATGGTCCAGGGGCCAGGGCCGTGATCCAGCTGCCCCAGCACGAGAACGCGCCGGGTGCGGGTCCGGGTTGATCGGATCGAGAGGCGCCCTGGCTGACCTCACCAGACTCTGGTGCCGCGCGCGTTCCTCCCGCCTCCCCGCCGGGTAGGCTCTGGAGGCGCCAGCTCCCATGTCATTCGACTCCGGCACATTCTGGGTCCTCTTCGGGCTCTCATGGCTCCTCTGGTGGAGGCTCCCATTCTCGTGGGCGAAGACCGCGGCGCTCGCCGCGAGCCTGATCTTCTACGCCTGGTGGAGCCCGTACTACCTCCCGCTGATCATCATCTCGGCGGTGGTGGACTACGCCGCGGGCGGACGGATCCACGCCGCCAGGACCGACGGCGCGCGCACCCGCTGGCTGCTCGTCAGCCTGTGCACGAACCTCGGGCTCCTCGGCTACTTCAAGTACGGCCACTTCGCGCTCGAGAACCTCGACAGCATCGCCGGGGCGTTGGGGGTGGAGGGGGTCAACACGGCGATCCCTTGGGTCGTCCCCGTCGGGATCAGCTTCTACACGTTCCAGACGCTCAGCTACTCGATCGACATCTATCGGGGCCGCCTCGCGCCGGCGAAGTCCTTCCGGGACTTCTTCCTGTTCGTGGCGTTCTTCCCCCAGCTGGTCGCCGGTCCGATCGTGCGCGCCCAGGAGCTGCTGCCCCAGTTCCGCAGGCGCCAGTGGCCCTCTCCCTGGCGGATCCAGAACGGGCTGTACCTGATCGTCTGGGGGCTCTTCACGAAGATCGTGGTGGCGGACAACCTGGCCCCCGAGATCGACCGGATCTTCGCCATGATCCCGTCCGGGCAGGCGACGCCGGCCCACGTGTGGCTGTCCCTGATCTACCTGGGCTGCATGGTGTTCGCCGACTTCGCGGGGTACTCGTGCCTCGCGATCGGTCTCGCCTGCCTCCTCGGGATGCGCTTCCCGCGCAACTTCCTCTATCCGTACATCTCGCGGGGGCCGCAGGAGCTCTGGGTCCGCTGGCACATGACCCTGTCCAGCTGGCTGCGTGACTACGTGTACATGCCGCTGTGGGGCAAGAAGGGGGGCGGCAGCCGACAGTACACGGCCATGCTCACGACGATGGTCCTGGCGGGGGTCTGGCACGGCGCCGCGTGGACGTTCGTGATGTTCGGGCTCTACCACGGCATCGGCGTGGTCGTGAACCGGTTCTGGGTGAACACCTTCAACGGCGGGAGGCGCGCCCGCGGGTGGCCGTTCGATCGACCCAAGGGGCCCGCGGCCATCACGAAGCGCATCGGGATCATCCTCCTGATGAACGTCTTCATGCAGTCCAACTGGGTCTTCTTCCGCGCCCCGGACGTCGCCTCGGTGTTCGAGGTCTGGCGGATCGCCTACATCGTCCCCTTTCAGAAGGGCATGGGGTGGGAGGTCTTCGCGGAGGCCCGCCACCTGGTGCTCGTGCTGCCGATCGTGCTCATGCACGTCACCCAGCTGCTCCGGGAGTGGTTCGCCTGGCGTGAGCGGCCCTGGCATCGGGTGCTCGCCGCCGCCGTGATGATCGTCGCCCTGGTGGTGGTGCGGCGCACCGACACCGCGGACTTCTTCTACTTCCAGTTCTGATGGGGGAGCACGGCATGGAAGAGCCCACGTGGCAGGGGATGGACCCGGATGGGGCGGTCGCGCGAGTCCGGCGGGCGCAGTCGTGGTCTCCGTTGCTGGCGACGGTGGGGCTCGCGCTCCTCGGGCTGGTGGTCTGGCAGACGCTCGCGGTGTCACGGATCCCCGAGCCGATCATGCACCCCAATCGCTTCGACGGGGTGATCTACTGGGCCGGGCCGAACCTCGGGCCCTTCTACGCCAAGCAGGACGTGAGCTCGGCGGAGCTCCTCTTCGTGGGGGACAGCCGCGTCTACGACGACACGGACCTCGACGTGGTTCGCCAGGCCGGTGAGGACAGCGTCGGCCTCATCTGGGGCCCCAACGCGGACCTCTCGGTGCTGCTCCCCGCCATCATGGACCTCCCGGCCAAGCGGCTGGTGGTGGCCCTCTCACCGTCGACCCTGGGGGCGAAGACCAATCCGGTCATGCGCGCCTCGCTGGTGACCCCTCCCCCGGTCTTCGAGCCCCTCTCCCTGGAGAGCGCCCTGGGGATCTGGGTGGACGGGGAGCGCGAGCGCCTGATCGAGGAGGGGTACTCGCCCTTCATCGTCGACACCCACCTCTCCAGCTTCCGCAAGGTGCTCCGCGAGACCACGCGCCGCAGCGAGGGCGGGACCCACCAGCTCGACCGGCTGGTCCGCGAGCGGCTCAACTACTTCCGGACCGCCAGCATCCGCACCCTCGCCACGCGGCGGTGGCACCGCGAGTGGTTCGAGGTCCCCAACGCCGACAAGCTCGTCCAGGCCTGCCGGATCACCCTCGAGGTGATCAGCGAGGAGGAGCGCGCCGCGGCGGAGACCATCGTCGTGGAGAAGCTGCGCGAGCTCGTGGCCCGCGGGGTGGACGTCCGCTGCGTCCGGTTCCCGGTGTCACCCAGCGTCCTCTCGGTGGAGCGCGAGTTCGTCCCGGATGCCCGGCTCGAGGCGATCGCGACCGCAGCGGGCGTCCCCTACTACCAGTACCAGGAGGCGGGGCTGCCGGCTGGCGTGGACCCGTCGGAGCAGCCCGAGCGGTTCGAGACCCGCGACGGTTCGCACCTGACGTGGGCGGCGAGTCGCCGCTTCACCCGGATGCTCGTGGAGCGCATCCAGGGTCCGAGCACGGACGGGTGACCGCGGAGGGGCGGCGCCGCTGGGCGGACGTCGCGCGCTCCGCTCGACCTCAACGGTCCGGCGGGATCTCGGCGCCCGAGTAACCCCAGGTGCCCTTCACGTACGCCGTGCGCGTCGAGAAGATCTCGATGATCCAGTTGAACCAGCCCCAATCGGTCCGGTGGACTTCGGTCTCACGCACGTTCGGCAGGCCCGAGTCCGAGATGTTCTCGTGGGCGATCTGGATCGCAGGCCGCGGCATGTGCCAGCCCAGGAAGACCCAGGTCCGCGCCGAGGACTTGAAGGTTCCGGACGTCTCCGTGTCCCGGTTGATCTCGAGCGACGAACAGGCGGTCACCGTGGCCAGGAGCACGCCGACGAGGGCGACTCGGAGTCGGGGACGGTTCATCTCGTAGCCTCGGGTCTTGGACGCTTGGGACATGGCAATGGGCGGAGTGAGACACTCCAGGGTTCTCATCGGCGCATCTGGCCTCCGGACCTTACTCCGGGGGTCCTCCTTGGCCGAGAAGGGCCCTGGATGGACGCTGCGCGCCCCCGAAGATAATCGGCGGTCTGGACCGAGGGGCGCGTTAGTCTGCCGTTGTCCCCATGTCGTCCCTGCCTACCCTCACTCCCCCCTCCCTGGGGGAATCCGTCGCCACGGATCTCTCGGAGTCCCTGGGGGCTCACCGCGGCGCCTTCGCGCAGTGCTTCGGCTCCGCAGGGGGCGTCCGGACGTTCTTCTCGCCGGGCCGGGTCAACCTCTTCGGCGGGCACCTGGACTACAACGGTGGCCCGGTGCTCCCCACGGCGATTGACCGGGGGACCTTCGTCGCGATCAGGGCGAGGGAGGACGGCGAGGTCCGCATGGTGTCCCGCTTCGCGGAGGCCGAGGGGCGCTTCAAGGCGACCGAGCTCCCGGTGAGCCCGCGGGGTGAGTGGTACGACTACCCGCTCGGGGTCCTGCTCGCTCTCGCCCGCCTGGACGAGTCCATGGCTGAGCGGATGGCGGGCGGCTTCGACGTCCTGTTCGGAGGCAACCTCCCGGTGGGGGCGGGGCTGTCCTCCTCGGCGTCGATCTGCGTGGGGACGACCTTCGCCCTGGACGCGGTCTTCGGGCTCGGGCTCGATCCTGTCCAGCGGGTCGAGGCGGCCCTCGACGCGGAGCGCAGCTTCGTGGGGGTGAAGTGCGGGATCATGGATCCCTACGCCGTCGGCTTCGCGCGACCCAAGCACGTGCTCTGGCTCGACTGCAAGGATGAGACCTTCGAGCACCTCCCCATGGACTTCGATCGCGTCTCCATCGGCGTCGTCGACACCGGGATCCAACGCCGGTTGGCGCGAGGTGAGTTCAACCGGCGGGTGACCGAGTGCGCCGCCGCCTTCGACGCGCTCCGGATCTACGCCCCCGAGGCGCGCGTCCTGCGGGACATCAACCGGGCCGTCCTCTCGGAGCACGGCTATGAGCTGGACGCCGACCTCCTGCGCCGAGCCACGCACGTGGTGGAGGAGGTCGAGCGGACCTTCGTGGCTCGCGAGGCGCTGCTGTCCGGAGACCTGGAGACGCTTGGCCGCTGCATGACGGAGACCCACGCGTCCCTGAGGGACCGCTACGACTGCTCATGCGAGGAGCTCGATGTCCTCGTCCATGCGGCGACCGAGCTGGGCGGTGCCCTCGGTGCTCGGCTCACGGGCGCGGGCTTCGGCGGGTGCGCCGTCATGCTCATCGCCGCGGGGGACGAGCAGCGGGTCTCCGAGGCGGTCGTGGGGGAGTACGAGCGCCGCTACGGGCGACGCCCACCGATCGCGTTCTTCCAGGGCGACGAGGGCCCCCGGGAGATCGCCTGACCCTGGGACGCTCGCCCGCCGAGCGGGCGAGGCGCCCCGGGCTCAGTCCCTGGCGGCCGGGGCCGCCGGCTCCACGGCGGCCGGCGGGACCGGGCCCCCCGCAGCGGGGGCGGTCTCAGGCCGACCGAACTGGACGAGCTTCGCGGCCTCGAAGATCAGTTGCCCGGCGGAGCTCTTGGCGAGGTTCTCGCTGAAGGGCGACGCGAAGAGGTCCACCGCGGCGGCGGGGCGGCCGCCGAAGAGGTAGTTCGCGGCGAGCACCAGGCGGGCGTCGTCGTCGATCACGTGGTCGTCCACGAACCGCTCGAGGGTCGCGAGCTGACGGTCGAAGTCAGCGGGGACCGCGTAGAAGTCCCGCTTGTCGATCACGTTGGAAGCCAGCTCGGGCTCGAGCTCGAGGGCCTTGCGGATGGCGAACGCCGCGTAGCGATAGTCGGCGGTGGCGAAGAGGGCGTCGGCGAGGACGAGGTAGAGGATCCCGCTGTCGGGCGAGAACTCCACGGCCTTGGCGTAGAAGTGGGCCGCGTCGCCGTAGCGGCCTTCGCGGAAGGCGCGGTCGCCCTGGGTCAGGTAGTAGCCAGTGGCCCGGTTGAGCTCGCGTTCCAGGGCGGCGTCCGGCTGAGTGGGGGCCACGAAGCCCGGCTCCGCGGCGGGGACGACGACCTCCCCCTCCTGGGCGGCGGGCACCTCGATGTAGATCACCTCCGGCTCCGGCTCCTGGTAGACGACCGTGTACGAGCTCGGGATGAAGGGGCCGTACCAGTAGAAGTTCCACGGGTAGCACCAGGACCCCCCGCCCCACCAGTATGAGTGCCACCACAGGCCGCAGCAGTACGACGGGGCGCACCACCAGCTGCACCACCCGAGGGACCAGCAGGAGCCCCAGGTGTTCCAGTAGCAGTTGTTGTAGTACCCGCCCGAGTAGCAGTCGCCGTAGCCGCTCCCCCAGGCCACGCCGTTGGCAGCGGTGGGGGCCGATCCGCCGACCACGAGGCCGCCGCCGGTCTGGGTGGAGGACTCCCGCGCCGCACGGACGCGTTCGTCGTACTGGCGCCTGGCGGCCTGGGTCCGCGCCTCGTTGGACGCGGCCTTGTCGCGGCGAGCCGCTTCGATTCGGGCCCTGGTGGCGTCGTCGGAGGACGCGGTCGAGGCGGCCTTCTCGCGCGCCTCACGGACCCTCTGCTCCGTTGCGCGGTCGGAGCGGTCGGCAGCGTCGGCCCTCGCCGCCTGGGTTCGCGCCGCGTCTTGGGTCGCCTGCTTCCGGCGCGCCGCCTCGGTCCGGGCGGCCGCGGACTCGGCGGCCGCTTGCCTTCGAGCCGCGGAGATTCGCGCGGCGGACGAGTCGTTCGACCCGGCAGAGGGGCTCGTGCTGCGGGGCGTCGCGGCGGGGGTGGCGCTGGCGCGGTACCTGGCGAGCACGTCGGAGTGGCTCAGCTGCCCCCGGGAACGGGGTGTGGCCGAGGTGGTCTCGCGGACCCGGGCGAGGTCCACGTCGGAGCTCAGCCCGCGGATGCGCTGGTTGAGTGAGCGGCCCTGGCCCGCGCGAGAGGACGCCCGGGTGGGCGCCGCGCTGGGCGTGGGGAAGGGGCGCCGTGCGGGGGCCACGCCCTCGCCGAAGTCGATGACGGTCGGCACGCTCCGGTTGGGCGAGTTGACGGTGGAGGGGCTCCCGGAGGTGCTGGAGGTGCTCGGGGAGGACCAGCCGGTCCGCGGGGAGCCGATGGGCTGGGGCGAGCTCGAGCTCGGCCGGCTGACACTCGGGGTGCTGGCGGACGGGGTGCGGGTGGGGGCAGGCCGCCCGCTGATGATCGAGTTCGATCCCGAGGTTCGCGTCGGGGTCGAGGTGCGGGTCGGCGTGGCCGACGGGCGTGTGGGGGTGACCGAGGGCCGCGAGGTGGAGGGCCTCGAGCTCGTGCGGGTCGGGGACGAGCTGACGCTGCGCGACGGCGTGGAGCGGGTGGACGGGCTCGACCGGCGGACGCTGCTGGTGCGCTGGGGGGTCGAGCGCCTCGTCGTGGTGCGCTGCGAGGTGGCGCGAGAGCTGGATGCCCTCGAGGAGCTGGTCGCCCTGGAGGAGGCGGAGCGCTGCACCGTGCGCTGGGCGGGCTCGGGCTGCACGGCGAGGGAGAGCGAGCCGCTGAATCCGATGACGGCCACCGCGGCGGCGGCGCTGAGCAGGCGGAGGGCTCGGCGGCTGAGGACTCGACTCGGGGATTCGGGACGGCAGTTCATGGGCTTCTCCGTGGACGGGAGGTGGGGGGACGCTCTGCCAGGAACAAATGCCGTGCCGGGTCCTCGCCTGTGCCTCCAGAGTGGCAGGCGGCGGGCCTTTGAAGGCCCGGGATGGGCTCTCAACGGCCAATGGCTGGGGTTGAGTGTATCGAAATGAGACTGTCGTGGTCGGATGTCCACGCCATGGGAACGGAGAGCGTCCCCTCGGGAGGACGCCGGGAATGACCTCTCAGGGGGTCCGTCGTTCGGCGGGGCGCTTCCCCTCGGGGACCGTGAAGGGTTGGAACACGGTGATCGGAGCGCCCGGGTCCGTGTCCAGGAGCAGGCCAGGGTGCCCGGCGGGTTGGCCGCTGGAGGCGCAGGCTCCTGCCACGGCCTCGAAGGCGTCCGCCTCGGGTCGGGCCTGCTCGACGACGAAGGTCCAGCTCAGGGCGGCGGCGGCTCGGCTCCAGCCAGCACGGGCCTCGAGCGCCTCGTCCCCGGCCTGGGGCCTGAGCGCCCGAACCTCGAGGCCGCGGGGTCTGCGCTCGGCGTCGAGGAGGACGATGAACTGCTGGCTGACCTCGAGGTTCAGCGGTGATAGCTCCCGCCGTGCCTCATCGATGGCCGCCTTCCCCTCGCGCCGGCACGCCTCCAGGTCGGCTCCCGGGGAGAGGGGGAAGCTGCGGACCCAGGCGGGCTGCGAGGGGGCCATACGGAGCCGCTCCTCGTTGGGCTGCCCCGCGAGTCCGCGTGAGCGGTCGACCGGCAGGAACCACAGGTCAGTGAAGTTCCAGCCGGCCTCGATCTTCTCCACGGTCTCTCGCCAGACTCGCCGGCCGTCGAGGTGGAGCTCGAAGCTGGCCGGCCACCAGCGACCCTCGGCCTCGCGCCAGGTGATCGCGCGGAACTCGGCCTGCACGGAGCCGTCCTTGCCGAAGGCCTTGAGGAGGCTCGGGCGGCCGCTCTCCCGGTCCAGCGAGGCGATCAGGACGCCGACGTCCGCCACCTTGGCGGTGCGCGTGAACCCCTCACCGGTGAGGCCGCCCGCGTCGGGCCAGAGGAAGAGCGTCCTCCGCATGGCGACGTCGAAGCGGGCCGCCTCCAGGCTCGCCCCGGTGAGCAGGACGCTCCTCGGCTCGGCCCCCTGGGCGCCATGGGAGCGGTCCAGCCCGAACCAGACATCCCCAAGCTGGAAGCGCTCGACGCTCCACCGGTCCCGGGAGAGCACCAGCCGGGAACGCCCGGGGAAGGCTACGCTCAGGCTCAGCTCGTGGGGCTCCGCGGTGGGATCGTCGAAGTCGATGGCGGAGCGGAAGCGCGCTCCCCGGATCTTCCCGATACGGGCCCGTTGCGGGGCCTCACGCATGGCGCGAGCCGCCGCCTGGTCGAGGGGGTCCTGGTGGGCGGACTCCTGGGGGAGGGGGCTGACGGTCCCCGCAGACGCTGCGGCCAGGCCCGCGAGGGCCACCTTGGCCACCGCGGGGACGAGCGCGCGCGTCCAACGCATCCTCTGGCCCATCAGCATTCTCATCGGACCAGGGTAGCCCCCGGAGCCGCGCCGGTTTCCAAGGACTGCCACGGAGAGTCGACTCAGGGGAGCTTCTGGGCGTAGCGGACCCACTCCTCCACGTCGTCGCCGTAGTTCTTCCCCGCGAGCGCCTGCAGGTCCCTGAGGACCGCAGGCCGCACGGCGTATTCGTCCACCACATTCAGCGCCGCGGTGAGGGCGCGGGCGGCCTGCCCCTCGAACTTGCGGTCCACGCTGCCGATCCGCGCGAGCGCGCGGGACGCGGCGCGGGCCACGAGCGGAGTGGGGTCCATGAGGGCGCGGGCCAGCTCGGGCACCGACTCGGTGTCGACCACCTCGGCGAGGATGATCGCGCCGTGGGGGCGGAGTCCCTCGTTCGCGTCGCCGAGGGCTGCCCTGGCCGCGCGGATGACCGCGGCACGGTCCGCCTCGTTCAGGTTGAAGAGCCCCACGGCCCGCAGGGCGCGCGCCGCCTGGCTCCGGACGTTGAAGGGCTGACGGACATCCTCGAGCTCCGCCGCGAGGAGGATCCGCGGCGTCTCCGGATCAGCCAGGACGGAGAGGCCCAGGAGGGCGTTGGCGACCACGTCGGGGGAGTCGTCCTCGAGCGCCGCGAGGAGCGGGCTGAGGGCCATGGGGTCCCCGCTGAAGCCGAGGCCGGCGGCGGCGATCTGGCGGTTGATGGGGGGGCCGGTCTCCAGCTGCTCCTTGAGCAGGGCGAACTTGGCCCGGACCTTCCGCCGGAGGTCCGCCTCGACGATGTTCAGCGTCGAGCCGTCCTTCGCAGGGTTCCCCGTGAGCGTGATGTTGACCCAGATCCGCAGGGACTTGTCGACGTCCGCGAGGATGTCCCCGGCCAGCCGCCGGTCCTTGGTGATCTCGGGGTCGTAGGGCTCGGGCCCCTCCGGTCCGATCCACTCGACCTCCTGGCCGTCGGCGGGGGCGTCCTGGCTCCCGGTCGAGTTGCAGGCGGTGAGCGAGAGGGTGGCGACGCTCAGGGCGCCAAGGACGAGAGTTCGCATGGTCGGGAGTCTGGGGGAGCGGGGGGAGGCGTGGACGACGAGCCCAGGGCCTTCTTCCCCGCAACCATAGCTTCCGGGGTGAACCAAGGCCGAAGGTTGGCTGGCGCCGCTACCCTCACAGCCGCCCATGTCCGTCCACGTCCTTGATGCCATGGCCCGAGAGGGCTTCGAGCAGGTCTCTGCCATCCATGACCGCAGGTCTGGCCTCCGCGCCTTCCTGGGGATCCACGACACCGTCAGGGGGCCCGCCTTCGGCGGGATCCGCCGCCGGGAGTACCGGGATGAGCGTGAGGCGCTGTTCGACTGCCTCCGGCTCTCGCGGGCCATGACCCACAAGGCCGCGCTGCTCGACCTCCCCGCCGGCGGGGGGAAGATCGTCCTCATGGACGACGAGCGGGTCGACTGGGCCAGGGCCTACCGCCACATCGGCGAGGTGGTGGAGACCCTGGGTGGCACGTTCTACACGGGCCCCGACGTCAACACTGGCGCCGACGAGCTGGCCTGCGTCGCCGAGCGGACCACCTACGTCACCGACCCCGGGGAGGCGGGGCCAGGCGAGCTCGCGGAGGCGACGGCGGAGGGCGTCTTCCAGGGCATGGCGGCGGCGCTCCGGTCGCGCTTCGGCTCCGAAGACTGGGGGGCGAGGACCGTGGTCGTCCAGGGCCTCGGCGCCGTGGGCAGCGGCGTCGCACGCCGGGCGCGCGTGCTCGGTGCGAGGGTACTCGGCGCGGATGTGGTCGAGGCCCGGGCGCTCGCGGTGGCGGACGAACTCGACATCGAGATCGTGGACCCGGGCAGCGCCGTCGAGGTGCCGTGCGACGTCTTCAGTCCCAACGCGCTCGGGGGCCTGCTGCACGACCTCTCGCTGAGCCGCCTGCGCTGCAAGATCATCGCAGGCGGCGCCAACAACCAGCTGGCACGGATGCTCGTGGGCGATGAGCTGCATGACATGGGCGTGCTCTACACGCCGGACTTCGTCATCAACTCGGGGGCGCTCGTGCGGGGCACGATCTTCCACCTGGAGCGACGCCGCGAGCCCGTGGGGGCGATCGGGAAGCGCATCGGCGCGGTCGCGGAGCGGATCCTCGAGGCCGCCGTCGAGGAGGACGACGCGCCCGCGCGGGTCGCGGTGCGCCTGGCCGAGGCGCAGATCGCGGAGTGGCGCGACTAGCCGGCGAGGATGGCCTGGAGGCTGCGGGCTGCGATCAGGAGCAGCGCGATCGCCAGCAGCATGAGCAGGATTCGACGTGAGGTGCCGCGCCGCTTCGATGGAAGCCGCGTGAACTCCTCGAAGGTATCGGGGACCAGGGGCGGCTCCGGTTCCGGTAGGTCGAGGTCGTCGTACTGGGTGGAGTCCGACCATCCGGTGCTGTCGTCAGAGCCGCACTCCCTGCAGAACCGGGCCCCAGCGCGGGCTTCGGCGCCGCACACGGGACAGGTGAACCAATCCGGGCTCTCACTCCGGCCTCCGGGGCGGGGGCCGAAGAGCCTGCGGCGGAGGCGCTCGAGTGGGCCCGGACGGTCTGCGGGTCCCCTGACCCCGTCCTGGTCCGTCTCTTCCGGGAGGGCGCCGAAGAGGGGCTCCACCAGGTCGTCCCCTGGCCGGCGCCGGTAGGGCTCGTCCTCGCCGCTGCCTGGCCGCCCCCGGCTCATTCTTCGAGGACGGCCGTGGCTCCGGAGTCCCCGAGCCGGAACTCGGTCCCGGGCTCCTGGTGCTTGCGCTTCACGTAGCCCAGCACGACCCCGCCGTCCGCGGCGAACGAGTACGCCCAGCTGGTGACCACGCCGAGGTCGCGGAGCTCTCCGTCGAGCTCACGGAGCAGCCGGGTCCCCGGCGCGACCGGATCATCGTGGGAGACGCGGAGGCGAAAGAGCTGCTTGTTGAGTCCGCCGTAGGTGTCGATCTTGGCCACGACCTCTTGCCCGATGTAGCAGCCCTTCGTGAGGGAAAACGCGTCGTCGAGGCGGGCCTCCTGGGGGTAGATCTCCTCGGTGACCTCGCGTCCGACCGCGGCGCACAGGTTCTCCGCGCGGAGGCTGTCCACGGCCACGAGCCCGCCGGGGGTGGCGCCCGCCTCCACCAGCGCGGCCCAGAGGGCGGCCGCCTGGGACGGCTCGGTTTCCAGGCGCCAGCCCGGTTGGCCGGCGACCGCGAGGTGGGTCACGCGGGTCATCGCCTCGCCGAAGGGGCCGAGCTGGAAGGAGTGGGGCGCCGCGCCCTCGGCGGCGATCCCCTCGATCACCGCGGACATGTGGGCGGCCGCGCCGGGGCCCACCAGCTCGATGGGCGCGTGCAACTCGGTCTCGTCGGCCAGCTGGACGTCCTCGGCGAAGAGGTACAGGTCGAGGGCCTGCATGAGGGCTGGAGCCTCGCCGGGCTCGCAGGAGATCAGGTACCCCTCGCCGAGGGCGGCGAGGTCGAACACGTGGACGACCTTGCCCTTGCCCGTGAGGAGGAGGTTGCGGTTGCCCTGGCCGGGGGCGAGACCCTTGACGTCGTTCGCGAGGATGCGGTGGAGGAAGTCCGCGGCGTCGCTGCCCATCACCGTGATGAGCCCGCGGGTGGTGCGGTCGAGCAGGAGCGAGCCGCTGTCGGCGGCCGCCGCGTACTCGGCCGGCGCAGCCCCGTAGGTGATGACCTCGCTGCCTGCCTCGGCCGAGGTGAGCCGCGCGCCGGACTGCTGGTGGGAGGGGAGGAGGGGGGAGGTGCGCACGGGAGGGTCTGGGCGGGGCAAGCGGTCGCGGCTCGGATCGGGGAGCGAGCGTGACGGCTCGGCTCCCCCGGCGGAGCCGAATCGTAG
Source organism: Planctomycetota bacterium (assembly GCA_016779205.1). Lineage (GTDB taxonomy): Bacteria > Planctomycetota > UBA1135 > UBA1135 > Saltatorellus. The sequence continues at coordinate 21,131 of JADHOC010000011.1, read as the reverse complement.
GACCCATCGGCCCGGAAGCAACGGCGGACGGGCGGCGTCTCGGCCGCAGGGGCCTGGAGGGCTGGGGGCCTGGGGCAGGCGGCCCAACTTCCCGTGTCTCACCCCGCGCCCCGCCGGGCCCCGCGAGTATCTTGTTCGCCCGGAAACTGCGACGAGCCGTCCCCATCCGACGCAAGGCCAACTTCGGAGCTTCCACCCCGCGCCGTCGGTGCCTAAGAGCCCGGCCTCGCCCCCCTCACAGCGCATGGTCTCCACCACGACAGCGGACTCCCTCACTGGAGTCGCCCCGGTCCCTGCCGACTCGGCCGCGGCTCCGCGAGTCCGGCTCCGCAACGCCCTCGTGCTCCTGCTCCTGGTCGGCGTTCCGCTGGCCTGGCAGAGGGACCCACAGCTCGTCTGGCAGCCGCTGCTTCCGATCCCGCTCCTGTTCCTGAGCCCGCGCGGCGCCAGCCGGGTGCTGGTGGCCTTCGTGGCGGTGCTGGTCGTCATCGGAGGCGGCGTCACCACCTATCGGGTGGGGATGGCTGTGCCCGACTGGCCGGCGACGTTCCAGCAGAACATGTGGACCTATCCCTTCAGCGACATGCTCGCCGAGGGGCACGGCGTGACCCTCGAGCACGCCCACCGCGTGTGGGCCTCGGGCGTCGGCCTGGTGGCCATCTGTGTGCTCCTCACCTGCTACATCCAGCGCGCAGCTCGAGGCGTCACCGCGATGGCCTGGGTCGTGCTCCTCGCGATCATCGGGCAGGGGCTGCTCGGGGGCACGCGGGTGCTTGAGAACAGCCAGAACCTCGCCTTCCTCCACGGCGCCCTCGCCCAGCTGGTGGTGGCGCTGATCGTGGCGCTCGCCGTCACCGCGAGCCGGACCTGGAGCCGCATGATCCCCTCGGCCTCACGCTTCGCCGGCGGTCTTCGCACCCTCGGCGCGATGACGGCGATCGCGGTGTACGGCCAGATCGCGCTGGGCGCATGGCTGCGCCATCAGGGCCAGACCGCTGCCCTGCTGGTGCACGGCACCCTGGCGCTGGCGGTGGTCGCCCTCGTGTTGACCTTCTCCAAGATCCTCGGGGACGCGGCGGCGGAGGGGGCGGAGCGCGGCGCGGACCGCGCGCCCCTCCGGTTCCTCCAGCGGCTCCAGCTCTGGTCCCTCATCGCTCAGTTCTCCCTGGGGGTGCTCGCCACCATCGCCATCTACTTCATCTCCGGCGGGATGGAGGCCGAGGTCTCCGTGGGCGAGGTCGCCTTCGCGACGGCCCACGTCTTCGTGGGGGCGGTCCTGCTCTGCTCCGTCGTGGTCGGCGCCATGGTCTCCCGCCGTGCCCTGGTGGCGGCCGAGGAGGTGTCCGCGTGAGCGAGCCGGAGAAGGTGGACACGGTGGCGGTGGACACGGTGGCGGTGGACACGGTGGCGGCGGATACGGTGGCGGCGGATACCGCACCCCGCGGCGCCCTCGCGCCCTGGCTCGAGCTGCTGCGTGTGCGCGTGGCGACCATGGTCTTCCTCACCGCGGCGCTGGGGGGCTGGCTGGCGACCCGTGACGCGGCCATCGTCAACCTCCTGCGCTGCGCCGAGGCGGGCCTCTACGTCCTCCTGGTCACGGGCGCGGCCAGCATCATCAACCAGGTGGTCGAGCGGGAGACCGACGGCCTGATGGAGCGAACTCGCCACCGTCCGCTGGTGACGGGAGAGCTCACGGTTCTCCAGGCGGTGGTGTTCGCTGTGGTGCTCGGGGCGGCCGGGACGGCGGGCCTCGCGCTGTCCTTCAACCTGCTCTCTGCGGTGCTGGTGCTGGCCACGTTGGTGGTCTACGTCTGCATCTACACGCCGCTCAAGCGAGTGAGCACCCTGAACACGGTGATCGGCGCCGTGCCCGGGGCGGCGCCGGTCCTGATCGGCTACGCGGCCCTGGCGGGTGAGATCGGTCCCCTGGGCTGGGCGCTCTTCGCGACCATCTTCGCGTGGCAGTTCCCGCACTTCATGGCCATCGCCTGGATCTACCGCGAGGACTACGCGCGGGCGGGGCACCGCATGGTCCCGAACCAGCCCGGCTCCGAGGGCGTCGCGGGGCGGTACGCCGTCATCTACTCCCTGAGCATCGTCCCCGTGACCCTCATGCCAGCCCTCAGCGGGCTCGCTGGTCCGGTCTACGTGGTGGGCGCCCTCCTGCTCGGGGCCCTCTACATCATCCCCTCCATCGCCTTCGCCCGCGACGAGTCCCACGAGACCGCGCGACGGCTCCTGCTGGCGTCGATCATCTACCTCCCGGCGCTGATGGCGCTGCTCTTCGTCGACCCCACGCTGCGCGGGGTCTGATCGCGCGCCGATCCAGCGGGCCAGCCGCACCATGCTCCGAATCGCCGTCCTCCTGGTCTCCTCGCTCCTGAGCCTCGGCCCGTCCGCCGACGCGTGTCCTCAGGGCCTCCAGGGAGAGCCGCCGCCCGGGTCCTCGGAGCGCTTCGCAGAGGTCCCGGACTTCCGCTTCGAGGACAGCCAGGGGCAGCCCCTCACCCGGGCCGACCTGCTCGGGGAGCCGTGGATCGCCGTCCCCTTCTTCGTGCGCTGCATGGGGCCCTGCCCCAGCGTCTCCAGGGACATCGCGGAGCGCCTGATCCCCGCGCTCGAGGGGACGCCGATCCGGGTCGTCTCGTTCTCCCTCGACCCCGAGGTGGACACGGCGACCAAGCTCCAGGAATACGCGGACCTCTTCGACGCCGACCCCGAGCGCTGGCTCTTCGTCCGCAGCGAGACCGAGGAGCAGATGCACCGCTTCATGAACGAGGGCCTGCTGGTCCCGGTCGTGAGGGACGGCGAGGAAGCCGCGCCTGGCCTCGCGATCACCCACGGGACCCGCATGCCGGTCATCGACGCGGCGGGCAAGGTCGCCGGCTGGTACGAGCTGCGTGACCCGGCGCAGGGGGAGGGGGGCGAGGACCTCATGGAGGCCGCCCGCGTGCTGGCGAACCGCTACGGCCTGATCGTGGCGCGGGCGCGGGCGCTCGCGGGGCTCGACTACCAGTGGCCGCTCCCTGGCCGCTCGGTCCTCCCCCTGGTCAACGCGAGCCTGAACGGCGTGGCCTTCGTCCTGCTGCTCCTGGGGCTGGCGGCGATCGTGAGGGGGCGCAAGCGGCTCCACGAGGCGATGATGAGGTCCGCCTTCGTCGTGAGCGCGGCGTTCCTCAGCTGCTACCTCTACTACCACTTCGCCGTGCTGCCGATCAGCGGCGGGCCCACGAAGTTCAACGGCGAGGGGCCGGTCAAGGTCGCCTATCTGTTGATGCTGCTCACCCACGTCGTGCTGGCGGTGGTGAACCTCCCGATGGTGCTGCGGGTCTTCTGGCTCGCGCACAAGGAGGACTGGGATCGCCACAAGCGCCTCGCGCGGTGGACCCTCCCCATCTGGCTGTACGTCTCCCTCACCGGGGTGCTGGTGTACCTCGTGCTCTACCCCTTCAATCCGCCCCCGGCCTAGGGCCAGGGGATGCAGCGCGCGCGGTCGCCACCCGCGGCCGGGCCGTGCGTCTGCTGGGTGTGCTCTCCGGGGAACTCGAACGGCGCCGACTGGTGGGCTGGGGCCTCGGGCTCGGCCTGATGGGGGCCGGGTTCGCGACGGGACTCGTGGGGGGCGGGGGCCGAGCGCAGGGGCCCCGGCAGGTCCGCGAGTCAGGGGCCCGCGGGTCAGGGGCCCGCGGGTCAGGGGCCCGCGGGTTAGGGGGCCGCGGGCGAGGGGGCCGTGGCGCACCGGGGCGGGTCGCGCTCTGGGCGGCGGATCGTGCGGGTCACGGGGTCTACGGGCTCGACGTGGACGGGGCTGTGCTCCAGCGGGTCGAGGTCCACGCCCCCATGGAGGTGAGGGCGGCGCCCGGTTCAGGGTGCTTCATTCACTCTGCCCTGGAGGGGCGTCGCGCAGGGCGCTCGCGCTGGGTGGAGTGGACAGGGTCGAGGCTCCAGGGGATCCCGCAGCTCCCAGGTGAGCCGGCCGAGGACGGGATCCTCCGGGTCCGCGCGGACTGTGGCGGAGAGGGTGCCTGGGTGCTCCGGGCGGCCACGGGGTCCTGCCGGATCGAGCGATGGACCCCTGGAGGCGCCGGGCGCAATGCGTGGGCGAAGGAGATGGGAAGGACCCTCCCCTTCGAGGCCCGAGCCCTCGCGCCCACGGGACACGGCGCATGGGTCGCCGGGTACCGCTCTCCCCTCGCGGTCCTGATCGACGGGGAGGGGGACCTGTGCCGCGAGGTGGAGCTCGTGGGCGCAGACGGCGTGGAGGACGCCCTGGCTATCCCGGAGGGGATGGGGGGAGGGGTCTGGCTCGCGGCCTGCGGAGCCCTCGTGAGGCTGGACCGGCGGGGGCGGCGGTGGCCCGGGCAGGGCGGCTTCGCCCACCTGGTCTCGCTGGCGGCCGGCGGCGCGGCGCTGGCGGTCAGTCGTCCCCGAGCTGCCGCTCCACCACGCCGAGCATTCCGATGACCGTGTTCGCGACGTCCGTGCGCTGGCCGTCGAGCGCCGTCTGGGCGAACGCGGAGGCCTGCTTCTTGAAGCGTGCGAAGCCCTGGTGAACGGGCTGGTCGCGCTGCTCCTTGCACTTGATCCGCGACTCGACCTCGCGGATCTTCGCCTCCAGGTCGGAGATCATCTCGTCCTCGGTACGGCGGGAGCGGCTGGGTGAGGGGCTCGGCATTTAGGGGGGGACTTCCTCGCGCGGGACGGGTGGCGCATCGCGCCGGATGGGTCGGAGCCGTTGGGGGGAGGCGCTGGCAGCCCAGGCGCCCCAACGGGCGCAAGAGGGTACCAGCCGTCCACTCCCAGGGGAGGTCCGCTCCCGACCAACCGCATCGGCGCGAGCTGAGGGGGTCTCAGGATGCCCGCAGGAGGCGGGTGGGGGCCCAAAATCAGCCATGGTCCCGCCCCCCGAGCGGCCGCTGATCTACCCTCTTCGGCCCAAATGACCAGCGTGCACCAAGACATCGACAGCGTTCTCTTCTCCGAGAACACCATCGTGGAAGGCATCGAGCGGGTCGCCGCGGCGATCACTGAGCGCTTCGATGGGGGAGATCTGACCGTGGTCTCGATCCTCAAGGGATCGTGCATCTTCGCCTCCGACCTCATCCGGAGGATCCCGATCCCCCTCGAGCTCGCCTTCGTCTCGGCGTCCTCCTACGGCGATCGGACGACGTCGGGTGACCTGAAGATCAGCTTCTTCCCGACGGGGGAGATCGAGGGCCGGCGCCTCCTGCTCGTGGACGACATCCTCGACACGGGCAAGACCATGAACCGGCTGAAGACGGAGTTCCTCGAGCGCGGGGCGGCGGAGGTCGCCACCTGTGTCTTCCTCGACAAGCCGAGCCGCCGGAGCGTCGAGCTGGACGCGGACTTCAGGGTCCACGAGGTCGACGACCTCTTCGTGGTCGGCTACGGGCTCGACTTCGCCGGGCGCTACCGGAACCTCCCCTACGTCGGGGTCCTCAAGCCCGAGGTCTACGCGAGCGCCAGCGGTTCGGATTCGTCTGTCCCGTCGGCGACCTGACGGCATGGATACGTTCGTCGTGTCGGACGAGCGGGCAGGGCTCGAGCTCGACGAGTTCCTCTGCCTGCAGTTCCCCGGTCTCTCCAAGGGTTTCCTTCGGCAGGAGATCGCGGCGGGCAACGTCCTCCTCGACGGGATGGACGTGGTGCCGGGGAAGCGCCTGCGGCCCAACCAGGTCGTGATCGCGACCATCGATTGGGAGCGGGCGCCCAAGCGCCCGGTGGATCCCGGAGTCGAGATCCCGGTGCTCCACGAGGACGAGGACGTGCTGGTGGTCGACAAGCCGCACAACCTCGCGGTGGAGCCGGAGCGGTGGATGCGAGAGCTGGGCTCCCTGGCCGGCGCGTTGCTGCAGATCGTCGAGGAGCGAGAGGAGGCGGACGATGGGGGACTCAGCTTCCGGCCGCGGCTGGTCCACCGGATCGACAAGGACACCACCGGCGCGGTGGTCGTGGCGAAGAACCTCGAGGCCGAGCGGGCCCTGCGGCAGGCGTTCGAGGCGGGGACCATCAAGAAGTCCTACCTCGCGCTCGTGGAGGGGGAGCCCTACCTCAACGACGGGGAGACCATGCTGATCGAGCACCCCATCGGGCCCGTGCTGCGCAAGAGCGGTCGGATGCAGGTCGCCAACGACGGCAAGCCCTCGAAGACCAGGGTGGGCATCGCGGAGCGATTCGATGGCTACACGCTCCTGCGCTGCGAGCCGATCACCGGCCGCACGCACCAGATCCGGGTCCACCTCAGCCACGACGGCTTCCCGCTCGTCGTCGATCGGTTCTACGGTCGCCGCTCCGAGTTCAAGCTGTCCGAGTTCAAGGCCAGCTACCGGCCGAAGCGCGGGCTCCCCGAGCGCCCGCTGATTGATCGTCTCACGCTGCACGCCCACGAGGTCGTGCTGCCTCCCCTGGGCGCGCGGACGGAACCGCTCGAGATCGTGGCCCCCGTGCCCCGTGACCTCGAGCGAGTCCTCAAACAGCTGCGCAAGGTCCGCCCCTCTCGCCACTGATCGCGCCCGTGAAGCTCAAGGTCCGCCCCACAGATTTCAAGGTCACCGAGCGCCTCCTCCCGGAGGTGCTCGAGTCGTCCGGTCCCCATCGCCTCTACCGTGTGCGGAAGGAGAAGCTCACCTCCATGGAGGCCGCGACGGAGCTCGCAAACCTCGTCGGCGTGACGCCGGCGGACATCTGCATGGCGGGCCTCAAGGACCGCCAGGGAGTCACCACCCAGTACATGAGCCTGGAGCGCGGCCCGTCGGTGAGCGTCCAGCAGAAGACCCTGGGGATCCAGACCGTCGGATGGACCGCGGCCCCCCTCGACTCCAGCGCGTCCCTGGGCAACGAGTTCGGGATCGTCGTGCGAGACCTGGATGGCTCGGACTGTGACCGGGTACGGGCGTCTCTGGACCCCGTGCGTGAGCATGGGCTGCCGAACTACTTCGATGAGCAGCGCTTCGGCAACCTCCGGCACGGCCAGGGGTGGATCGTCCTCGACCTGATCAAGGGCGACGTCAGCGGCGCGCTCCAGCGGCTCATCGCGAGCGCCTCGCCCTACGAGCCGCCCGCGCGCCGGAGCCTCAAGGACGCCCTCTGGAGGAGCTGGGGGAACTGGTCCGCGTGCCGTTCCATCGCGGGCAAGCTGGGTCGCTATCACTCGGTCTTCGAGCACCTGAAGCGGTTCCCCGATGACCTCGCGGGCGCCTTTGGCCGGGTGGGGACGCGCGAGCGCCTGATCCACCTTTACGCGTTCCAGTCGCACCTCTGGAACCGGGCCCTCGCCCTCTGGATCGACGAGAACTGCCCCGACCGCTTCGGGCTCAGCGGGATCGAGGGCCGCCTGCGATTCCCCAAGTTCGGCCTCGCGCTCCCCGAGCACTGGCACGAGTCGCTGGTCCTGCCGGGCGAGCGGCTGGATGGGGTGGAGGACCCCGAGCAACGGGCGCTCTTCGAGCGTGTCCTCGAGAGCATGGGGCTGCGCCCGGACGACCTCCAGCTGCCCGACGTCCCGGGCTTCCAGCTGAAGCCCGAGGCCCGGCCTGCGATCGTGCGTCCGATGGAGCTCCGGGTGCGCCCCGCCGAGCAGGACAACGAGTTCCGCGGCCGGAAGATGCTGCGGCTGTCGTTCGGGCTCCCGCGTGGTGCCTACGCCACCATGGTCCTGCGCCGCCTGGTCGGTCCGGCGAGCGAGGGGAGTCATGGTGGCCCCCCCCAGGGCCGTCGCGTCGACGGTGGGGCCCGAAGGGGCGGCCGCAGGGGCGGCCGCGGCCGCGGCTTTGAACAGCGCGACGAGCGGGACGGGTACGGCGACGACAGCTACGGCGGGGACCGGCGGAGTGGTCGTCGCGGCGGCCGGCGTCGGGGCGGAAGGGGCTTCGGCCGAGGTGGCGGCAGGGGCCGGGGTTACGGCCGGCAGGACGACCGGGACGGATCCAGGGACGCCGGTGGCGGCTGGGACCGTGGCGGTGACTCGCGTCGTGGCGGCGGCTTCGTGCGTCAGGGAGATCATGGAGGTTCCGAGGGCGACTCCTGGGGCCGTCCCGACGGCGGCTACGGCGGCGATCAGGGCGGCGGGCGCCGTGGGACGGCTCGTCGCAGGGGCGGCGGTTCGAGACGGGGGGGCCGTGGAGGCTCCCGGCGTGGCGGCGGCAGGCGCCGCTGATCGGCGGCGGAGGCGCCCCAGGCACCCGGTCGGGGCCGGTGACGCCGGGGCAGCCCGGGGCGTATCATCCCCGCCATGTCTGAACTCCCCCGCGACCCTGTCGCCGAAGAGCCCGCCGTCGGGGTGATTGGCGGCTCCGGCCTGTACGAAATCGACGGCATCTCCGACATCGAGGAGGTGGTGCTCTCGACCCCCTTCGGCGACCCCAGTGATGCCTTCGTGGTGGGGCGATTGGACGGCGTCCGGATGGTCTTCCTGCCCCGCCACGGGCGCGGGCACCGCATCAACCCGTCCGAGATCAACTACCGCGCCAACATCTGGGGGATGAAGCGCCTCGGGGTGACGCGGATCCTGGCCATCGGCGCCGTGGGGTCCCTGCGGGAGGAGATCCCCCCGGGCGACTTCGTCGCTGTGGATCAGTTCATCGACCGGACGCGGCACCGGGCGGACACCTTCTTCGAGGGCGGGGTTGTGGCCCACGTGATGTTCGGGGATCCCGTGTGTTCGAGCGTGCGCGCCTCCCTCCGTGACGCCGCGAAGGAGGCTGGGGTCACGGTGCACGACGGGGGGACCTACGTGTGCATGGAGGGGCCGCAGTTCTCCACCCGCGCCGAGTCCAACATGTACCGGGGCCTCGGCGCGCATGTGATCGGCATGACCAACCTGCAGGAGGCGAAGCTCGCCCGCGAGGCGGAGATCTGCTACGCGACGCTCGCCATGTCCACGGACTTCGACTGCTGGCACGAAGGCCACGACGACGTGACCGTGGACGCCATCCTCGAGGTCATGGCGAAGAACGTCGGCCATGCCCGGGAAGCGGTCCGGATCGCCGCGCCCAGGGTGGCCGGCCTGCCGCCGTGCGGATGCCACACCGCGCTCCAGACCGCCATCCTCACCGCGCCGGACGCCATCAGCGACGCCGCGCGGCTGCGCCTCGGGCTGCTCCTCGAACGCCCGCTGGGGGGCGCGGAATGAACCGCTCACTTGCCCTCCTCGGCGTCACCGGCGCGGCAGCTCTCCTCGGCGGGTGCGCCGCCTCGTCCGGGCCGCCGCTGCCCGAGAAGTTCGAGCAGCGCTCACCGGTGCTCGGCGGGCACAACGGTCCCCCCGTGGACCAGGGCCAGACCGGCACCGCTCGCTTCGTGAACCCGCTCCTGGACGACTTCGACACCGAGGCCGCGATCTCCATCGCGACCTTCCTCGACGGCTTCTATCGGGCGCCGGGCAACGACGGCTACGAAGAGTCCGTCGAGCGTGTCATCGCCGCCCTCTACGGGGGAGGCTTCGGGGCGAGCAGCGGATTCGACCTCTCGGTGGCGAGGCCGAGTCTGGGGCCGGGCTGGAATCCGGTGTCCGCCAGAATCTCCGCCGTGGCTGGCGAGAGGGCGGTCGCGGAGGCCGCGAAGCGCGGGGTCAAGCCGCGCGCGGGTTCCGCCCGGGTGGTCGAGTTCATGGGGTTCGAGAACCCGTCCGATCGCAACCGGGTCATGCTCCCCGTGGGGGCCCCGAGTTGTGATCTCCAGGGGTCGATCGCGGTGGGGCTCACGGAGGTCGAGCCCGGGCGAGTGCTCCTGACCGACCGGCCCTTGAAGGCGGTCCAGAGGGAGGCCGTGGAAGGGGGCGCCGTCGCGATCGTCTCCGACTACATCCTGCCCTACTGCGTGGACCCCACGGGCGACAAGCGGGACTACGACGCGGTGTTCTGCGACGAGGTGGACCCGATGGAGGCCATCCCGAGCTTCCAGGTCTCTCCCCGCCTCGGCGCTGCGCTCAGGAACGCCAGCAAGGTGGGGACCCAGCTCAAGCTCGAGGCCAAGGTGCGCGTGGAGGCGCGTCCCCTCAGGACCATCTTCGCCACCATCGAGGGCGCCGAGCGACCCGAAGAGGTGGTGTTCATCCTCGCCCACATCGACGGGGCAGGGGCCAATGACAACGCCGCCGGTGCGGGCGGGGTCGCCGAGCTGGCGCTCGCCATGAAGCGTCAAATCGAAGCGGGTGAGCTCGCTCGTCCGCGCCGGTCTCTTTGCTTCGTCTTCGGCACGGAGCAGGGCGCCGGGGCGGCGGCGATGGAGGAGACGGACGGTCAACCGGTGGCGGCGATTGTCGCGGACATGATCGCGGCGGACGCGACCAAGACGGGCGCCATGTGCCTCCTCGAGCGAGGCTGGGACCCCGCCAACCTCTTCCTCCTGCCCCCCGACGAGCACACCCCCTGGGATGGTGGGGAAGAGGCCGTGGGCGAGATCGTTCCCCAGGGCCTGTCCATCATCTGCCGCGAGGCGCTCATCGACGTGAGCTACGCCGAAGCAGCGCGTGGCAAGGGGAGCTGGACGACCGGTGAGCACCCCTGGGAGGGCGGCGGCGACCATGACGTGTTCCTCAGCAGGGGCGTCGCCGCGGCGCTCATCTGGCACTTCACCGACTTCACCTTCCACACCAGCCTCGACCGGATGGACATGGTGGATCCTGCGGAGCTCAGGCGCACGGCCGTGGCGATCGGCGCCGCAGCCCTGGCGGTGGCGGACGCTCAGCCCATGGACCTCGAGCGGCACCTCGATACGCTCAACCTGGAGCGGCGCGCGCGCCTCGACGCGGTCGTCCGCGCGGAGGCGGGACCTGAGGCCGAGCAGCTCTGGAAGGACTGGTTCCGCGGGGCCCGCTTCTGGCTCAAGGCGCTCACCGCTGGCGAGCCGCTGGCCCCCGCCCAACCGCTGCGGGTCGAGACGGCCCCGACGACCGGCGGCGAAGCGGAGGGCTGAGCCTGCGCGCCAGGTCTGCTGCCCCGAGGGACTCGAGGTCCTATCGGGCGGGCGGGGTCATGGACTCCACGAACTCCGCCTCGCTCATCCGGCCGTCGCCGTCGCGGTCGAGGGTGGCGAGCACGCTGGAGAGACGGACGGGCGCGAAGGTCGTGCCCTCCAGCCGCTCCAGATCATTGAGGCTCACGAAGCCATCACGGTCGAGGTCGAGGCGGTGGAAGGTGGGGACGGGGCCCTTGATCCGAGGCGGGAGGTTCTCTCCGCGATCGATCGGTCGGCCGAAGATGTCGATGATCGACCTGCCGGTGGGGCTGGGCGCCACGTTCTGGCTGAAGCCGCCGCGTGGGTTGACGAGGGCGGCGATCCTGTCGAGCTCGTCGCGCTCCAGGACCCCTGAACCATCGGAGTCGTGCCGATCCAGGGTGGTCGCAGCGTCGAGGCGATCCCTCGAGTTCCCCTGGTAGTCCACCAGGAGCCGCTCGAGCTCGAAGGAGCCGATGGCGCCGTCGAGGTCAATGTCGTAGGCGGTCCGGAGCTGGTCGGCGTCGCGGGCGGGCTGCTTGATCAGCCCGGCGGGGATGTTGGGCTTCCGGACGGTGTGGCCGCGCTCCGCCTCGACGTTGATGAACTCGCTGAACTCCTTGAGCGTGAGGCGCCCGTCGTTGTCCGTGTCGAAGACCCTGTAGCGCGCCGCGTCGAAGCGCATGGTCGCCCTCGCCTCCGAGAAGGAGATCCACTTCGACCCGTTGGCGTCCGCCATCGAGAAGTACTGGCGCTGGGTCTCCGGGGGCAGCGCCCCGATGGCGCGCTGGACCACGCCGTCCTTGGCCAGCTCGTCGTCCTGGATGAGGGTGGCGCCCGCCGCGGCGGCGGCGAGGCAGGCCGAGGTCAGGGAGAGGGTGAAGGCGGAGAGCTTCATGCATGAAGTATCGGCCGTCGGCGGCCGGTGTTGGATGGACCCGCGCAGAAATCCCCGGCGCTCCCCCGATCGGGGCACTCGGGCGCGTCCGGTACCCGCTGGGGACCCCGGGGGCCGGCATGGGGGCCGGCATGGGGGCCGGCATGGGGGCCGGGGACCCGGGGCGAGCGAGGGCCCCGGTTCCCCGTGCCCGGGCTCACATCTGGCCCGAGCGCTTCAGCTCCATGTACTCGTCGAGCTTCTCCTTGACCTTCCCGCTCAGCAGGAACACGCCGAGCACGTTCGGGATGGCCATGCCGAGGATCATCAGGTCGCCGAAGTCGAGGACCTCGGTCGCCGTGATGACCGACCCGAGGAAGCTGAAGGAGAGGAACAGCACCTTGTAGACGATGCTGTACCCGTCCCCGAAGAGCCACGAGAAGCAGCGCTCGCCGTAGTACGACCACGAGATCATCGTGGAGAAGGCGAAGAGGACGACCGCGACGGCGAGCACGTACTTGAACCAGGGGATGACCGTGGAGAAGGCCATCGAGGTCAGCCCGGCGCCGTTGTTGCCGGCGATGTACTCGTTGAAGACCGTCTCCGTCCCGGTGACCGGGTCCACCGCGACGTACGCGCCGGTGATCACGATGACGAGCGCGGTCATGGTGCAGACGATGACCGTGTCGATCAGGGGTTCGAGCAGCGCGACGATGCCCTCACGGACGGCGTAGTGGGACTTGGCCGCCGAGTGCGCGATGGCCGCCGAGCCGACGCCCGCCTCGTTGGAGAAGGCGGCGCGCTTGAAGCCGACGATCAGGACGCCGACGACGCCGCCGAGCCCTGCCTGGGGGTTGAATGCGCCCTCGATGATCGTCCCGAAGGCGCCGACCACCTGGTCGGCGTTGGAGAGGATCACGAACAGACAGGCGGCGACGTAGAGGCCGCACATGGCGGGGACGATCTTCGAGGCCACGTCGGCGATGCGCCGCAGGCCGCCGAGGATGACGCCGCCCGCTGCGAGGGTCATGACCGCGCCATAGGCCCAGCCGTTGTCCTTCAGGAAGGGGACCACCTCGGCGAGGGCATCCTTGGACTGGTTGACCTGGAAGCTGTTGCCGCCACCGAGGGAGCCGCCGATGCAGAGGATGGCGAACATGATCGCCAGGACCTTGCCGAGGGTGGCCAGGAACGGGCCGCGGTCGCGGAGCCCGTCCGAGAGGTAGTACATGGCGCCGCCCATGACGCTGCCGTCCGAGCGCTCGTGGCGGTACATCTGACCGAGGGAGCACTCCGTGAACTTGGAGGCCATCCCGAGGACGCCCGCGAGGATCATCCAGAAGGTCGCGCCGGGCCCGCCGATGGAGATGGCGATGGCCACCCCGGCGATGTTGCCGAGCCCAACCGTCGCGGAGAGGGCGGCGGTGAGGGCCTCGAAGTGGGAGACCTCACCCTCGTCGTCCGGGTCGTCGTACTTGCCGCGGGTGACCTGGATGGCGTGCCAGACCAGCTTGAACTGGACGAATCCCATGCGGACCGTGAAGAACACCGCGCCGAGGACCAGCCAGAGCACCGCGAAGGGGATGGTCAGCGTGGAGACCTCGACGAACTTCTTTTCTTCGGTACTGGGGTCAATCTTCCCCGTGAAGGGGATTGGGGTCATGACGGGATTCCCCTCCGCGTCCGTGTTGGCCGTGCCGGGCACGGGGATCGGGAAAAAGATGACGCTCCCGACCGCATCGTTCACCTTCTCCATGCGGTCGTTGATCGACGACTGCCAGTCGCGCGGCTCGTCCGTCGGCGTGCGGTCGGGGGGCGCCTCCATGGCGGGCCCGTCCTGGGGAGCGGACTCCTGGGCGGGTACGGGCGAGAGGAGGAACCCGGCGACGGCCAGGGCGACGAGGGTCAGGCGAAGGAGATGACGCATGAGCTTCCTGGGGGGATGCGGGACGTTGGGCCTCGAGCAGCGTGCGCGGCTGCCAGGCGCGGGGGGAGTTTGCCACATCGACGCACCTTGACCGGAGGATTCGTTCGCCGTTCGGGCCTCACGGGTCTGTTCGGGTCGACCCCAGGCCTCCTGAGAGGCGCCCGCTCATCAGAAACGTCCCTTCGACTCGCCAGCCGGCCCGGGGCGCCGGGAGCCCGTCGCGCTCCAGCTGCCAGCGCGAGAGGAAGAGAACCAGTGGGCGCTCGGGCGCAGCGCACACCACCATTTCCACCTCCTCCCCGGTCACCTCGTTGAGGATTCGCCGGACGGTCTGGACCCTGAGGGAGACGTCGCAGCAGCCGCCGGGCGACCCCTCTCCGCCGATCGGGCGGACGCTGGCGCCCGCGGTGTCCTCGAACCCGTGGCCCTCCGGCCGGGTCTCCGGGGGGAGGACCCGGTCGACCGAGAGCGCGAAGCCCGCCACCGATACGGCGAGGATCTGGCCGACCTGGACGCGGCGTCCCAGGCGCCGGGCGTCGGAGATCCAGGCGGAGAGGCGGTATGCGCCCCGGCGGGACTCGGTGGACCACGGCGGCGGGGGAGCGGCCCAGCCGGAGAGCAGGGCGTCGTAGGGGGAGTCCTGCGGGCGGATCACGGTCTGGACCGAGAGCCGCAGGCGGTGGGGGACCTCGTAGAAGGGAGTCAGGCTCCAGTAGCCATGCCCCGGGTCCCGGTCCGCCCGGACCTGGAGCCCGCTACCGAGGCGCAGCAGGAGGTGTTCGGTCGCCCGGCCTCGCCAGGGGGCAGGCTCACCCCGCTCCTGGGCGAGGGCGACGATCTCCTCGGTCGCCACGGAAGGCGGGAAACCGATGCATTCGAGGAGGAAGTCCATGGGGCGCGCAACGCTAGGATCTGTGGGCCGGGGCTCGACGCCTCCGGCCCAACCGATGCAGCTAGACCAAGGCGAAACCAGAGCCCCGCAGCCGGGGAGTCTAGCGGCAGCGATGTCGCTGGGCGTCCTGTCCCTGGGCAGCCTCCTCCTCGCGGGCTGCGCCGCCTCCTCCAGCGCGTCCCAGGTCGACCCGGGGTCAGAGGTCTCCGGCGAGGTCGCCACGGTGGAGGCCAGCTACGACCTCGCCGTGGATGGGGCCGGGGCGGTGACCGGTTCCCTGGCCGTGGAGGTGGTGGACCCGCGCGGATCCGCGGGGGAACGGCGCCGCCTGTCGCCACGGGAACTCGAGCTTGGCGCGGCGGGCGCGTGGCTCCCCCCCGTGCTCGACCCCGCGAGCCTGGCCATGATCTCGGCCGAGGTCTCAGCCGCTGACGAGGTCTACCGCTGGAGCGCCCCGCGGGGACTCCCGCTCGACTCGATCGACCCCCGCGATGTGGCCCTCGGGCTGCTCGCGGATGAGGGCGTGGGCGCCGCGGCGCGCCGGTCGTTCATCGCCTTCGCAGAGGAGCTGCTCCTGCGTCGGGACCCCCTCGCGGGTCAGCCGCTGGCGGGCTCCTGCGCCCGCGCCTGGTTCGGCTTGCTCGTTCGAGCCCGGGCAGGGGACGAGCACCCGCCGGTCCCGACCCTGGCGGACCTGCTGTTCGCGATGTTCCGCGAGCAGGACGCCGAGGGCGCGGCGGAGCTCGAGGCCGCGGGCTGGTATCGCCCCTCGCCGGACGCCGACTGGGCCACCTCCCGCTGGCTGCTCCTCCGACAGCGCCTCGGGAGCGCGGCCTTCATCGAGGGCCTGCGGGCCGTGGTGGACGCCGGTGCGGACGGCGATCCCCTCGGGCTCGAGGGCGTGGCGGCGTCCTTCCCTGCGGAGGGGGAGGCCTTCATCCTCAGCTGGCTACGCGGGCCCGCGGGACCCTTGGTCGAGACCTCCTGGAGATTCGATACGGAGCGCCAAAGGCTGCTCCTCCGGATCGACCAGCTGCAGCGCGTGACGCCTGGTGTCGCCCCCGCCTACACCTTCGTACTGCCGGTCGCGGTCACCTTCGAGGACGGACGGGTCTCGAGGCGCACGTTGGAGGTGAGCCGCCGGAAGGAGCTCTTTCAGCTGCCCATCGAGGGGCCGCCCATGGGGGTCGAGTTCGACCCGGACCAGACGCTCGAGGCGCTGGTGAAGCTCCGGGCGGCGACGGAACCCTGATCCCTTGGAGCGGCGCGGCTTCCAGGACATCCCGGCGGACCAGCGAGGCTCCTATCGCTCACTCCTCAGGGACCTCGAGCGGACCCTGCTGAGCGAGATCGGCGCCCGGGCGGTGTACGACCACATCGCGCGGCGCGCGCGGGATCCCGAGCTCGCGGCCCTCGCCGTCGAGTTGAACCGCGAGGGCGTGGACCTCGTCGCGACCGTCCAGGAGCTGATGCGCGGGATGGGGGGGCGCCCGCGGCGGACCAGCCTGCGCCGGCGGCTCCTCGCGCGCCTCCTGGTGCAGAGCACCGCGGTGACCGGCGCTCGCCCCGCGCTGCGGCTCATCCGGAGCGCCGAGGAGACGGTCAGCCGGTGGTACGGCGACTACGCTCAGTACCTGGTGCAGCTGGGGGACCACGAGCGCGCGGCGGCCTTCGATGAGCTGAGGCTTATCAAGCAGCGTCGGGTCATGGTCCTCGGTGCCTGGGTGGACAACCTGGCTCGCCGCGGGGACCGTAGGCTGTAGGGAACAGGTGAGCGGCAATCCTGCCCGCCTCCACGACCTGCGCCGAGACCCCCATGCCCTGGATCCGCACCATCTCCGTCGCCGAGGCCACCGGACGCCTCGCCAAGAGCTACGAGGCCGCCATCGCCCGCGCCGGGCGGGTGTTCGGGATCGTCAGGGCCCAGAGCCTCGCGCCCGCGGTGCTCGACGCGTCCCTGGGGCTCTATCAGAAGATCATGTACGCGCCTGAGGGGCTCAGTCGGCGCCAGCGGGAGATGGTGGCGACCATCGTGAGCCGCACGAATGACTGCCACTACTGAACCCTGAGCCACGAGGCGGACCTCCGTGTCGAGGTCGAAGAGGAGTGGGCCGAGCGGAGCGCGGGGGAGCGGGACCGCTTCGTGGCCGCGGTGGCGACCGACTGGCGTGGGGGAGAGCTCGACGCCGCCGACCGGGCCCTCGCCGAGTACGCGGAGAAGCTGACCCTCACCCCCGGGGCCATGGGAGAGCCAGACATCGAGCGGCTCCGCGGCGCGGGCTTCGATGATGTGGCGATCCACGACCTGATCCAGGTCACCGGGTACTTCAACTACATCAACCGGATCGCCGACGGGGTGGACGTGGAGCTGGAGCCGGAGATGCCGCCGAGGCCGCCGCGATGACGGGGCCTCGAGGTGAGGTGAGCCGGACCGCCCCCTCCCTGCAGGGGCAGGGGCCGATCCCTGCGCTCCTCCTGCACTCCGAACCGGAGGAGGTGACGGAGGTCCTCGGGCAGTGTCCGGGTCTTGCGTGGAGCGCGGCGCGGGAGCCGGGGGAGGTCGCGCGCCTCCTCGCGGAGCACGACCCCGAGGTGGTGCTCTCCATCAAGACGGCCACCTTCTCCGGCCCGAGCCACGGGCAGGCGCTGGCGTGGCCGAGCGTGCGCTGGTTCCACGTGGGCGGGTCGGGGCGCGACCACCTGCCCCCCTGGGACCCCGCGCGGGTCACGGTGACCGACTCGGCGGGCGTGCTCGCCCCCTTCCTCGCGGAGCGCGCCCTTTCGGGGCTCCTGGCCCTCGCCACGGGCCTGCACGAACAGCTCCGCGCACAGCAGGAGGCCCGCTGGTCGCCCACGCGCTTCCGCCCGCTGGCGGGACGCACGATGCTCCTGGTGGGGCTGGGCCACACCGGCGTCGAGGTGGCCCGGCGCGCCCGGGCCCTGGGGATGAGGGTGGTGGCGGTCCGGGCCAGCGGCCTCGCCCACCCCGACGCGGACGAGGTGCATGGCCCCGAGGCCCTCGGGGCCCTGCTCCCCCAGGCCGACGTCCTCTCCCTACACGTCCGCCTCACCGAGTCGACGGCCGGGATGATCGGTGCCGGCGAGCTGGCCCTTCTGCCCCCTGGCGCGCTGGTGCTCAACGCGGCGAGGGGCGCGGTGCTCTCGGAGGAGGGGCTCCTGGGCGCGCTCGAGCGCAACGTCGAGGGGGCCTGGCTGGACGTGTTCGAGGAGGAGCCCCTGCCCGAGTTGAATCCCCTCTGGCGTCATCCGCGAATCCTCATCAGCCCGCACTGTGCGGACCAGGTCGTGGACTTCCCCGTGCGCTTCGCCGCCCGCTTCCGGGATCTCTGGCTGGCCACGCGCTGAGCGCTGGCTTGTGCGGCTCCGGGACGTCACCCTGTCCCCGTGGGACGCCTTCAGAAACTAGCCTTCAAGCTCCTCCGGGGCCGCGGAAGCGGCCCCTCTCCCCAGGTCGACTTCGATCCGATGACCACCTTCCACGACTTCAGCGCGCCCACCATCGACGGCGCGGATTGCTCCTTCGAATCCTTCAGCGGCAAGGTGCTCCTGGTCGTCAACGTGGCGTCGCGCTGCGGATTGACGCCGCAGTACGCCGGGCTTGAGAAGCTCACGGAGCAGTACCGGGATCGGGGGCTCGTGGTGCTCGGCTTCCCCTGCAACCAGTTCAAGGGGCAGGAGCCCGGGTCGGCCGAGGAGATCAAGACCTTCTGCAGCACGACCTACGGCGTGACCTTCCCGCTGTTCGGGAAGATCGACGTGAACGGGCCGGAACGCCACGACCTCTACGCTTGGCTCACCCAGCAGCCCACCAGCCCCGAGGGGCCCGGCGACGTCCAGTGGAACTTCGGCAAGTTCCTCATCGGCAAGGACGGCGCGGTGCTCGCGCGCTTCGAGCCCACGACCGACCCCGCCGCGCCCGAGCTGACGGCGGCGATCGAAGCGGCCCTCTGATCGGCGGCTGGGGGGGGGCTGGATCAGCCCTCCCGTTGGATGACCACCCAGGCGTTCGCCTGCTCCTGGTGCCGGGTGACCTCGCCGTCGGGCCAGGTGACCTGGATCTCCACCAACTCGTCCACGGGCCCGAGCCCGAAGTGGAGCTCGGGTGCGTTGCCGGTGAGGTAGCCGGTGCCGGCCCGTAGGGCCTGCTCTCGCCGGAAGCCGTCGCTGGTGGCGACGGCCACCTTGGCGCCAATGCCGTGCTGGTTGAGACCCGGCTGGCGGAGCCGGACGCCGAGCCAGCGCCCGGCCCGTTCCGCGTCGTTCCGGAGCAGCGTCACACCGCCGTTGTTGGCGGTGACCAGCAGATCGATGTCGCCGTCCCGGTCATGGTCGGCGCCCACGGCGCCCCGTGAGGCGCGCGAGATGCTGAATGCCCGGCGCCCCAGGGTGCAGGCCTCCTTCAGCTTGCCAGTCCCGTCGCCCACGAAGAGCTGGTCGGTCTGGCCCACGCAGATCCCGGTGCTCTCGTAGTCCGGACTCGTGTAACCGTTGGCCACGTACAGGTCGAGGTCGCCGTCCAACTCGAGGTCGAAGAACTCCGCGCCCCAGGAGGTCTTGCCGATGCCGGAGGGGCCGAAGCCGCTCTTCACCGTCGTGTCGTGGAAGGTCGAGCGGCGGCGCTTTCGGGCGAGGCTGGAGATGGCGGAGTTCGTGTAGAGGGCGTTGGTCTCCAGCTGCCAGTTGGTCAGGAAGACGTCGGAGTCCCCGTCGTTGTCCACGTCGCCGATGGCGAGGCCCATCCCGCCCCGCGGGTCGTCGAGGCCCGTGGAGAAGGAGACGTCCTTGAAGGTCCCGTCGCCCTCGTTCCGGAAGAGCACGTTGGGGGAGACGTCATTGGCGATGTACAGGTCCTCGTCGCCGTCGAGGTCGAAGTCCCAGAAGACCGCCTGCATCCCGCGGCCCTGGACGTCCGTGAGGCCGAGCTCTTCGGTGGCATCCTCGAACCCGAAGGCGCCCGTGTCAGCGAGGCGGCTGCGGAGGAAGACGTTGCGCTGGCCGGGGAAGGCGAAGGGCAGCATCTCGACCGGGTCCTCGCGCTGGTAGAGCCCCAGCTCATCGGCGGGGGGCATCTTCTCCAGGTCGTAGTCCAGATAGCTCGTGACGTAGAGGTCCAGGTCCCCGTCCCCATCGGGGTCGCCGGCGATGACGCTGGCGCTCCAGAGGGAGAGCGCGGGGAGCACGCCCTCGGCCTCGGCGAACGTCCCGTCCCCGGCGCCCAGGAACAGGCGGTCGCGGCCGTAGTTGGCGCAGTAGAGGTCGAGGTGCCCGTCCCCGTTCAGGTCCACCAGCAGGGCGCCCATGCCCGCGTCCCCGCGGCCGAGGCCCGCGCGCGCGGTGCCGTCCTCGAAGGTCCCGTCCCCGCGCCCGAGGAAGAGCCGGTCCGAGAGGGGCTGGCAGCCCGCGCGGCCCGCGCCCTGGAGGAGCACGAGGTCCAGGGCACCGTCCTCGTTCACGTCCCCCCAGGCGGCGCCGGGACCCATGGTGGGGCGAATATCCAGCTGCTCGCGGGGCCCCTCGGCGTGGGTGTACGCGGCGAGCCCGGCGCTGCGGGTCACCTCGACGAGCGACTCGGGGGAGCCGGCCGCGGTGAACCGCGTGAGGTCGACCGTGGGACGGCGGACCAGCGCTCGCGGGGCGTGGTCGCGGGACCGGGCCGTCTCCACGGGGGCGGGGTCAGCGGCTCGTCCCCGGGCGCCCGGCCGGAGCACGAAGCCCAGGGTCTCGCCCTCCTCGAGCTTGCGCGCCGGCGGCTCCATGGCGAAGCGGAAGGCACGCCGGTGCCCCGCGGGGACGGCACGACGATCCTCCTCGGAGAGCCCGGCGGCGTCGGTCCATCCGAAGGGCCTCGACCCGTCCTCGCGGGTGATCCGCACGTCCGCCTGGGAGACCTGGTGGAGGAACGCCTCGGACTCCGCCAGGTCGCCCGGGACGAGGGTCGCGAACTGCACGGCGTCCAGGAGCGCGTCGCCGAGCTCGACCTCCATGGGGGCGCCGGTGGCCGGGAGCACGAGGGGGCGGTTGGCGCCAGGGTGCAGGAGGTGCGGCTCGCCGTCGACCTCGATCGGCCAGGGGGCGGTCCCCACGACGCGCGGATGGAGACCGAACAGGAGGACGTGGGAGTGGGGGACCGCGGGCGGCTCGAGCGAGACCGTCCCGCCGGCGACGACCTCGTCGTCCCGCCGGAGGAGGTGGGCCAGGTCCGCACCGGCGCTGGAGCCGGCGGCGGCGGGGGGGCGGGCGTCGCGGAACACCCTCGGCGCTCCCCCCATGAGGAGTAGCTCCTCGTCGACCCCGTGGACGACGGCCGTCAGCCGCGGCGCGCAGTCCAGGGGGCGGTTCCCGGCGCGCAGGGCGACCTCCACCTGGGCGCTGAGGGTGGGCCCGGGCGTCACGGGCGTGGTGGCTCCGCGCCGCACCTCGATGCGGGGCATGAGCGGTGAGATCGCGGTCAGGGCGAG
>JADHOC010000010.1 GCA_016779205.1 Planctomycetota bacterium | reverse complement strand
GATGGGGACGCCGACCTCGTCGCGGCGGTCGAGTTCCTGAACGAGATCGTCTGGTACGAGAATCTCGGCAACGGGCTCTTCGGCAGCCGCACCGTCATCTCAAGCAACGTCAACAGACCCAAGGCGGTCGACGTGGGCGACCTTGATGGCGACGGAACCGTCGACGTGGTCTTCGCGAGCGAGCTCGACAACCGGGTGGCCTGGAGCGCCAACCAGGGCGGCGGCGTCTTCAGCGCCCCCGTGGACATCAGCCTTCTCGGGCTCGCCCCCGTCACCGTTCGCTGCGCGGACCTGAACGCTGACGGTCACCTCGACGTCATCAGCGGGAACAGCCTCGACAACGAGGTAGTCTGGTACCAGAACTCCGGCGCCGGCGGCTTCCTCTCTGCGACCGCGATCACCTCCGCGGCGGCCAACGTTCGATCCGTGGACGCCGCGGACCTGGACGGTGATGGTGATGTCGACGTCCTCTCCGCCAGCTTCGCGGACGACAAGGTCTGCTGGTACGAGAACCTCGGCGATACGTTCAGCGGCACCCAGCAGGTGCTGACGAGCTCCGCTGACGGAGCCCGCTCGGTCCACGCCGCGGACGTGGACGCCGACGGGGACGTGGACATCCTCGCCGCCAGCGTGTTTGACGACACCTTCCGCTGGTTCGAGAACGTGGGCGGGGGTTTCTCAGCCGCCCAGATCATCTCGGTCACAGGCGACGGCCCCGTCGTCGTATGCGCGGCTGACCTTGACGGTAACGGCTCAGCCGACGCCCTGGGCGCCAGCCGCTTCGATCACACGTTGAGCTGGTTCCCCAGCACTGGCTTCACGGACTGCAACCTGAACGGGCTCGCGGACTCCTTCGAGATCTCGACCGGGCTCGAATCCGACTGTGATGGCGACGGCGTCCTCGACGCTTGCCAGATCAGCGCGGACCCGTCGCTCGACGCCAACACCAACGGCGTCCTGGACTCCTGCGATCTGACCATCGGCACCTCCTATTGCGGCCCCGCCGTCCCCAATTCAACCGGGCGATCTGGAGAGCTTCGGGTCTTCGGCTCGGACACCGTGTTCCTCAACGACGTTCAGATCACGGGGGCGCAACTCCCGCTCCAGTCCTTCGGCTTCTTCATCACCTCACAGACCCAGGGCTTCGTCCCGATCGTCAACAACAGCCAGGGCGCGCTCTGCCTGCAGGGGAGCGTGGGTCGATTCGTTGGCCCGGGGCAAATCCAGAGCTCGGGCACGACCGGGGTGATCTACCTGGACCTCAACCTCAACGCGCAGCCGACCCCCACGGGGCTGGTTTCGGTTCAGCCTGGAGAGACCTGGAACTTCCAGCTCTGGTACCGAGACGCCATCGCCGGGCAGACCACCTCCAATTTCACGGACGCTGTGGGGGTCTCCTTCCTCTAGGGATCCTGCCCGTGAAGGCCCACTCCGTGGGCCGAAGGCACCTGTCGTACCCACGCCATCGCGGCGAGGACTCGCTCGCCCCGCCCGCAACACGACGGTCTCACGCTGGCCTAACCTTAGAAACGCCGCCCGCCGATCGAGCGCTGTCCGTGGCTCGATCTGCGGCTGGCGGCCCGCGGATATTCCTAGCGAGCCCCGCACTAGCACTTCCTATTTACCAGCGCGGTACGATTTAGGGGTAAACCCGCATCCGGGCGGCCCATTTCCGGATATACATGGGGCATCGGGAAGCGGCAGCACGCCGCCTGATCCGACACCTGCCATGAAGCCCCTCGCCTACGCCTCGATCATCGCCATGGTCGCCATCGGGATCCGGAGTGTCCCGTCGGTGACCGTGACGGTTCCGTTCGGGCAGGGGCCTCCCCACGATGCACCGGGGCCCGAGCTGGGCCGCCCCTTGGAAGCCCCTGTGGAAGCGCCGGACGAGTTCAGGGCGCCCCTGGCGGCGGCCTCGGATGACCACGAGCCGTTCTCCCTCCAACTGGCGGGGATCGAGGTCCAGGAGGACCCCATGGCCCGCTCCATGAGCGCGGCAAGGGGGGACCAGGAAACTCCACCCGGGGAGACCTGGGCGGTGCTGATCCCGTATCGCTGAGCACGCCCTGGGGAGCCACCCTGCACCGGGGCCGAGCCCCCGGTTCACTGAGCGCCCAACAAACCAGCGAGCCCCGGCCCCGGCGGATTCGCCGGGGCCGGGGCTCCTAGCTGGAGAGGTCCCTCGCTCCCGAGGGAGCGCGCACCTCGGCCCGCCTCAGCTCTTGACCTCGAAGTCGGCGTCCACCGGCTCGTCGTCCTCCGACCCCGCGGTGGCCTCCGGGCCGCCCGCGGCGTCGGGACCGGCATGCGCGCCGGCCTCCTGCTGGGCCTGGGCGTAGAGGATCTCGCCGAGCTTCTGAGCCTTCTTGGCGAACTCGTCGCGCGCGCCTTCGAGGGCCGCCTTGTCGTCCGAGGTCCGCTTGGACTCGAGCTCCTCGAGGGCCGACTCGATCTCCTTGACGTCGTCCTCGGAGAGCTTGTCCTTGTTGTCCTCGAGCTGCTTGCGGGTGCTGTGGACCAGCTGCTCCAGCTCGTTCTGCAGGTCGACCACCTCACGGCGGGCCTTGTCCTGCTCCGCGTTGGCCTCGGCGTCCCGCTTCATCTTCTCGACCTCCTCCTCGGAGAGCCCAGAGGACGACTCGATCTTGATCGACTGCTCCTTGCCGGTGCCCTTGTCGAGGGCCTTCACCTTCAGGATGCCGTTGGCGTCGATGTCGAAGCTGACCTCGATCTGCGGCGTGCCGCGCGGCGCGGGCGGCAGGTCGGTCAGCACGAAGTTGCCCAGCAGGCGGTTGTCCTTGGTGAACTCTCGCTCGCCCTGGAAGACCTTGATGTCGACCGAGGGCTGGTTGTCCGCCGCCGTCGAGAACACCTGGCTCTTGGAGGTGGGGATCGTCGTGTTGCGCTCCACGAGGACGGTCATCACCTCCCCCATGGTCTCGATGCCGAGGCTGAGGGGGGTCACGTCGAGCAGCTGGACGCCGGAGACGTCGCCACCCAGCACCCCGCCCTGGATCGCCGCGCCGAGCGCCACGACCTCATCGGGGTTCACGCCCTTGTTGGGCTCACGCTGGAAGAACTCCTTGACCTTCTCCACGACCATCGGGATCCGGGTCGATCCGCCGACCAGGAGCACGTCGTCGATGTCCCCGGGCTTGAGCCCGGCGTCCTCGAGGGCCTTGCGGCACGGCTCGATGCTGCGCTGCACCAGGTCGATGGTGAGGGACTCGAAGGTGGCGCGGGTGAGGGTCTGCTGCAGGTGCTTCGGCCCCGACGCATCCGCCGTGATGAACGGCAGGTTGATGTCGGTGCTGGTGCCGCTCGAGAGCTCGATCTTCGCCTTCTCGCAGGCCTCCTTGAGGCGCTGAAGGGCCATGGGGTCCTGGCGGACGTCGATGCCCTGGGCCTTCTTGAACTCCTCGGCCACGTACGAGATCAGCGTCTCGTCGAAGTCGTCGCCGCCAAGGTGGGTGTCGCCGTTGGTGGCGAGCACCTCGAAGACCCCGTCCCCGATGTCGAGGATCGAGATGTCGAAGGTGCCGCCGCCGAGGTCATAGACCGCGACCTTGCCTTCCTTGTCCTTGTCCGTCCCGTAGGCGAGGGTCGCCGCCGTGGGCTCGTTGATGATGCGCTCCACCGTCAGACCGGCGATGGCGCCGGCGTCCTTCGTGGCCTGGCGCTGGGCGTCGTTGAAGTAGGCGGGGACCGTGATCACCGCCCGGTCGACGGTCTCGCCGAGGTAGCGCTCCGCGGCCTCCTTGAGGCTCTGCAGCACCATCGCGCTGATCTCGGGCGCCGAGTACTGCTTGTCCCCGACGTCGACCTTGACGAGCTCGTCCGGGCCTCCGACCAGCTTGTACGCCACCTGCTTCTCCTCGTCGCCCACCTCGTGGTGACGACGGCCCATGAAGCGCTTGATGGACGCGATGGTGTTGGTGGGGTTGGTGACGGCCTGGCGCTTGGCCGGGGCGCCCACCAGGCGCGTTCCGTCGTTCTGGAAGGCCACCACCGAGGGCGTCGTGCGAGCACCCTCCAGGTTGGTGATGACGGTCGGCTCGCCGCCTTCCATCACGGCCACCACCGAGTTGGTGGTGCCGAGGTCGATGCCGATGATCTTGCTGTTGCTCATGGTCGTGTTCCTCCGTGGGGTCTGGCGCGCGGATCGGCCAGCCCGATTGGGGTCTCCTGTCTCCGAGCCCCCTGGGGAACAACTCGCGTGCCAACACCCCGCCAGGGGGGCCGGGGAGCCCAGAAACCGCCCTGCTGGGCACTGGGGCCCGCATTTTAGGCGGTGCCTGCCAAAGAGGCACCTGCCCCCCTAACCCCTCTGCTGATGTGGCACCCGACGCGCTCCGGGGCGACGGGGCTCAATCCTTCAGGCGCTCAAGCTTGCTGACCCGGCCATGGCGGTTCCAATCCAGCACGTACAGGTTGCCGGCCGCGTCCGCCCCGATCCCGTGGGGAGAGAGGAACTCCCCGTCCGCCCACTGGTCCTGGGGGACGCCGTTCACGCCCCGACGAGAGGGCTCGGGGTTATCGCCCAGGTGGGCCACCACGTAGCGCTCCCCCTTCTCGTCGAGGCCCAGCAGGGTCACCCGCCCCATCAGGTCCGCCACGGCGAGGACCTCCCCGGTGAAGACCCCGTTGCACGGACGACGCAGCCCCGGGGCCTCCACGCGGACCAGGTTGCCGTCGAGGTCGAAGCGCTGGAGCCGGTGGTTCTCCCGGTCGCAGACGACCACATAGGTCTCGTCGCCCACCTGCTCGATGATCATCCCGTGGGGCGTCCGCATCTTGCCGGGCTCGGTCCCGGGTCCACCGAAGGACCCCTGGTACTCGCCGCTCGCGGAGAACGAATGGCACCAGCTCTGGCCATAGCCATCGCCCACGTAGATGTCGCCGTTGGGCGCCACCGCGATACCGGTCGGCCGGTACTGGCCGGCGCCCTTGTAGACCCCCGACGCCGCCGGATACCCGCTCTTCCAGACCAGCTCACCGTCGAGGGTCACCTTCGCGATCTCATGGCGGCCGGTGTGCGAGAGGTAGCAGAACTCCCCGTCGCTCTGCTTCACGATGGTCATCCCATGCAGCCCCCCTGCCCACTCGGCCCCCCAGGTGTCGACGACGTTTCCGTCAGCGTCTGCCACGACCACCGCGTGGTCAGCATCGGTGTTGAAGTACACGCGCCCCTTGGAGTCGACGGCCACGCAGCCGTGGGTGTTGCCCAGGGTCATGCCCTCCGGCAGCTTGAGCCAGTCCGAGACCCACCGATAGCGGTGCCCCTCGGGGCCGAGGATGACCTCGGCGGAGGCCGCCGGCTCCGCGACGGCGTCGTCCTGGACGGGCCCGGTGACGGCGGGGACGGAGAGGGCGAGGGGCGCGACGAGGGGGAGCAGGATCAGCATCGAGGACTCTGGGGTCAGGGTGGGGTGCCCGCTCATTCTCCGCCGTGCAGGCGGCGCCGCCAAGCGCGGTCCGCCAACTCCACACGCCGCGTGCTCCCCAGCAGCGCCTCCACCCGCTCCAGGGGTCCCTGGATCGACCGCCCCGCGGCCGCCCCGACACGCTGCTCGATGTCCCCTCGAACCTGCGCGAGCAGCGTGGCGCTCCGTCCGGCGAAGCGCGCGCGCACCAGGACCCGAGCCCCGAAGAGCCAGGCGAGGGCGATGATCGTGGCGCTGATGAGGAAGTCGACGCCGATGTACTCCTCGGCGATGAAGCCCTCCACTGTCCGGAAGAGCACCCAGGCCCCGAGGCCGAAGACCGGCAGGTCCACCAGGGTGCGGAGGAAGCGGGGGACGCCGCGCCGGGCCTCCCTGGGCAGGTCCACCCGCAGCAACCGGTCCCAGGCCTCATCCACGGCGGCCGCCGCGCCGGCCGCGAGCTCGGCACCCCCGGGCGTGAGGCTCGGCGCCGCCTCGTCCACGGCCAGGTCCGAGGCGGCCAGGCGGGCGTCCACGAAGGCGTCGCGCTGCAACTCGTCGAGCTCGGCGCTCCCAGGGAGCAGCCCCGAGGTGGACTCGAAGGCGCGGTCACGCACCGCCCCCTGGACCCTGGATGCCGCGAGGCTGCCCGCCGCGAGCCCGGCGGCCAGCAGCGGGTTGCGCCGCGCCACGGCCGCCCCCGCGCCGAGCCCGAGGGTCCCGATGCCCCCCACCCGCAGGGCGTATCCACCCGGGCCGTCCCACACCTTGGCGGCGTCATTCCAGAGCATCCTGGTGAGGTCGGCCTTGCGCTGGTCCAGCCGCTCGTTCACCAGCCCCACCGTGCGTCCACACCAGCCCGCGGCGCCCGCCTCCAGGCCTGCCCGCAGGCGCTCCGAGGAGGCCTCGATCTGCGGGCTCACCTCCGCGATCTCGGCTCCGATGCGGGCGACGTTGCCCACGGCGTTCTGTCGCCGGACGCTGCCGAGGCGCTCCTCGGAGATGAGGTCCCCGAGGACCCGGCGCAGCTCGGGGAGGCCGCCCGACTCCGACCCCTCCTTGCCGCGCCTCGCGCTGATGGAGAGCACCGGAGCCCCCTCTGCCCCCCACCGGTCACGGGCCAGCCCCTCCAGCTGGGCCCTGAGATCCCGGTCCGCAGCCGCGTCCAGCTCGTCGCTGCGGCCCAGCACGAAGACCATCCCCCGCCGGCCGGCGAACAGGTCGACGAAGGCGGCCGAGCTGAGTTCGGCCACCGACTGGCGGTGGGAGACCACCACCAGCACGTCCGACCGCGCGGCGAGCTCCCCCACCACCGCCCGGTGTCCAGTCTCGATGCTGTTGGTGTCCGGCGCATCGATCAGGATCTGGCCCCGCCAGAAGGCGTCCGCTGCCCCGCCGTCCCTGGGGTCGTAGGTCACCACCCGGGGCGCCTCCCCGGGGAGGCCCGCCACCAGCTCGGAGATGTCCGCGTCGGCCGGTCGGTAGATGACCGGCGCCGAGGTCGTCGGCCGGTCCACCCCCTCCACCGCGATGTCCCGCCCCACCAGCGCGTTGAGCAGCGTCGACTTTCCCGCGCCGGTGGATCCGACGAGGCAGACCACCGCAGCGGAGCTCGCCCGGTCCAGCTGCTCGGCGAGGTCGGCCTCGAACACCTCCAGCTCCTCCCCGCGATCCGCCACCGCCCGGAGGACGGCGATGGACCCCAGGTCCTTCTCCAGCTCGCGGTGGAGGCGCCCAAGTTCGCCGCGGGCGGCCAGGGTTCGTTCATGGGTCATGATGCAGCCTCGCCATCGGGGGTTCGGTCTCGTTCCTCGGCCGACTCGAAGGACTCCCAGCTCCACGCTGTCGCCCACTGATCACAGGTCGAGGCCAGGGCCCCGGCCTCCCCCTCGACTTCGGAGAGCACCTGGGCCGCCGGACCGAGGAGGCCGGCCAGGGCGGCGTCGGCGATCCGAGACGCGCGCAGCTCCGTCCAGCGAGCCCGCGCAGAGAGCGCCACGCCGGTCCCCAGGGTCCGCGAGAGCCGCTCCGCGAGGGCCGCCGCCGCGGCGCCGCCCCCCGCCATCGCGACGTCGCTCCCGAGGCCCCCGGTGTGCACGATGAGCACGCCCGCCACCCCGAGTGGCAGCAGGTGCATCACGTCCACGGCCAGCTGCAGGAAGGCCTCCGAGCCCTGACGGTCCAGCTCCTCCCGGATGATCTCCCGACACGCAGCGCGGTGCTCCTCGAGGAGCGCGGGGTCCAGGGCGAGGGCGGCCGCCGCTCGCTCGAAGGAGGCCCGCGCCCCGGACGGGCCGGAGGGCTGACCCGCGGACGTCTGCCCGGCGAGCGCCCCCTTGGCGCGCGCCGGCAGTTCGCCGTCGCGCGAGAGCTCCCGCATGCGCCGCTGGCCCGGCTCGTAGAACCCCGCCCAGCGGCGCTCGAGCTCGGCGCGCTCCACCTCGAGCAGGGTGCGCCCGGCGGCCTCCGCCGCCGACTCCCTGGCGCCGCCGCCCGTGAGCTGCCGCCTGGCCCAGCGGAGCCCGCCAACCAGACGATCCCCCGTCCAGCGGAGCCCGCGCCTCAGCTCCCGCTGAACCAACGAGGGGCGCTCGTCCAGGACATCACGGAACGCCTCGAGGAAGGGCCCCATGGGCATCGCCTCCCGCGCCACCGCGCGGCCCAACGGCGCCGCCGACTCACGCAGGCCCGCCCGGGCCCCGTCGATGGTGTCGATCGAGCGGCGACACTCGCTCCCCAGCTGGAGCAGGTCCCCTCGCAGCGCCGCCAGGGAGGCCTCCATGGCCCGGGCCTTCAGGTCGCCGCGGTCGCCCAGGGCGCGCAACCAGGAGGAGAGGGAGACACCGGGGTCGCGCAGGTCGCGCGGCTCGAGCGGCGCCTCTCCCCGGGCGACCTCAGCCCGGAATTCGGCCGCGAAGATCGCCTCGGCGGGCTGGCCAAGGTCCTCCTCCACCTTGCGCGCATGGGCGAGCGTCGTGGCGTCGTCGATGGACTCGTTGTAGACCAGCACCCAGGGGCGGCCGTGCTCGAGCCAGCCCGAGAGGAACTCGATCACGTCGAGGTTCTGATAGGTGTGCCGGGTCACCACCACCACGGCCACGTCGGCCACCGCGAGCAGCGCGTCCGTGACGGCGCGGTTCTCGCGCAGGACGCTGTCAAAGTCGGGGGTGTCCACGAGGAGCAGCGAGTCCGGCAGCGAGCTTGAGTCCACCAGGAACAAGGCCGCCTCGGCGCCGGGCTCGGCGGACTCCCTGGCCTGCACGACCCCGTCCACCCCGCAGGTCACCGGTCGAAGGTCGAACCGCTGGAGCGTGGGCTCCGCCTCCAGCGCGGCGCGCAGGGCCGGCGAGAGGGCGCCGACCAGCCGACGCGTGGCGCCCCCCGTGGGTTCGGCGGGGCTCACCGTGATCGGCCCGGCCCCCTCGCCCGCGACGAGGGCGTTGAACAGCGAGGACTTGCCCGCGTTGTTCGGGCCGACGATCCCCACCACCAGGTGCTCGTGCCCCCCCGCGGTCCTGGGCAAGAGGTCCCGCTCGAGTCGAGCGCGTACGGCCGCCACCCCAACCCAGTCCGACGCGCCCGCCGCCAGCGGTCCATCGAGCGTGCGATGGAGGTCGCGGAGGCGCTGGGTGAGGGGTCGGGGGGCTTCGGACATCGGTACTTCGGGGAGGGTACGCCCCACGGTCCTCTACGGAAACGGCCCGCGCACCTTCCATGGAATCGCGGGCTCGTCCGGAGAATCACCCCTCAGACGGCTCGACGAAGGCATGGGCCTCGCCTGGCCCCACCAGCCACCGCAGGGCTCCGGCCCCTGGCCCGAGGTCACGCCATGAGGAGACCTCGAGGTCCACACGGGCCACCGAGGCGGGCGCGAACGCGGGCTGCGCGCCCGAGGTCAGCCTCCCGACCCAGTCGGAGAGGCCCGGCTGGTGGGCGACCACGACCAGGCGTGCGGTCTCCGGACGCGCTCGCCGCACGGCCGCCGTCAGGATCTCCGCCGGCGCGAGATAGAGCAGGGGGTCGAGCTCGACCGGGGCCACCCACTCCCCCTCGGCGTGGGCGAACTCCGCCGTCGTCCGCGCCCGGACCGAGTCCGAACAGAGCACCTGGTCGGGCTGCTGGGCCAGACGAGCCAGCATGGCGCCCAGCTCTCGGGCGCACAGCTCGCCGCGGGGCGTGAGCGGGCGACCGTGATCCCCCGAGGCCGACGAGTGGGCCGCCTCGGCGTGCCGAACGATGTAGAGCGTCTTCACCGGTCGACCCCCTCTCCGCCGTCCGAACTCCGGGCCCCGCGAGAGGCCTCCTCCACGGCTTGCTTGAGGAGCCTCACCATCGGCGCCGCCGCCCCCTCGCTTCGGGTCAGCTGCTCGAGGTCCGCGCGGGCCACCTCGAGCTCTCCGGCCTCCACCGCGGCGAGGGCCCGGTTGCCTCGGGTGTCCGCGTCCCGGGGGTCCAGCTCCAACGCACGGGTCCACTCCTCGAGGGCATCGGCGTACTGCCCCATCCGGTGGAGCACGTAGGCCCGCCCGCGCCGGGCGAGGGCGTTCTCGGGCGCAACGCCGATGGCGGCGTCGAACCGGGCCAGCGCACCGGGGAGGTCACCCCGCTCGAGCGCCGCGCGCCCCAGGCGAATCTTCACCTCCGCGCTATCCAGCGAGGCCGTCTTGATGCGCCCGAGCTCCAGCTCCCGCGACGCCGAGGACGCGCCGCGACGCACGAGCCTGGAGCGGAGTCGCCCGAGGTCCGCCTCCCCCGGGGGGTCTGCCCAGCGCCCCGGGTACGGCGTGGACCAGGCCGGCCGCTGACCGAGGGGGCGAGCGAAGACGTCGAGGTCCGCCGCCAGGTCTCCCTCCCGCCAGGGTCCCGTGCGCACGACCGCCAGCCGCCCGTCGGGTTCGAGGACGAGGAACCAGGGCAAGGGGGGCGGATCCGTCCGGTCCAGGCGCCAGCTCACGATCTCGGGCAGGATCAGGACCGTCTCACCGATCGGCGCGAGGACATCGCCCGCCCAGCCCGCCGCGGCGAGCCGGGTGGAGCTGAAGTCGAGGGGGTCGGGGGCCGGGGTCGGGGCCCCGGAGGCCTCAGGCTCGGGGGGGATCGCCCCCAGGTCGATGGAGACCAGCATGGCCTTCGCGCCGGCAGCCTCGGCGGTCAGGGCCGCCAGGTCCCCGAGACCCTCGACCGCCGCGGGGTCACTGGAATCCCAGACGGCGATGACCGTGTGGCGTCCCGTGCCCTTCGGCCCCTTCGGCGTGAGCCCGAAGATCCGGCCGGACCGCCCGCTCCTTCCGCGCACGTCGAGCCCTGGGATCGAGGTGGGCGAGGGGAGGACGAGCCGCCGGCGCCCCTCCGCGTCTCGCTCGGGCGCGGCGAGGGCACCCGGGGCGAGCGCCAGGCGATCGGGGGCAGCCGCTTCGCTCGCGGTTCCTGTCCCCTGGACCAGGACGTAGCGACGTCCAGTGCGGACCTCGCCGAAGTCCTCAAGCCCCTCCACTCCGGGCCAGCGCACCTTGAGCTGGACGCGCCGCGCCCGCGCAGGGCGGGTTCCCGCCTCGCGCCGCCCGAAGCCGAAGCGCAGCCACGCGGAGGACTGGGCCAGGTAACCCGACCCGGCGCTGCGGGTCCGGCGCTGGACCTGGGGCTCGCCCCCGTCGTCCATGGTGGTGGCGAACACCACGGCCCCCACCGCGTCACGGTTCACCGTCGTCCCGCGCAGGCGCACCCCGAGGTGCTCTGCGCCGTCCGCCATGCGGTTGGCGAGGATGCGCAGCCGGGGGGCCGTTCGGTTCGAGACGACGAGGTCATCGTCCCCGTCGAAGTCCACGTCCATCCGCGCCGCGCTGCGGCCATCGTCGGCGAAGTCCAGCCCGAGGACTGGCCCGGCGTCCACGAAGTCCAGGGGCCCGCGCCCCGAGCTGAGGAACGCCGCGTTGCGCTCTCCCCCGCTCCAGGGTTCCCCCCGGCGGAGGCTCTCGTTGAGCGCCGCCCACCCCTCGAAGTAGCGGTCCTTCTGGTCCCCGCTGCCGGGGCCCTCGTCCAGGGGTGAGCGCGACACCACGTGCCGCCAGAACGAGCTTCAGAGGTCCGGCGCGCCGGGGCGCGCCGCGGAGACGAACCCGTTGGGCACGAACAGGTCGAGCCAACCGTTCCCGTCCAGATCCACGGGGATGCCGCCCCAGGCCCAGTGCCCTGTGGTGGCCAGCCCGGACTCCACGAACCCGCCGTCGGGGGTCCGTAGGAAGAGGCTGTTCCCCTTGGCGTGCCGGCGGAAGAGGGAGAGCGTGGGCTCGTCCGCGCCACCCTGGAATCCCGGCTGCGAGGTGATCCGCCGCCCCGCAGAGGACTCCATGTTGCTGACGTACAGGTCCACCTGCCCGTCCCGGTCCAGGTCGGCAAACGCCGCCCCCATCCCCGCGGCCACATCCTCCACCCCGAGCTCGGCGGCGCGGTTCCGGAAGTAGCCGGTCCCGTTGTTGATGTAGAGGGCGTTCCGGCCGAAGTCGTTCGCGACGTAGAGGTCGGGATCGCCGTCGTCGTCGATGTCCTCGAAGGTCGCCGCGAAGCTGAAGCGCGAGCCCGCGCGGTCGAGCCCGGTCTCCTCGGTCGCGTCACCGAGGATCAGCTTGTCGGGCTCCTCCGTGACGTTCGCGATCAGGAGGTTGGCCTGGCCGTTCTCCGCGTCGTGGTAGGGCAGCGGGAAGGTGGAGCCGTCGTAGGGGTTCGCGTAGGCGCAGGCGTAGACGTCCAGCCGCCCGTCCATGTTGATGTCCGCAGCGGTGAGGCTCGTGATCCCGCTGCGCTCGAAGCGCTCCGCCTCCACGTAGCCCTGCTCGGTCCGAGCGAGCACCACGACGCCCGAGGCGAGCCCGAGGATCACGTCGAGGTCCGCATCACCGTCCAGGTCCACGAAGAGCGCGCTGGTGGTCGCGTCCACGAGATCGAGGCCACCCCCGCGGGCCGCCTCCATGAACTGTCCGCCGGGGAGGCGCAGCCACAGCTGGTTCGGGACCCCACCCGGCTGGCAGAGGTACAGGTCCTCCAGCCCGTCCCCGTTGACGTCGGCCACCGCGACCCCGTGGTGCCCGAGCAGGCCAACGCCCACATCCACGTCCAGGCGATCGCGCAGACCCATGATCGAGTCCGCCAGCCACTCCGTGGCCGGCGCCCCGCCGAGGGCCGTCGCGGTCACGTCCTCGAAGGCCGGGCTCCCCTGGAGGGCGACCCGCTCGATCACCGATCCCGCCCAGCCCAGGAGCACCAGGGTTCCGTCCGCGGCCTCGGACACCCGGAGCGTCCAAATGGACTTCGCGGAGCGGGCCTCCTCACCCGGCACCTCGCGCAGGTGGCGGACCCGGAGGCGCACGTCCCACGCTCCATCCCCCGCCGGCTCCACGCCCTTGGCGTTGATCTCGGCGGGGCGCGTGGGCGCGCCCCCGAGGGCCTCTGACACGGCGCGGAACGAGCCTCGGAGGTCCTCGATGGCGTCCTCCCGGCCCGTGCTCGGATCCAGGGCCATGGGCACCTCTGCGCTCCGCTCCACCAACACCGGGCGCGGCGAGGCCGCCGCTGACCAGCTCGACGGGTCCGCGGCGGCGGGCTCCATGACCGCCCGCGCGTCCCCGTCCACCCAGGCCTCGCCGAGCTCCCCGGCGAGGGGGTCCCCCGACGCGAGGAACGCCCGGTCGAGCTCCCCCACCACCCGGCTCACCGAGCTGGCGATGGCCTCGGAGCCCTGGAGCTCGTCCACCGCGCCGGGAGCCGGCGCCTGGAGGGCGAGGAGCGCGAGGGAGGACAGCATGGCCAGATTTTAGGACGCCACGCCCACGTTGGACCCGTACGAGTCGAGGATCCCTTCGGCCGCCGACGGTCAGTCCGCCCCGAGCCGCCGCCGCAGGTCCTCGAGCGCGTTCATCACGTTCAGGTAAGCGTCGTGCGGGCTGTCATAGGGGCTGAAGTACTCGTGCACGTCCCCATCGGTCTCGCACTTCGTCGAC
This sequence comes from Planctomycetota bacterium, assembly GCA_016779205.1. Lineage (GTDB taxonomy): Bacteria > Planctomycetota > UBA1135 > UBA1135 > Saltatorellus. Next base: position 152,280 of record JADHOC010000010.1, on the reverse strand, counting down.
ATGTAGTACACGTGGTCCGAGGTGGTGAAGTCCCGCCAGGTGTTCAGGAGATCGGGGTCCCCCGAGGCCCTGGCCGCCGGCCCCAGCTTGTAGATGGCCTCGTGCGCTGCGCGCTGCATGTGATTGCCCAGCCATGCGGAGACGTCCCGCTCCTCGTCCGCCCAGGAGATGGGGCGCGGGTAGTCGAGGTCCTCGACGATCGGGTCCCGCCGCACGATCTCGGTGGGCGTGGCGAAGTCCAGCTTGTCCGAGGCCACGGCGAGGTCGACCATGGTGTCCATGAAGTCGAAGATCCCCGTGTCCCGCGCCTGGTGCTCCCCGAAGGTCTCGTAGTCCATGAAGAGCCCCACGAAGGGGCGCTCGTCCGGGAGCGACTCGAGCCAGCCGTTGAAGGTGGGCGCCAGGAGCGGATACCCCTCCCAACCCTGGTTGCTGAAGCGGAAGCCGATGTCGTCCGAGAGCTGGAAGTCGCGCAGGATCAGCGGGAAGCTGTCCGCCCCGCCCATCCCGTACAGGGCCTGGGCCGTCCGGCCGTGGAGGAGCTGGTCCGCCCCCTCGGCCAGGAGCACCTCGAAGCCGAGGTCCTTGACCTGCCGGGCCACGGTCGCGTCGGTGATGAGCTCGGTGTTGCGGAAGGCCGTGGGCTCCACGCCGAGGTGCTCCTTCAAGAGCGCCCGCTGCTCGGCCACCTGCGCCCTGAACTCCTCGGGGTCGGCGAGGGCCGCCAGGCTGTGGCGCGAGGTCTCGCACATGAACTCCACCGACCCGCTGTCCGCGAGGTCGCGGAAGCTCTTGAGCGCCTCCGGGGCCCAGTCCGCGAGCTGACGGATCGCCGTCCCCGAGACGGAGAAGCTGCAGCGAAAGGCGCCGCTCGAGCGCTCCACCGCCCGCAGGAGCTGGCGGTTCATGGGGAGGTAGCACTTCTCCGCCACGCGCTTGGCCACGTCCTCGTTGAGCCAGTCATCCCAGTAGTCCGTCCGCGAGCCGATGGCGTCGTAGGGGAACGGCTTCACCCGGTAGGGCTGGTGAACCTGGAAGTAGTAGACGATCGATGTCATCCGGAGATCCTCCTCCCGGAGGTGGACCGCGCCTGCTCCAGGGCGGCCTCGAGGGTTTGGGCGCTCTCCGCCCAGGTCAAGCGTTCGAGTTCCGAGCGGCACTTCGCCACCACCCCGAGGCGCTGCTCCTCATCGGTGAGGAGGGCGACGATCTGAGCGGCGAGGCCCGCCGCGTCCCAGGGGGGGCTCACCGGCGCCGAGGGGAGAACCTCCCGCACGCCGCAGGCGTCCGAGAGCACAGGGGCCGCGCCCCCACGCAGGGCCTCGAGCGGCGTCAGGCCGAAGGGCTCGGACACCGAGGACAGCACGAAGACGCTGGCCTCCCGGTAGGCGCGGTCGCGCAGGGCCGAGCTCACCCCGCCCGCGAAGAACACGCGCCGACCGATCCCGAGGGCCGCGGCCATCTCGATCATGCGGGTGCGGTCCTCCCCCTCGCCCATGACCACGAAGCGGGCATCGGGAGAGGACTCGAGCACGCGCGCGGCGGCCCGGATGAGGAAGCCCACCCCCTTCTGGCGGGTGAGGCGGCCGACGAAGAGCACGGTGGGCCCAGCCGGGTCACGGGGGCGATCCGCAGGGGACATGACCCCCTCGGGGGCCGCGTTGTGCACCACGCTCACGCGACCGGGGTCGAGCCGATACTCTCGGACCAGGAGGTCCCGCGTGTAGCCGCTGACGGCGCACACCCGATCCGCGGTCCTGAGGCCCGCCCGCTCCACAGCGCTGATGGACCCCACCGGGCCCGGCGCCGAGCGCCCCCCCCGGTCGATGACCGTGGAGTGGACGTGGAGACAGACCGGGCGCCGGCGGGCGAAGCGGAGGCGCAGGGCCGCGGGGAAGGTCATCCAGTCGTGGGCGTGGATCACGTCGAAGTCGTGCCCCGCGAGGGCCGTCACCGCCTCGCGGGAATAGCGCTGGATGGCCGCGGAGAGGTCCGCCCCGTAGAGCTTCCTCGCGCTCCGCGCGTGGCTGCTGGCCGACGACTCCGCGGGCGGGTCCGCCTCGGTCTCGGGGGCGGGGGCGGCCGGGGCCCGCTCGGGGGCGGGGTCCACCGCATAGGGATCCAGGAGCGCCCCCGGATGGAAGGGCGAGAAGCCGGCGTCGCTCCCCAGGGGGACGCGCACGATCCCGGGGTACGGCTCGGTGTCCGAAGGGGTGCCGTCGGCGGGGGTGCACAGCACCACCTCGTGTCCGCGGTCAGCGAGGGCGGTGGTCAGCCCGTGGCACGCCGCCCCGAGTCCGCCCGCCACGGCCGGGGGATACTCCCAGCCAAGAACCAGTACCTTCATCAGCCCTCGTCTTCGCCGAGGATCTCGGAGAGGAGGCGGAACGCGCGCACGGACTCACCACGCGCCGGGGAGAAGCTGATCTCGCCCCTCGGCAGGACACCGCCGTCCTCACCCTCGAGCCACGCCTCGGGCGCGCCGTCGATGGCGGAGAGGAGCGTCTCCTGGAACTCGAGGCGGCCATGGTCTCGGCCGAAGGCCCGGATGGCGGCCTCGGCGTGGAAGCCAAGGAGCCATGGCCACACGGAGCTGTCCGGGCCGTCGCCTTGACGGAAGCCGAGGTCCGCCCGGTCGAGGGAGCGCACGCCCAGGGGGGTCAGGAGCCGCTGATCGGTGGCATTGACCACCGCTCGGCGCTGGATCTGGTCCAGCGGCGCACCCTCCAGGGACGCCGCCACGAGCATCCCCGCCCGCATCGCGAGGGCGGTGCCCCCGACGGGGTCCACCCGGTCCACCTCCAGGTCCGCGAGCCGCCGCGGGGTGGGGAGCCAGAACGCTCGCTGGAACCAGCGCCGGGAGTTCAGCGCACGTCCAGCGGCGAGCTCGGACCGCGGCCCGTCCGAGACCATCCGGCTGAGCTGCTCGTCGAAGATCAGGAGCTGGTGGAGCAGCGCGCCCGCCTCCACCGCGACCGCGTTTCGCGCCTGGACCTCCGCGGCCCCGAGCACCTCGTACCAGCGGGCAGCGCCCCGGAAGCGCGCGGCCCCCGGCTCGTCCGGGACCGCGGGTCCCTCGGCCTCCGCCCCGTCATCGACAGCACCCGCCTCGAGCGCGGCGTCGACGATCGATCGGATGGCCGGGACGAAGCAGTCCTCCACCAAGCCTCGGTAGGTCAACGGACCCCAGGTGCCGCGCAGGTTCCGCAGCAGCAGCTGACAGGCCCTGCCGAACCAGAGGGCCGAGTCGTCCTTGGCCCGCTCCCCTGGCCCACCGATGGCGCCGCGCGCTGCCGTCGCGTGGGCCTCGATCCACGCCGAGGTCTGGTCGGGTGTCCAGGCCGCCTCGAGGGCCAGGCCGGGGGCCGAGAGGAGGTCCAGCAGACGCTCTCGATCCGTGCCTGTCCCCGCGGTCGTCTCCGCGGCGTCCGGCGCGGCCCCCGGGGCGAGCTCGGCCTCGACCTCCACGCTCATGCGCAGGCTCCGCGCGCCGTCGGGCAGTCGGACGACGAAGGTGCCGGGTGAGAATCGATCCTCGGTGCCGGCCGGACCGTTGCGGTCGAGCACGGCCAGCGCGGACTCCCACGCGGCCGTCCCCTCCAGGGTGACGTCCCCGTTGAAGCGGACGGTGATGCCAGGGAGGCCGGGATAGGGGCGCAGCCTCGCCACGCCGCCCCCGTCGGTGGACTCCAGTTGGACGCGGGGGTCCAGGGTCTCGTTCTCGAAGGTCCGCTGCCCGACGGGCCGGCAGGGGAAGGTGCACTCCAGCCGGGCGACCCTGGCGTCGACGGCCCAGACCACCTCGACCCGGGGCGTGAGCGCGCCGAGGCGAATGCGCGGCGCCCCGAGGGGGGCCTCAGCCGCCTCGCCATCGAAGGCCGCCGCCGCGACATCCCCCAGCCACACGATCGGCTCCGTGGAGAGGTCCGCGGTGGCCGCCACCAGGAGCCCGTCGTCGAGCCGCTCCGCGAGCAGGAGTCCCGCTGCGGCGCGGCGCCCTGAGGACCAGAGGGTGGCGACGCCCCCATGGGGCTCCGTTCCGGCCCATCCGGCGGCCGCGACAGAACACCACCGACGGCGGTCTTGGGGCGCCGAATCGAGGTCTCGGGGCTGTTGAAGGCGACGCAGGAGGGGAGCAGACATTCGGGTTGAAGCCGTGGGCCCGGATCGCGCGGCTCTGACTCGGCGGCTTCGTCCCGGACGGTAGCTCCCAACTCGATCCAGATCAAAGGCGGAGTCCCGGAGGTTCTCCCGCGGTCGCCTGTTATCCGGACCGCCAGTCTGTTCTCATCCACGGGAACCCGAGTCTCCGGCCTGCCTACGCCCATGAACCGCGCACAGCTCCTCAAGTCTACGCTGACCTTCGTCCTCGCTGGAGGGCGCGGCGAACGCCTCTCACCGCTCACCATCGGCCGCGCCAAGCCGGCCGTGCCGTTCGGCGGCGCGTACCGGATCATCGACTTCACGCTCTCCAACGTGATCCACTCCGGCCTCCGCCGGGTCTTCGTTCTCACCCAGTACCAGGCCTACTCCCTCGAGGAGCACCTGCGCCTGGCATGGAACTTCCTCCCGCGGCGACTCTCCCAGTTCATCGTGCCGCGCCCGCCGCAGCACGGGGGCAAGGGCAGCTGGTACCGGGGCACCGCCGACGCCATCGCCCAGAACCTCGAGCTGCTGCAGCAGGTGGAGTGCGACCACGTCGTGATCCTGTCGGGCGACCACATCTACAAGATGGACTACGGGGACATGCTCGAGGAGCACGTCGCCGCGGGCGCCAAGTGCACCATCGGCGCGGTCGAGATCGGCGCGGAGGACGCTCCACGCTTCGGCATCCTCGAGGTCGACGGCGAGAGCCGCGTGATCGGCTTCCAGGAGAAGCCGGAGGCCGGCACCGAGATTCCCGGCAAGCCGGGCCGCTGCCTGGGCTCCATGGGCATCTACATCTTCGAGCGCAATGAGCTGATCCGACGCCTCCGCGAGGACATGGCGAAGACCTCCGGGACCAGCCACGACTTCGGAAACGACGTGCTGCCGGCCATGGTCAAGGACGGCACCACCGTGATCGCCCACTCCTTCCAGGACGTGGACGCGGCCAGCGCCCAGGGCCCGGACGGCGCTGAGGCCGCGACGCCCTACTGGCGCGACGTCGGCACGCTCGACGCGTACTTCGAGGCGAACCTGGACCTCTGCAAGGTCGTCCCGTCGATCAACCTGTACGACAAGCACTGGCCCATCTACACGCTCTGGCACAACGATCCGCCCGCCAAGACCATCTTCTCCGAGCCGGAGGGGCACCACGCACAGATCGTCGACTCCCTGCTGTGCAACGGGTCCATCATCTCGGGCTCGCGGGTGAGGCGGTCCATCATGGGCAACCGTGTGTACTCGGGCGAGGACGCCGATATCGAGGAGAGCATCCTGATGCACGGCGTCGTGGTCCAGCCCGGCGCCATCGTCCGCCGGGCGATCATCGACAAGTGGACGACGATCCCCTCGGGGGCCCAGATCGGCGTCGACCTCGAGGCGGACCGCAAGCGCTTCACCGTCACCGCGTCGGGGATCGTCTGCGTTCCCCGGGGATATGACTTCGAGCGCAACCGCCGAGCCGACGACCACGACCTCCCCAGTGACGCCGACTTCGTCAACGTCTGAGGGGCAGCGCATCCCACGCTCCCCGTCCACCTCCCGGCCCCGATCCTCCAGATGCGACTCCTCGCCCTCCTCCTGCTCCCGCTCGCCGCCTGCGCCTCGGTCTCCAGCTCCAGCCTCTTCGGCGGCGCCGACCCGCTCCCCTCCTGGAACGATGGAGACCTCAAGTCCGCGATCATCGACTTCGTGGACGGAGCGACCGATCCCGAGAGCGTCCACTTCGTTCCCGCCGAGGAGCGCATCGCGGTCTTCGACAACGACGGGACGTTGATCTGCGAGAAGCCCCTGTATTCCCAGCTAGCCTTCATGGTCGACCGCGCCCGTGAGTACGTGGCCGATGACCCGAGCCTGCGGGAGCAGGAGCCTTACCGGTCCCTGATCGACGGGACCCTCGGGAAGTCCAAGGACCTCGAGCCCTTCATCAAGCTGGCCATCGAGACCCACACCGGCATGCTCGACGAGGAGTTCGTCGCGATCGCCGAGCAATGGTTGGCCACGGCGCGCCACCCCCAGTTCGAACGCCCCTACACCGAGCTGGTCTTCGCCCCCATGGTGGAGCTCGTGGCCTACCTCCAGGCGTCCGACTTCCAGGTCTGGATCTGCACCGGCGGCGGCCTCGACTTCGTGCGCTGCTACGCCAAGGAGGTGTACGGGATCGCACCCGAGAACGTCATCGGCACGGCGGGCCAGAAGGCATACCGCGAGGTGGACGGGCGCGGGGAGTTCATCCGGCTCCGGGAGCTGGTGCAGCCGATCAACGACGGCCCGGCCAAGCCGGTCCTGATCGACCGCTACATCGGTCGTACTCCGATCCTCGCCGTCGGCAACTCGGACGGCGACCTCCAGATGCTCGAGTATGTCGCCCAGCGGCACGCCGCCACCCTGACCCTGCTCCTTCACCATGACGATGCGGAGCGGGAGTTCGACTACGACACTGGAACCGAGCGCGCGCTCAGCGCGGCCGCCGACGGGGAGATCGAGGTGATCTCGATCAGCCGTGACTTCGCCACTGTCTTCGCCCCCGCCCGCTGACCCCACCCGTCGCCAAGAAACGCCCCCGATGAAGCACCTCCTCTCCACCGCCTGGACCGCCCTGCTCCTGGCCCTCACGCTCCCCTCCGCCCAGGCCGACGTCCTCGAGCTTCGCTCCGGGGAGCTCCTCTCAGGCACGTACATGGGCGGCACCCAGAGCTCGATCCGCTTCGAGGTGGCCGGGTCCCTGCGGGTGGTCGCGACCACCGAGATCCTCGCGCTCAGCTTCGACCTCCGCCCGGCCCCCGCGCAGAAGGCGCCCCCCGCGGCGGCTCCCGCGCCTGCGCCCGCCGCGCCCACGGCCGCGGCCGCCGCTGCCGCGCCCAAGGCCCCTGCCACGGGCGTGACGGTGCCGGCCGGTACGCCCCTCAGCGTGCGCCTCAAGGACTCCCTCGACTCGAACCGCCACTCTAACGGACACCGCTTCACCGCCGTCCTGGAGGGCAACCTCGTGGTTGGCGGAACGACCGTCGCGCGCAAGGGGTCGCCGGTCTACGGGGAGCTGGTGGAAAAGAAGAAGTCCGGGCGGCTCCGCGGCAAGTCCGAGTTCACGGTCCGGCTCACCGCCGTCTCCATCGACGGGACGATCGTCCCGATCACCTCCAGCGGATGCCAGGTGGTCACCGAGAACACCGCCAAGAGGACCGCGGGCACCGTGGCCCGTGGGGCCGCCATCGGCGGGCTGGCGAAGGGCTCGAAGGGCGCCAAGAACGGCGCCAAGTGGGGCGCTGGCGCCGCGATCCTGACCGCCGGCAACAGCATCTTCATCCCCGCAGGGACGCTCCTCGAGTTCTCCCTTGCTGCGCCGCTGAAGCGCTGACGCATCCGTAGGCGGGCGCCTCCCGCCTCAATGACGCGTGCTGAACGTCAGCATGGCCTCGATGCCCTCGATATCGAGGTCACCGAAGTTGCTGCTCAGGTTCACGCTCGTGTCGTACCAGCGTGCGCCCACGCCGACGAACGACCCAGGGGAGATCTCAAGCTCGATGCCCGTCCGGGCATAACCGCCGACACCGAAGCCGCCCCCCGTCCCGGCCTCCACGCCCGGCGCTGCAGACTGGTGGTAGTTGGCGAACTGGACCACGGGGCCCGCCGCCCCGTAGAGGCGGGCGCGCTCCCCGAGGGGAACGCTGACGAACGGGCCTCCGTAGAAGTCCACGATCAGCAGGTCGAGGCTCACGGCCACGGCGGCCCCGCCGCCACCGATCACGAAGGCGCCGCCGTTCGCCCGGCCCCCCAGGGACATCATCGCCTCGAGGCCGAGGTCGACCCGGTTCCCCCCGAGCTTGAACTGCCCCCCTCCCCCGATGACCGGGTACTGACTGATCGTGCCGCTACCCGCCTCGATGTCGCTGGACGTCCCACCCCGACGCGAGAGGTCCTGAATGGAGTTGACGCCGAGGTAGCCCTGGAGCAGCGCCTGCCCGTTGCGCCACTTGGTCCCGCCTCGCTGGGCCGACGATGCGGCGGGGAGCGGCTCCCTCAATCCGACCAGATAGGGGTCCAGGCTCCCTGACGCGTACGCCTCCGCGCCCGGCTCGGAGGTGAGCGACCGCGCGGGGACCGAGGCCTCCATCACCCCCGGGGCGACCGTCGAGTGCGCCTGGGATCGGCAGCCCACCAGCGCCAGGGAGGAAAGGAGGAGCGGTGCGAGGGCGGAGCGGGAGAGGAGCTGCATGATCTTGTGGGTGTGGATCGGGCCAGGAGGGCGGGTCGGGCTGGGAGGATACCACCGGCGCCCACGGCCCGGGGGAGGGCCGTGGGCGCCAGCTGATCCCCGGCGCCCCGCAGGAGCGCGTCGCCAGGGAGGGATCGCGGCTCAGTCGAAGCTGATCGCGAGGGAGTGGGTGAAGTTGGAGGTGGGGAAGATCGTGAAGTCCCGGAACCAGGCCTGGAACCGGAAGGTGTCCCCAGCCACGGCCCCGATGGCGCCCGTGGGCTGCGGGAGGGCGGTGAGGTCCAGCTGGAACAGGAACTCCCCCGCGGGGCCGGAGGACAGGACGTCCCCGGCGTACCGACCGATGGAGCCGCTCAGGCAGAGGTTCCCGGAGCTGCCACCCGGGCTGACGATCAGCCCGGCGTCCCTGGAGACGAGGAAGTAGCCCACCGAGTTGGCGGGGAGGGACTCGGCGATGAGCTGGACGTCGTTATCGACCACGGCGCTCGAGCCCTCGGCCCGGAGCGTGCCAGGCGCACCGCTGGAGTTCGCGGCCGCGGGGAAGCACTCCACGGTCCCGATGCTGGTCGGGTCACACTCGACGGTGCCCACCTCGACCCCGTCCACGCCGGCCTCGACGATGGACTGTGCGTTCGCGTCATTGGCGGTGAAGCGCAGGAGCATGGACGAGCCGGGGAGGACCCCAGCTCCAGAGAGCTCTGCCGGCGTCAACGTGTCCGCGATCCAGCCCCCGCCGGTGGAGGTGTCGTGCCGCCGGAGTTGGGTCCAGCTCGCGCCGCCGTCCCCGCTCACCTCCACCGTGAGCGCGTCCTCGGCGTTCTGGTTGGTGAGTTCGAGGTAGTAGAGGTAGTCCACCTGGCTCGCGGCACCGGCGACGGACAGGGGCGGCGAGGTGAGCTGCACCTCTCCGTTGTCCACGTCGGAGTTCCCCGCCGTGTTCTGGGTCACGAAGCAGCTGCCGCTGCCGTCCCCGTCGGAGGCGGGGTCGTAGGCCCAGGAGGGGTCGTTCACGGGAACTCCACGCTGCCAGTCACCGGTGGTGGCCGTCGACGCGGTCTGCCAGCCCTGGGGCGTCTCGAAGTCATCGGCGAAGCTGGTGTTCGCCACGCCCACCGCGGCCACGATCGGGTCGGACGCGCCGCCCACCGGGGCGAAGACCTGGCCGCAGGTCACCGACTGCGCGCTGATGAAGTACTCCGGGGCGTCGCCGCACGCGTACCCGGGGAGCTGCGCGGTGAACATCCCGCCCCCCATGTCCGTCATGGGGATCGACTGGAACATCCCCGAGGCGCTGGGGCGCTCGTGGAGCGTCACGCTCCCCGCCACGACCGGACCGAGCGCCTGGGCCGAGACCATCACCGGCTGGAGCGGCGGCAGGAGCGTGGGGGTGTCGGCGGAGGCGAGGCCCGCGCCGCAGATGCCCTGGGGGCTCGCGAGGGCGCTCTGGAGGTCGGGGTGCGAGAAGCTCGTCCCCGAGTTCTGACCACCCGAGGAGCTGCACCCGCCGTGGGTGTGAATGCCGACGGCGGTGTCCGTCTGCTCCCAGATGACGGGGGAGCCCGAGTTGCCGCCGGTGGTGTCCGTCTGGTACTGCACCGTGGTGCCCGAGTTGGTCACCAGCGGCCCCACGTGCGTCTGCTGCGTCTGGTTGCGCTCGGGCGGGGTGCTGTCGGTACCGAAGCCCGTGATGCGAATGTCCGCGCTGCCCGGCTGCGGAGGCGCGGAGAGCTGGAAGCCCGGGCCCTGGGCCTGGGTCACGGTGAGGCCCGAGGTGCCGTTGGGGAACGCGCCAAAGTACGCCCAATCATTGCCCACGCCTTGGCCGCCGTTGGACTGGAGCGAGGCGCCGTCCACGGGGTACTGGTCGGAGGGCGGCGGGTTCTGGATGGACCCGGAGCTCGAGGAGGGCGGCACGTTGAACTGGATCACCTGGATGTTCCCGGTGCAGTGTCCCGCGGTCAGGAAGCAGCCCGCGCAGTCCTGGATCAGCCACCCCGTGCAGCCCACGGGGAGGAGCCGGCCGGAGCGCGGGTCGGTGGAGGGCAGCCGGTCGTCGTTCGGCCCGCAGATCGAGGTGGTCCCGAGCAGGGGCGGCGTGCCCATGTCCATGGCCTCGAGCTGGACCCGGCTCGTGCCCGTCCCGGGGCGCGCCCACACCTCGACCACCAGGGAGTCCCCGTTGAAGTAGGCCGTGGAGCGTTCCCAGCGCTCCACCTCGATGGCGTTCATGACCTGGAGTCCGCCGTCCAGCATCGAGGTGATGCGGAGCTCGGCGCCCGTGCCCGCCAGAGGATCCCCCGCGAGGACGACGTCCTCGAAGTAGAGCCGGATCCACTCCGCGCCCTCCTGGTCCACGCTGAAGCTGGCGCAGAGCTCGAGTCCCCCGCCGGCGGAGCCCCCGGGGGCCACCCACCCCGTGTCATGGACGTACGGAACGTTGTCGAAGGACGGCGCCTCCACCTGGCCGAGGGCCGCGGGAGACAGGACGGCGAGGGCGAGCGGAGCGAGGCGAATCGATGCGGAATTCATGTCGGTCGGGAAGGGACTGAGAGCCCTCAAGTGTCCCACGCTGCGGGCCCATCCGCCATGCCCTTTCGAGGACCGGGCCTCCGGGCCGCCGCGGGGCACCACCGTGAGAGCGCCCCCGGCCACGGCACACGCACTCCGCCGCCGACGTCCGGACCTCCGCCCCCGTCCCGGACCGAGCGTCCGGGCTCCGAATCGTCAGTCCACCAGGCGGGATCGGAGGTAGTCGGGGAGCATTCGCCGCCAGGTCGGCCAGTCATGATCCCAGTCCTCCCCCCACTCATCCACGTGGTTGGGGATACCCCTCGCGCCCAGGACGCGCGCCACCGCCCATGACTCCTCGGGGTCCTCCCAGCGGCCGGCGCCATGGCTGATGAGGATGCGACGCTCCCGGAGCTTGGCGAGGCTGGGGTGGTCCTCGGGCAGGTTGGGGATGAAGTGCAGGGGAGAGGCGAAGTACCACGCCTCGTCCATGTCCCCGTCGATGAACTTGGAGAGCTCGTAGGTCCCCGACATGCAGATGGCCTCCGAGAACAGCTCGGGGTGGCGGCAGATCGCCGCCAGCGCGTTGTAGGCGCCGATGGACGCCCCCGTCGCGATGATGTCCAGGGGGTCCCCCTCGCCAGCATTGCAGTCGCGCCGGATCATGGGCACCAGCTCGTGCTCCACGAAGGCGTCGAAGCCGGCCTGCGCGCGGGACGCCCCCGGGACCGAGTTGTCCTCCTTCAGCCAGACCATGCCCGGCACGGAGTCCACCGAATAGAGCTTGATGATCCCCTCCTCCAGCAGCGGAGCGAGGGCGTCCACGAGCAGGAAGCGCTCGCACTCCTCGGCGTCGCCGGCGGCGGTGGGAAAGAAGACCACGGGGGTCCCCATCTCGCCCCAGCGGACCACCTTGACCTCGCGGCCCACCCGGTCCGAGGTCCAGGTCTCAGCCACGCGGGTCAAGACGTCACCCCGTGGACGCTGTCGCTGGGCGCCGAGCGGGCCGTCTCGTGCCGCCAGCTCTGGATCGACCCCCAGAAGTGCTCCGTGAACTCCTCCACCTCGTGCTCGGGAAAGAGCGCCCCCACCTTCTCGTGGACCGCATCCCGCGCCGCCGCGGTCCCGAAGAACTCCCAGGCCACCTCGTCGAGGGGGCCGAGGTGCTCGGCGCAGAACTCCTGGAACCTCGCCGTGTCGAAGTGCTCGTCGGCGATCGCCGCATACTGCGGCAGCTTCTCTGCGAAGGTCCCTGGCCCGTCAGCGATCTCGAAGTACGGGTTCCAGTCCAGGTTGTTCTTGAACCGGCGCCCGGTGGCGGCGACGAACAGGGCCCACCGCAGCTTGCCGAGCACCAGCCAGGGGAAGTGCTGGTGCAGCGACGTGACCTGGGAGTCGGGGCAGGGGTTCGCGAAGTCGATGGGGTGCCAGACGCCCTCCTGCCGGAGGCTCTCGCAGGAGTTGAAGTCCCACCCGAAGAACGCGTTGATCGTCAGCGTGATCTGGCGCAGGTGCTCCATGTCCGCCTTGGAGAGGTGGTTGTACTCCTTCGTGTATCGCTCGTGCAGGGGCGCCGCGGGGTCGTACTCCACCATGCGGATGTCCGGACCGATCCCCACGCATCGGACGAAGTGATCGTGGGGCAGCACCCCCTTCTGCAGGTGCATGACGAACTTGCCGCTCTCGTCGTAGGCGGCCTTGAGCTCCTCCACGTTGTCGACCTTGTTGACGCCGACCCAGCCGCCGCCGTCATAGGGCTTCATGAAGTGCGGGTAGCCCACCTTCTCCCCCAGCTCCTCCAGGTCGAAGTAGCGAGCGTAGCGCTCCAGGGTCGGCTGTAGGTCCGGGCTGGACTCGTACTCCTTCGGCGGGACGAGCCACGTGTCCGGGATGGGCATGCCGAGCCGCATCATCGCGCAGTACGAGGTCTGCTTCTCCATGGACTGCACAGACCACGGGTTGTTGAGGACGTAGAGGTCGTCCATCAGCACCCCCTTCTTGATCCACTCCCGCGTGTTTGCGTACCAGTGGGTCAGGCGGTCGAGGACGACGTCGTAGCGCGTCGGCGTCCGCAGGTCGAAGGGTTCGATGACCACGCGGTCCACCTCGAAGCGCACGTCGCGCCCCCCTACCTTGAGGGTGGGGTCCCAGCGCTCGAGGATCCCCTCGAAGCAGCGCGGCCAGCAGATGTCGGCGCCGAGGGAGAGCCCGATTCGTTTGATGTCAGCCATGTCGTTTCACTCGTACACCATCCAGAGGGGTCCTGGGAAGAGCCAGGTCAGGCCCGCGCGGAGATGGTCCCGCCAGTTCTCCCAGTTGTGTCCGTCCTGCGCCTCCACGAGGGTAGCGTCGACTCCCAGGGACTGGAGCATCGGAAGCAGGGTGCGGTTGTAGACGATGAGGGACTCGTAGATCCCGCAGGACAGGAAGACCCGGTCCGCTGGCTTCACGGGCGCGCGCCGATACCCGTTCACGAACGCCACCACCGGATCGAAGAGCGGTCCGCGCTCGTGGTCGCCGATGTCCGTGAAGGCGAACGAGCCGGACTGGAGGAGCAGCCGACCAAAGACCCCGGGATGCTGGAGCGACGCGTGCAGGGAGGCGACCGCGCCGAAGCTCGCCCCCATGAGCGCCCGGTTCTCGGGGCCGACCTCCAGGGAGAACTCCCCCTCCAGGAGCGGGAGCAGCTCCGTCGCGAGGAAGTCCGCGTGTCGCTCGCTGGCCGCGTATTCGTGGACCCGGTCGGGCGACTGGGTGAAGCAGACCACCATCGCGGGGATCTCGCCGCGGTCGATGAGGTTGTCGAGGACCGTCTTGAACGCCGCGTATCGCAGGTAGTCGAGCCCGTCATGGACGACCAGGAGCGGGTAGCGGCGGGTGACCCGGTAGCGGGCTGGCAGGTAGATGGAGAGCGGGCGGACGTCGCCGAACACCTCGCTCTGGAGCTGCCGCTCGAGGATGACCCCCTGACGGCGGGAGCGATCCTCCACGGCCCACCAGGGCGTCTTGTAGTCCGGCCCCGTCACGACGGAGTTGGTGGCGAAGGGATCCCGCGCCACCGCCGGATTCAGGGCGTCAAGGATCAGCTGACGCTCGCCGTTCTGCTGGACCTCGAGCTTGTACTCCACGCGAGCCGTGCGCTGGACCTCGAGCTCGAGGGTCCAGACGTCGGGGTGCGTACGGAGGAATTCCTGCGCCGACTGGAGGCCGAAGATCCAGTGGTGGAGCCACACCCCCTCGGCCCTCCCCTCGTAGACAAAGAGGGCCCGGCCGTCCTCAACGATGGGGACCTCCAGCCCCTCGAGGGCGTCGGCGCCCTGCTCTGCAATGGCGTCCTTGGCCGCCTCGATCCGATCCGGAGCGGTCACGCCTGGCCCCCCACGAGATCTCCCACCACGTCGCCCGCGGTGCTCAGCCGACGCGCTCCCCGGGCGGACCACCCGCCGCTCCCCGCGACCAGGCTGTCGCCATCGTCCAGGGCCACGACCAGCTCGGGGGCCAGCCGCCGGGCCAGGAGAGCGACCCGCCCCCGGTCGGCCAGGTCCAGCCGGCGGGAGGCGTGCGGCAGGGCGACCACACCCGGGGCGAGGCCGAGGCCCGGCCCGAGGATCTCGGCGTCCCCCGGCCCCTGGGGCGGCGAGTCATGGAAGAGCAGGATGCGCTCGGTCAGCGCCATGGCCCCCGCGGACCACCCGACCACCGGCGTGGCGGCGGGCAGGGACTCGGCCACGCCGAAGAGCCGCATGCGGTTGTACAGGATCCCCACGTGCCCCCCCGCCACGAGGAGGGTCCCCGCGCCCGCCAGGGTCTCCGCGATCTCCGCCCGACCCGAGCGCAGGCTCTCGCGGCCCGCCGCCTCGCCGAAGGTCTCCTCGTTGAGCGCTCCCACCCGCGCGCAGTGGTGGTCGTCCAGCTCGCGCAGGGCCCCACAGGCCAGGTCCACCGAGGGAGCCACCAGGGGGTCCTGTTCGTCCGGGCGCGTCCGCCCCATCAGCTCTCGCGCTGCCGAGAGCTCGGCGGCGAGCCGGATGCGATAGAGGGCGGAGAGCTCCTTCATGCGGTCGTGCCGATCGAACATCAGGTGACGCAGGTCCGCGTCCGACTCGAAGGCCGCCTCGCAGCGCGGCCAGAGGTCCAGGCTCCTGAACGACTCACCGAGGTGAGCATCCAGCCGCCCGGTCTCTGATTCCCGCTCCTCCCATCCAGCAGACACGAGCACGTAGGGGCCCGAGGCCCCCATCCGGTCGAGGACCTCGCGCAGCGTCGGGCGGTCGTGCTGTGGCCCCAGGAGGGCGAGCGGTCGAGGGGCGGCGGTCATCAGGCGTCGCAGTGGATCCTCACGTCCCGCCCGATGTCATCCGCGATCCGCAGCGCCTCCCCGAGGAGGTTGTGGCGCGCGATGCACCACCCGTCTCCGGTCACCACCTGGGTCCAGTCCCGACGCGGCGCGCCGATCGGCACGAGCTCCACCACGGGGAGGTGCTCCCCGTCACGGGCGAGGATGGGCTCGAGCCCCTCGATCCTCGTCACGATCTGGCCGTCCCCGTGGGCGCGCTTGAAGACCAGCGCGGCGTTGAAGCGGCGGTCCATGGACTGCTCCGAGGTCCCGCGGGTGATCGCCTCGGCCCACAGGCGGAAGACGTCGCCGTCGCACGCGTAGTTCATCCCGTGGGAGAGGCGCCCACCCGGGGCGCGGGCGCCGACCTCTCCGAAGATCGCCTCGCCCGTCCGGTCCGAGAGGTACCACTCCATGTGGGCCATACCCGTGCGGTAGCCGAGGGCCTTGAGCGCTCGTCGCCCCAGCTCGACGCCGGGGGCGACCTCCGGCTGCTCGAGGTCGGCGAGGCACACCGCCTGGGGACTCATCCAGGGGTTCTGACGCGCCACCAGGGGCTTGGGCCGGTACCACGCCACGTTCTCGAAGAGCGTCTCCCCGTCCGCGAGGATGGCGTCGTAGGTGAACTCCTTGCCCTCGATGAACTCCTCCACGCTGACCTCGGGGACGTGGGCCACCGCCTCGATCACCCGCGCCAGCTCCTCATCGGAGCGCGCCGTGTGCGTGTCCTCCGAGCCAGCCCCGTCGATGGGCTTGACGATCAGGGGGTAGCCGACGGCCCGCGCGGCCTCCTCCACCTCCGCCCGGGTCCGCGCTCGGTAGTGATGGGGCGTGCGGACCCCAGCGGCGTCCAGGGTGGCCTTCATGGCCTCCTTGTCCCGGAACGTGATGGCCTGCTCCACGCGGAGCCCGGGGACGTCGAAGGCCTCGCGCATGCGCGCCGCGAGGACCACCCCGATCTCCCACAGGCACTCCACCCGATCGGGGCGCACACCCAGCTGGCCGAGCCAGCGACCGACCTCGGCCACGGTGTGCTCCTCGTTCCAGAGGTCGCTGACGACCAGGTGGTCATCGAGCGCATCACGGACCGCGGGTTCCATGGCCGCCGCCGGCTGATCTCCCACGCCCAGCACCCGCACGCCCGGGAGCGCGTGCAGCGCCTGGGTGAAGTGACCGTTATCGGCGGGGAAGCCCGGTGAGATGAGGACCACGTTGATCGTCATGGAGACCTATTGGGTTGGACAGGGTCGGGGGAAGAGGCGGGCTGGCTCAGGCAGAGAGCTCGACCTGCAGGATCTCGACGGCGCGCCGCAGGCCGTCGCGCACACGCTCGGTGTCCTCGTGCCGGAGGATGACGAACCCCTCGCCCTCGTAGGAGCTGGCCTTGGGCTGGCCCGGCTTGGGGAGCTGGGACTCGACCACGAGGTCACCGAGCTCCTGGTTCGCGCGCTCGATGCCGGCGACGCGGGCCACACGCCCGGCCCCCTGGCCACGCAGGTACGCCGCCCCCGTGGCGAAGCGGCGGGGCGGCGGCGTGAAGTCCTCGAGGATCGAGACCTCGGCCCACACGCGGTAGAAGTCCCGGTCGTGGGCGTAGGAGATCAGCGAGGTGAACTGCGCCCCCGGCGGGCGGGCGGCGACCTCGGAGATGGCGATGGACCCGTCGCTCCGCCTGAACCACTCCATGTGGGTCATCCCGGTGACCATCCCCAGGGCGTCGAGGGCACGGGGCCCCGCGGAGAGGATGGGCGCGTACTCGGGGACCTCGATGTCCCTGGGCAGCATGACCGTCCACTGGATCCAGGGGGACTCCATCACCTGCAGGGGCGTCGGGGAGTACTCGGAGATCGAGTGGAACAGGTGCTGACCGCCGACGGAGACGCTGTCGAAGGAGAACTCCCGCCCCTGCACGAACTCCTCCAGCAGGAGGGGCTGGGCGGGCGTGGGCGGATGGGACCTCAGCCATCCCTCCAGCTGGGAGACGTCGTCGACGCGGAAGGTGTCCCGCGCGCCCGCACCAGCCGGCGGCTTGGCCACCAGCGGCATCGTGCCCCGCGCGAACTCGAGGGCGCCGGCGGCGTCCGTCGCCAGGTAGTGGCAGGCGCAGGGCAGGTCGTGGGCCCGGAGCGCGTCCTTCATGACGGACTTGTCACGGAAGCGCCCGGCCTCGGCCCGGTCCATGCCGCGGATCTGCAGGCGCTCCCGCACCTGGGCGAGCGCCTCCTGGAGGGGCTCGAGGATGCCCACGAGCGCCGTCACCCCTCGTCCCGTGCTCCCCGCGATCTTGCGGACGGCCGCCTCCACCTGTCCGGCGTCGTGGCAGTCCTCCACCTGAACGAATTCCGCGATCCTACCGCGCACCCCATCGTCCAGCGCCCCCATGAAGGAGGCTGCGGGCTCCTGCGCCACCACGGAGAACGTGGTGTCGGGGAGCAGCGCCGCCGCCCCCAAGAACCTCAGGGTGCTCGGCAGGGCAAAGGGCGCGACGAAGACCGTGCTGGCGCGTGTCATCCTGGCCGGAGGATACCCCCCGGAGGGGTCCGGTTTCCCACCAGAAGTCCCGGGCGTCCGCAACCCGCGGGGCACGGTTCGCTAAGCTCCCGCCATGCAGCTGCCCCTTCGCATCGCGATGGTGTCTGCGGAGTGCGCTCCCTTCGCCAAGACGGGCGGTCTCGCCGACGTGGCCGCGGCGCTCTCCCGCACCCTCTGGAAGCGCGGCCACCAGGTCCGGCTCTTCGTCCCCCTGTACGGTCGGGTCGAACGATCGGGCCTCCACACGGAGCCGTTCCTCTCCCCGTTCCCCGTCAGCTTCCCCGGCTGGGACGTCACGGTGGCGGTCCGCAAGGCGCCGCTCCCCGACTCGGAGAACGCCGACGGCGTGCCGCTCCAGGTGGAGTTCATCCACTCCCCCGAGCTCTTCGGGCGTGAGGAGTTCTACACCAACGATGACGACGAGCCGATCCGCTGGGCAGGCTTCTGCCGCGCCGCCATCGAGGCTTGCCAGCGTACCGGGTGGGCCCCCGACGTCTTTCACGCCAACGACTGGCACACGGGGCTCCTGCCCCTCCTGCTGAAGTCCACCTATGGCTGGGACGACCTCCTGCGCGGCAGCTCCACGCTGCTGTCCATCCACAACCTGGGATACCAGGGGGTCTTCGCCGAGGACGCGATCCGGAGGATCGGCCTGGAAGGCGTGCGCGACCAGTTCCACCAGGAGCGCCTCGCCGCCGGCGCGGTGAACTACCTGGAGACCGGGATCCTGCACGCCTCGTGGCTGTCCACGGTCTCCGACACCTACGCCCGTGAGATCCAGACCCCCGGGTACGGCCACGGCCTGCAGGGGCTCCTCGCCCAGCGCGAGGACCACCTCGCCGGCATCGTCAATGGCGTCGACTACGGGGAGTGGGACCCCGCCACCGATCCCCACCTGCCCGCCAACTTCGGACCGGATGACCTGTTCGGCAAGCGCATGTGTCGCGACGCGCTCCTCGACGAGCTGAGCGTGGCCCCCGAGCCCTCCGGCCCGGTCCTCGGCATCGTCTCGCGCCTCACGCACCAGAAGGGCTTCGAGCTCATCCCCGACTTCGCCGAGCGCCTGCTGGATCACCACGACGTTCGACTGCTGGTCCTCGGCAGCGGGGACGCCGAGCAGGAGAGCTACTTCCGCTGGCTCCGCGACCGCTACCCCGCGAAGGTCGGCGTCCACATCGGCTACGACAACGGCCTCGCCCACCGCATCGAGGCGGGGGCGGACATCTTCCTCATGCCCTCGCGCTACGAGCCGTGCGGCCTGAACCAGATGTACAGCCTGAAGTACGGCACCATCCCCCTGGTGCGCAGCACCGGCGGGCTCGCCGACACGGTCGAGCGCCTCGAGGACGGCCGCGGCACCGGCTTCGTCTTCTACGAGCACACCTCGGTGGCTCTGGAGGACACCCTGGCCCACGCCCTTGAGGTCTGGCGTGACCCCGAGACCTGGAAGGGCATGCAGCTGCGCGGCATGGCCAAGGACTTCTCGTGGGAGGCCCAGGTCGACCGATACGAGGACCTGTACGCCGCGATCATGGCCGACCTCCAGCTGGCCTGAGCCCCGAAGGCTCGGATCACCGCTCCAACAACACCCGACGACCCACCGGCGGCCGGCCCCCAGGCTCGCCGCGCCTGCCCAACGCCATGCACGTCATCTTCGTCGAGCCCTCCTTCCCGTCCAACCAGCGGGAGTTCGTCCGCGCCCTGAAGGAGGTCGGCGCCCGGGTGACCGCCATCGCGGAGGCGCCGCCCAGCGCCCTCGATGACGAGCTGCGTGGCTGGCTGGACGGACACGAGCAGGTGCCGTCCGTGACCAACGGCGAGGCCCTCCTCGCCGCCGTCCGTCGCGTCCAGCAGCGAGGCTGGGTGGACCGGCTCGAGGCCACGGTCGAGGCGCACATCACCCCGTGCGCCTGGGTCCGCGAGCAGTGCGGGATCCCGGGCACCTCGACCCGGACCGCGTGGCTCTGCCGGGACAAGCCCGCCATGAAGGAGGCCCTGCGCGAGGCCGGGGTGCCCACGGCCAGGAGCATCGGAACCTCCGACCTCGACGAGGCGCGCGCCTTCATCGCGGAGGTCGGGTACCCGGTCATCCTCAAGCCGCGGGACGGAGCCGGCGCGGCCGGGACCGCCCGCGCCCACGACGACGAGAGCCTCGAGGCGGCGATCCAGGAGAGCGGCCTCGGACGGGGCGAGGGCGTGGCCATCGAGGAGTTCATCGAGGGGCACGAGGGCTACTGGGACACCCTGAGCCTGAACGGCGACGTGGCCCACGAGTTCATCACCCACTACTACCCGAACGTGCTGGAGGCCATGCGGCACCGCTGGATCTCGCCGCAGATGGCCACCACCAACGAGGTGCAGGACGAGCGATACGACGACCTCCGCGCGATGGGTCGCAAGGTCATCCAGACCCTCGGGATCGAGACCTCTGCCACCCACATGGAGTGGTTCTTCGGGCCCAAGGGCCTCAAGTTCAGCGAGATCGGATGCCGGCCCCCGGGCGTGCGCATGTGGGACGTCTACCAGGCCGCGAACGACTTCGACATCTACCGGGAGTGGGCCCACCTCATCGTCCACGGGAGCGCCTCCCAGGCCCCCTCGAGGCGCTGCGCCGGGGGCATGATCGCCCTGCGCCCGAGCGCCGACGGCCGGATCGAGGGCTACGAGGGCGTGGACGAGCTCCGGGCTCGCCACGGCGAGCACATCATCGACTCCCACTTCCCCCCCCCTGGCACCCCGACCCAGGGCGTCGAGGCGGGCTACATGGCGAACGCCTGGGTGCGCCTGCGCCACCCGAGCTTCGATGAGCTGCGCTCGATCCAGGACTGGATCGGGGAGAACGTCAGGGTCCACGCGGGCTGAGCCCGACCGACCGCCCACGCCCCCCGATCCCCCGATCCAGATCCCGCCGGATCAGATCGCCGGGGTATCGTTCAGGACGCCCATGAGCCTCGACCCGAACCTCCCCTCGATCGAGCACCTGCGTGAGCGAGGTCGAAAGCGCGTCCCCCCGTTCGCCTTCGAGTACCTCGACAACGGGTGCCACTCGAACCTCAACATGCGCCGCAACACGGAGGAGCTCCGTGAGGTGCGGCTCGAGCCGAGGTACGTGCTCGACTACGGTGGCGCTGACCTCGAGACCGAGCTCTTCGGCGAGACCTACGCCGCGCCCTTCGGCGTCGCCCCCATCGGCCTGCAGGGACTCGTGTGGCCCGGCGCCTGCGAGTTCCTCGCCGAAGCGGCCCACGCCGCCCGGGTCCCGTTCATCCTCAGCACCGTGGGCACCGCCAGCATCGAGCGGGTGTCGGAGATCACCGAGGGCAAGGCCTGGTTCCAGCTCTACCACCCCACCGAGGACGAGCTGCGCGACAAGATCCTCGACCGCGCCGCCGCGGCCGGGGTCCCGGTCCTCGTCCTGCTCGCGGACACCCCCACCTTCGGATACCGACCCAAGGAGATCCGGAACGGCCTCGCGATTCCCCCGCGCATGTCCCTGCGGAACATCGCCCAGATGGTGATGCACCCGACCTGGTCCTTCTCCCAGCTGGCCAGGGGCAAGCCCGAGTTCGCCACCCTCGCGCCCTACATCCCCAAGGGGCTCGACATGTCCCACCTGGGGCAGTTCATGAACGCCACGTTCAGCGGGCGGCTCTCCTCCGACCGGATCGCGGCCATCCGCGACCGGTGGAAGGGGAAGCTCGTGGTCAAGGGCATCGTCAACCCCGAGGACGCCGCCAGGGTGCTCGAGCTCGGGGCGGACGGGATCATCGTCTCCAACCACGGCGGCCGCCAGCTGGAGGTGGGCACCTCCACCATCCAGGCGCTCCCCGCCCTCGCCGCTGAGTTCGGGGACCGCATGGAGGTGCTCTTCGACAGCGGCGTCCGCGGCGGCCCCGACGTGGCCTGCGCCCTCGCGAGCGGCGCCCGCTTCACCTTCATGGGCCGGTCCTTCATGTACGCCATCTGCGCCATGGGCGCCCGCGGAGGGCCGCACGTCATGACGATGCTCATGCGCCAGCTCACCCAGGTGATGGAGCAGCTCGGCTGCGAGCGCGTCCAGGACCTCCCGCGTCACCTCGCGCCCCGTCGCTGAAGGCCTCGGGCCGAGCGGCCCCAGAGCGTTGAGCCCCAAGCACAGGAGGGCCGGACCCCACCGGGGTCCGGCCCTCCCTCCTTGGTGCGCCGCTCATCGAGCGGCCACCTTCCAGCGACGACTCAGTCGAGGTCGAAGCGGTCGAGGTTCATGACCTTGTCCCAGGCGGCGACGAAGTCGGCCAGGAACTTCTCCGCCCCGTCGCCGGTGCCGTAAACCTCGGCGACCGCCCGGAGCTCGGAGTTCGAACCGAAGATCAGGTCCACCGAGGTGGCGGTCCACTTGGGCGCGCCGGTCGTCCGGACAGACCCCGTGAAGGAGTCGGAGCCGTCGGCGGCCGCCTCCCACTTCGTCCCCATGTCGAGCAGGTTGACGAAGAACGCGTTGTTGAGCTGCCCCGGGGTGTCCGTGAGGACACCGGCCCGGGCGCCCGCGGCCGTGACACCCATGGCGCGCAGCCCGCCCACGAGCACCGTCATCTCAGGGACGGTCAGGGTGAGCTGATTGGCGCGATCGATCAGCGCCTCCGCGGGCTTGAGGTAGGCGCGGTCCGAGAAGTAGTTCCGGAAGCCGTCGGCCTTGGGCTCGAGCACGTCGAAGCTCGCATTGTCGGTCATCTCGTCGGAAGCGTCCATCCGCCCCGGGGTGAACGGCACCTCGATGCTCGTCCCGGCGGCGGCCGCCGCGGACTCGATGGCGGCGCAGCCGCCGAGCACGATGAGGTCCGCGAGCGAGACCTTCTTGTCGCCGCCGGCCGCGTTCACCTTGCCCTGGATGCCCTCGTAGACGGCCAGCACCTTCGCAAGCGTCTCGGGGTCGTTCGCCTCCCAGCCGTTCTGGGGCGCGAGGCGGATGCGGGCGCCGTTGGCGCCGCCCCGCTTGTCGCTGTCCCGGTAGGTGGACGCGGACGCCCACGCGACGGCCACCAGGTCCCGCGGCGCGAGGCCGGAGTCCAGGATCATGGCCTTGAGGCGCTGCTGCTCACCGGCGTCGATGAGGGGGTGGTCCACGGCAGGGATCGGGTCCTGCCACAGCTGGGCCGCGGGAACCTCGTCACCGAGCAGGCGGGTCGTCGGCCCCATGTCGCGGTGGGTCAGCTTGAACCACGCGGCGGCGAAGGCCTTGTCGAACTCACCGGGGTTCGCGAGCCAGCGCTTGGTGATCTCCGCGTAGGCGGGGTCCTCCCGCAGGGCGAGGTCCGTGGTCAGCATCATGACCTTGTTGCGCTTGCCGTCCACGTGGGCGTCGGGGACCACGTCCCCTGCGCCGACCGGGGTCCACTGCTGGGCGCCCGCGGGGCTCTTGGTGAGCTCCCACTCGTAGTTCCAGAGGTTCTCCAGGTACTCGGAGGACCAGTCGGTGGGCGTCGAGGTCCAGGCGCCCTCCAGGCCGCTCGTGATGGTGTCAGCGCCGTTGCCGGCCCCGTAGCCGTTGCTCCACCCGAAGCCCTGCGCGGCGATGGGCGCGGCCTCGGGGTCGGGCCCGACGTTCGGTCCGGCCGGCGCCGCGCCGTGCGCCTTGCCGAGGGTGTGCCCGCCGGCGATCAGCGCCGCCGTCTCCTCGTCGTTCATGGCCATCCGACCGAAGGTGACGCGGATGTCGTGGGCGGCAGCGAGGGGGTCGGGGTTCCCGTCAGGTCCCTCGGGGTTCACGTAGATCAGGCCCATGTGCGCCGCCGCGAGGTCACCCTGCAGCTCGCGGCCCTCTTCCCAGCGCTCGACGCCGAGCCACTCGTCCTCGGGGCCCCAGTTGATGTCCTCCTGGGACTCCCAGAGGTCCTCGCGCCCGCCGGCGAAGCCGAGGGTCTCGAAGCCGGAGTGCTCGAGCGCCACGTTGCCCGCGAAGATCATCAGGTCGGCCCAGGACACCGAGCGCCCGTACTTCTGCTTGATCGGCCAGAGGATCCGGCGAGCCTTGTCGAGGTTGGCGTTGTCCGGCCAGCTGTTGAGCGGCGCGAAGCGCAGCATGCCGTCGGCGGAGCCGCCGCGGCCGTCCGTGCTGCGGTAGGTCCCCGCGCTGTGCCAGGCCATGCGGATGAACAGCCCGCCGTAGTTGTCCCAGTCGGCGGGCCACCAGTCCTGGGAGGTGGTCATGGCCTCCTTCACGTCGGCCCGGAGCTCGTCGAGGTCAACCTTGGCGAACTCGGCCGCGTAGTCGAAGTCTCCCCCCATGGGGTCGCTCTTGGCGGAGTTCTGACGGAGGATGGAGAGGTCGAGTCGGTTCGGCCACCAGTCCGCGTTCCGCCGGTAGCGGCCCGTGTCGTCGACCGCGATCGCGGCGCCCGCGAGCTCGGCCTTGGCGGCCCCACCCATGACGGGGCACTCCTCGATGCTGCCCGCGGTCGATCCAGCGAGCACCGCTGAACCGGACGTCTCCGACGACGAACCGGCAGGAGCGGAGCAGGACACGGCACCGAGGAAGAGTGCGCTCACGAAGAGCGGGAAGGCGTTGTTTCGAGGTCTCATTGGTGGTGGTCTCAGAGCTGAGGTAGGCGGCGGCCCCGGCGCGGTCGTCGCTCCGGGCGCCCGACCGCCAGGCCGGGCGATGCATCATCGGACAGCCCACGGTGACGTGGTAACCAGAACTCCCGATGGCTCCGATCGTCCTGGGTAATTGCCGGACCCAAGGGGGCCCCGCGGCCTGCCCCCGGGGCCGGTCAGCGCACGCTGCTGCGGCGGTTCCGGACGTAGTCGACGAAGAGGGTCGCCCCCAGCCGGTCCCCGCCCGCGAAGTAGGCCCGGCCCCGGTTGGCCTCGGTGAAGTCCTCGATGAAGCTCACCAGGACGGGGTCGTCGGTGAGCATGAAGGTGGTGATGGGGATCCCGTGCCGGCGGCAGATGGTCGCCTCGTCCATGGTCTTGGCCACCACGCGGCGGTCGAGGCCAAATGGGTTCTTGTAGATCTCCCCGTCCGGCTCCGTGAGGGCGCTGGGCTTGCCGTCCGTGATCATGAAGATCTGCTTGTTCGCCCGTCGCTCGCGCCGCAGGAGGTCCCGTGCCAGCTGGAGCGCCGCCCTGGTATTGGTGTGGAAGGGACCCACCGAGATCGTCGAGATGTCGTCCAGGGAGACCTCCTCGGCCTCGTCTCCGAAGGTCACGACCCGCAAGGAGTCCTTCGGGTAGCGCGTCCGGATGAGCTCCGTCAGGGCGAGGGCCACCCGCTTGGCGGGGGTGATCCGATCCTCTCCGTACAGGATCATGGAGTGGCTGAGGTCCAGCAGGAGCACCGTCGCGCAGCTGGACAGGTGCTCCGTCTCATGCACCTCCAGGTCATCCTCCCCCAGGGTCAACCCGTCGAGGTCCACCCCGCGCCGCAGGGCGTTGCGCACCGACCCCGTGGCGTCGATGAGCGAAGCGGGGTCGCCGAAGGTCCACGCCCGCGTCTCGGGTAGCCGCTCGTTCCCCGTGCCCTGGGCCTGGGTGCGGTGGTCCCCCGCGGCGTCCTTCGAGAGCCCGCTGAAGATTCGCTCCAGGGACTCCTGCCTGAGCGCCCGGTCTCCCCCCGGCGCCATGCGCAGCCCCTCGACCGTCGCCTCCACCCAGCGCTGCTTCTCCAGGTGGCGTCGGAAGTCCTCCATGGTGAAGCCGTCGGGGAGGAGCGGGTACCTCGCCGCGATCGTCTCCATCCACTCGAGCGCCTGCTCCGGGTCCCCGTCGGCCTGCAGGAGCAGGTCGTTGTAGAGCGCCTCCAGGCGCTTCAGGAGGTCCCGGAGGGAGCCCTCCGACGGGTCGAATTCCCGGTAGCTGAACTTCATGGGCGCGGCGGGTCAGGCACCCAGGCTGCGCGCCATCTGCGCGAGCATGTCCCCGTATTGCCGCCGGTTCGGCCCGTCGTCATCCCGGGAGAGGAGGGACCCCTGGTGCAGGCCCTCGAGCACGAGCTCCATCAGCGCCGCCAGCTCTCCGTCGCTCGCCGGGCTCGCGGTCCGCTCCACCAGCTCCCTCAGCCCGGTGACCTCGCCCAGGCGCGCGAGGTGCTCCGCGTCCCCCGCGGTGTCATCCAGGTCCAGGGTGCCCCCGGAGCGGAACCAGCCGAGGATCGCGTCGTACACGGGGGCGCTGGTGCCTGCGTCCCCCTCGTCCTCCGCGTAGCCGTCGGGGAAGACCCGGGTGAAGGCCTCACCGAGGGCCTTGCCCACGAGCGCCGCCGCGACGGCGCCGATACCCTCGCGCTCCCCGTCGTAGACGAGCTCGACCTTGCCCGTGACCGCGGAGATGGCGGTGAACAGGTCCGCGGGCCGGGCGGTGGCCGCGGCCTCACCGGCGCGCAGGGCCCGCCGCTCGGCGTTGGAGATCACGTTCTCCAGCATGGCGATGGAGAGCCGCGCGCTCACGCCGCTGGCCTGGTCCACGAACTCCGAGGCCCGCGCCTCGAAGGCCACGAGCTCGATGGCCTCCCGGAGGGCCGCCGGGACCTTCACCTCGACCGCCCCCGCCCCGCGGTCACGCCAGGCCTCCTGGTCGGTGATGGCCATGGCCTGCTCCAGCTCCTTGGGGTAGTGGGTCAGGATCTGGGAGGCGATGCGGTCGCGCAGGGGCGTGATGATGCTCCCGCGGTTGGTGTAGTCCTCCGGGTTGGCGGTGAACACGAGCCCGAGATCGAGGGGCATCCGGATCGGGAATCCCCGCACCTGGATGTCTCCCTCCTCGAGGATGTTCAGGAGCCCCACCTGGATCCTCGCCTGGAGATCAGGGAGCTCGTTGACGCAGAAGATCCCCCGGTTCGCCCGCGGGAGGATGCCGAAGTGGATGACCTCGGGGTCCGCGAAGGTGAGCTTGCGGGTCGCCGCCTTGATGGGGTCCACGTCGCCGATCAGGTCCGCCACGGTCACGTCCGGCGTCGCCAGCTTCTCCTGGTACCGCTCGGAGCGGTGCATCCACCGGATGGGCAGGCCATCCCCCAGCTCCTCGGCCCGCCGGATGGACGGCACGGTGACCGGCGCCAGGGGGTCCTCGTTGAGCTCGGAGCCCTCGATCGCGGGGATCCACTCGTCCAGGAGGTCCGCGAGCGCCCGAGCGATCCGGGTCTTCGCCTGCCCCCGGAGGCCGAGCAGGATGAAGCTGTGCCCGGAGAGCACGGCGTTCTGGATCTGCGGGATCACCGAGTCCTCGTAGCCGACGATGCCGGGGAAGACCTCCTCCTTCGAACGGAGCCGCTGGATGAGGTTGGCGCGGAGCTCGTCGCGGACCGAGCGGGAGGTCCAGCCGCTGGCCTTGAGCTCACCGAGTGTCTTGGGGCGTTCCATGGACTGAACATAGGTCGAGGCGGACCCAAAGAGCACCTGGGACCCGGCAGGAGAATGGGTGATAATCTGCGCCCATGCCCGCCGCCCTCGACCTCCACCACCGGCCGCTCCGTAACCTGCGGCTCTCGGTCACGGACCGCTGCAACCTGCGGTGCGGGTACTGCATGCCCGAGGAGCGCTACGAGTGGCTCCAGCGCGCCGACCTCCTGACCTTCGAGGAATCCAGCGCCCTGGTGGCCGAGCTGATCCCCCACGGGGTGGAGAAGGTCCGCCTGACCGGCGGCGAACCGCTCCTGCGGCGTGACATCGATCAGCTGGTCCGGAGCCTCCGGGCCCACGCGGGCCTCCGCGAGCTCGCGCTGACCACCAACGGGCTGCGCCTGCCCGAGCACGCCAAGGAGCTCCGCGGAGCCGGCCTCGACCGACTCACCGTCAGCCTCGACACCCTGCGCGCCGACCGCTTCAAGGAGCTGACGCGACGCGACGAGCTGGCGGGCGCCCTGCGCGGCCTGGACGCGGCGGCCTCGGCGGGCTTCACGGGCACCAAGCTCAACGTCGTCGTCATGCGCGGCACCAACGACGACGAGCTACTCGACATGCTCGACTTCGCCCGCGAGCGGGCGCTCGAGGTGCGGTTCATCGAGTACATGGACGTGGGCGGCGCCACCCGCTGGGACATGAGCCGGGTCGTGCCTGCCACGGAGATCATCGAACTCATCGGCGCAGCCCGCGGCGGCGCGACCCCGGAGGACCTGGAGCGGACCGCGGCGCCTGCGGACCGCTATCGAACGGCGGACGGCCAGCGCTTCGGGGTCATCGCCTCCACGACCCGCCCGTTCTGCGGCAGCTGCGACCGTGCCCGGCTCACCGCCGACGGTCAGTTCATCACCTGCCTGTACGCGCGGAGAGGGACCCCCATCGCGAAGGTGCTGCGCGCCCGCGGCTCGCGCGCCGCCGCCGAGCAGATCGTCGACCTCTGGACCGGCCGGAGCGACCGGGGCGCAGAGGAGCGGGCTGGGCTCACCACCCGTGAGGCCCTCGCTCAGCCGGGGGAGCTCCAGCAGGAGCCCCACCTGGAGATGCACACGCGAGGAGGCTGAGGCCCGGCCCCACGCCGCAGGCCCACTGCTCCGGTCAGTCGATCCGGATGCCCGCGCGATAGGTCCCTGTGCGAAGGGTCGGGCGACCGAGGTCGTCGAAGAACTCCCACAGGCCCTCCCGGAGCCCCGCCTCGTACCTGCCGCGCTCCTTGATGGAGCCGTCGGAGTAGCGGCGGACCCAGCGGCCGTGCGGCGACGACGCCTCGTAGCTGCCCTCTTCGATCAGGGCGCCCTCCCGGCTGAAGCGACGCCAGAGCCCCTCCTGGGCTCCTTCGACGTACTCCGCCAGCTGGATCATCTGCCCATTCCTGGCGTACTGGCGCCAGGGACCATCCCGGCGGCCCGCCCGGTAGGAGCCGACCTCCTGGACGTAGCCCTGGTGATCGAAGAAGGTCCACTCTCCGTGGCGGGACCCGAGGTGAAAGGGTCCCTCCGCCCGAATCCCCTCCAGGCCCGGCGGACCGGCCGCCGGGTCGACCGCCGGGTGGTGCACCTCCTGCACATCCAGACCGGGGAGGGGGCCTCCCTCCTCGCCGCCCTCCGATGAAGGGCCGGCGTCATTGGCGACCTGGCGGGCCTGATCCCGGGAACCGGTGATCGAGGCGAGCCGCTCCACACCCGGAGCCGCCCACTCCCCGGACCGCTCCGCCTGGAGCGACTCCGCGTCCACCGCCGCCAGCTCCACGTCGGATGGCGACGGGGATGGCCCACCGGGGAGATCGGCGCCGCCGCGGCCCAGCAGGAGCACAACCCCTGCCAGGGTCAGCACCGTTGCGAACGGCAGCCCCCTGAGCGGGGCACCGCCGCGAGACGGTTGTTGCGAGAGATGGAGCCGGAACATGGGAAAGGCGGGCTGGGAGGCAAGCCGCTTCAGCGAGTACGAGCACCTTCGAGAATCAGCTCACGCTGCAGAGTTCGCTCCTCAGCGATCAGCGTCTTGACCAGGGCGCGGGCCTCCCCGGGAGGGAGGTCTCGCCCGCGGATTCGCCCCCGCGCGTCGACCACGAAGAGACTGCCAGGGGACGGACTGCCCCACCGATTCAAGAGGCGCTGCTTGGGACCGGGATCCGAGGTGCCTCCGAACGCGCCGAGCCCGCCCCAGGACCCTCCATCGAGCGCATCTGCGAGCGCGCTGCTGATGGGGCCGTCGAACAACTGCACTCCACCGAAGCGCGCGGTCTCGATCATGCGCAGGTAGGCCTCGCGATCTTCGCTCCGCGTCACGCCGAGCAAGTCGAACGGCGCATCCCAGAACTCGCGCACGAGCTCGCTGTCGGCCCGATGGGCGGCCAGCGACGCCGGGCTCGAAGGGTCCCAGAAGCGGAGCACCACGACTTCTCCCTCCAGCTGCGCCGAACGGAGTTCGTTCCCCGCGGTGTCGCGCGCGACGAAGCGGGGCATGGCGGCCCCGATCCGCAGCCGCTCGAGGCGGAGCCTGGAGCGGCGCATGAATTGAGGCACCTCACCCGTGGCCGCGTCGGTCACGGCGAGGGCCACGCTCTCGTAGAGCTCGACCGCCCTTCGGGACAGGGACGCCCCCCTCCCCTCGGTGGTCGCCCGGGCCACGAGGGGCTCCAGGAGTGCGACCTGAGCTCCGAGCAGCGGCCTCCTCTGCTCGGCGGAGAGCTCCGCGGACAGCAGGCCCTCACAGGCGCGCACGAGGTCCAGGCGCTCCGCGGCGGTTGCCCCGATGGCGAGGTCCACCAGAAGCCTGGCCCACTCCTGGGCGTCTGGCTGCCCCTCTGAGGAAACCCCCTGCGGGTCCACGAGCAGCTGGTCCAGGAGCGATTCCACGCTGGCCCAGGGGAACTCCGAGCCCGGTCGCTGTCGGGCACAGCTCAGCCGCTGTAGCTCGCCGTAGGCCACCATGGCCCCGGAGCTCGACTCCGCGATGCCGATCGCCGCCTGCGCTCTGCCAGGAGCCGTCGGAGGGACCACACCCGCCTGGGGCAACGCAAGGGTCAGTGCGGTGAGGACTCCGATCATGGGCAGCTCGGCGCTCGGTCGCTCCAGGTCAACGGGAGGGGATCAGGGTGTTCCAGGGGAACAACCGACTTGATCTCTCGAGGTTGCCATCTCTGTTCAGAAATTGGAGCCCGACTGGCCTAATCCCCCGCCTGTGCATCGTGGCGGGCCATGGAACCGACACAGGTAAGTACAGACGCCCCCCCCGGCGAAGAAGGCCGGGGGGGGCGTCCGAAGTTGGCCCGGGAGCCTCAGGCGAAGCCCGAGGCCCCAAGGTCAGCGGCTCACTGCCAGATGATGGTGATGCCGTCCGAGAAGTTGGACGTCACCGTCGGGTTGGCGTCACGGTGCCAGGCCTGGAAGTTGGCGGTGTTGCCAGCAACGGCGGCGGAGCTACCGGTCGGGCCCGGGAGGGCGCTGAGGTCCCACTCGCCGGCGGTGGTGCTGAGAGTGATCTCGGTACCGGCACCGCTCGACTTGACCTGACCCGCGCCGACGAAGCGCCCGATGGCGCCGCCGAGGCAGAGGTCGCCCTGGCTACCGCCGGGGTTGGGCACGCTGCCCTGGGTCAGGGAGTAGAGGAAGAAGCCGAAGGTGTTGTTCGGCAGGTTGCCGGCGGCAAGCGTCAGGTCGTTCGCGGCGGCGGAGGCGCTACCGAGAAGGCTCATGGACGTGTTGGAGCCGGTCGAGTTCGGGTTGGACGTGCAGTAGATCGTGCCGATCGTCGGGGTCCCGCAGGAACCCGCCTCGGCCGACATCTGCATGTACCAGGAGGCGTAGGGGTTCGAGGGACCACCGCAACCGTTGTTGTTGCCGTATCCGCCGAAGAAGTAGCAGCCGCTGGACGCCGCGGTCGGGTCCTCGAGCCACCAGAAGTCGCGGGTGAGGTAACCCGTGCCGAGGCTGTTGCACGCGCTCACAGCACCGTAGTAGGTGTTGGAGCCGTCCAGCGGAAGGCCACCGGCGACGTAGGTCGGGTCGGTCGCAACCGGGTCGCCGCAGAGAAGCGGGCCCGCAGCGCCGGCACCGGTGCCGCTGTAGGTGAAGCTCCAGCCGAAGCTGTCGAAGTCCGGGTCGTTGTCCCAGCCGGGAGCGACCGCGCCACCGTCGGCACCGAGGCAGAACTCAGCACCGGCGAGGTCGATGTCGACCAGCCAGCAGCCGCCGTTGGCGGGGAAGCCGGAGACCGTCGCCGTACCGTCGGGGTTGGCGCCGAGGGTGCACGGGTCGTAGGACTCGTAGAAGTTGAACGTCCAGCCGCTCGTGGCGGCGGCGCCGAGGTCGCAGTACGCGAACTCGAGGAAGTTGATCTTGTACTCGTCACGGTTCGGACCGGCGCCGGTGAACGGGTTGCCGTTCGTGGTGCCCGGGAGGCCGCCCTCGTCGAAGTTCTCGGAGCCAGCCCCGAAGCCACCGTTACCACCCGCGGACGAGAAGTAGCCGGACTCGGCGGTGTTGCTGTAGACGATGTCGGAGGCACCGAAGTTCGAGACGGCGCCGCCGCCCGTACGGGTCCAGGTGCCGGTAGCGACGTGGTAGATACCCGCGTGCTTGACAGCGCCGGGGACCTTGTGAATTCCGTTGAGTTGCTGCGGGGTCTGGGCCGCCGCGCTGGCCATGAGCGCGAACGAGCTGGCAGCGATAAGGGAAGAGCGAAGCATCAGGAAGATATCTCCAGAAGGGATGAAAGAAGGATGTGGGACTGTGCAGATGGACGAGTCCCACCAGAGTGACGTGGCTACACCGGCCATGGGATGGCTCGGCACAGCAGCGCTCCATCAGGGAGGAACAGTCGCTAGGACAGGTGGACGGAGCCTCCCGAAGAGAGGTTCCGCTCGCCGTTCATTTGACGCTACCTCGTATCTTGCGTCCATGCGAGGGTCTTCTTTCGCCGAGACAGTCTCACCTGTTTCATCGGGAGACTCCGTGTCGAGAGCGCCTTGCAGGCGAGGCAGGCGGGAGACTCGCCGCCTCAGCTCCGGACACCGCGCCGCGGAACGAACGCGCTCGTGGTGCGAATGTACTCCGCGTATTCGGGCCGCCGCTCCGTGATGGTCTCCTCGGTCAGGCTCACCCCGGAAACCCGAAGCAGCATGAACAGGATCAGCGCGAACCCGATCAGTCCCCACCAGGCGCCCGAGGCGACAGACGTAAGGGCAATCCCGAGCCAGAACACCGATTCCCCGAAGTAGTTCGGGTGACGCGAGGTGGCCCAGAGCCCGGACCGCATCACCTTACCCCGGTTGGAAGGCTCCGCCTTGAAGCGCGCGAGCTGCCCGTCGGCCACGGTCTCGTAGGCAAACCCGAACAGCGCGATCACAAAGCCCAGCAGGAAGAGCGGCGAGAGCGACACGCGGCCTGCCATGCTGGCCATGAGCGGCAGCGCAACGATCCACGCCAGGACGGCCTGCAGCAGGAAAACGACGAAGTAGCTCTGCCACCACCAGGCAGCGCCCCGAGCCTCGCGCATCGTCTGATATCGCCGATCCGGGCCCTCGGCTCGATGGCGGGCGCGCAGATGCATGGCCAGGCGAAGGGCCCACGCGGAGGCCAGGAGCGCCACGAGCAGGCGCGCCCCCCTCAGTGGGGCGCCAGCCGCCAGCGCGTGGAGCCCCCCCACCAGCACGATCGCCACGCCCCAGAAGGGGTCGATGATGCTGGCGTCCTCGTCACGCAGGTGGGTGGCCCAGACGCAGGTCATGAGGAGGCACACGCCGAGAAGCGCGATCATGGCGGGTTCTAGGAAGAACATCGAGGTGCTTGGAGGAGCTGGGCCAAGGAGGTGACTGGCGAAGGCCGCCGCTGAGAATTCGCGCCGAATCGGTATCCTGACACACATGGTTGGTGGTTTTCTTCCCTGCTGCGGCGGGCCCAGGCTCGCCGCGCGCGCCGCGGCGCTGCTGATGTTGGTCCTCCTGGCGGCCCCTGGTGCGATCGGTCGGCCCCACCAAGGCCCTGAAGATGCCACGCAGCAGCAGATCGAGGACGCGATCAACAGCGGCGCCGACTACCTGCTGAAGCGGCAGCAGCTGGACGGGTCCTGGCGCCCTGATGAGCACAAGTACGTGTCCGGGCAGACCGGCCTCGCGATGTACACGCTCATCAAGTCGGGCGTATCTCCGCGGCACCCCTCCATCCTCCGCGGACTCGCGTACCTGCGGGCCCATCCGCCCCGTCACACCTACGGCATCGCGTGCTGCCTCATGGCGCTGCACGCGGCGGACCCGACGCAGCACTTGGAGGAGATCGCGACCTGGACCGAGCTCCTGCTCGAGTGCCAGGGCCAGGGCTTCAGCTATCCCGGGGGGCACGAGGACCTCTCCCTGACCCAGTACGGCTGCCTCGGAATGCGCGTGGCGGAAGCCAGCGGTCTGGAGATCTCCCCCAAGATCTGGGAGCAGTGCATCGACTACGCGCTCAACATTCAGCGTGACGACGGATCGTTCTCCTACAAGCAGGGGACCGTGGCCACCGGCTCCATGACGGCCGCCGGCGTGGCGATCCTCGAACTGGGGCGGCAGGCGCTCGAGGCGAAGGGGGACCTGAGCAAGCGCGATGCAAGGGTGATCGCCACGGCCATCGATGAGGGCATCGACTGGCTCGCCGCGAACATGCGCGTGGACCGCAACCCGGACCCCGCCTCGGAGAACGACAACGCCGGGCACATGACCCGCTGGCACCTCTACTACCTGTACGGGCTCGAACGCGTGGGTGGCCTGACCGGCCGCGCTGAGTTCGGGCCACACGACTGGTACAAGCAGGCCTCCAACTACCTGGTCAAGAACCAGCACGAGACCGGTCGCTGGGGCACGGCCCATGGAGAGACGCACCCTGGCACCTGCTTCGGCGTCCTCGTGCTCAAGCGCGCCACCTCTCCGACCTCAGGCCTCAAGCCGCGGGGCGCGAAGAGCTATGGAGACGATGATCCCGAGCAGCCGCTGTCCATCCGGATCACCGGAGACACCCCCCTGACCGCCTGGGTGTCCTCCTGGGGCGACCGGACGCGGGAGCAGCACGAGTGGGACAAGGAGATCGGCAAGGGTGTCCGCCTCTGGCGCATCGACTACGTGAACGCGGACACCGGAGAGGTCCTCGCGTCCGCGGAGGGCGACCCCCAGAAGCCGTCGAGGGGGGAGCGCTACGCCGTGCAATTCAGCATGTCGAAGCCCGGCAAGCACAGGGTCGTCGCGAAGGCCTACGTCCGGCCCATCGACGACGAGGGGGAGCAGGTGGAGCTGCTCTCCCCGACGCTCGAGGTCCTCGTGGACGGGGTGATGACCCCCTCCATGCGCGAGGCCATCCGCGACCTGGACCGCGACGAGCTGGACAAGACACAGAGCACCTGCCGCGCGTCGAGCACCGCGAATAACTCACACGGGGCCCGCTTCGTGCGCGATGGTTCCCATGGCCACGGGTGGCTGTCAGGCCCCAACGATGC
Organism: Planctomycetota bacterium; assembly: GCA_016779205.1. Taxonomy (GTDB): domain Bacteria; phylum Planctomycetota; class UBA1135; order UBA1135; genus Saltatorellus. The sequence goes on along the minus strand of JADHOC010000010.1, from coordinate 117,704 downwards.
GCAGCCCTGGATCTCCCTGGAGCCGGACCGGCCCCAGCGCGCCGACCACGTGGTGCTCTCCCCCTACTTCAAGGCGCCCGATGAGCGGAACGCCTGGGGGCGCGCCAAGCGGGTCCTCCTGGAGGTGAACCGGGCCGAGGTCGGCGAATTCGAAATCGATCCGGACCTGTTCGGAAAGGCGTACCTCCCGCTCCCGAAGACAAAGGTCATCCGCGAGCTGAAGGTGACCATCCTCGAGATCGCCCCGGGGACCGGCGGCGGGAACAAGACCAGCGCGGGCTTCGCCGAGATCGAGCTGCAGCGCCGCCCTGACCTCGTCAAGCAGGGCAAGGCCGCGGAGAAGGCGCAGCGCAAGGCCGCGGCGGAGGCCGCCGCCGCCGCGCGGGCCAAGCGCAAGCCCCGCTAGCCGGCGAGTTCCAGGAGCACCTGGAGCCTCAGGAAGTCCACGTCCTTCACCCGGACGGAGATCTGGTAGCCCTCCGTGAAGGAGAGCACCCGCTTCCCCACCGACACCTTCAGGGTCGCCCCGTCCACCTTGGGTCGGTCCCCCATGGAACGGGCGGGGATGAAGCCCGAGACGTTGAGCTCCCCGATGTGGACCTCGAGGCCGCCCCGGGAGACCCGCTGGACCTTGGCATCGAAGGACTGATCGATGCGCGGCTCCATGAACTGGCAGACCTTCAGGTCCTTGACCGCGATCTCCGCCATCCCGGCGGCCTCGGACTGCACGCTGCAGTGGGAGGCCGTGTCGTTCAGCTCGTCGATGAGGGCGAGGGAGCTGAGCTCCTCGGCCGCCTCCTCTTGCCGCGTCTCCACGGAATGGAGCCAGCGGTGCACGATGAGGTCGGGGTAGCGGCGGATCGGTGAGGTGAAGTGGAGGTAGGCCTTCCGGGCCAGCCCGAAGTGCGTCGCCACGTCCTCGTGGTCCTTCACCTCGTAGACCGCTCGCTCCACCAGGCCCATGATTCGCTGCACCAGGGCCTCCGCGTTGGGCTTGCGCCGCGCGAGGCGGATCATGCGGCCGATGTCCCGGCCCGTGAGGCGATCCTTGTCCGGGACACGGATCCCGAACTTCGAGAGCATCGCCGCCACGCGCTCGATCTCTTCGGGGTCCTTCTCCGGGTGGACCCGGTAGATCGTAGGCAGCCCCTTGGCGCGGAACAGGTCGCCCACCGCCTGGTTCGCGGCCAGCGCGGTCTCCTCGATCAGCGTCTGGGAGAAGTACCGCGGCGCGTTCACGATGGCCTCGACCTCGTGGGCCTCGTCGAACACGAACTTCTTCTCGCGGGAGTTGATCCGCAGGGACCCCTTGGCGTCACGGATCCGCTGCTGGACCTTGGTCCACGTGCTGAACTGCTCGAGGGGCTCCCGAAGGAACTCGATCTCCTCGGTCTCCGGCGTCGAGGTTCCATCCAGAAGGTCCTGGACGATGCGGTAGTCCCCGCGGTGCACGCTGCAGATGACGCTCTTCGCGACGCTCGAGGAGACGCGCTCCCCGGCCTCGTTGAACTCCATGAAGACGGAGTAGGCGAGGCGGTCCTGCTTTGGGACGAGGGAGCAGAGCCCGTTGGAGAGGGCCTCGGGGAGCATCGGGATCACCTGGTCCGGGAGGTACACGCTCGTCCCTCGGGCCAGCGCCTCGTCATCCAGGGCCGTGCCCGGTCGCACATAGTGGCTGACGTCGGCGATGTGGACGCTGACATGAAAGCCCCCCCCATCCCTGGGCCGGATCGCGATGGCGTCGTCGTAGTCCTTGGCGTCGGCGCCGTCGATGGTGAAGATCACTTCATCCCGGAGGTCCAATCGACCCGCGTAGTCCTCCGGGGCCGGATTCTCCGGCAGTTCACCGAGCTCCCCGTCGACGTCCTCGGGAAACACGGTCCGCAGGCGGAAGGACCGCACGAGCTCCATCTCCTCGGAGTCCACGTCGGCGTAGCAAGCCGGGCCATGCCCCATGGGGCCGAAGGCGCCTGGCCGCCGCGCGATCCGCGCCGGAATCTGGCTGTCGGGGTCAGGGAGCCCCTCCAGGTCCTCCTCCGTGAGCTCGTAGGGCTCCTCGTCGCCCGTCTCGAGGGTCCAGCCCCGGTCCGGGACAGGGGCGGGGGCCGTCTCACCCCTCGAATCCTCCCCCTTCTCGGGCTCTTCTTCCTGGTTGCCCTTGAGGGCCTTGCGCAGATCCCCGAAACTGCCGAAACCTGACGGTCTATCACTGCGTCCCATGGCACCAGGATACCCCGGCAGCGCCAGACCACGTGTCGCAGACACCTGTCCTCGGCTTCTTCTCCTCCCCAGCACCATCCGCGTCTGATTTGAATCCGTGACTCGGCCCCGCTCGTACGGAGCGCGGGTCGAAGGGTCGCCATCGTGGCGACCACGGTTTTTGTTCGGCACCATCTCGCCTCCCCAGCGTTGCGTCTCCCTGCAGGCGCGTCGTCCCTCGACAGGGCGAGACTCCGGCCCATGATCACCCAGCTCTCAATCCGCGCACCCCGCGTCTTGACCCTCCGTCGCACCCTCCTCGGGGCGTTCCTCGTCTGCACCGCGGCCGCCCAGGCGGGGGCCCAGTCCCTCACGGTCCAGGTGCAGGGATCCATGGTCGAGCGGATTCAATCCGGCGGCGCCTGGGTCGAGCGGTCCGACCTCCGCTGGGGGACGTCGAGCGGGGACGTGCAGTTCACCAACCGGTCCGCGTCCATCCGCAACGCGGACAGCCGCAACCTGGAGTCCTACTTCGTTCGGTCGAACACCCAGACCCCCTGGGAGGTCAGCTTCGCGGACTGGGCGCCGGGAGCAGGCCCGGCGGCCGACTTCTTCCTTTTCGAGGTCGGGGGCAACGATTCGGTCCAGGTCCGGGCGCGCTTCTTGAACGGGAGCCTGGGCGCGCCAGTCTCCATCGGCCCGTGGATCCAGACACCCGTCGTCTGTGCCTCCGGTGACAACAGGGGCCAGCGAGTCCACGCCATCGAGTTCCGCTTCGAGGACCTCAAGCTCCCGGGCGGAGCCAGCGTGACGCCGCAGAACGTCGTCACCGGCATCCAGGTCCTCTCCGGTGGCATCGACGGCGCTGCGTTCCTGATCCGCGATCCCGGGACGCTCGCGGGGTCAGACGGGAACGGTTCGCACACCATCACGCCGCTCGAGCCGCGGGTGGCGAGCCCGATGGAGCTTCGCTTCGAAGGCCCCTGGGAGTCCGAGACCGGCGACAGCCCCAACCCCTTCCTGGACTACCGGCTCTCCGTGCGCTTCGACGGCCCCGGCGGTCGCAGCCTGACCGTGCCCGGCTTCTTCGACGCCGACGGTGAGTCCGGCGACGTCGGGAACAACTGGACCGTCCGGTTCCTGCCACCGGCCAAGGGGACGTGGACCGCCAACGTCACCATGCGTCAGGGCTCCGGCGTCGCGCTGCAGAGCGGGCCCACCCCCGGCAGCTCGGTGCCCACCATCGACGGGCGCCAGATCACCTTCGAGGTCAAGGCCATCGATCCGGCCGGACGGGGGTTCTACCGCCTCGGCACCCTGGCCGACGTGGGCCGGCACCACCGCAAGTTCGAGCACGGTCCCTTCTACCTGAAGGCCGGGATCAACGGCCCCGAGAACTTCCTCGCCAACCGGGCGATGGACGACATCACCAAGACCCAGGGCGTGGGCAACCTCCACAGCTTCGCGGAGCACCGCGGCGACTGGAATCCCGGCGACCCCCTCCTCCGTCCCGGGAACGGCGACGAGGACGGCAAGGGCGCCATCGGCGCCCTGAACTACCTGGCAGAGAAGGGAGTCAACTCGCTGTTCCTGCTGGTGATGAACCTGGGCGGGGATGGCAAGGACGTCTACCCCTTCCTCGGGCCGGCGAACCGGGCCTTTGAGAAGCGTCACTACGACACCAGCCGGCTCCGACAGTGGAACATCGTCTTCGAGCACGCCCAGACCCTGGGCATCTCGCTCTCGCTCGTGATGAACGAGACCGAGGTCGCCAATGAACTCTGGCTCGACGGCGGGACCCTCGGCGTGGAGCGCAAGCTCTTCTATCGCGAGATGGTGGCGCGCTTCGGGCATCACCCGGCGATCCGCTGGAACCTCTGCGAGGAGACCGACTTCAACGCCGCGACCCTGGCGGCCTTCGCCGCCTGGATCACGGACTGCGATGCGTACGAACACCCCATCTCGCTCCACAACCGACCGGACGACCTCGCCGTCTTCCAGTCCGTGTTGACCGACCCGAACATCGACGCCGCGTCCCTCCAGTTCTCCCTGAACGCGGCAGAGGAACAGATCGAGGAGCTCCGCACGCTCTCCGAGCAGGCCGGCAGGCCCTGGCTGATCGACGCAGACGAGATGAATCCGTGGCCCACCGGCCTGACGGACACCAACGCCAACGACATCCGAAAGCGCGTCCTCTATGACGCCCTCTTCAGCGGCGGCGGCGTGGAGTTCTACCTGGGTTGGCACAACCTCCCGCTTGGCGGCGACCTCTCCCTTGAGGACTTCCGGACCCGGGACGAGATGTGGACTTACGTCGGCTACGCGCGCCACTTCATCGAGGCGGAGCTGCCCTTCTGGGAGATGAATCCCATGGACAACCTGCTGCGGAACGAGTCCACGGCCTACGGCGAGGGCCAGGTCTTCGCGAAGGACGACCAGGTCTACGCGGTCTATCTGGGTAACGCGTCGTCCACGGGCGAACTCAACCTCGGAGGCTCCACGGGCGCCTTCGAGGAGTTCTGGTTCAACCCGCGGACCGGCCTGATCGAGGGCTCGCCCGGCATGATCAACGTCAACGGCGGCTGGCGAGCCCTCGGCGCGCCGCCCTCTGACCCCGGCGAGGACTGGGTGTACGTGCTCCGCCGCCACGCCCCGCTCTCCGCGCGGACCTACTCGGGCTCGGTGAGCGCCGACGACCTCCAGCAGATCTACTTCCACCCGGGCGAGGCGTACGCCAACCGCTCGTTCATCATGTTCTCAAGCCTGAGCGGGACCTCAAACGGGTTCGTCCTCGGGGGCCTCGACGTGCCGATCAACTTCGACCGCTGGACGCGGGCCGCCCTGATCGACACCCAAGGCATGGTCTTCCAGAATCAGATCGGCGCCCTGAACCAGGCTGGCGCCGCCGGCATCGGGGTCCGCCTCAACCCGGCGTTCACCAGCGGGCTGATCGGGCAGACCATGTACCACTGCGCCGTGACGAGGAACCCCTACGACTTCGTCTCGAACGTCATCACCCTGCAGATCCTCCCCTGAGGGAGCGGCGGCGGCCGTTCAGCCGAGCGCCGTCGCCAGGAAGAGCCAGACCCCGACGCCCATCGCCGCCACGTCCACCGGCAAGCGGAGGCGTCGCGGCCCCGCGGCTGCGGGGTCCCGGCTCCGCGAGAGGAGCAGCATCAGCGCGAGGGCGACCCCAGAGAGAGCCGCCGCGAGCCCCGCGCTCGCACCCGCCAGGGGCTCCCGAGGCCCGACCTCGCGGATGAGCTCCGGCGCGAGCTGCAGGACCTCCCTGCCGCCGAGCGCGAGCCCGAAGACCGCGGCCTCGATGAACCGGGTCCGTCCGTCCCGGTGCAGGAGGTCGTCGAGCCCGATGTAGGCGATGGCCAGCGGCACGGTGAGCTCGAGGAAACGGACCTCCGTGGCGGAGACCGTCACCCGAGCACCGAGCTGCACCCCCACCGCGGCAGCGACCACCAGGACCCCGACGGAGATCGCCGCCGACCGGCGCCCGGGGCGGGCGGCGAGCACCAGCAGGAGGACGAGCAGCAGCGAGTCGAGGCTCCCCGCCGCCGCCTTCGCCCCGTGAAGGAAGTACCGCTGAAACGCCGGGGCTCCCCGGTCAAGCACCTCAGCCGAGGCCACAAACACGTGCCCCTCCGCCCCAAGGGCGAACTGGCGCTGGCCGACCTCGAGCCCGTTCCAGACGACGGCGCAAGAGTCCCGGTGGCCGGGGCTCGTGATCTGGAACAGGGACTGGTGCACCCCCAGCCGCTGCAACTCGCCGGCGAACGCCTCGAAGGTCAGGACCACATCGACCCACTCGCTGACCTCGTTCATGGGGTCGAGGGCCAGCGGCGCCTCCCCAACGAAGGCCTCGGCCACGGCGAGGGCCGACCCGGGTTCGACTCCTCCCGCGAGATCGGCCGCTCCGGGAACGAGTTGATAGTGGGCCGCCACGTACTCGGCGATCTCGCCGGAGAAGCGCTCGATCTCTCCCGGCTCCGCGTGACCGTCGAGCTCAGGGTCGAGCCCTTCGATCACCTCGCCGAGTGAGAGCACCTGGCAACGGAGTTGCAGCTCGACCACGCCTCCCCGGATATGGAGCTCTGAGATCGAGAACGAGTTGGGGTGGATCGGGGCCGACGCGCTCCCTGCGAGCGCGACCAGCGGGAGCAGGCTGGTCCACATCAGGAACGCGGGGCACCGAGCGCGACGTCGAAGGCGTCATCGATCGCACGGAGGGGGATGAACTCGAGCTTCTTGCGCGCGGCCTCGGGGAGCTCGACCAGGTCCGCCATGTTGCGCTCTGGCAGCAGGATCGTCCGGATCCCCGCCGCCAGCGCCGCGAGGACCTTCTCCTTCACCCCCCCCACGGGCAACACTCGCCCGCGCAGGCTGATCTCGCCGGTCATGGCGACGGTCCCGCGAACGGGTCGCCCTGAGAACAGGGACGCCAGCGCGACGGTGATGGCGACGCCCGCTGAGGGCCCGTCCTTCGGGACCGCTCCTGCCGGGATGTGGAGGTGAATATCGCTCGAGGCGAGCTCCTCCTCGTCGATCCCGAGCTCCGAGGCTCGCGATCGAAGCAGGGTCAGCGCCGCGAGCGCGCTCTCCTTCATCACGTCCCCGAGCTGCCCGGTGAGGCGCAGCTCGCCTTTGCCCCTGCAGCTCGCGGCCTCGATGAACAGGATCTCCCCGCCGACCGAGGTCCACGCCAGCCCGGTCGCGACGCCTGACTGGGCGGTGCGCTCCGCCACCTCGTGCTCTCGGCGCTCGTGCCCGAGGATCTCCTTGACGTCATCCGGCGCGATGGAGATTGGCTTGCGACGCCGCGACGCGAACTTCACCGCAGCGAACCGGCAGATCGCGGCGATCTTGCGCTCGAGCTCACGGACCCCGGCCTCCCGCGTGTAGCCGGTGATCACCTCGCGGAGCGCCGCCACCGAGATCTTCAGCTGCGATGCCTTGAGGCCCGCCGCGGCGCGCTGCCGGCCCAGCAGGTGCTTGCGAGCGATGGCGAGCTTCTCCGCCTCGGTGTAGCCCGAGAGCCGGAGCACGTCCATCCGGTCATGGAGCGGTCCGGGGATCTGCTCCTCGACGTTCGCTGTGGCGATGAAGAGCACCTCGGAGAGGTCGAAGGGGACGCCGAGGTAGTTGTCCTGGAAGGTGCCGTTCTGGGCGGGATCGAGGACCTCGAGCAACGCAGAGGACGGGTCCCCATGGATGCCCGCGCCGAGCTTGTCCACCTCGTCGAGGAGGAAGACCGGGTTTCGGGTCCGGGCCTTCCGGAGCCCCTCGATGATCTTGCCCGGCATGGCCCCCACGTAGGTCCGCCGGTGCCCGCGGACCTCGGATTCGTCGTGCACGCCGCCGAGGCTCACCCGTACGAACTCTCGCCCCATGGCTCGGGCGACGCTCTGGCCGAGGGAGGTCTTGCCGACGCCCGGGGGCCCCACCAGGCACAGGGTTGGCCCCTGCCCCTCCGGGTTCAGCTTCTTGACCGCGAGGAACTCGAGGATTCTGCGCTTCACCTTCTCGAGGCCGTGGTGGTCCGCGTCCAGGACCTCCTGGGCCGCGTCGAGCTGGAGGGTGTCCTTGCTTCGGGCATTCCAGGGCAGCTCGGTGAAGACCTCCATCCACGTGCGCAGCATGGAGTGCTCGGCCGCCTGCTCCGGGGTCCGCTCGAGGCGCCGGAGCTCCCGACTGACCTCCCGCTCGGCCTCCTCGGGCAGCTTCAGCGCGTCGACGCGCTCCCGGATCTCGGCCAGCTCATCCGTGAAGTCGTCGCCCTCGCCCAGCTCCCTGCGGATCTGCCGCAGCTGTTCGCGGAGGAAGTACTCGCGCTGCGCCTGGTCCAGGGACCCCTTGGTCTCACGGCGAATCTTGAGGCTGAGCTCCAGCACGGCGGCGGCCTGACCGAGTGCCTCGAGGAGGCGGTCCAGCCGCGCCTTGACCTCGAAGGTCTCCAGGATCTCCTGCTTCTCCGTGGAGGGCATGTCCAGGAAGGTCGCCACGAGGTCAGCGAGCATCCCGGGCGAGTCGATGCCCTGGACCGCCTGCTCGAGATCCTCTGGCGTCCCGGGCGAGAGGCTGAGGACCTCCTCGGCGCGCTGCTTCAGCGCCACGAAGCGCGCCTCGATGGCCCGTGTGGAGCGGTCCACCTCCTCGATCCGGCGCACCCGCGCCACGAGGAGCGGCTCGGTCTCCACGTAGTCGATGACCTCGAACCGGTTGAGCCCCTGGCAGATGGCCTGGTGGCGACCGTCCGGAGCCGTCCAGTAGCGCATGATCTCGCCCACCGTGCCGACCTTGAAGAGGTCAGCGGGCCCCGGCGAGTCATCGCGCTCATCCCGCTGGAGGAGCAGGCCGATGGGACGGTCGTCCTCGACGGCGGCGCGCACCGCCAGCACGGACGACTCCCGACCCAGCATGAGCGGGAGCACCACGCCCGGGAAGAGGATCATGTTCCGGACCGGAACGATGACGAGCTCCTCGATCTCGGTGTCGTCGACCGAGCGCCTCGCGCGGCGCGGAGCCTTCCTCTTGGACTTCTTCTTGCGGGCCAATGGAGTGGTGATCGGTGGGAGTGAGCGGCGGGGTGGTTGCTCGGCGCGCCTCAGGCGCCGACGCGGGCCACGAAGGCGCTGTTCTCGCCCTCGAACGCCCAGGGGGAGAGCCTCGCGGCACCGACGCCGTGGCCCGCGAAGCGGCAGATGGAGGGGTTCCCCACCACGGCCTCACAGCCAGTAGCCAGCGGGGAGTACCAGAGGGACTCCGGCATGGTGCAGCACGAGCGATCCGGGAGCGCCTCGCCCTCGACCGTGAGCAGCCCCGGCACCTCCAGCCGGAACTCGTCTCCATTCAGGTCCACCGTCACGGGGGTCCGCTCGACCGTCAGGACCGTGCCGTGATCCAGGCGCGAGCGCACGTGGTCCACCGCGGCCTGGGCTGCGTCCTCGTCCGGAGCGTCCACCCAGACGCAGGCCCGCACCTTCGGGACGCCGCCCGCGCGGAAGACGGCCTCGGACTGCAGGTTCGAGGACCCCTCCACCACGGACACCACGCGCACGCCGGCGAGGTCGACGCCGCCGTGCGACCCTCCCTCGAAGGACCAGCCGGCGGCGGCATAGGTCCCCTGGCTCACGGCCTCGGACCCGATGTGGCAGGCGCCGCCCCAGACCGTGGCGTTCCGAACCTCGAGGTAGACCCCGGCCGGCGCACCGGCCTCCGTGCGCGGGGCGCTGAAGGACGATGAGAGGCGGGCGCCGAGCTCACAGGGGCACGGGAGGACTCCCGTGTAGACCATCGCCGTCGAGCCGGCGATCAGGAGTGAAGCGAGGAGTTTCATTCGAGTTCAGAGGAGGTCGGCGAGCGGTGACTCGAAGCAGTCACGCCCCTTGCGGCAGTCCTCGGGGTGCGCGGCGTCGCCGTCGGGCCCGATCAACATGTGGGAGAGCTCGCACCAGCAGTGCTGGCTCGAGTCCAGCACGTCGCTGTCCTCGAGGGGAGGGCGCTCGGAGATCATCATCTTCTTGCTCGCGAGGTGCACGCAGAAGGGACTCACGGGGGGGGTCCTGGGATCACTCATGGTTATTACGGGGAGGTCGACGGCGGGGATCAGGCCAGGGACTCGAGGGCGCGGAAGACCAGGCCCTTCACGAGGTGGACCTTGTAGCCGTTGTGCTCGAGCGGGTCGGCGTCCGCCACGGCGGCGGCGCCGGCGGCGGTCCACGCCTCGGGGCCCATTGACTTCCCCGTGAGGGCGCGCGCCGCCGCGGGGACCTCCCACGGCTTGGGGGCGACGCCCCCGAGGACGACCCGGGCATCGGTGACCACGCCGGACCCGTCCAGGACCACGGACACGGCGACCGCCGCGAGGGCGAAGTCGTAGGAGGCCCGCTCCTTGAACTTCAGGTAACTCGAGCGCGTCTCCGCGGGGGGGGCCGGGATCGTGACCGAGGTCAGGATCTCGTCGGGGCGGAGCACCGTCTCTGTCTCCAGCGACTCCTCGGGCAGGACGTAGAGCTCGGCGAGCGGGACCTGGCGCTCACCGTCCGGGCCGCTGACCGAGGCCGTCGCGCCGAGCATGAGCAGCACCGTCGCCAGGTCGGAGGGGTGGCTGAAGTAGGAGGGGCCCCCGCCGAAGATCGCGGCGTACTTGTTGAAGCCGAACTCCGCCAGACACACCGAGCCGCCCTTCTTGAAGCAGCTCACGGAGGGGTGGCGGTAGTAAGGGCACCTGGGCCGCTGGTTGAGGTTGCCCCCCAGCGTCGCCTGGCTCCGGATCTGAGGGCTGCCGATGGACCGGGCAGCCTCACGGAGCGCCGGGAACGCCCGCTCGAGGTCGGCGTCATCGGCCAGGGTCTGGACCGTCACGGTGGCGCCGAGGGTCACCCCACCGTCGCCGTCCCACTGGATCCCGTCGAGGCCGAGGCGCTGCAGGCTCACGAGCGCCGCCGGCTGCTCGATGTCGTCCTTCATCACCGTCACGATGTCCTGCCCTCCGGCGAGGACCTGGGCGCCCTCCCGGGTGTACTCCGCGGGCAGCTCACCGATCGCGGCGTCCAGGTTCTCCGGCAGCTTGAGGTCGAAGTCCTTCATCAGATCTTCCCGTACAGGGTCTCCAGGACGTTGTCCGCGGTGAAGGGCATGCGAGTGAGCCGCGCGCCGCAGGCGTTGTGAATCGCGCCGGCGATGGCGCTGTGACCCGGAATCACCGGCGCCTCCGCCATGCCGCAGACGCTGGGTCGCTCGTCCTCGTCGTCGATGAGCGCCACCATCTCCGGGATCTCCTGGGAGCCGGCGATCTTGTAGAGGTCGAGGTTGTCCGAGAGCAGGAAGCCGTCCTGCTCGTCAAAGACGCGCTGCTCCAGCAGCCCGTAGGAGAGCGCCTGAACCATGCCGCCGTTGATCTGGCTGCGCAGCGCGAGCCGGTTCAGGGGGAGCCCCTGGTCCTGGCAGGTCACCATCTTCAGGACCTTGACCCGTCCGGTCAGGGTGTCCACCTCGACCTTCGCCGCCTGGGCGCCGTGAATCCGGCCCTCGTGGAGGAAGTCTCGGAACTCCCCCTGGGCCAGGAGCGGCTCCCGTAGCAGGGCGCAGACCGCGATCCAGGGGAGGGAGCGGCTCGCGTCTCCACGCACGGAGACGCGCCCGTCTTTCCATACGTAGGATCCGACCGGCGCCTCGAGGACGTCGGTGAGCAGGGCCTCCAGGCCCTCCCGCGCCTTGTGGGCCGCGTCCTTGATCGCCGGCGCCGAGCTCCCGGTGGTGACGCTCCCGCCCGAGGTCACGCTCGGGGGCAGGTCGCTGTCACCGATGCGGGCCTCGACCATGTCGACCGTCAGACCGAGCTCCTCGGCCACGATCGCGGCCACGTAGGTCCGCGCCCCGGTACCGAGGTCCTGGGTGGCCGTCGCGGAGACGACCGAGCCGTCAGGACGCACGGTCACGTCGCAGCGGGAAGAGCGCCCGCCGGGTCCCCAGACAGAGACCCCGAAGCCGATGCCCACGGCGCGCCCGTTCACGGCCGCTCCGGGCCGGTCCCGGTTCGGATGGTCCGCCCAGCCGATCTCCTCGGCGACCCGGCGCAGCTGGCGGTGGTGCACCGCCGACTCCAGGTTCCGGATGCGAATGTCCACGAGGTCCATGCCCAGCAGGTAGGCCAGCTCGTCCACCGCGGCCTCCATGGCGAAGGAGGCCTGGGGGTGACCCGGCGCGCGCATGGCCCGGCTGCCGTCCGTGGCCGTGTGAACCGAGCGGATCTTGCTGAAGACGGCCGCCCCGTCCGTGACGGTGTAGATGTAAGGCGGCCCCGGGAGAGATCCACCTGAGACGCCGCCCAGCTTGTCCGCCTCGAGCTTGAGCCCGACCAGCCGCCCGTCGCTGTCGGCGCCCACCTTGAGGTTCTGCCGGGAGCCGGAGCGGTTACCGGCGATCGCGAACTCGTCCGCGCGCGTGAGCATGAGGTGCACAGGCCGCCCCGTGACGTTCGCGACCCTCGCGGCGAGCGCGCCCTCGAGGCCAGGTCCGAACTTGGACCCGAAGCCCCCGCCCATGTGAGGAGTCAAGACGCGGATCTTCGAGGCGTCCCGCCCAAGGGTGCGGGCCAGGCCGCGCGGGGTGCCGCTGACGGACTGGGTCGAGGCGTACACCGTGACCTGATCGTTGTCCGGGGCGGGCTGCACCACGTGGCCGTGGGTCTCCAGGCAAACGTGGTGCTGGATGGGGATCTCGAAGGTCCGCTCCACCACCGCGACCGCCCCAGCGAGCGCCGCATCGGCCACGGCCTCGTCGCCGCGCTCGTTCGCCCGGCCGACGTTGGAGTCGGCCTTGCGGCGGCGGCTCACCACGGGCGCCCCCTCCTCGAGCGCCTGCTCCGGGGTGACCACCGGCGCGAGACGCTTCGCCTGGACCACGATCGCCCCCAGGGCGTCCGCGGCCTGGTCGGGCGTCTCGGCCGCGACCACCGCAAGGACGGCGTCGTCCCCCAGATAGCGCACGGTGTCACCCGGTTCCTTCAGGGCCTCGATGTGCACGACGCCGGGCATCTCGCTGGCCGCCTCCAGGTCAATGGACTCGATCTCCGCCCGCGGGACGGGGTGCACGAGCACCCGGGCCCAGAGCATGTCGGGCAGGCGCACGTCGTGGGTGTAGACGGCCTCGCCGGTCGCCTTCACCGGCCCATCCACGCGCGGGATGTCACGGTTGAGGACGTCGAGGTCGCTGCGCTCACCCCAGGAGGGGTCCGACGCCGCGGGGCGACTGGTGGGACGACTCATCGCCCGTCCTCCCCGCGTGCCCGGTCCTTCTGGACGGCCTGGGCGGCGTCGAAGACGTGGGGATAGGTGCCACAGCGGCAGAAGTTGCCGGAGAGCTCGTACTTCAATTCATCCAGGCTCGCCTTCGGGGCGCGGTCCAGGGCGGCGTGGGTGGCGACGACGAAGCCAGGGGTGCAGAAGCCGCACATCATCCCGTCCTTGTCACAGAAGGACTGCTGGACGTCCGACATCGCGTCCGCGCTGCCGAACCCCTCCACGGTCGTGATCGGCCGCCCCGCACACGTGACCGCCAGGCTGAGGCAGGAGTACGCCGGCTGCCCGTCGATCAGCACCGTGCACGCCCCGCACGATCCGGTCCCGCAGACCTCCTTGGTGCCGGTCAGCGGAGGCTTCATCTCGTTCCGCAGCGCGTGGAGGAGCGTCGTCCGTGGCTCCACCTCCACCGAGCGGGACTTCCCGTTGACGAGCAGCTCCATGGAGGCAGAGCCGCTGAGCGTCTCGACCTCGGGCTCGACCTCTGCGTCCTGCTCGCTCGCTGGGGCGGCCCCGATGATGCCCCCGGCAGCGGCGACCTGGGTCGCCCCCTTGAGGAAGGACCTCCTGCTGATCGCGGACGGCTCACCGGACGACGGGTCCATTTCTCTCATCGATCGATCCCTCTCGCGGGAAGCACGGGTGGGGGCGCTGGCCGGGGGTCAGTGGGCACCCGAGGGCGCACCGTCCGCGTGGAGCAACAGGCCCGCGCCGCTGACGGGGTCCATCCTAGAGCCCCACCACGCTGGACGCCACGCTCCCGGCTCCAGGACCTGCTCGCGAACCCGGCGGTCTTTGTGCGGTATTCCTGAAAGGGTGGCCTGCTACTCTCCGTACTAGAGGGCGGCGACCCGACCCGCCTCGGCACGTTCCCGCCGACGGATCCCCCAAGACCCTGATGACCTCCAACGTCCCCGATCCTCTGCCTGGTCACGCCTCGGACACCGACCACTCGAACAGAGGGGAGCCGATCGTCCGCCTGCAAGGGCTGCGCAAGTCCTTCGGGAGCGTCCACGCCCTCCGCGGCCTCGACATGGAGCTACCCGCCGGCCCCGTGGGTCTCCTGGGACCGAACGGAGCCGGGAAGACCACCCTCATTGGCCTGCTCCTGGGGCTCCTCGAACCCACCGAAGGCACAGCGGTGGTCGCTGGCCTCCAACCCACCAACCGCGCGGCGCGCATCGAGATCCGCAAGCGCGTGGGGTACATGCCCGAGAGCGACTGCCTCCTCCCCGGGATGACGGCGGTGGAGATCGTCTCCTCACTGGCCAAGCTCACGGGCCTGAACCGGCAGGACGCGATCACGAGGGCCCACGAGGTCCTCGACTACGTGGAACTGGACGAGGCGCGCTACCGGGCCCTGGACGGCTACTCCACGGGGATGAAGCAGCGCCTGAAGCTCGCCCAGGCCCTGGTTCATGACCCCGAGTTCCTGCTCCTCGACGAGCCCACCAACGGGCTCGATCCCGCCGGCCGCCGTCACATGCTCTCCCTCGTGGAGGACCTCGGGCGGAACCAGAACAAGAACATCCTCCTCTGCTCCCACCTCCTGCCGGACGTGGAGCGGACCTGTGACAACGTCGTGGTCCTGGTGAAGGGGAAGGCCATCCTCCAGGGCTCCATCGCGGAGCTCACCGCCGCCGAGTCCAGGCGCCTCCGCGTCGAGGTTGAGGACCGCGCCGACCGCCTGCAGGCCGCCCTCGAGGCCGCCGCCTATGCCACCTCGCTGAACGAGGACGGCGCTCTGATGGTCACCCTCCCCCACGGCGTGGAGGACGCCGACGCGCTCTGCGGCCTCGCCGCCGGTGAAGGGGTCAACATCTCCTCCATCGACCCGGTGCGCTCCACGCTCGAGGAGGTCTTCCTCAAGGCCGTGGATGACAGCGAGAAGAAGGCGGAGGCCACCAGCGCATGAAGGCGACAACCCACACCGAGGTCTATCGCCGCTTCGACGGCGAGCTCCGCAAGCGCCCGCTTCGGTCCGTGACGCTCGCCTGGTCGGGCATCCGCATCGGGTTCAAGAAGAAGCTCCCCATGCTCCTGCTGTTCATCATCCCCGGGATCTTCACGATCGTCACCGGGTTCATGGTGCAGCTCAAGTTCGAGGCGGAGTCCGGCACCCTGACGAACATGGCCGGGATGGAGCCCTCGGCCCAGACCATGGCCATGGGCGCCATGCTCTCGAGCCAGCTCGGACAGGTCGAGGTCCTGATCTTCCAGCTGCTCACGAACATGCAGTTCTTCGTGGTCCTGATCATGGGCTGGTACGGCTCAGGGCTCATCGCGGAGGACCGCAAGCTGCGGGCGCACCTCCTCTACTTCGCGCGCCCCATGTCCCGCCTCACCTACACGGCGGGGAAGCTGCTGACGGTGATGTTCTGGGGCAGCCTGGCGGTGGTGGCCCCCGTCACCATCGTCTGTTCGGTGGCGAGCCTCGCCTCCCCGGAGTGGTCCTTCCTCACCGAGCGCTGGGACACGATCCTGAAGCTCGAGTTCTACGCCGTGCTCTGGGTGTTCTTCCACGGGATCCTGGTCCTGGCGATCTCGTCCCTGACCGACCGCCGTAACCGCGCCCTCGGCGGGCTGTTCATCCTCTACTTCCTCACGCTCGCCGGGTCGAACGCCATGGCCGAGCTGATGAGCGGGCAGGGCTGGAGGCTCCTCTCCATCCCGAACAACTTCCAGCGGATCTTCGACAGCCTGTTCGACCAGTCGTCCCCCGGCATCGGCTGGAACCTGGAGGCCTCGCTATGGGTCCTGGGTCTCTTGACCTTCGCCAGCGCGGCGATCCTCTCGCGCCAGACCCGCAAGCTGGAGGTGGGCGCGTGACCTCCATCATCCAAGCGGAGAACCTGGGGCGCTGGTACGGAGAGGTCGTCGGGCTCGGCGACCTGACCGTCGAGATCGAGCCGGGCATCACGGGGCTGGTGGGCCCCAACGGCGCGGGGAAGTCGACCTTCATGAAGCTGATGGTCGGCGAACTCCGACCCGCGAGGGGGCAGCTCACCGTCCTCGGCGAGGTCCCCTTCGGCAACCGCGGGCTCCACCGTCAGCTCGGCTTCTGCCCCCAGCAAGACGCCCTCTACGAACATCAGACCGGGAGGCAGTTCGTCCGGGACCTCCTCCGGCTGGGGGGCTGGTCCCGCCGCGAAGCAGACACCCTCGCCGTCCGCACCATGGAGCGCGTCGGCCTCGAGGATGCCATGGACCGCAAGGTCAACGGATACTCCAAGGGCATGCGCCAGCGCACGCGCCTGGCCCAGGCCATCGCCCACGGGCCCAGGCTCGTGATCGCTGACGAGCCCCTGACCGGCCTCGACCCGATCGCGCGGAGGCAGACCCTCGAGCTCTTCCGGGGGCTCGCCGAGGACGGCTGCTCCGTCATCATCTCCAGCCACGTGCTGCACGAGGTGGAGAGCCTGACCGAGACCATGGTCCTCATTCACCGCGGCCGCCTGCTCGCCCAGGGGAGCGTGCGAGAGGTGCGGCGCCTGATCTCACGCCACCCGAGCCGGGTGGAACTCGTCGCCCGGGACCCGCGCCTGCTCGCCACCGCCCTGCTCCCCCTGGAGCACGTGCGCACCATCAAGCTCGGGACCGATCCCGGCACCCTGACCGTGGAGACCGACGACATCGCCGCCTTCCACAGCACCTTCGCCGGCGTGGCCGCCGCGGCCGGAGCCGGCGTCTCCGGATTCAAGAGCGACGACGCGAGCCTCGAGGCCGTCTTCGACTACCTCGTCGGCTGAGGGCCACTGACCCATGAATCTCTTCACCGCGCTCCCCCGGGCCACCTGGCTGATCTTCAGGATGCACCTGGCCACCACGGCCACGTCCCGCCGTGCTCTCGCGGGCATCCTCTTCGCCGCCGTCGCCCCCCTGTTCGCGTTCCTCGCCGTCAAGGTCGGCGGGGGCGGCGACATGGGCGAGCGGGTGTTCATGTTCCTCGGCGTGCTCGTGCTGCTCCAGGTGGTGGCCCCTGCGCTCGGAGTCTTCCTCGGCATCGGCGCCATCGCCGACGAGACCGAGGCGCGGACCATCACCTATCCCTTCACGCGGCCCATCCCGAGGGCCTCCGTCTTCCTGGGCCGCTGGCTCGCGAGCCTCCTGGTCCTCACGGTCCTCCTGCTCTCGAGCGGGGCGGCCGTGGGCATGATCACCATGGGCGCGGCGGATCCGCCCACGGTCGAGGCGGTCCAGGCGCTCGTGGGCGCCACCCTCGTCGCGGGGGTCCTCTACTCCCTCGGCGCGGCGGTGATCGGCATCATCTTCAAGCGCGGGCAGGTGATCGCCCTGGGCTACGCCTTCGCCTTCGAGGTGATGCTGGCCAACATCCCCGGGTCCGCCCAGAAGCTGAGCCTCCAGTTCTACCTGCGCTCCCTCTTCGTCGGCGGCGACAGCGCCGATTGGAGCTCCCTCGAGATCTTCGAGCGGACGGAGTTCCTGGAGCCGGCGGCGTCCGCGGAGCGCCTCCTGGTCACGGCGGTGCTCCTCCTCGCGGTGGGGTGCTTCACCGTGACCCGCAAGCAGTTCGTGCTGTCCTCCTGAGTCCACGCGAGCGCCCTACCGGGGGGACACCGCCGGCACCGGGCCCCCTTCCCCGGGTGGTTGCGGAGCGCCCAGGGGGCCTCCGCGGGGCCGAGAGGGGCACATGAACTCGTCTGGCACGGCCCGTGCATGAGGGAGACCGTCGCGCAACAAGCGCGTTCGCTCCCCGGGCTGATCCGCCGGATCCCGCCCGGGCCGCTGCCCCTCGAACACGGAGGTGTTCCCATGCAACCCGTTCTGATCGCCCCCCGATGGCTCCGGCTGGCGCCGGCCCTGCTCCTCCTGGCTGCCTTCGGCACGCCCGCCGAGGCTCAGCCGCTCACGGCCCTGAGCTCGCGGACCCTCCACTCGACCCAGCCCTACGTGTCCCCTTCCTATGGCGTCCACTACGGCACCTCGAGGATCCACCGACGGGGGCGCTACGAGACCCGCTGCGAGCAGGTCTGGATCCCGGCGCGGCAAGAGCGAGTCTGGATCGAGCCCCGCTACGAGTGGCGCCATGACCCCTGCGGTCGGCGCTACCAGGTCCTCATCCGCGCCGGGTACCACAGCCTCCGCCACGTCCCTGGCCACTACGAGTCCCGGACTGTTCGCGTCTGGGTCCCCGCCAGCAGGTGCGAGGTTCGCTCTCCGCGCCACCGGGTGACGCACGTGGGCCACCGGTTCCGGCGCTGATTCCCCCACCCGGTAGGGAAGTTGGATGGGCCCTCCGGGTGGAGCCCCCGGGGCACGGTGCCCCGGGGGCTCCTTTCCATCTGCCCCCGGTGAACTCGGGGCCCAGGTCCACTCAGGGGCGCTGAACCCAGAGGACCGTCCCCGGGCGTTCACCGGGGCCGAGGGCCTCCACGCGAGCCCCGGCCTTCTGCCGCGGTGGGAAGGCGCTCGCCGCGCAGAGCCCGGCGTCGAGGAAGGTAGGGTCGAGCCGCAGGAAGAACTCGGCGGGGACCACCTTGTCGTGCCCCGGCGACCGCAGCTCCTGGTGGGGCGGCCGCATGGCGACCTCACGGGTCACGAGGCCGTTGCGGTCGTGGATGAAGAGATTCGAGTGGTAGCCAATCGCCCCCACCGCGCCGTAGACGAGGGACGCGTTCGGCGGCGCGTGTTGCGCCAGGGCTCGGCCCACCTCCGCCCAGTAGCCCGCGCGGTCGGACATGTTGCGCCACTGCTCGACCTCGGAGGCCGAAGGCCGGACCCCCATCAGCGTCTGGTTGTGCCGGAAGTGGAAGGCCAGCCGGGTCGACTCCGGGACCGCGTGGACGTCGAAGGCGGCCAGCGCCGAGAGGATTGCCGCCGCCAAGCCCGCAAGAACGGCGCCTGCCCGCGTCCGCTCCTCGATCCGCGCCAGCGCCCCCGCCGAGCCGAGCACCGCGAAGGGAACCACCGGGACCAGGAAGCGAGCGAAGCACATGAAGTCACCGCCGGAGGAGATGGCGTAGGCCGTTCCCCCGAGCACCAGCGCAGCCACCCCGCTCGCCTCGGCGCCCCCCACCCGGCGCCGGCTGCACCAGGCGCCCGCCAGGGCCCCGAGCGTGATCAACGCCAGGCCTGGCATGGAGAGCCACGCGGAGACCACGTAGTCGAGACCCCGTCCGGCGGCTGCGCCCGAGAAGCCCAGCTTCACGCGGGCGGTGTTCGGCACCCAGTCCCCGTAGACCGAGTAGCGCCACCCCATGTGACCCAGGAAGACCAGCGCGCCCGTCGCCGCGGCGGCCAGGGCTGGCCGCCACTGCTGCTCGTCCTTGCGGACGAGGCCGGTGAGGATCGGCGGCGACAGGAGCAGCGCCACGAGGAGCGCCGCGTCCGCTCGCATCAGGGTCAGGCCCGCGGAGATCAGCCCGAGCAGGAGCGCCCGCCGGCGCCAGTCCACGGCGGGAGCGCCGTGCGCCACCAGGAACAGCGCGACGGCGAGGGCCGCCGTGGGCATCGTGGCCATGCCCCCCGTGGACCAGACGGCCAGCGGCGGGGCAGAGCCGAGCAGGAGGGAGGAGGTGAGCACCGCCGCGGGGGCGTCGGGGTAGCGCCGGACCAGGGCCCGCACGAGGCCCGCGACCATGAGGACTCCCGCCAGCACCGACAGGGTTCGACTCGCCACCTCGGGGCTGGCGCCGACCTTCATGCCGAGGGCCATGAGGCCCGCCCAGAGGAACTCACTGTAGCCCTCGACCGGCGCCTCCAGCTGCGGCGGGTTGTAGACCAGGCCCAGCCCCTCGGCGAGGTTCCGGGAGTAGCGGAACGTGATGAAGGCGTCGTCGCAGAGGAAGTCGAAGCGGTGGACGAGGAACGCGAAGGGCACCAGCGCGACGGCGAGGGCGAGGTACAGCAGACCCCGCGACGCGTTGGCCCCGTCGCCCCCGGCCAGAGGTTGATCCTGGGTGCCCATGGGAGGTCAGCCGATCTCCAGGCTGTAGATCGCGGGCAGGCCGCTCGCGATGCGGGTCCAGCTCTCCCCCTCATCGCGGGAGGCCCAGACCTCACCCGAGGACGTCCCCAGGTAGAGGCCCAGCGGATCGCAGCCGTCCACGGCCAGCGCCTGGCGCTTCACGGTCCACCACGCGCCCTCCTCGGCGAGCCCGGCCCCCTGGCGCTCCCAGGTCTCTCCGGCGTCCCGGGTCCGGTACAGCGCGGGCCGGCCGCCAAGGGGCAGCCGGGCGCCGCCGCGGTCGCCGTTCAGCGGCACGACCCAGCAGGTGTCAGGGTCATGGGGATGGACCGCCACGGGGAACCCCGCGTCGTGGAACTCTCCGTCCGCCCCCCGCGGCCCGGTGCGGACCCAGACGCCCTCCTCCCGGTCCATGCGGTGCAGGCCGTGGTGGCCCTGCATCCAGAGCCGGTCAGGGTTGGTGGTCGCGGGGACCACGAGCTGCGGCGTGATCGCCGCGTCGTGGTCCAACTCCCCCTCCAGGCGCTCCCAGCTCGCCCCGCCGTCCTCCGTGGCGAGCACGCCGCCGCTCGACATGGCCAGGGTCATGCGCGTCGCGGAGCGCGGGTCCACGTGCACCGAGTGGAGCTTCGGCCCATCCGGGGTTCGATCCGCCGCGAGGTCCGTCCACTCCTCGAAGCGAGGGTGCAGGTGCAGCCCCTCCACCGGGGACCAGGAGCGGCCGCCGTCGTCGGAGCGGAATAGCCCCTGCGGGCACGTCCCCGCGAACCAGGTATCACGGTCGTTGGGGTGACCCGCGGAGAGCCAGAAGACCTGATGGACCACCCGCTCGTAGGGGGCGTCCGGAGCGGCCGGGCCGAAGCACGGGGGCGCGTCCGCCTCGGCCCATGTGAGGCCGGCGTCCTCGGACCTCAACACGGTCGGCCCCTCGCCCGGGCCACGCACGCCGGCGAGGAGCACGTCCCTGCGGAACGGGTCCCGCACCAGGTGGAAGCACGTCCGGCCCAGGATCACCGGGCGCGGCGCCTCGAAGTCACGCCCTGCCCCCTCGCCGTCCATCACGAAGGCGCCCTTGCGGGTCCCCAGGAGGATCCGGAACGGACCGCGCCGCGCGCGCGGGACGCGGAGCTTGTGCTTCGGCTGGGCCTGGGGGTCGGGCATCGCCGAGAGTTTAAGCCCTGGCGGCGCCCCAGGTGCGGAGACGCCGGCAGGCCTCCTCGAGGGCCCCCTGCTCCTTGGCGTAGCAGAACCTCACCAGGCCCTCTCCGGTCTCCCCCGCGGTCCCGGAGAAGAAGGCCGTCCCGGGCACCGCCGCGACCCCAGCCTCCTCCACGAGGCGCATGGCAGCCGCCTTGGCGGTGGGCTCTCCCATGCTGGAGACGTCCGCGAGGATGTAGTACGCCCCCTCGGGCACGATCGGCGGCAGCCCGATCTCCCTGAGCGTGTCCACCAGCAGGGCCCGCTTGGCGGCATAGTCCGCCCTCATCCCCTCGAAGAAGCTGTCGTCGAGGTCGAAGCCTGCGGCGACGCCGTGCTGCAGCGGGGTCGGGGCGCAGATGTAGAAGAGGTCGTGGACGAGCTTGAGCTTCTCGGCCATCGCCGCCGGTGCGACGACGTAGCCGAGCCGCCACCCCGTGATGCTGAAGGTCTTGGAGAGGCCGAGGATCGTCACCGTGCGGCGCGCCATGGCCGCCGAGATGGAGGCCGGCGACACGTGCTCGCGCCCGTCGTAGGTGATCGACTCGTAGATCTCATCCGTGATCACGGTGAGGTCGAACTCCTCGGCCACCCGGGCCGCCACCTCGAGCTCCCCACGGGTCAGCATCCGCCCCGAGGGGTTGGAGGGGGTGCACAGCACGAGCCCGCGGGTCTTCGGCGTGATCGCCGCCCGCAGGAGCTCCGCGGTGAGCTCGAACCCGGGGGCGCGCAGCCCCACGTAGGCCGGCACCACCCCCGCGACCCTGGCCGCGCCCACGTGATACCCGTAGTAGGGCTCGGGGATGAGCAGCTCGTCCCCCGGGTCGAAGAGCCCGTGGAGCACACAGGTGAACGCCGCCGCCGAGCCGGCGGTGACCACGATGTCGGTCTCGGGGTCGGCGTCGATCCCGTTGACCCGCGCGAGCTTGGCGGCGATCTTGCGTCGCAGACCGGCGTCCCCCTCGCAGTAGGTGTAGGTGCTCTTGCGGTCCCGGATGGCCTGGACGGCGGCATCCGCCACGGGAGCGGGCGTCGGCAGGTCGCAGATCCCCTGCCCGAGGTTGATCGCACCCGCCGCGTCTGCCGCGCGGGTCATCGCGCGGATCTCGGACTGGGCGAGGCCCTGGAGACGTTGGCTCATGGGTCGGACCATAGCAGCCTGGCTCCGGGGCCTCGCCCGTAGGCTCAGCCCTTCACCGAATTCAGGAGCAGGTCGGTGACCAGCTGCCCGAAGCGCTTGGGGTCCTTCGGGGACCCGCCCTCGGCGAGCAGCGCCTGGCCGTGGAGCACCTCGGCCGCCTCCGCGATCCGCGGGGAGTTCTGATCCACCCCGTAGAGCTTCGTGAGGCTCTTCACGAGGTCGTGGTCCGGGTTCAACTCGAGCACTCGCTTCTGGGGGGGGACCTCCTGGCCGGACCGCTTGAGCAGGCGCTCCATGTGGCCGGAGATGCCGCCCTCGGCGGCGACCAGGACGGCGGGGCTGTCCTTGAGGCGGGACGTGAAGCGGACCTCCGAGATCTCCTCCTCGAGGGGCCCCTTGATGGCGCCGAGCAGACCCTCGTGCTCCTTCTCGAGCTCCTCACGCTTCTCCCGGGCGTCGTCGTCCTCGGTCGAGTCCGCTCGATCCAGCGGGACGACCTTCTTGCCGTCGAACTCCGTCAGGCGCTGGAGCATCCACTCGTCCACCGGATCGATGAGGTAGATGACCTCCTCCCCACGCTCCAGGACGGCCTCCAGCAGCGGAGAGGCCTCCACCGTCATGCGGTCCGCCCCGGTGAGCACGTGGATGGTCTCCTGGCCGTCGGCCATGCGCCCCACGTACTCCTCGAGCGTGGTCGGCGCCTCGCCGTTGGAGGACGAGAAGAGGCACACCCCGGCGATGCGACCGTCCGTGTCGTCCCCAGCCCAGATGCCCTCCTTGATGACCTGGCCAAAGCCCTCCCAGAAGGAGGCGTAGGCCTCGCGGTCCTTGCCCATGAGCGAGCTCAGCTCGTCGAGCACCTTCTTCACGAGGCGCTTGCGGATCTGCCCGAGGCGGGGGTCGTCCTGCAGGGTCTCGCGGGAGACGTTGAGGGGGAGGTCCGAGCACTCCACCACGCCGCGCACGAAGCGCAGCCAGGAGGGCAGGAGCTCGCTGCACTCACGCTGGATCAGGACCCGGCGCACGTACAGGCTGACGTTGGACTCGCGGTTCGAGGGGTCGAACTGATCGAACGGGGGCTGCTTCGGCAGGTACAGAAGCGCGGTGTACTCGAGGGCACCCTCGGCGCTGAAGTGCAGGTTGCCGTAGGGCTCGTTCCAGTCGTGGGTGAGGTGCCGGTAGAACTCGGCGTGCTCCTCGTCCGTGATCTCGGACTTCGGCCGCGACCAGAGGGGCTTCTGGGAGTTCAGGGTCTCGAGCTTGGTCTCTGTGACCGTCTCGCCCTCGACGGGCTTGCCCTCGTCGTCGAGCTTCGGCTCCGTCCGCTCGATCTCCATCTGGATCGGGTACTCGACGAAGTCGCTGTAACGGCGAACCACGTCGCGGAGGGTGAACTCCTCGAGGAACTTGCGGGGCCCCTCGCCCTCCTCGCCCTCGGCCGCCTCGCGCAGGTGGAGCGACACCACGGTCCCGCGGGCGAGGCCCTCCACCGGCTCGATCTCGTAGGAGCCGTCGCCCTTGGAGCTCCAGCGCCAGCCCTCGTCGCTGCCCGCGCGGCGGGTCTCGACCACCACCTCCTCGGCGACCATGAAGGCGCTGTAGAAGCCGACGCCGAATTGCCCGATCAGGTCCGGACGCTCCTCGCCGCTGCCGTCCGCCGCGCTGGCCTCCAGGAACCGCCGGGTCCCCGAGCTCGCGATGGTGCCCAGGTTCCGGGTCAGCTCCTCGCGGTCCATCCCGATGCCGTTGTCGGCGACGCGCAGGACGTTGTTCGACACGTCCGTCTCGAGGGCCACCCCGAGGGTCTCCCCCTCCTCGATCAGCGAGCCGTCCGTGAGGGACTCGAAGCGGAGCTTGTCGAGCGCGTCGCTGGCGTTCGAGATGAGCTCCCGGAGGAAGATCTCACGGTTCGTGTAGAGCGAGTGGATGACGAGGGAGAGGACCTGCTGGACCTCGGCCTCGAAGCTGTGCTTTTCTGTCTGGGCAGTCATTTGTGGGGCTCCTGGGGAACCAATCCCCGTGGACCGCGGGTCTCACCTGCGGCGTTTGGAGGCCACGATTTTCCGCCTCAACGCGCCGCTGGCAACCTTCATGCGCTCGATTCGGGGCAACTGCTTCGGCAGTTGCGCCTGCCCGTCCACCGGGCTCGCCTGGGCCCCTTAGATTTGGACAGGGGACGCCCCCGAGCCTCCCGAAGATCGAAGATGAGCCTCCGTCGAAACATCGCCCCTGCGCTGCTCCTCTCCGGGGTCGCCGGGCTCCTCGCTTCGCCCGACTCCTGGGCCTTCGCGGTGTACGGCGATGTCCTCGACCTGACCCAGCGAGACTTCCGGGTCCTCAACAACTTCACCGGCCCCCGAGCCAACACGAACCAGGTGCCCGACCCGGACTTCCCCGGCGCCCTGGGCGCCGAGCTCGCGATCCGCAAGGGGGTCGCCGAGTGGGGCTCACGGGCCCACGGCTCGGGAACGACGGACCCGCTTCAAACCGTGCTGGGTTCCGGCGGCTCGAACTTCGACGCCTTCTTCACCGGCCGAGCGCTGGGACCGGGGAACCGCGACGCCAACATCATCTCGGCGGTCCCCTCGGCGGGCGCCGCCATCGCCCAGACCGACATCCCCATCGGCGACGGGTGGCGGATCCGCTTCTTCGAGGGGTCTGTCACCTGGTGCGACGACCCAGGCGGCCTCCTCGCGGGGAGCAACCCGGTGGATCTCCAGGGCGTGATGACCCACGAGTTCGGCCACGCGCTCGGGCTCGACCACTCGACGATCCCCGGCGCGACGATGGGGACCGTAACCGCAAACGCGGGACTCGACCTGCGGTCCATCGAGCCGGATGACCGCGCGGGACTCGAGTTCCTCTACGGCGCCCTCGACCCGGCCAAGCCCGTGATCGAGACCTACGAGTTCACCGCGACCGGCGCCCTGCGCCTGGTGGGGAGCGGCTTCCACCCGACGGACAACGAGGTCTGGTTCACGCCCGCTGATCCCAGCAACCCTGGCGACGGGACGCCGATCAAGGTCACCGCCGTACCCGCCGTGGCCGGGTCAGCGGGCACTCGGGTCGAGGTCCAGGTGCCGGCGAGCGCGGGGCCGGGCGACGTCGCCGTCCTCCTGCCAACCCCAGGCCCAGCGGCGCTCTCGAACGTCTACCCCTTCGACCCCCAGCGCACTCCTTGGAGCCCGCCCACCACCTACGGGGCCCCCGGGGTCTCCAGCCAGGGGGGACCGATCCGGATCGCCTACAGCGGCCTGCCGAGCGTCACCGCGGGGCAGTTCACCATCGGCGTGACGGGCGCCGCGCCGCCCCAGTTCGTCGGCACCGCCATGGTCGTCGAGGGGACCCAGCCGGGCCTGAACCTCACCGGCTTCGGGACCCTCCTCCTGGGCGGCTCGGTCCGTCGCGTGGCGACGATCTCGCTCTTCCTCGGCGCAGGGAGTGCACAGGTCTCGCTGCCGCCCGGAGCCGTGATCGGAAGCCGGGTCTTCTATCAGGTCTGGGTCCAGGACGCTTCGGCAGCGGGCGGCGCATTCAGCGACGCGCTCGAGGTCGAGCTCGTCCCCTGATCAGCGCCCCTCGCTCCGGGTGGGCGCCACCACCTCGACCTGGCGGAACTCGAGGCGATTCGCCAGCCCGCCGACCATGCGGATCGACTGCTCGACCACCTCGCTCTCCGGCGGCAGGATCTGAACGGCGAGCTCGACGATCTCGTCGCACAGGACGGTCGCGCCAAGGGGACGGTTGTCCGCCACGCTCCAGCGCAGCCGGGCTCCCCCCTTGAGGTTCACCGCGAGCTGGGCCCCGAGGGTCTGCACCTGCTCGACGGCCTCCACCTCGACGCGGTTCTCGCTGACGAAGTCCGAGCGGTCCGATCGCAGCGTGACGTCGAAGCTCAGCTCGAGCTCCACGAAGCTCGACTCCGGGGAGTCTCCCCCCACAGCCTTCACCTCGGCCTCGACCTGTCCAGCGACGCTGCCGTCGAACCCGATGTAGGTGTTGCCGGCCACGCCGCTCTGGAAGGCACGCAGGATCAGCTCGTCCGCCGCCTCCTCGCCCCGCCACGCCAGGAATCCGCTCGGCGCGAGCAAGGGCTGGAGGACCTCGACCGGAAGTGACCAGCGATCACCAAGCTGGACGGACCTCGCGGTTTGATCGGGGGCCAACGCCAGGAAGCGGCCCCAGTCGAAGGGCGCCTCGAGCGTCGGGAGGAAGCTCTCCTTGAGGGCCCGGCCGTCGTAGTGACGCCCGAAGCGACCGGGCTTGTCGGGGACCGGCTGGAAAGCCACGCTGACCCCCTGGAAGGGCGAGCTCAGCTCGATGACCTGGCCGCTCCACTCACCGGTCTCCTCGACGTACGACTTGGGGTCGATGAGCTCGAGGCGCCCGGAGATGTCCATGTAGCGCCGCCGGAGCCGGCCGGCCTCTTCCAGGAAGCCGTCGGCGATCACCGTCTCGAGCTTCGAGCGCAGGCGGAGCTCGATCGGAGCCGCGGCGGCCTCCTCTGTGCCCCGGCGCGTCAGGAGCGACTCCATGAGGAGGTCGTGGGTCTCGGTCCCCGCGATCGCGAGCGAAACGCCCGAGGGCGGCACGAAGCGGAGCTCGCGGGAGCCAGGGTCCTGGGGCGCGATCATCGGCGTCCCCGAGAGGATGATGGCGTGGAGAATCATTGGATCAGCGCTCCCTTGCTGTAGCGGCCGCTGCGCGAGGCATCGAGCTGCCCCTCGGCGGACCAGAACTGCCAGGGTCCTTCGTAGACCCCCGCCTTGTAGTCCCCCTTCGCCTTGACCTGGCCACTTCGCCACCACTCGGTGTAAGCGCCCTCCTGGACACCGTTCACGAACTCGGCGACGAAGCGTCGCTCGCCTTGCTTGAAGTAGCCCGTCCAGGTGCCCACGGCGCGCCCGGCCTCGAAGCGCCCGATGCTCTCGCGCTTGCCGTTCTGGAAGTAGCGCACCCACTCCCCATCTTCGCGGCCGTCGACGAAGCTCCCGCTCCGCTGGAGGGCTCCCCCGGGGTGATAGAACTCCCACGGCCCCACCCGCTTGCCCGACGCCCAGCTCCCCTTCTCGAGGAGCTCCTTGGCGCCGGTGGACATCCGCACGCTCGCGCCGTCCTTCAGGCCCTGCTTGTAGATGGTCCGCTCCACCAGCAGCCCGCCGCGGGTGAAGCGCTCGAGCGCTCCATCCTGCACGCCGTGGTCGTAGCGCACCAGCAGCCGGACATCGCCGCGGTTCCCGTAGTTGGCCCAGACTCCGTGCCGGAGGCCCTGCTCGTCGTAATACCCCTTCGACGTGGCCCGCGCTCCCTTGCCGTAGACGACCCAGGGGCCCACGCGGCGGTAGTCCCGGAACGCTCCGTGGTACAGCCTCGCGCCGGACTCGTCCCAGGCCTTCCACACACCCGTGCGGACGCCGTCCTTGAGGTAGCCCTCACGTGCCAGTGCTCCGGAGTCGTGGTAGAAGCGCGTGAAGACCGCCCCCTCCACCTCGGGGACGACGTCAGGGGGGGCCTCGAAGGGCGGCGGTGTGGGCGGATCCTCCGCCTGTTGCTGCCCCTGGTGGAAGGGAAAGACCGCGAGGGCGAGCGGCAGACAGATCTGTGCGAGGTTCATCATCGAGGGCCTTCTTGGGGGGGGCGCGGGGCGTCCCCTTCGGACTCCAGCGGCGAGACGCGTTCGTCGTCTTCGAACACGCCGGACCAGCGCTCGTTCAGGGCGCCGTCGCTCTTCCAGTAGGTCCATCGACCAATCCGGCGACCGTTCTCCAGCCGGCCTTCGGACTGTGGGGTCCCATCCGCGTACCAGCTCAGCGACGGGCCGGTCTTCTGCCCCTCCGAGTAGGTGGTTTCTTCGATCAGGACACCCTCCTCACTCCAGAGTCGGATCAGACCGTCCAGGACTCCGTTGATGTAGGTGGCCGTTGAGAGGGTCACGCCCGCCTCGGAGGCCCGCCGCCAGGTCCCCTCGCGCTTCCCGTTCCGATACTCGCCCCACTGCCGGGGGTTGCTGGTGCCGGGGAAGAAGTCTGACCAACGCCCGTTCAGGGACCCCGCCTCATAGGCCTCCGTCAGCACGAGGAGGCCGCCACGCCCCCACTGCTTGCGCGGCCCGTCGAGGACGCCCCCCTTGTACGTCTCCAGCTCCTTCTCCTTGCCCGTGGGGTACCACGCTCGGTGCTCGCCCTCGGGGAGCCCGTTGCGGTAGATCTTCTGCTCGATCAGCTGGCCGTTCTTGGCGAAGACCCGCCAGAGGCCATCACGCTGGCCATCCGAGAAGACGCCCTCCCGGGCGAGCATTCCCACGGGACGCCACTGCTTCATGGGGCCGTGGGGGACGTCGTCCTTCCACCACTGGATGGAACGGGTCGCGCCGGACTCGTGGAAGCGCCACTCCGGACCGTGGAGCACCGGTACCTCTCCCTCCGCCTTGACCGGACGGGCCGCGGCGATCCTCAGGAGGGTCCCCGTGGTGGGGTGCACCTCCCGCAGGATCCGAACGGGGTCCCCGCCCACCGACGAGGGTGCGGGCCAGGCCGCAGGGTCGGTCGGCTCCAACAGGGAGGGGTCGGTGACCACCTTGAGTTCCGCAGGAATGGCGCCGAGGGCCTCCACCAGGTCCTCGAGGGTCTCCGGGAGCGCGGCGTCGACGTCGTCCTGCGAGGGCGCCTCCGCTCCGCTGGAGGGGTCCACGACCTCCTGGCCGCCGCCTCCCACCGCCTGAGGCGCGCCTGGGGTCCCCGGCTCCTCCGAGTTCGAGCACGCCACGAAGAGGAGCAGCGAGCAGAGGGCCGCTGAGCGCGGCATGTGCCCCGGGCGTTGGTCCCGGGATGGGTCATCGGTCCACATCACGCGGGACCATACGGCACGCCCAGACCGGAGTGTGAGCGCATTTGCGGGGGCGGCGGCCGCCGCGGCGCAACGCCGCCACGCCCCGGGCCCGATCCCCGGCCACGGGACCCTCCTCGGTCGCCAGCCCCCACCTGTCGCGGGGCCCGAATCCCCCCCAACTCCCGCGCGCTCAGGAGCACGCTGACAGGAGGAACTGCCGCCCAAGGCCCTTCCCAGGGCCCCCAGGGCCCCTCCCATTGCAGATCAGGAGATTCTTGCCCGATCCAGGGGAACGGTGGTGAGCTACCCCGCGTCTCGGATGTGGACAGCGGGAAGGCCCCGCGATCCGCGGCTCCCCCCCCGCCGCGGGTCGACCCCTTCGACCGCTCCCATGGGCCCCGCCGGGGCGGTGTGGGAGTACCACCCCCCCGTCGAGGGTTGGTGGTTCCTCGAAGTCGGCTTCATTTCGAGGCAAGCGCCCGCCGATCCATTTTCCACAGCGGTGGCGGGAGTCCTCCTCGCCCCCCGCTCACCCAACGCCTGCGGCGCAGCCGCGCGCCTTCTTCCAAATCCCGCGACTTGCCTCGCGATACCACGTCGACTTCTTTTCCTGACCATGACCTCCTCTGATCAACCGCGTTCCGTCCTGTGCCTTGGTCTCAACGACTCGGACCGCAGCCGGGTCTCCGAAGAGGCGCACCGCTTTGGCTGGCTCATTCGCTTCGCCGCCAGCCCCGGCGACGCGCGCGCTACCGGGAACGGCAAGCGGCCCGACCTCGTCCTCTTCGACGTTCAGTCTGCCGACGAGACCGCTTCCGAGGTCGTCCGTCAGTGCACGGCCCACCCCCTCCTCCCCGTGAGCCACTCGGCCCCCTCGGCCCCCGTGGCCTCGGCGCCCTCCGCTCCGGTGACCTCGGAGCCCACGGCCGTCGACGACGGCACCGTGCTCCTCGAGCCGGGCTCGATCCACCGCTTCGAGGACTACGAGCAGCAGATCCTCAAGCACGCCCTCGAGACCACGACCTGGAACGTCAAGCGGGCGGCGCAGCTGCTCGGGATTGGCCGGGCGACGCTCTACCGCAAGATCGACCGCTACAAGCTCCGCGAGTTCCAGCCGGAGCGCAACGCCGGCTGATTGAGCCAACTTTCCGGGCCCCCACTGCGTACGACCCCGAGTCGTCGCCGCGGGCCACGTGATTCCAAGCGGCGCTTGTCCTGAGAACTCGGGGCCAGGCGCCGCGTCCAATACACTGCGTCGACGCCGTTCCCTGATCCGGACATGCCCATGCATCCCTCCCGCGCGCTCCTCACCGGCCTCATCCAGCTCTGCCTCCTCGCGACGCCCGCGCCCGCAGTCCAGGAGCCGGTGGACGAGTCACCGCTCGTGCTCGCTGACCTCGACTTCGAGTCCGCCGTCTCCCGCGCGGAGCGCCTGCAGAAGTTCCTGATCATCCTCTGGGTCGACGGTCCGGAGACGCCCGCGGTCCGGGGCTACCGGGAGGCGATCTTCGGTGACTCCGGCGTGAAGGACTGGATCGAGGAGAACGGGGTCGCGGTGCGCATCAACACCAAGGAGGACCGGGAGGGCGCCCGCCGGAACCCGATGAGGCGCTACCCCACCGTGGACATCATCGACTTCGTCCGCGGAGGCCGGGTGGGCCAGCTCACCCCCGAGGACGGCGCCACGGAGTTCCTGGCAACGGTCTACGGCGCCACGGCGGAGTCCTCCCAGAGCACGAAGCCGGAGGGCAAGGCCGCCGAGGAGCCCTTCCGGTGGCTCGCCTGGGCCAACACGCGCTTCCGCGCGCTCGAACCACAGGGCCGCAAGGACGCGGTGAACGGATACACCTGGTGCCTGCGCCGCGCCGACGACTTCCGGCCTGGCTTCAGGAGCCGCTACCTCGAGTTCCTGCTCGAGCGCATCTCGGCGGCGAAGATGGAGGCCCCCGAGGCCGTGGCGATCCTGGAGACCGAGTCGAGGATCCTCTCACAGCAGCTCCTGCAGGGCCTCGGCGATCGGCAGACCGCTTATGACCTCGTGCGGGTCAACAAGTGGCGCCGCAAGGACCTCGAGACCCGCGACCTCTTCATCGAGCTCGCTGGCCTGGGGTCCAGGCAGGAGGAGGCGCGGCGCTGGCTCTTTGGCTCCGTCGTCCCCGTGCTCGGTCGCTATCAACAGTACTCCGAGATCCTGAATGGCGGCGGCCTCGAGGCGACCGCGATCTTCGCCAGCCGGATCGCCAGCCTGAACGCCGCCTCGGGTGCGCCCCAGGTCGAGGGCGAGGCGCCTGCAGTGGGCGAGGTGCCTGGGGACGGGGACGTGCCGGCGGACGGGGCGAATGGCACTGAGATCATCAAGCCGCTCCCCTTCAGCGTCCCCGACACCCGGATGGAGATCATCGAACAGGCCTCCTGGGTGTACGAGGCGCTCCTCGCGGACGCCCGCGGGGGTGACGCACGCGCGCTCTTCGAGCTCATCCAGGACCATTACCCCGTGACCAAGACCTACGGGCTCTTCATGGAGCGCGCGCTTCGGCTCGAGCTCTGGCAGGTCGCCACGGAGATCGGCGATATCGGCATGGGGACACTCGACGCCCAGGGCCAGAAGCGCATGCAGCGCCTGCTCTCTCGGATCCCGGCCGAGGCAGATTCGAAGGACGGAGATCGCTGAGCGGGGACGCCCCCTCACCGTCGCTGAAACCGGAGTCGGCCCCGGGAAACCCATCGTTCCCGCCCCGACCGTTGCCGCGGACCCACGCAATCGAGGATCATTCTGCACGCGCCCCAGCCCGAAGCTGACGCCCCTCCAGCCATGACCGCACGCCGACGCCCCCTCCCCAGCCTCCTCTCCGCCGCCCTGGTCCTCGCCGCCGGTCTCACCGCCTGCGGCAGCGGCGGTGATGGCGAGCGCCAGATGAACGTGCTCCTCATCACGCTCGACACCACGCGGCCCGATCGCATGAGCTGCTACGGAGGCGCCCCGGGCCTGACGCCGGAGATCGACGCCATCGCCGAGGAGGGCGCCCGCTTCGAGCGCGCCATCTCGACCGCCGGGATCACCCCCATGTCCCACTCGTCGATCCTCACGGGACTCAACAACTACAAGCATGGGATGCGGGTCTTCTTCAGCGAGGACGTGTCCCACCGTCTGAAGGAATCCGTGGACACCCTGCCCGAGCTCCTCGCGGGCCGCGGCTACCAGACGGCCGCGCGGGTCAGCTCCTACCCCGTCTCCAGCGCCTACAACCTGAACCAGGGCTTCGAGGACTTCGACTCGGGCGTGGACCTCGACACCCTCGACCTCACGCAGCAGCAGCGGCACGGGACCGTGTGGGACACCGGCGGGAAGACCGCCACCCAGCGCCGAGGCGACTTCACCACCGACTCCGCGCTGGAGTGGCTGGACGCCAATGGTGAGCAGGGCCCGTGGTGCATGTGGTTGCACATGTTCGACGTGCACGACTTCTCCCTGGTCCCTCCCGCCGAGTTCGCGGCGGACTACGGGATCACCTATCCGACCGCGGCGGAGTCCCGCACGATGCCGGGGAGCCTCGAGTGGCGCGAACGCATCTACGACCCCGAGCTCGCCTTCATGGACCGCCAGATCGCGCGGCTCCGCGGCTGGCTCAAGGAGCACGGACAGGACCAGAACACGGTCATCGTCATCACCGCCGACCACGGCCAGGGCATGACCGAGGGGCTGCGCAACCACGGCTGGATGAAGCACCGCCTCCTCTACGACTGGTGCGTGCGGGTCCCCCTCATCATCCGCGTCCCCGGCGGCCCGAGCCGCGTGGTGGTGGGCAACCAGGTCCGCACCATCGACGTGGCCCCGACGATCTTGGAGGCCCTCCAGGTGCCCGTACGCTCCCGCATGGAGGGCGAGTCGCTGATGGACCTGATGCGCGGCGAAGAAGAGAGCGCTCCGCGGATCGCCTACGCCGACGCCCTGAACGCCTACGACAGCCACGCGCCCGGGCCTAAGAAGCTCCCGCCCAACCAGTACGACAACCTCTACATGGCCTGCGACGGCCGCTGGAAGTTCATCTGGCACGAGCGTAACCCTCAGTTCTCGCAGCTCTACGACCTGCTCAAGGACCCCTCCGAGCTGAAGAACCTCTACACCGAAGGCCACCCCGAGGCCGCACGCCTCAAGGCGTTCCTCACGGAGCGTGACGTCAGCCGCGTCGAGCCGCCCTCCGCCTCCGACGGTGGGCCCGACGCCGGCGCCCTGAACTCATTGGGCTACGGCGGCGACGACGAAGCCGGCGGCGCCGAGGACCGCTGAGGGCCGGATGAGGACCCCCTCGCTTCCGCTCCTCGCGGCGCTCCTCGCGGCGCTCCTCGCGGCGCTGCTGGCGCCCCTGACGGCCTGCCGCCCCGCCGACTCGCAGGGCACGCAGCAGGCCGCTGGACCCCAGGAGCCGGCCGCCCAGGCCGAGACTCTCGCCCAGGGGCAGGGGCTCCTCGAGACGATCGACCCCCAGGATCCGGCCCGCCCGCGCTTCCATGACTTCGGCGAGCTCATCTACGGGGATCGTCTCACCTGGCCCGTGCGGTTCCGCAACAGCGGGGAGGGCCCGCTGAAGATCCTCAACGCGCAGGCGGCCTGCGGCTGCACGCGCCTCGCCGGCATGACCATCCACCCCAACGGAGGCGGTCCTCCGAGGGAGATCCGGTCCTTCCGCGGAGACGTCATCGCCACGGTGCCCCCCGGAGCAGAGCTCGAGGTGTCCATCGAGGTCATCACGGCCTTCACGGCTCCGAATCAGCGCAAGCTGGCCCTGTTTCGGATGACGACCGACAGTGACCTCGAGCCCTACATCACCCTCGAGCTCGGCTTCCTCCCCACTCGCCCCTTCATGTTCGCGCCCACCGAGGCGCGGCTCCTGAACACGCCGACCTCCCACGGGGGCGAGGCCCGCGTCAAGATCATCGTCGACCGCAAGGAGACCCTGGCCAGGATCCTCGGGGTCATCAGTTCCCCGGAGGGCCTCGTCGTCGACCTGGTGACCGAGTCCTTCGGCGGCGAGTTTGTGTGGTACGTGGATGTCTCGGTCGACCCCCTCTCCCCGCTCGGAGTCACCCGCGGCGACGTGGTCTTGCGGACCACCGACCGCGACGGGGAGGGCGACGAGGGCCGGCTGAAGGTCCCCGTGATCGCCCAGGTCGTCCCCGATGTGGTCCTCGCCAAACCCCTCATCACCCTGGGCGCGGTCCGCTCCTCGGAGGGGGCCCTGTTCGAGAGCGAACTCAACGCGCTGGTCCCCGGCGCGAAGCTCAAGGTGCTCGAGACCCGCGTGGAGAGCGCCGACCCGGTCCCCCTCGAGATCGTCACGACCCCCATCCAGCCCGACGCCGACGGTCGCGCGGCCGCGTGGAGCGTGCGCATCACCATGCTCCCCGGCGCCAGCCCCGGCTTCGTCTCGGGGAACCTCGTCTTCGTCCTGGACGAGCCCGTGGGCGGCGTGGGACCGGAAGGCTCCAGCACGGAGCTTCCGGTCCGGCTCAGCGGCCAGGTCGTCGAGGGCTGAGCCCTCCCCCCGCGGGCAGCGCAGCGGGCCGCGAGCCCTAGCTCGGGAGGAGCCGCGCCACTCGCTTCTTGCCCACCTGGACCAGCTGCGGCTCGGCCGGCCGGGGGAGCTCCTCCCGGGCGTCGCTCTTCACCTCGCCGTCGAGCCGGACGCCGCCCTGCTGGATGGCGCGGCGCGCCTCGGAGGTGGACTGGCAGAGCCCGAGCTCCTTCAGGAGGTTCGGCAGCGGGAGGGCCTCGCCCCACCCCGCGTCCCATGCGACCTCGGGGAGGTCATCGGGGAGCACCTTGTCCCGCACCTCGCGATCGAACTGCCCGGCGGCCTCGCGGGCCGCCTCCTCTCCGTGGTAGAAGGCCGTGACCTCCGCCGCGAGGAGCGCCTTGGCCTCACGCGGGTGGCCGGCGAGGGCCTCCTCGATCCGGGCGGGGTCGAGCCGAGTGAGGTGGAGGAACCAGTCCCCCATGACCTCGTCGTCCACCTGCATGATCCGGAACGTCATGTCCTTGGCGGAGGCGGTCAACCCGATCGAGTTCCCGTAGGACTTGCTCATCTTCCGGCCGTCGAGGCCGTTGATGAGCGGCTGGGTCAGGACAATCTGAGGCCGCTGCTCCATCTGCTCCTGAAGCCGCCGGCCCACCAGGAGGTTGAAGAGCTGGTCCGTGCCGCCGAGCTCGAGGTCGGACTCCACCTGGACCGAGTCCCAGCCCTGCATGAGCGGGTAGAGGAACTCGTTGATGCCGATGGGCTCGCTGGCCTCCATGCGCGTCTGGAACGTGTCGCGTTCGAGCATCTGCGCCACGGTCATCCGGGTGGTGAGCCGGAGCAGCTCCTCGAAGTTCATCTTGTCGAACCACTCGGAGTTCTGACGCACCTCCGTGCGCTCCATGTCCAGGACCCGCGCCGCCTGCTCCACGTAGGTCTTCTGGTTCGCGTCGACCTCCTCGCGGCTGAGGACCGGGCGGAGCTTGTTGCGGCCGCTGGGGTCTCCGACCATGGCGGTGGCGTCCCCGACGATGAGGACGATCTGGTGGCCGAGGTCCTGGAGGTCGCGCAGCTTGCGGAGCTGGACCGCGTGGCCCAGGTGGAGGTCCGGCGAGCTCGGGTCCATGCCGAACTTGATGCGCAGCGGTCGCTCCTCGGACAGCGACTTCGCGATCATCCCGCGCAGCTGCTGCTCCTCGATCAGGTCACAGACGCCGCGCTGGAAGACGGCGAGCTGACGGTCCACTTCAGGGCCTTGGGTGTCCATGGGAGGAGGATCCTACGGGAGCAGAGGGGCCGATTCACCGACTGGCTGGAAGGCCTTCGATCTCGCCCGCCGCCACGCGGCGGTCGTATCGCTCCGCGAGGAGCTGCTTCCAGTCCCGCTCGTCCCGCCCGAAGCCGTCGATCCCGCTGACGCCAAGGAGCCACCGGATCGCCGGGACCACGGGCCGCACGGCCTCGGCGGGTAGCGTCTGGATGGCCCGCCCCAGCCCGTCCAGGGCCTCCGCCCGCCGGGAGGGCGCGATACGGATCGCGCACTCCAGGAGAACGTCAGTGGACCCCCGCCCCTGCTCCACGAGTCGGACGAGGCGCTGGGGCTCCACGAGGCCGGTGGGGATCCACCCCGCGATGTCGGTCCGCTCCGCCTCACGCACGGTGATCACGCGGGCAGGGTAGCGGTCCCCCGCCTGCTCCAGCTCCCCGCCGGTGCACACCAGGGTCACCGACATCCGGGTCGCCATGGCGCCCACGGGCACCTGGATCGGGAGCTCCGCCAGGGGCATCGAGGCGGTGCCCCCGGCCGCCATGGCCAGCTCCACGCCCTCCTCGAGCACAACGGTCTCGCTCCAGTTGACCTCGAAGCCCTCCTTGTCCACGTGCAGGCGACCGATGAGGATCGACGCCGCGAACGGTCGAATGACGAGGGGCTCTGCCCAGCTCGACTCGCCCGCCAGCCGGGCCTCCACCAGCTCCTCTCCGGGGCGGCGGCGGAGCTCGATGCTGAGGGTCACGGCCGCGAGTCGCTCGCGACCGTTGATGATGTCCTCGAAGCGGTCCACGGCCAGGAGAGCCGCCTCGACGCTCTCGCGGCTCGGCAGCTCCCCCGAGAGGGTGAGCGCCGCCATGTCGTCGGTGCGGGTGCGCGCCTGGGCGAGCGGGATCGCCGACTCCAGCTCGCGGCCAAGGCGCCCCCGAAGCTGACGGGCCGTGGAGCGAGCGAGCAGCAGGTCATCCTCCTCGAGCGCCTCCTTCAGCGCCTCGAAGGCCGCGGTGTAGCTCACGTGGATCGCGCCCATGGACGCCCCCGGCCCCGCGCGCTCCGGCGCGGGTCCCCCCAGCGAGGCGCAGGCGGGGGCCAGCAACGCTGCCACGCTGGCGACGAGGAGCGAGGAGAATCGAAGCGACATGGATCGAGCGCCCGGGCGCGGGCCGTGGTTCAGGTTAACGCAGGGCGGGGACGGCACCTCGCCGTCCCCGCCCATCAGCGGAGGCTGCCCGTACAAGCCGCACGGGCGCCCCAGGTCACCGTGAAATCAGGCGTCGCCGCCCTCCTTCGGAGCCTCCTCGTCACCGGCCTCCTCGGCCGGCGCTTCGGCGGCGGGCGCCTCCTCTGCGGGAGCTTCTGCAGCCGGAGCCTCTTCAGCCGGAGCTTCCTCCGCCTTGGGGGCCTCCTCTGCGGCGGCCTCCTCTGCGGCGGCCTCCTCTGCGGCGGCCTCCTCTGCGGCGGCCTCCTCTGCGGCGGCCTCCTCTGCGGCGGCCTCCTCTGCGGCGGCCTCCTCTGCGGGGGCCTCCTCTGCGGCCGCCTCCTCTGCGGCGGCCTCCTCCTTCGGGAGGGCGTCCGTCAGGGCCGCGACCTCCTCGGCGGGAAGGTTCTCACCGGCGTCGAAGTCCGCGTGCACGAAGGAGAGGCCGATCTTCCGCTCGTCGATGTCGACGCGGATGATGCGCACCTCGACCTTCTGACCCGGCTGGAGGATGTCCTCCGGCTTGGCCTCGCGGTCGTCGGTCAGCTCCGAGATGTGGAGCAGGCCTTCGAGGTCGTCGTCCAGCTTCACGAACACACCGAAGTTGGTGATCTTCGTGACGAAACCCGAGAGCAGGTCGCCCACGTGGTAGTTGCCCGGGATCTGCTCGAGCCAGGGGTCCGGCGACAGCTGCTTGCGACCCAGCGCGATGCGCTTCTTCTCCATGTCGACCGAGAGGACGACGCACTGCATCTGGTCGCCCTTCTTGACCATCTCGGAGGGGTGGCTGACCTTCTTGGTCCAGGACATGTCAGAGACGTGCAGGAGGCCGTCGATGCCCTCCTCGATCTCGACGAAGGCGCCGTAGCTGGTGAGGTTCCGGACGGTGCCCTCGATGACGGTGCCGATCGGGTAGTGCTGCTCGACCATGTCCCAGGGGTTCATCTCCGCCTGCTTCATGCCGAGGGAGATCTCCTGCTTGGCGTGGTTGAACTCCAGCACGACCACCTCGACCGGGTCGCCGGTCTTGACCAGCTCGCTCGGGTGGTTGACGCGGCGGGTCCAGGACATCTCGGAGATGTGCACCAGGCCCTCGATGCCCTCCTCGAGCTTCACGAAGGCGCCGTAGGACATGATGTTCACGACCTCGCCCTTGTGCTTGCTGCTGATCGGGTAGCGGGCTTCGACGCCGTCCCACGGGGAGGCCGTCTTCTGCTTGAGACCCAGCGCGATGCGCTCGCGGTCGAAGTCGACGCGCAGGACCTGCACCTCGAGCTCCTGCTCGAGCTGAACCATCTCCGAGGGGTGGTTGATCCGGCCCCAGGACATGTCCGTGATGTGGAGCAGACCGTCGATGCCGCCGAGGTCGACGAACACGCCGAAGTCGGCGATGTTCTTGACCGTGCCCATGCGGACCTGGCCCTCGGTGATGTCCTTGAGGAGCGTCTCCTTCTGCTTCTGGCGCTCTTCTTCGAGCAGCTTCCGCCGGGAGACGACGATGTTCATGCGCTCCGCGTCGATCTTGATGATGCGCGCGCGCACCGGCTCGTCGATGAAGTCGGAGATGTCGTGCGTGCGACGCAGCGCGACCTGGCTGGCCGGGAGGAAGACGTTGACGCCTTCGACGTCCACGAGCAGACCACCCTTGATCTTGCGCTGGACGATGCCCTGGACCTCGTCGCCCTCCTCGTACTTCTGGGAGACGTGCTCCCAGGCGCGGAGGCGATCGGCGCGGCGCTTCGAGAGCACCGACATGTCGTTCTCATCGAGGCCTTCGAAGTAGACCTCGAAGACCTGGCCGCTGGTGGGCAGCTCATCGCCGAACTCGTTCAGCGAGATCTGGCCCTCGGCTTTCCCGCCGACATCCATGATGACGAGCCCGGTTCGCTCGTCGACGGTGTCGACCTTGGCCTCGACAATCTGGCCAGGGAGAATGTCAACGATGGACTCGTTGAGGCTTTCCGCGAGGTCTTCGAGGGTCTCCGTGCCGAATGACTCGGCGACTCTCTTCTCCAGCTCGGCAGGGTCGAGCTCGTACTTGCGGACGCGACGCGAGGCGACGGCCATGGATGAAACGTGTTGTGTCTTACGGTCTCGGGCGCGGCCCGGCGTGGTCGATGGGACCCGCTGGGGAGGTGATGGCGCCGAGGCCTGGTCCTTGGGAGCAGCCAGCAGGGAACGCTCCTGCCGCGCTGTCGAATCGGGCATTTCGCGCCGTTCGAGCCGGAAGTTGTACGCGCTCACACCGCCCGAATCGACCCCTGAAACGGCGCTTTCCCGCCGTCAGGCACCCCAGGAGGCCCTGGCCGGCCCGAGGTCCCGGCGCGCCCGGGCTCGCCGGAGCACTCAGGGTCGGCCCCGGGGCGCGGTGCTCAGCCGGACCTTCTGGCCCCGGCGAGCCCGGCCACGTGGTCCAGCACGGCCTCGGGAGAGAGGGTGTCGGTGTCCACCCGGACGGCGTCCTCGACCTCCAGGAGGGGCGAATCGGCCCGCTGGCTGTCATGGGTGTCGCGACGGGCGAGGTCCGCCTCGTAGGTGGCGGCCATCTCGGGGCGGCCCTCCTCCCGGGCCCTGCGCATGGCGCGCACGGCGGGGCTGGCCAGCAGGAAGACCTTCAGGTCAGCCCCCGGGAAGACCACCGAGGTGGTGTCACGCCCTTCGGCGACCACTCCCCCGCCGGCCTCGACCGCCGCAGCGGCCACGGCCCGCTGGGCTTCGACCAGGGCCCGCCTGACCCCGCTATGGGCGGCGACCTCAGAGACGTGCCCGGTCACCTCGGCCCCCCGGATGTGGGGCTCCCCCGGCTCCCCCTCGATCAGGATCCGTCCCTCGGCGTCGAAGGAGAGCCGTAGCTCGCCGGCGAGCGCGGCGCAGGCCGCCGCGTCCGACGGCGGGACGTCCCGCCGGAGCGCCGCCAGGGTCACCGCGCGGTACATGGCCCCGGTGTCGAGGAAGGTGAGGCCCAGGCGCGCGGCGAGGGCGCGCGCGAGGGTGCTCTTGCCCGACGCGGCCGGACCGTCGATGGCGATGATCATCGGTGATCCTCCGCGCGGGGGCAGACGTGGATTGGGAACGAGGGGCTCATCGGGCGGAGATGTTAGCCCACGAGCCGAGGTCGAGGCTGCCCCCCCTCCCGATCCGGAGGAGGTCGCGCTCCCACTCCCAGGCGCCGACGACGATCCAGCGCAGGGGGTGGGCCTCGTCGCCGAGGGGCTCGTCCCGGACGTCGTGGGCGTGCCCACAGGCGAGCGCCGTCGCCCCCGCCTCCCGGGCCACCTGCCGCACGGCGTCCCGCTGGATCGCCTTCTCGTCAGGGAGCTTCGTGGGCTTGGTGGACTCCGAGATCCCGCGCAGACGGGACCCGA
Organism: Planctomycetota bacterium; assembly: GCA_016779205.1. Classification (GTDB taxonomy): domain Bacteria; phylum Planctomycetota; class UBA1135; order UBA1135; genus Saltatorellus. The sequence continues at coordinate 77,248 of JADHOC010000010.1, read as the reverse complement.
CCCGGCGCGCGAACCACATGGGCGCCAGCCACGAGACCAGGCGCATGGGCCAGAATCTCCAGAGGGCACGCAGCCGGAGGTATCCGGTGTCCCGGGTGCAGAGCGCATCCCCGTGGACGAAGACCGCCCGCTCGCCGCCGTCCAGCTCCCCCACGAATCCGTCAGGGTGGAGCCTCCCTCCCGTGCGCCTCTCGAACCAGGCGCCGAGCAAGGCGTCCCGGTTTCCGGGCACCAGGTGCACCTCTGTGCCCCGCCGGACCAGCCGCTCGAAGGCGTCGAGCACCGGGACCGATCCCTCCATGTTGGCCTGGCGGCGGCAGACCCACATGTCGAACAGGTCGCCGAGGCAGACCAGGGCAGGGACCCCCTCGAGCTGGTCGCACAGCTGCACGAAGCGGGCCGTGCGCGCGTCCCCGAGGGGCGCGAGGTGCAGGTCCGTGATGACCAGCGTGCCCTCGGTGAGCCTCACTCGCGTGGCCGGGCAGGCGCCGTCGGGGAGGCGCTCCGGATCACCGTGCCCCTCAGCCCGCGTCACCGGACTCCTCGGGGTCGATCCCGAAGTCCCGCAGCTTCTCCCACAGGACCTTGCGCGAGATGCCCAGGAGCTCCGCGGTCTGGGACCGGTGGCCGCCGGTGGCCTCGAGGGCCACCTTGATGTGCTCGACCTCGCACTCGCGCGTGACCTCCCGCAGGGGGCGGACCTCCACCTGGACCTCCGCCGTCGAGCGCCAGCGCCCATCCTGCGGGAGCAGGTCCTCCGCCTCGAGCCGCGGGCCGCTCCCGGCCAGGGCGATCGCGCGCTGGACCGAGTTCTCCAGCTCACGCACGTTGCCCGGCCACGCGTAACGCTCGAGCATCTTCAGCGTGGAGCGCGTGACCTCGTAAGAGCGCCCCCCACCATGCCGCTCGATCATCGCCTGCAGGAGCAGCGGGACGTCCCCGCGCCGCTCGCGGAGGGGCGGGAGAGCCACCGGCACCACGTGCACCCGATAGAAGAGGTCCTCACGGAAGCCCCCCTCGCGTACGAGGTTGCGGAGCGGGACCTTGGTCGCGACGACGACGCGGAAGTCCGAGGACAGCGTCTCCTCTCCACCGACCCGCTCGAACTGGCGCTCCTGCAGCACCCGCAACAGCTTCACCTGCAGCGGGAGCGGCATGTCGTCGATGTCGTCCAGAAAGAGGGTGCCCCCGTCGGCGAGCTCCACCCGTCCGCGGCGCGCCTGCTTGGCGTCGGTGAACGCCCCCTTCTCGTGCCCGAAGAGCTCCGCCTCCAGCAGGTCCAGCGGGAGGGCGCCGCAGCCGAGCGCGATGAACGGACCGTCACGCCGCGGGCTCAGGTCATGGATCGCGCGGGCGACGCGCTCCTTGCCGGTGCCGCTCTCGCCCTCGATCTCCACGGTCGCCTCGGTGGCCGCCACGGTCCGCACGCGGTCGAAGACCGCCTGCATCGCATCCGAGGAGCCGATGATCCCGTCGATCCCCGTCGGGCCCGCCGCCGCGAGCTTCTCGCGTAGCTCGCGGTTCTCCTCCTCCAGGTCCGAGACTCGGGACAGGGTATCCAGGCGCCGCAGCACCGCCTCGTTCCGGAAGGGCTTCTGGATGTAGTCGACCGCGCCCCGGCGCATGGCGTCCACCGCATCGTCCACCGTGGCGTAGCCGGTCATGAGCAGCACGGGCCGCTCGGGGTCCAGCTCCATCGCGCGGTCGAGGACTGCCAGCCCCCCCTCGCCCGGCATGCGCACGTCGGTCACCACCGCGTCCGCGGCGGGCTCCAGCTCCAGGGCCTTGAGCGCGCTCGCCGTGTCCGTCGCGCCGATGACCTCATGCCCCGCGTCCTCGAGGGCGTCGCGGAGGGTCACGAAGATCGTGACCTCGTCCTCGGCGAGGAGCACCCTCATCCCTGCCCGGCGTCGGAGGGGTTCGAGCTGTCGATCCTGCGCTGCTCCAGCACCTCGCTGTCAGCATTCCGGGTGCCCTCCTCCGTGGCGATCGCGGCCAGGGGGTGGACCTCTCCGTATCCGACTCGGTCCGGACGGACGAACCCCGAGCGGTTGCCGCCCGCGGCGACGGCCTCCTCGAGGCCCTCGTCGGCTCCCTCCAGGAGGGCATCGAAGAAGAGTGTGCGCTCGGCGGTGCCGCCGGGATCGTGGGCTCCGCCCAGGGAGAGCGTCACCCGGATCTGGCGCCCCTCGCTGATGAACTCGAGCTGACGGGCCGCATCCAGGAGGCGGGCGGTCATGACATCGATCCCCGTGGCGTCGGTGTGCGGGACCACCGCGAGGAGGCGGTCATCCGCCATGCGGCCGAGGAAGTCGGAGCTCCTGGTCTCCGACTTCAGGAGGCGGATCATCGTGTCGACGATCTCCTCCTTCGAGTCGTAGCCGTACATGTCCCGCAGGTGCCCGAGGCGGTCGACGGCGATCATCAGGCAGGAGATCGCGTAGCCGTAGCGCTGCGCACGGTTGAACTCCACGCGCATGAGGTGCTGGATCTGGGCGAGCGAGAAGAGGCTCTTGTCAGCGTCGTTCTGGGTCATCGCGTCAACGGCTCCGATGACTCGGAGGTGGGGCCGTTTGAATTCGGAGTTGGACGGAGGATGGCAGGCGGCGTGGGTCCGGTCCGTTCCGGGGACCCCACCGGAGGGGGTCAGGGAGGACTGGGGCGAGGGAGATCAGGGGGTGACGGCGTCGACCATGCCGTCGATGATCCCGTTCAGGTCCCACTCGTAGCTTACTCGTGCGATGATGAGCAGGGCGAATATGATCGCGCTGTAGACGCTCAGCGCGACGACGTTGGCCACGAAGAAGGCCGTCGAGTTCTTGGCCGCACCCCTGACCTTCCGGGAGGTGCCCTTCACCCCCCGCTGTAAGGAGGCCATCAGCAGGTCAAGCTCCAGCCGGGTGGCTCGAGCCAGGAACTTGGGGTCCGACGTTGCAGCCCGCGAAGCCTGCAGGATGGCCCTCGCGGCGGCGTCAGCGTCCCACTCCTGGGCAATGACGGCGGCCTGCCAGCGCTTGGCGACGGCCTTGTCCGCCAATCCGACATCCACCAGGATGCCCGCAGCGACGCGCTCGAACGCCTGGATCTCGATCGGGTCGAGCCCGGGGCCGCTCCCGGTTTGAGAGGCCGCAGGCGCGGCTGCAGCAGCGGGCGCCGGCGCGGGGGTCGCGAGCTCCTCGAGGACATCGCCTGCGAGGTCCAACTCAAAATGAGCCCCGCACCACTCGAACCTCGCCCCGTGGTCGAGCGCGAACTCCTCCACCGTCTGCCCTCCAACGGTGATCGGCGCCACCCCGCTCACCCTCACCACCTTGTGGGGGTTGTCCCAGAGGTGGAGCTCACCCTCTGCCCCCGGGACCACCACGTGGATCCCGCGAGCCCCCTCCGCCCCGATCCGGGTCAAACCGGGCCTCAGGGGGACCGATTGGGCGTTTCCAGAGGTCTGGATGGTGAGCGTGGCCTCGTTCATGCCGGCAGGTGATACTCGAAGGGGAGCCCGCCGCGCCACCCTGGATGGCGCTGGAGTCCCGCCCCACGCCCCGTGACCCCGCGCGTCCCGATCGCTAGTCCACCCATGAACTCCGGCCACACCTCACACCGCCCGTCTCCCCGGCCTCGACAAGCCGTCAGGCTGGCCGCGCTGGCCCTCGGACTCGCCCCCCTCGCTGCCGGCGGACCGGCGGCCTCGCTCCAGCAGACCGATTGGGCGCTCGTGCCCATCCACGCCCTGAACGAGGAGCCCCAGCCCCAGGCCGCGGCCCTGGATGGCCAGCACCTGATCGCACCCGACGCGGTGGACTCCCCGGCGGGCGCCAGCCTGGGGCCCGAGCTGCCGACGCGCCTCGCGGAGGACCTCGCCCTGGAGGCGGCCACCGCAGCCGGTGGCAACGTCCAGCTCCTGGACGGTTCCCTGCTGGTGCGTGGCCCCGCCCCATCCCACGCGGCCGCCCGCGGCGCGCTCGAGGACCTCGAGGGCGCCCTCTCGGAGCTGCGCTTCGACGTCAGCGTGCGGCTCACGGTCGCGGGCTCGGACAGCCCCCCGTTGATCGACGGCAGTCGGGTCGTGCGCGCCGGTGGCGTGGGCGTCTTCGGCCAGCAAGAGCGACACTCGTACGTGCACGGCTACAGGATCGAGGTGGCCCAGGACGCGGTGATCGGAGCGCCCCGGGTGGGGCACGCCCTGGTCGGCGACCTCGTCCACCTCTGGGCCTCCACCTCGATCGACGCGGACGGCCAGCGGCAGCTCTTCGTCCAGGGTCTCCTCGACGTGTCGCGGCTCATCTCGATCGAGACCTTCGACACGGAGCTGCTGGCCCTTGGCCAGGTGGAGCAGCCCGTCCTCGACGCGACCCAGGTGATGTTCGCCGGCCTCGTCCCCGAGACCGGCCCGCTCCGTCTCATGGTCAGCGGACCGACCGAGGACACCGCGCAGCTGGTCCTCGAGGTGAGCGCCACGGCGCTCCGCGCCGGGGCAGCGAACGAGGGCGTGGTGGACCTCGCCCGAGGACTCTGGCGGTCGAGGCTCCGCTCGCCCCATGTCTTCGCCCCCGACGGCCCCCCCGCGCTCCCTCCCGGTGAGACCCCCGCCGGCCTCGCGCAGCTGGAGGCCCGTCAGTTCCCGGACCGCGGCGCCCAGCCCCCCCGCTCCACCGAGTGCCTGCTCATCGCGCCAGCCGATTCCCCCGAGCGCGCGCGGCGACTCCGCCGACTCCGTGAGGCCCTGGATCCTCTGTCCGCCCCCGCCGAGATCCGGGTCTCCTGGGACGAGTTCACCGCCACGGTCCCCACCGTCGCGGGCGCCCTCGTGCGTGTTGGACGCACGAGGGAAACGACCATGGTCGTCGGCTACGAGCCCCAGCTCGCCAACGAGGCAGCCCTCTGCCAGCCCGTCATCGAGCGGGTGGTGACCGGCACCCTGGTGGAGGCGGTCGTGCGCGGCGACCAGGTGGTGGGCCACGGGATCCGGCTGGGCCTGTCGGGCACCCGCGAGCACGCCCCGGGCAACGGCGACAGCGGGCGACTGCAGCTTCCCGTTCGGAGCCACCGTTCCTTCCCGCTCAGGCTCCTTGCGGAGCGCCAACAGCAGCCCGACGTCGGGGTCACGGCCTCCTGGAGTTATCCATCGGGCGACGATCGCTGAGAGGTCCGGGGTATAGGCGACCACGCGGGTCGTTAGGCTGGGACCGCGCGCATCCGCCCGCCCTCATCCCTTGAAGCTCGGCCTCAATCAATCCGCCCGCATGGAGCAGCGACTGATCCAGTCGCCGCAGATGATCCAGGCGATGCAGGTCCTGCAGCTCCCGCTGCTGGAGCTGTCGGAGCGCATCGAGCAGGAGCTCACGGAGAACCCCTTCCTCGAGGTCGTCGAGCCCGACGGCGACGGGGCGAGCGACGACGGCGCGGACTCCGCCGACGGCGGCGGCACCGAGGCCCGTGTCGAGCGCGCGGACGCCGGGCCCGCATCCGATGGGGCCGACGCGATGCTCGACTACCTCGAGCGCATCGATCGGGACTTCGGAGACGGCGGCCCGCCGCGCGCCGCAGGGGGCGAGGAGGGCGACCGGAAGTACGAGGCCATGCTGAACGCGCCTGAGGGCGCGCGCTCCCTCGCCGCCGACATCCTGGACCAGCTCAGCGCCCTGGAGCTGAGCGACCGTGAGCGGACCGTCCTCGAGTACGTGGTGTGGTCCCTGGACGAGCGCGGATACCTCACCGAGACCCCGTCCACCCTCGCCCATGAGCTCACCCGCGAGGTCCAGCGAGCCCTCGGGACCCAGGGGGCGGAGGCGATCCTCGACGAGGCGGAGAGCAGCGGCTCCGGCTCGGTCTTCGCCGAGGAGGAGCCCGCGGCGCCCATCGCCGGAGCAGGTGAAGGGGAGGAGCCCGCGGCCGATGACCTGATGATCGTCACCGAGGACGAGGTGCGCGACGCCCTCGAGCGACTCCGAGAGGCCGTGCACCCCGGCCTCGGCGCCCTCGACCTGCGGGAGTGCTTGCTGCTTCAGCTCCCGGGCAAGGGGCTCTGGAACCCTCTGATGCGCCAGCTGGTGGAGCGACACCTCGACGACGTCCGCGCGAACCGCCTGCCCCAGATCGCTCGCTCGACGGGCCACGACATCGAGGAGGTCAAGGCCGCGATCGAGCTCCTGCAGGGGCTCGACCCGTCGCCGGGCGCAGGCTTCGGCGAGACCACGGCGGAGGTGATCCATCCCGAGGTGATGGTGGAACTCGACGAGGAGGACGGGACCATCAAGGTCCGCCTGGACCGTGAGCGGACCCCGAGCCTCCGCATGAGCCCGATGTATCAGACCCAGGCCTTCCGGAAGCTCCTCAAGGAAGGAGACGCCGAGGAGCGGGAGTGGGCGCGGAAGAAGCTGGAGGCGGCGAGCTGGTTCATCGACGCCCTCGCCCAGCGGCAGTCGACCCTCGAGCGGATCTCCAACGCCCTCTTCGAGCGACAGCGGGGCTTCCTCGAGCGCGGCAAGGAGGCGCTGAAGCCGCTCCGCATGCAGGAGATCGCCGACGAGATCGGCGTCCACATCTCGACCGTGTCCAGGGGCGTGGCGGGGAAGCACGCCCAGACGCCGCGCGGGATCTTCCCTCTGAAGTTCTTCTTCACCGGCGGCACAACCAAGTCCTCCGGCGAGGCGACCAGCCAGATCTCCATCAAGGAGCGCATCAAGGCCATCGTCGCCGCCGAGGATCCCGCCAGGCCCCTGTCGGACGAGGGAATCGCCAAGGCCCTGGAGGACTCCGACGGCATCAAGATCGCCCGACGGACAGTGACCAAGTACCGCAAGGCCCTCGACATCGCGTCCTCAACCCAGAGGCGTCAATACTGAGGTCTGCGGGGTGCGGGAGGCGCAGCGTGCCCCGCCCGGCTATGCTCTCCGTCAGCGTCCCGGCCCCTGCCTGTCCGCAGGAGGCCCCATGACGGGCGTGCTCCACCCAAGATCCAGATGAACGTCAAGGCGACCGAACTGCGCAAGGGACAGGTCCTCCTCAAGGATGGCCAGCTCCTCCTCATCACCGACTACAGCCACAGCACGCCGGGGAACTGGCGAGCGATCATCCAGGTCAAGACGACGAACCTCCAGTCTGGCGGGACAGGCTCCTTCCGCCCCGCGGCTGGCGACCAGTTCGAGGTGGCCTACCTGGACAGGAAGAAGGCCCAGTACCTCTACCAGGAGGCGACCGGCGACTTCGTCTTCATGGACTCGGAGACCTTCGACCAGTTCAACCTCGAGAAGTCGATGGCGGAGGACAAGATGTGCTTCGTCAGGGAGTCCGAGGAGGTGGAGATCACCTGGCACGAGACCACCCCGGTGTCCATCGCGCTGCCCACCCAGGTGGTCCTCGAGGTCACCGAGGCTGAGCAAGCGGTCAAGGGCAACTCCGCCACCAACATCAAGAAGGACGCTGTGCTGGAGACCGGCTTCAAGATCCGGGTGCCCCTGCACGTCCACGCGGGCGACAAGGTGAAGGTCAACACCGAAACCGGCGACTTCGTGTCCAGGGCCTGAGCCCCCCCTCGCCGAGGGGCGCCAGCCCTACTTGTGGTACCAGACGTCCACCGACAGGTCCCGGCCGGTCACGTGGACGGGGAACTGCTTGAGGAGCCTGAAGTGCTCCTGCACGTACGCCTTGAACCTGGCCCGGAGCGCGGGCTCGTAGGTCATCAGGTTGTCGTTCCTCAGGACGAGCCAGACGGACTTGCCGCTCTTGACCTCGCGCCGGACGAACCAGGGGTTGTACGCGTCGAAGAGCACCACGTCCTCGGACTTGCGGACCCGGCGCGGGTCCCGGTCCCCGAGGTAGAACTCCACGACGGCCGCGGGGTCCGAGAGGACGGCCTCGCCCTCCTGCCGGTTCGCGGCCACGAACTCGGCCGCGTCGCGCCATCGGGGGCGCTGGCCGCGCTCCGAGGTCAGGTAGAGCGCTGAACCCGCGAGCTGTGGGAGGGCGAGGGCCACGACGATGGCCCCCCCCAGCACGGGGCGCCGCCCGACCTCGAGGCTCCCCAGGGGCCAGGCCGCGAGGAGGGCGATGAAGGGGAAGAACGAGAAGAGATACTGGGCGGAGACGGTGGCCGCCGCGGACAGGCCGACGAGCGCGCCCGCCCCGAGCAGAACCACGACCAGCACGAGCCTCCCGCGGGCGTCCCCTTCCCGGAGCAGGAGGAGGACCGCCGCGAGCGCCGCCGCCCCGAGCGCCGGCGTCACGTACCACCCGGTGGAGAGCGCGAAGTGCACCATGGACCCCAGGGGATCGGCGACGGCCTTGGTCTCCTGATACCTCGACCACGCCCCGTAAACCCACGGGGCGCCCACGAGCGCGGGGAGGAGCACGGTGATCGCCGCCGCGCGACCGAAGACCCGCTGCTCGCCCCCGTGCAGCGGCGGCGCGACCGCCGCCGCCCCCAGGAGCGCCGCCGCCACCAGGGCCCCCTGCAGGTGGAAGAAGACGCCGCTGGCGGCCACGAGGACCCCGGCGGTGACCACGGGCCAGCGCCCGGCGAGGAGGCCTCGGATCGTGAGCCCGGCCCCCGCCAGGGAGGTCAGCTGAACGAAGGTGTAGAAGCGCGCCGTCTGGGACCACTGGAGCTCCCAGGCGCTCACCGCGAGGAGCAGGGCGGCCATGCCTGACCGGGTGGAACCGGCGAGCGGCCGGAAGGCCCAGAAGGCGAGGGGGATCGCCAGGTATCCGGCGACCGCCGGGAGTAGCCGCAGGCTGAACTCCGTGGGCTCGCCGCCGGCCCACTCGACCGACTGCCGGACCAGCCAGTAGCCGGCGCGGTTCACCAGGCCGTCGGGGAAGTCGTGGCTATCCCCCCAGGTCAGCACCTCGTCGAACCAGAGGCTCCACTCGCCCAGCCGGGCGAAGCGCAGCAGCCCAAGCACGAGCGCCACGAGCAGCAGGCCGAGCCCGACCCTCGAGGACTCCGCCTCGACGGCGGGCGGCGGGCCGGACGCGCGTTCAGACCCGGTCGAGTCGGCGGAGGAGGTCAGCGGTGAGGCCATCGGGTTGGGCATGATCGCTTTGGGGACAGCGGGATCCAGCCGAATTTGCCATCGTCCCCCGCTGGCCCCCCTCAGGAGCCCAGAAGCCCCTTCGCGCGGGAAGTCCCTTTGGGGGACTCGAGGGCCCCCGCGAGAGTCCGGGAGTTCGTCAAGGCGGCGCGGTCCGCTGACCGAGACAAGTCGTGGCTGGCCATTGGCGCCGGTCCGCCCCAGAATCTGCACCATGGCCCCTCACTCCCTCCTGCGCCGGACCCGGAACACGCTGCTGCTGCTCGCGGCCGTCCCGCTGTTCACCGCCTGCATCGCCGCCCGCCGGCCCATCGTCCTGGACTCCAGCCCGCCGGGCGCCGAGGTGTTCATCGACGGCGTGAGCGTCGGGCTCTCGACCCCGACGCGGATCCAGCTCCCGGATGAACCGCACAAGGTGGAGTTCCGGCTCGAGGGTTACCGCACGGAGACCCGGCGCTGGAAGATCGGGGAGCGGGACCTGGTGATCTTCTACATGGACAGCTTCACGAACCTGACCTCGTGGCCGTTCCCGATCTTCCTCAGCGGGAAGGACTTCTTCTTCCCCATCAAGAACCGGGACGGGGAGATGCCCCACCGCATCCACGTGCAGATGACCCGCTCCCGTGAAGGGGATCGCTGAGACGTTGCCCGAGCACGCCGCCGTCTTCCTCGACCGGGATGGCACCATCAATCGCGAGGTGGACTACCTCGCTGACCCCGCCGACCTCGAGCTCCTGCCGGGCGCCGCGGAGGCCCTCCGGCGCCTGAAGGAGGCCGGCTACCTGCTCTGCGTGGTGACGAACCAGAGCGGGGTCGCCCGCGGCCTCCTCGACGAGGACCGGCTCGCCGAGATCCACGACCGCCTCCGGGCCCTCCTCGCCGCAGAGGGCGTTGAGCTGGACTGGATCGGCTATTGCCCTCACCACCCCACGGAGGGGCGCCCGGGCTACCGGGCCAACTGCTCCTGCCGCAAGCCGCGCCCCGGGATGATGCTCGAGGCCGCCGCGACCCTCGGGATCAGCCTGGAGCGATCCTGGTGCGTCGGGGACTCCATGCGGGACCTGAAGGCCGGGGAGCGGATCGGCGTCATGGGGCTGCTCGTCCGGACAGGGAAGGGGGCCGAGCAGGCCCGCAAGGCCGAGTCGTCCGGCCATTACGTGGACGCCGTGGACGACCTTCTGGCCGCCGCCGAGCGCATCCTGCTGCTCTGACTCGCATGGGGCCGGTCCAGAGCGCAGAATCTGGACCTCGCGGGCCACGCGCCCGCCTGCAAGCACCATGACGACCACCGCGACACGACCCAAGGCGCTCGTCCTCCGTGGACCGGGCACGAACTGCGAGGACGAGACTCTAAGGGCCCTGAGGATGGGCGGGGCGGACGCCGACCTCCTCCGGAGCGACGTGGCCGTCCGGGAACCAGGCCGGCTGGAGGGCTACGGCGTCCTCGTCTTCGCCGGTGGCTTCAGCTACGGCGACGACCTCGCCGCGGGCCGCGTGTGGGGCGCCTCCCTGCGCAACCACCTGGGCGAGGCCCTCCGGAGCCACGTGGACCGAGGGGGCCTGATCCTCGGGGTCTGCAACGGCTTCCAGGTGCTCGTGGAGTCGGGGCTCTTCGAGCCGGACGCCGCTCCGAACGAGCGCTCCGTGGCCCTCTTCGCCAACGCCTCCAACCACTACGAGTGCCGCTGGGTGACGCTGGAGGCCCAGGAGAGCCGGTGCACCTGGCTGAAGGCCGGAGACCGGATGCCCTGCCCCGTGGCCCACGGGGAGGGGCGCTTCGCGGTCACCGATGACGCCGCCCTCGAACGGCTCAGGGCCGCGGGCCAGATCGCCCTGACCTATGTGAGCGAGGACGGCGGTGAGGTCGGGTACCCGGCCAACCCGAACGGGGCCGCCGGGAACGTCGCGGGGATCTGCGACCCCACCGGACGGGTCCTGGGGCTGATGCCGCACCCCGAGCGCAACCTCGACCCCTGGGCCCACCCCACGTGGACCCGGCTCCCCGCCAGCCGATCCGAGGGGGAAGGCCTCGCCTTCTACCGGGCGCTGGTGGAATCGGCCATGGGCGCTTCTCTATAGTCGCGCTCATCATGAGGCGCATCTCTCTCCCGGCGGCTGCGGCCGCCCTTATTGGTCTTCTCGGCGCGTCGGCTCTGCCGTCGTGCGCCCCCGTGGCGGTCGTCGGAGCGGCGATCGTCATCAACGACGAGTTCGTCGACAACGCCCAGTCGAGCGTCGTCCCCCACGGGCTCGACTTCACCTGGGCCTGCGCGAAGGACACCATGTCCCACATGACGTCGGACCTGATCGAGGTCGACGAGGACATGCGCACGATCCAGACCTACGTGGACAGCGCCCTGGTCACCGTCCAGGTCGAGACCTACGACGCCAACCAGACGCGGATCCGCGTCGCCGCGAAGCGTTACCTGGTCTACAGCGACGAGATCGCGACGAGCGTCCGGGACAGCCTGGTCCGCGACCTCAACTGAAGCCGCGCTCGCGCAAGGGTCCGGGGACCGCTGCGCCGTCCATCAGCGGAGGCGGGCCACCTCTTCCTCGAGGCGGCCGTCCTCGCGCAGCTCATCGGCGCAGTCCCCGCAGATCCCGGAGAGCCGGAGCATGTGCCCGGTCATGACGAAGCCGAGGCGCTCCGCGTTCTTGCGCTGGAGGGCCTCGATCTCCTCGTCCTGGAACTCCTCGATGCGCTTGCACATGACGCAGATCATGTGGTCGTGGTGCTCGTGGCCGAGCACGTGCTCGTAGACGACCTCGCCGCGGCCGGTCTCTACCGCCTCGATGAAGCCCCCGCGCTCGAGCACCTCCAGGGTGCGATAGACGGTGGCGCGGGAGACGGCAGGTCCGTCCTCCCCCTTCAGCCACTCGTACATGCGCTCCACGCTGAAGTGGTCATGGACCTCGAAGGCCTTCTCGAAGATGCGTCGACGCTGGGGCGTCATCTTCAGGCTCTCGGTTCGGAGGAACTCGTCGAAGCGCCGCTCGATGGCGCTCTGATCCATGGGACTGTTCATCTGAGTCGAGTTGCTGGAAGCAGCTGAGGGCCTTGGGAGGGGAGCGCGAGCGGTCACCGCGCGGATGCACGCCGGAAGGGGCGGTAGAGCCGGGCGAGGTGTCGCGGCGCCACACCTGAGCGATGCAGCGCCCTGAGGATCCAGTTTCTGAGGGTGCACCGCAAGACCCCCTCCTGTTCCCACCGCCGAGCGCACACGAGGATCTCCGCCCCTTCGAGGAGCCGGATCGGGCCGCGGCGACGGAGCCGATCGGAGAGCTCCACGTCCTCGAAGAGCGGCAGGGGCTCGAAGCCCCCCACCGCGAGATACTCCGACGCCCTGACGGAGAGCGCTGAGTCCCCGAAGACCATCCCGCGGCGGACCCGTCGATCGGCCGCCCGCTCGATCCAGCGGAACACTCGCCCCGCCGCGTCCACGCGCTGCTTCATGCCCGCGGCCACAAGCTGGGGGTCCGCGAAGGCGTCCCGGACGACCGCCAGCGCCCCGTCGCCGGGGAAGCTGTCGGCGTGCAGGAAGAGGAGCACGTCCACGCCCTCCTCCAGGAGTCGCTCGGCGGTCGCCACCAGCTGCGGGCCGCGCCCGCGCGCCCCTTCCAGCAGCAGGGCGCCGTTCTCCCGGGTCACCTCACGGGAGCGGTCGGCCGAGCCCCCATCGGCGACCACCACCACGTCGGCCCGGTCCGGCCCCTCTCCCATCAGGCGCGGGAGCAGCCGCCCGAGCCCCTCCTCCTCGTCGAGGGCGCAGATCCCCACGCCGAGGCGCAGGCGCTGCCCGTGGCACTCCTCGACGGCACTCACGCCCGCGAGGTGGCCTCCTTGCGCGCCTCCCGGCGCCGGCCGATGTCCGTCCGGCAGAACTTGCCGTCGTATCGGATCTTGCCGTACGCCTCGTAGGCCCGCTCCCGGGCCACGTCCGCCGTGGACCCCATGGCGGTGATGGTCAGCACGCGGCCACCGTTGGTGACCACCTCCTCGTCCCCGTCGAGGTTGCGGTGAAGCTTGGTGCCCGCGTGGAACACCTCGACGCCCTCGACCGCGGCCGCCTCCTCGAGGCCCATGATCTCGTCTCCCTTGCGGGGCGACTCCGGGTAGCCCTCCGCGGCGGCCACTACCCCCACGCAAGTGGTCCCGTCCCACTCGGGGCTCTCGATCTCGGAGAGCGTCCCGTCGGCGGTGGCGATGAGGATCGGCACGATGTCACTCTTCAGCCGGCGCATGAGCGCCTGGCACTCCGGATCCCCGAAGCGGACGTTGTACTCGATGACCCGCGGCCCGCCTTCCGTCAGCATGAGCCCGATGAAGAGCACGCCACGGAACGGGATCTTCTCACGGCGCAGCATGTGGATCGAGGGCAGCAGCACGTGCTGCTCGATCTGCTTGTAGATGCGCTTGCTCAGCTCGGGGACCGGCGAGTACACGCCCATGCCACCGGTGTTCGGCCCCTGGTCCCCGTCGAAGGCCTGCTTGTGATCCTGGACCGGCTCGAGCACGAGCACCGCGTCGCCGTCGGTGATCGCGAAGACGCTGGCCTCCTCGCCCACGAGGAACTCCTCGATGAGGATCTGCGCGCCGGCCTCTCCGTGTCGCCCCTCCTCCATGATCCCGTCCACCGCGACCTTCGCCTCGGCGAGGTCATGGCAGATGTAGACGCCCTTGCCCGCCGCGAGCCCGTCGGCCTTGACCACCTGCGGCCAGGTGGTGCAGCTCTCCAGGTAGCCCTTGGCCTGACCCGAACGGTCGAAGCTGCGGGCCGTGGCGGTGGGGATGCGGTGCCGCTCGATGAGGTCCTTGGAGAAGGCCTTCGAGGCCTCGAGCTGCGCGCCCTCCGCACCCGGTCCGAACACGCGGAAGCCCGCGTCGCGCATGCGATCGGCGAGCCCGGCGGCGAGGGGATCCTCGGGACCGATCACCACGAGCCCGGGGCGCTCCGCCTCCGCCAGCGCCATGAGACCCGCGAGGTCGTCCGCCGCCACCGGGGCGATCCTCGCCACGTCACCAATACCGGCGTTGCCCGGCGCGCAGATGACCTCCGAGACCATGGGCGACTTGCCGATCTTCCAGCAGAGCGAGTGCTCTCGGCCGCCGGAGCCGATCACGAGGACCTTCATCGAATGGGTGGAATCGGACATGGGGCGCGTCTGCAGATGTGAAAGAGGGGGCCGGAGAGAGCTTCGCTCGGCAGAGATGGTATCCGCCCGACTTCCGCGCGGCCACGCGATCCTGCCCAGGACCAGGAGGAGGACCCGGGACATCTCATGGGATGGCGCCCCGATGCCGCGCGGCTCCCTAGGCCCCCGGCCGAGATTGGGCTACGCTCCGGGTCCGTCGGGGTGTACCTCAGTTGGTAGAGGCGTAGCTTTGGGTGCTATGAGTCGCTGGTTCGAGTCCAGTCACCCCGACCACATGCGCCCGTAGCTCAGTTGGATAGAGCACCCGCCTTCTAAGCGGACGGTCCCTGGTTCGAATCCAGGCGGGCGTGCCACCCCCCACCCTGTCCCGGCCGCGGGGTCAGCGCCCGGGCTCACCAATGGCGACGCGGCTGATCGCCACGGGGTGGAGCACGCCCTCACGGGGAGCGCCGGACCAGGCGTCCTCGGGCGAGCCCTCGAACAGGGCGTGGTCGAAGAAGTTCCATGTGGTGAAGGAGTCGTCGCTCTCGGGGTGGAGCAGGTGGGCCGTGAGCGGGGTGCACGGCACCAGGACCGCCCCCGCCGGGACCTTCGTCACCCGACTGCTCCACTCGCCCTCCACCGAGACCTCGCGGTGCCCCTGGAACGGGCGAGTGGCGCGGTCCGCCGAGGACACGGTGAAGCGGCGCAGATCCAGCTCGACGTCCTCTGCGAGCAGGCGCAGGCCGCCCCCCTCTCCGAGGTGAACGCGAAGGGCGTCGAGGACGTCTTGCGGAGGATCAGCGAGCACGAAGCACCGGCCGACCTCCGCCATGCGGGTCGGTTGGAAGCGATCCCGGACCTCCATCTCGACCACGCGCACGGATTCGAGGCCCCGCGCGACGCGGCGGGTGCCCGCCTGCATCCCCCGCTTCTCCGGGTCGAGGTCGACCTCGACGGTGTCGATCTCGCTCACGCGGACCGGGGCCTCGCGCCCCGGCGCGAGCTCGCAGTCCACGCCGAGCATCCATGTGACCTCACCGTTCGCGTCGACCCGCGCCGCCCGCGAGGCGTCGATCAGCTCCTGAATGGCCCCCCGACCGTCCGCGATGCGCTGCAGGCTCGCGAGCGTGAAGGCGTAGGTCGCCTCCACCCGGCGGCGGTACGGCAGGTAGCTGTAGGCCTCCGACAGGATCGAGACGGTGTCCCGCAGCCCCATCAGGTTCGTCCCGAAGCGCGGCCGGGAGTCGTAGGTGGACCAGGCCACGGGGTCGCCGCGGTTGCCACGGGACCCGCGCTTGCGGGGCGGGTACTCGAAGTTGCCGTAGTCGAAGACCTCGAAGCGCGCGAGGCGCAGGCGCTCGCGCACCCCGGGGAGCAGCGCGCCTCGCACGTAGGCGTCGAGCGCCGGGTTCGCGTTGGGCGAGAGGCTGGGCGAGTAGGTCAGGTCGTAGCCGTGGTAGGAGCCGTTCGTGGTGTGCAGGTCCATGAACGCGATGGGCCGCAGCTCGTTCACGAGCCCGGTCAGCGCCCTCGCCTCCGGGGACTCGACCTTGACGAAGTCCCGGTTCAGGTCGAGGCCCATGGCGTTCGGCCGCTCCCCCACGCCCCCGTCGGGCCCGTTCTGGGTGACCCGGTTGGTGCGCGCAATGCGGTCGTTGCCGTCGGCGTTGTAGACCGGCACGAAGGTCAGCCGGAGCCGCTCGGCCAGGTGGCGGTGGTACCCCACGGCGAACTCGCGGAGCAGGAGCTGGACCGCCACCTTGCCCTCGATCTCGCCGCCGTGGATATTGGCGTTCACCAGGACCGCGGGCCGCGCCGCCACCTCCTCGGCCGACCCCGGAGCGGTCACCGTGACCGCGACCAGGTCCCGCCCCTCGGTGGTCCGGCCGATGACGCGGCGCTGGAGCCAGCCGCCGCGCGGGAGGGGGTCGAGCGACTCCAGGAAGGCGATCACCTCCGCCGTGGTCGAGCTCCTGGTGAACCCGCTGGACTCCGCCACCGTCTGGGGCCAGGTTGGGCTCCCGCCGTCCGGCACGGACTCGACGAGGGGCAGCAGCGAGCCATTGGGCGCGGGCACCGTGGCCCTGGTGATCTGAGGCTGCCCCTCGGCGCTAGGGACCTGAACGGGCGCAGGGCCGGGGACCAGGGCGAGCATCAGCGCGGAGAGGGTGACCAGCATGGCGCCAGTCTAGTCGACGTCGTGAACCGTGGTCACCGGTCGACGGGCGCCGCCGTCCTTGGTCCGCTCAGGTGAGGCGGTCGCGCTCCGCATCGTCGCCTTCCTCTCTTTCGCCCCCGGCCGCGGGTTCAACCGCGGGCTCGGCCGCAATCTCCGCCGCAGGCTCAGCTTCAGGCTCCACGCTCGAGGGCGCAGGGTGCTCCTCCTCCGACGCCGCCGGCGCCGGAACAGCCGGCTCCCCGGCCGCGGCCGGGGCTCCCAGGTCCTCCCGTGGAGCGGGCGATCGCAGGTCATGGATGGCGCGACCATAGAGGAAGACGGCGGCGCCGAAGCACCCGAGCGCCCCGAGGATCAGCTGCCAGGGGGACGCGCCCGAGGCCAGCTGGATGTACGCCGCCCGCTCCGCGTCCATGGCCGCCAGCAGGGCCGCAGGCGTGAGCCCGACGCCGACGAGCGCCGCCCCGAGGGCGAGGCCCGCGAGCACCTTGCCACGCTGGCGCAGGACGGACTGCACGGCAGGGTCATCGGTCGGATGCCCGTCCGCGTCCCGGGCCCCCATGCCCATCCATCCCAGTGCACGCCTGACCTCGGCCGTGAGCGTCCGGGCGTCATCACGGCTCCTCGACACCAGCTGCACCATCTCGGCCCGCGCGGCCTCGCGCTCGGCCCAGGCGCGGTCGGCGGCGTCTCCGCGCTCCTTCTCCAGCTGGAGCGCGGCCGCGCGCAGCTCCGCCTCGAGCTCGGCGACCCTCGCCCGCGCGCTCTCGCTCGCCGACTCGGCGGCGCCGCGGGCGCGGGCCTCGGCCAGCACGCTCTCCTTGACCTCCTTGAGCTCCCGCTCGAGGCCCGTCACGTGGAGCTCCTGGCGGCGCTCGCTCGCGATGGCCGCGGCGAGGACGCGGCGGTACTCGTCGCGCTGCTCGCGGGCCTTGCTGGCGGCCTCGATGGCCTGCACCGTCTTCTTGGTGCGCTGTTCGTAGCGCTCCACGAGTTCCTGCGTCACCTCTCGCTGCGCCTTGACCTCGGCAGCCAGGGTCTCCGCAGCTTTCAGCTCACGCTTCTTGGATCGGCCAAACATCTCCCCCTCCGCGCGGTTGACGGGCCCCAAGTCCGCGCAACCGGGGCCGGGATGCGCAGCCGTGAAGGTGCCAAGATCCACCCCCAGTGCGCAAGGGCAGGCTCGATTGGCGCCCCTGAGGGGGTCAGGCGCTCCGGCGGGCGTCGGCGGCGGGCCCCTTGGACCCCTGGATGAAGGCCCTCACCCAGTCCTCCAGCTGCGCCTCCGGCGAGGCGCCGGGGAGGCCCGAGAGGGCCTCGAACTCGAGGCCCAGGAGGATCACCCCCTTGCCCAGGCGTCGGCTCCTCAGGCGGGCACCGAATCGCAGCGGCTCCGCCCGTCCCTCGGCGCGGAGGGTCACCTCGACGAGCTCGAGGCCCTGGAGCGCGGCCTCGGCCTCCCAGGGGACCTCGACGCAGCCCCCGCAGGTGGAGAGGTCCAGGGCCGTGCCCTCCACGGGGCCACGGCCGCCCCCGACCTCGAGGGTCACGGTCACCTCCCCATCGAGGGTGACCCGATCCGTGCGGCGGGGCTCGAAGATCGGGGCGAGGGCCTGGCGCGCCCTGGCGCCCAGCTGGAAGTGGTAGCGACGCCCTTGATCGGTGTCCTCACGCTGGGAGACCTTGCCCAGGAGGACGAGGTCCTGGCCCGAAGCGCCGTGCTGGACCCGGACCTCGCCGGTGCGGCCCACCGGCAGGACGGGGGCGTCGGAGGCGGGATAGCGCACCACGAGGTGGAGCCCGGCGGGATCCGACCTGACCGACTCGATCTCGCCGGTGGCGGCCTCGGGGATCGAAGGGATCGAGACCAATACACGGTCGGGCGCTCTCATGGACTGGGTATCGGCTCCGGGCGCCGCGTCACCTGAAGGGGGATCCCGGATCGGGGGCGCCCCTGCCCTCCGCGGCCTCCCAGCCGCTCCGGGCGGGCCCTGACACCGAACCAAGACCCCTGTGGCGCCCGCCCCCCCTCTCTGAATATTCTCTCCCGTCGCCAACGCCTCCAGCCCGGGGGCGTAGCGACGCGCATCAGGCCTCCCGTCCGCGAGAGGCCCCCCCTCCAATAGCGACAGAGCACCCCCTCTCGCGCCATGATCGAGATCAAGAACCTGACCAAGAGGTTCGGCCCCATCACGGCAGTCGATGACCTCACCTTCCGGGTCCAACCCGGCGAGGTCCTCGGCTTCCTCGGGCCCAACGGAGCCGGCAAGTCCACCACCATGAAGATGGTCACGGGCTTCCTCACCCCCACCTCGGGAGCCATCAGCGTCTGCGGCCACGATGTGCTCACGGACGCCGCGGGCGCCCAGGCCTGCATCGGATACCTGCCCGAAGGGGCCC
Organism: Planctomycetota bacterium; assembly: GCA_016779205.1. GTDB lineage: Bacteria > Planctomycetota > UBA1135 > UBA1135 > Saltatorellus. The sequence goes on along the minus strand of JADHOC010000010.1, from coordinate 58,504 downwards.
CGCTGTACCCGGACATGAACCCGCGCTCCATGATGCGGTTCGTGGGCCAGGCCCGGGGGATGGCCGCGGACCGGCTCGCCCAGCGGATCGACGAGGTCTGCCGGCTGGTCCACCTGGAGGCCGTCATGGACCAGCGCATCGAGACCCTCTCCAAGGGCTTCAAGCGCCGAGTCGGGCTGGCCCTGGCCATCCTGCATGACCCCGACGTGCTGGTGCTCGACGAGCCCACCGACGGGCTCGACCCCAACCAGAAGCACGAGGTCCGCGAGCTCATCCGGGCCATGTCCGCCGGGAAGGTGATCGTGCTCTCCACCCACATCCTCGAGGAGGTGGAGGCCGTATGCACCCGCGCGATGATCGTCGCCCAGGGCCGCATCAAGTTCGACGGGACCCCGGCGGAGCTCCGCGGCAGGTCGCGCTACGCCGGCGCCATCGAGGTGGCCGTGGCGAGCGTCCACGCCACCGAGGCCCAGCGCGCCCTCGGCGAGCTCGGCTCCGTCTCCCATGTGGGTGAGGTGGTCGAGGTGTCCGAGGAGACCCGCTTCGTGGTCTTCCCGGCCTCGGAGGCCCCCCTGCTCGAGGACGTCCAGCGGGTCGCGGCGGGCGCCGAGTGGGACCTCGTCAGCCTCGCGGTGGACCGCGGGCACATGGATGACGTCTTCCGCACCGTGACCACCGGCGAGAGCGCCCAAGGAGCCTGACATGCGTGGAACCATGACCGTCTTCCGACGTGAGCTGGCGGGGTACTTCGGGACCCCGGTGGCCTACGTCTTCCTCGTGATCTTCCTGATCCTCGCCGGCGTCTTCACCTGGCAACTCGGGGGCTACTACGAGATGGAGCAGGCCGACCTGCGCGGCTTCTTCACCTTCCATCCGTGGCTGTACCTGGCCCTCATCCCGGCGCTCTCCATGCGCCTGTGGGCCGAGGAGCGCCGCTCGGGCACGATCGAGTTCCTGATGACCCTGCCGATCTCCACCGGCGGCGCGGTCCTCGGGAAGTTCCTGGCCGCCTGGGCCTTCACCGGCCTCGGCCTGGTCCTCACGTCGACCAACTGGCTGACCGTCAACTACCTCGGCGAGCCGGACAACGGCGTGATCCTCGCGAGCTACGTGGGCAGCTTCCTCATGGCCGGCGGCTTCCTCGCGGTGGGCTCCGCCCTCTCCGCCCTCACCAAGAACCAGGTGAGCGCGTTCGTGCTGACCTTCACCGCCTCGCTGCTGTTCGTGCTCGCCGGCTTCCCCGCCGTCACCGACGCCATCAGCGGCTGGGCGCCCGAGTGGTTCGTCGCGTCGATCAGGAACCTCTCCTTCCTCGATCACTTCGACGCCATCACCCGCGGCGTCGTCGACGCCCGCGACGTCCTCTACTTCCTCTCCGTCATCGCGCTCTTCCTCTTCGGGAGCGCCGTCATCGTTGACCAAAAGAAAGCGGACTGACGCACGATGAACCCCAGAAACACCACCCTCGGCCTGCTGCTCGCGGCGGCCCTCTTCCTCGCCCTCAACCTCCTGGCGAGCCCGCTGCTGCGCGGCGTCCGCGCCGACCTCACCGAGCAGCGTCTCTACACGCTCTCCGAGGGGACCCGCAACATCCTCGGGGGCCTCGAGGAGCCCATCACCCTGCGGTTCTTCTTCGCGAAGTCCGTGGCGACCGAGGCGCCGCCGCTGCTCAGCTACGCCGAGCGCGTCCGCGAGATGCTCGAGGAGTACGTGGCCCTCTCCGGCGGCCAGCTCAGGCTCGAGATCATCGACCCCGAGCCCTACTCGGAGGCCGAGGAGCTCGCGGTGGGCTACGGCATCCAGGGCCGCGTCGCCAACGCCGAGGGCGATCGGCTCTACATGGGCATCGTGGGGACGAACTCGGTGGACGACGAGGAGGTCCTGCCCGTCCTCGATCCGCGCCGGGAGAGCTTCCTAGAGTACGAGCTGACCGAGATGATCGATCGGCTCGAGAACCCCTCGCTGCCCCTGGTGGGGATCATCTCCTCCCTGCCCCTCCGCGGCGGTTCCCAGCCCGCGGCCCAGCCCGGCCAGCCTCCCCAGCAGCTGCCGCCCTGGCCGATCCTGGACCTCATCGAGCGCCGCTACGAGATCGTGGACCTCGACCCGACGACGCTCACCGAGCTCGACGCTGAGATCGACCTCCTCCTGCTGGTGCACCCCAAGGGGCTGACCTCCGAGGGCCGCTACGCCATCGACCAGTTCGCCCTCGCCGGCGGCAAGGTCGTCGCCTTCGTGGACCCCTTCTGCTACCTGGACCCCGCGCGCCAGTCGAGCGACCCGATGGCCGCCCTCAACAACACGAGCGACTCCGGCATCGACGACCTGCTCCGCGCCTGGGGCGTGGAGCTGACCCCGAGCCGGGTGGTCGGCGACTCCGTCGGCGCCCTCACCGTCAGGGATCGCGCCAACCAGCCGGTGCAGATGCCCCTCGCCTTCGGGGTCACCGACGAGACCATCAACGGCGACGACATCCTGACCTCGCCGGTGAACAAGCTCCGCTTCTTCCTGCCGGGCGCGCTCTCCCCTGCGGACGACGCTCCCGAGGGCGTGAAGGTGGAGACCCTGGTCACCACCACCGAAGCGGGGGGCGGCACGGTGGACACCCTGTCGCTCATGGGGCCGCTCGACCCGCAGATCGTCGCGGACAACTTCCTCGAGAACGCCCCCGAGACCGCGATCGCAGTGCGCGTGAGCGGCAACGTGCGCAGCGCGTTCCCCGATGGAGCGCCCGGCGCGGCCGAGGAGACCGAGACCCCTGAGGGAGAGGCGGACGCCAATGACCCGCACCTCACGGCGTCCTCTGCGCCGTTCAACGCGCTGATCTTCGCCGACGCGGACATGCTCCACGACTCGGTCTGGGCCCAGCCCATGCAGGACATCTTCGGGAACGTCCGCCTGCAGCCCCAGGTGGACAACGCCTCGCTGCTGGTGAGCGCCCTCGAGAACATGTCCGGCAGCAGCGACCTCATCAGCCTGCGGAGCCGCGCGGAGTTCAGCCGGCCCTTCACCCGCAAGGAGGCGCTCATGCTGGAGGCGCAGGAGCGCTACCGCGCGGAGGAGGTCGAGCTCGAGGCCAAGCTGGCCGACACCCAGGCCCGGCTGGACCAGCTCCAGCGGGACAAGGACCCCTCCAGCGCCCTCATCCTCTCGGAGGAGCAGGAGGAGCAGATCCGTGAGTTCCGGGCCGAGCAGGTCGAGACCCGGCGCAAGCTGCGCGAGGTCAAGCGCGAGCTGCGAGCGGAGATCGACGCCCTCGGGACCCGCCTGAAGCTCCTCAACATCTTCCTCATCCCCGCCATCCTCGCGGCCCTGACGCTCAGCGTGCGCATGGGCCGGGCCGGCGCCCGATCCGCCCGGAGCGGAGGAGCCAAGTCGTGAACCAGAAGACCATCCTGATCCTCGGGGCCGCAACGGTCGCCACCGTCGCGGCCACCGCCGCGCTCCAGGCGGGGCGCGACCGGGACTCGCGCCCGGCGACCCTCGAGGAGCGGCTGCTGCCCGGCCTCGTGGAGCGCGTGAACGACGTCCGCGGGATCCTCATCGAGACCTCGAACGGCCCGACCACCCTGCGCGCCACGGACGCCGGCTGGGTCCTCTCGGAGGCCGCGGACTATCCGGCGAACGAGGAGAAGATCCGGACCCTCCTCCTCGACCTTCGGGACGCCCGGCGCCTGGAGGCCAAGACCGCCAACGCGGACCGTCACGAGCGCCTCGGTCTCGTGGCCCCGGACCTCGAGGGGTCGTCCTCCGTGCGGGTCACCCTGAGCGACGCGAGCGGCGCGACGGTGGAGACCGTCCTGATCGGGAACCAACGCACCAGCCGGGCCGAGCCCGCGGCGGCCCAGATGGGCGTCACGCCCGACGCCCAGTACTACACCCTCCCCGGCGAGGGGCCGCAGACGTTCCTCGCCGCGGGCCAGCTCGGGGTGGACTCCCGGACGCTGGGGTGGGTGAACCAGGAGTTCCTCAACATCGACCGCAGCCGGATCTCGGCGGCCACCATCACCCACCCCGACGGCGAGGAGGTGGTCGCGGTCCGCGAGGACATGGGGCAGAACGAGATGGTCGTCCGGAACATCCCGGACGGCATGGTCGCCAAGACGCCCTCCGGCACCGCGCAACTGGTGGGCGCCCTGCAGCGGCTCCGCTTCGATGACGTGCGCAAGGCGGACTCCCTCGACTGGCCGGAGGAGACGATCTCCAACGCGAGCTTCACCACGGAAGGTGGCCTCCAGGTCAGCGTCGAGACCATGAAGGTCCCCAGCTCGGACGACCCCGAGACCATGGTCACCTGGTCGCGCCTGACCTTCGACCTCGCGCCCGAGGCCGAGGACGCCGCCCCTGCCACGGGGGAGGACCCCGGCGAGGTTGAGGATGAGGGGCCGTCACGCGCCGACCTGGAGGCGGAGCTCGCCGAGCTCCGGGCCGCCACGGAGGGCTGGGCGTACGCCCTGCCGACCTGGAAGGAGACCAGCTTCCGCCTGCGCCCCGAGGGCGTGATGGAGCCCGCCCCCGAGCCCGAGCCCGAGCCCGAGGCGGAAGCAGAGGAAGGCGCCGCGCCATCGGGCGCGACCGGCAGCGGGGCCGTCGACCCGGTCCCCCTGAAGTTGACGCCGCCACCCGAAGGCGGCGGCATCTGACGATCCCCCCCAGGCGAACCCGGCCCGCGCAGCGCGCGCGCCGGGTTCGCCTTGCTTCGGGGCCGGCGCCGATGCACCCTCTCCGCCCTTGAGCTCCCCCACGCCCCCCGACCACCCCGTTCCGGGCGACAAGCCCGTGGATGTGCGCCGGGTCCTCCGCCTCTGGGCGCCATTGGCGGCGAGCTGGGTCCTGATGGCGATGGAGCCGACCCTGGTGATCGCGTCCGTCTCGCGCCTCCCCGAGGCCAAGATCAACCTCGCCGCGTGGAGCTCGGTGGTCTTCCCCATCAGCCTGGTGATCGAGGGCCCGATCATCATGATGCTGGCCGCGTCGACGCGGCTCTCCACCTCCTGGCGGCGCTACTCGGCGGTCCTCCGCTACGGCGTGGTGCTCAGCGTGCTGCTCTCCCTGCTCCACGCCCTCATCGCGTTCACGCCGCTCTATGACTTCGTCGCGCTCGAGCTCCTGGGCTGTGACGCCCGCGTGCTGGAGCCCGGCCGGGTTGGGCTCCAGATCATGACCCCGTGGACCCTGGCCATCGGCTACCGGCGGACCCAGCAAGGGGCCCTCATCCGCTTCGAGCGCAGCGGCGCCGTGGGCGTCGGGACGGCCGTTCGCCTCGTGGCCACCGCCGCGGTCCTGGCCGGGCTCGGGGTGTGGACGGGCCTCTCGGGGATCGCCGTGGCGGGCTTCGGGGTGGCCACCGGGGTCACCGCCGAGGCCCTCTACGCCCACTGGCGGGTCAAGGAGATCCACGGGGCCCTGCGGGAGGAGCCCGAGGGCGAGGCCATGAACATGGCGCGCTTCCTGCGGTTCTACACGCCCCTCGCCCTCACCCCGCTGGTGGCGCTCTTCATTCAACCCATCGGCGCCGCGGGGATGAACCGCATGCCGCGGGCTCTGGACTCGGTGGCCGCATGGGGCCCCGTCCACTCTCTGGTGTTCACCACCCGCAGCGTCGGCATGGCCTTCAATGAGGTCGTGGTCACCCTCGTCGCCCTCGGCGGGGGCCCGCGGGCGCTGCGACGCTTCGGCTTCGGGCTCGCGACCATCACCGCGGCGGTGCTGGCGGTCATGGCCTTCACGCCCCTCTCGGGGCTCTGGTTCGGCGTGGTCCAGCGCATCCCGGAGGAGCTGATCCCCATGGCCCGCCTGGGCGCCGCCCTCTGCCTGCTCATGCCCGCCTACCAGGTCGCCCAGAGCTGGTTCCAGGGGCTCCTCGTCCACGCCCACCAGACCCGCCCCATCACCGAGGCGGTCCTGATCTACTTCGTGCTCGCGTGGGGCCTCCTGGAGCTCGGCGTCCTGCGCGCGGACGACCTCGGCGTCTCGGGCCTGAACTGGGCCCTGGTCACCTTCGTCATCGCCGGGCTGGTCCAGACGGCGTGGCTCTGGTTCCGGAGCCGGAGCGCCTCCCGGGCCCTGGGGAACCCCGCCGCGGAGGCGGGTCCTGGGGTCACTGGGAGGAGCGGCTGACCGCCTCCACCACGTCCGCCGCCACGTCGTTGGGCACCGTGAAGGTCATGCTGTAGTGCGCCACCTTCCAGGCGTCCCCGACGCGCTCGAGGACCCCCGTTCCGCGGAGCTCGCCGTAGCTCTCGCTCGCGAGCCGCTCGTCGAACCACGCCGACCTCCCCGAGGTGGAGATCTGCAGGGCGCGCTCGTCCGGCAGGAAGGTCCAGCCGCTCCCGGGCTTGAAGTGCTCGTTCACGTAGCTCGTGAACTGCGCCAGGTCCCAGCGTTCGGTGGAGTCCGTGCCCAGGAAGCGAGCGTCCGGCGCCATGCTCCCCAGGTAGCCGTCCCGGTCGCCGCGGGCCGCGGCGGCGTGCCAGTCGTCGATGACCTGGTTCGCCTCCTCGCGGAGCTGCTTGATGGAGCGGTCTGCGCTGGCGGCGGCCAGGGCGAGGGCCTCCATGTACTCGGCCACGTCGTCCGGGTTGGACCTCTGCAGCTCACGGATCAGCTTGCTGCGGAGCTCGGGGTCCAGGCGCACCAGGATCTCGGCCGCCCCACCCACGCCGTTCGCCTCGGCGTAGGCCGCGATCAGCGGAGCGCCCTCGGACTCCTGGAGCAGCCCGATCATCTCCGCCATCTGCCTCGCGGCCGCCTGAGTGTCCGACTCCGCGGCCGCGGGCTGCGCCGCGGCCGGGGGCTCGGCCGTCGTGGCGGGCTCATCTGCAGCGGTGGCCACGCCTGGCTCCGCTCGGACGACAGGCGCCGGCTGGGGCCCGGCGCTGGGCGGAGCCGCGGGGCTCACGCACCCGAAGAGTGAGAGTACGAGGGTCGCCTTCAGGAGGCCCGAGGCGGGGGCTGTGACGCGTTGCTCCATGGGGGGCGATTGTAGACTTCACGCCAGCTGCTCCGAAGGGGGCCCCGTACCTTCCATTCCGTGATCCCCCGCAAGTCCTCCGTCACCTGCCAGGGCACAGCCCTCGGCGCCGTCCTCCTGGCCGTGGCCCCCCTGTCGGGCTGCGGCGGCGGATCAAAGGAGCCCGGCTCATCGCGCCCGGTTCCACCGGTCGCACACCTCGTGGACCTGGATCGCTCCGAGCCCGAGGCGCTCCGCCTCGAGCAGGATCTGCTCGCGCTGCTCCTCGAGCCCCTCGCCCGCGGCGACCTGGAGCGAGCCAGCCGCAGCCTCGACGAAGGGGACTTCGCGGGCACGATCAGGGAGCCGGGGCCCGCCGAGCCCGCCGCGGGCATCGAGGTCCGGTGGCTGAAGGGGAGCGCCCACTTCACCCAGGATCCGGACGAATTCGTCTCACGGCTCCGGCAGCTCGGGCCCCGGACCGCCAGCCCGGCGCGCGTGGAGCTGGAGCTCGACCGCTTCGAGCTCGAGCCCGCCGGAGAGCGCGCCATCGGCCGTGTTCGCCTCCGGTGGGCCGGAGTTGAGCCGCCTGCCAATCCGGACGAACCGGAGGATGCCGACGGGACCTCCAGCATCCGATCCGAGGTCAGACCCCCGGGAGGCCCACTGGCTCCTTCGAAACCGGCCGTACCTCCCGCCGCCCAGCGCGTGGACGTCACCCTCTACGCCGAGATTGAGGCGCAGACCGCCCCGGGTGAGGACTGGCGCCTCACGCGCTTTCACCCCTGTGAGGCGAGTGACCTCCACCCCCTCGGCGCGGGGGTGCGACTCCAGTGCGATGACCCGGCGCGCTACGTGGACCGGACCATGGAGGTCGGCCTCACCTTCGGCACCAGCGCCGAGAACGAGCGCCTGCTCCAGGACTTCGTGGACCGACACCGGACCCTGACCCTGGGCGGCCTCTCCGTGGTGGACTTCGACCGGGACGGGTTCGACGACCTCATCGCCACCCGCAGCAACGAGTCAACGATCCTGTTCCGCAATGACGGAGTCGGCGGCTTCGTGCCGATCCCCCTCCCCATGGAGCGCCTCGCCGACCGCCCCGCCTTCGTGCTGTTCGTGGACCTGGACGGCGACGGGCTGGAGGAGATCGTGGCGTCGGAGACGAGCCGGTACCGTGGCGCGCAGGCCTTCGCCGGTCTGTGGACGCGGACAGACGCCGAGCCTGGGACCTGGCGCCACCTCCCCGATGCGTTCGCCCTCCCCAACCCCGTGGGCCTGCGCCGCCTCGCGGTGCAGACGGTGGCGCCCCTGGACGTGGAGGGCGACGGCGACCTGGATCTGTTCTTCGCCGTCTACGGCAGCGGCGAGTCCCGCGGGCCGGACTACAACACCGTCGAGGCCCACGACGGCGCCGACAACCACCTGCTCATCAACCAGGGCGGCCTGCGCTTCACCGAGGAGAGCGAGGCCCGCGGCATCACGGGCACGGGGTACACCTACGTGGCCCTGGCCTTCGACGCGGACCACGACGGCGACACCGACCTGTTCGAGGGCAACGACTTCGGGCCCAACGTGCTCTGGCGCAACGAGGGCGGCCGCTTTGTGGCGGACGACGCCATGGGGCTGGGCGGCGTCAGCGCGTACACCATGGGCGCGGCCCTCGCAGACCTCGAGTGCGACGGGCGCTGGGACCTGTACGTGTCCAACATGTCCAGCGAGGAGGGCATGCGCATGGTCCCCGTCGCCGAGGGCCTCTCCGAGACCATGCGGGGCCGGGTCGACACCATCGCCCGCGGGAACGCCCTCTACTCCGAGCCCGCCGAGCCTGGCCCCTGGCCCGACCGGGCCCGCGGCCTCGGGGTCAACGAGGCGGAGTGGGCCTGGGGGTGCCAGTTCGTCGACGTGAACGGCGACGGGGCCCAGGAGCTCGTGGTCACCAACGGCTTCGCCTCCCACCGGGACCAGGGGCTGGGCGACTGGCAGACCTACTACTGGCGCCAGGTCATCGACGACGGCCGCAGGCTGGAGCGGGGCGAGCGGAGCGAGGACGTGAACGAGTCCCTGCGCTTCCAGGGGTCCTTCAACGGCCACGAGCGGGACCGACTCTTCGTGCGGGCCGACAGGGGCCCCGCCGATCGGCCCTGGGTGGACGCCGGCTGGTGCCTCGGGATCGACGCCTCCCACGACGGTCGCGCCATCGTGCCCTTCGACCCGGACGGGGACGGCGACCTCGACCTCGCCCTGTGGACCCTGGGCGGGCTGGTGTACTACGAGAATCGCGGCGTCCAGCTCGCGGTGCGATTGAAGCTGGTGCCCGAGCGCGGCCCCCGGGTCCCCCTCGGCGCGCGCGTCAAAATCTCGGGACGCACCATGGGGGAGGCGCAGCGTGCGTACGCGCGCCACGTCTCGCTGATCGAGGGCTTCCAGTCGCAGGTCTCCCCCGACCTGCTCCTTCCGACCGCCCACCACTGGGTCAAGCCGACGCTCGAGATCACGTGGCCCTCCGGACAACGACAGGAGCTCCGTGGCATCAGGATGGTCGGGCGGTGGACCATCCAGGAGGGCTCGAAGGAGTACCTCCACGAACCTGCGCAGCTCTGGCCCCGTCGAGGAGACCTCATCGGAGACGCGCCGTGGCCCGCCAACATCGCAAGGACGGCCCGCACTCCCGCCGCGCTCGGGCTCGCCCCGGCGCCCCTGGTGGTGAGGATCCGCGAGGGCCGCGACGTCCCGGTGACTCCGCTCGTCCTCGCCGAACCCGAGGTCCGCGTCGTCGAGGCGCTCCTCCGGACGGGCGGCCCCGAGGACCGCGACCTGGACCCGACCCGGGAGGTGCTCCTCGAATTCGCCGAGGTCGCCGCGGCGCTCGACGAGGCGGACCAGGCCACCCTCGTGTACGACGCCGACGGACGCCTCCTACGCGTCTTCCGCGGCCCGGTCGACTCCGCCGACGTCGAGGCCTTCTGTGACCTGGGCACCACCGAGGCCCGCTTCCCCCACCTGCTCATCGAGCACGGCCGGCTCGCGATCGACGAGTCCAGGTTCCGCGACGCCCTGGCCCTCTTCCAGGAGGCCGTTCGTGGACGCGCCGACCTCGCGGTCGAGGACGCCGCCGCCTTCGAAGGCATCGGGCGCAGCCACGTGCTGCTCGGCCGGGTGGACCTGGCGGAGAAGGCATACCGCGCCGCGGTGGAGCTGGACCCGGACTACGCCATCGGCCACCTGAACCTCGGCGCGGCCCTGGCGGAGCTCGGGCGCTTCGGCGAGGCCACGGACGCCCTGCTGGAGGCCCGCCGGGTCGAGGGCGACACACCGCGGGTCCTGGGGGCCCTCGTCGAGGCCGCCGGGAGCGCCGGTCGGGACGGGATCGCACGGGAGAGCGCCCTGGCGTGGCTGGAGCAACACCCCGGCGACGTCCCCATGATGGTCCTCCTCGGCAAGGTCGAGGCCCGGGCAGGGAACCTCGAGGCGGCCATCGAGTGGTTCGAGGCGGCGCTCGCCGCTCAGCCGTCCAACGGTGAAGCTGCCGAGGCTCTTCAGGCGGCTAAAGCGCTCCTGATTGGCAATGGGGCGCGCTGAAGCGCTACATTCTGCCCCATGACCGTCGAGCAGCACCGCAGCCTCCTGGATGATCGCGCGATCGAGCTTCACGAGGAGCGGCAGGGCAAGATCTCGGTGGGTCTCGTCACGCCCCTCGAGACGCGCGACGACCTCTCCCTCGCCTACAGCCCAGGCGTCGCCGCCCCCTGCCGGGAGATCGTCCAGGACCCCTCCCGCCTCCGTGACCTGACGGTGGCAGGCCGCGCCGTCGCGGTGGTCACCGACGGCAGCGCGGTGCTCGGCCTCGGCAACATCGGCCCCAAGGCCGCCATGCCCGTCATGGAGGGCAAGGCCGCCCTCTTCCGTCGCTTCGGCGGCCTGGATGCCTGGCCCATCTGCCTCGACGCCGAGACCCCCGATGAGATCATCGACGCGGTCCGCGCCATCGCCCCCGGCTTCGCCGGCATCAACCTCGAGGACATCGCCGCGCCGGAGTGCTTCGAGGTCGAAGAGCGGCTCCAGGACCTCGGCATTCCCGTCATGCACGACGACCAGCACGGCACCGCCGTGGTGCTGCTCGCCGCCATGATCGGCGCCTGCGAGCTGACGGGCCGTAAGCTCTCCGACCTCAGCGTGGTCATCGCCGGCGCCGGCGCCGCGGGCACCGCCATCGCCAAGCTCCTGACCTGCGTCGGGTTCGACTCGGATCGGTGCGAGGCCGTGCGCGACATCATCGTCTGCGACTCCCGCGGCATCATCCACGCGGAGCGCAACAACCTCTCTCCGGAGAAGCGCGCGCTCCTCGAGTACACCAACCGCGGCGGACGCGAGGGCTCGGTCCACGACGCCCTCGAGGGCGCGGACGTCTTCGTGGGCGTGAGCCGCGCCGGGCTCCTGAGCACGGCCGACGTGGAGCGCATGGCGCCCGCGCCCATGCTCTTCCCCATGGCCAACCCCGACCCGGAGATCGACCCGGCCCTGGCCTACGCGGCGGGCGCCGCCGTGGTGGGCACCGGCCGGAGCGACTACCCCAACCAGGTGAACAACGTCCTCGCGTTCCCCGGCATCTTCCGGGGCGCCATCGAGGCGGGCGCCACCGCCATCACCCCCGAGATGAAGGTCGCCGCCGCCTACGCGCTCGCGCGCTGCGTCGGCAAGCCGACCCGGGATCGGGTCCTCCCCGGGCCCTACGACGAGGGCGTCGCCGAGGCGGTGGCCGAGGCCGTGGCCGACGCCTGGCGCCGCAGCCGCTGAGGCTCACCCGCCGCGCGCGCCGGCTCAGTGCCAGGTGACACGCCAGGCGCTCGAGAGGTTGAATCCGCCACCGCAGGGGCCAGCGTCCCGGAAGGCGAACTGGTAGTGGACGGTGCTCCCCGCCAGCGAGGGGAAGCCGAGCTGGGCGTAGCTGGCTGCCCCCTGGGCATCGAGCTGGACCGGGGTGTACCGGACCTGGGTCTGCAGGCAGAGCAGGCCATCGCCCAGCGGCGCTGCGGTCGGAGTGAGGCCCGAGACGAGCAGGCCCGGCCGGCCCGGCGGCCCACCCAGCACATCGAGCCGCAGGGTGTCCGCGGCCACGTTGGCATACCCTGACCCCGAGAGCCTCGCGCCTGAGCCCGCCGAGTGCAGGCAGCCCTCACCGGCTCCGCCGAAGAAGAGGCACGGGCAGAGGCCGCTTGACCCGTCTCCCGCGCAGTAGAGCTCGCCCGAGCCCTCGTCGATCTCCGCCACCCGGGCGTCCAGCTGATCCCTGAGCATGGAGAGGGTGGACGCGTAGGCGGGGTTCCCCACCAGGTTCGTGAACTGCAGGCGGTCCCCGAGGGGTGCAGGCCCCATGTCGTACAGCTCCTCCGCCCCGTTGCTGTACCTCATGTATGCGAACGTCGGCGTCCGGAGCAGCTCGCCACCTGCGATCCGCGAGTAGGCGCCCGTGCGGAGCTCGCCGCTGCTGCCCTCGATGACCCCGCGCAGGGATTGACCGGCGCAGTGGGTCGGGATCGGCAGACCCGCGAGGTCGGCGAGCGTCGGATAGAGGTCCACCAGCTCGGCCACCTGTCCGCGCCGGCCGGTCTGGACCCCTGGCCCTGCGGCGATCAGCGGGACCCGGGCGGACTCCTCGTGCAGGCTGAGCTTCTGCCAGAAGGTGTGCTCGCCGAGGTGGTAGCCGTGATCGGAGGTGAAGACGACGAGCGTGTCGTCCTCGAGCCCAAGCTGCTCCAGCCGGTCCAGCAGCCGGCCCAGCTGTCGGTCCATGAACGACACCGAGGCGTAGTAGGCCCGCAGCACCTCACGCCGATCCGGGTCGCTGTTCGGCCCCCGGGCGGGCTCGTTCCAGAAGATGCCGGCCGCAGGGATGTCCGCGAGGTCCCCGGGCACGCTCTGGGCGAGGGACAGCTGCGCGGGGTCGTAGGGAGCGAAGTCCGCCGCGGGCGCCACCAGGGGGACGTGGGGGCGGACGAAGCCGACGGCCAGGAAGAAGGGCTGCCCCCCGAACCCCTCGAGCAGGGAGATCGCCTCGTCCACGGCGACGTGATCCGCTTGCTCCGCGCCGCTGGTCGATGCCTCGACGGCGTAGAACGCGGTCCCAAAGCCGAGGCCGTAGTGCAGGTTGGGGTCGAAGTTGAGGGTCTCGTTGGTGTAGTGCCCAGCGGTTCCCGGCGTCTGCCACTCGGGCGCCTGGACGTTCACCGCCACGTCCCAGGAGGGCACGTGGTCGGAGCCGGCGGCCCCGTTCGTGATGTCGCCGGGCACGCGCATGTGATAGAGCTTGCTCACGCGCGCCGCGGTATAGCCGGCCTGCCGGAAATGCTCGGGGAGCGTCGAGCGGGAGCCGAGGACGCTATCGAGGTTGGTGAAGCCGCCGTTCGAACCCGTGAGCTGCTGCACGTACAGGCCGCTCAGCATGGACGCCCGGGAGTGCGCGCACACCGGATACTGGCAGTAGGCCGAGTCGAAGACCGTGCCCCTGGCGGCGAGGCGGTCCACGTTGGGCGTCAGGACCTCCAGGTTCCCGTAGGCCCCGAGCGCCCCCGCCGCCAGGTCGTCGGCGACGACCAGCAGCACGTTCGGGGGCGACTGTGCGGCGGCCTCGCCCGCCGCCAACGCGGCGGCGAGGAGGCCGAGTGAGAGGGCCTTCAAGGGGTCACTGGAAGGTGATGGACACCGCGTCGGTGAAGTTCGAGGTCACCGAGCCCCCCACCGCGTCCCGGTGCCAGGCGGTGAAGTTCCAGGTGTCACCCGCGACCACCGTCACCAGCCCGGTCGGAGTCGGCGTCTGGGTCAGGTCGAGCGCCAGCTGGAACACCCCGCCGGCCCCCGAGTTCTTGATCTGGCCCGGGCCCACGTAGCGGCCGATGCCGCCGCCGAGGCACAGGACCCCCTGGCTCCCGCCCGGCTGGGCGATCTGCCCCTGGCTCTGGCTCGTGAGGAAGAAGCCGAAGGCGTTCGCGGGCAGGGATGAGGCCTCGAGGGTGAGGGCGTTCGTGGCCGCCTGGAAGCTACCCAGGGCGTCCATGGTCCCAGGCGCCCCCGTGGAGTTGGCCACTGCCGGCGAGCAGTAGCGCTGCACCGGTCCGCCGAAGTCCAGGGGACGGAGCGTGCCGCTCGCGAGGCCGCTGGCGTCGGCAGCGGAGAGGGCGCCGCGGTAGAACGCCAGGTCGTCGAGCCCCTGGGACTGCGCGCCCCCCGCGTTGGAGCCGCCGTTGATGGCGCCGATCAGGAGGTCCTGGGTGGGCGCGACGTTGCCCGCCATGTTGCTGCCGGTCTGGGTGTCCACGAAGGGGATGGCCATCACCATGGCGCCATCCACGTACAGGGTCGTGGTCCCGCCACCACCCGACGCGCGCTCGACCACTCCGACCACGTGGTACCACTGGTCCCGAGGCGCCTGGTACTGGAAGGTGACGTTGTAGATGTGGACCGCCCCCTGATCATCGTCCACCCGGAAGTTCCAGTCGTTCGCGAGGTTGGTCCCGAGCTGGATGCCCTCCTCCGTGTTCAGGAGGTTGTCGAAGACCCGGACGCCCCGCGCGTCGCCGTCGCCGGCGAAGTCGTCCCACGCCCAGTAGCTGAAGGAGAAGCTGTCCTGCCCGAAGTCCATCGCCAAGGGCCCCCGGAGGACAGGCTGGCCTCAAGGTGTCCGCCTCCGCCGGCGGTGCCGTTCACCAGGTTGTTGAGGCTCGGGCCGGCGCCGGGGAAGGCCTCGCCGTAGGTGGCGTTGACGCCGAGCACGGGCGAGCCCACCTGGGTGGTGACGAGGCCGCCGACCTGGTCCGTCGTGGAGCTGAACTCCCAGTAATGCTCGCAGGTCTGCCCGAGGGCGCTGGAGGACACGGCGATCATCGAGGCGGAGAGGAGCAGGATTCGCATGACAGGCTGGGGCTCAGGGAAGGGACAAGGCCGCCCTGGGACGGGAGGCTCTCGTCGCCCCAACGTAGCCGGGCGTGGCGACCTCGCCAGTCCAGGTGCCCTCCTGCTGCCGCCAGGGGCGACGAGATCGAATCCGGAGTGAAGAGATCGGTTCTCATCGGGTACGGGATAGGGTCCCGCCCGGAGCCTTGCGCGGGACAGCCTTCCCCGTCCCTCCGCGATCCCGGCATCCCGCCACCATGAAGAACCTCCCCTCCGCTCTGTTCCTGCTCACCGCCGCGCTGATCCTCGCCCTGGGCGGTTGGTGGATGGCCGGTTCCGGCACCCATGAGTCCGAGGCGACGCCAAGGAAGCAGAGCCTGCAGGAGCCCACGGCGGTGCGAGGGGCTGCGCTGGAGCCAGTGACCTCCGGGGACACCCGCGCCCAGGCGCCCGCCCCCTTCGCTGAGCCATCCCTCGCCGCCTCCCCGGACGAGGCGGCCGAGGTCACCTCGACCTTGACCTCGGGGCCGACGCTGTCGGGGAGGGTGGTCGACGAACAGGGGTTCACGGTCGCAGGCGCCGAGGTTCGTATATGGACCAATCCCTGGTCACTTGGCGACCCCGTCATGACCGTGGTCTCGGCGGCGAACGGCGAATTCTCCGCCAGCGGCTTCGGGCCCAAGTTCGTGGCCGCTGCCTTTAGCCCGGACATGGTCTGCGTCAGCGGCCTACGCGGCGACCTCGCCGAGGGCACCGTGTGCGAGGGCCTCGAGCTGATCCTCGCCAGGGCCCACGCCTTCGTGGGGACGGTCGTGGGAGCGGGGGACGCCCCGATCGAAGGGGCGGTCCTCGAGCTGGGCAACGACCTCGGTACCAGCAGCTCCAGGGACGCGACGGACACGCCAGGGGTTCTCTCGTTCCGTTCGATCGCAGGCGCCCTCGCCGCACGCCAGGTGACCGGCGCCGACGGACGCTTCGAGTTCGCCGGCGTCCAGGGGGACGGCGTCTCGGTCCGCGTGGAGGCCGTCGGGCACGTGGGCCGTTGGTTCTCCCACTCCCCGGCCACGGGGCCCGCCACCATCGACCTCGACCCGGGCCGCGTGCTGAGCGGCCTCGTCCTCGACGCCGACGGGAGACCGGCGGCGGGAGCCGAGGTCCGATTCGGGCCGCTCGCCTCCAACCTCGGCGTCAACCGTGCCGGCACGACGACCGATGAGGCCGGCCGCTTCTCGGTCAGCGGGATCGACCACGAGGAGGGCCCGTCGTCGACCCCGACCTTCGTGGCCGCGCTCCACGAGGGGCACTCGGTGACCTTGCTGCAGCCCGCCGCCCTGGACGCGGGAGGGCAGGGCAACGTCCTGCGCCTGGAGCGGGCGGCTCCGCTGACCGGGCGCGTCGTGGACGGGGCGGGGCGACCCGTCTCCGGCGCGCGCGTCTGGCTCCGCTCCGAGCGCGAGTACGAGCGGTCCTACATCATGATGGGGGTTCCGCCGACCTGGGAGAGCCTCTTCAGCGCGTTCCGCCGGACCACCGAGGACGACGGGCGCTTCGAGTTCCCGCACCGCTTCGACGGGCCGTGCACCCTGAAGGTCGCGGGCCCCGAGAGGCCCAGGCGCTCGGTGACCGTCGCGGTGGGAGCCGACGAGTCCGAGGTCGAGGTCCGACTCAGCGACGAGGCCCTCGACAAGGTCGTCCTGGAGGGGCGCCTCTTGGATGGGTACAGCGGCGAGCCCGTCGAACGATTCGAGCTCCTCCCGTGGTCCGACGACGGGGAAGGGACGCGCACCGCGAGCGATACCGGCCGCCACCGGTCCGCACCGGAGGACGGGCGCTTCCGCGTCGCGGGACTCGAGAAGGGTGAGCTGGAGCTGGAGTTCAGGGCCGAGGGCTTCACCTCCCTGATGCTGCCGCCACGCACGTTTGAGGAGGGCGTCCACGACCTGGGAGAGTTGAGGCTGACCCCGGCCATCGCGCTCCGCGTGGAGGTCCTCGACGAGGCGGGTGAGCCGTGGAGCCAAGGCACGCTCATGTTCGAGGACGCCGCAGGGGAGCCCGTCCAGCTCGATCTGGGGAGTTACCACAGCACCGGCGTGATGCTCACGGACGACGGCGTCCAGATCGCGGGCGTGGCCGCGATGCCGCTGACCGCCGTCGTCCTCGGCAAGGGGACCCGATGGGAGCAACCCGGGGTCGACCCGCGCGCCCACGCGGGGCAGACGCTGACGCTCGTCGTCCCCCGCCCGGAGGTGGGCAACCTGCAGGTCACCTTCCTCGACCGGGCGAGCCTCGGCGCAGACGCCGACCGGGTCCTCGGGGGCTTCCGCCAGGCCATCGCGACCATGGACCAGGGCTGGCTCATGGAGAACCGCGAGGTCCTGGTCGCGGCCTTCCCGAAGCAGGGGCTGCAGGTCCGCCTGGTCCGAGGCGGAACGGACGTGGGCTCGGGAGAGGTCGCCTGGCTGCCCGACACCGGGACGTATCGAACGTCCGCGACCGCGGGGTCCAGCGGGTCAAGCAGTGAGGGCTCGCCCTTCCCCGACCTGCGCTGGAGCGATCTGCCCATCGGTGAGTACGACATCGTCGTCACGACCGAGTCCGGCGCCACCACGACGCGGGCCGTGGCGGTCCGCAAGGCCGCCGAGGGCGATGAGGCCGCTCCGCCGGTCGTCGTCGACTACTGAGACGCCTGCCGGTGGTCCGGCAGGCCAAGGAGTTCACAAGCCGAAGACATTCCGCGCGAGCCAGATCGCGGGGAGCTGCTCCGCGTTCGCGGCCCCCTCGAGGCCGAGCTCCTCGACGTCCGATTCGAGCTGACGCACCAGCGGTCCCTCGAGCTCGGCCAGGGTCGCGGTGAGCTCGGCGAGCCGCTCCTCCTCGGGGGCGCGCCCCTTGCCCGCCTTGGCGGCGGCCTTGGCGGCTCGCCTCCAGTGGGAGGCGGTCTTGCCCTTGATGGCCTTGTTCACCGCCGCCTTGCGCTTCTTGCTGAAGGGCGTCTCCAGGGCCTCGGCCCACTCGATCAACACCGCCAGCGCGGGGGTGGCCCCGGCGTCCGTGGTGACGTCGATCACCTCATCGGGGTCCGCGATGGCGGCCTCGATGGCCTCGAGTCGCGCGGTCGCCCGCTGCACGTCCAGGAAGGGCGAGTCCGTGAAGCCACCAGCCTCACGCAGGAGCTCGATGGCCCCGGCGAGGTCGCCGCTCGCGAGCGCCGACTCCCCCTTGCGCTGCCACGCCTCGCGCCAGCGGCGGACCGAGATCAGCTGCCGCCGCTCGGCCAGGTCCTCCATCGGCGTGTCCACGTAGGAGGCGAAGGGCGGCTTGGGCTTGCTCTGTGAGGAGAACCCGGGGTCCCCCTCCCAGGCGACCGTACCGTCCACGTCGAGGAGCAGCACGCGCGGGAGGTTGAACCGGCGCACGGAGTACTCCGTGAAGGTCTTGCCGATGCCCGTGGTCCCGTAGGGCCGCGAGTCGACGGCGACGCTGCCGGGGACCGGGTGCTCCTTCAGGTACTCGTCGATGCGCTCGTCGTCGTTGGGCGAGACCACGGAGAGGATCTCGACGCCCTCCGGCCCCCAGCGGCGGTGGAAGGCGGTCAGCCACCCGTCGATGGGGACGAGCTCGTTCTGGCCGATGCTCCACAGGACGAGCAGCTGGGGGTTGGGGCCCACGTCACCGAAGGACTCCCGGGGGCTCTGGGCCCAGCGGCCGACCTCGGGGAAGGGCGGGACGAGGCCGAGATAGCTGCCGTCCACGGGCTTGTCCGGGTCAGCGCCGGAGCGCTCGAGCCGCTGCCGCCGCTCGATGCGGCCCGAGGGGTCCCGGGGGTCGCGTGCGAGGTAGCGCACGTTGCGCCACTGGGCCTCGCCGGTGCCCGTAAGCAGGCCGAAGCGGCCCAGCACGGCGTCGCGCAGCTGGAAGTCATGGCTGGTCAACAGCCCGCCGTTCCACCACACGTCGATGCGCGACCCGATCACGTCCAGTCGCACGGTGTTCCAGTCCCCTGCGCTCGTGCTCGGCCCCTCGCCCTCCTCCTCGACGATGACGGGGACGTGGCGCCAGGCCTTCACGACGCCGCCGCCGTAGCTGCTCATCACGTCGAAGAAGCCGCTGCTCGCCGTGCCGGCGGCGCCCTGGCGTGGCGGGAAGTAGACCGCGCCGTGGAACGACGTGGAGCTCTTGGCGCCGAACACGAAGCCGCTGAAGGCCGCCGTCCCCTCCTCCGCGAGCATCTCCGCCTGGATGGAGAAGTCCCCCGCGGTCACCCGGTCGAGGGTCAGCATCTTGAAGTCGAAGTTGTCCGCGTCGAAGCCGCCGTTGTCCGCCACGAGCCGGATGCTGTCCGGCTGGAAGACGTTGTTGCCAGCGGTCCAGCCCTCGAGGTTGCGCTCGTTGTAGGCGAGGTCCCAGATGGCCATGTCGCTGCCGCGCGCGATGACCGCCTCCTCGTAGGCGTCGAACAGATCCAGCAGCCCGAACTCCGAACCGAACCGCCAGGCGATGTCCTGCACCATGGCAGGGCGCTCGGCCTCGGCGTAGGAGAGCACCAGCGCCCGCGCGGCCTCCCCGAGCTCATCCCGGGTGCGGGTCAGGGTGCGACGCTTGGGGTCGAGCTGCGCCAGCAGACGCTCGCCGCGGGCGATGCGCTTGGCGTCGGGGACGGGGTCCGCCTCGAGCATGCGCAGGGCATCCATCACGACCTTGGCGGCGCGGTCCTTCTCGTCGAAGGCCTCGGAGAGGTGCCCGGCGAAGTCGAAGGCCAGCTCCACGTCGGCGGGGTTCGCCACCACGCCCTTCTCGAAGTGCTCCTTGGCGGAGAGGGCGTCGCCGTTGGCCGCCGCGAGCCGGGCCCAGTCCCCGTAGGGCCGCGCACGCTCGAGCTTGCCCGAGCGCTCGTCCCGCAGGTTGACGATCCACTCCTTCCAGATGGCGTCGAGCTCCACCACCGTGGTGGGCAGCACGAAGTCGTCGCCCTCAGGGCTCTCGAGCTTCTTCCCCTTGAGGTCCTTGTAGGGCGCCTTGGGGTTGGCGAGCACCACCTCCTCGAAGGTGTTGATGGCGGTCTTGCCGACCTTGCCGCCGGACTTGTCCACGTACTCCCAGAAGGCGTCGCGGTAGACGAAGCGGCCGTCGACGGGGTCCTGGAAGTTGTAGCAGAAGAACACCACGCCCCAGGTGGGTGCGTACCACGGCGGCCCCCAGGAGTAGCTGTTCTCCAAAACGATGGCCCAGGTCGGCGCCTTCTCCGGCGTGGAGCTGGAGTCGTTGGGGTCGTACCCGTCCTGGGCGTGCTCCATCCAGCCCTTCTCCATACGCTCGGCGAGCGGGAAGAGGCGGCCGTCCGCGGGCTCGTTCATGAGCACCGCGCCGTTGGGCAGGATGCGTGTGCCCTCGAAGAAGGACGCGAGCCCCTCGTTCAGCCAGCCCACCGCGTTGGTGGCGATGGACACGTACTGGTGCGCCGCCTCGTGGAAGAGCGTGCCGACCATGCCCTCGAACCCGCCGTCGCCGATGTAGCACTCCACGTGGCTGCCGGTGAAGTGCCCGGCCGACCACTCCACGGGCGGGCCGATGCCCTTCTCCAGGTACTCGTCCCGCGACTTGAACACGTTGACCTGAATGCGCGAGACGCTGCGTCCGTCCTCGGGGGTGCCGTAGCGGAAGAACTGCTTGTAGAAGGCCGCCATCTGCTCCATGGCCTCCGCGGTGCGGATGAGCACCTCGTAGCCGGCGTCGGTGACGGTGACGTAGTTCTCGCGCTCCGTACGCCCCGCATCCTTCCACTCCAGGTGCTCGGCGTCGTACTCGGCGATCCACTCGTCGGTCACGTCCCCGAAGAGGTCCTTGGGCTTGGCGTCGCCGGCGAGGCTCGGGTCCGGGGCGGACGCGATCCGGTCGATGGCCTCCGCGGCGGGGCCGCTCTCGGGGTCCAGGGCCAGGACCTCCTTCCAGACGCGGATGGCGCCGTGGGGCCGGTCGTCCTTCTCGTAGGCCTGGGCGACCTTGGTGAACTTCTTCGAGAAGCGCGACCGCAGGTCATAGAGCTCCTCCGCGATGGGGTCCAGGGCCTCCAGGGTCGCGCGGCGGTCCGTGAGCGCGGACTTCTTTGCCCCCTGGGCCTCCAGGTACCGGAGCTCCTGGTGGAGGCAGTAGACCTGCAGGTCCACGTCCCCGGACCCGGCGGCGACCTGCGCCCGGAGCGCCCAGGCGTCGGGGTTCTTCCGATCCCGCTCGAGGGCGCGGACACACGAGGCCTCGGCCACGTCCCAGCGCTCGGAGGCCGCCGCACGCTCTGCCTTCTGGAGCGCGGCGCGGAACGTCCCGGACTCCTGGGCCGCAGGGGCGCCCGCAGCGCCCAGCGCGGCGAGGAGGAGGAGCGAGGCGGAGCCGAGGCCGACGGGAGCGAGGAGCGAGCGCGTCATGGGTGGGGAGCGATGGGGCCGGGAGGGCACGAATCGTAGGCGCCCAATCTACTCGCCGCGCTGCTCCCGGTGACGGTCGGAATCGCCCTGGCGTCCGCCGGCGTCTCGCTCGCCTGCCGGGGGCCAGTCCCCCATCATCAGCGCCACCACGTAGGCGGGGCCGACGAGGAGTTGAACGAGGTTGTCCGTGAAGGCGGGCGCCCTGCGCTCGAAGCTGGCGTGGCCCACGAACTGGGCCGTCCAGGCCACCGCTGCGACCCCCACCACCACCGGCCTCGGCACCATGCGGCCGACGACCGCGCACCCGATGGCGAAGGGCACGAGGACCGCCGCATACCGAGGACATACGAAGAGATACCAGGCCCCCACGGCCACCGCCGCCACCAGGCCGAGACCAAGGGGCACCCCCGCCACTCGAACCGGGAGAGCGATCCAGTCCAACATCGCCACGATGTGGAACAGGATCGCCGGAACCGCGACCTTGTGGATCGCCACGTTGACTGGATCCCGGTGATACGCGTGGTACTCACCGAACAGCCGTTCGAGGCGCGGGGTCATGGCGGGCGCCGTCAGTCCGCGGACGGCGGCAAGGCCGAGGCCCTCGGGTACAGCGCCATGAGCAGGAACAGGCACGCGAGCGCGGCGTACATCGGGACCGAGAACAGCCGGGTGTAGTCGAGGACGCCGTCCGTGGTCGCCCACTCCGAGATCTTGCCCGCGATGATGCTGCCGACGATCACGCCGATCCCCACGATGACCAGGTTGTAGAGGTTCTGAGCGCTGGCCCGCACCTCGTGGTTCGTGTACTCGTCCACGACCATGAACGAGACGAAGATGAAGCAGCCGAAGCAGAAGCCGTGCAGCGCGACGCCCAGGATGAGGGTGAGAGCCGGGGGCAGCGGGATGGCGTCGACGTGGGCGAAGAGGGCCATTCGCAAGGCGTAGGCCACGAGCCCGATTCCCAGCAGGGTCTTCTTGGAGAGGCCGCGCGCGATCAGCAGCGGGACGAGGCCGAGTACGAGCGTCTCGCTCATCTGCCCGACGGTCATGACGCCGCCGCCGCCAGCGCCGAAGATCGCCTTCGACCACTCGGGCGCGGCGACCTGCTGGGCGCCGAGGAAGGGCTCGGTGTGGACGAAGTAGAACTGGTGGATGATGCTGACCGGGACCGCGAGGAGGAAGAGGGTCAGGAGCGGCTGGAAGCGGACCGCGCCGAGCGCGGCGAGGGCCGGGTTCTTCTCGGAGGACCCCGCCGGCGGGGTCTTCGGCAGGGAAAGGCAGAAGACGGCCATCACCACGCCGAGGATTCCGGAGAGGCGGAACGCGTCGCCCTTACCCTCGGCCTGGGCGAGCAGCACGTCCTGGGCGCTCGCATCCACCGGCGTGTGCTGGCTGGCGAGCCAGTGCCCCATGGCGAGGCCGACGGCGATCCACCCGAGGGTGCCCCACAGGCGGACCTTGCCGAAGTCACGCTCACGATCCGGCAGGTGCGCGAAGGCGAGGCTGTTCGTGAGCGACAGCGTGGGCATGTAGAAGAGCCCGTACAGGAGCGCGTACAGCCAGAACTGATCGGCGGGGATCTCCGCCATACGCCACACGAGGATCGCCCCGATCAGGTGGCTCGCGGCGAGCAGCTTCTCCGTGGAGACGAAGCGGTCCGCCAGCGGGCCGAAGATGATCGGCCCGACGATGGCGCCTACGGCGCCGAAGGCGAACATGTTGCCGATCTCTCCGCCGTCCATGCCTCGGTAGTCCGCGAGGAAGCTCCAGAGGAACGGGAGCCATGCCCCCCAGATGGCGTACTGGAGGAACATCATCAGCGAGAGGCGGGTCCTCAGGCTGGATGAGAGCGGTGCGGCGGTGGAGTCACTCATCGGAGATCGGGGGAAGGGACGTGGAGCTCTAGGGGGTCGCGGCGGCGGCGATCAATCCTCGGAGAACGCGGAGTCGAAGGCACGGCTCGAGGGCTCGAAGTCCAGCTTGCGCAGGAACGCGGCGGACTCGGTGGCGCCGTGCTCGCGGTCCATTCCGCCGTCCTCCCACTCCACCGAGAGCGGGCCCCGGTAGTCCATGCGGTTCAGCCGGCGGATGATGCCCTCGAAGTCGACGCTGCCGCGGCCGATGCTGCGGAAGTCCCAGGTACGCTCCGGGGCGCCGAAGTCCGTGTGACCGCCGAAGACGCCGGCCTCGCCGAGCTGGTCCGACCACCACACGTCCTTCATGTGACAGTTGTGGATCTTGTCCGCGAACTCGTCCAGGAACGCGAGGTAGTCCACCCGCTGATACCCGAAGTGGCTGGGGTCGTAGTTGAGGCCGAAGGCGGGGTGGTGGTCGATGGCCTCGAAGGCGCGCCGGGTGGACGCGATATCGAAGGCGATCTCCGTGGGGTGGACCTCCAGGGCGAACAGGACGTCGTGCTCCTGGAACACGTCCATGATCGGCTTCCAGGCGTCGGCGAAGGCCTTGAAGCCCGCGTCGATGGTCTCCTTCGGCACCGGCGGGAAGGAGTACAGGAGGTGCCAGATGCCCGAGCCGGTGAAGCCGTTGACCACGGCCTTGCCCGGCCGCGCCATGCGGTCCTTGACGTGCTGCGGGGCGGCGTCGAAGAAGCGGCGGGCCGCGCGGGCCGTGTCCTTCACCTCCTGGGTCGCGCGCGCTCGAACCCCGTCGGGGTCCCCGTCGCCCCAGATCTCCGGCGGGAGGATGGACTCGTGGCGCTCGTCGATGCGGTCGCACACCGCCTGGCCCACGAGGTGCGTGGAGATCGCGTAGCAGGCCATCCCGTGGGCCTCCAGCAGCTCCCACTTCTTCGCGCAGTAGTCGTCCTCCGAGAGGGCACGCTGCACCTCGAAGTGGTCGCCCCAGCAGGCGAGCTCGACGCCGTCGAAGCCCATGGCCTTGACCTTGGGGAGGAGAGTCTCGAGGGAGAGGTCGGCCCACTGACCGGTGAAGAGGCAAACAGCGCGCGTCATGGGGAGCGTCGTCGGGGATCGGGATGAACGAGAAGAGCGCGGGCGCCCGCAGGGGCGCTCGCGCTCTCATGGTAGCCGAGGAGGCCGCGTCTTCGGGTCAGCGACAGAAGGTCACTCGCAGCGCGCTCGACGTGTTGGAGGTCGGCTGCGGGTTGGCGTCGCGGAACCAGTACTGGAAGACCCAGGACTCGGCCTCGATGAACTGCTGCCCCATGGGGAGGTTCCCGAAGTCAGGGGCGAAGGCCACCTCACCGAGGAGGCCGCTGTTCTGGACGCTGTTCGAGAAGCGGAAGCACGGCTCTCCGATGCAGAGCGTGCCCTGACTGCCTCCGAACCCGGGCTGGTTGGCCTCCGTCTGCGACATGAGCAGGAAGCCGAAGGAGCCCTGGGGCAGGGACGTGACGGTGAACCCGAGGTCCTCGTTGGCCACGCTCTGGCTGCCGCTGGCGTCGAGCACCGCGCCGAGCCCGGTGGAGTTGGCGAGGGCGAAGCAGACGTTCTGCACCCGGCCGTCGGCGGCGGTGGCCACCAGGTTCGAGGTGATCTGCCCGTCGAGGCTGAGGGTGTCGAGGCCCGCGGTCAGGAGCAGGTTCGCCGTGCTGCCGGGGGGCAGGATCGTGGGCAGGTCGAGGGGGAGATCGTCGAACGCCAGCGGGAACGGTGACGGGATCGACTGGCTGATGGACTGGTTCGTCAGGGCGTCCAGGCGCGTGTCGCAGGCGGCGAGGTCGAACGAGCCGCTGATGGGCAGGGCGAACGGGATCGGGCCCACCGGCGTCGGCGTCCCCCCGCCGAGGGTCCCCAGGTCCACCACCAGGCTCAGGTCCACGGGGACGATCAGGTCGACGTCGATGACGCCGGGCGTCCCCGAGGGGGCCGCGGTTCCGACGGCTGCGGCCGACTGGATGAGCTCGATGTCGGAGGCCGTGGCGGCCCCCAGGGGGAGCGTGAGCGGGATTCCACCGATGAAGAGGGAGCCCGGCGCCACGGTCCGGAAGGTGTCGTACTCCAGGGTGACGCTCAGGTCCGCCTGGGAGGTGGTCCCGGCGCCCACGGTGGCCACGAGCTCGTCGACGCTGACCTCTCCGCTGGCCGGGTCGTAGATGAGCGTGAAGCTGCCCGCCCCCGCTCCGCCGAGGTCCAGCGAGATCCCGAGCCCGAGGCTCAGGGGGATCTCCGCGTTGGTCCCCGGGTCACCGAACAGGCCGGAGAGGGTCCGGGTCCCGCCGGGGTTGGTGGCCGCATCGAACACGCCCTTGAGGTCGCCCGTCAGGTCGAGGGTGATGCTGCTGTTGACGGAGATATCGCTCTGCGCCGGGTCGATCGAGTAGGTGAAGGACTGGGCACTGGCCCCGGCGGTGAGCACCGCGGAGGCGACGACGAAACGGATCATGTCGGGAGGAGAGGGTGGAGATATGCGAGTCGTGGAGTCGTCAGGATAGCGCAATGAGCCCCAAATCCCGCGCTCCACCGCCCCCCGGTCAGGCTCCAGGGGCCCCCTTTACCTGGATTTCTCGCAAAGGGTCAGCGCAGGGTGGCCACATCCACAGCGGCCCCCGTCGAGGCGGACTCGAGCGCGGCCTCCAGCACGACCTGGGTCTCGAACGCATCGGCGAAGTCCGGGAGCGGGACCCGAGGGGAGCCCCCTCCGACCACCGCGCAGATGTCCGCCACCATGTTCGTGAAGCCGTGTTCGTAGCCGATCACGTGGGCGTCTGGCCACCAGGCCGACGCGTAGGGGTGGTGCTCGGCGTCGGTGCACATGATGCGCCGCCACCCGCGGAGGCGGGCGTCCTCTGTCCCGTCGATGAAGTGCAGGACGTTCATGTCCTCGAAGTCGAAGCGCACCGATCCCTTGGTGCCGTTGACCTCGAGGGTGTTGCGGTTGTGGTGGCCGTGGGCGAGGCGGGAGGCCTCGAAGGAGGCGGTGGCCCCGCCGGCGAACGTCGCGAGGAACACGACCACGTCGTCCACCGTGGAGGCGTGCTTGGATCCGTCCCCTGCGGTGCGCTCCTTGACGAAGGTCTCGGCGATGCCTCCGTGGACGCGGGTCACCTCCTGACCGGTGACGAACCTGGCCATGTCGACGATGTGGGCGTTCAGGTCCCCGTGGGCGCCGGAGCCCGCGCGGCCCTTGTCGAAGCGCCAGAGCATCGGTGTCTCTGGCCCCCCCCACGACTGGAGGTAGGTCCCGCGGACGTGCAGGACCTCACCGATGCGCCCCTCCTGGACGAGCTCGTGCATGAGCGCGACCGCGGGGCAGCGGCGATAGTTGAACCAGACGAAGGTCTTGCCCTCCGCCGCCGCGGCCGCGTCCCGCATGCGGCGGGCGGAGTCGAGCGTCGCGGAGAGGGGCTTCTCGCAGGCCACGTGCTTGCCCGCCTCGAGCATCGCGATGGCCGGCTCCTCGTGCACGTCGTTCGGCGTGCCGATGTCCACCAGCTGCACGGCGGGATCCGCGGCGATGGTCCGCCAGTCCGTGGTCGTGTTCTGCCAGCCCCAGCGCGCCCCGAACTCCTCCAGGGAGGCCGCGTCCCGGCCAGCGATCGTGTGCAGGACCGGCTGGACGGCGAGGTCGAAGAACTGGGGCGCCTGGCGCCACGCGTTGGAGTGGGCCCGGCCCATGAAGCGTTGCCCGAGGAGCGCGACGGAGAGTTGTTCTGCTGACATGGTGATTGGGGGATCTGGGGAGGGGACGACTTTAGCGGGACTGACACAGGATCGGACACCCCCTAGCTTTTCCCAGGGCGCTCCGAGGACGGGGCCCCGTTTCGTACGATGGGGGAAAGAGGCACCATGGACGAGACGACCAAGGCGATCATCAAGTACTCGGCAGTGATCATTTCACTGCCGTGGGTGTTGCCGTTCATGAAGGCGCTCTTCCGCGACCTCGCCCAGGCCTTCGAGGAGGACGGCGGGTTCCTCGGGGATCCCCCCACGGAGGAGCAGCTCCGGGAGATCCGCGAGCGCAAGGCCGGCGAGCCGGACCCCCTCGTCAACGAGGTGCTGGCCCACCTCCGGGACCGCAGCGGCGGCAACGACCGGGACGCCCGGTGAACGGCCGAGCTCCGGCCCGCCCCGGCCACGACCTGTCGCTGGCGGTGGACTACACGCCCGCCGCAGGCCACGCCCCTGGCACGGGCCGCTACGTCCGGGAGCTCGTCCGGGCCCTGGTCCGCGAGTCCGCGACCGAGCTCGGCCGGCTCCGCCTCGTGGAGGTCGGAAGGGCCCCGCGGCCCATGGCAGGGACCGCGCTCGGCCTGGACGGGTCTGACGTGCTCCACCGCGCCGAGCACCGGAAGCTCCGCCTCCCAAGGCGCGCCCTCGCGCTGGCCGCCCGCGTCCACCCGGGCCCAGGGCGGTGGATCGGCGGAGGCTGCCAGATCTTCCACCGTTCCGCGCCCGGCTGGCCCCCGGCCGAGGCGCCGGCCCAGACCCTGGCCGTGGCGGAGTTCCCGTCGGAGCACGCGCCCTCCGCGCCCGCGTTCCGCGCAGCGGTGAGCCGCGCCGATGGGCTGCTCGTCTTCTCCGCAGAGGCCGCGGATCGATTGACCCGCACGTTTGGCGTGCCCCCGGAGAGGATCTTCCAGGTCCCGGTGGGGACCGACCACTGGGAGCGAGACCTCCCGGCCCGGCCAGGGCGCAGGCCAACCCGGGACGTGCTGGTCCTGGGCGCGGTCCGCCGGTCACGGCACCCCGTGGCCGCCCTCCGCGCCTTCGAGGCGCTGCGCCAGCGGGGCTCGTCCAGCCGGCTCCTGTTTGTGGGGCGGCCCGGAGACGCGGCGGAGGAGTTCAGGACAGCCCTGCGCGCCTCCCCCGTCGCCTCCGAGGTCCGGTGGATCGAGGCGCCCGACGAGGCGCGGATGCCCGCCTGCGTGGGCGGCGCCCAGGTGCTCCTGCACCTCACCGACGACGAGGCGACCCCGGTCACCCCCCTGGAGGCCGGCCGCCATGGCCTCGGAGTGGTGGCCTCCCCGACCCCGGCCTTCAAGGAGGCGCTGGGGACCTCGGCGCGCTTCGTCGACCCCGGTGACCCTGCTGGCGTCGCCGCGGCCCTGGCGGAGCTCCTCGACCGGGCCGAGGATCCCAGCGAACGTGAGGGTTGGATTAGGAATGCCTCCCCCTACACCTGGCGGGCATGCGCCCTGGCCCACCTCGCGGCCTGGAAGACTATTCTTCATGGCGCGTGACCCCTTCCCTGCCCGGCCCCCGGCCGGCGACTTCGACACGACCCCATGATTCAACGCTCCAAGCTGACCCTGCTCGCCCTCCCCGGCCTCGCGGTCCTCGCCCTCGCCGCCCAGCTCACCGACTCCTCCGTGGCCGCCCCCGGCAGCCACGCGGTGGTCACCGCCGATGACGACGAGGAGGCCGGACCGCTCCACGAGAGCATGGAGGTGATCCAGAAGGGCATGAAGGGCATCCGCAAGATGCTCAGCAAGCCGGACCAGAAGGACGCGGCCGTCAAGCTCTGCCAGGAGATGCAGGCCGCAGCCCTCGTTGGATTCCAGCACCCGCCGAAGCCGGAGGCCGTGCTCGAGGGCGACGCGCTCGTCGACTTCAATGCCGACTTCCGCAAGCGCATGCTCACCGTTTGCTCGACGCTGGTGGACCTGGAGGTCGCCCTCGCCAAGGGCGACGCGGACGCGGCGAAGACGATCTACCGGACGCTCGGGAAGCAGAAGAAAGAGGGGCACGACGCCTACCTTTGAGCGAGCCGCGAGATGACCGCCGCCCGGCTCTTCGAGCCGAGGGCGGCGGGCCCCGCCCCTTCCACCTGGCCCTGCCCGTGCACGACCTCGGCGAGGCCGAGGGATTCTACGTGGGCCTGCTCGGCGCCGGCGTGGGACGGCGCTCTGACCGGTGGATCGACTTCGACCTCGGGGGGCACCAGATCACGGTCCACCTCGTGCCCGGTGCTTCGCTGGACCCCGGCGCAGGGGCCAACCCGGTGGATGGGGACCAGGTCCCGATCCCCCACTTCGGGATCGTGCTCACCATGGGGGCCTGGGAGGCGCTGGCCGCCTCCCTGCAGGAGTCCGGCTGCGACTTCGTCATCCCCCCGCGCGTCCGATTCCGGGGCCAGGCCGGCGAGCAGGGCACCCTCTTCCTCAGGGACCCCTCCGGCAACGCCCTCGAATTCAAGGGGTTCCGTGAGGCCGAGGGGCTGTTTGACGAGACCGGCGCCTACTGAGGGGCCGAGGCCCCGAGGACGGGGCGAAATGGGACGCGCGCGGAGTTGCGGCGATTCCCTCCAGTGACGCGGGTGCGGCACCCGAATGGGCAGTAGACGGGAGTTTCCCTAGCCGAAGACCTGCCATGCACGTGCCCCTCAAGGACCTCATGTTCGAGATGAGAAGTCTCGAGCCTTTCCCCGGCGTCGCAGCGCGCGTGCTCGAGGTTGCCGGGCGCAAGGAGGTTGTGCCCAGCGAGCTGATCGAGCTGGTCCAGACCGACCCGGGCATCACCTCCAAGGTGCTCAAGCTCTGCAACTCAGCCTACTACGGATTCCAGCGTGAGATCGCCTCGCTCCACGAGGCAGGGAACCTCCTGGGCGTCACGACCCTTGTGAACCTCGTGCTGACCTCCAGCGCAGGTAAGTACTTCCGTGACTACGGCAGCGCCAAGAGTCGCTCCATGGAGGCCCGCTGGGAGCAGTGCGTGTCCAACGCCATCGGCGCGCGCCTCATCGCCGAGCGACACGGCAAGGTCGACCCTGAGCGCGCCTACACCGCAGGCCTCCTCGAGAACATCGGACACCTCGTCCTCGATCGATTCCTCGACGAGGCTATCGACGAGATCCGGGGCATGGCCCTCAGCGGGACCGACCTGATCGAGGCCGAGCGCCAGGTCCTTGGGCTCCACCACGCCGAGATCGGGGCTCGCCTCTCGACCCGTTGGTCCCTTCCGGACGTGCTGGTCGAGGTCATCCGCCATCACCACCACCCGGAGCTCGCCGGTCCGGACGCCGCGCTGGCCGCCACCATCCACCTGGCTGAGATCCTGACCCAGGAGCTCGGCGAGTCCGAGTCCACCGACGGGCTCCGGTACTCGATCAACCTGAAGGCCCTCGAGTTGATCGGGCTTCAGCCGGAAGACCTCGGCGACCTCTGCGAGACGCTCCAGGCGGAGCTGGTCCTCGCGAAGGAATTCATCAGCAACTGAGCGCCGCCTGGCGGCTGCCCTCGGGCGTGTCGCAGAGCCCGGCGACCGCCGCCGTGGCCGCGAGCCTCCCCCGGGGCCTCCCTGCCTCGACGGGCAGGCGCCCTCCTCGAGGAGGGGGGTGGGGTGGGCAAGGGGACTTGAACCCCCGACCTCCGGAACCACAATCCGGCGCTCTAACCAACTGAGCTATGCCCACCAGTCCGTCCGGCCCCGAGGGGCGAACAGGCGCAAGAGGATCGGGATCAGGGTCGCCCCTGTCAAGCCTGACTCCGCCGACGTCGCGCCGGGTCCCCTCTCGGGCTATGGTCAGGAGCGCCCCCGGTGACCTCGGGCCGGCCCCCATGGCAGACGACACGACTCCCCAGCCCAAGAGCTACGGCAACATGTCCGAGGACCACTGGTCCAGGACCCGGGAGGCCGTGAACGCGGAGTCGCTCGAGTACTACCGGGGGCGAAACCACGCCCCAGGCGTCGAGGAGGGCGGGACCGCCCGGAACTTCTACTGCATGGAGTGCGACGGGGTCGTCCCCTGGGACGACTTCAAGGGCGACCGCTGCCCCCACTGCGGCGCCGCCATCGAAGGCTCCGCTCGCCGGTACTTCAACTGGGTGGAGATCGACCGCGTGCCCCCCCGTGACCGCACCGCCCTCGCCCTCGCCGCCGGGTTCGTCCTGGTCATCCTCGCCTTGCTCGCGGCCCTCGTGTGGGCCCTCGCCCTGTGAGCGACCCGGCCGCCGCACCTCCCCCGGGCCCGGCCCCCCGCTTCGAGCGGCAGGCCCGCTTCGCCCCCCTGGGCGTCGCCGGCCAGCAGCGCCTGGCCGAGCGGCGCGTCCTCATCGTCGGCTGCGGCGCCCTCGGCGGCGTGCTGGCCCAGTGGCTCACCCGGGCAGGCGTCGGCGAGCTGGTGCTCGTGGACCGCGACGTGGTCGAGGAGACCAACCTCCCGCGCCAGGTGCTCTTCACCGAGGAGCACGCCGCCGCCGGCGCCCCCAAGGTCACCGCGGCCGCCGAGACCCTGGCCTCGATCGGCGGCCCCACGCGGATCACGCCCCACGCCATTCACCTGAACGCCGACCAGCTCCTGGAGCTGGGCGCTGGCGTGGACCTCATCCTGGACGGCACCGACAACATGGCCACCCGGTATCTGGTCAACGACTACGCCGTCCGCGAGGGCGTCCCCTGGATCTACGCCGGGGTGGTCTCGTCCGGGGGATTGGTCCTCTCCGTCCAGCCCGGCGAGGGACCGTGCCTGCGCTGCGTCTTCCCTGATCCGCCGCCCCCCGGGGCCCTCCCCACATGCGACACCGCGGGCGTGCTCGGCCCTGCTGTGGGCGCGATCGCGTCCATGCAGGCAGGCCTCGCGCTGCGGCAGCTGAGCGGAGCGGAGCCCGCCTCCCCTGCGCTCATCGACCTGGACGTATGGTCTGGCAGCGCCCGGAGGCTCTCGGTTCCCCGCGCCCCTGCGTGCCCTTGCTGCGCGGAGCGCCGCTTCGAGTTCCTGGAGGGAGCGACCGCCGACGACGCCGTCTCGCTCTGCGGGCGGAACACCGTCCAGGTCCTCCCCCCGCCCGGAGCCCCGGCCCCCGCCGCCGAGCTCGTGGCCGCCAACCTACGGGCCGCCGGGATTGAGGTTCTCCAGGCAGGCCCGCTCCTTCGATTCACCGCTGACGGGAACCGCGTGACCCTCTTCCCCGACGGCCGGGCCCTCGTCGAGGGGACGGAGGACACCTCGAAGGCGCGCGCCGTGGTGGCCCGCTGGGTCGGCGCGTGAGCGTCGCCCCGGTGATCCTGGCCGCCGGAGCCTCCCGACGCCTCGGGGAGCCCAAGGCGCTCGTCGACCTTGGCGGCCGGAGCGTCATCCAGCGACTGGTGGAGGTGCTCGGGAAGCTCCCCGCGGCCCCGCTGGTCATCACGGGTCACCACCACGCCGAGATCGAGGCCCACGCCGCCCGCTGGGCGCCCGGCGCCGAGGTCACCTACAACCCTGACTGGAGCGAAGGCCGGACCTCGGGCGTGGCGCTGGCCGCCGCCAGGCTCCCGGGGGCGGACCTGCTGATCTGCCCGGCGGACGTCCCCCTGGTGAGCGCGGCGCTCATCGACTCGCTGGCGGCGGAGTGGCTGCGGCACGGCGCACCGGCGCGCGGCTGGCTCGCGCCATCGGTCGAGGGCCCCCCTCCCGAGGGGCGACGGTTCGGGCACCCCATCCTCATCGGGGCCCGGTTGGCCTCCGAGGCCCGGGAGCTGCCCGCCGACGCGCCCCTGCGGGAGCTGCGAGACCGGGCCGCCCCCCTCCTCTCCCTCGCCACCTCGGACCGGGCCATCCTGGACGACCTCGACGCGCCCGAGGACCTCCTGGCGCTTCGCGAGCGATTGGAGGGGCCCTCAAGGCCCCGCTGACTCACGGGGATCCACGCGGAAAACGTTTCCACCCGGGGGGGATTCCTCCCCTTCAGGCACCGCTCCTGGGAAGTCGAAAGGTCGCCTTGGATGAGTCTCCGGTTCATCCACCCGATCCCATGACGACGCACCAGCACACTTATTCGTTCCATGAGCTTCCAGGGTGACGTTCGTGGAATCGGCCTCGCCGAGCTCCTCCAGGGGCTCGCCAGGGGGCAGAAGGAGGGCATCCTGACGCTGACGGCGTCCGGGACCCAGCGTGCTGTTCTGGGGATCGAGGAGGGCAAGGCCTGGCTCCTCCCGGATCCGGACGAGGACCCGCAGGTCTGGACGACCCGTGCTCGGGACGCCTGGGCCGACGACCCCACCTTCGAGCCCAGCGTCGAGCGACTGGAGCCGATCGCGAAGGCGGGACGACTGGAGACCCTCTACGCCCTGCTGGATGGCGGCGGCGTCCACTTCCGGTTCAACCCCGGGAGCATCGGTGACCGGACCACGGTGCTCGACTCCGAGGGACCCCAGAAGAGCCGCGTCCACTGCCCGCCCACGCAGGTGGAGTTCCTGCTCCTCGAGTACGCCCGCATCGCGGACGAGGTCGAGCTCGCGGGGTCGCCGGTCCTCCCTGATCCGGCCAGCACCCCCTGCATCACCTCCCAGCACGAGCTGGGGAAGATGCCGCAGGACCTGCAGACGGAGTGCAACGGCTCATCGACGATCCAGGAGATCGCGGACCGCCTCGCCCAGCCCCTGCGCCAGGTCCAGCTCGGCCTCCTCAAGGGCGTCGAGGCCGGCGGCCTGCGCTTCGCCCACCCGATCGAACAGCTCCACGTCGCGATCCAGGAGATGCAGCGCGCGGAGTACTCCCGCGCCGCGAGCCGGCTCGCGGTCTGGTGCCGCGAGGGGTCGGCTGGCCCGCTCATCCCCGCCGACGCGGATGCGCTCACGAACGAGTGGCTCGCTGGCCGCCTGATCTCGACGCTCCGAGCCATGGAGATGCGAGAGGTGCGGACGCTGCTCCGGCGAATGGACGCCACCCTCCAGAGCGCCTCCCACGCGGTGGTGCACTGGACCGAGGCCCATCGGCTCAGCCCCAGCGACCGGATCGTCCGGCTCCACCTCGCCGCCGCGCGCCTCCGCGACGAGGGGGATGCCTGCGGCATGGAACCGCGAGAGGCCCTCGACCTCGCCCGGGATCTGCGCGATCACCACTCCGCGGTCTGCAGCGGCCCCGCCCTCGCGATCGCCGCCCACCTCCAGCCGGCGCTGGTCTCCGAACGCCTCGAGCTCGGCCTCGGCCTGCTCGGCGCCTCCCGCGTGGCGGACGCCGCACCGTGGATCCTCACCGCCTGCACGGACATGCTCGCCCAGGGACACGCGGACCGGCTCCTCACGCCCCTCCGCTCCCTCCTGGATCACGACCCCCGAAACCGGGAAGCTCGCGAGCTCCTGACCCGGGCGAGGCGGCGCTCCACTCGCTCCAAGAAGATGCGGCGTCAGGCCGCCGTCGGCGGCGCGGTCCTCCTCACGTTCGCCACCATGGGCGTCTCCAAGCTCCGCGCGAGCGAGGAGCGCCGCGAGGAGATCGCCGCCATCGGCAGGATGTTCGACCAACCCGCCGACGCGCTGGAGCGCCTCGATCAGGGCTTCAGGACCGACCTCTCCGGCGAGGTCCTCGACCTCCGCATGCGACTCGAGGACCAGCTCCGCAAGGAGGAGGCCCTCCTCGTCGAGGCCTGGGACAACACCTTCGATCGGGCCCGCCGGGAGGCCGTCGAGGGGGAGATCCTCGTCGCCCTCGAGATGTACCGGGAGCTCCCCGAGCCCCCGACGCTGCGGGTCCTCAGCCGCCCGTGGCGGAGCGGCACGGAGATCCTCAGCGCGCTCACCGAGCGGCTCAGGGCACAGGTCATCTCCCTCGGCCCCCCCACCATCCACGCGCCGCGCCAGGTCACGGTGGAGAAGGAGGTCCTCAAGAGCATCGAGACCCTGGAGGACGCCCTGACCGAGGACGAGCTCAGCTCGCCGCTCTTCAACGCGTTCCGCTCGGAGCTGACCGCCCTCGCCGAGGAGACGATCAACCGCGAGCGGACCCGTTCGGTCGACCGGCTCGAGGCCGAACACGCCCGCATCCTGAAGGAGAACGACCAGCTCCTCGAGCTCGCCCACGGAGCCCTCGAAGAGGCCCGCTTCGAGGACGCGCTGGAGCACTACGAGAGCATCCTCGAGAACGACCCGGCCGGAAAGGTCAGGCGAGTCCTCGAGAAGGAGGTGGCCTTCACCCGGCGCAAGCTCGACGCTGCTGCCCGGGCCAAGGAGGCCGCCAGCCGCGGCGAACACCACATCGCGCTGGAGATCCTCCACGGGACCTTCGACGACGCCGAACGCGTCCTCTTGCCCTGGAACATCGAGACGACCCCCCCCGGAGTCCGCGTCACGATCGAGCGCCACGATAGCCCTGGCGACACCGAGACGAGGATGACGCCCTTCACCCTGGAGGGCACCTTCGCCGACGTCTGGACCCTGCGCTTCGACCTCGAGGGCTTCGACTCTCGGGCCCTGGTCGTCAGGGGCCCCCAGGACATCGACCTCGCCCTGTCGCGCACACCGGCCGTCCACTTCGATCTCGGGGGCCGTGTGGACGCGGTCCCCGCGCCGATCGGCGACGGCTCCACCGGTGAGTACATCGTCTGCGACCGCAAGGGCGCGATCGCACGCATGGCCTGGGGCGGCGAGATGCGTTGGCGCCTGGACATCAAGGATGTCTCCGGGGTCGCCCGACGCCCGGTCACCATGCCCGGGCTCCAGGGACACCAGATCTTCCTCACGGAGGCCGGTGGCGCGTGGCTCTTGAACCCCGAGGAGGCCACGCTCCGCGGGCCCCTCAAGCTCCCGTCCCCCCCGGTCTTCGGGCCCGTGGTCATCGGCGACGAGGCCCGCG
Source organism: Planctomycetota bacterium (assembly GCA_016779205.1). Taxonomy (GTDB): domain Bacteria; phylum Planctomycetota; class UBA1135; order UBA1135; genus Saltatorellus. Next base: position 22,771 of record JADHOC010000010.1, on the reverse strand, counting down.
CGCTGCTGCTCGACAAGAGCGTGGTGTCCTGGACCTCCAGCCTCAAGCCGGAGTACGGCGGCGACGCCGAGACGAGCGGCCTCGACGAGTCCCTCCGACACGGTTTCCAGGGGCTCTTCAACGTCCAGCGCCCGACGGGCAGCGGAAACACGGCCCTGCGTACCGCCACCTCCGACGGCAGCGGCTGGTCCATCCTGGTCGAGGACGGGTGGTACCGGATCGTCGAGGACGTCCCCGCAGGCGATCACGAGCGGCGCGCCGCCGACCCGTTCCTCATCCGCCGCGATGGCTCCTGGTCCTACGTGGCCTGGGAAGCACCCTCAGTGAAGGGTGACCCGCCGGTGCTCTGGATCTCGGACGGCCTTGGGCTCCGGGCCTTCCTGCCGCCCAACTCAGCGCGCACGATCACCCGCTAGTCGCTCGGTCCGGGGCGCTCCGGGTCGAACACCCGCCGCGCGCCCTCCCGTCGAGGCCGCGCGGCGGCCTCGATGCCCGCTGCGAGCTCCGTGGCCAGCGCCTGGAGCTCGGCGAGGAGCTCCGGCTCTCTCGCGGCCATGTCCTTGGTCTCCGAGGGGTCTCGCTCGACGTCAAAGAGCATCCCCTCCGGGAGCTTCAGCTTCCACGGCCCCCGCCGGACGCCGGCGAGGGCTCCCCTCGAGGTGAAGTAGACGAAGGGGCGCCGCTCGAGGGCCGCCGCAGCCCCGGGGTCCCCCTCCAGCGCCGCGCCCACGTCCAGGCCGTCGATGTCACGGACGGGGAGCGAGGCCCCTGTCCAGCCGGCGATCGTCGGGAGGATGTCCATCGTGTTCATCGGCGTGCGCAGGGTCACCCCGGCGGGGAGCCGGGCCGGCCAGCTCATGACGCAGGGCACCCGCTGGCCACCCTCCCAGTTGGTCCCCTTGCCGTCGCGCAGCAGGCCCGCCGATCCCCCTTGCAGCCCGTAGGGCAACCAGGGGCCGTTGTCGGAGGTGAAGATCACGAGGGTGTTCTCCCGCAGCCCGCGCCTCTCCAGCTCCTCGAGGACGCGCCCGACGTCGGCGTCGATCTCCTCGATGACGTCGCCGTATAGCCCCCGTCGGCTGGTCCCGGCGAACTCCTCCGACGCGTAGATGGGGATGTGTGGCATGGAGAACGGGACGTAGGCGAAGAAGGGCTCCTCCCCCCCCACCTCGCGGATGAAGTCGAGCGCCGCGTCGGTCTGCCGACGTGTGAGCTGAGCCTGGTCCGGCTCCCACTCGGTGACCTGGCTCCCCTCCATCCAGGGGAATCGGAAGCGGTACTTCGTGTCCGCCTTGCGGTGGAACTGCGCCATGTCATTGGAGTACGGCACGCCCGAGAAGCGGTCGAAGCCCTGGTCGGTGGGGAGCAACCCCTCGCAGTGACCCAGGTGCCACTTCCCGAAGCACCCCGTGGCGAAGCCGCGCTCGCGGAGGAGCTCGGCCAGGGTCTCCTCCTCCGGGTTGAGCCCCCACTGGTCGGCGGGGAACACCACGTGCCGCTCCATGCCGATCCGCTTGGGGTAGCAGCCGGTGAGCAGCGCGGCGCGGGACGGGGAGCAGACGGGGCTCGCCACATAGAACTGGGTGAGCTTGAGCCCGTCCTTCGCCAGCCCGTCGATGTGCGGCGTCGCAATCGAGGGGTGACCGAAGCAGCCGAGGTCGCCGTAACCCTGGTCATCCGTGAAGAAGAGGACCACGTTGGGGGGCGCATCGCCAGCGGGGGGCTCGGACGGGGTCACCGTGGATGCACATCCAACAGCGAGCGAGGCGAGGAGAGCGGCGAGGGAAGCGTTGGTCATCGTTGGTGCAGCGGAAGGCGAGGCCTCGCACGGTACCCTGGAGCCATGAACATCGCGCGTAGAGAACTCCTCGCCGCCGGCCTCGGCGCCGCCGTCCTGGGCACCCGGCCGGCGGAAGCCGGCGCCCTCCCCTCGCCACAGGAACCGCAGGCCGCGGTGAAGGAACCCGACGGCTGGGCCCGCCAGGAGGCCCACGCCATGGGCCTCGAGGGGCGCGGTTGGGAGGACGTGGCAGCCCCCTACCACCGATTGCCCGCGCGCGCCCAGGAGGTCGTGCGCGGCCCGGTCTGGCGCCTGGCGACCCAGACCAGCGGGTTGTTCGTGACCTTCAAGGCGGCCACGCCGGCGCTCCGCTTCGAGGTCGACCTCTCGGAGGAGCGCCTCGCGCTCCCTCACATGCCCGCCACCGGAGTGAGCGGCGTGGACCTCTACGCCCGCGAGGCCGACGGGCCGTGGCGGTGGGTCTTCTGCTCGCGCCCGAGCTCCCAGTCCTACGCCGCCGAGGTCAAGGGGCTCTCCCCCGCCCCCCGCACCTACCGGCTCTACCTCCCCCTCTACAACGGCGTGACCTCCCTGCGCGTGGCGGTCCCTGAAGGCGTTGCGGTCGAGAACGTCGCCCCCCGGAAGAGCCTGCCGATCGTCTACTACGGCACCTCCATCGCCCACGGCGCGTGCGCTTCCCGGCCTGGCATGTCCTTCGTCAACATCCTCGGGCGCCGCCTCGACGTGCCGATCCTCAACCTCGGGTTCAGCGGCAACGGTCGACTCGAGATGGAGCTCGCGGCCCTCCTCGGAGAGCTCGACGCACGGGTGTTCGTCTTGGACTGCCTGCCCAACCTCTCGCCGAAGCTCGTCGCGGAGCGCACCGAGCCCTTCGTGAGGGCCCTGCGCGCGGCGCGCCCCGACATCCCCATCGTCATGGTCGAGGACCGCGTCAACGCCAACGCCCGGTTCCTCCCCGGGCGGGCGCGCCACCATGAGGGCAACCACGCCGCCTTCCGGGCCGCCCACGGGAACCTCGTGCGCGAGGGCGTCCGCGGCCTGACCTACGTCCCCGACGGCCCGTTCCTGGGTGACGACGGGGAGGCGACCGTGGACGGCTCCCACCCGACCGACCTCGGCATGGTTCGCTACGCTGACGCCCTGGAGCCGGTCCTCCGCCCGCTCCTCTGATCGCTCATCCGATGCCCAAGCCCCCCACGCCCGTCCGCATGCACTTCGGCCACGCCGTCCTGCTGATCTCCGCCCTGGCCGCCGTGTCCGTCGCGTGGACCCGGCGAGCCCAGGAGGTCCCGGACTGGAGGACCGTCTCCGCCGCGGCCTTCCCCGAGCGAGCGGCCGAGCTCGTGGACGCTGGTCTGGACGACGCGGCCTGCGACGAGCTCGCGCAGCGGATGAACGGGAGCGACCCCGAGACTGCGACGCGCGCGGCGGTCCTGCTGGGCGGGGTCCTGGAACGAGAGCAGACCACGGCGCGGGCTCCGCAGATCGCTGCCCTGCTGCTCGAGCGACTCGAGCGGCGCGAGGCGGTGGAGGTCCGTGGGCACGTCGGCGTGGACGTGGTCGCCGCCAGGGCCCTGGACCGCAGGGCCTTCATGGATGGGGTCGCCGAGCGCCTCCTGGAGCTCGCCTGCGGCGACGCTCCCCACCCGGTGCTCGCCGTTCGAACGGAATGCGCGGCGGTCGTCCTCGAGGCGAACGTCGGCTGGATCGACGTCTCCGCCACGAACGGCCTCGCACCGATGGATGTGCGGCGCGCGGGGCTCAACCGCCGGGCCGCGGCGTTCCTCCTGAGCATCCTGCGCGCCGAGACCCCCGACGAGGCCAAGAGCCCCAGGAGCTGGGAGCGCGTCACGACCCTGGCTTGGGTCAAGACCCGCGCCGCGCTGGCGCTGACCCGGGCCGCCGCCGCTCACACCCTGTGGCGGGAGACGGGCGGCAACTCCTCAGCCCAGGCCGCGGTGGACGTCGAGGTGACGTTCCGCCCCGACGGCTCCTGGGCGCACCAGATGGCCGAGGCGGACCGGCTGGAAGCGATCCTCTTCGACGGCTGACTCGTCCCCTCTCAGGGCCGAATGCGCGTCATCATCCGCGGGAACGGCGACGCCTCGCGGATGTGCTCGATGCCCGTGATCCAGCGCACGAGGCGCTCGAGTCCGAGTCCGAAGCCCGCGTGGGGCACGGAGCCGAAGCGGCGCAGGTCGAGGTACCACTCGAACTCCTCCATGGGGAGCTCGTGCTTCGCGATCGCCTCGAGGAGCACGTCCAGGTTCTCCTCGCGCTGGCTGCCGCCGATCAGCTCGCCGGCCCCCTCGGGCCCGATGACGTCCATGGCGAGGACGCGGGTGGGATCGTCCGGGGCCTCCTTCATGTAGAAGGCCTTGACGTCCTTGGGGTAGTGGGTGATGACCAGCGGCTGGTCATGCATGGCCGCCAGGATGGTCTCGTCAGGGGCGCCGAAGTCGTCGCCCTCCACAAACTCGGAGTCAGGGTGTTCGAGGAGGATCTTCGACGCGTCGTCGTACGTGATCCTGGGGAAGCCGCCCGTGCAGGCCTCCAGCTTGGAGATGTCGCGATCGAGGACTTCTAGCTCCGTACGCCGGCGCTCCAGCACCTCCTTGACCACCGCCACGACCATGTCCTCGGAGAGCTGGATCACGTCCTCGAGGGTCGCGTACGCCATCTCCGGCTCGAGCATCCAGAACTCGGTCAGGTGGCGGCGCGTCTTGCTCTTCTCCGCGCGGAACGTGGGGCCGAAGGTGTAGACCTTGCCGAAGGCCATGGCGGTGGCCTCGGCGTACAGCTGACCGGACTGGGTCAGGTAGGCCTTCTCGTCCCCGAAGTAGTCCACCTCGAAGAGCGTGCTCGTCCCTTCGCACGCCGAAGGCGTGAAGATGGGCGAGTCCACGCAGAGGAAGCCGCGCTCGTCGAAGAAGCGGCGCAGGGCGAACTCGATGGCGCTTCGGATCCGGATGATCGCCCACTGACGCTTCGACCGAAGCCAAAGGTGGCGACGCGACAGGAGGAAGTCGGCGCCGTGCTCCTTGGGGGTGATCGGGTACTCGCTGGCGGACTGGAGGACCTGCCCGCCCACCACGGAGATCTCGAAGCCACCCGGGGCGCGGTCGTCGGCGCGGACCTCACCCTTAAGGGTGAGGCTCGACTCCTGGCTCGCGCGCCCGATCTCCTCGAAGAGCTCGTCCCCCACCACGTTTTTCTTCAGCACGCACTGAACGAAGCCCGTGCCGTCCCGGAGGATCACGAAGTGGAGCTTCCCCTTCGAGGTCCGATTGTGGACCCAGCCGCGGAGCTCGACGGTGGCGCCGACGTGCTGGCTGAGGTCTTCGATCGTGACGACGGGCATGGAAGGTGCGGACATGGGATTGGTGTGTCGCGTTGGGCGAGGGGGAGAGTCGAGGGTCGGTGAATCCGGAGGCGTCAGGGGAACATCCCGTGACCGCCTTGGAGCTGAGCTTCGGAGGGGGCGCCGGCCTCGAAGAGCACCTTGCCCTTGTGGGTCGCGCCCTCACGGCGCGCCTCGACCACCACCGCGCCGCCGGCGAGCAGTTCGGGCGTGACCTCTGAAGCGGGGGTGACCACCTTCACGTCGGAGTATCCAAGGCCGTGCAGGAAGTCCCGCGCCGCGTCGAGGGGCCCCAGCGTCTCGACCTCGCGGCCGGCGGCGCCCGCACCGCTCGCGGCCACGGCGGCCAGGGCCTCCTGGAGGCGATCCGCCGCCGCCTTGGCGCTGGCGGACTGGGCGGCCTGCAGCTCCTCGAGCGCGGCGAGGATCCGGTCCGTGTCCTTGGACGGCCCCGACCCGGCCTGCGCCTCGGTGGCCCGCGCCAGGGACTGCAGCGCCTCAGCGACGGCGCCGGGGTCGCCCGCGGCCGCCGCGCCCGTCCCGCCAGCCTCCCGGACCGCCTCCCGGAGCTGCTTGAGCTCGGCGGCCATGGACGCCTCCAGGTTGCGCAGTCGCGCGAGCGCCATGAAGGCGGCGGCGGTGATGGGCACCAGCAGGAACACCCCGAGGGAGGCGACCAGGATGTCGAAGGAGGAGTCGGGCGCGGCCTTGAGCTCGGGGAAGGGCAGCGGCGCGTCCACGAAGGGGGACCCCTGGTCCGGCCCCTGAGCGGCGGGGAGGGGGGTGGCCAGCGCTCCGACCGCGAGGGCCAGCGCCAGCTGGAGGCGTAGGAGGTGGAGCATGGAGGGCATGGGGCGCTGCTGGGAGGCCGAACCATACCAGAGCCGCCCTGGAACTCCTCGGCGCGGATCCCAGAGCCACCCGCCTGGTCGTTGGCCCCGCCCGGCGGCGCTCCCTAGGATGCGGTCATGATTCGGGCTGCATCCCTCCTCGTCTTCGCCGCCCTCGCGGCGTTCCTCCTCGCCGCGGACGGGGCGAGCCCCACGCTCCTGGGCGCCAAGCAGGCCGGCGACTTCCTGATGCTGGAGGCCGAGGGCCCCGACGGTGAGCCCAGGGCCCTGTGGCAGGACGTCCTGGAGAGCTCCGCGGTGGTGGAGGTCGAGGACGAGGACGGCGTCAGGCGCCAGCAGCTGCTCCTGGGGGGGACCCTCATCCTCTCCGAGTCCCTCCGGGAGGGTGAGGGCTTCGACTTCAACTGGCACCGCGTCGCCGGCAGCTCCATCGTCCGGCGCCTCCGGTCGATCGCGGCGGACGAGGGCCTGGAGATCGAGATCCCGGCCTTCAAGAAGCCGTCGCCGGACGGGGTGAACTTCGAGTTCACCATCCGCGACGGCGCCGGGACCCTCGAGGCCAACATCGGCGGCGAGTCGCTGGCCGCCCGCGAGGGACCTCGCCTCCAGATCACCCAGCGCTCTCTCCTCCCGCCGCTGGTGGCCATCTTCCTCGCCATCCTGTTCCGGCGCCCTGCCCTCGCCCTGCTCATGGGCGTGGTCTCGGGCGCGTTCCTGGTTCGGAGCGCCTCGGGCGCTGGCGTGGCAACCGCAGCCGGCGGAGCCCTGGTGGATACGGTCTCCGTCTACCTCAAGGGGCAGCTCCAGGATCACGCCCGCACCGAGATCATCCTCTTCGTGGTCTTCATGCTCGCCATGGTCGGCGTGATCACCCGCGCTGGCGGGATCCGAGGCGTCATGAATCAGATCGCGGGCCTCGCGCGCGACGCCCGCAAGACCCAGATGGCCACCTGGCTGATGGGCCTCGCCATCTTCTTCGACGACTACGCCAACACGATCCTCGTCGGCTCGACCATGCGGCCGCTGTCCGACCGCTTCAAGGTCGCCCGTGAGAAGCTCGCCTACATCGTCGACAGCACGGCGGCGCCGGTGGCGGGCGTATCGATCCTCTCCACCTGGATCGCCTTCGAGGTCAGCACCTTCAGCGCCCAGCTGCCCGACGCCGGCCTCGCGCCAGCCGACGGCTACGCCGTGTTCCTGCAGACCCTGCCGTTCCGCTTCTACTGCTGGTTCACGCTGATCTTCGTCGGGCTGAACGTGTTCACGGGTCGCGACTTCGGCCCCATGCTGGCCGCAGAGCGGCGGGCGCGAGCGGGCAAGGTGCTCCGGGACGGCGCGACGCCGCTGGTGGGCAAGGCCGCCACGGAGCTTGAGGCCGCGGAGGGAACCGTGGCGAAGGCCTCCACCGCGCTGGTGCCCCTGGGCCTCTTCCTCCTGACCGTGCTCGGCATGATCGTCTGGGTCGGCGCCCTCGACATCGGCCTCATCGAGAGGGCCGCGGGCTTCCCCTTCGTCGCCGCCGGCGGCGAGTACGAGGGCGGATGGCTCGAGGCCGCCACGGGGATCCTGTACGCGGGGAGCGGCAACCGCCCCCTGATGATCGGCGCCATCGTCGGCTTCGTGTCCGCGAGCCTGATCGCCCTGACCCGCGGGCTTCGCCCGGTGGAGATCCTCCGGGCGGCGGTCAACAGCATCCGGGCGATGTTCATCGCCGTGGTCATCCTCTACCTCGCCTGGATGGTGGGGCAGACCTGCGACGACCTGGGCACCGCGGCCTACCTGTCAGCGACGATCTCGGAGGCCATCCCGTACATGGTGCTGCCCCTCATCCTGTTCCTCCTGGCGGGCCTGATCGCGTTCTCCACGGGCAGCTCGTGGAGCACGATGACCATCCTCCTGCCCCTCGTCGTCGGCCTCAGCTACGACATCGGCTTCGCGAGCGTCCCCGCCGACGGGGACCCGCGCGCCTTCGGCCTCACGCTGATGGTCATCTGCATCGGCGCGGTCCTCGAGGGGGCGATCTTCGGCGACCACTGCTCCCCCATCTCGGACACCACCGTGATGTCGTCCATCGCCTGCGCCTCCGACCACATCGACCACGTCCGGACCCAGGCCCCCTACGCCATCGTCACGATGCTCGTGGCCCTCGGCGTGGGCTACTTCCCTGTGACCTTCCTGGGCGCCTCCCCGTTGCTCTCGCTCCTGCTAGGCGCCGCCACCCTCGCGCTCATCCTGTTCCTCAAGGGCAAGCGCGTCGACGCTCAGCCTGACGGGAGCTCCGCCGCGTGACCGACGCGAAGCAGCAGCCGGAGCGAGGAGGCTCGCCGCCGCTGGGTCGCCGCCTCCTCCTGGGGGTGGTCCTCGGCCTCGCCATCTACGCGGGCCTCGCCCTCTGGGCTGACCTCGACGGCCTCGGCAAGGCCCTGCGCTCGATCCCCTGGTGGGCGCCGGTCGTCGCCTGCGGGCTCTCCCTCCTGAACTACCTCGTCCGGTTCCCGCGCTGGCAGCGCTACCTCTCGCTCACGGGAAGCGAGGTCCGGGGGTGGACCTCCCTCAGGATCTACCTGGCCGGCCTCTCACTGACCGTGTCCCCGGGCAAGGTCGGCGAGGCCATGAAGTCCTGGCTCCTGCGCGCCGAGGATGGCACCCCCATCGCACGCAGCGCCCCCATCGTCCTCGCCGAGCGGTTGACGGACCTGCTTGGCTTCCTCGTCCTCATCGCCGTGACCTCGACGGCAGCGGACCACGCCTGGATCAGCGGCGCCGCCCTGGGGCTCACCGCCACGCTGCTCCTGCTCGTGGGCTCCCGCAGCGCCGCCCGCCTCGCCACGGGGGCCGTGGGGCGCCTCCCGCTGGTCGGCGCCATGGCGGGGAGGCTGGATGAGAGCCTCGAGGCCTCGCGGCGCCTCCTCTCCCCGCGGGAGCTCCCGTTCGCGACGCTCCTCGCCACCCTCGGGTGGTTCCTGGAGTGCGTGGCCTGCTGGCTCATCGCCCGCTCGGTCCTCCCCGCGGGCATCGGCCCCGTGGCGGGGCTCGCCCTCGCCGACGTCACCTACGCCTTCGCCCTCTCCGCCGTGGCTGGCGCCGTGGTGGTCATCGCCCCGGGTGGCCTCGGCGTGACCGAGGGCCTCCTCACCGGCCTGCTGGAGTCGGGGTACCGGGCGGCCCACGTGGCCGCGCTCCCCGTCCGCGGGACCGCCCTCTCGGTCACCCTGGTGACGAGGCTCTGCACCCTCTGGTTCGCCATGGCCGTGGGGTTGGTGGCGCTGCGGTGGCACCGCGCCGCGTCACGCTCAGCCTGACCCGCGGAGCCTGAGGGCGAAGGCCAGCAGCGCGGCTGCCGCGGCGCCGGCCGCGAGGAGGAGCTCCGCCCTCCGGCCCCTCGCGGCGCGCGCTGCCCGCCGGGAGAGCACCTCGGGGTCGAGGGTCCCCTCCAGCGCGGGCTCGAGCGAGCTCGATGCCCCGGCAGCCCCGCGCTCCACCATGGAGACCACCACGGCGGGGGGCACCAGGTGCTCGTCCAGGAGGCGCGCCCAAGAGACCGCGAACGCCTCCATGGTGGCGGGTGCGGGGCGCACCACGGCGAACCCCACCTCGACCTCCCCAGGCCTGGCCCGGACGAGGCACTCGCCCCCGCCCCCCACGAGCCAAGGGCGCCAGCCCTCGCGGGCGCCGAGGGGCAGGGGAGCGAGGTTGTCAAACGAGGCCGACCAGCCATCCCGACCTGCAGAGACCTCGCCGTCTGACCGCGCACCGGGACCCGCCCCGTCGAAGGCTCCACGGACCCTCAGGCCCGCTCCCTCTTCAGCCTCGGTCCGGCGGAACCCTCGCTCCTCTGCCCAGAGGCGGACGAGGGACCCGATGGACTCGGGCAGCCCGTCCCCCACGTGCACCCGGAGCGGCGGCTCCGCCGAGTCCTGAGGGACCAGCGGGCCATCCGTTCCATCCCAGAGGAGGAGCCCGCCCGGACCCGCGGACACCGGCCCGGGGACCATGGCCCCCCCGGAGGCGAAGAGGCCGACCTCGCTCCCCTCGAGCGCGCCGACAAGCTCGGCCGAGTCCGTCACGAAGACCGCGCCCGGCGCCGCCCATTGCCCCCACTGCGGCGGAGCCATCGCACGGGACGGTGGACGGGACAGGGCCGCCGGGACCCCTTGGCCGGAATCCAAGGTCACGTCCAGGCCGCCTGGCTCCAGCGCGCGCCACCGGATCACCGCGCGCTGGCTCCCGTCGTCCAGCGTGTCTAGCCAGCCCGCCGTCAGGGCGAGCGCGCGGTCCACCCGTCGCTCCCCCTCCGGCGCATCGGGATCCATGGGCAGGAACATCGAGGGGCTGCGGTCCACATAGACGGTGAGCAGGTACACCGCCTCCTCCTCAGCGGAGGGTCGCGGCCGGGCCGAGGCGAGGATCCCGAGCAGGAGCGCGACCACCGCCCAGAACCGTGCGCCCGGGAGGTGCCACCGGCGCGGAGAGGCCTCGGCCTCCCCTCCCTCCTGAAAGAAACGCGCCGTTCCCAGAGCCACCGGCCGCGGTCGCCGCCGCATGAACGAGAGCAGGAGGACCGCCAGCGGAAGGACCAGGGCCACCAACGCCGCCGGCACGGTCCATCCCCAGCCCATGATCGCGAACGGCATCATCGCAGCAGGTCCGGGAGGAACCTCTCGAAGGCGTCCGCGGAGGACCAGGCGCGGTGGCTGATCCCGTGGGCCGCCGCCAGGTCAGACCAGCGAGCGATGAACGCGTCCAGGGACTGCTCGTAGAGCTCGAGGCCGCGACGCGCGTCGGCGCCCACCCTGCCGCGGGCGGCTGACTCGGGGTCCACGAAGTCAGCGGCGCCGGGGTCAGCTCGGTTGCCCAGGGTCGGGTCCCACTCCTCGGGGGCGAGGACCTGGCCGAGGTGCATTCGCCGTCGGCCCCCGAGCAACCGGAGCACATCCGCGGGGTCCACATCGAGGAAGTCCCCGAGGAGGATCAGGCGCCCGCACTCCCGCGCGCTCGCCCGGTGCCGGTGGTGCGACACGAGCCCCTCCAGCCCCCCCTGGCCCCCGGCCCGCACCGACCCGAGGGCGGCCAGCGCCCGCCCGAGATCCGCGGTGCGGGTCAGGTGTACGGGGTGCCCCTGCTCGCCGCCTCCACCGAGCACCAGCGTGATCCTCGCTCCGAGCCGCAGCCCGACGGCGATGGAGGCCGCCGCCGCCTCCGCGGCGGACTGGAGCTTGCCCGGCGCTCCGACGCCCATGGATGCGCTGGCGTCCACGGCGATCCACCAGTCCTCACGGGCCTCCGAGCGGTGAACCCTCACGTAGGACCGGTCCAATCGAGCCAGGAGGTCCCAATCGAAGCGCCGGAGGTCCTCCCCCGGCCGGTAGGGCCGATACCCCACGAACTCTTGCCCGTCGCCCTCGAGGGTCCTCCGGCGGGCCACCTCCTCCCGCTCCCTGGCGGCGGCCAGCTGGGTCGCGAAGGCCCCGATCCGCGCGAGGAAGTCCCCCCGGAACTCGACCCCGGGGGAGGGGAGCGAGGGGAGCCCTCCGGTACTTCGGACGCCGACCATCGCCTTGAGCGACCCCGGCTCAGACCTTCCGGATGGCCAGGATCGTGATGTCGTCCTCGCGGGCGTTCCCGGAGAACTCGAGCGCCGCCGCGGCCACCGCCTCCACGACCTCGCGGGCGCTCGCGCCCTTGAAGCCCTGGTCCGAGAGGACCGCGCGAACGCCGTGCTCATCGAAGAGGCGATCGGGGAGGTCCGGGTGGCGGGCCTCCACCAGGCCATCGGTGAACGCCAGGAGGAGGTCGCCCGTCTCCATCTGGAGCGGCGTGCCCACCTCGTACTCCATGTCGTCCATGAGCCCGAGCGCCGGACCATCTGATCCCACCGCCTCGATGGTCTGCGATGCGGCGCGCCAGACCAGCGGGGGCGTGTGCCCAGCGTTCAGCATCTGCAGCTCACCGCCGCTCCCCAGCGCGGCCATGAAGAGCGTGAGGAACATCCCGTCATCCATGCGCTCCGACAGGTCGCTGTTGAGCATGGTCACCACCGACCCGGGGTCGCCCAGGACACGGGCGTAGCTCCGGAGGCTCGCCTGCGCCGTCGCGGTGATCAGCGCCGGACCGACGCCATGGCCCGTGACATCCCCCACCACCGCGGCGATTCCGCCCCCGCGGGTCTTCACGAAGTCGTAGAAGTCTCCGGACGCGTGCTCGGCGCTGCGATACCAGCCGAAGAGGTCGAAGCCCTCCCGCACTGGCGGCGCCTTGGGCATCAGCCCGGACTGGATCTCAGCGGCGATCTCGAGCGACCGCTCGAGCCGCGCCCGCTCGATGGAGTGGAGGTTGAGCTGAGCGTTCTCCAGCGCGATCGCGATGTGCTGGGCGAGCGCGTGGAAGAGGGCCAGGTCCTCGGGCCTGAAGTCCCGGGTCGCGGCGCGCGAGTCCACGTAGAGCGCGCCCTTCGGGAGCGCTCCACCGGCGGGGACCGGCGCTGCGGATCCGGCGCCGCCCTCCCCGCTGCGAGCCGTCATGGGTACACACATCACCGCGCGCAGCTTGAGGTCGAAGACGGAGTTGCCGAGGTCGAGCTCCTCGGAGTCCTTCTGCACGCTGGTGCGGATGGGCTCTTGCCGGTCCACGACCCGCTTCACGACGGAGGTCGAGTACAGGGAGTCGCGACCGATGGACTTCGCCTCACCGTCCGGGTCGAGGGCCCTCGCCACCCGGACCACCTGCTTGCCTGTCTTCTCGTCGATCAGGACGAGGAACCCTCGCTCCGCACCGGTTGCCTCCACGGAGCTGTCGACCACGTAGTCCAGCAGCGTCTCCAGATCCCGGGAGGCAGAGACCCGGGCGATCGTGTCCAGGAGGACGCCCAGGGACCGGGTGTCCTCCCGTGTATCCCCGCTCAGGATCGCAGAGGACTCGGAAACGGCCTCCGCGGCAGCGGGGCGCTCGGGCGTCCGCCCGCTGGAGCCCCCAGCCGTGCTGGCTGGACGGGCCGACCGCTTGTTCCAGAAGGACATGGCCGGATCTTAGCTTGGCATCCTTCGGAATCACTTGCGGCAGACGGAATCCGAGCCGACACTCCGTCTCCGCCGTGAAGGCTCCCGGCACCCGCAGCCCACTCACCCAAAGTAAATCCAATGCACATCACTGCAGAGCACGGAGATCAGCACGTCACTCTCCACCTCCGCGGGGAATTCGACACCTTCTACTGCGCCGACCTCGAGAAGGAGGTGGCGGCGATCCAGAAGGCGGGTATCCCGAACGTGGTCCTCAACCTCCGCTGGGTCAAGTTCATCAACTCCACGGCGCTCGGGGCGATCATCAAGGCGTCCAAGGCCCTGACCAAGGACGGTGGCGGGCTCGCCATCTCCAGCCCTTCTCCCTTCTGCAAGGACATCATCGAGAAGGTGGGGCTCGACCGGGTCATCCAGGTCGCCGCCAGCGACGCCGAGGCTGTGGCGGCGCTCGGGAGCGGCGCCGTGACCTCGAGCGACTCCACGGCCAGTCCGGACGACCTCGACCCCTCCTCCGTGATCTTCCGCCTCGTGGACGCGGAGCGGCTGCGGCACTTCGTGGAGCAGGCGAAGGCGACCAACCCGGTCCACAACCACGCCTTCGGCAGCAACTGGGCCGGCCTCGGCAGGATGTCCGGGCTCGACTCGGACGGCCTCCGCTTTGTCTGGGACGGCGGCGGCACTGGCCTGACGGCTTTCGACATGGGCCAGATGCTCGCGGTGGGCACTCAGCTGAAGACCAAGTTCCGCCTGCCCCTGCTCAAGTCGGGGTTCGTCGAGGCGACGGTCGCGGTCACGCTCCTCGAGGAGCGTGAGGACGGCGTGAAGGTCGGCTGCACCTTCGAGTCCATCGACGACGATGCGCGCGAAGCCGTCGGCCAGTACTCCAAGGACATGGCCTTCCTCAAGGAGGAGCTGCGTCGGGCCACCGAGTAACCCGGTCCCCCGCCCTCTCACCAGCCCCGTGCCGCTCCAGCGTCGCGGGGCTGTTCGTTTCTTCAGCCCTCGTCCGCCGGGCCCGCGAGGACGCCGGCGTCCAGGGCTGCGGAGTCGAGCCCTGGGAGCTGGAGGCCCACTTCGTCCAGCTCCATCTCCGGCGCAGAAGCCCCTGCACCAGCCCACTTCCCGGCCGCCTTTGATCCGGCCACCAGGTCCTGGAGCAGATCCTCGAAGCGCCTCGCCACTTGCGGCCAGACGAAGCGTTCCTCGGCGCGCTCGAAGGCGCCCCGCCCCCAGCGAGCGCGCCGGGCAGGGTCCGCGGCGAAGCGCGAGATCGCCCGCTGCCATGCCGCGAGGTCGCCGGCCTCGACCACGAGGCCGGTGACGTCGTTCTCGACCAGTCCGGAGAGTCGGTTCACGTCGGAGGCAATCACCGGAACGCCGCAGGCCATGCTGCGGCGGATCTTGAGGGAGGCCACGTCGTCGTCGAGGACGGGCACGAGCAACGCGGTGGCGGAGGCGAGCAGGCCGGGCAGCTCCGCCTCGACGTTGATACCGATGGAGTGCACATGGGCGCCGATGCCGAGGCGCTCGGCGACCGCCCTCGCGCCCGGCCGGAAGGACCCGTTCCCGCAGAACACGAGGCTCCAGCCATCCAGCCGCCCGAGCGTCCGCGCGAAGGCCTGGATGAGGACCTCGATCCCTCGACCTGGCTCGACCCGGCCCACGTGGAGCAGGACGCGCCCGTTGATCCCGTTGCGGTGGAGCACGTCGCTCGAGAGGCCAGGACGGAAGATGCCGCCGTCCACCCCGGAGGGCTGGACCGTGACGATCTCCGAGCGGAACCCACGCTCGGTGGCCTGACGTTCCGCGGCGTGGTCGAGCGCCACGACCCGCGAGACCGTGCGCCGCACGAGGCCCCCCCAGAGCGCCCGTCCGACCGATCGGAGCGCGCGCTCCACCGGCTTCCCGTGCGGAGGGAAGCCAGCCTCCACCAGCACCAGCGGCACCTTGAGCTCGCGGGCGGCGCGCGCGGCGCGCCAGGCGGCGGGGCTGTGACCGTCGTAGGCGATGATGACGTCCGGCTCGAAGCCGCGGAGGCCGTGCCGCTCGAGGGGCGCAGCACCGCCGTCTCCGTCCTCCTCCAGCCCTGACTGGGGGATGTCACCGGAGACATCTCCGAACGCCCGAACCGCGTGGCCGTTGCCGAGGAGCTCACGGGCGAGGAACGGAGCGTGCTCCCCCCCCATGCGGCGGAGGGTGAGCGGGTTGAGGACGAGGGCGATTCGGAGTGACATGGAGAATGCTGCGCTCGTGAATCTTCGACGCCCTGGAGGCAGCGACCTGACCGGTTGGTCCAGTTCAAGCCCGCGGCTCCCCTTCAGGGACAGCTCGGTGGGGCCAGGAGGCGCTCGATAAGGGCGGACCGAAGGTGCGCGCGCAGGGGTAGAAGCCGGAACGAGTCCCCCGACCGATCCCTCGGGACCGCAACCCGCTGAATCGGGCCTTTTTTTCGCCTCAATTCGAGCCTCGATCTTCCGAAACCTTCCCTTGACAGGGAGACGCGCGGCGCTCTCCCCGTCCTTTTTTCCGCCCCGGATCCCCAGTCCACCTAGCTCATGTCTGCTCTCCACAGTCTCGCCGATCACTCTCCCTCTGGTGGGTGGGGCCCCCCTCCCCGCGGTCTCTTCATCGACGTGCTCGGCACCCTCGTGGAGCCCGGCCCCGGCGGACGCTTCAAGTCGATCGGCAAGTCGAACTTCTACGAGGGCGTCCTCGATGCCCTGTTCCGCGCCACGCAGGCTGGCTGGCACCTCTACCTCATCGGGAACATCGACTCGGTCTCCTTCGGCAAGCAGACCCAGGCCCAGTGGGACAAGTTCCGCGATGGGCTCGTCATGCGCCTGAAGTCGGAGGGCATTCCCGTCCGCCGCGACTACACCTGCACCAACCACCCCGAGGGCGTGGCCGGGCAGAACCGGGACTCGGTCTACTTCCTCCCTGGCACGGGCGCGATGCATCACGCGGCCCAGGCCGAGGGCATCTCTCTCTCCCTCTCCTGGGTGGTCGGCGACAGCAGCACCGAGCTCGTCGCGGGCTGGCGGGCCGGCTGCTGCACGGCCGGCGTCCGGACCGGAGACGCGCTCGAGGACGGCGCCTTCCAGGTGGAGCCTGACATGACCACGGAGAGCGCCGCCGGCGCAATCAGGTGGATCGCCCGCGACCAGACGGTGCTCCGCAGGAGCGCCTGACGGCCACTGGGGTGGCCCGAATCCCAGTTCGGGCCACCTCTGGCCAGTCCACACGCGGAGCGGTGGTCTGGCTCAACTTGGCTGATCGCGGCCGACGATATCACAGTCACACGGGGCCCGCCTGCCAGAGGCGGCGTCGGGGAGATCCCCCACGCCACCGAAAGCCCCACTGCCCTTCGATATCCACCGCCGTCACCCATGCTCCACACTTCCCTTCGCACGATCGCCACCGCAGCGATCGCAGCGGTCTTGACCGCCCCCCTCGGCGCGGCCCCTGCCCAGGCGCCGACTCCCGTCCCGCAATACAACACCGCGCAGGTCGAGGTCACACACGGCCGGGCCGTGCTCATCGGTAGCGAGGCCGGATGCCAGACCATCCGCAAGGGTGACCGCGAGGGCACCTCAGGCCGCGCCCAGCTCGAGATCCCGACGGGCAGCGAGGCCAGGATCTCCTGGCCTGGCGCCTGCAGCGTCCGCGTCTACGGGCCCTCCTCCATCGAGTGGGACAACCAGGGCGCGACCCTCGGGCTGAAGTTCCACGAGATCGCCTGGGCGGACTTCGAGTGCCGCCAGGGCCAGCACGAGCTGTTCCTCCCCTCCGAGTGGAGCGGTACGTTCGGCCGGAGCGCCTTCCACATCCGCGGCATCACCGGCGGACCGTGCGAGTTCCGGCTCCAGGCCGGGGACCCCGTCTCCCTGCAGTGGGATGGCAACAACCGCTTCTCCCTCCCGCCGCTCCAGGTCCTCCCGGGCTCGAGCGTGCGCCTCGATCGGCCCCGCTTCATGAACGCTCCGGTCGCCACGAACGCGCCCAGCGGGAGCTGGCCCACCGACGGCGAGCAGATCACCTGGCCGTGGACCCCTGCCCAGGGGCCGGGTCAGTCCGCTGACATGACCTTCAATGGTGACCCCTCCCAACAGGGTGGGACCAGCGCCTCGCTGCCCACCGGCGGCGAGTCCGTGACCGCCATCGAGGACCCCGAGGTGAGCTGCCCGGTGTGCTGTGAAGCCCAGGCCGCCACGGAGTCCAACATGTGCCAGGAGGGGCTCGAGCCCTACTGCGACGAGTCCACCGACGAGGCGCCGACCTACGGCCAGGCGTCGATCGTCGACGCCCCGCCCACCGTTGAGTTCGAGGCCGTCGACAAGCCGACCGCCAAGCTGATCGGGATGGACCCCTTCAGCGCCCAGTTCACCGTCATCGACTCCAACGGCGTCGAGGTCCCGCTGGTCGGAGAGGCCGCGCCGCTCAAGACTCAGCCGAGCCCGATCCCGGATCCGGGACCGGCCCCTGAGATCGCGCCTGAGCCCGAGCCGGAGCCCGAGCCGGCGGTGTTCACGCCCAGCGAGTGGCGAGGCTTCACGAAGAAGGACCTCAACCACGCTGGCTCCATCGTGGCCGAGCGCTCCAGCGACGTCGAGTACCGCATCCTGGGCCAGGGTCGCTGCAAGATCATCGTGAGCGACTCCGCCAGCCAGCCGCGCTGGTGCTTCACGCCCAAGGTCGACCTTCAGATGCAGCCCGGTTCAGTGGCGATCATCGAGAAGGACGGCACGCTCCGCATGAGCTTCGGAGAGGTGGAGGAGTTCCAGCCCCCCGCTGACCGTCCCTCCTACGACGAGCTCGACGACTGATCCACCCTGTGGACGGACCGGCGCGCCCGGGGAGTGGTTCACTCCTCGGGCGCGCTGTCCGTTCCGGCGGGCTTCACTCCGGCGAGGCGCTGCCGGAGATAGCTCGCGCGGAGCTTGTCCCGCTCGGAGGTGTCGAGGAGCCCCTCCCCCCCCGCGGTGGACGCGAGCACCTGGATGTGCCCCCGCTGCACGTGTAGCGCGAGCTCGTTCAGCGTGTCCATCTTGGCCCCACCGAAGATCCCGGTGTGCAAGCCGAGGCGGACCGAGGAGAGGTGAGCCAGCGCCGCCTCGGTGGGCATGGCGCGGGAGGTGCGGAGCGTCCCGAAGGACTGGGCGATGCGGTCCACCAGCGCCTGGCGCATCTCGCTCACCAGCGCCTCTCGCATGCGCCGCTCGAAGCGGACGATCTCCGGCACGAGCGCCCGCAGGTCATCGATGAGCTCGGCCTCGCTGCGGCCGAGGGTCACCTGATTGCTGATCTGGTAGAGGTCGCCGGCGGCACGGCTCCCCTCGCCGTGCATCCCCCGCACGGCGAGTCCCGTGCGCTGGGCGGCCGCGAAGACCTTTTCGAGCTCCTGGCGCACCATGCCGAGGGCCGGTAGGTGCAGCATCACGGACGCCCTCAGCCCGGTCCCTACGTTGGTCGGGCAGCCCGTCAGGTACCCCAGCCGCTCCGAGGTCGCGAAGGGCACACGGTCCTCAAGGAAGCGATCCAGGGCCTCGGCCCGCTCCCAGGCGAGGTCGAGGTCGAGGCCCGCCGCCATCGCCTGGAGCCGGACGTGGTCCTCCTCGTTGACCATGACGGACACGGTCTCGGATTCTCCGAAGGCCATGGCTCGCCCGGGGGCCAGGGACTGCTCGTCCCGGGGCAGGAGGTCCCTGCTGATGAGGTTGCGCTCGAGGAGCAAGAGCCGGAGCACCGCCGGCGCCTCGGTCATCGTGACCCATCGCGTCTCCCCATCGATGTTCGCCTCCACCAGCGCGGCCCTGAGCGTCTCGCTCAGGCCCTCCGCCTGCTCGCCCGAGATCCGCGACATGAAGGGCGTCCCTTCCACGTTCCTGGCAAGGCGTACGCGGCTCGAGACCACGACGTCGGACTCCGGGCCCTCAACGCTGAGCCAGGAACCGGTGCGGCGGGCGAGCGCCTGGGGGTCGATCGGAGAGTAGGCCAAGGGGGGTGGGTGCAGAAGAGGGCCGCCAGGGGGTCCGTCAGCGGGCTTCCCTTATAGCCCACGGGCGTCGAACGATGAAGCCCGCTAGGATACTAGCGGAGGGCTCGCAGGCACGGCGCGGGCTCCTCTGACCTGGCTCAGCGCGTCTCCCAAGGGGCGCGCGGGGTCATCTCCACCCCTAGCACCTGGAGGAAGGCGGGAGCCTCCGTGGTCAAGTCATGCCCAATTTCGACGACCAGTCCATCGTTCTGGCGATCCTGGCAGGGAGTCTGATCCTCTTCATCACGGACGCGGTCCGTTTCGAGGTGACGGCCCTGGCGGTCGTCGTGGCATTGGTGTTGACCGGAGTCCTGGACGTGGAGGAGGGCTTCGACGGCTTCTCGTCATCGGCCGTCGTGCTCATCGCGGCCATGTACATGTTCGGGCATGCCTTCACCAAGAGCGGGCTCGCCGAGGGCATGGGGCGCCGGATCCTGGGCGCAGGTCCCGCCCACCCTGGCCGGGAACCGGGGGTCGTGCTCCGGGTCACGGCCGTCTCCGGCCTCCTGTCCGCCGTGCTCTCCAACACGGGGGTCGTGGCCACCCTGATTCCGGTGGCGAACTCGGTCAGCCACCGGCTGCGGGTCCCCCTCTCGAGGCTCCTCCTCCCCCTCGCGTTCGGGAGCCTCGTCGGCGGCCTGGTGACCGTGGTGGCCACCTCCACGAATATCGCGATCAACGAGATCCTGAAGAACGAGCCCTGCGGGCCCTTCGGGCTCTTCGAGTTCAGCCACCTTGGGCTGCTGCTCCTGCTCGTCACGGTCCTCTACTTCGTGGGCCCCGGGCGGTGGCTGCTCCCGCGCTCCGACGTGGAGGAGACGCTCTCGGATCGCTACCAGGTCCCGAAGTTCGTGACGGAGGTCCTCGTGGAGCCCACGAGCGAGCTGATCAACCGCAACGTCGCCGACGTCGAGGTCTTCAGCAGGTTCGACGTGACAGTCCTGGGCATCGTGCGGGGGACCGGCGAGCGGCCCATCCTCGCGCCCGGGCCCTACAACCGGATCCGGGCGGACGACACCCTCATCCTCCAGGGATCCCCCGACGACCTCCTGCGCCTCTCCGAGGTCCTGCCGCTCCGCCAGCGCATGTCCGTGGAGGCCGGCGACTCGCGCCTCTACTCGGACGATGTCCGCCTGGTGGAGGCCGTGGTGCCCGCGGGCTCCCTCTACGTGGGCCAGACCCTGGCCTCCGCCGCGTTCCGGACCCGGACCGGGCTCAACGTCCTCGCGATGTCGCGCCACGGCGAGATCCAGCTGAGCCGGCTGCAGGACCTCCCCCTGGAGATCGGGGACACCCTGCTGGTCCAGGGGCACCTGCGCGACATCGACCGCGCCCGCCAAGAGCGCCAGGTGCTGACCCTGGACGAGGTCCAGGCGCCCGTGGCCAGCAGCCAGTCCTGGGTCGTGATCCTGACCCTGCTCGCGGTCCTCCTCGGCGCCGCCCTCACCGAGCAGCCCCTCGCGATCCTCGGCCTCGCCGGCGCCATGGTCCTGGTGCTCACCCGGGTGATCCGCGCCGACGAGGTCCCGCGGGTGATCGACTTCAAGGTCATCGCGCTCGTGGGCGGCATGCTCTCCCTGGGGGACGCGTTCCAGAAAGTCGGACTCGACGACGTGGTGGCGGGCGGCATCTCCAATCTCGCCAGCGACAGCCTCAGCCCGCGGCTCATTCTGGCGGTGGTCCTGACGGTGACGATGCTGCTCACCCAGGTCCTCAACAACGTCTCCACCGCCGTGATCATGACGCCGGTGGCCCTCAAGCTCGCGGCCTCGCTCGGCGTCTCCCCCGAGCCCATGGTCATGGCCGTGGTGGCCGGCTCGAGCCTCGCCTTCCTCTCCCCCGTCGCCCATCAGGCCAACGCCATGGTCATGGGCCCGGGCGGCTACCGGTACCGTGACTTCCTCCGGGTTGGTGCCCCCCTCGCACTCCTGACCGGCACCGTGGCCACGATCGCCATCCCGATCTGGTGGCCGTTCGCCCTCTGACGCTTCCCACGCTCCCCGCGGCACCGTCCACTCCTCCGGGCCCTGCCCCGGGCCCCGTCCCGCGCCAGGCATCGGCGGAGCCGACCCCGAAGCCGACCCCTGCGCCAAGGCACAGCGCCAGAGCTGGGCCGAGCTCCTCCAGCGGACCTTCGCGGTGGACGTGCTGCGCTGCCCCACGTGCGGCGGCCGCCGCCACCGCGTCGCCACCCTCACCGACCCGCTCGTCGCGCGCCGGATCCTCGAGCATCTGCGTCTCCGCGCCGAGCCCCCACCCCTCGCGCCCGCCCGACCCGAGCCCCAGCTGCGCTTCGCCTGATCCGCCGCCCCAGGGCCACCGCAGCGCGCCCCGATCGACGCCGACGCCCCTCCCCTGAGGGCGCCGGCTGAACTTCGTGCCCCGACAGACCGGCGGCGAGGCGCAGGGTGGGGACTTTTCCCGCATCACCCGTTGCGAGGCTAGCCATTCTCCCCCAACGTTGATCATAGATCGCTTCAGCGGCCCCTCCCTTGGCCGGACCCTCGGCCGGGGCGGTCCACGCCCCTCCCTTCTGTTCCCCCTCAACCAAACCCCAAGATCCGCTGCTCCGACAAGTGGCAGCTTGGATCGCTTATCCACAGACCCGACCCGCTATGACTCGCAATCTGAACCGCATCCTCATCGTCCTGATCTCTTCGCTCACCCTGCCGCATACCGCTTTCGCGAATGGCTATGAGCACGGAGTGACGTACGACTACGACGAGGCGACGATGAACAAACCGACCATTCGCACCGTCGTCGAGACGGACCCCGAACATATGTCCGGTGACACACTGAGTACCGAGGGCTCTATCGAAGACCCTACGGTGGGCGGCCCCGCTGAAACGTCACAAAGACACGTTGCCTACTCCGCCACCTACGACGTGAGTTGTGCCCCCAAAGATGGCCAGACCATCTACGCGCGTGGCGCGGCGAAGATCGAAGGATCGATCTCGGCAGAGATGGCCAACGCCCACGGTCGCGCCGCTGCTGCAGCGGAGGCGGAGATTGAAATCAAGATCGGCGATGAACGTGCTCACGCCGATGACAAAGCCGCGGTGGCAATTCGTAACAAGGATTATGTCACGACTGGAGGAGGATTCACCTTCATGGGGTGGGGCGCGTCGTGGACCGTCATGTTCAAGCAACACGGACAAGACGCCCACTCGGCGCAGCTCGCTGACACCGACGCGACTCAGCTCGCTGAATCCACGGCTGCCGTCGTCAAGGTGAAATGGTCATGCGAGCATGCCCTTCAGATCGAAAAGACGGGTCAGACCGGGGATGCACCCGCCACGGGGAGCGCTAGCGCCTCCGCCGAGGCCATCGCCACGATCTACTTCTCGATCGAGGAGTAGCTCGCAGCGGTTTCCCCCGCCCCCTCCCAGAAAGGCAGGTACTGAGAGTCATGAAACACCGCGTGCTCCTCTTCTCACTCGGCGCCGCGAGCGCGGTGCTCGTGGCTCTGCTGCTTCTCCGGGAGGATTCCACCACCGGTCCGGCCCCCCTCTCGCGCGACGCTGAGGCGCTCACGGCCGCCGAGCAGATGGGCTCGCTGCCCCCCGTCGAAGGCCTCGGTCGCCCCGAGTCCGAGGCACCGGGGAGGGTCGAGGCCGGGACCCGCGCGCTCCGCCTGGTCGATGCCCACACGGGTCTCGCCCTCGCGGAGTGCGCGGTCCTCCCCGTCGGGCCTGACGGCGCGGATCC
>JADHOC010000036.1 GCA_016779205.1 Planctomycetota bacterium | reverse complement strand
GCGGCGGGGGCGAGGTTCCAGTCCTGGGTCGCCCGGAGGTGCTGGAAGCCGACGTTCCACATCCCGAACAGGGTGGCCGGGATCAGCGCGATGACGACCATGATCATCATGCGCTTGAGGTCGATGCCGTCCCGCACGGAGGGGCCAGAGGCGGTGCGGTGGCCGGGCGTGTAGAGGAAGGTGTCCGCGGCCTCGTAGACCGGGTAGAGCTTCTCGAGCTTCCCGCCCTTGGTGAAGAGCGGCTCGAACTTGTCGAGGGTGTCCCTGAGGATCTTCATCTCAGCCCTCCTTCTCGATGGTGGTCAGCATGTCGCGGAGCCAGTCGGTGATCGGCACCTTGGAGGGGTCCACGACCTGGCAGAGGGCCAGGTCTTCTTCGGAGAGCTCGAGCACGCCGAGCTTCTCGGCGGACTCGAGGTCTTTGGCCGCGAGGGCCTTGATGAGCTGGGTGGCGAGCACGTCCATGGGCATCACGGACTCGTACTGCCCGATGGGGACGATGGCCCGCAGGCTCCCGTTGGTGTCGGTGTCGTACCGGAACGCCTTGCGGAAGAACTTGTCCCAGACGGTGTTGGTCTGGGTGTAGCGCCCGCTGATGGGGAGGGCCCAACCCAGGAGGTCGCGGGTCACCCCGTCCTCCAGGAGCGTCACCTGGGTGTTCCAGCGCCCGATGAACCCGGTGTGGTCCTCCACGCTGGCGATGTTGCCCCAGACCGCGGAGCCGTTCACGAAGCGGGGCTGGGTCGCCTCAACCTCGCCGAGGCAGAGCTGCTCGAGGTCTGCGCCGGGGCGCGTGCGGACGATCTTCGGGGAGCGGGCGGCCGGCCCGCCGATGCTGATGATCCGCTCCGTGGGGCGCTTGCCGTCCCGGAGGAGGCGGCCGATGTCTGCGACGTCCTGGACGCCCACGTGCCAGACCGTGCGGTTGGCGCCGGCGGGGCACAGGCTGTGGATGGCGAAGCCGGCGGTCCCTGCGGGGTGCGGGCCGCGGAACTGGTGAATCTGGATGCCGTCCTCCAGGAACCGGCCCCAGCGCACGCCGTCCTTCACCGCGACGTGGACGAGCCCGTCGGTGAGCTTGCGCAGCGCCGCGAGCCCGACCTTGAGGTCGGCGTCTCGTCCCGCCACGACCTCGGTGAGGTCGGGGGCGAGGGGGCTGGAGTCGTAGGCCTGGACGATGATCCCCGCGGGCTCGTCCGTGGAGATGGCCAACCGGTCGAAGGGCCGGCGGCGGATCGTCGGCCAGAGCCCGGAGCCGAGCAGGGAGGCCTTGATCTCCTCCCGCGTGGCCGCGCTGACGTCCACCGGATCGAAGGGGACCGCGTCGTCGTAGCCGGACGCCTCGATGACGATGGACAGGACCGCCCGCCGCTTCCCGCGGTGGATGGCCGTGATCTTGCCCGCCGCCGGGGACGTGAAGATCGCCGCCTCGTCGCGGCGATCGCACATCAGCGGGGTGCCCACCTGGACGATGTCGCCCTCCTGGGCGAGGAGACGGACCTTCGCGCCCAGGACTTCCTGGGGCAGCAGGGCGACTCGATTGACGTCGAGGCGATCGACGACGGCGGCGTCCGAGGGCGCGCCGTGGATCGGTAGATCGAGGCCTCGTCTGGCTTTGATCGTTGCCATGAATTCGGGGTCAGGTCGCGACCGGGGCACCCGCCCTCCGAGGGGCGGGGAAGTCGGCGCGAGGGCTGCTGGGAAGTGGACTATCGGAGGTCCTTCCGTGGAGACCCCGCGACCCTTCAATGGGCCGTGGGAGCGGAGCCCACCACGAAATTTGGCGCGCATTCTATCCACGGTCCCGCTCCGCAGGCGATGTCCCGGCGCCGAACTTTCAGGAGGGGGCCAGCCCGGGATCCCGGTCAG
This sequence comes from Planctomycetota bacterium, assembly GCA_016779205.1. Classification (GTDB taxonomy): domain Bacteria; phylum Planctomycetota; class UBA1135; order UBA1135; genus Saltatorellus. The sequence continues at coordinate 10,607 of JADHOC010000036.1, read as the reverse complement.
CCGGGAAAGGTGACCATTCGCCCCGCCGAGGGGCCCCGTGCGCTGCCGTCCAGGTAGGCCACATTGCCCCGCAGGACGGTCGCCACCGGCCACCCGGAGAGCTCCACGTCCGCGAAGGGCGTTCTGCCCGAGCGGCTGTGGAACGGGCGCTGGTCGACCCTCCCTGCGGCGTCCGGGTCCACCAGCACGGCGTTCCCGAGGGCGCCAGGCGACAATGGACCACGCCCCGTGTCCCCGTAGACCCGCGCCGGGCCGTCCACGCAGAGGCGGACGATGTCCTCCAGCCGCAGCCAACCATCCCGGACGGCGGTCATGAGGAGGGGGAGGGTGGTCTGGACCCCGGCGATCCCGGAGGGGGAGACCGGGAAGGGCTGGGCCTTCTCCTCGGCGGTGTGGGGGGCGTGGTCGGAGCCGATGCAGGCGGCGGTGCCGTCCGCCGCCGCCTCCCGGAGGACCTCCTGGTGGGCCCGATCCCGCACGGGCGGGTTCATCTGGGCCCAGGTGCCGTGGGTCTCGTAGCAGTCGGGGGCCGCCAGGAAGAGGTGGTTGGGGGTCAGCTCGACCGTCACGAGGTCCCCGAGGTCGCGCTCGCGGACCATGTGGATCTCGTCTGCGCTGGAGACGTGCAGGATGTGGATCTTGCGGCCCGTCTTCTCCGCCAGGTCGAGGAGCCGGCGGGTGGAGCGCACCGCACACTCCACATCGCGGATGTGGGGGTGCTCGCGCACGTGGGTGCCCGGCTGCACCTCGGCGTAGCGGTCCTTGAGCCGGTAGTCGTCCTCGCTATGGAACGTCACCCGTCGTTCGCCCGAGCGCAGGATGCGCTCGAGGGTGGGGTCATCGGCCACGAGCAGCGAGCCGGTCGAGGAGCCCATGAAGACCTTGATGCCCGCGCAGCCGGGGAGCGTCTCCCACTCGCCGAGGTGGTCGGCGTTCTCGCGCGTACCCCCGATGAAGAAGCCATAGTCCGCGTGGCACCTTCCCGAGGCCCGGGAGAGCTTGTCCTCCAGTCGCTCGGGCGAGACCGTGTTCGGCTTCGTGTTCGGCATCTCGTAGAACGCCGTCACGCCGCCCGCGATGGCGGCCAGGGACCCGGAGTTGAGGTCCTCCTTGTGGGGCATCCCGGGCTCACGGAAGTGCACCTGGGGATCGGTGAGTCCGGGGAAGACCAGCCGCCCGGTCGCGTCGAGGCGTTCCACCCCGGGAGTAGGGGGCGCGTCGGCGAGGTCCTTGCCCACCGAGGTGACGATGCCGTCCTGGATCAGGACGTCGGCGGCGGAGGCGCCGGTTCGCCCAACGACGGTCCCGCCGTGAATGAGGATGGAGCCGCTCATCGGGTCGCCTCCCCGTCGTCGATGGCGCGCGCCACGGCGGCGGCGAGGTCTTCACCGCCGGTGAGCTCGCCCGGGGTCCAACCGATGCCGAGCCCCGAGCCGTCGTCGAAGCGTGGAATGATGTGGAAGTGCACGTGAAAGACGGACTGGTGGGCCTCGGAGCCGTTGTTCTGGAGGACGTTGTAGGCGGTGGCGCCGGTGGCCGTGAGGACCGCCCTGGCGATGCGGGGGAGAGCCCGTCCGATCTCGGCCGAGGCGTCGTCGCTCAGCTCGTGGAGCTGGGCCCGTCGCTCCTTGGGGATGACGAGCGTGTGCCCGCGGGACAGGGGTCCGATGTCGAGGAAGGCGAGGACGTGCTCGTTCTCGAACACTCGGTGACAGGGGAGCTCCCCGTCGAGGATCGCGTCGAAGATCGTGGTCATGCGGGTCATTCGGGCTCGATGGCAGCGCGTAGGCTCACGGCGCTCCGGGTGAGGCGCGTGAGGGTGTCGCGATCGGAGAGCGTGCCCCCCAGGTCGAAGTCTACGGACCGGAGCCCCAGCTCCTGTCGGGCCATCTCGGCGAAGGTGGGATCCAGCCGTCCAGGCCACACCAGGACCCCCGCGTGGACGCCCTCCAGGCCGGCGAGCTCCGCGAGTTCCCGTACGGCGGCGTCGTTGGGGGGGGCCCCGCTGCCGTCCAGCTCGAGCTCGGTGACCTCCAGGCGGATCCCCGCCCAGCGGCACAGGTACTCCATCCCGTGGTGGGTCGCGATCAGCGCGCGCCCGTCGAGCGCGGCGGCCAGGGCCTTGAGCTCGGCGGCGTAGGCGTCGATGCGCCCTTCGAGGCCGGCAGGGAGCTGGGCCGCCTCGCCGCCCCCCAACGCCCCCCGGAGCTGCTCGTCGCTGCGCAGCGCCATGGCGCGCAGCAGGTCAGGGTCCGTCCAGGTCTCCGCCACCACCCCGCCGTGGGTGTGGGACTCTCCACCGCCGTGGGTGTGGGTGAAGCTCCCCACCTCGATCCAGCGTCCTTCGGGGACCGCCGCCTCGAGACGGGCGGTCCGGCTGGGGGGGAGGCCAGCGCGCTGGAGCCAGGGCTCGGCCTCGTCGCCGAGGACGAGGACTCGCCTGGCGGAGACCAGCGCGTCCAGCGCCCCGTCGTCGGGGCGCCAGCGGTCCAGGGGAGCGCCCTTCGGCGCGACTCGTTCCACCCGATCCGGGCCCACCGCGGCCGCGGCGAGCAGCTCGGCGGGGCCGGAGGTCACCGCCACCACCGATCGCAAGGCAGTGGTCCCGGGAGCGCCCTCGCTGCCCGCCCGCCGGTCGGAGCAGCCGCACAGGGCGATGGCGGTGGAGAGGAGGAGGGTTCGTACGGTGCCCATCGGCGTTGAACAGGAGCTTACAGGACGCTCAGAAGGTGGACACGAGGTCGGGCAGCCAGCGGAGCGTGGCCGCGGTGGCGCCCCCCGCGAGGGCACCCGCCACCAGGAGGACGAGCACTGCCTCGAGGCCGATGAGCCCGGCGCCGACCCGCCGCGGCGCGCCGATCCGATCCAGGGTGCGCATCTCGGCGGTCCGAAGCCGCGAGGAGAGCAGGAAGACGACAGAGACCAGGAGCGCGGTGGTCCCCAGGAGGAAGCCGCCGACGAGGTCGAAGAAGGCCTTGATCCGGAACACCACGCCGAGGAGGTCGTCGATCACCGAGGTGGGGGTGACCGCCTGGAGGTCGCCGGCGGCGTTGACCGCGCTCTTGAGCAGGGTGCCGTCCTTCCGGCTGGCCGGGATCGCGAGCACCGCGCTGAGGGGGAGGAGCGCGGTGTCCCCGTGGTAGTGGAAGGTGTCCTCGTTCTCCTCCGTGACCTCGGCGTACTCCATCAGCGCACCGCTGACCGCCACGGACTCCTCGGCTCGGCTGAGGACCAGGGACTCGTCGATCTCCTCCGCCGGAGCGTGGCCGTGGGCGATGCCTTCGAGCACCCACGCGGTGCGGACATCGCAGAAGACCGCTCCGTCGTCCGGGGTGCCGGTGGCCCGGTAGACGCCGGCCACGCGCATCTTCAGGGCGGGGGGGCGGCTGATGTCGTAGAGCTCGGTGGGATCGGAGAGGAGCGCGTCCCCGGGCCGGAGCCCCAGGGCCTCGGCGACCTCCGCGCCCAGGGCTACCTCGCCGAGCCGCAGGGCGTGGCGTCCTGCGACCGGCTGGAGCCCTCGGAACTCCACGTACTCGATGCTGGTGGCGACGATGGGGTTGCCGCGCGCGGTGAAGCGCATGTGCAGGGGGACGAAGGTCGCCTTGCCGCCCTCCTGGAGCCGCTCGAGCTCCTGATAGGGCACCGTCTCCAGCCGACTCGGGCGGAAGTAGAGCGCGGCCAGGGTCAGGTCGTAGCGGTTCCCAGGCGCGCCGATGATGAGCGGGGTCTGTGCAGCCCTGGCCCGCAGGGTCCGGTCGTATTGACCGGCGAGGGCGCCCGCCGTCCAGGGCACCCAGAGCGCGAGGGCCACGCAGGCGATCAGGATCGACGTGCGCGCGCGATGGGCAGCCGCGTGGCGCCAGGCGAGGAAGAGGATGCCACTCATCGCGTCGTCCCTCCGCTCCCCGCGAGGGCGGTCACGTCGAGGACCCGATCGAAGCGGTCCAGGAGGCCGTGGTCATGGGTGACCATCAGCAGCGCCGCGCCCCTCGCGCGGGCCTCCTGGAGGAGCAGGTCCACGGCCCCCGACGCCGCGTCGGGGTCGAGGTTTCCGGTGGGCTCGTCGCACAGCACGAGGGCGGGCTCGGTGACCAGGGCCCGGGCGATGGCCACCCGCTGGCGCTCCCCCTGGCTGAGCTGGGCCGGGGGGCGGCCGAGCAGGTCGGCGATCCCCACCGCCTCGGCGAGCTCGGTGGCGCGGGCCCTGCCCGCCCGGAGCTCCTCCCGGGTCGCGCCCCGGACCCGGAGGGGGACGAGGATGTTCTCGAGCGCGCTCAGGTAGTCGAGGAGCTCGAACTCCTGGAACACGAGGCCGACCTGCCGGGCGCGCTCCCGGCGGCGCTCGGCGTCCGTGAGGGGGTCGAGGAGCACGCCGCCCACCGAGACCTCCCCGCTCGCGGGCACGAGGATGCCCGCGCACAGGTGGACGAGGGTGGTCTTGCCGGATCCGCTGGGACCGATGACCGCAGCGGCCTCGCCCGCGTGGAGGGTGAGCTCGTCCACCTCCAGGCGGAAGGGCCGGGTCCCCGCGCTCGAGGCGTAGGAGAAGGAGACGCCCCGCAGGGAGGCGCCCGCGGGGCGGGCATCCGGGGCGGCGTCAGAAGTCATCGGGAAGATCCTCCTCCTCGTTCGTCCCGGGGACCGCCCGGTCCCCGAAGCGCCCCGCGCCCGCCATGTCCACGTCGGAGAGCGGCGCGGCGTCGACCCTGCGCTGGGCGAGGACCTCGCTCGCCGCGATCCGCCACCCCTGCTCCGCGGCGTGCACGGTGTAGCGGGCCCGGTACTCGTTGGTGCGCGTGTGGGCGTGGCCCCAGTGGTACACCGCCCCGTCCACCTGCCAGGTCGCGTCCACCACAAACCCGGGGAGCGCGCGCTCCCCGACCACCCCGATCTCCTCGACGGCGAGGTCGAGGTGGCGGACCGACGAGACGCGGCTCACGGCTCCGCCCGCCTCCTGCAGGACGAGGCTGCGGTAGACCTCGTCGTAGAGGCGCTCGAGCAGCGGGCCGTCGACGCTCTCCGCGAGGGCGTCGTACACGTCGCTCTCGTCGGTGTAATCGAAGGCCCGGTAGATGTTCTCGTGCAGCGGCTCGAAGACCGACACGGCCTCGGCGTCGCTGGGGAGGTCCACCCCGCGTCCGGCGAGCTGGACGCCGAGGAAGGCGATGCTCAACAGGAGCAAGGGCCCCGTGGCGACGCGCCGGAGGCGCGCGGGCCCGAGGGCGAAGGCCGCCAGCGCCGCGCCGAACAGGCCGAGCCCCGCGGCGGGCAGGGGGGGGCTTTCCTGCTGGCGGATGGGCGGCACCGGGGCCATGCGTGCGCCGTCCTCCTCGGCCGCCCGGTGCCAGATGAACTGCGGCTCCTCCCGCTGGAAGCGGACGATGCGATCCACGCCCCCCGCCGCGAGCCGGCAGAGAATCTCGATGGGGGGAGCGATCCCCTCGTCGTCGGCGAGGGTCACGTTGTCGGGGTAGGTGCCCCAGATGATCGAGACCCGATCCGGCGGCGACTTGCACGGGTAGCGCAGGGTCAGCCGCGTGCGGGCGACCGCTCGCGCGCCGAAGTTGACGAAGTGGGGGATGAGGCTAGCGTCGCCCTGGTCGTACTCGAAGTCACGGTCCGGGTCGGGGGCCAGGGGCGCGACGACCGCGCCGTCCACCTTCACCTCGATGTCGCGGCGGAAGAGCTCCACCAGGGCGTCCATGGCCGCGGGCGCCTCGGACGGGTCCAGCGTGGACTCGTCCTCCCGGTAGGCGTCGGTGGTCTCGTCCAGGAAGGCGAGGTTCGTGATGATCTGGAAGCGCACCTCGCCGTCCTCGACGGCGATGCGGAGGTCCACGTCAGGGCCGTCCTTGGGGTCGAGCTCCCCGGCCCCACGGGCGGTCCCCGCCACGACGCAGGCGGTGAGCACGGCGAGGATGGCGCGGAAGAGGGAGGGCGGGGAGGGCATGGGAGGGACGGTGGACCGCACGCGGAGGCCGCGGCGAAGCAGGACCGAACGGCGAACTTACGCCGGGGGAAACCCCGGACGCTTGCCCGGTCGGGCCATGGCATACGATAGGCGTCCGGCGCCCTGCTTCGAGCCACAGGCGCCGTTTCCCTCCCCGGCGACCGATCCCTTGCGCTGCCTTTCCCCGGCGCCACCCCCAGCCATGATCCACTCCGACGAACGCGTCCGCCCCCTCCGCTCGGTCTCCCACGGAGCGATCTTGCTGGCGACCATCTCCGTCCTCCCCGGCGCGGTGATGGGGCAGCAGGCCACGGCGAACGAGGACGCCCAGGGCGGCCGCGCGCTCATCGCCGAGGCGCTCGCGGAGGTCAGCGGCGAGGTCCGGACGTTCAACGATCACCTCACCATCCTCGCCAGCCCGTGGATGGAAGGGCGGCTCCCCGGCACCCGCGGCATGGAGCTGGCCAAGGAGTACATGGAGTTCCAGTTCCGCGCATCGGGCCTGGTCCCCGCGGTGAAGCTGGACCCCTCGATGGGCGCTGGCGGTGAGTCTGCGAGCTTCCGACAGCCCTTCAACCTCGGCTCGACCAACGAGGTGACGGCGGCCTCGCTCACGCTCGGCACCTCGTCGTTCGAGCATGGCAAGGGCAAGGACTTCACGGTCACCGGGCTCGGTGTCGGCGGCGAGCTCGACGCCCCGCTGGTGTTCGTGGGCTACGGCATCGAGGACGGCCGCGACCGCTTCACGAGCTTCGAGGAGGGCACGGACCTGACGGGCAAGATCGCCGTGCTCCTGCGCTTCGAGCCCATGGACGGGGAAGGCAACAGCCTCTGGACGCGGCGTGACGGGAGCTGGTCCCGGCGCGCAGGCTTCAACGGGAAGCTGCAGGCGGTCGCCGAGCGCGGCGCCGTGGGGGCGATCATCGTCAACACCCCCGGCGCCAATGACGCCCGGGTCGACACGCTGCTCGACGCGGGCGGCGGCGGGCGAGCGATTGCCGAGATCCCGGTGCTGCACCTCTCCTCCGCGGCAGGCGAGCGCCTCGTCGCCGCGGGGACCGGGGGAACGAAGGCCCTCGCCGAGCTGCGAGACGCGGCCAACTCGGGCGCAGCGGTGGTGGAGATGACGGGCTCCGCTCGGATCATCGCGGGCCTGGAGCGCCGCGCGGTCGTGGCCGAGAACGTGATCGGACTCCTGCCAGGGAAGGGGACGCTCGCGGACGAGTACATCGTCGTCGGCGCGCACCTCGACCACCTGGGGCAGGGCAGCTTCGGGTCGCGGGATCGCAAGAACGCCGGCCGCCTGCTCCACCCCGGCGCCGACGACAACGCCTCTGGCAGCGCGGGGATCATCCTCATCGCCGACAAGATGGCCCGTGACTACGAGGCCGCGGGTGAGGGCGCCAACCTCCGCTCCGTGCTTTTCATGGGGTTCAGCGCCGAGGAGTCTGGCCTCAACGGGTCGAACTACTACGCGAACCACCCGATCGCGCCGATCGAGAAGCACGTCCTGATGATGAACTTCGACATGATCGGGCGCATCAAGGACCGCCGGCTCTCCCTCTCAGGGGCGGAGACCGGGGCGGGCCTGCAGGAGTTCCTGGACCCGATCATCGACGCCTCGCCCCTCGCGATCGTCCAGCCCGAGCGCATGAGTGGCGCGAGCGATCACACCTCCTTCATGCGGAAGGGCATGCCGGTCCTCTTCGCGATCATCGCGGACTTCCACGCGGACTATCACACGCCCCGTGATGTCTCGAGCCTGATCAACCGCGTGGACGCGGTCCACGCGGCCAACCTCTTCTACGAGATCGCACTCGCCGCGGCTCAGCGGTCGGAGGCGTTCCCGTTCGTCGAGCAGCGGTCGCGCCGCCGCAGCCGCCGGAACGCGGCCGCCGAGGAGGCCGCGTCCGGCGGGGGGGGCGCCCCGCGCGCCGCCACCGTGCAGTTCGGCATCCGACCCTCGTACACCGAGGACGGGATCGTCGTCGAGGGGATCACCCCCGGCTCACCCGCCGCGACCGCCGGGCTGATGAAGAACGACAGGATCACGACCTGGAACGGCGAGGCCGTGGACCTCGCGGGCTTCAGCGAGAAGCTCAAGGGCGCCAAGCCCGGGGACAAGGTGAAGGTCGGCGTGACCCGCGCCAGCGGCGAGACCGTCGAGGTCGAGGTCGTTCTCAAGGCGCGAGGCGGCGGCGCCTGACGATCCGCCGAGGGGGCTCCCGACAGGGCCGCCCTCTGCCCCGCCGTCCGGGCGCTCTGTTCTGGCCCTCTGTTCTGGCCCTCTGCTGCGGCCCTTTGTTCGTGCCTTGGGAGTCGCTAGGCTCGCCCCATGCACGAGGGGAACGAGGATGAGGCGGCGGCCGTGGGTGGATCGGCGCCCACCGGGGAGGCGCCTGTTGGGTCTCTTCCCCGCCTCGCATGGGTCGTGGTCGCCGCCCTGGTGATCGTCGGCACGGTGGTGATGGCGACCGGAAGCGGCCCCGGTCAGAGTCGGGCCGCCGAACCCCTCCCGCCCCCGAGGCCGGACGTGATCATCGTCGCCATCGATGGCCTTGGGACGGAGGATATCGGCGCCCAGCGCACCCCCTTCCTGGACGGGTTCCGCGCGGAGTCGGTCGTCTACAGGGACGCCTACGCCCCCTCGCCCTGGGCGAGCGAGGCCCTGCGAGGGCTCCTGACCAGCCAGCACCGCCCAGCGCCCCGCGACTCGGAGGGGTGGGCTCCGGGGATCGCGGACGAGCTCCAGCGGATCGGATACCGGACCGCGCTCGCGCCGGGCCACCCTCGCCACGCCCTCGGAGCCGGGGACGCGGCGCCGGTGCCCACCGGTTACAGCGAGGTGCTGTCGCCCGCGGGCCTCGATGACCCCGCGGGGGCGGAGGGCTCCTCCGTCGCGGCGGCCGCCCTGGACTGGCTGGAGCGCAGTGAGCGCCCCGCCCTCCTGGTGGTGACCTTGGCGGACCCCCGCGCCCCACATCATCACTACCAGGGAGGGGCCGACGGCCCGGATCCGGCGTATGAAGGCCCGGTGGAGTCGGGCCTTGCCCACCACGATCTGCTGCGCCTCGGTCCCAGCCTCGACGCCGTGGACCTGGCCCAGCTCGCCGCCCTGCACGCCAGCGAGGTCGCCGCCGCCGACGCCTTCACGCGACAGCTCGTCGAGGGCGCGCGAGCGCACCGCGGCGTCGCCCCTGTCATCGTGATCGCCGGGCTCCGGCGGACGGCGCTCGGGGAGGGGGGGCGCTACGGGCTCGTGCCCTCGATGGAGCCGGAGGACCTTCGCGTCCCCCTCTGGCTGCACGTCCCCGCGCCAGGGGCCACGTCGCCTCCGCTCCGCGGCGTGGTGGGGGCCCCGGTCTCCCTGCTCGACATCGGCCCGACGCTGCTGTCCGCCCTCGACCTCCTCCCCCGGGAGGGTCTCGATGGGAGCTCCGTCTTCCCCGGATCGGCGATCCCGGAGCGGCCGATCCGCGCGGTGACCTCCCGGGGCATCTGCGCCGCCGTGGGCCTCGACGGAGACCGCGCCGTGATCCTGGAGGCCGAGCCGCCCGCCGCGCTCGTTCGGTCGCGGAGCGTGGGGGAGGGAGCCCGCAAGGAGGGGCGCTGGACCCCCTCCGGAGGCGTGACCGGGGCCGACGCCGACCTGCGGCTGGGCCTCGCCCGGTGGATGAAGCGTGCCGGGATCCAGGTGCCCGGGGGCGGCGTCCCTGACCTCGAATCGGCGCCCTTTGCCCCCTGAGCGGTCCCGGTGCGGGCCGCCCGGGAGTTTTGGGGGCCGGTGGCCCCGCAGGGGCTGGGCGCGGGAGTAGCCTCTCTCGCCGCGAAACGCGACCGGGGCCCGCCCCGTTGTTCCCAGTTCCACAACTCGACCCCCTCCACCCGCCCCGAAGAGGGCGGGTCAAGACGATGTCCGACGCCGTTGAAGAGGCGCCCCTGGCGCAGTTCAAGTCCGCCCTGATCCTCAGCCTCGAGGAAGGAAACCTCGAGCTCTTCGAGGACCTCGTCAAGGAGGTCGCGAGCGAGACCGGGAAGACCCCGGTCGAGGTGGCCGCCGCCTGCGCACGCCTCACTCGGCGAGCAGGGGAGCCCAACGTGCTGGAGCGCATCGCGGGCTACGAGCTGCAGAAGTCTCGCCCCGACGCGAAGGCGGTCCGTCCGGTCACGGCCGGTGATGACAGCACGCCGTATCGCGGCCAGGGGACCCCGGAGTTCCGGCCCCGCGGCAACGACCGCCAGGACCAGGGCGACGGCCAGGGGTGGAAGCCCGTGGAGGAGGGGATGACCCGCCTCTTCGTCAACGTTGGCCGCATGGACGGGGTCCGGCCTGGAGACCTCGTGGGGGCCATCGCCGGCGAGTCCGGCATCGAGGGCTCCTCGATCGGCTCCATCGACATCTTCTCTCGCTACAGCTTCGTGGAGGTTCCCGAGGACAAGGGAGAGCAGGTGATCAGCTCGATCACCGGGGTCCAGGTCCGCGGCCGCGCCGTGCAGGCCCGTCCTGCCACGCCCCCCGGTGAGGGTGGCGGCGGCGGCGATTACCGCGGCGGCGGTGGCGGCGGCTACCGCGGCGGCGGCGGCTACCGCGGCGGCGGCGGCGGCGGGTACCGCGGCGGCGGCGGCGGCGGATACCGCGGCGGCGGCGGCGGTG
>JADHOC010000027.1 GCA_016779205.1 Planctomycetota bacterium | reverse complement strand
GGGTCTCCGTCGGCGGGCCATTCTGGGCGAGCGAGAGGGCCTGGAGGGCGGCCAGCGCTACGGCGCAGGCGGGGATCCGGGGGCTGGGAAGGGGGGTCGGCATGGCGAGGAGGGGGGGAGAGGGGGCCATCAGGGCGGGCTGTCGGGAGGGCGCCAGGGAGCGCACGCGACGCCCTCACGTGAATCGAGGGCGGATCCGGCGACAGGATCCCGAGAAAAATCTGGGCTGGGGGTCGGGGTCACCCATCGGAGACGCTCCCGTCGATCCGCTTCTGCTCCCAGTCATCCACGGGCCGGGCGAGGCAGTGGGCGGCCACTGCGGAGGGCGAAATTGGCCAGAGGAACGTCCGACCGCGCTCATCGCTCGAGAGGGCTCGTTCCCGGTCCAGGCAAAGGGAGGTCACGGGAGCGGAATGGAGGCCGAAGATGAGCTCTGGCTCCGGCGCCGAGCCGAAGAGATAGGCGCCACCGTTCTTGGCGCCGGCGACCAGAAACTCGCTGCCTCTGGCAAAGGCAGCGCTCATGAGCCCCGCTTCGAAGGGGAGATCTCGAGGCGACGATCGGGCGGCCTCGACGTCGACGATGCGGCACGTCGGCCCGGACGCCTTGGAGCCCACCGCGACCCGGCGGCTGTCATCACTCCAGACCAGTCGATCGGTTCGCATCACCCTGACCCGCTCACCGACGACCTCCGCGCGCTTTAAGTCCCACGCGGCGACGATGGTGGGGAGGTAGCACGCGGCGAGCCTCCGTCCGTCCGGGCTCAGGGCCATGGTGAGGATCGGGTGGGGGCGCTCATTGTCGAAGGGAGGGGGGAGCGTGAGGCCGCCGGTGATCAGGATCCTGCCGTCGGGTTGCCCCAGGGCCACGCGCCCCTCGGTGAGCAGGCAGTGGGCGGTGGCCTCTCGGCTGCCTTCGACCTCATCCAGGCTCTCTTGCGACGGCTCCCAGAGGTGGGCCAGTCCATCCTCGGCGACGAGGAGGGCGAAGGCGCCGTCGAGGGAGAGCGCGCAGGTCTCTGCCGCGCTAACCGCGTCCACCGTCCGCTCTTGCTCCAACTGGAGGTCCTCCGGGTCCAGGCGCCAGAGCGTCGCCTCCCCGCGCGTACTGACGGTGAGCAGGTGACCGCTCGGCGTGACCGATGATGCGCAGCTAAGGCCCCCGGGGACTTCCTGCTCCCAGACAACTGCGCCGGGTGACGGCGCTCCGTCCACAGCGTTTGACCGGGGCGTGGCGATCAGCTGAAGGAGTCCGCTCTGATCCACGAGCAGGGCGCTGCTTCCGTCGTCCACGAACTCGGCGGTCAGGAGTTCCGGGCCGGCAGCACGAACCTCGAATAGCTCAGCGAGAGGTTCGGCTCGCCAGAGGTAGGCATTGCGGGATTCGCTGGAGAGGAGGAGGCGTAGCCCGGCTGGCCCCCACTCGAGCCCATCTGCGATGAACTCTCCGGTCTCGTCTACGAGGACCTTCCCCGTTGAAGTTGACCACGCGAAGACCCGGCCCGAGTCAATTCCTACAGCGGCCCTGGAGCCGTCCGCGGACACGGCGCTGCAGGTCACCTCGCCGGGGGGGTGGGGGACCCCGACGCCGCATGGCCCCTGGACCCCATGGACGCGGAGGGTCCGGAGGCCATCACCGTCGGCCTCGACGGAGAACTCGCTGTGCCAGGCGACCGTCGAGTCGGTGCTCCAGCGTGGCGCTCCGGTCCCGAGGTCGAGGGCGCGGGTGCCCTCCTCTCCAGTGACCAGCACGACCTGCGCGTCGCGGTCGATGGAGAGGGCGCCGACCGCGGGACCCGGGTCCGACGACCAGAGCACGGACCCATCGCGGACGAGGTGGACGGTCCCTCCAGTGCTCCCGACCACGAGGCCGCCACGCTCGTCGAGCCACCGGATCGCCGAGAGGGCATGCCCGTCGCCGGGGAGGTCCACGCGCCGTCCCGCCCCGGGCCCCACGGGCCAGATCCAGAGCTGGTCTTCGTCGGCGACCCCGGCCACCTCGTCGCCGGCGGGGGACATGGCCACGCTGAACAGGCGGCCCGCGCCCTCGGCGGTGAAGCGGCGCTGGAGGCGGGTGGCCAGGAGCGGGGCGAAGAGGGCCGAGCGGGACTCCGGCGTGGAGTAGAGCCGGTCGGCGTACTCGGCCAGGGCGAGGGCGGCGCTGGGGTTGCCCTCGAGGCGCTCCTCGGCGCGGGCCAGGTAGAGGCGCGAGCGCGCGAAGTCGAGGGCCTCGGTCTTCTCCCGGAGGGCGTCGTTCTTGTCAGCGATCAGCCCGTCCCGCACGTCGATGCCGTGCAGGGCGACCAGCAGCGCGGCCGTGATCGCCAGGAAGACGCCGGCGAGCGACGCGGCCAGGGCCGGCTGGCGCTGGGCCCAGCGCTTCAGGCGGACGGCGGGGCCCGGCGGCCGGGCCATGATCGGCTCGAAGGTCCGCAGGCGACGCAGGTCCTCGGCGAAGGCGTGGGCGCTCCCGTAGCGGCGGGCGGGGTCCCGGTCCATGGCCACCGAGACCACGGCGGCGACGCTGCGGCCCAGCCCCCGGTGGACGCGGTCCACGGGGGGCGGCGTGTCCCGCAGGATGGAGGCCTGGGTCTCGTGGGGGCTGGCGCCCTGGAAGGGTCGTGCCCCCGTGAGGACCTCGTACAGGGAGACGCCGAGGCCGTACACGTCCGTGCGCGCGTCCACGGGGCCGCGGCCCTCCTCGATCTGCTCGGGGGCCATGTACTCGGGCGTGCCGAGCCCCTCGCCCGCGCGCGTCAGCGCCTCGTCGTCGGAGCCCGTCGCGAGCCCGAAGTCGAGCACGACGGGCTCCCTATCCGGCCGGACCATCAGGTTGCCCGGCTTCACGTCGCGATGGACCACCCCCATCCCGTGGGCCGCCTCGAGGGCGTGGGCCGCGCCCTCGAAGAAGCGCAGGACCTTGTGGAGTTCGGAGAGGTCGGAGGGGGCGACGGGGAGCACCGTCGCGGCCTCGGCGCGCGCGGAGCGGACCTGGGCGGCGAGGTCCGTCCCCGGGACGAAGCGCATGGCGATGAACGGCTCCTCGCCGTCGAAGTCCGCGTCGAGGACCTCCGCGATGGCGTGGTGGTCGATGCGCGCGAGGATCTCCGCCTCCCGCTGGAAGCGGCGCCGGCGCGTCTCGGTGATGAGCCGGCCCTGCAGGAGCTTCAGGGCGACGCGGCGGCCGAGCCGGTCGTCCACCGCCTCATAGACCATGCCCTGGCCCCCCTGACCCAGGGCGCCCACGATCCGGTAGCGCCCGATCCGCTCGCCGTCGACCTCCTCGGCCGCGCGCTCGGCCTCCTCGTCCGTGGCAGCCCGCCGGCGCAGGTACTCCACCGCGACCTGGGTCTCCGCCTCGGGGTAGCGCTTGAGGTAGAAGCCGAGGGGGCGGTGTGTGCCCGAGATCACGTCGTCCTCGAAGTCCTGGATGAAGTCCAGAACCGCGGGGTCGGTGGATTCGTCTCGTTTGGTCAAGGGCAGCAGGCTCGAATCCCAGCGTAGCAGTGCCCCCCGATTCTCGAAGCACCCCGACCTCGGGGCCGGCATGGGTCTTCCCCGTAGTCCTGGCGCAGCGGGGTATCATCAAGGCAGCTTGTCCGATCCTGAAGCAGAGCCGCCCGAGGGCGAGACACAGACGTGGCTGCGGCGCGCCCAGGAGGGCGGGGTCACGGAGTTCGGCGTCCTGTACGAGCACGTGGCGCCGTCGATCTACGCCTGGGCCACCCTGCGGCTCGCGCGGGATCGCCGCTCCGAGATCGACGCCCAGGACGTGGTGCAGGAGGTCTGGCTCCGGGCCTGGGATTCCATCGAGCGCATCGACGCCGAGACCACGCCCTTCCGCAAGTGGGTCTTCCGGGTCGCGAAGATCGTGCTGCTCGAGCTGCTCCGTGACGGCCGCCGTCGCCGCCAGGTGAACCTCGGCAGCGAGACCAAGCGCGCGGTCTTCGAGCAGGTCATGGACCCGGCCACCGCGATCAGCGCGCGCATCGAGCGGGACGACACCCTCGCGCGCTTCCTCGAGTCGGTGAGCTCGCTCCCCGAGCCGGACCGCAAGCTGGTGAGCTACTGCGGGCTCGAGGGGCTCAGCTACAAGGTCGCGGCCCAGCGCCTCGACTCCACCGAGGGCGCGGTGGCTCGCCGCTGGCAGCGGCTCCGCAAGCGCCTCGCCGAGGGCGGGATCCCCCGCGACCTCTTCGATCCATCGCTCCGCGACTGACCCGCGGCGCTCCAACGGGCCTCGCCCGGCCGACCCTGGACCTCCCCATGATCCTCCGCCTCCTCGTCGCTGCGGTCCTCGCCCCTGTCCTCGTCCTCCCGGCCCAGGGGGCCGCCGACCCCACGCCGGGGGATGCCGCGCGCGAGCCGGTCCGGGTCTTCATCTTCGCCGGCCAGTCCAACATGGTCGGCTCGGACTCCAAGGTGAGGGACATCGAGCGGTTCCCGCCCTTCGCTGGCCTCGGCGAACCCCAGGAGAAGGTCCGCTTCCAGTACTGCATCGGCCGCGAGCAGAAGATGCGCTCGGACGGGTGGGTGGAGCTGGAGCCCGTCAACGGAGTGGTCGGACCGGAGCTGAGCTTCGCCCGTGAGGTGACCGGCGCCATCGACGCGCCCATCGCCATCATCAAGTGCGCCGCCGGCGGGACGCACCTGGGCGGAGACTGGAACCCCGACGAGCCCAGCGGCTTCGAGATGTACCCGCTGACCATGGAGCTTGTCCGCTCCGCCCTCGCGGACCTCGACCGCAAGAAGGTGCCCTACCGCCTGGAGGGCGTCATGTGGCACCAGGGCGAGAACGACATGTTCAACGAGGACTACCAGCGGAACTACGGCGAGAACCTCGCCAACTTCGTGGCCCGCTGGCGCAAGGACCTCGACGCCCCCGAGCTGCGCTTCTACGTGGGGGAGCTGTGCACCAAGACCATCTGGGGCATGGACCTGCGGCCCCGCATGCACGCCATCAGCGTCGGCCAGCGTGCGGTGACGGACGCGGACCCGCTCTCGGAGTACGTCCCGACCTCGCACGTGGGCGTGGAGATCGGCGGCGGCGTCGGGCTGCATTACCACTACGGCACCCTGGGGCAGCTGGAGCACGGGGTGAACTATGCCCGCGCCTACCTCCGGAACATCGGCGCCCTCAAGGGCGAGGACCGCGGGCTCGACAAGCTGCCCTATCGCCGCGGCCGGACCGTCAAGCTGTTCGTCCTCGCCGGGCACCGCAACATGGAGGGGGAGCGAGCCTTCGTGCAGGAGCTCGCCTCGGTCAAGGGCGGCAAGGCGCTGCTCAAGGATCGAAGGGAGGTCGCCTTCCGCTACAGCGTCGGCGGCGACTTCAAGGTCTCCGACGGCTGGGAACCCCTGGGCCCTTGCGGTCCCTACGACACCTTCGGGCCGGAGCTCAGCTTCGGCGCGGCCCTGGTGGATGGGAAGGTGAAGGACGTGGCCATCGCCAAGTTCACCCACAGCGGCAGCCAGATCATTGACTGGACGCCCGACGGCAGCGTCGCGGTGAGCCGCAACCTGTACCCGCGCTTCATCGAGTTTGTGGCGGCGTCCGTGAAGGAGCTCCGCTCCAAGGGCTACCGGGTGGAGCTCGAGGGGATCTTCTATCACGTGGGCGAGAACGACATGTCCTTTGGCCCCTTCCGCAGGGGCGCCGCCGCGCGCATCGGGGAGCTGATCGAGGCGAGCCGGGCGGACCTCAAGGACAAGAAGCTGGCCTGGTTCGTCAGCCAGCAGCCGCCGACCGACCACGAGGACGTCAACGGGATCGACGTGACCGCCGCGGTGGCGGCGATGGCCGAGGCGGACAGGTACACGACCCACCTCCTGGTGGAGGACCTGCCGCCCCAGGAGAAGCAGCTGGTGATCTCCACCGAGGGGATCGTCGCCCTCGGGGCTCAGCTGGCGGCGGCGTACCTGGCGAGCCAGTGAGGGCGTGAGGCGCCCGAGCTCACAGGGAGCCCGGGGCGCCGCGCCTGAGCCAGCTCTGGATCCGAAGGTCGATCTCCCCCATGGGGACCGGTCCGCCCTCGAGCAGCGCCGCGTGGAAGGCGGCGAGGTCGAAGCGCCCACCGAGCGCGGCCTCCACGCCCCGCCGCAGGGAGCGGAAGCGCAGCAGCCCGATGGCCGGGAGCGCGGCGCGCCCGGGGTGGGAGAAGCAGCGGGTCACGAGGTGCTCGGCGGCGGCCTCGGGGAGCGGGGTGGCCTCGAGCAGGAAGGCCATCGCCTGTTCCCGGGACCATCCGTCCCCGTAGATGCCGAGGTCGGCGAGCATCGCCGCGAAGGCGCACAGCTCCTGGGCGATGCGCCCGAAGCCCCCGTCGACCTCCACGAGGAGGCCGCTGTGGGCGGCGGCTTCGACCGCATAGAGACCCCAGCCCTCCTCGAAGGCCTCCCGGGTCCTCCAGCGCACGATGGGCGGGACCGCCGTGGCGGCGCGGCGGTACGCATCCACGACCGCCCGGCCGGGGATCCCGTTCCTCCACGACTCGGCCTCCCGTAGCCAGGGGGGCATGAAGTCCGCGTCGGCGGGGGCCGCGAGGTAGAGGGGGGGGCGCGCGCGCGGGTCGCCTTGGGGGGCGAGGTTGCCCGGGACGAAGGGGCTCCAGCGTCCGAAGGGGCGCTCGAAGGACGTCGCGCTCGCCGCGGCCACCTCGATCTCAGCCGCCCCGAGGACCAGCTCAGCGAGGCGCTTCCTGGCCTCGGACCAGAGGAGCTCAGGGCTGCGGGGAGGGCGCTCGCTCCCGGGGAACGGCCGCTCACCCGAGCGCAGGGTCCTCAGGGCGAGCCTCGCGGCGGAGAGGGAGCTCTCCTCCTCGTCGATCAGCCCGGCGGCGCGCGCGAGCTCCAGCGTCAGCCGTTCCAGCTGGGCGCGCGCGATGTCCGACAGGCGCTCGGTGGAGACCTCGATGCCGGCGGTGAGCTGGAGCGGTTCCAGCCAGGCGTCCCTGGCCCTGCCCTGGAGGGGCTCCCAGGAGGACGCGCCGAAGACCTCGACGATGGCGGCGTCGGAGGCGGCCGCGAGGTACCTTCGATTCAGCTCCAGGCCGAGCTCCGAGGGGCTCGCCAACGGGGTGAGGGTCGAGGCGCGGAACCCGTTCAGGTCCCCGGCGGCGGCGCCGAGAGGGCCGAGGAGTGGGTCCGGAGCACCGCCAGAACCGGTGGCCTGGGCGATCTGGCCGAGGAAGGCGCCGAGGTCGGCCGCGACGGTGACGTCCCGGGCGCTCGGGAAGTCCGACGGGCGATACATCGCGAAGTCCGCCTCCACCGCGAGCGCCCGGAGGGCGGCGGCCCACACCGCCAGGTCCGCGGCGTTGGATCTGCGGTGCTCCCTCAGGAGGACGGAAGGTGCCTCCACCAGCAGCCCGCTCCAGGGGCTCGGACGGTGCAGGTGCTCCCCATCACGAGCGGCCGCGAGCCGATCCAGGTCATCGATCAGGATCCTGGAGGTGGTCGCCCGCGACTCATCCAGCCGCCCGGGGGCGAACTCCCGGTCGAGCCGCCGCCTCGCGCTCTCGATCACCGCCCGGCGGACCGTATCCCGCCGCTCGGCGTCCCAGATCGTGGGGGCGCGGTCGGTCCCGCGGCGGACCTGCTCGACCAGGGAGGACGTGTCCGTGAGCGCGAGGTCGAGCTCGGACACGAAGCGGTCGAACCGGGATGCGCGGTCCTTGGGGGCGCTCGGGTCCTCGGAGAACAGCGTCACCGAACCGCAGCTCGCAAGAGCGAGGGCGCCAGCCAGGATGACTCGCAGGCCCCGGCGGGCGTCGGTCGAGTTCAAGGTGTGTGCAGGATGGACCATGGTCAGGGACCGCGATGCAAAGCCTAACCGCTTGGGCTTACACTTCCGGCCGCCCGCCCTCCCGGCGGGGACCCAAGCGATCATGACTCCTTCATCAGGCGGCACGGACGGCCCGAACAGCGTGACCACGACCCACGGCATCGAGGTGGCGGCCAAGGCGCAGCTCCTCGAGCAGCGGACCGACCCGGGGGAGCGCGGCTGGATCTACGCCTACCAGATCACGATCACCAACGTCGGGGACCGACCGCTCACCCTGCGCACCCGACACTGGGTGATCACCGATGCCAACGGCGAGCGGCGCGAGGTCCGTGGCCCTGGCGTCGTGGGCGAGCAACCCCGACTGGAGCCAGGGGATCACTTCGAGTACCAGAGCATGGCGGAGCTCCCCACGGACTGGGGCACGATGGAGGGCAGCTTCGCCTTCGCTCCGGACGAGGGAGACCTCCTCGACGTGGCCGTGGGCCGCTTCTTCCTCGCCGAGTCGGCGGCGAATTCGATCCTCGACAGCTGAAGCGCCAGCGCGCCGCCCGGCTCGCCGGGCCCACCTGTTATGATCGTCACTCCGGGCGCAGAGGCGCCCCGGAGAAGCAGATGGAATCAGCCGACAGCTTGCTGCAGATGGACCTCAGCGCCGGGTCCGATGACTGGAGTCCGACGCCCCACGGCCACTGGCTCGCCCGGATGCTCGCCGAGAACGACCTCGTGCGCGGTCGGGATGTGCTCGAGCTGGGCGCTGGCGTGGCCAATCACACGATCCTGATCCACTGGCAGGGGGCGCGGTCCATCGTCGCCACCGAGATCACGGAGCAGCTGCTGGAGACGACGCGGGAGAACTTCGAGCGGAACTGCGGCACCGAGGCGGACATCCGGTTCCGGGTGGCCGACTGGCTCTCGACCGAGGGGCGCTTCGACACCGTGGTGTCCAATCCGCCCTTCTGCCAGAGCGGGAAGCAGAACCGCCGGTACTTCCTCGACTCCCTGATCCTGGACGCCCACAAGCGGCTGCGCCCTCGGGGCGAGATCATCTTCATCCAGTCGTCCATGGCGGACTTCGGTGAGACCGAGCGGCGCATGGACCGCAACGGCTTCGACGTGGAGGTCGTGGGGACGACCTCGGGGCCGTTCCGCGACTACTACTTCGAGGACCAGGAGTTCCTTAAGGAGATCGAGGACGTGGACGGCGGCTATGAGCTCCGTGACGGGGTCTACCACGAGCACCTCCGGGTCTACCGGGGCAAGCTCCGGGAGTGGGCGCCGCACTCCAACGCCCACACGCCCGGCCAGTCCTGAGGCGCAGTCCTGAGGCGCAGTCCTGAGGCGCAGGCCTGAGAGGCCCGGCGTGGGAGACCCGGCGTGGGGAACTCGGCGAGCGGGACCCCACCCGAGGTGCTCGACCAGGGCGCAGGGCCCCCGTTCAGACCCCGTCGGCCGAGCGCCCCTTCTGGGCCTCGAGCGCGCGCTGGAGGCGCTTCTGGTAGCGCGTCTGGACCACGTCCGTGAGCACCAGCACCGCAATGACGAAGTAGAAGGTCGTCTTGGTCATCGGCATCACCTCGCTCCCGAAGAGCTCGATGTGGGCCAGGTGGCCGCCCTCGGTGACGAGCATCACGCCGACGATGAAGAGGATGAACAGTCCCAGCACCTCGTACATGCGGTTGCGCGCGAGGAAGGTCGAGACGCGCTCCGCGAGGACGATCATGAGGACGCCGCTGACGACGATCGCGATGGACATGATGACCTCGCCGTCCGGTCCCGCGAGGGCGATGGCGCTGAGGATCGAGTCGAAGGAGAACACCAGGTTCATCAGCACGATCAGCGCCACCACCCGTGTCGTCGAGGCTGACCCCTTCCCCTCGCCGGAGTCCACGTCCTCCATGGCGATCATGTGCAGGATCTCCTTGGTCGCGGTGTAGAGGATGAAGGCGCCGCCGAAGAGCACGATCAGGCTGTGGGCGTTGAAGTGGGCGATGAAGACGCCGTCCCAGTGGGGCTCCCAGAAGACGCTCTGGGCCGCATCGATGACGCGGAGCAGGGCAAAGAGCAGCACGATCCGCAGGCCGATCGCGATCCCGATGCCGAGCTGGCGGACCCGCTTGCGCTCCGCCTCCGGCGCCCGCTTGGACTCCAGGGAGATGTAGAGCAGGTTGTCGAACCCCAGGACGGCCTGGAGGACGATGAGCATGAAGAGCGTGAAGAGGGACTCGAGCACGGCTTGCCGGGGCGGTGGAGGTCGGAGAGACGCGGCTTGAGGGCTGCGCGGATTCGAGGCGAGGATAGCGATCCTGCGGCGGAGTGTTCGACTGGCTCCCGTTCCTCGTGACCCCCGGCGCCTTTCGTACTGACAGGGGCGGCGGGGTCCTCACCGGCGTGGTCGAATACTGCCGATGGAGCACGCCACGGAACGGATCATCGCGCTGACCGGCGCCACGCGGGGGCTGGGCCGCGCCCTGGCAGAGCGCCTGCTGGAGGCCGGGCACCGACTGGTGGCCTGCGGCCGGTCCGAGGAGGCCCTCGCGGAGCTGGAGCAGCTCGGCGGTGAGCGGGTCTTCGCGCGGCCCGTGGACGTCCGGTCCGGGGTCCAGGTGGCGGCCTGGGCAGGGGAGGCGTGCGCCCGGGGGCTGACGCCGGACCTCGTGATCGCCAACGCGGGGAAGATCAACGACCCCGCACCCCTCTGGGAGGTCTCGGCGGAGGAGTTCGACGAGGTGCTCGCCGTCAACGTCTCGGGAATCGCCAACGTGGTCCGGGCCTTCGCGCCGCCGATGATCGCCCGTGGCCGCGGCGTGCTGGCCGGCCTCTCGTCGGGCTGGGGGCGCTTCGCCTCCCCTGAGGTGGCGCCCTACTGCGCCAGCAAGTTTGCGGTCGAGGGGATGATCAGCGCCCTCGCCCAGGAACTCCCCGACGGAATGGCGGCGGTCGCCGTGGGGCCGGGCGTGATCGACACGGGCATGCTCCGGCAGGTCCGCGGCGAGGCGGCGGGGGACTGCGAGTCCCCCGAGGCCTGGTCGCGGCGGGCGGCCCCCTTCTTCCTCGACCTCGGCGCGGCGGACAACGGCGCGTCGGTCTCCGTGCCTGCCTGATCGGAGCGAACCATGAGCTTGGACCCAGAGGACACGAACCCGGTACACCCGGACCTGCGGCGGGCGGGGACGATTGACCCTGCGCTGCACTTCGATCCGGAGACCCACGCGCGCGTCCTCGAGCGGGTCTTCGCCCCCTCCTGGCAGCTGCTCCCCGTCCCCGAGCCCGCCCATGCGGTGGAGCCCTTCACGCTCCTCGAGGGGGGACTGAACGAGCCGCTGGTCTGGATCCGCGATGGGGAGGCCGAGCGGGTGCTCTCGAACGTCTGCACCCACCGCGGGGCGCTGCTGGCCGAGCGTCCCTCGGACGGCAGGGCGCTGCGCTGCGCCTACCACGGCCGCAGGTTCGGGCTCGACGGGAGGATGGAGTCCTGCCCCGGGTTCGAGGGCGCCCTGGACTTCCCGCGGCCCGAGGACGACCTCGCCAGCGTCGAGCTCCAGGAGCTGGGCCCCCTGCGGTTCCTCTCCATCGCCCCGAACATGGACTTCGGGCGCTGGTCCGCCCCGCTGCGCGCGGCGCTCACCGAGTTCGAGGGGGAGACCTTCACCTTCGCGCCCGAGGCCTCGCGCGCCTACGACCTCGACGCGAGCTGGGCGGTGTACTGCGAGAACTACCTCGAGGGCTTCCACATCCCCTTCGTGCACCCCGGCCTCAACGCGGGCCTCGACTTCGGGCGGTACCGCGTGGAGGTCGAGGGGCGGACGGTGAACCAGCTCGGGTTCGGCTCGAAGGGGGAGCGCAGCCTCCGGCGGGAGGACGGGCTCGTGGCCGAGTACCTCTGGCTCTACCCCAACCTCATGGTCAACGTGTACACGTGGGGAATCTCCGTCAACCTGGTGGAGCCCACGGGGCCGGGCCGGTGCCGTGTCCGGTATCTGCGCTGGGTCGCGCGGCCCGCCCTCGTGGAGACGGGGGTCGGGAGCGGGCTCGATCAGGTCGAGCTCGAGGACCAGGCCGTCGTGCACTCGGTGCAGAAGGGCGTCCGGTCCAGGCTCTACCCCGGCGGCCGGTTCTCCCCCGAACACGAGGCCGGACCCCATCACTTCCAGCGTCTCCTGGCTGCCGACCTCTCCCTCTGACCGCGGCCGTGCCACCGGTCCATCGACGATGAAACAGCTCCTCGTGCTCCTCGCCGGCCTGCTCCTCTCCGTGTCCGCCGAGGCGTCGGAGACCATCAAGGTCTTCATCCTCGCCGGTCAGTCCAACATGGAGGGCAAGGCACAGCTCCCGCTGATGGAGCACGTCGCCACCCAGCCGGCCACGGCGGAGCGCTTCGCGCACCTGCGGGACGGTGACGGCTGGGGCGTCCGGGACGATGTTTGGATCGACTTCCTCGGGCGCAAGGGACCCCTCACGGTGGGATACGGCAGCCGGAACCGCGTGGGCGTTGAGCTCGACTTCGGGCACGTCGTGGGCGACCACTTCGAGGAGCCCGTGCTCCTCATCAAGGCGGCCTGGGGCGGGCGGAGCCTCTACCGGGACTTCCGGCCCCCGAGCGCCGGGCTCCCCGGTGCTGAGGCCCTCGACCTCTTGCTGAAGGGTGAGCGGAAGAAGAACCCGGAGCGGACCATGGAGGAGGTGAAGGCCTCCTTCGGCCGCGACTACCGGGGCATGCTCAGGGAGGTCGAGCGCGCGATGAAGGAGGCGCGGGGGGCCTTCCCCGCCATGGGGGAAGGGGCGTTCGAGCTGAGCGGCTTCGTCTGGTTCCAGGGGTGGAATGACCTGGTGAACGAGGCCGCGGTGGCGGACTACGAGCGGAACCTGACCTGTCTGATCCGCGACGTTCGACGGGACCTCGGGGCTCCCGACCTCCCCTTCGTCGTCGGGCAGCTGGGCGTCGGTGGGGTCGGCCGCCCCGATCCCAAGCGCGACCGCTTCAAGGAGGCGCAGGCCGCCCCGACGAGGCTCCCCGAGAACCTCTCGAACACCCGGCTGGTGGCCACGGACCAGTTCTGGGACGAGCGGGCCCAGGCGGTCTTCGACAAGGGCTGGCGGGACCACGTCGAGGAGTGGGAGAAGGTCGGCTCCGACTTCCCCTTCCACTACCTGGGGAGCCCGTTCACGTTCAGCGACATCGGCCGGGCCTTCGGGGAAGCGGTCCTCGAACTCGACGCGGCGCGGAGGCGCTGAGCGGACTTGGTCCATCGCGTGAGGATTGGGCCAAAGGAAGCGGCCCGGGCCGGATCGAGGATCCAGCCCGGGCCGTCATGTTGAGCTCGCCTGGCGCCCTTGGCCAGGGGAGCGTGCGGTCACAGGTATGCGGTCACAGGTACGACTTGACGAACAGGACGGCGACGAGTCCTGTCCAGAGCACGACGCCGAGCGTTCGCTCAAGAAGCACCGGGTTCTGGCACGCGTTGCGGATGGTGTTCTGACGGGTCATCAAGATCTTCGAGCAGGGGGGTCCGCAGCGAGGGGCTTGGGGGTGATCCAAGCCGTTTCGAGCTACCCTTGAGAGGCGAGGGACCTAGGCTGCTGCGATGGCCAGGTCACATACTCGGTGTGGATCTGTAATCAATTGAACACGTCGAAACCAGCGCGGCCTGAATCGCCACGGGCACCCCGGCGCTTTCGGGAACGTTCCCGTGGGTGAATGTTCAAAATGAAGGAAATCGAAATCGACTGCCCGTGCTGCGAGTCCCGTCTGCTGATCGACGTACGGACACAGACGGTGCTCCGACACGCGCCGAAGGCTTCGCTCGACGAGTTCGGCAAGCCGGTCCAGGACGGCAAGCGATGGGACGCCGCCGCACGGACGGTGACGGACCGGGAGTCCCGCAGCGAGGACGCCTTCGACAGCGCGCTGAACCGCGAGAAGTCCCGCACCCGCGACCTGGACGACCTCTTCAAGAAGGCGCAGCGGAAGGTCGACGACCGTTCGCGGCGCCACGAGGATTGACGGCCCTCGTCGACCGCGGGGCATCGCGTGGGCCGGCTGGGCCTTCCCGTCAGGGCTGCAGGTAGAGCTCCGTACCGGGGCCGACGGGCAGGCCGAGGACGAAGACCCACGTGTAGAAGAGGGCGATCCACCCGGTGAGGAACGCCATGGAGTAGGGGAGCATCGTCGCCACGATGGTGCCGATCCCGAGCTTGCGGTCGTACCTCGTCGCGAAGGCGAGGATGAGCCCGAAGTAGCTCATCATCGGCGTGATGGGGTTGGTGGTGCTGTCCCCGATGCGGTACGCCGCCTGGATGACCTCCGGCGTGTAGTCCGAGAGCATCAGCATCGGCACGAAGATCGGCGCCGTGATCGCCCACTGCGCCGACGCGCTGCCCAGCATCAGGTTGACGAAGCAGCACATCAGGATGAAGGGCAGGAAGATGATCGGCCCCGAGAGGTTCGCGCTCTCGATGAAGTTCGCCCCGGAGATGGCGAGGATCAGCCCGAGGTTTGTCCACTTGAAGAAGGCCACGAACTGGGCGGCGAAGAACACCAGCACCATGTAGAGGCCCATTGAGGACATGGCCTTGGACATCCCGTCGATGACGTCGCGGTCGGTCCTCATGGTCCCGGCGATCCGGCCATAGACCACGGCGGGGACGATGAAGAACACGAAGATGAGCGCCACCACGCTCTTCAGGGCCGGGCGGATCTTCTCCACGAAGGTGGCGTCCACCGCCGCGCCGGGTGCGCGGAACGCGCCGCCCTCGGGC
The DNA here is from genome assembly GCA_016779205.1 of Planctomycetota bacterium. Classification (GTDB taxonomy): domain Bacteria; phylum Planctomycetota; class UBA1135; order UBA1135; genus Saltatorellus. The sequence continues at coordinate 41,718 of JADHOC010000027.1, read as the reverse complement.
AGCACGAGGGCGAGGAGCACGGCGATCAGGCCGGCGAGGGTGATGCCCGCCCAGCGCAGGGCGCGCCGCTCGGTGGCATCCAGGGGCTGGAGCCCGTCCTGGCTGGCCTCCAGGGCCCCGTCCTCCGCCGCGGACTCGTCGTACTCGCCGAGCCACGGCGCCACGAGGCGCTCGGTGACCAGGGTGCCCAGCACGGTGATCATCAGGGTGCTGACGGCCATGAAGTACCAGTTGGCCGTGGCCAGCACCTCCTTGGAGCCGCCAGGCTCGTAGTCCGCCCCGCCGACGATGGCGGCGGCCTCGGTGGTGATGCCGGCCAGCAGGGGGTCCACCGTCCCGATGAACAGGTTCGCGCTGTACCCGCCGCTCACGCCGGCGAAGGCGGCGGCGAGGCCGACGAAGGGGTGCCGGCCGACCGAGTGGTAGATCACCGCCGCGAGGGGGATCAGCACCACGTAGCCCATCTCCGAGGCGGTGTTGGAGAGGACCGCCGCGAGCACGATCGTCGGCGTCAGGAGCCGCCGCGGCGCCGCGAGGACCAGGGCGCGGATGGCGGCGGAGAGCAGGCCGGACCGCTCGGCGACCCCGACCCCCAGCAAGGCCACCAGGACCGTACCCAGGGGAGCGAAGCCGGTGAAGTTCGTCACCAGGCCCATGGAGATCCGCCGCAGCCCCTCCGCGGACATCAGGCTCACGGCCCGGATCTCGTCTCCCTTGGTGTCCGGGCGGATGTCCTCCACGGACAGGTCGAGCCAGGAAGCGAGCCCGCTCAGGAGGACGATCCCTGCCGCGAAGATCGCGAAGAGCGTCACCGGGTGGGGGAGCAGGTTGCCCAGCCTCTCCACGATGCTGAGGAACGTGGCGAAGACGCCGCGCCGCTTGGGCTCGGCGCCGCCGGGGCCGGCAGGGGTCGGATCGGTCATGTGAAGAGTCTAGGAGCCCGTCGAGATCTCTGGCCTCTTGGAGTGCGGGGCGACAGACTCCTGGCATGTCAGACAGCCGCTACCGCGCCGTGAAGGCGTACGAGAACCTCCCCTGGATCCACAGCCGGACCGCTCGCCCCCTGCGGATCCTGGCCGAGTACCTCGAGCCCGAGGCGCGCTTCGAGGAGAAGGAGATCGAGGACACGATCGTGGTCTTCGGCTCCGCGCGGCTCCTCCCGAGGGACGACGCGGAGAAGGGCCTCGAGGAGGCGAGGGCCTCCGGGGGGGACGTGGCGAAGGCCGAGCGGGACCTGCGCATGTCCGCCTACTACGAGGCGGCTCGAGAGCTGTCCTTCAAGCTGACGGAGTGGGCCAAGGGCCTGGAGGAGGGCCGGCAGCGCTTCGTCATCTGCTCCGGCGGCGGCCCGGGGATCATGGAGGCGGCCAACCGCGGCGCGTCGGAGGCGGACGGGCTCAACGTCGGGCTCAACATCAGCCTGCCCTTCGAGCAGAACGACAACCCGCACATCACCGACGGCCTGTCGCTCGAGTTCCACTACTTCTTCATGCGCAAGTTCTGGTTCACGTACCTCGCCAAGGCGATCGTCGTGATGCCGGGGGGCTTCGGGACCCTGGACGAGTTCATGGAGGTGGTCACCCTCGTCCAGACCCTCAAGATCAAGAAGGCGCTGCCCATCGTCCTGTTCGGCAAGGAGTTCTGGTCGAAGGTCATCAACTTCGAGACGCTGATCGAGTTCGGCACGATCTCCCCCGACGACATCGACCTGTTCTTCCAGACCGACTCCGTGGACGAGGCGGTGGAGTACATCACCACGAAGCTCACCGAGGACGGGCTCCCCGATCCGGGACCCCACCTTTGAGCCTGCGCCCTCGCCCGGCGGCGAATCCGGTGAGGGTCCTGTAGAGCGGTTACGCCCGGGGGCGGGGGGCCTATAATCTCGGCCATGCCCCTCCTCGAACTCCGCGACGTCCGCAGGGCCTTCCGGTCCCCCGATGGAGACGATCAGCTGATCGTCGATGTCCCGTCCTTCGAGGTGGAGGCGGGCCAGCAGGTCGCCATCGCCGGCACCAGCGGTTCGGGGAAGACCACCTTCCTGAACATCATCGCCGGGCTGCTCGCGCCGAGCTCCGGCGAGGTCGTCTGGGACGGCGAGGTGGTGTCGGGTCTCGGCGAGGCGAAGCGGGACGCCTGGCGCGCCCGGGAGCTCGGCTACGTCTTCCAGACCTTCAACCTGCTCGGGGGCTACACGGCGCTGGAGAACGTGACCCTGGGGATGATGTTCGGCCCCGGGCCCGACCGCGAGTTCGCGCGCTCCCTCCTCGAGCGCCTCGGCCTCTCCGATCGCCTCGGCCACCGCCCCGCGCAGCTCTCCATCGGCCAGCAGCAACGGGTGGCGCTGGCCAGGGCGCTCGCCAACCGGCCGCGGCTCGTCCTCGCGGATGAACCCACCGGCAACCTGGATCCGCGCTTCGCCCTGGAGGCGCTGGGGCTGCTGCGGGACCTCTGCCGGGAGCAGGGGGCGGCGCTCATCTGCGTCAGCCACGACCCCCGCGTCCTCGATGACTTCGGGGACGCCCTCGACTTCGCCACCCTCAACCGGGCCATGGCCCAGGAGCCCCAGGGCTCGTGAGGTCGCTCCTCTTCATCGTCGCGAGATCCCTGCGGCAGCACCTGCTCTCGACGATCATCACCGTGGTCTCCGCCGGCCTCGCCAGCGGCCTGGTGATGAGCGTGTTCACGGTCTCCGAGCAGTCACGCACGGCCTTCACCGGCGGCGACATCGGCTATGACGCCGTGCTGGGCGCGAAGGGCAGCCAGTTGCAGCTGGTGCTGAACACCGTCTTCCACCTGGAGACCTCGCCCGGGAACATCCCCTGGAGCCTCTATCAGGAGGTCAAGGGCCGGGGAGACGTGCGCTACGCGATCCCCTACGCCCTGGGCGACAACCTGTATGGCTATCGGATCGTCGGCACCACGCGCGAGATCTTCGACGTGTTCGAGTTCCAGAACGGCCAGAAGTTCCGGTTCCAGGGCGACGGCCAGCCCTTTGACGAGGGCTACCAGGAGGCGGTCCTAGGCAGCGTGGTGGCGGAGAAGCTGGGCCTGAAGCGGGGGGACACCTTCCGTCCGTACCACGGCCTCCAGTACATGCCGGGCTCGGCGCCCCACCAGGAGCTCTACAAGATCACCGGCGTCCTCGAGCCCACCAACACCGCCAACGACGGCGTGATCTGGATCCCGATCGAGGGCATCTTCCGCATGGACGGGCACAAGCTCGCCGGCGGGACCGAGGAGGTGGAGCGCGGGGCCGCGATCCCGGATGAGTGGAAGGAGGTCTCGGCGGTCATGCTGAAGTACTCGAGCCCCATCCGCGGCAAGTTCATGCAGGACGAGATCCGGCGCGGGGACTCGGCGACCCTGGCCTGGCCCATCGCCTCGGTGCTCGGCACCTTCTTCCTGAAGATCGGGTGGATCACGAAGGTGCTGCTCTACGTGGCCTACCTCGTGGTGGTGGTCGCGGGCTTCGGCCTCCTGGCGAGCATCTACAACACCATGAACGAGCGGCGGCGGGAGTTCGCGATCCTGCGCGCCCTCGGCGCTCGCAAGCGGACGGTCTTCTCGGCCATCGTCCTCGAGGCGAGCTCCATCGCCCTGCTCGGGAGCCTCGTGGGATACGCCGTCTACGGCGGCATCCTGTTCGGCTCCGCGATGATCATCCGGGAGCAGACCGGGGTGGTGCTCGACGTCACGTCGGTGCACCCCTCGCTCCTCTGGACGCCCCTGGGGATGGTCCTCGTCGGGGCGCTCGCCGGTGTGATTCCCGCCATCAAGGCCTATTCCACGGACGTGGCGCGGACCCTCGCGTAGTCTTGGCGCCACCCCTCTCATCAGGACACTTTCATGCCCATTCAACCCAAGCGCCTCGGCGCCTCGCTCCTCCTCGTCTCCTATGCGGCCCTCGTCTCCTGCGGAGGGTCCAGCGATCATGACCATGATCATGGCGACGCCGACGGGCACTCACACGAAGGCCACGTTCACGTGGCTCCCCACGCCGACGAGGGCGGGATCCTCGTGGAGCTGGGGGATCACTTCGCCAACGCGGAGTTCATCCTCGATCCAGAGAAGGGCCAGCTCACCATGTACACCTGGGGCGGGCACGCGGAGAAGTCCGTCCGGTCCCCCTCGAAGTCGGTGGTCGTCTCCATCGACATGCACGCCGACCAGCCCCTGGAGCTCGAGCTCCTCGCGCAGGAGAGCAAGCTCTCCGGGGAGACCGTGGGAGACTCCTCCCACTTCGTCGCCAGCGACGAGGCGCTCGTGGGGGCGCACCACTTCCACGGGCTGATTCGCTCGGTCACCGTCCTCGGGACGGAGTTCTCGGACGTCAAGTTCGACTACGACCTGCCGGCGGACGGCGAGGATCACGGCCACGACCATGAGGGCGAGGGTGACGGGGACGAGGGCTGAGTCGCGCCGGGGCTGGGGCCCCGCGGTCGCGCTGTCCCTGGCGGCTCTCCAGCTCACGTCGGGCTGCGGGGAGCCGTCCGGCCCCGCCGTGGTCCAGGGGCCAGCGCCTGCGGGGGCGAGCGCCGAGGACGCGCAGACCGAGGTCAAGGGCCGCTCCTTCCTCGACACCTCCGCGGGGGAGGCGGAGGAGATGAGCACGGCCGAGGCGAGCGTGCGCGCGCGCGCCGCGGCCCGGACGATCACCGGCGTCGAGGGGCTCGCGGGGTCGGTGGACCCGGCCATGCTCACCCCCGAGGCCCTGGCGGAGAACCCGCTGCGCATCGGCACGGTCAAGAGCGAGCCCTTCGAGCTCGCCGAGGGGGCCGACCCCCTGGACCCGGCCTCCTACGACTGGGCCAAGGACGACGAGGGGTACTGGATCATCGGCTACGGGGACCTCTCCCTCGCTGAGGCGGACAAGGACCTGCTCCTGGACGCTCTGGTCTACCCGGAGGAGTACGAGGGTGAGGACATCCACTTCCCCGACCGCATCCGCGCCCTCGACGGACAGAAGGTGGCGCTCACCGGGTACATGATCCCCCTGCGCTGGGACGAGAATCGGGTGCCCCACTTCATGCTGGTGCGCGACCTCCTGCAGTGCTGCTTCGGGGGCGCCCCTGAGCCCGACGAGTGGGTGGACGTGGACATGGCGCCCGAGGGCACCACCTACTGGGCCTACGTCCCGGTGGTGGTGCGCGGCACCTTCAAGCTGGCGGGCCAGAGCGACGAGGCGGGCTACGCCACCGGCGCCTTCGCCATCAAGGCCACCGACGCCCACGAGGAGTGAGCGACCACGACGGTCGGCGCTTCGACCTGGTGCTCTTCGGAGCGACGGGGTTCACGGGGCAGCGCGCCGCGCGGCGGCTCGCGGCGGTTCGCCCGGACGGGCTGAGGGTCGCCCTCGCCGGACGGCGTGAGGGGCCGCTGCGGGAGCTCGCCGACGAACTGGGAATGGAGACGGTGATCGCCGACGTGGGCGACCCCGAGGCCGTCGAGGCCATGGCGCGCTCGACCCGAGTGCTCCTCTCCACCGCCGGCCCCTTCGCGATCCACGGGGACCCGGTGGTGGACGCCTGCGCGGCGGCGGCCACGCACTACGCGGACCTCACGGGCGAGGTCCCCTGGATGCGGTGCGTGATCGAGCGCCACCACGGGGCGGCGACCCGGAGCGGGGCCCTGCTGGTGCCCGCCTCGGGCTTCGACTCTGCGCCCGCGGACCTCGCCGTGTACCTCGCGGCAGCCCACGCGAGGTCGCGCGGCCTCGAGCTCACCTCGGGCCGGACGGTCTATCGGCTCCGCGGCGGCCTCAACGGCGGGACCCTGGCGTCGGTGCTCCACATCTTCGAGTCCGCGACGCCGAGGGAGCTCGCGGACCCGTTCGCGCTGATCCCTGGCCGCGCGTCCACCGCGGAGGAGCGTCGGCTCCAACGGGACCCGCAGTGGCCCGAGTTTGACGGGGTGGGCGGCCGGTGGGTGGTGCCGTTCTTCATGGGCCCCATCAACCGCCGCGTCGTCCAGCGCTCTCTTCACCTGCGCGCCGAGCGCGGGGACCCCGCGGCGCTGGGGGAGGGCTTCCGCTACGACGAGTTCCAGTCGGTCTCCAGCGGTAGGGGTTGGCTGGCCGCGAGGCTCACGACCCTCACCCTGGGGGCGGGTCAGGCCCTGCTCTCCACGGCTCCGGGCAGGGCGCTCTTCAGGCGCTTCGGCCCCTCGCCCGGGGAGGGGCCCTCGCAGCGGGTGCTCTCGGGGGGGCTCACCCGCGCGGCCACCCAGTTCACGCTCTCGGACGGCGGGAGGCTCGAGGTCCGTCAGGACATGGGGGGCGACCCGGGAAACGCCGCCACCGTGCGCATCCTCGTGGAGACCGGCCTCGCGCTCACCGAGCGCGCGGTGGTCCCCGGCGAGGGCGGCGTCCTCACGCCGACCACCGCGCTGGGAGACGAGCTGGTCCGGCGGCTGCGCGCCACGGGCGAGCACTCGCTCGACGTCGTGGAGGGCTGAGCGCGCCGGGACCCCGGCGCCTCAGCGGGCCTCGACGGGCCCGCCGATGGAGGCGAATGCACCGCGCACGCGCCGTGCCAGGGACCGGGTCCGGGGGTCCGTGGAGTCGAGGGCGTCGTCCCCCGGGATCGAGGCGGCCATGGCGGCGCCGAGGGCCGAGAGGCCCGCGGGGCGCAGGTCCGGGGCGGGGCGCTCGTCCTTCGAGAGGATGAGCTGCTGGAGGCGCGCTTCAGCGGGTTCGCCGACGCGGGGCATGCGGAAGCTCTCCATGTCGCAGCCCGGGCGGCCCCAGTAGACCTTGCCGGGGTTGGCCTCCTGGGCCGCGTCGGCGACGGCCATGAGGCGGGCGGTGGTCCCCTCGGGGAGCTGGACCCGGGCGGGGTTGCCGTATCCGATGATGAGCTGGTCGTCGTCGGTCCAGCGCAGGTAGTAGTCCCCGCGCCTGCACGACTTCAGCAGCAGGCCGAGGCGAGCGCCCTCCACGGGGCCCCCGACCCGCGCGATGGCCGGGACGCTGCGGGGCACGAGCTCGCGGGCGGCCTCGGGGAGCTTCGCCTCGGCGGCGCTGGCCCGGGCGAGCAGGCGCTCCCGGAGCTTGGCGAGCGCCACCTGGTTGGGCTCCGCGGCGGGGGGCACGAACGCCTCGAAGCCGGCCAGGTCGATGTCGAGGGACTGGAGGGCGTTGACCGCGGCGTAGCGGGCGGCCTCGCCCGTGGGGAGGTCGAAGTAGGTGTCGGTGCGCTGGAGGTCCTCCAGCAGCCACAGGAGCGCGCGGCTGTGTCCGCGGCCGTCGAGGAGCACGGCGGCCCTGCGGCGGACCACGTCATTCTCGTCCCCGAGGCGCGCGGCGGCGAGCGCGTCGAAGCTCGCTGCCCCCTCTGAGTCGTCCCCGCCTGACAGCAGGGCCAGGGCGTCGAGGGTGGCGAGCCGAACCGGCGCGATGGGATCCTCGAGGAAGCCCACGAGCCGATCCCACTCCGCCGCGCGGGGGCGGTGGGCCAGGGAGCGGGAGACGGCCGGTCGCCAGGGGAACTCGGCGTCCTCCATCGCGGGCCAGAGGAGCGCGCGGAAGCGCGGGTCATCGAAGCGACCGAGCACCTCGATGAGGCTCGGGCCGAGCAGCGCCAGCTCCCCGAGGGAGGTCCCCGCCATGGCATACAGGCGGTCGGCCGCCGGCTTACCGATCCTCGCCAAGCGCTCGGCGGCCTGGGGACGGATCACCGCGGAGCCGGACTGGGCGCGGATGATGAGCCGATCGATCTGCTCGGGCGAGTACTGGCGAGCCGGCGGCTCCTGCGACCACGTCAAGGCGGGCGCACAGAGGAGGAGGGCCGCAGCGGCGGCGAGGCGAACGAGTCGGGTCATGGCGCGGAGGCGGCTCCCTTCAGGGGAGCTCGTCGGTGGAGAGGCGGTAGACGCTCGTGATGAAGCCGTCCTCCTCCACCTCGCCACAGCTGAAGGTCCCCTCCAGCGTGATCCGGCCGGGGATGAAGCGGGTGACGTCGTCGTCGAGGGTCACCTGGACGAAGTGGTTGACCTTCGACTTGCCGCACTCGCAGGACTCGGGCACCAGCTCGAACTCGCTGAGGCCCTCGAGGGTCCCGATGGCCATGTAACCCCAGAGGCTGATCTTCTTGCCGTCGAGCTCCTGGACCCACTCGGGCAGGGGCCGGCCGCGACGGTAGCGCGCGTTCTTGAGGCGAAGGATCGAGACCTCGACGATCTCGTTGTCCGGCTCCTCCCCCCGATCCATCGCGGCCTGCACGTCGGCGCCCACCTTCCACGAGCGTTCGCGGACGAGGCCGGGCGCGGCGAGGACGCCGCCGAGGAGGAGCAAGAGGACGAGGATGGGCACGCCCCCATGATAAGACGTTTCGGCCCGCTGTTCCTCCCCGCCTCGTTCCCCGGGACCTCCTCCCCAGGGGCAACGGGGGGCCCAGGCTCGAGGTGGGGTTCAGCGGGGGCCGACGAGCGACTCGATCTCGGACTCGAAGCGCTCCAGGAGGGCGGCGTGTCGCCTGCCCGTGGCCGGCCCGCTGAAGCCCGTGTGGACGGCTGTGGCGCGGCCCCCAGGGGCCAGGAAGACCGTCGTCGGGTAGGCCCGGACCCGGTCGAGGATGGGGAGCGCCTCGGTGGCGACGGACTTGGAGGCCGTCCCTCCCAGGACCACGGGGTAGTCGATCCCGTGGTGATCCACGTACTCGCGCACGGCCTCCCGGTGCTTGGCTGGACTCGAACCCAGCTCGAACGCGATCGCGGCGATCTGGAGCGCGGGGTGGCGGCGGTGGAGGGCGACGAGGGCCTCGGTCAGGTCGTTGCAGTTGGGACACCAGGTCCCGAAGACCACCAGCAGGCCGGGCGAGTCGGAGGGCAGGAGCTCGGCGAGCGACCGGCGCTCGCCGTCGAGGTCGGGGAACACCAGCCCGCCGAGGTCCTGACCCTCGGTCCACCGAGTGAGGGCGAAGTCATCGGGCAGGGTCGCCCCGTCATCTCGATCTCCGACCCAGGTCGTGTGGAACGAGTCCCGTGACCAGAAGTCACCGGTCAGCCGTCCTCCTTCCCCGAGCCGGGCCTCGAACAGGAAGGCGTGGGCGCCGTCGAAGCAGCCCAGGCGCAGGGCCTCGCCGTCGAACCAGCCGCTGAGGTAGCGGTAGTCACCCAGGGTGGTCAGGAACGTGCCCGACGCTCGGCCGGTGGGGGCGACCTCGAAGAGGCCGACGGCGTCCTCCTCATCGCCGTCGAAGCGGACCCGCCAGCGCCCCGTGAGGAGTTCGACCGAGGCGGGGCCAGGGGGGGCCGGCGGCTTCGAGTCGGTGCCCGCGACCGCGGCGAAGGGCAAGAGCGGCACCGGCCCGTCGCCGGCGTCTCGCTCCCAGTAGCCGACCAGCCCACGGCCGTCCTCGTCGAGGGTGGCGACCACGGCGGACCGGTAGGGCGGCAGCTCGAAGCGGACCCTCTCACCGAGGCGTTCGATACGGCCTGCGGGGCGGCGCTCCTCGCCGTTGACGACGAAGGCCTGGAGGCCCCCCTCGGACCGGACCAGGTCCAGGCCGAAGGGGATGGCCCCGCCAGGGGAGGCCAGCGTGGCCCTCCAGGGGCCTGGGACCAGGGCTCCCGATTCCTGGTCCGGGGCCGGGGTGCAGCCCCCGATCGTGCCCAGGAGACCGAGGACGACCCCGAGAATCACGGCGGGCGGGCTCCCCCCCGGAAGCCTCCGGGGGGCGGTCAGGGGGTGCTGGGGGGGCCGTGAGCGGGGGTGGTTGGACCGGGAGATGTCGGTCGTGGGAGGGCGCCTCATGGGCTGAGGGTATCGGCTTGAGGAAAGTGGCGTTCGTGTCGATATCCGGCGAGGAGCAGAAGGCTGGCGATCCCCGCTGGCTCACACACGGACTCACTCATGGCCTGGATTGACGCGCTGTTCAGACGGATGGTCGAGGTTGGCGCCTCGGACCTTCACATGACCTCCCAGACGAAGCCGCAGTTCCGGCTTCACGGGGACATCGTGCCCGTGAAGGAGTGCGATGCGATCCCCCCGGATCAAATGCAGCTGATCCTCAAGGAGATCTGCATCCCGTCGGTCTGGGAGACCTACGAGGCTACCTTCGACGCCGACTTCGCCTACGAGATCCCCGGGCTGGCGCGTTTCCGCGGCAACCTCTTCGTGGACAGCCGCGGTCCGGGCGCCACCTTCCGGGTCATCCCGGAGGAGCTGCTGACCTTCGAGGAGCTGGGGCTGCCCGACGCTGCGCGGGACTTCTGCATGCTGTCCAAGGGGCTCGTCCTGGTGACCGGGCCCACCGGGAGCGGCAAGTCGACGACGCTCGCCGCGATGATCGACTTCATCAACAAGAACCGGTCCGACCACATCATCACGATCGAGGACCCGATCGAGTTCGTGCACCAGGACCAGCGGTGCCTGATCAACCAGCGCGAGGTGAAGCAGCACACCGCATCCTTCAAGCGCGCCCTCAAGGCGGCCCTGCGCGAGGATCCGGACATCGTCCTGGTCGGCGAGCTGCGGGACCTCGAGACCATCGAGATCGCCATCGAGACCGCCGAGACCGGCCACCTGGTCTTCGGCACGCTCCACACCACCACCGCGCCGTCGACGGTGGACCGGATCATCGACCAGTTCCCTGCGGACCGGCAGGCGCAGATCCGGACCATGCTCTCCTCGTCCCTCAAGGGCGTCGTGGCCCAGACTCTGTGCAAGAAGCAGGAGGGCGGCCGGGTGGCCGCGCTCGAGGTCCTGGCCGTGACCAGCGCGGTCAGCTCGCTGATCCGCGAGGGGAAGACGCACCAGATCATGAGCGTCATGCAGATGGGGGCCAAGTCCGGGATGATCCTCCTGAACGACACGCTCACCCGGCTCGTGGCCGATGGCGTCGTGAGCCCGGAGGAGGCGTACTCGAAGGCCATCCAGAAGGACGGCTTCGTCGAGAGCCTCCACGCGGCCGGCGTCAACTGGCGGCCGGGGGTGGTGGGGCAGGCTCCCCTCCCGCCCAGCCCGGTGACCATCGCCGACGCGGAGGCGCCGGCGGACATGACCCCGGTGCAGGGGACGCCGCAACACGCCGCGCCAGCCGCAGCCCCGGCGGCCCATCCCGCCCCGGCGCTTCCGCATGCCGACGCGCCCGCCGTGGAGCCGCCGGTCAAGGGCCAGCCCCTCGAGGACCCGTTCGAGCAGTACAAGCGCCAGCGGGGCTAGCGAACGGCCGGCCCGCCGGGGGCCACATGGAGCGCGCCCCGCGTGCCCGGTTGGGCTCGCGGGGCGCGTTCGATTTGCTGCGGGGCGCGCGGGCGCGCCCGAGCTCAGCGGGTGCGCTGGCGGAGGCGGATCTGCCCGTTCTCCATGACCATATCCGCGGACATGGTGCCCTCGAAGTATCGACGGCCCAGCTCGACCACGCGGTCCGCGGCGAGGGACATGAGCTGGAAGGTGCCGTCCAGGGAGGCGTTCATCTCCTCGGCGTCGGCGAATCCGTCGAGGTCCACGGTCTCGCTGAACATGGCCTCGAAGCCGTCCACCATGGTCGAGATCGACTCGAGCATCGCCGCCGTCTTCTGAATCGAGATCCCCGCGCCGGAGAGGGTCGGGAGGATGGCCGCGACCTTCTCGCTGCTGGCGAACGACTCGCCCAGCTCGGTTCCGAAGGTGGACAGGTAGCGGTCGAGGACCTGGGGGTTCGTGGAGACGATCATGTGACCCGCGCCGAGGGCCAGCTTCAGGGAGCCGATCTCCGGATCCAGGGACCAGGTCTCGAACTCGCCGCTCTCGCCGCCGCCCGTCGCCGTGCCCGAGAGGAGCATCTCTCCCATTCCGCTCATGTCGACCATGAACTCGAGGGCCTCGAGGAGGACCTCGGTGTCCTCGACCTCGACCGCGTAGGTCATGTCGTTCCCGGAGAACGTGCTGACCATCATCATGTCCATCATCGTGGGCTCCTCGGGGACCGGGCGGGTCGTGGAGAAGGCCACGGACGGGCCGGAGAGGTTGCCGAGGACGTCCTCGATGAGGTTGATGCCGGACATCTCGGTGATGCCGTTGATGCCCGCCATGACCTGCTCGTAGCCCTCCTCGGACTCACCCTTCACCAGGTCCATCGCCCAGCCGAAGATGCCCTGGAGGTCCAGGTTCCCCACCTGCGCGGTGTGAGCCTCGGCCGGGATACCAGCGAACGCGTTGATGTCGGCCTTGCCGAAGTTGGAGAAGAGGCCCGCGAGGGCGGACTCGGCGCCGTAGGGCACGACGACCTCGGCGTCGGTGGTCTCCCCGCTGCCGAGGGCCATGGAGCCGTAGATCCAGGTCATGCCGTCGAAGACCATGTCGAACATCCGCTCCTCCATGGGGCTGTTGAAGCCCTCCGTGCGCGCGGCGCTCAGGATGGGGCCCAGGTTGACCGCGAACTCGAAGGCGCAGTCCTTGCGCTCCTTGGCGAGGGTCGGGAGGCCGAAGGGGCCGCCCGGACGCTCTGCGCCGCGGCCGAGGCTCTGGCGGACGAGCGCGCGGGCTGCGTCCATGCCGCCCTCCGTCTCCACGCCGATGATGAGGTCTCCGCTCGTGGCGAAGGCCAGGTGGCCACGCCCTCGTGCAGGCGCGCTGGTGCGGGCGAGCAGGGAGGGCGAGAGCTGCTCTGTCGAGGGCGCGTCGCCGACGAACATCGACTGGATCATCTCCGCCACCTTGGGGCCGCCCTTGGCCACGACCCCGAAGCTCATCTTCTTCCCGGTCTCGGGGAAGGCCGTGGCGAACATGACCATGCCGCTGGAATCGGACAGGGCCTCGACCGCGTTGTCACGCAGGTCCTTGAGCTGGTCGAGCGCGGCGGCCTCCTCGGGGACCTCGGCGTCCATGAACATCCCGGCGATGGACTCCCACTCGGGGTCCAGCATGAAGGCCACCAGGTTGTTGGTCTCCCGGGCGGCGATGACCGCCTTCGGGTTGGGCATGTGGAGGGCCACGACCGCCTCCTCCGGAATGGCCGCCATGAGGTCGGAGGCCGCGGGCTGGGGCGCAGCGGAGGAGAGGAGGAGCGGGAGGGCCAGGGGGGCGAGCGTCAGCATGTAAATCAGAGGTGTCGATAAGCCGTGGGAAACTTGCAGCGTCCGTACGGGCAAGGTCCCCGGGTATTCGAGGGGACCGCCTAAAATACTCCCTTCCCCGAAGGCCGTCTCTCCATCAGCCCCCGAACCCATGCTCGTCACCACCCTCGTCCTCGGCGCGGCCACCCTCAGCCCCCAGGCGCCCGCAGAGGCGGCCTCCCAGGACGGCACGAAGAGGATCACCCTGGAGCAAACAAGCCGCCGGCCCGAGAGCGAGCCGATCAGCCTCTCTCCGTCGCTTCCCCGGGTCCGCTGGGCGCCGGACGGGGAGCACGTGGCCGTGGGTCGCGGGGACGAGGTCCGCTGGTTCGACGTGCGGACGGGGGAGTTCGAGAAGCCGGCGGAGGAGGCCAAGGGGGGCACGGTCGAGGACCCTGGCGGGCAGGCAGCGATCGAGGAGCTCGCCAGCATGATCCAGGGCCAGAGCGGCCGCTCGGAGCGTCAGGCGGAGAAGATCGCGAAGAGCCTCACGAAGCGCCCGGAGCAGGTCTCCGACGACGGCGCGGCGCGCATGGCCTACATCGACGGGGAGCTGTGGTTCCATCGCACCGGGCAGGCGCCCAGGGTGCTCGCGTGCGGGGACGAGGGGGAGATCCGTTACGACCGTATGTCCGCCGATGGAGAGGCGCTCGCCTTCGTCCGCGGGAACGACCTCTTCATGGTGAACACGGCGACCGGGGAGGTCTCTCCGGTGACGAGCGACGGCGGGCCGGACCAGTTCAACGGCATCCTCGACTGGGTCTACCAGGAGGAGATCTACGGCCGCGGCAACTTCCTCGGGCACTTCTGGTCCCCTGACTCCGAGCACCTCGCGTTCCTGGCCCTCGACGAGAGCCCCGTCTACGAGTTCACGGTGGTGGACCACATCGAGGACTCGACCTTCCGGGTCAAGTCGGAGGTCACCAACTACCCGAAGGTCGGTGACCCGAACCCCATCGTCCGGGTGGGGATCACCGACCCGGACACCGCGGCCACGGCCTGGGTCGACCTCTCGGCCTACGACGGTCAGGAGATCCTCGTGGTGCGGGTGGGCTGGACGCCGGAGGGCGACCGCTGCCTGGTCTACGTCCAGGACCGTATCCAGACCTGGATGGACCTCCTGAGCGTCGACCCGGAGACGGGCAAGGGAGAGGTGCTCATCCGCGAGGAATCCTCCACCTGGACCGAGCGCCCGGAGCCTCCGATCTGGCTGGGCGATGGCACGTTCCTCTGGCAGAGCCACCGCACGGGCACGGACCACCTCTACCGCTATCGGCTCGACGGCGAGCTGCTGGGCGCGGTCACCTCCGGGGATTGGAACCTCCGGGGTGTCGAGCACGTGGAAGCCCCGGAGGGTGACTCTCCGGGTCACGTCTGGTTCCAGTCCACCGCGGACGGGGACATCAACTCGAACCTCTACCGGGTCGCCCTGGATGGGACCGGGCTGGTCCGCCTCACGTCGGATGAGGGGTCTCACTCGGTCACCTTCAACGGGGCGCGGACCTACTTCATCGACCGCTTCTCCAGCCTCACCAACCCCGGCGTGGTCCGGGTCTGCGACGCGGAGGGGATCATCGTCAAGGAGCTCGGTCGGGCGGAGGCGCCGGCCGAGGACTACGGCATCGGCGCCTGGGAGCTCCATCGGGTCGCCACGCGGGACGGCGTGGAGCTCGACGTGGCGCTGCTCAAGCCGGCGGACTTCGACCCCGGACGCTCCTACCCGGTGTGGATCTCCACCTACTCGGGACCCGCCGCTCCCTCCGTCCGGAACCGCTGGAACGGGAGCACCTTCTTCCAGTTCCTGGCCCAGGAGGGCGTGCTCGTCCTCCAGGCCAACGTGCGCTCCTCCACCAGCCGTGGCCACGCCGCGACGTCCGCGCTCTATCGGCGCGTCGGCCTCCAGGAGGTGGAGGACATGGTGGACGTGGTGGATTGGCTGACCGCGAACCCCTGGGCTGACGGCGACCGCGTCGGGATCACGGGCTACAGCTTCGGCGGGACCATGACCGCGAATTGCCTCTGCCGCACGGACCGCTTCAAGCTCGGCATCGCCGGGGGCGGCGTGTACGACTGGCGCATGTACGACACGATCTACACCGAGCGCTACATGCGTACGCCCTCCGACAACCTCGAGGGCTACGAGGCCACCAGCGTCCTCGGCGTGGCGAAGGGCCTCAACGGCTTCCTCCACATGCACCACGGCATCATGGACGACAACGTGCACGTCCAGAACATGTTCCAGATGGCGCACGCGCTCATGAAGGCGGGCAAGACCAGCTGGTCCATGATGGCCTACCCCCAGACGCGCCACGGCATCCGCGACCGGGACCTGGCGTGGCACTCGCGCCAGACCGAGTGGGCGCTCATCCAGGAGCACCTGATCGGCGACGGCGGGAGCTGACCCGCCGCTCCACCGCGGCCCGCGCTCAGGCGGGCTCGGGCGCCCTCGACCTGCGGACGAGGGTGTAGGCGGCGGGGATCAGGAGGAGCGTGATCAGGGTGGACCCCACGAGGCCACCCACGACCGCCCGCGCCAGCGGGGCCTGGGCGTCGGCGCCCTCGCCGATGCCGAAGGCGAGGGGCAGGAGCGCGAGGACCGTGGTGAGCGTGGTCATCAGGATGGGCCGCAGCCGGCGCCGGCCGGCCTCGGCCACCGCCTCCCGGACAGGGGTGCCCTCCTGGACCAGCCGCGCGGCCTGGTCCACCAGGAGGATGGCGTTGTTCACCACCACGCCCCCCAGCACGATGCAGCCGATGGCGCTCTGGATGTTCAGGGTGGTGCCGGTGAGGTGGAGCGTCACGAGCACGCCGATGGCGGCGAACGGGACCGAGAGCATGACCACGAGCGGGTCACGCAGGGACTCGTACTGGCAGGCGAGGACCATGTAGACGAGCGCGATCGCCAGGAGGAAGGAGAGCACCAGCTCGCGCGTGGCCTTCTCCTGCTCCTCGAAGGTGCCGGCGACCTCGACCTCGTGCCCCTTCGGCCGCGGGAGCCGCGCGAGCTCGGCCTGCAGGTCGCGGGCCACGGAGCCTTCGGGCCGGCCGGCGACGTTGGCCGACACCGTGACCACCCGCTGCTGGTCCTTCCGCTCGATGACGAGGGGGCCGCGGCTCGGGTTGGCGTCCACGAGGTTCCGCAGGGCCACGGCGTCGCCGCCGGGGGTGCTCAGGGTCATGTCCAGCACCTCGTCGATCGACCGCCGCTCCGCGTTCTCGAGCTGGACGAGGATCCGGTAGGAGTTGCCGTCGGCGCGGAACTCCCCCGCGCGGGCGCCCGCGAAGCCCACCTCCAGGACCCGTGCCACGTCGCGCACCGAGAGCCCGACGTCGGCGACCTTCTCGCGATCGACGAGGATCTCCTGCTGAGGGGTGCCCGCGCGCCGGCTGACGGTCACGTCGGTGACGCCCTCGGTCGCCTCGGCGATGCGGGCGGCGTGGGCCGCGAGGCCCTCCAGCACGTCGAGGTCGGGGCCCCGGACCTCGATCTCGACGCCTCCCTCGCTGCCGAGCACGCGCTGCAGGAGGAACTGCCCCTGGGGGGCGCGGGTGCGGATCGACATGCCCGCGACCTCTCCGGAGAGCGCGGCGCGGAGGGCGTCCGCGATCTCGGCGTTGGACCGCGTGCGCTCCCGCGCCGGGACCAGGGCCATCTGGATGTCGCCCTGGGCCGAGACGGTCCCGCGCCAGCCTGGGCCCACGGAGACGACGGTGGAGACGAGCTCGGGCACCAGCGGCAGGGCGAGGTCGGTCATGCGGCGGGTCTGACGGTCCACCAGGTCGAGCCGGGTGCCCACGGCCATCTCGCCGGTGACCCGCACCTCGCCCTCGTCGCTGGGGGGGAGGTACTCGGTCCCGATGAGGGGGTAGAGCAGCAGGCTGGCGCCCAGCGCCGCGCTGGAGAGGGCGACCACCACCAGGGGCCGCCGGACCGCGCGGCGCAGGAGCCCCGCATAGGCGCTGTCGAGGCGCTGGAACCCGCGCTCCGCGAAGGCGGCGAAGGAGCCCTGGGAGCTCGGCCGCGCCAGGAGCCTGGAGGCGAGGACGGGGACGAGGCTCAGGGAGACCAGCAGGGAGCAGATCAGGCTGAACACCACCACCAGGGCGAGCTCCCCGAAGAGCGCGCCGGCCACGCCCTCGATGAAGGCGAGGGGGAGGAAGATGACCAGGGTGGTGATCGTGCTCGCGAGGATGGCGCTCGCCACCTCGTCGGCCCCGGCCACCGAGGCGGTCGCCGCGTCCTCCCCGTACTCGTTCCGCCGACGGAAGATGTTCTCCAGGACCACGACCGAGCTGTCCACCATCATGCCCACGCCCAGGGCGAGGCCCCCGAGGGTCATGAGGTTGAGGGTCAGGCCCCCGAGCTCGAGGAGCGCGAACGTCGCCACCATGGAGATCGGGATCGACGCCGCGATGACCAGGGTGCTGCGCAGGCTCCGCAGGAAGAACAGGAGCACGAGGATCGCGAAGGCGCTCCCGTAGAGGACCGAGCTCGCCACGTTGTCGATGGAGCGCCGGATGAAGTCGCCCTGGTTGGAGGTGACGACGACGTTGAGCTGGGGGTAGGCCTCGTTGACCCGGTCCACCTCGGCGAGGATGGCCTTGGCCACCTCCACCGTGTTGGCGTCGGACTGCTTGCGGATGGCCACCCGCAGGCCGAGGTCTCCGTCCACCCGGACGTAGCGGTCGAGCTTCTCGTAGGTGTCCTTGACCACGGCGATCTGCCCGACCGTGACCGCGCCGTCGCCGCGCTCGAGGATCACCGTGTCCCGGATCTCATCCAGGGTTTGGAACTCGGCGGGGGCCCGCAGGGTGACCTCGTAGCGGCCCTCCTCGAGCTGCCCAGCGGGGCGGTCCAGGTTGGCCTCCCGGAGCGCGGTGAGCACCCGATCCAGGGGGATGCCGAGGGCGTTGAGGCGCTGGGGGTCGAGCTCGACCCGGACCTCCCGGGTGAAGCTCCCCCAGGGATCCACCTGGGCCACGCCCGGGATCCGCGAGAAGCGGAAGCGGATCTGGTCCTCGACCACCTGGGTCAGGGCCACGGGGTCCAGCTTGCTGCTGACCCCGAGGATGACGATGGGGAAGCTGCCGATGTCGAACTTCTGGACCCGGGGACGGGTGACCTCGTCGGGGAGCTCGTCCACCTCCTGGTCCACGCGCGCCTGCAGGTCGATGGCGGCGGCGTCCACGTTGACCCCGTACGCGAAGCGCACCGTGACGCGGCTCGATCCCTCCAGGGACGTGGACTCGATCTCCTCGACGCCGGGCACCGTGGCCGCCACCTCCTCGATGATCTGGGTGACGAGGCGCTCGACGACCTCGGGGCTGGCGCCCTCGTAGGTGGTCCGGATCGTGCACGAGGGCATCTCGACCTCGGGGAGCAGGTCGATCCGCAGCCGGCCCAGGGCGAAGACGCCCAGGGCCACGACCATCAGCGACACCATGGTCGCGAAGACCGGACGCCGGACGCTGGCGGCGGGCAGGCTCATTGCTCGGTGCCGGGCTCGGAGCCGGCGTCGAACACGTTCACCTCGCTGCCGTCCTCGCACAGCTCCTGGCCGAGGGTCACCACCGCGCCCGAGAGCCCATCCCCGAGCACCTGGACGAGGTCTCCCTCCTGGAGGCCTCGGCGCACGGGGGCCCAGCGCACGGTCCTGGCGCCGCTGGGCAGGACGAACACGCCCTCGATCCCCTCGCGCGTGATGAGGGCGTCCACGGGGACGATCGTGGCCTCGTCGGCGTGGTCGAGCTCGAGCGTGGCGCGGACGAACATCCCGGGGCGGAGGCGGAGGTCGGCGTTCTGCACCTCGAGCTCGACCCGCACCTGCCGGGTGCTCCGCCGGAAGACCGGGGCGATGCGCGCCACGCGGCCTGAGAACGACTGCCCCGGGTAGGCGTCCGTCGTGAAGGTGGCGCGCTGGTCGACCGCGAGCCTCGAGAAGTCACGCTCGGGGACGAAGACGACGGCGATGATGGGGTCGAGGGCCACGAGGGAGACGAGGGGCGTGCTGGAGTTCACGATCGAGCCCACGTCCACGAACCGCTCGGCGATGAAGCGCGAGGGGCCCTCGGTGGCGCCGGCGCCGTCCCCTGCGCCCCGCCCCCCGGGGGCGGCGGTCGCCTCCCACTCGGCGACGATGCGGGTCTGGCCGAGGCGCACACGCGCGGTCTCCAGGGCGGCCTCGCTCCGCACGACGCGGGCCTTGGCGACGGCCACCATGGCGCGGCTGGCCGCGTCGGCGGCCTCGGCGCTCTCCAGCTCGGCCGAGGAGGCGATGCCGTCCTTCTGGAGCTGAGCCTGGCGGGCGAGGACGCGCGTCGCGAGGCTCGCGGAGGCCTCCGCCTCCTCGAGGCTCGCCTGCCCGACCGCGAGGTCCGCCTCGGCCTGGGCGACGGCCTGGACCAGCTCGTCGTCGTCGATCCAGGCGATCACCTGCCCGTTCTCGACGGGATCCCCGATGTCCACCGGGAGGCGCTCGACGTTCCCCGCGACCCGCGGGGCGACCACGACCTCGGCGGAGGCCTCCAGGGTGCCGGTGAAGACCCGCCGCTCGGTGAGGGGGCCGATCTGGATCTCGGCCACCTCGACGGGGGCGGCGCGCTTCGTGCCGTCCCCGCCAGGGGCGGCGCCGGGCGCGGCCTGGGGCGCACAGCTCGCGGCGAAGCAGAGGGCGAGGAGCGCGGCGGCTCGGTTGCGGGGGTGCTGTTTCATGGGGTGGTCTCGGACGCCAACGGCCCGGGCATCAGGGGTTCGTCCGGCGGCGCCTGGACGATGCGCATGGGGGCGTCAGGGGGTGGCGTGTGGAGCGCGGAGCCCGAGGGTCCGAGCGAGCGCCCGGAGATCGTCGGGGATCGGCGCCGTCACGTCGAGGTGGAGCGCTCCCTCCAGGATGAGACGGCCTGCGTGGAGGGCCTGGCGAGGGTGAACGGTGCAGGGTGGCGAGCGGTACCACTCCTCTCCGACGAGGGGGTGCCCCAGGTGGGCGGCGTGGATCCTGATCTGGTGGGTCCGCCCGGTCTGGATCCTCACGCGGAGCTGGGAATGTTCCGGACCGCGATCGAGGACCTCGAACTCGGAGCGCGCGGACCGCCCGCTGGCGGTGACCCCCAGGCTCTCCTCGTCGACCATCCCGATGGGGTCGGTCACGCACCGCGCGTCCCATGCCGGGGAGCCATGCACGATGGCCAGGTACTCCTTGCGGGCGGTCGGCGCGGTCAGCGCGTCCTTGAGCGTCGCGACGTCGCGCTTCTCCGTGGTGAACACGTTCACGCCGCTGGTGTCCGCGTCGAGCTGGTGGACCGCCCAGACCATGGCCCCGGCGCGCTGCATGAGCGCATGCTGGAGACAGTCGTCATCGTCGAGGCTCCGGCCCGTGGACGGGAGGCCAGGGGGCTTGTCGAGGACGAGGAGGGTTCCCGACTCGAGGAGGATCCTGCCTTCGAGGTTGTGGAGGGTCATGGCGGGGGTGCGAAGGGCGTTCTCGGAGGTAGGAGGACCCCCTGGTCGGGCCGCGACGGAGTTGGGCTAGACTATGGGAGTCCGTTCACCACCACCCCGATCAACATGCTCAAGACCTTCCTCCCCGCGGTCCTCGCCCTTGGCCTCGTCGCCTGCACGGCGGAGACCAGCGAGACCGTCCCCCCCGCCGATGGCAACGCCGCCGGCATGGGCGCCGCCCAGGCCCAGACTGTGACCCTCCGGCTCACAGGGATGACATGTGGCGCGGGCTGCCCCCCGCAAGTGCGGTCTGCACTTGCTGAGCTCGACGGCATCGAGGAGTCCGACGTCGTGGTGGACTACGACAAGAAGACGGCGACGGTCAACTGCGCAGGAGCGAACGTCGACGCCAAGGCGTTGATCGCTGCCTTCGAGGGGACGCGCTTCTCGGCGACGCTCTGAGCTTCCGGGCGCCGGCGACGGCTCGCCATCGAAGAGGAGGCCCCGCTGCGTGTGCCGCGGGGCCTCCTTCGTTGTGCCGCTGCCGGCGCGGAGCACCGGCAGGTCCAGGACTCGAGGGGCTGGCGCCCGCTCGAGAGCCCACCTACTGGAAGGTCACCTCGACGCCCTGGGAGAAGTTGGAGGTCGCCATGCCCATGGAGGAGTCACGGAACCAGGTGGTGAAGTTGAAGATGTCTCCAGGCGAGGCCGAGATGAACCCGGTCGGGCTGGGGATCTGGGTCAGGTCCGCGGCCAGGGAGATCTGGCCCCCGGCACCCGAGTTGAGGATCTGCCCGGGGCCCACGTAGCGGCCGATGGCGCCGCCGAGGCACAGGTCGCCCTGGCTGCCGCCGGGGTTGGCCACGAAGCCCTGGGTCTGGCTGACCAGGAAGAAGCCGAAGGAGTTCGGCGGCATCGAGCTGCAGATGAGGGTCAGGTCATTGAGCGAGGCCACCGGCGTACCGCTCACGCTGATCTCGGCGGGTGCGCCCGACGAGTTCGTCACGGCGGGCCCGCAGAAGCTCGTCCCGAAGCTCGGGCCCGAGCCGGGGAAGATCTGGATGCCGTTCAGGCTGTCGAAGGAGGCGGTGACGCTGATGTCGATGATCAGCGGCTGGCCCACGCCCACGGTGACCGTGTGCTCGGCGTGGGTGATCCCCGCCAGGTAGCCGGAGCAAAAGTCCCCGCCGACGTCCTGGGCGGGATCCAAGGAGCCGGGGACAAAGACGTTGGTCAGGAACGCGGGGCTGTCCGGTGCCATCGCGTAGGTGTAGACCGTGTACGTCCCGCCAGGCAGACCGTCGAAGCGGAACTGGCTCGATCCACCGATGTAGCCGCAGTCGTCCATGAGCGCGGCGTCATCGAGGGTGGTCGTGCAGGGTTCGTCGAAGAACAGGGGGAGCGGGTCCGCGCCGAGCCCGTCCCAGGTGAGGGTCACGGGGGTCGGGTTGTTCCCGATGTCGTTGAGCGGCGGGCTGACCAGGACAGGGCCCGCGACGAAGTCGAGGTCGAGGTCGTTCCAGAATCCGCCCGTCGACGCGGCGGCCCCGAAGGTGCTCGAGGGCGTGCCGGCGCCCCCAGAGACGCTGCCGATATCGACGTAGATGGAGGGCTGCTGGGCGGCGCTGAGGCCGGAGGTGACCGCAAGGAGCGTGAAGCTGGTGAGCAGACGATTCATGTCTGGGAAGGGCAATGGGGAAGGGCTCGGAGGCGGGGCAGGTCCCGCGGTCATTCGAGCCTACAACAAGCGAACAAAACGACCTCGTGCCGACACCGGGCTATGGGCCTGGCGGGCTTGGAGCGGGGCCAGGGGCGGGGGGTGCATCGTCCTGGGACACCCGCCGGTGGGGCCCGGCGGCGCTGCCGGTCGGACCAGGAGAGGCCCCCGGGCGTGAGGATCTGCCCTGCCCGAGGTGGACGGCGGCCAGCGCGGCCCGAAGATGTGCGGGTCCCAAGTGCCCGACTTCCCCTCCGCGTCGACCGCCAACATGTCTATCCCCACCGCGCTCACTCCCCCGAGACGGGTCCTCATGGGACCCGGGCCCTCCGACGTGGACGACGCGGTGCTCGCCGCCATGGCCCGCCCGACCCTCGGGCACCTCGACCCGCGGTTCCTCGAGGTCATGGACGAGATCGGCAGCATGCTGCGGTCGGTCTTCCGGACCGAGAACCAGCTGACCATGCCCATGTCGGGGACAGGATCCGCGGGGATGGAGACCTGCATGGTCAACCTCCTCGAGCCAGGCGACCAGGTCCTGGTCGGAGTGAATGGTGTCTTCGGGACGCGCATGGCCGAGGTGGCCCGCCGCTGCGGCGCCGAGGTGACGGAGGTCAAGGGCGAGTGGGGCCGGGCCTTCGAGGCGGACGCCCTGCGCGCTGGCGCCGAGCACGACCGCTACGACCTCGTCGCCGTCGTCCACGCGGAGACGTCGACCGGCGTGCTCCAGCCCATCCCCGCCGTGCGTGAGCTGGCCGACGAGCTCGGTGCGCTCCTGCTCATCGACTGCGTGACCTCCCTGGCGGGGCACGCGGTGGAGATCGACGGCTGGGGCGTGGACGCCGCGTACTCGGGCACCCAGAAGTGCCTCTCCTGCCCGCCGGGTCTCGCCCCCGTCACCTTCTCAGAGCGCGCCGTGGAGAAGATGAGGGCGCGCAAGACGCCCGTGCAGTCCTGGTACCTGGACCTCTCGCTGATCCAGGGCTACTGGGGTGAGGAGCGCAGCTACCACCACACCGCGCCGATCAACATGCTCTATGGCCTCCACGAGGCCCTGAGGCTCGTGCTGGAGGAGGGGCTGGAGGCCCGCTTCGAGCGGCACCGCCGCCACTCGAAGATGCTCTGCGAGGGCCTCGAGACCCTGGGGCTCGCCGCGCGGGTCCCCCAGGCGGAGCGGCTCGCACCGCTGACCACCATCGCGATCCCCGACGGCGTGGACGACGCTGCGGTGAGGGGCCACCTGCTGGAGCACTTCGGCCTCGAGATCGGCGGCGGGCTCGGGCCCATGAAGGGCAACACCTGGCGGGTCGGCCTGATGGGGGCTGGCTCCACCGAGCGGAACGTCAAGCTCTGCCTCGCGGCGCTGGGCGACGCGATGGGGCGAGGCTAGGGGAGGGGGTCGCGCCCGCGGCGGCTGGCGAGAGGTGGGGGACTTCCCTTGAGTCTGCCCCCTGCACTTCTCCACAGTCTTGGCGGCCCGCGCGGGGTCGGGGCGGGGGTCCTCGGCGCCCCCGGAGCCCCCGATCATGCCGAAGACCGAATCCGCACCCGAGGCGGCCCCGCGCGGCCGCTCACGCTCTCTCCGACTGCTGCTCGCCGGCGCCCTCTCGCTGGCGCCCCTCACCGCCTGTGGTGGGGGAGGCGGCGGGAGCCAGGCGCCTGGGGCCGGGACGCCCGCCACCGTCACGGCCCTGTCCCCCGACGCCCGGGTCGACCTGCCCGGACGGGTCAGCGTCTTCCTGAAGGTCACGGAGGGCGACGGCTCCCCCGCGGCGGACCTGACCGGCGCGGACTTCAACGTCTACGAGAACGAGCAGCTGGTCTCCCAGACGGAGAGCGCCCAGCGCCTGGTGGCCCAGCCCCAGGTCTTCCGGTCCTACCTGCACCTGATCCTGGACCGCAGCAACAGCGTGCAGTCGGCGGGGGCCGCCGAGGTGCAGGAGGGTGCCCGGCAGTTCATCGAGGCGGTCACGGCCGAGCCGGAGAACTTCGTCAAGATCAGCTGGTTCGACGGGTCGCCCATGATCCACGAGATCTCCGGCTTCGACTTCGGGTTCTCGAACGACCGGGAGCTCCTCCTGGCGGCGATCGACGCCCTCAACAACGAGCCGCCCTTCAGCACCTCGACCAACCTCTACGGGGCGGTGGTGGACGGGATCAGCGCCCTCGACGACGTCGACGTGAGCGCCGCCAACACCGGCGTGGAGAACCGCTCGCTCACCCTCGTGACGTTCACGGACGGGACCCACCAGGCCGGGCCCGCGGTCACGCTCCAGGACGCCCTGGACGCCATCGACGGCGTCAGCCCGGAGGGGACGGAGCACACGGCGTTCACCATCGGGGTGGGCCAGGAGTACGACGCGTCCGTGCTCGCCGCGCTGGGGCCGAACGGGACCGCCACGGCGACCGAGTTCGGGGAGCTCGCCGACGCCTTCGAGCAGATCGGCGCCCAGGTCCGGGACCTCGCGAACAGCTTCTACTTCCTGAGCTACTGCTCCCCCAAGACCAGCGGGATCAACGAGCTCCGGATCTCCGTGCTCCCCCAGCCGAACAACTCGGCGGACGCCCAGTTCACCTTCGACGCCCAGTTCTTCGGCGGCGGCTGCGCCTTCCTCGACATCAAGAACCACCCCGAGCTCGGCGGCGCCGGAGCGCGGGCCTTCATCTCGGACGCGGTGGAGCTCGCCTCGGGCGAGGTCGTGGCCTGCGGCTGGCGGACGGACGACTGCCTCGAGCCCGGCTGCGGGACGGCGTCCAGGGCCTTCGTCGCGCGCTTTCGGGCCAGCGACGCCTCCGAGGTCGGCGCCAACCTCCCCGATGGCCGGCTCGACCCGGACTTTGGTGACGGCGGCGTCCGCGTGCTCGAGGTATCCCCCTTCGACGTGAGCGGCGCCACCTCTCTGGCGGTGGACGCGCTCACCGGCGACCTGATCGTCGGCGGGTGGGCCCGGGGGAGCGTCTCCAGCGGCTTCTCCCAGGCGTCCCTGTGGCGCGTGGCGCCGGACGGCGCCACCTCCAGCCGGCAGGACCTCCCCAACCCGTCGATCACCGACCAGGCGGTCCTCGACCTGGCGCCCACGGCGTCCGGTGGATTCGTTGCCGTGGGCTTCCTCGGGATCGGCTCCCGCAGCTTCGTCACCTGGAGCCTGCTCTCGGACCTCACCCTGGATTCCGGCTTCGGCGCGGCGGGCGTCGTGGTCTCCCCCGCCACTCCGGAGTTCGGCAACGAGGGGGCCTCGGAGGTCGTCGTCGCGGGGGATCGCTACTACGTGGTCGGGCACGCCGGCGGCGGAATCCGGGTCCTCGCCATCGACCCCGCGTCCGGGGGCGCGGTCCCCGGCTTCGGCGGGGGCACCGTGGAGCCCCTGCGGTTCTTCGGCGGCGCCACGTATGGCGCCCGCTGCGGAGAGGCCAGCCTCGACAGCGCCTCGAACCTCGTCCTCGCCGGCTCCCTGACGGGGGCCTTCGGGGGGGCGGTGGTCCGCGATCAGCCGGCGGTCTGGCGGGTCCTCGCCGACGGGAGCCCCGACCCCTCGTTCGCGGGCAGCCTGTCCTCTCCGACCACGGGGACCGGTGTGGTCACCCTGCGCGAGGGCTCGACCAACAACCCCGAGATCGACTTCGGACGCAACACGAGCCTGCGCTCCCTCGCCATCGGGCCGGACGGCACGCTGATCGCTGCGGGGCAACGGGAGAACGCCGAGGGGCACACGGACCTCGCCGTCTTCGCCTTCGGATCCAACGGCGTCCTCTCGAGCGCCTACAACTTCCTGGGGTTCCTCATCGACGACGGCGCCAGCGCGGACGACTCGTTCGAGTCGGGGAGCGTCGTGCGGGTGCTGCAGTCCGGCGCGATCTGGACGCTCGGCTCGTCGAACCCGAACGACCCCGCGGGGGCGGCGGCGACCGACGACGTGCCGACGATCTGGGTCGACCGGGAGCCGGCGAGGGTGTTCCCGCCCATCGGGAACTGACCCGGCGCAGCCGCCCGTCAGGATCCGCTCAGAAGCTGGCGCCCAGGCCGATCGAGACCTGGGCGTAGTCGTTGTCGGCCCCCTCGTTGGAGTCGCCGGTGAGGAACGTCATGCGGCCGTCGATGGAGACGTGGACGGTGCGCGACAGGTCGAACAGCAGGCCCAGGTGCCCGTAGGCCCCGAGGCCGCTGTCGGTGTCTCTGGTCTCCACCCCTGCCGAGCGAATCCGGGTGTCGTTGGTGAGCCATGTGGCGCCGAGGCCGAGGTAGGGGTGCACGGTCCCCTCCCCGCCCTCCGCCCGGAGCCCGGCGAAGAATTCGCTCTGGAGTCGATCCACGGTCCCCGCGCCGCCCCCCGGGAGGGCGACGCCACGGGCCTGGTCGTCCGCGAACTGGAAGCCGAGCTCGAACCCCAGCGGGCCGCTGGAGGAGAGCCTCGAATACTCCACCCCGAAGACCTGGGGCTCGTCGGTGGGCGCAAGGGCGCCGTCGAGCTGGCGCTCGCCGAAGGTGAAGGTGAGGCGGCCCGTCAGGGGCCTCGAGTAGTCGCCCGCGGGCGTGGTCTGGGCGAGGGCGGTCGCCCCGCCGCGCGGTGCGGGGGAGTCGGACCGGGCTGGCGCGAGGCCCGCCGGGGAGGCCGCGCAGCCCACGAGCAGCGCCGTGAGGGCGCCGCTGGCCAGCAGCTGGGTGGGACCGGGCATGGGGTGGGGGACAGGGGGGCGAGGAGGGAGGAGAGCGCGATTCACCCACGGACGCGGGGCCGCGCCGAGGTTCGGCGCGGCCCCGCGTGAGAGGGTGGAGGGGGAGCGAGGCTCCCGGGGGATCACATGTATCCCAGGCCCTTCATCTTGGCCATGCTGTCCGCGTCGCCGGACTTGGCGATGTCCTGCTTGAGGGCCTCGACCAGCTCGTCGATCGTGCTGTCTTCCGCCCAGCGCTTCTTGCCGGCGTCCATGACGTCGATGGCCTGGACGTAGGCCGCGTGGGTCCGGAGGCCGCTGACCACGTACTTGAAGTCCGCCGGCTCGACCATGTCGGGGTGGTCCTTGGCGAAGGCCAGGAAGGCGTCGCGGGACTCGTCGGCGCGGCTCTCCGCGAGGGCCTCGGCGTAGACGATGACGAGCTCCTTGTGCTCCGCGGAGCCGGCCTCGACCGTCTGGAGCTGGCCCTCGGCGGCCTCGATGGCGGCATCGTACTGGCCCTGCTGGATGAGCTGGGCGGGGTCCGCGGACTCGGATCCCGGGCAGGCCGCCAGGGCGAAGGTCAGCGAGAGGGGAAGGAGGATGGTCTTGAACTGCATGGGATTCTGGGTCGCCCCCAGGGGCGGGGCCGGGGCGGGGTCTTGGGCGTGGGAGAAGCTTACTGGGCTACGGAATCGGGGCGCGGGGTGTGAGCCGGGTGAATCGGCTGGCCCCGAGGAAGCCAGCGGGAGGGTCCCGGGACGGGACACTCCAATTGCACTCAAGTTTGCCACCCAGGGCTCCGATAGGAGTACGATCAGAGTGCGATTGGAGTGTCAGGCCCCCGGGCTCCCGCCCGATCAGCCCTTCATTCGCTACCAAGCCGCATCCACAGCTCGCCGTGAGAGAGTCCAAGGTCACCGTCAAGATCCCGCGCCCGCTGTATCGGAAGATCCAGCAGGTGGTGGATGGGTCCGGCTTCAACTCTCCCACGGACTTCATCGTCTTTGTGCTCCGAGACCTGATGGGGGATACGCCCTCCGTCCAGGTGGCCCCCTCCGAGGGGGTGGAAGGCTCCGACTTCACCCAGGAAGAGCTCGATGACGTGAAGCGCAAGCTGGAGAACCTCGGCTACCTCTGATCATTCCGCCTGGGCCAGCAGGCCCGCACCCCTCCCCACGAACATGACTGCTGCTAACGCTTCCATCCTCCCCGTCCACGGCGGCCTCGACGCCCCCGTCAACCGCATCGACGCCGCCGCAGCGAGCGCCGGAGCCGACCTCCCGAAGGTGGACGTGAACGAGGTGGACTGCACCACCCTCTACCGCATCGCGGACGGCACGCTCTCGCCGCTGGAGGGCCCCATGGCCCGCGCGGACTATGACGCGGTGCTCTCCGAGCAGGCCATCGAGCGGAACGGCGGGAAGTGGGCCTGGACCATCCCGATCATCCTCCCGGTCACCGACGCCGAGGCCGCCGCGTGCACCGACGGCGCCAAGGTCGCCCTCTGCGCGAACGGCGAGGTCTTCGGCGTCCTCGAGGTCGACGGCGGGGCCTACGACTGGGACAAGGCCGCCTTCATCAAGGCCGTCTACCGCACCGACCGCACCGACCACCCCGGCGCGCGCCTGTGGACCTCCGACGAGCGCACCAAGCTGGTCGGCGGCACGATCACCCTCGCGCCCGCCGAGGACACGCGCCCCTTCGCGGGCCGCGTGATGGGCCCGACCCAGACCCGCAGCCTGATCATGGACCGCGGTTGGGAGCAGTCGATCGCCTTCCAGACGCGCAACCCCCTCCACCGCGCTCACGAGTACGCGCTCGTCTACGGCGCCGAGGTCATCCTGCGTGAGACCGGCAAGAAGACCGGCGTCATCCTCAACCCGCTGGTGGGCCAGCTCAAGGGCGACGACGTCCCGGCCTCGACCCGCATGGAGACCTACGAGGCGCTTGTGAAGAACCGCCTCCTCGGCGAGGGCGACAAGGACGCCGAGCTCTGGGAGTCGAAGGGGCAGGACCTCAACGACCAGCTGGAGCTCGTCGGGCTGGACATGCGCATGTACTACGGCGGCCCGAGCGAGGCCGTGATGCACGCCATCTACCGCCAGAACCTGGGCTTCACCCACTTCATCATTGGCCGCAAGCACGCGGACGCGCCCTTCGACGACAAGACGGCCATCTGGGGCGACTTCGACGCCCAGACCGTGTTCGACGAGCTCGGCGGCGACCTCGCCATCAAGACGGTGAACGTCGGCTTCGCGGCGTACTTCGAGGAGCTCGGCCGCGTGGGCCTCATGGAGGCCAACAAGGACAAGACGTCCGTCTTCATCTCCGGCACCAAGGTGCGCGAGCAGCTGGTGAGCGGAGAGAACCCCGACCCGCGGATCATGCGCGAGACCACCGCCGCGATCCTCGTCGACTACTACAAGACCAAGGGAGAGTGATCTGATGGGCCTGTTCGACAAGTTCAAGAAGAAGCCGGCCACCCCGCCGCGTCCCATGCCGCGTCTCCCGATGCGGCCCGGGATGGTCCAGAAGCCCGATCCCCAGGCGGAGAACCACTTCATCATCATCATCCTCGACTCCTGCCGCTACGACGCGTTCATGTCGGCGGAGACGAAGACGATCGCGAAGCTGTCGGGCGGCAAGGTGGAGAAGCGGTACACGTACGCCTCGTGGACCGCGCCCTCCCACTACAACCTCCTCACGGGCCTCCTGCCGCACACCTCCCCGGAGAACGTGTACGCGTCGGAGTACTACAAGGAGGACTTCTACAACTACAACAAGCGCCTGGGCTCCAAGGGCACCGACATCGACTTCGGCGCCATGGTCCCCGGGCTCTGGCTCCCCGGCTTCCTCCAGCAGAAGCTCGGATACGACACGCACGCCCGCGTGTCGCTGCCGGTGCTGAACCCGAAGACGGGGATCAACCGCGCCTTCGACAGCTTCCAGCTCATGGACAGCCACAACGACATGGCGGCGATCCTGCCCACCATGAAGTTCGATGGCCCGCGTCCGCACTTCTATCTGCTCAACGTCGGGGAGACGCATTACCCCTACGCCAAGCCGGACGAGGACTCCTCCATGTGGCCGCGCATCAGCGGGGTCAACGGGGTCTTCCGGAAGATGAACGACCAGATCGCCGAGAGCGACGAGGACAGCAAGTTCAAAGAGGACTTCCAGTTCTTCGACCAGGACAAGCTGGACGAGCTCAAGGAGCGCCAGATCGACACGGTCCGCTACCTGGACGGCGTCTTCGAGCAGCTCTACGACACCGTCCCGAAGAACACCCACATCATCGTCACCGCCGACCACGGCGAGCTGTTCGGTGAGGCCGGGTACTTCGGCCACGGCCCGATCATGCACGAGAAGTGCTTCGAGGTGCCCTACCTCGAGGGGATGATCCGGTAGCGCCGGACCCCGCCAACCAGTCAATCAACCTGTATCTCCAACCAACCAACCATCACCATGTCCCAGAAGGGTTTCGTCCTTTGGTTCACCGGCCTCTCCGGCTCCGGTAAGTCCACCCTCGCCGAGTACCTCACGCCGATCCTCATGGAGCGCGGCAAGAACGTCGAGGTCCTCGACGGCGACGTCGTCCGCACCAACCTCTCGAAGGGCCTCGGCTTCTCGAAGGAAGACCGTGACACGAACGTCGCGCGCATCGGCTTCGTGGCCAACCTGCTCGCCCGCAACGGCTGCTGCTCGATCACCGCGGCGATCTCTCCCTACCAGGAGGTCCGCGACCAGTGCCGTGGCATGATCGACCCGGCCCGCGCCGAGTTCGTCGAGGTCTACGTCGAGGCGCCCCTCGCCGTCGTTGAGGAGCGTGACACCAAGGGCCTCTACAAGAAGGCCCGCTCCGGCGAGATCAAGAACTTCACCGGCGTCAGCGACCCCTACGAGGCGCCGACCAACGCGGAGATCACGGTCCACACCGGCGACGAGTCCATCGAGGAGTCGGCCAACAAGATCCTCTCCTACCTCGAGGAGCGCGGCCTGATCGCCGCGACCGCCGCCCAGGCCTGATCCAGGCCTGAGCTCCGACTTCCCGCGGGCGCAGCCCGCCGAGGTCGGCCCGGAAGCAGCCGGCGCCCCGAGGGGCGCCGGCTGCTTCCGTTTCCAGGCCGCGGTTCCGGCCCCGGGACGCGGCGGCGCCCGAGGCCCTATGATCCGGCGTGACCTCGCCCCACCTCGCTCGCTGTCAGTTCGCTCCAGCCGCCGCCCCGGCGCTGGGGTGGGTGGTCGCCGAGGCCAGCGCGGCCGGGCTCGTGCGGGTCAGCCTCGTGGATGGCCCCGACGCGGCGCAAGCGATGGGGGAGCCGGGGAGCGAGGCGCCCGCGGCGGCCGAAGCGCACCTCGTCCGCCTCCAGGGGGAGCTCGAGGCCTACCTCCGGGGGGACCGCCGCGAGTTCACCGTCCCGCTCGACGCCACCGGGACCCCCTTCCAGCGGGAGGTATGGGCTGCTCTCCGGGCGCTCCCCTATGGAGAGGTCGTGACCTACGGCGCCCTCGCGGCGGCCCTGGACCGACCCTCCTCCGTCCGCGCGGTGGCCTCCGCCATCGGCCGCAACCCGCTGCTGGTGGTGGTCCCCTGCCATCGGGTCGTCGGCGCGGACGGACGCCTCACCGGCTACGCGGCCGGCGTGGGTCGCAAGCGGGCGCTGATTGACCTGGAGCGAGCCGCGGCGACCGCTCCGCCGCTCATGTCGGACGCCGAGGGCGCGGGGCTCCTGACGCTCTCGCCGGCCGAGGCCCAGGGGGTGATCGGCGCCCTGGTCCAGGGCGGGGTCCCCTTCGAGGAGGTCGGCCCCGAGGCCGCCGGATGCGCGGGCCCCGAGGTCTGCGTGCTGCGCTTCGCGCCAGGTCAAGCCCCCGGTCCGATCGGGCTGGCCTTCCACGCCGCGCGCGGAGTGACCCCGTGAGCGACCCGGCGAGCGAGCTTCGGATACGCGGCGCCCGGGAGCACAACCTCCGGGGTGTGGACCTCGACCTCACCCACGGTCAGTGGGTCGCCGTCACCGGTCCATCGGGCTCCGGCAAGACCTCCCTGGTCTTCGAGACCGTCGTGCGGGAGGGGCAGCGCCGCTACCTCGGCGCCCTCTCCGCGCGGGCCCGACAGTTCTTCGGCAAGCTCGGTCGGGCGGCGGTGGACTCCATCGAGGGCCTGCCGCCGGCGATCGCCATGGGAGCCACGGACGCACGGTCGAGCACGCGCTCGACGGTGGGCACCCTGACCGGGACGCTGGACCTCTTGCGGCTCCTCTACGCGCGCGTCGCGGAGGACCCGGGCGGCGTGGCGCTCACGCGCAGCCACTTCAGCTTCAACCACCCCGACGGCGCCTGCCCGCGCTGCGGGGGGAGCGGCGTCGAGGACGAGGTCAGCGAGGACCTGCTGGTGGAGGACGCCTCGCGGAGCCTCCGCGACGGCGCCCTGAAGCCGACCCTCAAGAACGGCTACACGGTCTACTCCCAGGTGACCCTCGAGGTCATGGACACCATCTGCAGGGCCCACGGGTTCGACGTGGACACCCCGTGGCGGGAGCTCAGCGACGAGCAGCGGAGGGTGATCCTGCACGGCACGCGCCGGCTCAAGGTCCCCTTCGGCAAGCACAGCATCGAGTCTCGCATGAGGTGGGAGGGCATCACCGCCCGTCCCAGGGAAGAGGGGTACTACCGCGGGCTGATCCCGGTCATCGAGGAGACCCTCAAGCGCAACCGCAACCCGAACATCCTGCGCTTCGTCCGCTCGATCCCCTGCGCCGAGTGCGGCGGCGCGCGACTCTCGCGCCCGGGCCGTGAGGCGGCCATCGGCGGGAGGCGGCTCCCCGAACTCCTCGGGCTCCCCGCCCGGGACCTTGGCGACGCCCTCGGCGCGATGGAGGGCCTCGGCGAGAACGGGGTGGCCGGAGCCCTGCTCCCCGAGCTCCACCGGCGCCTGGAGCGGATGGTGCTCCTGGAGCTGGGCCACCTCGCCCTCGGCAGGGAGAGCACGACGCTCTCCACCGGCGAGGCCCAGCGCATCCAGCTCGCCTCCCAGCTGGCCGCGCCCATGGGCGGGCTGCTGGTGGCCCTCGACGAGCCCACCCTCGGGCTGCACCCCTCCGGGCAGCCGGGCATGACCGCGGTGCTCGACGAGCTCAGGGACAGGGGCAACACGCTGATGGTGGTGGAGCACGATCCGGACATGGTCCGGCAGGCCGACCACGTGGTGGAGGTCGGGCCGGGAGCTGGACCCGAGGGCGGCCTCATCGTGCAGAACGAGCCCATGTCCGGGGCTCCGCTCGGGGAGCCGCTCCTCCCCAGCGGGCCGCGGCGCGACCCCAGCGGGGAGCTGCGCCTCATCGGCGCGACGCTGCACAACCTGCGGGGGGCGGACCTCACGGTGCACCTGGGGACGCTGCAGGTGATCACCGGCCCCTCCGGCGCGGGCAAGTCCTCGCTGGTGTTCGGCACCCTGCTCCCCGCCCTCGCCGGAGAGCCCGGCGGCCCCTTCGAGCGGCTCGACGGCGCGGAGGGGCAGCGGGTCCGGGCGGTGGACGCCCGCCCCATCGGGAGGACGCCGCGCAGCACGCCCGCCACCTGGTCGGGGCTGATGGACCTCATCCGCAAGCGCTTCGCCGCCACCGAGGACGCGGCCGCCGCCGGGCTGGGCGCGAGCCACTTCTCGTTCAACTCCAAGGAGGGGCGCTGCCCAGCCTGCGAGGGGCTCGGCGTACAGCGAGTCGGGCTCCACTTGCTCGAGGACCTCGAGCTGGAGTGCGACGCGTGCGGAGGGGGCCGCTATCGGCCCGAGTCGCTGGGCGTGCGACTCCGCGGCAGGACGGTCGCCGAGGTCCTGGCGCTCACGGTCGCCGAGGCCCGGGGCTACTTCGCGGACGACCCGCCGGCCCTGGCCCTGTGCGCCGCCATGGACGGCCTCGGGCTCGGCCATGTACCCCTCGGCTTCCCCTCCAACCGACTCAGCCGCGGCGAGGCCCAGCGGGTCAAGCTCGCCACGCTGCTGGGCCACTCGGGTAGCGAGCCCACCCTCGTGGCCCTGGACGAGCCGGACCGCGGTCTCCACCCCGGCGACGTGGCGCGGCTCGTCCAGAGCCTCGGTCGGCTCATCGATGCGGGGCACACGGTGCTCGCCATCAGCCACCACCGGGGGCTCTGGGCCGCGGCCGACCGGCGGGTGGACGTGGTGGGCGGGGTGGCGCAGCCGGTGGACCCCGGCGTTGGCGAGCCCCCCGCGCTGGCCCGGGCGCCGCGCCCGCCCGCCGGACCGCCTGCTTCGATCCAGCTCCGCGGCGTCCGGACCCACAACCTGCGCTCGGTGGACGTGGACTTTCCCAGGGGACAGGTGACCGCGGTCTGCGGCGTGTCGGGGAGCGGCAAGTCCTCCCTGGCCTTCGACACCCTGGCGGGCGAGGCGTGGCAGCGCTTCTCCGAGAGCCTCCCGTTCCAGGTTCGTCGCCACATGAAGCGCCTCGCCCGGCCGGAGCTGGACGGCGCGGAGGGGCTCGGCCCGGTGATCTCGCTGCGCCAGCAGCAGGCCCGCGCCGGCCAGCGCTCCACCGTCGCCACCCAGAGCGAGCTCGGCCCGCTCCTGCGCCTGCTCTTCTCCCGCGCGGGGACCCGGGACGGAGAGCCCGCGGGCCTCCAGGCCGAGCACTTCAGTCCGGATCGCGCGGCGGGGGCCTGTCCCGCCTGCGAAGGGGTCGGGACCGTGTCGCGCTGCGATCCAGATCAGCTGATCACCGACCCCACCCTCCCGATCACAGCGGGCGCCATGGACGGGACGCGGGTCGGAAAGTACCTCGGAGAGGCCGACGGGCAGTTCCTCGCCACCCTGCGCGCCGCCGGGCCGTCGGTGGACTGGGACCAGCCCTTCGCCGACCTGGACGGCGCCGCCCGGACGCTCGCGCTCCGGGGCGCGGGGCCGGGCGAGGTCTTCCGGGTCCGGTGGGAGCTCGCCAAGGGTGGACAGGCGGGCGAGGGCAAGGGGGCCCATGAGTTCGAGTCCACCTGGGACGGCATGCTCGCCCTCGCGGAGCGTGAGGCCCAGCGACGGGTCAAGCAGAAGAGCCACGCGAGCTGGGCGGAGCCCCTCGCCCCGAGCCCGTGCGAGGCCTGCGAGGGCACACGCCTCGGACCGCTCGCCCGCGGCGTCGTCCTGGGGGGGAGGACGCTGCCCGAGCTCCTGGACCTCCCCGTGGACCGCCTGCTCGACGAGCTCGACGGCCTCGCGCTCGACGGGCGGCAGGCGCCCGTGCTCGCGGCCCTGATGCCCGAGGTGCGGGAGCGGGTGGCGTCGTTGATGGCCCTCGGGCTCGGCCACCTCCAGCTCTCCCGCAAGAGCCCGACGCTCTCGGGCGGCGAGCTCCAGCGCACGCGGCTCGCGAGCGTGCTCCGCGCAGGGCTCTCGGGCGTGACCCTCGTGCTCGATGAGCCCACGAGCGGGCTCCATGCCAGGGATGTGGAGGGGCTCATGGGGCTCCTCCGAGAGTTCACGGCGGAGGGCAACACCACCGTCCTCGTGGAGCACGACCCCGCGGTCCTGCGCGCCGCGGACCACCTGATCGAGCTCGGACCGGGCGCGGGTGAGGAAGGGGGAGAGGTGATCGCAGCGGGGACGGCCTCCGAGATCCTAGCAGGGGATGGCCCCACCGCGCGCGCCCTGGCGGCCGTGGGCGAGGTCGCCGCCGAGCGTCCACCGTCCCCGCTGGCGTGGGTCCTCGAGGGCTGTCGCGCCCATCACCTCAAGGGCATCGACGTTGCGCTGCCCGCGTCGGGACTCGTGGCCGTGACCGGGGTCTCCGGCAGCGGCAAGTCGAGCCTGCTGTTCGATGTGATCGAGCCGAGCGTGCGGGCGGCGCGCCCTGTGCAGTGCGATCGGGTGGATCAGGTTGGCGAGGGCGGGGCGCCCGTCCCCTTCGCCGAGATCAAGAGCTCCCGTCGGCCCACCGAAGCGTCCACCGTGGTGACGGCGCTGGGACTCATGGGGGCCGTGCAGTCCCTGTTCGCCGCCGAGGCCGAGGGGACCGGCCTCGCCCGCAGCGCCTTCTCGTTCGCCAGCCCGGCGGGCCGCTGTCCGGGGTGCCGGGGGACGGGTCGGGAGCGGGTCCCCATGGACTTCATGGCGGACCTGGACCTCCCTTGCACCGAGTGCGGCGGGCAGCGCTACCGCCCCGAGGTCCTCGACGTCCGCTGGCAAGGCCGCTCGGTGGCGGACCTCATGGCAGCCCCCGCCGAGGAACTCCACGGCGCCCTCGAGGG
Organism: Planctomycetota bacterium; assembly: GCA_016779205.1. GTDB lineage: Bacteria > Planctomycetota > UBA1135 > UBA1135 > Saltatorellus. The sequence goes on along the minus strand of JADHOC010000027.1, from coordinate 5,614 downwards.
CGCGTCCGTCGGGGGGAAGCTCCTCCGCGGCCTCGGGAGCCTGCTGCGCCTCGGCCTCGGCCACCTCGCGCTCGGGCGGTCGGTCTCCGGACTGTCGGGTGGGGAGGTCCAGCGCCTGACCCTCGCCGCCGGCCTCCTGGACCCGAAGGGCCCCACCCTGCACCTCCTGGACGAGCCCGCCACGGGCCTCCACGAGGCGGACGTGCGCCAGCTCGTCGAGGTCCTGCGGGACCTCGCCCGCCGCGGCGACCTGATCCTCATGGCCGAGCACCGCCTCTCCCTGATCGCCGCCAGCGACCACGTGGTCGACCTCGGCCCGGCGAGCGGCGCGCGGGGCGGGAGCCTCGTGGCGAGCGGGCCGCCGACCTCCCTCACGGAGGGGGCCACCGCCGCGGCGCTCAAGGGCCGCTGACCCGCCGACGCGGGCTCGAGGTCAGCCCTTGTCGCCGCCCTTCGGCTTCTCGATCTCCTCGAGCGCCTTCTTCTGGTCGAGCCAGGGGACGCCGTCGGAGATCCACCTGGGAGCCTCCTTGCCCGTGAGGTAGGTGTCGAACCACTCTCGCACCCGGTGGTGGTAGTCCACCTGGTTCGGCTTCTTGCGCAGGCCGTGGTTCTCGCCGGGATAGACCAGCATCACGAACGGGCGCTGGGCCAGGCGGGCCGCGTTGTACATCTCCACGCCCTGCTGCCAATCCACGGCGCCGTCGTCGTCCCCGAAGGCCACGAGCAGCGGTGTGTTCAGGTCCTCGATGGAGAAGATGGGGGAGTTGGCGATGTAGGTGTCCACGTCGCTCCAGAACGGGCGGTCCATGCGGCCCTGGCTCTCGTGGAAGATGTACGCGTCGGTCTGCCCCGAGTTCCAGTAGATGCTCATGGACATGCTCATCATGTTCGTGAGCGGCGCCCCGGCGACACCGGCCGCGAAGAGGTCCGTCTGCGTCACGATGAAGGCCGTCTGGTACGCGCCCCAGGAGTGGCCCACGAGGCCGACGCGCTCGGGGTCCACCTTGCCGGACTCGAGCACCTTGCGCACCGCGGGGACCACGCACTCGACGGCGGAGAGCCCCGGGTTCTGGGCGCGGTAGACGATGTCGGGCTGGAAGACGAAGTACCCGTTCTGGGTGAACACCGACGTGCTGTACGGGTTGCGCTCCGAGGGGGCCATGTACTGGTGCAGCGACTGCGAGCGCAGCTCGTAGATGTACACGACCATCGGATACGTCTTCGTCTCGTCGTAGTCCGCCGGGTAGTAGAGGGCCCCCTGCAGGGGCACGCCGTTCGCGTTCTCGAAGTCGACGAGCTCGGAGTGGCCCCAGAGGTAGTCGCTGGCGAATGCGTTGGTGGCGCTGACCTGCTTGGCGTCCTGGAGCGCCGGTCCGCCGACGAAGAGGTCCGGTGAGTCGTCGAAGCGCTCCGCGGTGAACGAGAACACGTCGGCGTCCTCCGCGCGGACGAGGCCGGAGATGCGCGCGGGCTCCCAGACCCGCTGGTCGAGGGCGCGGCCGGGCTTGAGGAAGCCGTAGCCGGAGTCCTTCGTGAGGTCGCCGTAGAGGCTGACGTAGAAGCCCGCCGGCGGGACGACGTCGCGCTGCTCGGCGTCGGGGTCCGCGGCGACGACGACCCGGCGGTGGCGGATCGACTCCTCCGCGCCCCGGGTGAGGCGCTCGTGGGAGCGGCCGTCGAGGGCGAAGGACCAGATGTCGTAGCGGTCGTACAGCAGGACCCGGTCGCCCTTCTTGGTCCAACCGGCGACGCCGTAGGGCGGCTTCTCGTCCGTGAGGCTCGAGTTCTCCTGGTCAGTGAACGCGGCCTCCACCTCGCCGGTCAGGTTCGTCGCGGCGCGGGCCTGCATGTCGTAGGCCCAGATGTCGCCGTCGCGCACGAAGAGGAAGCGCGAGCCCCGGGGGTCGCCCTCCATGGTGTACTTGACGCGCTCGAGGACCCGCTCCCGCTCGCCCGTCATGACGTCCACGGCGTACAGGTCGACCAGCGTCGCGGAGAAGCGCTGCTCCTCCAGGTAGGGCGCCTCGTCGGTCCCCAGCGCCATCCGCTGGCCCTCGAGGAGGATGACGTCGCGGACGGCCTCGTCCTCGAGCCGGACGAGCTTGCCCGAGTCCAGCCAGAGCGCCGCCAGGAAGCTGTCGCGCTCATCGTCGGACTGGGTGCGCTTCTGCCTGGGCACGATCTGGATGTCCTTGGCGTGCCAGATCTCGACGCTGGGGGCCTCGTCGAGGCTCTCGCGCATGGACGTCGGGGCGTCCTCGCCGCCCTCGTCGGGGGCCTCCTCCGTCCTGGGCCCTGTGCCCTCGTCGACCTCGGGCTCGGCGGGCTCCTCCTCCCCGTCGGACTCGGCGAGCGCGGAGGGGCGGGTCTCCCAGGCCTTGAGGCCAAAGAAGACCGCGTCGCCGTCGTCGGACCACGTCAGTCCGTCGAAGTCGACGACCCGCAGGTCCCCGGGGAACGTCTCGTCCTCGAGGTGGTCGTAGCGCGAGACGCGCGGCTCCTTGCGGTTGAGCCCGCGCCAGGCGAGGACCGTGTAGGTGGCGTCCTCATCGTCCCCGTGGGCTTGCTTGCGCATGACCGCGAGGTCCGCGGCGTCGTCGCGCCAGGTCATGCCCACGTAGTCCGCCTCCCCCGAGTCGAGCGTCTGCATCTTGCCCGTGCGGGCGTCGACGACGCGGAGCCCGTTGCCCGCCTGGTCAGGGGCGTCGATGGTCATCGCGAGCCACGCGCCCTTCTCGCTCCACGAGAAGGCGCCGACGCGCCCGAAGTGGGTGTCCATGCCGCTCGCGAGGTCGCGGACGACGAGGTCGGCGCCGTGGTCGTCACCCGGCTCACCGTGGCGCTGCATGGCGAGGAAGGCGCCACCCTCGCTGAAGGCAAAGGCGCTCACGCCTTCGATCGTGCTCTTCTCGCCGCCGACGAGGTCAAACAGCCCCAGGTCACTCTCCACCGGCTTCTTGCCCCTGGAGAGCTCCTCCCGCTCGGCCTCCGACTTGCCGATGGAGAACGCCAGCCACTTGCCGTCGCTCGAGAACGTCGGTCGGCTGCCCTGCTCGAACACCTCCGTCGAGTCCGTCGCGATCACGCGCAGCCGGAGCTCGCTGGTCCCGTCGTTCCGGCGGATCGTGTACGCGATCCAGCGGCCGTCGGGGGAGAGGACGCCGGCGCCCAGGCGCTCCCACTGACCCCAGTCGGCCTCGGTGGTCAGGCGGGGTTCGCATGGCGCGCCCTGGGCCTCCTCCTCGGCGTCGGCGCCAGCGCTCGGCGCCTCGGCCTCGGCCGCGGGCGTGGGCTCGGAGTCCTGCGGCAGCGCGTGGGCGACGCGCGCAGCGGCGACGGAGAGGGCGAGGGACAGCGTGAGGCAGAGAGATCGGAGCATGATGTTCGGCGCAGGGTGAGCGCCTCAGGCTACGCCCAGCCGACCCATCGGACGGGATGGAGCCCCCGGACGGAGCGAACTCCCGCCCTCCGGTCGTCCCGAAGCGGGACGCGGGGCCGGGGAGAGGCTCGCGGCCTTACTGGCCCTCGCCGACCATCTCGAAGAACTGCACCAGGTTGTCCCGCAGCACGCGGAGTTCCTGGTGGATCTTCTTCCGCTCGGGCCCGTCGTAGCGCAGCTCCTCCACGAGGATGCGGCCGATGTTCTTGTTGACCCGCCGCACCGGGCTGAGGATCTGGCCGTATTCCCGGGGGAGGGGGACCACCTTCTCGGACTCTTCCACGGCTGCCTCGACGCCGCCGGACTGGGCCGCGGCGATGATCTTGCGGGCCTCCTTGACCGTCTTGTCGGCGATCAGGGGCAGGACCTCCGCCTGGGTCTCCTTCTCGAGCTTGATGATCTCGTTGGTCTGGGTGGCGTTCAGCTCGCCCTGGCTGCGGGCCTCCTTGACCACGTCCGCCGCGAGCTCGTCCCGCTTGATGGCGCTGCGGATGATGGACTTCGAGAGCCCCGTCTTCTCCGCGGTGACGGCGGCGAAGGAGCTATCGTCCTGCTCCTCGATCTCCTTCTTCTCCTGCCGCGCCTCGCCCTTGAGCTCCTCGGAGGAGAGGTCGACCTTGTTGGCCTCGGGGTTCAGCTGCTCGTAGATCTCACGGCCCCGGTTCAGGTACCGCTCCAGCTCGAGGGAGTTGAGGGGCGCGCGGACCAGGTTCTCATCGATGGAGATGAGCTCCTGCTCCAGCAAGTCCCGCTCCACAACCTGGACCGGGATCTCCCCCCAGCCGAGCTCGCTCGCGGCCTGGAAGCGGCGGGCACCGGCCAGGAGCTCCCCCTCTCCGTTGATCGTCACCGGGTGGATCAGCCCGACGCTCTCCAGGCTCTTCTTCAGCGCCTCCACGTCCGTATCGGTGCGCAGGTACTGGTTGGTGAGGCGGACCTCGGAGAGCTTCTTGAGGGTGACGTTCAAGGGGATGGGGGGGGAGAGACGGGCCGGCCGCGCGAGGGGGCTCGGCCCGGCGAACGGGCGCGGGCGGGCCAAAGGGCGGCGGATCCTAGGGAGGCACCCCGGGGAGAACAACCGGCGGCGCCAGAAGGCGAGGCGGGAATCTCCCATGGCCGCGTTGTGCGGGTCGGGTGCGGCGGCTCCGGTGCGGCGGGTCCAGCGAACGGGCCGCCGGTCGTGCAGACTCTCACCATGCGCCGACTTCTCCTCATCGGGCTCGCGGTCCTCGCGGGCTGCGTTCACGCCCCGGGCCCGCCATCGGCTCCCCTCGGCGAACCCGGGCGTCCGCTCATCCTCGGGCACCGGGGTGCGAGCGCGTACCTCCCCGAGCACACCCTCGAGGCCTATGCCCTCGCCCACGCCCAGGGGGCGGACCTCGTGGAGCCGGACGTGGTCTGCAGCCGGGATGGCGTCCTCGTTTGCCTTCACGACCTCACCCTGGAGCGGGTCACCGATGCGGCGGCGCGGTTCCCGGGGAGGGCCCGATCGGATGGCCGCTGGTACGCCCGCGACTTCGACTGGAGCGAGCTGGAGGGGCTGCGGGTGAGCGGCCCGGCGGGGGACGACACCGTCTATCGCCTCGCGCGGCTCACCGATGCCCTCGACCTTGTCACGCGCCTCAACGAACGATCGGGCCGGTCGGTGGGCGTCGTCCCCGAGCTCAAGCAGCCGGCGTGGCACCTGGCGGAGGGGGTCGACCTCGCGGAGCCGGTCTTGGAGGTCCTGGCTCGCTGGGGCGAGGAGAACCCTGGGGCGGCGGTCGTGGTGCAGAGCTTCGATCGTGAGGCGCTGCGCACCGCCGCAGGGATTCCGGACTGCCCGGCGAGGCTGGTCTGGAACCTGTCGGGACCTCTCCCGTCTCCCGAAGACCTCGAGGAGCGCGCCGAGGGCCTCGCGGGCATCGGTCTCTCGCGGGCGACCTTCGAGGGCCCGGACGCCCTGGGCCCGGGCCTCCTGCAGCGTGCGCACGAGCTCGGGCTCGAGGTGTTCGTGTGGACCTTCCGCGGGGACCAGGCGGCGCTGACGGAGTTCCTCCGGCGCTTCCCCGCGGACGCCGTCTTCGTGGACGACCCCGACCTCGCGTGCCGGGCGCGGGAGGCGGCCCGTGGGCCGGCCGCTGCGCGCTCGATCCCCTGAGGGGCGATTCAGCGCGGGCGTCGGGTGGCCCG